>NZ_JBMOUC010000004.1:0-346915 GCF_049319645.1 Sphingobacterium sp. Mn56C
CCTCCTATCGGAATCGAACCAATGACCTACTGATTACAAGTCAGTTGCTCTACCAGCTGAGCTAAGGAGGCTTTTCAATAAAAAATGTAAGCTTTAATCTTACGGCTAAAAGGCCTGCTGCCTTCTGCATTATTGTGCTGCAAATATCGAAACCTTGCCCATAAATGTCAAGTCTGCCTGCTGTTTTTTTTATATTTTTAAAGCAAGCAACTGTAAATCAATGAAAAAATTTCATGTATTTATGTGATGTTTTATTGTAAATCGGAAATATTGACACTTTAAACCCGTTAAATGCGACACTTTAGCAGAAAGTAAATTCTTAAAACCCTAAGGCATTTGATTTGTTATGCTAGTAAGAGAAAAGACTTTACCCTATGAATTTTAACAATTATACTATAAAAGCCCAAGAAGCCATACAGAAGGCTTCAGAAATTGCTGTTGGCAACCAGCAGCAGGCTATTGTGCCTGCTCATCTACTAAAGGCATTACTTACGGTTGACGAGAATATCATCAGTCATTTGTTGAAAAAACTGAATGTAAATATCAATTACATAAGTAGTGAAATCGATAAACAGGTGGATGCCCTACCGAAAGTTAGTGGCAGTAACGTATACCTAAGTAATACCACGGCTACCGTATTGCAAAAGGCGCAAAGCTACCTTAAGGAGTTTAACGACGAATTTGTTTCCATAGAGCATGTTCTACTGGGCTTATTAGCCGCGAACGACAAGGTATCTGGTTTATTAAAAGACCAGGGGGTCAATGAAAAAGACCTTAAACTGGCCATAAAGGAATTACGTGGTAGCAATAGGGTGACGGATCAGAATGCCGAAGCGACGTACAATGCATTAGCAAAATATGCGCGCGATCTTAATGAATACGCGGAGTCTGGAAAGCTCGATCCTGTTATTGGCCGAGACGAGGAGATTCGCCGTGTTATGCAGATTTTGTCCCGCCGTACGAAAAACAACCCTATTTTAGTGGGTGAGCCTGGTGTTGGTAAAACGGCTATCGCCGAAGGAATCGCTCACCGTATTATTAAAGGCGATGCGCCGGAAAATCTAAAGTCCAAAACCGTGTACTCCTTGGATATGGGAGCACTTATTGCTGGCGCAAAGTATAAAGGAGAGTTTGAGGAGCGCCTGAAAGCGGTGGTGAAAGAGGTGTCGGATAGTGATGGCGAAATTATTCTCTTTATCGACGAAATTCATACGCTGGTCGGTGCGGGTGGCGGCGAGGGGGCGATGGATGCCGCCAATATATTAAAGCCTGCTCTCGCTCGAGGTGAGTTGCGTGCTATTGGTGCTACGACTTTAAATGAGTATCAGAAGTATTTCGAAAAGGATAAGGCCTTGGAACGTCGATTCCAAAAGGTTATGGTCGGCGAACCTGATACACAGGATGCTGTCTCCATTCTTCGCGGACTGAAAGAACGTTACGAAACGCACCATAAAGTTCGCATCCTGGATGAAGCGATAATTGCAGCGGTTGAATTATCGCAGCGTTATATTACCGATCGCTTCCTACCTGATAAGGCTATTGACTTGGTCGATGAGGCTGCTTCTAAACTTCGCCTGGAAATGGACTCGGTACCGCAGGCTGTAGATGAGCTGGACCGTCGGATTATGCAGCTAGAAATTGAAAGAGAGGCTATAAAAAGAGAAAACGATAGTAAAAAAGTTGGCGAACTGTCGGAAAGCATCGCTAATTTATCGTCGGAAAGGGACTCCTTAAAGGCAGCATGGCAGTCTGAAAAGACTTTGGTAGATCGCGTAAACCAGGAAATACAACATATTGAAGACTTTAAACTGGAAGCGCAACAGGCGGAGCGTGCTGGCGATTATGGGAAGGTGGCTGAACTGCGTTACGGCAAGATTAAGGAGGCACAGGATAAGGTAGAGACATTGAAAGCTGAACTTGCGGATAAACAGCAGAGCAGCCGTATGCTGAAGGAGGAGGTTACTGCCGAAGATATTGCGGATGTGGTATCGCACTGGACGGGTATTCCGGTTCATAAAATGGTGCAATCGGAAAGAGAAAAACTGCTTAATCTGGAGGAGGAGCTTCATAAACGTGTGGCCGGCCAAGAGGAAGCGATTGAGGCTATTGCGGATGCTATACGTCGTTCGAGAGCAGGACTTAGTGATGCTAAACGCCCTATCGGCTCTTTTATCTTTTTAGGAACAACAGGGGTAGGTAAAACGGAATTAGCTAAAGCGCTGGCCGAGTTTCTTTTTGATGACGAACAGGCTTTAGTACGTATTGACATGTCGGAATACCAGGAGCGCCATGCGGTTTCCCGTTTAATTGGTGCCCCTCCGGGATATGTTGGTTACGATGAAGGCGGACAGCTTACGGAGGCGGTACGTCGTCGCCCGTATTCGGTAGTGTTGTTAGATGAGATTGAAAAAGCACATCCTGATGTGTTTAACATCTTACTACAGGTGTTGGATGATGGCCACCTTACGGATAATAAAGGTCGGGTTGTGAACTTTAAAAACACGATTATTATTATGACTTCCAATACGGGGTCGCCTATTATTCAGGAGAACTTTAGCAGCTTAAACGATCAAAACCGAGATGAGGTTGTCGCCAAAACTAAGGATGAGGTATTTGAGCTTTTGCAGAAATCGATACGCCCGGAGTTTTTAAACCGTATTGATGAAGTTATTATGTTTACCCCACTAGGGCGTAATGAAATCGGAGATATTGTACGTATGCAGTTTTCACGTGTACAGAAGCAGTTGTCTGAACAGCATATCTTCCTTTCAGCGAGTGATGAAGCTTTAGATTGGTTAGCACAGCTGGGTTATGACCCCGTGTATGGTGCACGCCCGCTAAAACGTGTTATTCAAAAGCGTATTTTAAATGAGTTATCGAAGGAGATTCTCGCTGGCAAGGTAAGCAGTGATGCCATCATTAAACTCGACGTTTTCGATGGGAAATTTGTCTTCTTAAATACAAAAAAATAATAGAAAACTTTAAAATTGATCCTGCCTATGCTATAGGTAGGATCATTTTTTTTTGTAGCGTCATCGATCAACAGTAAAGCACTTCTTTGAGCAGTTATCTTTCAAGCGAAAACAGGAATCCCTTCCTATGTGTAGTAAGGGTAGGCTAAATGTATCGCATTATAATAATAACACCTTCCAAGCCATGTCTACATCTTGATCTGCTATATAAGCTTTAGCTTTGAGCTGCAGGTGTGTATTCCGGGTACTGTCATCGCCAATAAATGCATTGGTAAGCTCTTGTATTTCCGGCAGATGGCGAATAGCGTCCACCTCCTGTTCGGTCGGTAACGTTGTTACCGTTAACAGGCTTTCTATATCCTTTTGCGATAGTTCCGCCGACTGACGAATAAGCAGGGGTAATTTATTATATTCCATACGGAACAAAAATAATACTTATCTGTTTACTTGTGGCATGGATTATACATTACAGCATAAACGCCTACAGTTTGGCAATAATTCTATCCGCAAATTCACTCGTTTTCACTAAGGATGCGTTCTCCATTAGATTATAGAAATCTACGGTAACGGTTTTATCGGCTATAGTAGCAGCCAATGCTTTAACAATGCCATCTGCAGCTTCTTGCCAGCCCATGTATTCAAGCATCATCACCCCACTTAAAATTACCGATGAGGGGTTCATGGTATCGGTATTTGCAAATCGAGGTGCCGTACCATGCGTAGCCTCAAAGATGGCATGCCCGGTTTTATAATTTATATTGGCTCCGGGGGCAATACCTATCCCCCCGACCATTGCAGCCAGGGCATCCGATATATAATCGCCGTTAAGATTCAAGGTTGCCACAACCGAAAAATCGCGTGGTGCCAACAGAATCTGTTGCAAAAAGTTGTCTGCAATAATATCTTTTATAATGACTTTGCCCTCCGCCTCAGCTTGCCGCTGTTCCGCATTGGCTTCTTCCTGCCCTTTCTCTGCCTTGGTGCGCTCCCACTGTCCCCACGTATAGGTTTTATCGGCATACTCCTGTTCAGCAACATCAAAGCCCCACTGTTTAAAGGCCCCCTCGGTATACTTCATAATATTTCCTTTATGTACAAGCGTTACCGAGGGTAGATTATGTGCTATAGCATGGTCTATAGCAGCGCGAACCAGTCGTTTAGAGCCCGCTTCGGATACCAGCTTAATACCCAGCCCCGTATGTTGGGCAAAGGTATAATCTACCTTAAGGTTATGGTTTAAAAATTCCTGTAATTGAAGGGCCTCCGCACTACCGGCATCAAACTCAATACCCGCATAGATATCCTCTGTATTTTCACGAAAGATTACCATATTTACATGCTCCGGGTGGAGCACTGGAGAAGGTACACCGGTAAACCATTTTGTAGGGCGCAGACAGACATACAAATCCAAGGCCTTACGTAATGCCACATTTAAAGAGCGAATACCGCCACCTATGGGCGTCGTTAACGGACCTTTAATGCCCACAAGATACTGTTGGAAGGCATCCAATGTTTCCGCTGGCAACCAATTTCCGGTCTGCTGAAAAGCTTTTTCTCCTGCCAGCACCTCTTTCCAGGTAATGGCACGGTTGCCCTGGTAGGCTTTTTCCACAGCACGATCAAACACGCGTACGGCAGCATGCCAAATATCTGGCCCTATGCCATCACCAATAATAAAGGGTACAATTGGATTATCCGGAACGATAAGTTTACCATCGCTTCCCATGCTGATCGTCGTGCTCATACAATTTTTTATTTTTCTTTATTAAACATATTGCCAATCTCTCGACTTATTTTACGGAATATCGGAGCCGTCTGAATATCCTCATACTCATCGATATGCTGATCTTCTTGCCGGCTTGGAAAGAGTAAAATAAGATTCTGATTTTTATAATAACGCCCTACCCGCCTTGCTAAACCATCTAATGAATCCCGGTAAGATACCTCTCCCGATCGTGAAGACACAAAAATCAGTAAGGCATCGATGTTACTAAAAGTAGCTAAACCATACATATTATCCCAATCTTCATAATTACTGAACGTATAGGGTACACTCGTTTTCAATGCCTTACAGGTTAGATCTATATTGCCTTGCGTGCGGGTGTTACATATAAATGCTGTCGGTAAAGATAGTTCTTGCGCCAGTTTCAGCACCTTCTCCATCCAATATTCGAAACCAACTTCAGACTCGGCCAATGGGGGTACAAAAACCGTAATGGATTTGTGCACCACCAGTGGTTTATCTATTTTACACATAAACAACGTAGTATCCGTTTTGTTTAATATGCTTTCTGTTTTTTCACCTACAATTTTTTCCACAAAGGAAACCGCACTCGGCCAACCCATTATTACACAATCGGCCATAATTTCCTTTGTCATCCGCGCTATGCCGGTCGCAATATTGAAGTCTATGGTAGTCAGCAAATCCACTTCCGTTTCAGCGCCCGACGCATAGCTCGCCATATTATCCAGGTTACGCCGTGCTTCCTGTAAATTACGTTCGGCCTGTTCATTATCAGGCACTACACTTAATATACTTATAGGGTAATGTGACTTTTTAGACTTTATTAAGGTTGCAAAATCTAAAATAGGCTCCATATTGTTAAGGTTTGCTATCGGAATCATCAGCTGTTCCTCATGCTCCTCCACATGTTCAATATGTGTATCATCCTGATGCCCCTCTAGCACCACTTTTTTGGATGCCGCCTCGGTCACCATCGATGCCACAATACAGGTCACTAAAATCAATACTATCGTACCATTAAGTACATTCTCGTCGATTATATTATTGTTATACCCCACCATAATAACAGCCAAGGTAGCCGCAGCATGGGCATTACTTAAACCAAAAATAAGATTCCGCTGGTTTCGGGTATATTTAAACACCAGTTGTGTTGCAGTAGCGGCAAAATATTTACCTGTTACGGCGACAACCGTTAATGTTCCGGCTACAATAAGTGCCATTGGGCCCTTCGTAAGCACCGATATATCGACAATCATACCTACAGCAATCAGGAAAAAAGGAATAAAAATGGCATTACCAATAAACTCGATTCTATTCATTAATGCCGAGGAATGTGGTATTAATTTATTTAATGCCAAACCTGCAACAAAGGCCCCAATAATAGGTTCCAGACCCGCAATTTCGGCCAGGAAGGCGGCAAAAAACACAACCGTAAGTACAAAAATATAATGCCCCGTTTTTTCAGACTCTATACGTTGAAAAAACCATTTTGCAATTTTTGGGATAATGCCAAACATAATAAACAAAAACACGGCAAAGGATACACATAGCGTAACCCAAAACTCCTGGTTTATCACCCCCTGCGAGGCCCCTGTTATTACGGCGAGAATAATCAGCACCGCCGTATCCGTAAGGATGGTACCTCCAATGGTAATGGCAACAGCCTCATGTTTCGATATACCATAACGGTGAACAATAGGATACGACACTAAAGTATGCGTTGCAAACATACTGGCAATTAATATGCTCGGCAAAACAGCATATCCGAGCAGGTAATGGCATACCGGAAACCCAATAGCTATGGGGATAGCGAAAGTAAAGAAACCAAACAACAAACTCTTATGTTTTGTTTTCTTAAACTCATTCATATCCAATTCCAAGCCGGCAATAAACATAATATACAACAGACCTATGGTAGAAAAAAGTGTAACTGCCGAATTTTTCTCCAACCAGTTTAATCCATGCGGGCCAATTATTACACCCGATATAATAAGTCCGATAATACCGGGAACTTTAATAGGGCGCAGTAAAATGGGGGATAGCAGGATAATAAATAAAACTAAAGAAAATATGAGTACAGGATTTTGCAAAGGTGCTTGAAATGCTTCTGTAAGATGGTGTATTATTTTGTTATTCATATATAAGCTCCGTCTTCGAATTGGAATAGATTTAACCATTCAGCTGTTGAAAATACGAAAAAAATAGGAATAATAAAGCACCCGTTTTTTAAGGCTACTTAAACTGAATAGTTTTTATAGGTGATATCCGGGTTATCAGCATGGAGGGAATAAACAGTGTTAGCAACGAAATAACAACTACGCTAAGGTTGAGAAGCAGTACCGTGGTCATATCAATAGAAACAGGCACATACTCAATATAATATATAGCTGGATCTAACTTAAAAAAGTGCGTTTTTGCCTGCAAAAAGTACAGGATAAAGGTCACGATATTGCCCAACAACAGGCCATAACCAATTAGATATAAGGAGTTATAAAGAAATACTTTTCGGAGGTCTCGATTTAACATCCCTAATGCTTTTAACATCCCGATCATGCTGGTACGTTCCAAAATTGTGATCAGCAGGGAGGATATCATATTAATAACGGCGACGATAACCATTAATCCAAAGATAATATCATCGTTCATATCCAACATTTTTAACCAATTGAATATATCAGGTAGCTGATCTACAATATTTGTCGCATGCACATTTTGCGGTAAAATCTCATTTACCGCGCGCGTAGTTTCCGCTAAATTGTCGAAGTTTTTAACCCGAATTTCATAGGCTCCGGCATCCTTATCATCCAGATTGTTTAACCGGCGGATAAGTTGCAACGATCCAATTACATAGTTACGATCCAGTTCCTCTGCATTGGTACGGAAAATGCCTTGCACCACAAATTTACGCTTGCGGCTACGGTTGTCCTGCACAAACGACATAATAAACGATTCGCCGACCGTCAAATTTAAGCGCTCGGCCAAAAAATGGGACACCAACAATTGGTTGTCGGCATTGTCACTGCCGAAATGCAGGGTATCCCCTTGGACTAAGGTTCGCGACAAATAGTGTTGATCGTACTGGTGCTCAATACCTTTCAACAGCACCCCTTCCACTTCGCCTTCTACATTCATAATGCCAACCTTTGTGGCAAATGGAGAAACCGATTCTACATTGGGAATTTTCAGAATTTCCTGAATATGTGCCTCGGATAAGGCAATAGGCGAGTTTTCGGTTTGGTTAACGTCGGCACGGGTGACAATGATATCGCTGAAAAAGCCGCGTTGTTTTGCGGTTATCTCTCCCTTAAACCCACGTAATATGGCTACCGACAATACGATAGCAAAGATCGCTAAAGCCAAGGCGCCTATCGTAACCCGTACAATAAGTTTCGAGAAGGTTCGTTGCCCTTTAAATATTACACGTCTGGCGAGAAATAATGGAAAATTCAAGCTTAATTATAATTTGTACCTTCGCAAAGGTAATAAAATTTGTTACTTGACAAGGGAGATTGTCTTACCTTTGCAATAAAAATAATCGGTATTATGCGTATAATATTTATGGGAACCCCCGACTTTGCGGTGGCTTCATTAAAAGCTCTATTGGATAATGGGGAACATGTGGTAGCCGTGGTTACTGCAGCAGACAAACCCGCAGGTCGCGGACAGAAACTCCATGAATCGGCAGTAAAGGTATATGCCCAGGAAAAAGGTATCCCGGTATTACAGCCGGAGAAACTTAAAGACCCTGCCTTTATAGCCCATTTAAAATCCTTTAATGCAGACCTACAGGTTGTTGTGGCCTTTCGTATGTTGCCTGAAGTGGTATGGAATATGCCTCCTTTGGGTACCATCAATGTGCACGGCTCGCTGTTACCACAGTATCGCGGTGCCGCCCCAATAAACCATGCGGTAATTAATGGCGAAAAGGAAACTGGCGTTACCACTTTTTTACTGCAGCACGAAATAGATACGGGAAATATCCTGTTGGCGCATAAGGTCGCTATACAGGAGCAGGACAATGCAGGTAGCATTCACGATAAGCTTATGATTGCAGGTGCTGAAACCTTAATCCGCACCATACAGGGATTACGCGAGGGCTCCTTAAAACCTATTCCTCAGGACGATATTCAGGTTTCAGAACTTAAGCATGCCCCCAAAATTTTTAAGGAGGACTGCAAAATTGATTGGAACAACAGCACAGAAAAGGTGTTCAATAAAATTCGGGGTTTAAGCCCCTATCCTACCGCTTTTACGTACTTAGCGGATAAGGTGTTGAAAATCTATGAAGCCTCTCAGGAAATTAGTGCGGTGCATGTACCTGCCGGGAATTATATTACGGATGGTAAATCGTATCTAAAATATGCCACAAATGATGGTTATATTCATTTGTTAACTATACAAATTGAAGGTAAAAAAAGAATGTCAATTCAAGAGTTTTTAAGAGGATTTCATTTCACTGAAACGAATTAAACTTCCTCGAAGACCAAGAATTTACTCATCTACAAATTCCATAATGTCACCCGGCTGGCAGTCTAATGCTCTGCAAATGGCTGCCAAGGTGCTCATGCGAATAGCTTTTGCCTTTTGATTTTTTAATATAGATAAATTGGAGAGTGTTATTCCCACATGCTCACTAAGCTCATTCAACGACATTTTCCGCTTTGCCATAATTTCTCCAAGGTGTATTTTTATTCCCATGTTAATTGATTTTTATATCGTACATATAAAACATTTAATAGAAAAAAATGTTTTAACAGTAAACACATAATATAGAAAATAACATAAATGTATGAAAACACGACAGAAAATAAGTTTGGAACGATTTTTGATGTAAACATACGGTTCGAATACATCCTATAACCACCTCTAAATGAGTCGATAAATTACAAATTTATTGCACTCCGCGAAGATTATTATTTGTATTTTTGCAACATTCCAAAAGAAAGGTTTAAATATTAAATGAGACAGCTCAAAATTACACAGTCGATCACGAATCGCGAATCCCAATCTCTAGACAAATACTTACACGAAATTGGTAAAGTTGACCTTATTACCGCTGAAGAAGAGGTAATATTAGCGCAACGTATTCGCGAAGGGGATCAAGTGGCATTGGAAAAACTTACTAAAACCAACTTACGTTTCGTAGTTTCTGTTGCTAAACAGTATCAAAATCAAGGTCTTACTTTAGGTGACCTGATTAACGAAGGAAATTTAGGACTTATAAAAGCAGCTAAACGTTTCGACGAAACTAAAGGTTTTAAGTTTATCTCCTACGCTGTGTGGTGGATCCGTCAGTCTATTTTGCAGGCTATTGCTGAACAATCACGTATCGTGCGTTTACCGCTTAATCAAGTGGGCTCGTTAAGCAAAATCAGTAAAGCATTCTCCAAATTAGAACAAGAGTACGAGCGTGAACCTTCTCCAGAAGAGTTGGCAGATATCTTAGAAACGACTGTAGACAAAGTGTCGGATACTTTAAGTAATTCAGGAAGACATGTATCTATGGATGCACCATTTGTACAAGGTGAAGAGAATACCCTATTGGACGTATTAGAAAACTCTGACCCAGATACAGATAGCTCCTTGATCGACGAGTCTCTATCCGAAGAAATTAAAAGATCCCTATCGACTTTAACAGAAAGAGAACGTGAGATTATCGTATTATTCTTTGGCTTAGGCTCCAACCACCCACTATCCCTAGAAGAGATCGGTGAAAAATTCAACCTTACAAGAGAACGTGTGCGCCAGATTAAAGACAAAGCTTTGCAACGTCTGCGTCATACCTCCCGTAGTAAAATCTTAAAATCCTATTTAGGTTAAGATACACTAACATATGTCAAATTATTTAGGCGCTGCTTTGAAAAAAGTAGCGTTTTTTTTTCTGTAGTAGAAAAGAAAAGAGTTACCCAAAAGGATAACTCTTTAGCATTAAAATATATCCTCAAATGAGGGATGGTTAGTTTCAAACCTGGCTAATCTGCTTACACTGTTTATGCTGTGCACCCGCTTTATGCTACCTATTCCACCATACTTTTGTGGTAATCACATCATCGCCCTGAGCAGCCAGTGCCTTCCGGTAATTGGCCTGGTTTGTACTTTGCTCAATCTGGGGGTAGATAAAACGTGTTGGCAATTTATCGGATACCTCCGGGTTAAAGGTATAAGTCGTCGGTTTCCCCGCTACGATTCCAGTCCAGATGACCTCCCCTTTTTTCACCAAAAATAACGGATAGCCCGTTCTACGAATTTCAGACCAGGCCTCAAACCCTTGGTTATACAAGGCAAAATATTTCTGCGTAAGCACGGTTTCTTTGTTCGCCTCCGGCAGCGTTTTAAGGTACTCCTCCACATCACCTGCTGCAACCTTCCATTTCTCTAAGGATGCCTTTACCCCATTTTTATACGCCTGGGTATCCCAATTTTTATACTCTGCGATCAGGAAAGCCACTTCCGCATACTCCTGTAATACCTCCGCATAATTGGCCGCATTAATAACTGTGCCAGGCAAAGAAATGGAGTCTATAGGAAAAGCGTTTCCTGCAGCCAAAGGAAGCCCATACGGCTGTCCAACATAGGCGCCTTTAACATTAGCCTTGGCATACTGGGGTAAACGAGGGTCTAAGGCTGTAAAAGGTCCTTTTTTCCCTTGCAAAGCGTCGACTAAAACTTTCGAAACCGCAAAATCCTTTCGGTTTGCCGTAACGGTAGCTCGAAATAAAGGCGCTTGGTATGGCGGTGCTTCATTGAAGGTAAAGGCCGCATTATCTGCATTGGAAGCAAAAACACCTTTCTGCAGGGCATCCTCAATCTGCGCCGTAGCAAACGAACCGTCTTTGCTACGTATGCGCATAGCCAACCGCAAACGTAAGGAATTGGCAAATTTTGCCCACTGGCGGTTAGCACCGCCATAGATGATATCCGCTGCAGCAAAGGTATTAAGATCTTTATACTTCAATAAGGTATCTGCCGACTCCTGCAGCTCTTTTAAGATATCTCTATATATTTTTTCCTGTGCAGCATATTTCGGCGTAAGATTATCAGGGGCCTGTTGCAATGCCTCAAAGTCAGGATCTTTATTTCCATACGACTCGTAAGGAATGTCGCCAAAAACGTCGGTTAAATTATGAAAAGCATAGGCCTTTAGAATTCGAGCAATAGCAATCTGATTGGCATTCGTTCCAGCACCAGCTAAGGATACAGAACCTTTTGTTGTCGGATCTGTATTTAATTTAATGATTTCATTTAAATTATTCAGCCCTTTATACATTGCCGACCAATAGGTATCGGAATAAGCCGTTTGAACCACATACCGCGATTGATCGGTATAGATATTCTGACTAAAATACTGTGCAAACAACTGTGCTCCACGGAGGTTGATATCTTCACTACGAATAGCATTTACCAACTGCCTTTCGGCCGATACCAGTATACTCGTCGTCGTTACAAAACCAGGCCTGTTGGGATCGGTATTAATATCTCTAAACGTATCTTTTGTACAGCCAGCCATAAACACAGAGGCCAGACTTAAAATAGCAAAAGATTTTGTTAATATAGTTCTCATCGTTTATTAAAATTTAAAGTTTACATTAAACCCATAGGTAAGTGGTGTCGGAATATTCCCTCCCTCAATACCTTGAATATTACCAGCACTATTGGTAAACTCCGGATCAATATACTTGCTCTTGGTATACAAGTTCAACAGATTACGACCGTAGAGGGTAACAGCAAGCTGCTTAACGACATGGCTATCGTTTAGTTTAAAATTATACCCCAATGTTACCTCTCGCAATTTAAGGAAGGTAGCATCAAAAATCGAAAATGTGGTCGGACCATTATATTCGTTCCGTGCCCATGCTTGTGCTGTAATACGGGTGTCATTTTGGGCGGTATTCGTTACGGTATAACTGCCATCCGAATGAAACGTTACATCGCCTTTAACCCCATCTACAACAACGCCTGTTTCTCGTACGTTATGCGCTGCAGTTTTATCTAAAATACCGGCATACATGCCCACCTTATACGTTTGAGAGAAGAAATTTCCACCTACACGCCCATCTATTAAAAACCCGAAATTCCAATTTTTATACTGGAAGGAGTTCTGCAAACCAACAAGATAATCTGGCAATACAGAGCCCAGGGTGGTTAGTTGTGAAGTCTTCATATAGGTGCCATCTCCTTGTACAACACGCTGCCCGTCGGGTGCGTAAACAAAATCGTAGCCCATAAGCTGACCATACGACTGCCCCTCGCGGGCCACTAATGCTACCAACGGCGTAGCTTGGGTTCCGTTAATAGAACTGCCCGCATTGAGGGCCAGTGTATTAATCTGATCGTGTAATTTGACGATTTTATTTCTATTACGCGAATAGTTAAGGGCGGTATTCCACGTGAAGTTCTCCTTTCTGATCGGCGCCGCATTTAATATCACCTCAATACCCCGGTTTGTAATCCTTCCCGCATTCAACACCTTATCGTCGTAGCCAAAGGCAGAGGAAACAGGTACTTTAAGAATCTGGTTACGCGACAAATTACTATAATAAGTCACATCAAGTCCTAAACGATTTTTAAAAAACTGAAGATTTAAACCCGCCTCCAATGAGCTGGTAATCTCGGGTTTTAAGAGGGCATTATTTAAGGTAGAAGGAAGCTTATACGATGGATTTAAACCAAAAGATTGTTCGGCATCGTAAACCTTTGCCAATTGATAAGGATCCGTATCGTTACCAGCCTGTGCCCAGCCTAAACGTACTTTACCAAAGGATAACCAGTCTAGGTGATGGAGCCCCTTTAACTGGCTAAATACAAAGCTCCCGGTGAAGGATGGATAGGAATACGAATAATTATGTTCAGGTAATGTCGACGACCAATCGTTACGTACCGTTGCATCCAGAAACAAAATATCCCTAAATCCCAAGGATGCACTCGCGTAGAGCGAAGCAACCCTTTTTGCGAAGAAGCGGTTTGTAATATCCACAGCCGCTGCATTTTTTAGGTTGTAATAGTTGGGAAAGAATAATCCCCCCTGCGTAACGGCATATTCAGTTCTATATTTTTGATCCCTTACGTTAGCACCAACGTTGGCTACCAAGGAAAAATCAGACCAGTTTTTCTGTGCTGTAGCCAGAAATTCATAATTGTACTCGTTTAAGCTATACCCACTCTCTTCGTATTGCGAGGTGCTACGCGAAAACTTAGCAATACGATCTTGCGCCTTATAGGTATACACATCGCCATGTAACTTAGCGCCAACCGTTAACCAGCTGTTCACCGCATATTGCGCAGCCACATTTCCATAAAAACGGTCTCTGTTATCTTTAAGATAACTTTCATAGGCCGACCAATATGGGTTATCAATAAATTTTGTAGCCTCGGCGTCTGGGGTATCCTGCCAGCCGCTACGATTCCACGCTAAAGGAGAACCATCGGCTCTTTTATAGTTGCTTAGGCGCTTATAATCAACCTGAACAGCACCCCATTGGAAAGCCTCTAGCATAATATTTCGGTTGGATGCACCCGACCATGGCTTACCGGTAGTGCTGTTATGAATATAATTCAAATTCGAGCTAACCGTTAACTTTCCGATCTTTGTTCCGCCGGAAAAATTCAAGGTATTTCGCCCCAGGCTCGAATTGGGCACTGTACCCCGTACATTTTTATTGGTATATGAAAATCTGTAATTTGTATTTCCACTATTTCCCGACAGGGCTATATTATTGGTATTTGCCACACCTGTACGAAAGAAATAAGAAACATCATTTTTGGGATAAACCCATGGCTGTGGGTTAAGATAGTCCGCAGCATCTTCGGGGTTAAGATTATACCAATGCAAAACAGGTGTACCATCTAAACGGGGGCCCCAGCTTTCATCGGAAGCATAATCTACAATTTTATATTCTTTACCTGCAATATTCACAGTTTGAAAATCTGTGGAATACCCTTGACCATAAAGCTTCTGTCTTTTCGGCAGGCGCACTATATTTTCAAAATCGACACCGGTATGGACAGATATTTCAAACTTCTCTCCTTTTGCTGCCCGCTTGGTAGTGATTAATATAACACCATTTGCAGCACGTGAGCCATATAATGCCGCCGCTGTAGGCCCTTTTAATACCGAAATATTGTCGATATCATCGGGGTTAATATCCTGAATTACATTGCCCACATCTTTTCCGGCACTACCTGCGTTTGTACCTGAAGAATTTAAATCTGTATTATCAATCGGGGTACCATCCACAATATACAGCGGTGCATTATTTCCGGCAATGGAGTTAATACCACGTAAGAGCACGCGGGAAGACCCGCCCATATTTCCCCCCGATGTGGTGACTTGTAAGCCGGCTACCTTTCCAGATAAAGAGGCCAGGGCATTTGTAGGTCGCGTTTGCAGGGCTGTCGATTTCACCTCTTGCACGGCATAACCTAAGGATTTCTTTTCCCTGGAAATTCCGAGGGCCGTAACCACAACTTCACTAAGGTTCTCCTGATGATCGGCCAACTGTACGTTCATATATTGCGTACCACTTAAGGTTACGACCTTAGTATCGAAACCTATAGCGTATACCGATAGGGTTGTATTCGCGGTGGGAACATCCAATACAAATTCGCCATTTGCATCGCTTACTACTTTTTTCTTACTGCTGTTGTCGGTTATGGTTGCTCCGGCAACTACCTTATTCGCGGCATCAACAACCTTTCCTTTTAATATAGTCTGTGCGAATACCGGCCCTGAGCTTAGCGCAAGCGCTGCCAATACAAGGTATGTATACTTCGTTTTGTTCATGTTTTTGTTATTACTTTTAATAGGTATTAAATGAAAAGAATTAGCGGAGACAACAACAGACTTGCTGCTTGTCTCCTATGCACATTCGATGTAAGGCAGGAAAATTCATTATGCGATTGAAATTTGTTTGTCGTTGCAAATATATAAATTCTACTTAAAAGATAGTCTTTATAGTCAAATATTTTTTTCCTTTATAAATCTTATTAATATACGATACATAGGCGCGGTTCTAAGGTAATATCTAAGGGCACAGGCACGAAATATAGGCGCCCTTGCTTGTACCTACGGGTATGCCATAGCTACGGCTCCTGCCTACTACGCCTCCATCGTATCCGAAACAGGTATGGCTTGTCTCTCGATTTCTTTTAGAAATAATCAAAAGATAAATCCTTAAAATGCTATTTTCATAAAAATAAAGTCAAATAAATACCAGTATTGCAAAATTAATGACCTAAAATAGGTTCTTAATTAAAATTTTACGGGTAAGTACCGAAAAAGATTAATATATTTGGTAGATTCTAAACATTAGATAAATAACCTACTAAACATTATTTAATTGGTTATTAAACTGATTTTAAGGCATCTAATTCAAATATAAAAGAACTTATGAAATCATATGATTTTGGTATCGTAGGCTTGGGTGTTATGGGACGTAACCTCCTATTGAACATGGCCGACCACAAATTTGCCGTTGCTGGCTTAGATTTAGACCGTGAAAAAGCGGAATCACTGCAAAATGAAGCTACTGCAGAACAGGATGTTAAAGCAACTACAGAAGCGCAAGAATTCGTAAACTTAATCCGTAAGCCCCGCGCCATTATGTTGTTGGTGCCGGCAGGAAAACCTGTAGATAGCGCTATACATAGTTTGTTACCGCATCTGGAAGAAGGGGATATAATTATTGATGGTGGAAACTCGTACTTCCCCGATACCGACCGTCGGTTTACGGAACTTGCTGAAAAAAATATCCACTTCTTCGGAATGGGTATCTCGGGCGGTGAAAAAGGCGCTCGCTTCGGCCCTAGTATGATGCCGGGTGGCGATAGAAAAGCGTACGAGAGATTGCGTCCTATTTTTGAAGCTATAGCGGCAAAAGTAAATGGCGATCCTTGTGTGGAATACTTGGGCAATGGCTCTGCGGGTAACTATGTTAAGATGGTTCACAACGGTATTGAGTATGGTATTATGCAATTAATTGCCGAGGTTTACGATTTAATGAAGCGTGGTTATGGTATCAGCGACGAAAAAATCCAACAGACTTTCGCGGAATGGAAAGAGTCGGAGGTACAATCGTTCTTGGTAGAAATTACGGCAGATATATTAAATACATTCGACGACGAGGGTAACCGTTTGGTGAATGTCATCTCGGACTGGGCAAAATCTAAGGGTACCGGAAAATGGACTTCTCAAAATGCGATGGATTTACAGGCTCCGGTTCCGGTAATCGATGCTGCCGTGACCATGCGGGATATGTCTAAGTTTAAACCTGAGCGTATCGAAGCTGCTAAAAAGTTAACCTGGACGCCAGCACAAAAAGAGTTTAACGAAACGGCCTTATTGGCGCAGCTTAAAGATGCTTTTTATTTTGCCATGATAAACACCTATGCACAGGGTTTAGTACAACTTTCTATAGCTTCTGAAACCTATGGATATGAGTTAAACCTGGAGGTAGTAGCAAAAATATGGCGTGGAGGTTGTATTATCCGTGCAGCGGTATTGGAGGATTTCAGACAAGCATACAGCCGTAACCCTTCCTTAAAAAATATTCTTTTAGACGATGCCATTGCTGCTAATTTAATCCGAACACAAGAAGGTGCGCGTGCCATTATTAAGGATGCTGTAGATCAGGGCGTTCCTGTGGCTGCATTTATGAATGCTTTGTCGTACTTTGATTCCTACCGTTCGGAGCGTTTGGCAACGAATATTATTCAGGCGCAAAGGGATTATTTCGGAGCACATACTTACGAGAGAATTGATCGTGAGGGTGTTTTTCACACACAATGGAACTAACAAGCGACTGCTCATTATTTTAAAGAACTATGAAAACAGGTAAAAAAGCTAATCCCGCAATTATTGTCATATTTGGGGGTACGGGCGATTTAGCAAAACGCAAATTGATTCCCGCTTTTTACAACTTATTTTTGGACGATTGGATGCCGGAGAAGTTTGCCATTATTGGCTTGGGCCGTACCAAATTGGACGATAATAATTACCGTGAAAGGTTAAAAGAAGGGCTTAAAGATTTTTCAAGAACAGGAGCTCCGCAACAAGATACTTGGGAAAAGTTTAACCCCAATGTTACGTATTTCCAATCGAACATCGATGATGTAAATTCGTACCATGCTTTAGCGGAAAAATTGGATGCCTTAGATCAGGAATGGGGGGTGCGTGCCAACCGTTTGTTTTACCTTTCTGTGGCGCCAAAATTTATTGAAGCGGCCACGTTGCATATCAATGAGTCGGGCTTAGCAAATAATCCGGAGCAGGATCGTATTGTCATCGAAAAACCGTTTGGTTATAATAAGGAAACGGCTGTTGCCCTAAACCAGCTCTTGACAAATACCTTCCAGGAGAATCAGATTTACCGTATTGACCATTACTTGGGTAAAGAAACGGTACAGAATATTCTTGCATTCCGCTTTGGAAATGCGTTGTTTGAGCCGCTGTGGAACCGTAACTATATCGATTATATTCAAATTACTGTAGCCGAACAGGTGGGTGTTGAAAACCGCGGTGGTTACTACGAGGGTGCCGGTGCACTCAAGGATATGATACAGAACCATCTCTTGCAGATTCTTTGTATGGTAGCCATGGAAACTCCGGCTTCATTCCGTGCCGAGGAAATCCGTAACCGTAAAGTGGATGTTTTACGGGCTATACGTAGAATAAAACCCGAAGAGGTAGGGCGCTATGCCGTGCGAGGCCAGTATAATGAGGGTTGGATTGAAGGTAAAAAGGTACCTGGATATCGTGAAGAAGAGGGTGTAAGTTCTGACTCCAATACGGAAACTTTTGCCGCAATAAAATTTTACTTGGATAATTGGAGATGGCAGGGTGTACCTTTTTATTTAAGAACGGGTAAACGTATGCAGGAGAAACATTCTTCCATTACCATTCAATTTAAAGCCGTACCGCACTCGACGTTCTCGAATGGACAGGCAGAAAATTTAATGGCAAACCGCTTAACAATAAACATTCAACCACAGATGGATATCCGGTTAAGGTTTATGACAAAACGCCCTGGCTTAAGCATGACCTTAAACCCTTCGGAAATGATTTTCGATTACGATACCTGCTCTACACAATCGCCAGAGGCTTACGAAACGTTGCTTTTGGATGCCTTAAACGGTGATGCTACGTTGTTTATGCGTTCCGATCAGGTTGAAGAAGCTTGGGATGTTATTACGCCTATCCAGGAGGTTTGGGAAAGCAGAGATTCATTGGATTTCCCGAATTACCAATCCGGAAGTTGGGGACCTGAAAACGCGGAAGCGCTAATTGCTTCGCAAGGTCATGTTTGGGCCGTCAATGCCCATCAGAAAGCTTCTAAATCGGAAAAAAAAACGAATGATAAACTAAAGAAGTAACGTGATACAAGTATACAAAGATAAACATGAAATCAGTGAGGCTGTAGCCTCACTGTTTTTGCAACAGGCGCAGCAGGCTATTGCTGCAAATAATAAGTTTACCGTTGCACTGACAGGTGGCTCCTCTCCTGTTGATTTATATCGGTTGTTGGCAACGCCAGCATATGCAGATAAAATTGATTGGACTAAGGTTTATGTTTTCTGGGGCGATGAACGTTGGGTTCCTCTGGAGGATGATTTAAGTAATGCTAGAATGTCTTTCGAGACTTTATTAAACCATGTTCCTATCCCTCAGGAGAATATTTTCCCGATGTATAGCCCTGATGCCTCGGCAGAGGTCTATGCGCAGACGTATAGCGACATATTGAAACGTGTCTTGGGACCTGATGGGGTGTTCGACCTCATTCTTTTGGGCATGGGCGACGACGGCCATACGGCATCGCTGTTCCCCGGAACGGCGGTACTTAATGAAACGGAAAAATGGGTGGATGCGTACTACTTGGAACCGCAAAACATGTACCGCATTACCTTGACAGCACCGCTGATTAACAAGGCAAAACAGTTGGTGGTCATTACTTTTGGCGATAAAAAAGCACCTGCTTTATTTGAGGTTCTGCAAGGGGAACGTAATGCACAGCAATATCCTTCGCAACTATTAAACCCGGTTCATGGGGATTTGTTGTTTGTGGTGGATGAGGCAGCGGCAAGTAAATTAGCTTAACATTGCGCTGCATGTTTCGGTATTTTTAATTCCAGCCGCTTTTAGAGTTGGCTTTCTAAGGGTCATTCCGGAAGCTGCTGTGGAGCCTGGAAAAAGACAATGGTTTTATACCAAAAATCCCACCTTTTTTAACGGTAATACCAGCTAAAAACGGTGGGATTTCTTTTATTAAAGCTTCCTAAAAATTAGATTTTTTGTAGCTTTAACAGCACGGGACCTATTTCAATTTTATCGGCAGCAAAAGCGCCAAAATTTTGAATATAGGGCTGTTTATTGTGCAAGTCCAGCCCTTCTTGATTTTCCCAGATCTCATAAAAAACAAAGGTCGCCGGGTCGTCTGTACCTTGGTGTAGGTCGTATTGTAAGCAGGCTTTCTCTTTACGCGTTTCCGCCACCATATTTAATAGTACTGGCTTTACCTCTTCTAGATAATTCTCGTTTACACGTAATGTAGCAGTAAGGTATACTTTCATAGCATAATATTTTTAATACCACAAGATAAGCTTCTTATGTTAATTATCCTACAAGAGTCTTTTTTCATAACGCCTTTCTCCCTATCTATGGGGTAGTAAAATGGTACTATATTCCAGGGGAATAAACAAGGCTTCGCGCTTCTCCAGGAGCAGCATATGCTATACGAAAAATAAAGCCAAATGGCAGGAATCGCATTTTGTAGAAATTCATTAGGACAGCGTAGCAGCTTTTAGTAAAAAAAAAGAGAGCTGAAAAAACAGCTCTCCCCTTCTGCCTATAAATTTGGCAGCCTACTATTTAGCTTCTTAAATAACGGATTTTCCTTCCAGCAATTTCTTGTACCTTACCAGGGCTTCTACATAGTAATAATCGGCATAGCTTAAGGGTACATCTACCTCGGAATTGGCATTCAGGTAACCTACCGAGTGCTTTAAAATAAAACCACCATTCGTGCCGGCTTGCGCTTTATAGCTGTTAGAAGCCAGACTTGTCAGCATTTTTTCAGCATATTTTAAGTATTTTGTCTGTTGCTCAGCTTTTACATAACCCTGTAATTCTAATAATGCGGATGCAATGATTGCTGCTGCAGAGGCATCACGCTTTGCATTCGGGATATTATCCGCATCGAAGTCCCAATACGGAATAGCATCTGCGGGCAGATGTGGGTGATTAAGAATGTATTCGGCAATATGCACCGACTGCGCTAAATAGGCTTTATCGCGTGTATCACGGTACATCATGACGTAACCATACAAGCCCCATGCTTGTCCGCGCGACCATGCTGACGCATGGCTAAAGCCTTGCGCAGTATGCTGATGGCGCACCGCACCGGATAGCGTATCATAATCGACAACATGGTACGAGCTGAAATCGGATCTAAAGTGATGCTTTATGGTTTTATCCGAATGCTTACGAGCGATATCTGCATACTTTGGATTTCCGCTTTCGCGGGATGCCCAATTTAAAAACTCAAGATTCATCATGTTATCAATAATTACGGGAAACTGCCACTTATCCTTATTATGATCCCAGGAACGTATCGCTTCGACATTCTTATTATACCGGCTGCTCAGCGACTCTGCCCCCTGCAGTAGCACAGCCTTATACTGCGGATTCGGTTTTAAGCGGTTTGCTGCACCAAAGCTGCAGTACAACATAAATCCGAGGTCGTGCGTGCCCTTATTAAACTGCTCCTTTTCAAGGATATGTAATCGTTTTTCAATTTCTGTCCACAAAACGGGATCCTTTTGAAATTCATACAGGTACAATAAAGTACCCGGATAAAAGCCCGAGGTCCACCAACTGGTATTACTCGTTTCTAAGGAGTCTTTATCGGCATAATAGGTTTTTGGCATGCGCTGTAAAGGAGTCCGTGCAGCCATAATTTTGTATTGCGCAGTTGCATCATGCAGTTCTTTCACAACGAATTCTTTTGTTAAAGAGGGCTTAATCTTCGGCTTCGATTTAAGGTCGGGGTTTTGAAAGGCAAATAATGCCGCAGCAACAGCTACAAATAAACTTGATTTCAGTATATTCATAATCGTATAGTTAAAGGATTTTTTTTCTGGATATTAGTTGGTTATGCCATGTAGACCCACCGCAGAAAAAGGCCTCATATGAAGCGTTTGTGTAGGGTATAAAATTTGGCTTTTAGCCAGCGTGTTTCTAAGGGTCATAGGATTTAAATTTTGGTTATTACCTCAAATAACTAAAATTTAAATGACCTTTAAATCAAAAAAAAACGAAAACGATTTCGTAAAAAATTACTGCCCCTGGGGCGCCTTTTTAGCTGTTATAATTTTAAAACGCTTCAGCAAAAGAATACCTATTTCAGTGCCTGCTTATAGGTGCGCAATGCTCTTTCTCGCGCAAAACTATGCTCCACAATGGGAGTCAATGCCGTAGTCTCAAAGTCCGGATTCCATTGTTTCACGTAACGCAGCTCCTTGTCAAATTTGCGCTGCTGTTCACTCGGATTAAACACCCGGAAATATGGTGCCGCATCGCAACCGCAACCCGCTGCCCACTGCCAGTTACCATTATTTGCCGCAAGGTCGTAATCCAGTAGCTTCTCCGCGAAGTAGGCTTCTCCCCAACGCCAATCTATAAGCAGGTGCTTGGTCAGAAAACTTGCCACGACCATGCGTACCCGGTTGTGCATAAAACCTGTGGTATTTAGTTCCCGCATGCCTGCATCCACAAGCGGATAGCCGGTTTCACCCGCACACCAGCGTTTAAACTCTTCCTCCTTATTGCGCCAGCTTATGCGCTCGTAGGCCGGCTTGAAGCACTGCTGCTGCACCTGTGGAAAGTGATACAGTACCTGCATAAAAAACTCGCGCCATATCAGCTCATTTAACCAGGTGGCATTATGTTTTATGGCGAAAGCCACACAACGACGGATAGATATTGTACCAAAACGTAGGGCTATGCCTAGACGGCTGGTATGCCCTAAAGCCGGAAAGTCACGATACTGATCGTAGCTCGCGATAAGGGCTTCCTGAAGCTGGGGTTCTTTATAAACCAGATCTGTTTTTTGAAAACCAATTTCTGCCAATGTCGGTAGTTCGGAGGTTGTCGTTTTATAAAACCCCTCCCAGTATAGCGATGGCTCTCCATTGGCGTTCAGGTCAAGTTTTTCTTTCCATTTCCGACTGTATGGAGTATAGACGGTATACGGCGATCCATCGGACTTCACAATATCTGACTTTTCAAATATAACCTGGTCTTTATAACTGTGAAAGCGGATGTTATTTGCTTCACAATAGGCTTTTACCGCTGCATCTCTTTCGATTGCTGCGGGTTCATAATCGGTATTGCAATAGACTGCCCGAAGGTTATACTGCTCGTGCAAGGCGGAAAATACGGACAATGCGGTGCCTACAAAAACCTTAATATCGGAATGATAGGTATGTAATTGTTTTTTTAACGCCGCTACAGCTTGGTGTATATAGTCGACCCTACGGTCGTAAGGGTCGCTCAGCTTACCTAAGATATGGGTATCAAAAATAAAAATCGGCAGTACAGTGCCTCCATTTTCCAAGGCCTTAGCTAAGCCTATATTATCCGTTAACCGAAGATCTCTTCGAAACCAAAATACCTGTACCGATTCGTTTTTTTCCATAATTAATGCAAAGATAAAAAGTTGCTTCCATATGTCGTAAAAATTGGAGCTTACGTGTAATATACGAAAGTGCAAACGGTATACCGTTTTGGTTTTTGGTATAGCTGAAGCTTATAAAAATAACACGTTATAAATAATGCTCAGAATTATATTTTTCCATTCGTATACTACACCTAAATATAGTACTAGAAAATATAATAAAATAAGTTAAATCAATAAAAAAACATAATTAAACTGTCAAAAATCGTTATTTTGTGGGGCTTAATTTCGGAAAAGATAGTACTTTTACAACTTTAAATTTTGATGTTGCATAAACCTATGTTTTGCGGCACTATTTTATGCTCAAATATGTTAATAATAGCCTAAAATAGGGAAATTAAAAAGTGTGAATAAAGAAGAGAAGATATATTTAATAGTGATTCATGATTGAAATTTTACCCAATAAACTTTTTGCTGCCATTACTGGAATCGGGGGGTATATCCCTCAAAATAAACGTTCCAATGAAGATTTGGAAAAACTAGTTGATACCTCTAACGAATGGATTGTAAAAAGAACGGGGATCAAAGAAAGGAGAATTCTGGATCAAGATTTAGCAACCTCCGATATGGCGGTTCGTGCAATACAGAATCTTATACAGAAATACAATAAAAATTTGGCCGATGTGGATGCGCTTATTGTGGCCACATCTACGCCTGATATGCCTATGCCTGCTACGGCTAATATTATTGCGCAAAAATTAGGTATGACTAATGTTTGGGCATTTGATATGAACGCAGCATGCTCTGGTTTTTTATATGCCCTGGATATGGGGGCTTCATTAGTTGAAACTGGCCGTTACAAAAATGTATTAATTGTTGGTGCCGATAATATAAGTACCTATGTAGATGTTTACGACCGCTCTACAAATATTCTGTTTGGCGATGGTGCTGGTGTTGTATGGCTCGAGCCTTCCAATGAAGGTGGAATAATGGATGCGTACTTGCGTAGCAATGGCGATGGTCGGGAGTATTTACATATTGAAGGTGGAGGTACACAATATCCCATGTCTGACGATAACAACAATGCGCTGGAAAAAAGATACCTGAAGCAGGACGGTAAAACGGTCTTTAAACATGCCGTACAGTCGATGACCGATGCTTGTCAGACGGTATTAAAACGTAACAACCTGACCATAAACGATGTAAACTGGTTGGTGCCACACCAGGCAAACCAACGTATTATTGATGCTGTTGGAAGGGCATTGGATATTCCGGAGGGGAGGGCTTTAAGTAATATTGAGTACCTGGGGAATACCATAGCGGCTACTATTCCATTGTGCATCTGGGAAAATATTAAACAGATCAAAACTGGAGATTTGGTGATGCTTACGGCATTCGGAGCAGGCTTCTCCTGGGGTGCTAGTTTATTTAAATGGATGATTTAAACTATACCATATAACGGATATGGCAGCCTGAAAAAGGGAGCCATATCCTTTTTATTTTAAAGAGCAGGTTATAGGTCGTCGATATTCTACCGATTAACAAATATAAACGCCCTACACCTACTGTTTATCTTTACAATGGTGCTTATTCGCCATAGATCTCTCGGAGCTTCTCCTCCAGCGCTGCCCCCTTTATATTGCGGGCCACAATTACACCATTCGGATCAATTAATAGGTTACTTGGAATAAACCGAACCCCGTATAGGGCTGCCGCCTCGGTATCCCAAAAGGCTAAGTCAGATACCTGTGCCCAGTTTAATTTATCGTCTTCAATTGCTTTTATCCAGTTTTTATGCGACTTATCGAGGGATACCCCAAACACCGAGAACCCTTTATCTTTATACGCATTAAATGCAGCTACAACATTTGGGTTTTCCCTGCGGCATGGTCCGCACCATGCTGCCCAGAAGTCGAGCAATACGTAGCCCTTCCCCAGGTGATCGAAAAAACGAACCTTTTTGCCTTCCGGATCCTTAGACACAAAATCCAAGGCTTTGTTACCTACCTGCACAGCTTTTTGCTTTTCAACAAGATCCTTTAGGATGCGCACATACTGGCTGTTGGCTAAGGTCGGTGACAATAATTCCAGGTGTGTTTCAATTTCTGCGGGTGAAAGGTTGTAAGAATAGTTGCGAAATAAAACATACGCCGCAACAATGGAACTAGGGTCTTCTTTAATAAATTCTGCTGCTGTTAGCTGCTGCTGTCGCTGCTGGAATTCAGCAAACTGCTGCTGCGGTTTTGAACCCGTTACCTGAAGACGAGCCTGCTGACCCAGGTTATCTATTTTTAGCTGGATAGGTTCTGCCGACAAAAATACCTGTAGCGGACTGGCATCTTTGGCTAAGGCGATAGCATACAGTTCGGGTAGTACGACGGCGGTCTTAAAGGTAAACCTCCCATTTTTAACGGCCGCAGAATCTATGGTTTTGAAAATTTTATTTTCGTACTGCTGCAGGTATACCTTCCCTGATTTTAAACCCGTTATATTACCTTCAACTTGTAAGGCTTGTGTAGTCTGTGCCTGCGCACAATAAACAGATACAGCACTAAAAACCGCTGCTGTAAGTATAGATAACATAGGTTTCATAGCTATACGTATTAAGAGGTTAAACATTATTTTATTTCTAATTTTTTCTTAAATCAGCTGCCCTAAATATACTCCAAACGCCTCACCTTCCCCACGGTTAACGGTCGCGGCTACCTGGTGAGACTTGCCCCCTCCAGTTGTATCCGGTCGGAAAGTTTCCCTAGCCTGGATAATTCGTGTACGTCTTGTTCGTAACCTGTATGCCGGCTGCCTCTTGCTTGTCTGAAAAAACTGCTGCGCCGCCGGGATAGGTCTATCAAATGATTTGTTGCCCATAAAATACGGTATTGCCCGGCTTTGTACGCCAGTAGGTTGTAGGCATAATATACTTCGCATTAAGGCTGATGTATGCTGATACGGTATCGCCATATTCATTTTAGTGTAAATAGCAGTTGATTTAATTTCAAAAGTAAACTTTATTAACTACTAAACCAATAGACTATATATGTTTTTTTGAAAAAATAAAAATATAGCCCCCTCGAAAGGCGGCTATAACGTTTTAATTTAGATACACTGTACTTTAGAAAAAGTCGTTTTACGCACTTAGCACTTAAAAGTTATTAAAATCCCATTTTCCGCGATAGGGTCTGCTACGCATTAAATTCGCATAGACATTATCGAACTCTTCTTTTTTAGGATTCCACTTAATTTCTTTTCCAAGTTCATAAGCAATATTCACCGTATTACATAACGTACTTGTGCGATGCCCAATTTCAACATCGCAAATAGGTTTAGTTCGTTTTTGCATCGCATTAACCCAATCTTGCGCATGATTATCGCTATAATATAAGCGTTTATCGGTTTTGGAGAATTCCATCTTTGCTAGGTTTTCAGGGTTTGAACGGATAAATTCACGGCTCACCTCTATAGTACCTTTGTCTCCAATAAATTGAATCGCGTTTCCTACCCCCCATTGCTTGTGGTTTACTTTTACGCCGTTCGCATATACAAATGACAAACCTGTATCTGCATTAGGCACCGTTGGCGGAATATACAATACCGGGCCAGAATTGTCCATACCCAATGCCCATTGCACAATATCAAACATATGCGCGCCCCAATCGGTCACATAGCCCCCACCAAAATCTCTGTAACCACGCCACCAAGCCCATTTTTCGTCTTCCAACGGTGGGGCTAATATGGGGTTATACCCTCTGTATAGCGAAGGGCCGATCCACATGTCCCAATCCAGGTGTTCAGGGGTGGGCAAAGCGGGTAAATCGCACTGCTTAACCGGCTCACCAACAGACACATTAATCTCCTTTATTTGACCGATGTATCCATTATAAACTAGCTCTGCAGCCTGTCTAAAGTTAAAAGACGAGCGCTGCATACTGCCCGTCTGAAATACTCTTTTATATTTTCGGGTGGCATCAACCATCGCCCGGCCTTCGGCAATGGTTAAGGCTAAAGGTTTCTCGCAATAGATATCCTTCCCTGCCTTTGCCGCATCTACAGCAATCTGTGCATGCCAATGGTCGGGTGTGGCAATAACTACTGCATCAATATCTTTACGTTCCAGTAATTCGCGATAAAGACCGTATCCCTGGATAGCTGTTGTCGGTTTTTTAAGATTTTCTTGTGATTTCTGGGCCAGATTTAAAAAATAGGCTAGTTTTTTCTTGTCTACATCACAGGCCGCTACTACATTGATCTCTTTACAGTTATTAATGCTATGCAACAAACCATGTGCTTGTTTTCCAACACCGATGTATCCCAAATTTATACGATCGCTCGGAGCAACATACCCCTTTCCTCCGAGTACAACCCTGGGAACAACGGTAAAAGCTAAGGCAGAGATGGCACTCTTTTGGATAAATTCACGTCTTTTCATGCTTTTGATTTATAATAGTTTTATAGTTAGTTAGTACGTTATTCCGCTTTAAGCAACAGGTTTTCCAAACCTTCCAAATCCAATTGTGCAACCGATTGCATAATTGAGGTAAAAAAAAGGGCCACAGTTGTTTTCCATAATTCCGATTGCTATACGTAGGTTTAAAAAATTGTTTTCAGCAAAATGCTTGCTTGCGCTAGCATAACCGTTATTATTTTAGGTATATGCCAGTACTAAGATAATAAATTAAGAAAAAGAATAAAGCGAATACAGTAAATTGTTACATTTTCAAAAAAATACAAAGGCCGTTCAAAAATTTTGAACGGCCTTTTTTAAAATTTCTACTAAACATTTATGCAAAATAATTTAACAGAAGGTTAGGTAAGGTGATTTGTTTTTATCTTTCTAAATCCCTAGTTAAGGTGTTGTATTATCTTTTGAAACCGTCGATAGGTCTGTCTGCAGCGGAAACACCCCATTTTGTATTTGGCTTACTTCCCATTACAAACACTAATTTCCCTCCTTGCACAATATCCTGCTGAGTAAGGTAAGTTTTGGTATAAGGCTTACCATTTAATTTTGCCGATTGAATATAAATATCCTGACTTGACTTTTTATTGGTTTCGACCTCAAATGTTTTACCATTTTCCAAGTTAATCTTCGCCGATGTAAACTGTGGAGAGCCAATAGCATATACCCCATTAGCAGGATTTACCGGATAAAAACCTATTGCACTCCATACATACCAAGCTGACATCTGCCCACAGTCTTCATTACCAGGGTATCCTGCATGCGAATCGGTATACAAATCATTTAATATATGTGCGACATACTTTTGGGTCTTCCAGGGTTGGCCTACGTAATTATACAGGTAACTTACATGGTGGCTTGGTTCATTTCCATGCGCATATTGCCCAATAAAACCAGATGCATTATGATTCAATTCGTCCAGGGCTGTTTCTAAGGTAAAAAACTCGTCCAATTTAGCTGTAAAGGCTTTATCGCCTCCCACAAGATCTACTAAACCTTTCACATCATGCGGTACGTACCAAAAATATTGCCATGCATTACCCTCGGTATACGGATTACCGCCATTTGCGCCATACTGCAATGGATTGAACGGTGCTAACCATTCGCCATTTTTGTTTTTTCCTCTAAAGAAACCCGACTTCTTATCGTATACATTTTTATAATACTGGGCGCGCTTACTGAAATACGCAAAGTCTTCCTTTTTACCTAACTTTTGGGCTAATGCTGCCACACACCAATCGTCGTAAGCCATTTCCAAGGTAATCGATACGGATTGTGTCTGTATATCTTCTGGCATAAATTGGTATTTATCCCAAACATCAAAAGGCGAGTTAGGGTGCGCTATCCTAGACGATTGCTTTACGGCATTATAAACCCGCTCCTCATCAATACCTGGTACACCCTTCATCACGGCATCTACCAAAACCGGAATGGCGTGGTTACCAATCATGCAGTAATTCTCTTGCCCCCAAAGTTGCCAGATCGGTAAGTAGCCATAGGTATCAAACTGCTGCAGCAAACTATTGACCATACCTGCGGTACGTTTTTCCTGTACCAAAGTATACAAAGGATGCGCGGCGCGGTAGGTATCCCATAGCGAAAATGTAGAATAAAAAAGCTCCTGCCCGTTATTCCGTGTTACATAATCAGTACCTATATAATCGCCATTTACATCGGATATCACATTAGGCTGCAAGAAGGAATGGTACAAGCTGGTGTAGAATTTGGTTTTATCCAAGTCTGACCCCTCGACCTTAATTTTTTCCAGTTCCGTTTCCCATAATTTATCGGCCTTTTCTGCAACGCCATCAAAATCCCATCCATTAATTTCTGCCGATAGGTTCTCTGCTGCATTTTTTGTGCTCACCGCCGAGATGCCAATCTTCATTAAAAGCGGCTTAGTACCCTTAGCTGCAAAATCGAAAACTGCCCTCAGGTCTCCGCCGTTTACCACCTTGCCTTGTACATAGCTATGGTTGCCATCCATGATGAAATGGTTAATAATAGGCTGTGAAAATTCAATGCGGAAATATACCTTACGCAACTTCGCCCATCCGGTCAATACACGAAAACCCTCTACAGTATGCGTGTCTACCAAACGAATTTGCGACTGTATAATTTTTGTACCCCATGCGCCCTTGTTTAAGGTATGGTCCAAATCAAGCAACACATGTGCCGTGTCTACCTGTGGAAAGGTATAGCGGTGGAAACCCGCATGCGCTGTAGCCGTAAGTTCGGCAACAACATTGTAATCGAGTAAATTTACCTTGTAGTATCCGGGGCGTGCCCATTCCTGATCATGCGAAAACTTGGATCGGTAACCTGTACTCGAATTATTGACATCACCGGCACGTACATGCCTCGCCCCTGTCATAGGCATCACTAAAAGGTCAAAAAACTCGGCCACGCCTGTACCACTTAAATGGGTGTGACTAAACCCCGCAATGGTAGGGTCATTATAGTCGTAACCCGAAGCGGCATTCCAATCTGGGACATCCTTCGTATCCGGACTTAACTGTACCATGCCAAAAGGAACGGTAGCACCCGGATAGTTGTTTCCGGATAAACTATTTCCATCGACAGGACCTGTTCCAATGAAGGGGTTTACATAAGAGGTTAAGGTTCGAACCTTTCCTTTTTGCGCCTGCAACGCGGAACTGGCACATACCATGGCCGCAGCACAAAAAACTACTTTTAATAATCGCATTTTAAGAGGTATAAAATAAGTTACTTTATTGTGTTTGTTTTGGAGTAATAAAATGCTAAAACAAATTAGCAAACCATTAAACTTAGACAACTGTACTATGCTGTACTATAATCAAAGCTAGCAAAACAATTCTTTAAGAACAAACAATTGATTTATTTACTTTTTTAATGGATTATTTTATTTCGGTAAATATAGCACGAAAAAAAAGGCAAGAAAGTGCATTTAAAGCCTGTAAAGCAAAAAAACCTCATCGAAAAACGATAAAGGTTCATGTAAAAAATCCTAACAATAAAATTTTACCTCACTTAAATATTACAAAAGTTAAAGGTAGTTTTCATAGGCAAATAAGCCCGGTGTTCCTCCGGTATGCATAAATAAAATCTGGCTACCCACCGGATACATCCCCTTTTTAATATCTGCCAAAAGGCCCGCAAAGGCTTTTCCACTATATACAGGATCTAAAAAAATACCCTCTGTTTTAGCCATAATTTTCAAAGCATCCCACATCTCTACCGTTGGCTGTCCGTAAGCAGATCCCAAAAAGTTGCCATTAACACATACATCCGCAGCAGTGACCCCCAGTGTAGGGTCTAATAAAGCCAATGTAGCCTGGGTTTTAGTTAAGGTATTTGCTATGGCCGTATTTTCATCGGCTAATACAGCATAGCTCACGATTTGCGTGGTATTATCCCGACTATAAATTTTCCCAGCCAGGAGTCCGGCATGTGTTCCAGCACTGCCATTCGCGACAGCAATAGCTGAAAACTGCTTCCCTAAGGCTTTACTTTGAGCGGCAAGCTCCAGGAAACAATTCACATACCCCAAACATCCAATTGCACTGGAGCCCCCCATCGGAACAACATAAGGTTTGCGCCCAAGCTGCTTCAAAGCTGTAACACGCTGTTCAATAAAATCTGCTGTGCTGCTCCCTTTCGGTACAATATACGTAGGCACCTCCAATAATTTCTCCAGCAATATATTACCATTATGCTGGTACACCGCAGCATCATTCTCCACCGCTTGCGATAACACCAACTCACAATGTAAACCCGCTTTTGCGGCTACAATTGCCGTTAAACGGGCATGGTTCGACTGTATGCCCCCGGAGGTAATTAAGGTATCAGCACCTATTTCTATAGCATGCTGCACCAGGTACTCCAATTTCCGTAATTTATTACCTCCAAGACCTACATCCATCACATCATCTCGCTTGATATAAAGCTCTACCCCCTGCAGGTGCGCATTTAAGCGATGTAAAGGATAAACGCCTGTGGCATTTTCTATAAATGGATAGGCCTCAAATTTATCGGCAATATAATTTGTTATCATAGTAATGCGCGTTAATTCCGAATTAAAATGCCTAAATATTAACCAATATAGGCATAGGTTATACCATCGCCCCCACGATCTGCGTGCTCATCCTCGAAACGACTTACATGATTATACTTGCGCAAATAATCGCGTATAAACTTGCGTAGGATACCATCCCCACGACCATGGATTATTTTTAAGGAAGGGTAGCCGATCATCACGGCCCTATCCAGTACCAGTTCAATTTTCTGCAAGGCATCCTCTGTACGCATACCACGCACATCAATCTCCGGATGAAAGTCGGCTACAGAACCTGTCGACGTTCCTGCACTGCGCTTTACAGCTTTGGACTTCTCCTTACTTTTCAGCTTGGTTACACGGTTGCGTTTTACCACCGTACGCAGCTCCCCCAGGGCAATAATAAGCGAGTTATTCTTGGTTATTTCCAAAATCTCACCTTCAGAACCTGTGTCCTCAATCCGCACCCAGTCTCCTGCCGCCAATTCTGACGTGACCGTAGTTGCATCACCAGCATTAACCAATTTAGCGAGGTCACTCTTCGTAGGTTTACCAACCTTTGTTTCTTTCGTAAACTGATCTAAGGCTTTATTTAACCCACTACGAATGGCTTTGGTTTTCTCCTTATCGGCCTGTGCTGTTTTAATCTCTGAAATTGTATTTTCGATCAGCTTATTTGCATCCTTTAAAATGCTCCGCGCATCTTCCTTAGCTTTACGAATGATATCTCTTTTATTATCCTCGATTGCCGAGCTTAGGTTTTCATAGCGCTCTTTAAGCTGTATAAGCTCCTTTTCCCGACGCGATACCGCTGCCTTCGTATCATAGATTTCCTTTTTATCACGCTCCAAATCCACCAAAAGGGTATCTACCTTCTTCTGCTGCTCCCCAATTTTTGTCTTAGCAGCATCCAAAATAGCTTTGCTAAGCCCGATTTTCTGTGCTATTTCAAAGGCATACGAGCTGCCGGGTTTACCTACCTGCAATATATACAAGGGTTTCATTTGCTGATTATCAAACAGCATACTCGCATTCTCGACCCCCAGAGTGTCGGCAGCAAAAAGCTTTAAATTGGAATAGTGTGTTGTTACTACACCACGTACCTGTTTTAGATTTAGCTGTTCTAAAACCGCCTCCGCAATAGGTCCCCCAAACTGCGGGTCGGTACCTGTACCAAACTCGTCGATTAAAATCAGTGTCCTGGCATTCGCAAAGGTCGAGAAATGCTTCATCTTCGACAGGTGCGCACTATAGGTACTCAAATCACTTTCTATAGACTGGTCATCTCCAATATCGGCAAAAATCTGCTTAAAGACCCCTACTGTGGAGGTATCATCGGCCGGAATAAGGACCCCCGACTGCAACATAATTTGCAGCAAACCCACGGTTTTCATGCATACGGATTTCCCTCCGGCATTAGGCCCCGACACCAAAATAATACGATCTGTTTCGTCAATCTTTATATTCAAAGGCACCACTGCATTATGGTTTTCTTTAAGCGCATTTAAATGCAGTAAGGGATGCCGCGCCTGCACCAAATTTATGGTCGCTTCTTTCGATAAAATAGGCATATTGGCCTGTATATCGATGGCAAAAAGCGCTTTGGCACGTACAAAATCCAGCTTGGTCAACAGGCCATGGTACGCCAATAATAAGGGTACATGCGGCCGTATTTCACGGGTAAGCTCGGTTAAAATACGAATCACCTCCCTTCGGCGATCAAACTCTAAATCGCGGACTTTATTATTGAGGTGAAAAACCTCTTCCGGTTCCAGAAAAACCGTCTGTCCGGTTGCCGATTCATCATGCACCAACCCTTTCAGCTTACGCTTATTTTCCGCCAAAATAGGAATACACAACCTTCCCTCTCGAATCGTCAGGTTTCCGTCGGCAGTCCACCCCTGCGCTTGTGCCTGCCGAAACACCGAATCTAGACGTTTGCGGGCCTCAGATTCACTTTTTTGTATTTGCTGCGTAATATCCAGCAACAAACGCGAGGCATTATCTTTTAACCGTCCACGTTCATCCAGTACCCCTTCTATGGCGCGGATTATAGACTTCTCCACCGGAAGATGTTCTAATAACAGCTCCAGGTTTTCATATTGTCCTTCCCGGTCTTGAAAATAACGGATAATGGCATAAACCGTGCGCAAAGAAAGCAAAATACGGTACAATTCATCCTCCGATAAGAAGGAACCTTCGACCTTCGCTTTTTCTGCCAAGGGTTTTATCGCATAGATATGATCTACGGGTAAGGGATCATCGTGAAGCAAGAGCTCCTTAAACTCATTTGTTTGCCGCAGGAACCGATCAATCTGATCTATCTTCACCTGCGGTTGGATCTTGTCCACCATTTGCCTCCCGGCCTCACTCAAGCATTTTTCTTTAATTAGGTTACGTATTTCGGTAAAGCCTAATTTATCTATTGCGTTATGTGGATATATCATTTAAAATTTTGTTTAGATTAAGACCGTTTTACGGGTTTAACGATATTTATGGGTTTTTCGGGGGTCAGGGGTGTTAAAACCTCCGGTTTTGCCTGCACCGAATCGGATACCTCGGCATCCGGAAAACGATCAGGTTTTACCTCCTGGGGTTGCTGTTCCTGTACCGGCGCTGGCGCTGGACTTACGGATGGCACAATGGGTATTTGTACGCCATAAACATTAAAATTGGAACTTAACAAGCTGAAAAACTTAGTTCTATTTTCTGTGTATTTAAAATCGCTGCTATCTTTATGAACGTTCATAATAAGGTCCTTCAACATTTGCGTATGCCGATATAAGGCAGTAACACGACTAATACTGTCTTGTACATGTGCATTTTTTAGGGAATCTTCCAACCTGAAGTTCTTTTCATAACCCGACAACTTTTCGGCGACACCAGAATATAGCTTTTCGGTCAAAACAGGGTTTCCAAAATAGAAATCCATATTTTTTACAAAAGATGCAGAATCTAAATTGTAGGCAGAATAGGCTTTTTGGTACAATACCGGCATTACCTTACGGCCACTATCAATAGGTAAAGTATTCAGATAAGCATCTATTAATGAAACTTCTGTCATTAATTTCTCCATCTTTTCCTCTTCAATAATTCCTTTAGGTTTTTGTTTAGCACAACTTATGCCTAAAAAAAACGTTATAAATAGAACAAAAATTAATCGCGTCATTGTTTAAATTTGTACAAATTTACAAAATGCCTTGGTAATAGATATCTTTGTAAAGTATATCTCCGAAATTTATTTTAGATCATGAGTATTAAATCCAATATAGAAGAAATAAAAAAAGAACTAAACCCTTTGGGTGTAACTTTAGTGGCCGTATCTAAAACTAAACCTGTAGAAGATATTTTAGAAGCCTATGAGGCTGGACAACGTATCTTCGGTGAAAATATGGTGCAGGAACTGCTGGAAAAACAAGAAAAGCTACCGCAGGATATACAGTGGCATCTTATTGGCCACTTACAAAGTAATAAGGTGAAGTACATTGCGCCTTTTATAAGCATGATTCACTCTGTTGACTCGCTAAAACTATTAGTCGAAATCAATAAACATGCCCTCAAACATAACCGTGTAATCGATTGTTTGCTACAGGTTGATATCGCTCAGGAGGATACCAAATTTGGCTTGGATCACCCGGAGGTAATTGAGCTGTTGGAAAGTGATGAATTTAAAGCTCTAAAAAATGTTCGTATCCGCGGATTAATGGGAATTGCGACCAATACCGACAAAGAAAAAGAAATTAAAGAGGAGTTTTACGAGCTTAAAATGCTTTTTGATGGTATAAAACTCAGTTATTATAGAAAAGAGGATAGTTTTGACAGCCTATCTATGGGAATGTCTGCGGACTATATTTTAGCTATCGAAAAAGGCAGTACTATGGTGCGCTTAGGTAGTACAATATTTGGAAAACGGGTAACAAAACATTTCAAGGCGAAGTAAATTAATTAATGCATAAATTTTTACCGTTAGGATTAATAACATTATTAATCGGATGCTATGGCGAGCAGGCCAATACACAGGGTCGGCAGGAGCAATCGATGCGTAATATTAACGACACCCTACAATACAGCTATCAGAACCTAAAAGAGACGAGTCCGTACTTTATTACATGCGGAACTAAAGATGCTGTGGACACAACTTTTTACCAGATATCCTACCCTATATTTTCGTCGAAGAGGATTAATGAGGTGTTAAGGCCCTCTATACTTATTGATAATGAAGATACACCACATGATGCTGCAGATTCCTTTTTGGATGCCTACAACGAGTTTGTTGAAGACAGCAACATGCAGAAGATTAATGCCGCCTGGTTTAAAAATGTACAAACGAAAGTTTTAGTAAACACGCCTAGGCTGCTTACGGTAAAAACAACAGTGGAGGAATATACCGGTGGGGCGCATGGCAACCACCTGACGCTGTATGCTAACATTGATCTCCTTAAAGCAGAGAAATTACAGTTGAAAGACTTGATAATGCCCGACAAACTGGAAGAGCTGAGGCGCATTGCTGAGCAGTATTTCCGACAAAAAGAGCGGCTTAGCGACACAGCGTCGCTGGCAAAAGATTTTTTCTTTCCGGATGGTTTATTCGTTTTAAATGATAACTTTGGGCTTACAAAAGAACACTTGTTGCTATTTTACAACGAATATGAAATAAAGCCCTACGCAGCAGGAGTAACCGAACTCGCCATTCCGTATCGTGAATTAACGAAGGTATGGTCTGCCCGGGGCAAATACTATCTTCAAAGTTTAAGCAACAATTTTTAGCATATTTTCTTTTCTTAAATATCGTATTTAATGCAGGTTTTTAAATTTGGTGGCGCTTCGGTAAAAAATGCCGAAAACATTAAAAATGCTACGGCAATAATTTCTTCCTATACCTCTTCGGAGCTTTTAGTTGTCGTTTCGGCAATACATAAAACCACCAATAAATTAGAAGAGATCACCCAGGCATTCGTCAACCAAGATGCAGACCCTTTCACCTTATTAGCGGCTGTAAAGAAGGATCACTTTGACATCTTAACGCAGCTTTTTGACGACCACAACCATCCTATTTTTAATGAGATAAACAATAATTTTGTGGAAATAGAATGGATTTTGGAAGAGGAGCCGCAAGATCCTTATGACTTCTTATACGACCAGATTGTGTCCCAAGGTGAATTAGTATCGTCGAAAATATTGGCGGCTTATGCTCAGCATATTGGCATTCCCACAAAATGGATCGATGCCCGCGATTATATACAAACAGACAACAGGTATAGGGAAGCTACCGTAAACTGGGACCTTACCGAAGATAAAATAGGGCGTGAAATCCCGCCGATATTAGGTGAAAAGGTAATTATTACCCAGGGTTTTATAGGCTCCACCTCTGAAAATTTTACCACAACCTTGGGTCGTGAGGGATCGGACTACTCGGCAGCAATTTTTGCCGCTGGCCTGAATGTTGCTGATATTACGATATGGAAGGATGTACCCGGCGTATTAAATGCCGACCCGAAGTGGTTTGAAAAAACAGAGCTTATTCCAGAGTTGTCTTATACCGATGCGATCGAGCTTACCTATTATGGGGCTACCGTTATCCATCCAAAAACTATAAAACCCTTACAGAATAAAAATATTACACTGAATGTACGTTCGTTTTTAAACCCCGACCAACCGGGGACAAAAATCCGTACGACCAACCAAACATTGCCCGTTCCATCGTTTATTTTTAAGGTAGACCAGATTCTAATAAGCATACAGCCTAGGGATTTTTCGTTTATTGTCGAAGATAATTTAAGCCATATCTTTAACTTATTTCACCAGCATCGTATTAAAAACAATATGATGCACAATACGGCAATCCGCTTTTCTGTGGTCGTAGACAATACGGGAGAAAACGTAGATAGTTTATTGGCAGATTTAGAGAAAAGGTATAAAGTTACGGTTGAAAGTGGGCTGGAGTTGATTACCATTCGCTATTATAACCAGGAAACTATTGATCGTGTATTGGTTAATAAAGAGATTATACGCGAGCTTAAAGACAGTTATACCTGTCAGATGTTAGTGAAAAATAAAGATGAATAAACATATCCTACAGCCTGAGGTACAGCAGTATATAAAAGAAAAACGAGAGCTTAACCCGAGCATCATTGCCTTAGGAAAGAGCCCTTTTCATTTGATCAGCTCATCAGAATTGGCAGGACAGGTCGACGGATGGCAGCGTGCAGTAAAGAAATTGCCTACATGGGCGTATTCCCCTAATATCTATTACCCCGACAAAATTAACTTGGAGCAGTGTTCTTCGGAGCATACTGCTCTCGTAAAACAGCGGTTAATACAAAAAGGGAGCACGGTGGTTGATGTTACCGGAGGGTTCGGTGTCGACAGTTGTTACCTGGCTCAAGAAGCGGATATGGTAATTCATTGCGAGCTTAATGAAAGGCTCTCGGAGGTGGTACAGCATAACGCGAAGCAACTCGGCGTAAACAACCTGCAGTGCATTGCTACCGATGGTGTGGCCTATGTCGAAGCACAGCGCGACGCTGGGTTAGGCTATATTTATATTGATCCTTCCCGCAGGGTTAACCATGCTAAGGTATTTTTGTTGGAAGACTGTGTGCCTAATATTGTCGCCCTCCAAGATATGTTCTTTCAAAAAGCGCAGGTTATCCTCTGTAAGCTGTCGCCATTAATGGATATTAGCACCGCCTTACAGAAATTGAAACAGGTGAAAACTGTATATGTTATCAGTGTCGACGGCGATTGTAAGGAGCTTCTTTTTGTACAGGACCGTAATTATAATGGGCAACCGAATATCGTGGCGTTGCGTTTATTTTCCGATCAGATACAGGAGCTTATATTTACTGCAGAACAGGAAAAAATGACCCGTATAGAAACGGTGGCTCCACAAAAATTTTTATATGACCCGGATGTAGCGATAACCAAAGCTGGGGCTTTCAAAACTGTAGCTGCTGCTTTTCATGTAGGGAAGCTTCATAGCAGTACGCATTTATATACCAGCACTACCCTGGTAGAGAATTTTCCGGGCCGTTGCTTTCATATCGTAGGTGTCTTTTCTTTGCCACAGTTTAAAAAGACCTCCAACTTTCCCAAAGCTAATGTGGCAGCAAAAAACTTTCCATTGAAAGTAGAGGAAATCCGTAAGAAATATAAAATTAAAGACGGCGGAAATGATTTCCTTTATTTTACGACAGACCCCGCAGGTAATTATATTGTCATACATTGCACCAAAGCCTTATAAAAGACAATACCATTACAATCGTACTGCAATTTCCATGTACTTTTGGGTATGAAAAAAATCAAAGTTTCTGCTTTAGAATTAGCAACTATCTGTAAAAATGCCGACGCTGCTGACGCCATTGCCAGAGCAGTCGAGGGCGCACAGGCCATTGATAACTTAGGGTATGAACGTATGTGGCTTGCCGAACACCATAATATGCCCCATATTGCAAGCTCGGCAACGAGTGTATTAATCGGTCATATCGCCGGCAAAACAACACGTTTACGTGTGGGCTCCGGTGGTATTATGCTGCCCAACCATACCCCTTTAGTTATAGCCGAGCAGTTTGGTACCCTGGAAAGTATTTACCCCAATAGAATAGACCTGGGTTTGGGGCGTGCACCGGGAACGGATCAACTTACTGCCATGGCCTTGCGCCGTAATAACATGCAAACTTCCTTTTATTTTAAGGATGATATTTTAGAACTCCAGCGTTATTTTGATGCCAATAATGTACATGCCAAAGTAAGAGCATTTCCGGGTGAAGGACAACATGTTCCGATTTATATCCTCGGTTCGAGCACCGATTCGGCATACCTTGCTGCGGAGCTGGGCCTACCTTACGCCTTTGCAGCGCATTTTGCTCCGGCAATGCTGGCTCAAGCATCCGAGATTTACCAGGCCAACTTTAAGCCGTCGAAGGTTCTTGCCGCACCTTATTTTATTGTATGTGTAAATATTGTCGCAGCAGAAACCATGGATGAAGCAGGTCTTGAAGCCAATAGCTTGTTCAATCTTTTTGCTGGTATAATTACTAATGTGCGTAAGCCATTATCGCCTCCTACGCCACAACCCGTTTATGCCGGCATTCCGGAAATAGAAAATGCCGTACATTCCATGACTGCCTGTACTTTTATTGGGACGGAAGATACCATCCGCACGGAGGTGTTGGAATTTGCAGAAAAGTATAAAGCAGATGAAATAATGACAACAAATTATATCTTTGACAATAATAAACGTTTACTTTCGTTTAAAATTATTGCTAAAGCATTGTTGAATTCATGATAAAAAATAGTACCATTCTTTTCTTAGCGCTGCTTATGGTGGCGTGTCAAGGCAAGCAGCCTAATAGCGTTAAGCAACCCGCGTTATCCAGCGACAGCAGCAATACTAGGGAAGTTGCGCTCCGCGATACCGTACAAAGTAACGCGACTGCAACCGGAACAGCAACGCCAGACGGGGTTTTTATTAGCGGAAAAATATTAATGCCCAATAGGGCTTACCGTATATGGGAGGGCAATGATGAGCCTAATAATATTACCCCCTCTTGGTTAGCGCTATACCCTAAAAATGGTAAATATGCCGTTCAACAGGCGCAATATAAAATGCAACATGATGATGAGGATCCCTGTTCGGGCATGCCGACGATTACATTGGAGCCAAAGGAGCAGGTACTGGTTTATTTTAATATACCTACGATACAAAAAGGGGATGTGGATACGGCTGCCTTCAACACTAAAATTGTCGAAGCGGGCAAAAGTATGGCCTTTACCTACAATGGTCGCAAGTACAACTTAAAGGCATCGGGTATACAGTTTTATAAGGATGAAAACCGTAATAACCCAGACGCCTCTTACACCTTAAAATTATACGAGGGCGATAGACTGCTGCGCACATTAATACACCAAAAAGAGTATAATGATACCGCCACAGAGGTATTATTTATCGGCGATCTCGACAAAGATGGGCAACCCGACTTTATCCTATCTAGTCCGCGCGATTACGAAGAGCATCGCCTCTTGATTATCCTGTCTGGCAGTGCAGCTGTTTATGAAGGCACCATGCAATTCGATTGTTAAACTGTAGTCCCCCCTCCCCCTCCATTAGCATCGTAACATTAGCCCCTAAAGATCGCGTGTTGCGATGCTGTAAATATATTGCGGAATACAATATTTAATTCATGGGACGGCGTTGCTGCGCGAATACCTAGCTGCGGATACAGCTGGATAATCTCGTTGTAAATACCCTGCGCTATCGCTTTGGCTAAAACGCTAACCTTGTCAACAATATCCAGTACAGCTGATTGTTCATCCGATTCCACCGCAGCCCACAGCGCTGTGGCCAGGGTTGTAATCTCCAGCTTATGGCGCCCCAACTGTTGCTGGTACTTATCTAAAACCCTAAAAGCCTCTTTACTAGAGCGAGCAGCCCACTCGGGCAGCTGCGCCTTCTCGAAATAGTATTTCTCCACTAAATCTAAAAACCGCCGGTACATCCCCATATAGTTTACCAATAGCGTTAATTCGGCGAATGGCTTAAAGGGTATTTTAAATAAAGTACGATCCGACAGCCTGCTTTCGGGTAGAATCTGAAAGGCCTGATCTTGCGATACACTTACATTATCCAACGAAAAGCTATGACTTGCCGTGCATTCTAAACCAAAGGTTTCCCAGTCGTAATGTATTAATACCTGCTCGCGGGGTACATAAAAGGAATAATACAAGGCTGCCCCATCGTCGGTATACTGCTGTTTATCGCCATGAAAAATAGGGCAATTTAAGGTAAAATGCGTAAGGTGTGGCGCCCCGGTAGCAAAGTGCCATAACCCCGATATATGATATTTATCGCCATCCCATACCGCTTTGCCTCCTACGCTACCGCTACCTCCAAAACATGTTTCCGGATTGGAGAATAAAGACAGCGCTGCATCGGTCTTTAGATAACCGGAAAACATATTGGCTCCTGAACACAAGGTTATGGTCCAGCCCAAGCCGCCATCCCAATAGGCTAGCTCCTCCAAAAAAGAAATACCCTCGGCCAGCGGCAGCTCCAAACCACCGTAAACCTTAGGAACCCAGATATTAAACCATTTGTTCGCATAGGCCAGTGCCAATTGTGAGGGCACCATGGTTTTTGCCTTTATCGCCAAAGGCTGGCATTCCTGAATTTGTAAAATCTGTTCTTGACTTAGCATATATTAAGAAGGTTTTAGGGTATACGTGCGCATAATTTTGGTCCATTTGAAATAACCAAAAATAGCAACAATAAATAAAAAGGAGGTCAGTGCCGCAAAAAGGTATAGGTCTTTATGTATCAACAAGGGTACAGCAAATAAATTACTGATATTCAGTAAAATCCAGTTTTCAACTTTACGCTTTGCCAAGAGCCACATTCCTGCCCATGCTGTGGCCGACACCCAAGCATCCCAAATGGGTACATCAGAATTGGTAAAATGTGCCAGGGTAAGATAAAGCAGCACAAAGGCTGTAACACAGATTAAAAGCACAAACCACCACTCCTTTCCTGTAGCCCGGGTAATAGGCTGCTCGGCAGCACTTTTATTCGTCTTCCAGTACCACCAGCCATAGATACTCATAATCAGGTAGTACATGTTCAGGGCAATTTCGGCATACAGCCTTGCGCCAAAAAGTACATACATGCCTGTCACAATGCCCAAAATACCAAACAGGTAGTTTGAAACCTTATTGTTTTTGGACAACAGAACCTGTATAATACCAAAAAGTACAGAAAGGCGTTCAATCCAGGAGGTCTGCTCCAGGGCAATAAAAATCTGACTGATATAATATTCCATAAGCGTTAATAATCGAGGTATGTATACGTGTTATAACGATACCTTACGGAAATGCAATACAGGAAAAGATAGTATAAGAAAATCCCTACGCCAGCATTACCTGGATCAGGTTCCTCCTGCCTAAGCAGGATTGGGTATCATCTCAGCCTAAAGAGAGGTCTTTAGCGGACCTCTCTTAGCACCCCATAAAGGTAAATTTTGTTAATCTAATTTAAGCACCTGATGGGTCATGGCACGCACTTCGGCACACAACTCCGGGTTATTGTTTAAAGATTGCCCCCATGAAGGGATAAGCTCCCGCAACTTGGCTTTATATGCCTCGGATTTCGCACGCTCTGGAAAACATTTTTTCAAGAGCTGAATCATAATTGCCACGGAAGTAGAGGCGCCAGGTGAAGCCCCCAATAAAGCAGCAATAGAACCATCGGCACTCGATACCACCTCGGTACCAAACTCCAAGATCCCCCCGTGTTTAGGATCTTTTTTAATAACCTGCACACGCTGTCCTGCTTTTTCAATTTCCCAGTCTTCAAGTTTCGCTGTAGGCATAAACTGTTTTAAGGCATCCAATTTATCCTTCGGCTTTTTCATGACCTCCGTAATCAAGTATTTTGTTAAAGGAAGGTTGTCTAAACCTGCAGAAAGCATAGGTTTAATATTCGATAACTTAATCGATGCCGGCAAATCGAAATACGAACCCTGTTTTAAGAATTTCGTCGAGAAGCCTGCATAAGGGCCAAACAACAAAGCCTGTTTACCATCAATATACCGGGTATCCAAATGCGGTACCGACATCGGAGGTGCACCTACAGAAGCCTTTCCATATACCTTAGCCTGATGTTGTTTTATAATCTCCTCGTTGGTACAACGCAACCATTGTCCGCCAACAGGGAAACCACCATAACCCCTGGCCTCCGGTATACCCGACTTCTCGAGTAATAACAGAGAATGCCCTCCCGCACCGATAAATACAAATTCCGCATTAATGGCACGTTTTTCACCTGTTTTTAAGTCTTTTACCTCCACATCCCAACGTCCGTTTTCCTGACGTTCAATATCCTTCACTTCCTGACTTAAGGAAAGGGTAATATTATTCTTTTTATTTAAGTAATTTATTAAATCACGTGTCAACGAGCCAAAATTCACATCCGTACCGATATCCATACGCGTGGCCGCGATGGGTTCGTCCAGATTTCTATCCTTCATCATTAAAGGCACCCACGCTTTCAATAGGTTTTTATCTTCGGTATATTCCATTCCCTTGAAAAGGGTCTGTTGTGTCATTGTTTCGAAACGTGTTTTCAAAAACTTCACGTCCTTCTCGCCGAAAACAGCACTCATATGCGGCACCTTACGGATAAAATCCTCCGGTTTTTTAATAACGCCTTTTTGTACCAGATAAGCCCAAAACTGTTTGGAAATCTCAAACTGCTCTGCAATATTAATTGCCTTCTCAATTTTTACCGATCCATCGGCTTGCTCTGGAGTATAATTTAACTCACATAAAGCCGAGTGCCCCGTACCTGCGTTATTCCAAGCGTCTGAACTTTCAGCCGCAACCACATCCAAGCGTTCCAAGATTTCAATATTGATATCCGGATTAAGCTCGTTTATCAACATACCTAAGGTTGCGCTCATAATACCGCCACCAATAAGAACTACATCAACTTCGGTTTTTTGTGTTTTCTTGCCCATGATATATAAATTCCTAGCAAAATTAACATTCATAAATCTTTATTACGAATGGTTTTGTCAATTTTTTATAAAAAGAATAGGATTATTTCGGGAATAACAACGTATTTCAAACCTGTCTACAGCTCCTGCCGGGTTAGCGCCCCCCGCTCTAAGGCAGCAACCTTACTATGGCGAATAGACTAATGCTACTGTCTGCATAAATACTGTACATGCCAGGCACACTTAAATTTAGCTAAAACGTAATATGTTTAAATTTTGGATTCTATTTTCATCCCCAATAATTTGTAATCACAACAGCCCAAGAACCCAACAGCCCTACAGCAACAGCAGCACCAACACACAGGGAGACAGGGAGACGGTAGCGATACGCATTTTAGCGCGAATGAAAGCGAAAGAAGTAGGCAGGATCAGCGAGTCAGCACCATCGGCATGGATCTTTGCTTGGGTAAACACCTGCAGATAAACAAAGCAGGGGATTAAGTTAACGATGATAACCTAATCCCCCGACCTGTATAATAAGTACAAATATTCCATTGGAGAATACAGCACCAAGGTTAAAACCTACCCTTAAAAATGAGTAGTAAACCTTTTCATATTTTTACAGCATACCGCCATCAACAGACAATACCTGTCCGGTTATATAAACAGATAAATCCGAAGCCAGGAACACACAAGCATTCGCAATATCCAATGTTTCACCAGCACGTTTCATCGGAATATTAGCTTCCCAACCTGCAACCACCTTTTCGTCCAAAATATCCGTCATTTCCGTACGGATAAAACCAGGAGCAATCACATTTGCGCGGATATTACGAGATCCTAATTCCTTAGCTACAGATTTTGTAAAACCAATAATTCCGGCTTTCGAAGCAGCATAGTTTGACTGTCCGGCATTTCCCTGCACCCCAACAACCGACGACATATTGATAAAAGAACCCTTACGGTTTTTCATCATAATCTTTGTGGCTGCCTTGGTTACGTTAAATACGGATTTAAGATTGATATTAATAACATCATCCCAGTTTTCCTCGGTCATGCGCATCAATAAACCATCCTTCGTAATACCTGCATTATTTACCACGATATCCAAGGTACCAAATTCAGTAACGATATCATTAATCAATTGTTCTGCTTCATCAAACTTTGAAGCATCAGAGCGATAACCTTTTACTTTAGTACCAAAAGCCTGCAATTCCTGCTCCAGCGCTTCACCTTTTTCTACAGAAGATAAGTACGTAAAAGCGACATTTGCACCATGCTGTGCAAAAACTTCAGCAATTTTACGTCCTATACCCTTTGAAGCTCCAGTTACTAAAGCCGTTTTTCCCTCAAGTAATTTCATATGTAATTCTTTAATTTTTTTACAAGTAACAGTATGTTCCGAAGTATAATTTAGGAACTAATTGGCAAAAATGTTAAAAAAATAGGGAATATGAAAATTTGAATACACGAAACTAAGTAATATGTATCGATGGCGCTAAATTATACAGCTCGGCATCCCTGTTTACAGGTAGCTAACAAGCATTTAAATATGCCCAGTGCTACGATGCAAGCCTAGCTCGATGTAAATAAAAATCCGATTATTTAACTTCGCTTCGTAACCAAAGTTAAAAACACATAAATAAAGACCATCCGCAAAACGGTATACTGCCGTACAGAACGCATCTACATTAAACGCATTTATAGAAGTCCCAGTAAGACCCTACGATAGGTAATTCCCACAGGCAAATAAGATTGATTTTTAAGAATAATATAATCTACATCATACTTCTCGATAAAGTTAATATTGACAAGGTAAGACTTATGAATACGTACGAAATGATCACGAGGTAAGGTCCGCTCCGCTTCACGCGTGGTAGAGTTGCAAATAAAACTATCCGTAGTAGTAAACAGCTTAATATAATTTCCCCAACTCTGCAAGTACACCACATCCTGCAGCTCGAAAGACATCTTTTTACCAGCCACCTTCATTTCCACAGTTCGAATAATTGTAGGTGCACCGAAAATCTCGCGATAACGGTTAATGCCCTGTAAGAAACGCTCATAGGAAAAAGGCTTAAGCAAATAATCCAATACCCCCCTATCAAAAGCCGCCAAGGCAAAATCGCTAAATGCCGTAGTAAGAATTGTTTTTACGTTATAGTCCGTCAATCGCAGGATAGATAAACCAGATTTATCGGGTAAATGTATATCTAAAAATAAAAGATCAATAGTATTAGCCTCCAAAACCCCTTCAATTTCGTCTATATGATAACACTGACCACACAACCTTAAACCTTCCGTACGATTAATATAATTTAGTAAAACCAAATGTGCATGAGGCTCTTCATCCACTATCAAACATCTTATCATAACCTAAATATACGGAGTTTATCTACGCCTAAAATTAATCCAAATACAGCTTTTAAACTAATTCGATTAACCTATTCCTCTTTTTCTGAAATTTTTATCCACACCCTACTATTCTGTTACAAACAGCCCAGTAGTCCCATAAATTGAATAAGAATTTGCACGCTAATTTCCTTTATAAAACTGTAATCCGAAAATAAGGCAAAGAGGTAAAGACACAAAGAGGCAAATTACCCTTACAAGCCAAGGGAAATTTCGACAAGCCTACATCCCGATCTTATAATACTTGCGACACAACGCACATTTACTTTTGCCAAAAAACCCGGAATGCCCTATCGGTGCCCACAATATCTCCCTGCTCACGTACCTGCTGCGCATTATTATTCACTTCAGAAGTAGGGTACCGCAAGCGTATAGGGTGCGTTTTTCCCGTTGCATCCACCAATAAAGACCCCGGTGCATCCGGGATACCCAACCTGCGGTAGTCTGCCCAAGCTTCAGCACCATCTATACCATTCAATGCCAACCACTTCTGCCGAACGATACGTTCTATTTTATTGGGCGCCTGAGCAAGATCCACCGAGTTTTGCGCTAAAAACTCGAGCGCCTTATCGGCCGACAATCCGATATACCTAAAGGACGCCTTAATCGCCTTGCTATACAAATCCGCTGCTGAATGTCCCGCCAGCCAACCCCGCTGCGCCGCCTCAGCCTGTAAGAAGTAGCTCTCGCTCGCCGCTAGCAACAACAACCCTTGGGTCGGCGATTTAAAGAGCCCCCCATCCTGATTATTATTCTCTTTAGGTCCTTTAAAAGCCGATGTGACCGCAAAATTTTGCGATGCATCGTTGCCGGAGCCCAACACTACCCCCTTAAAATCGCCCGCTATGGCCACATAATTCTGGGCCATCCGTGGATCGTTTACCGCTTTATACTGCGCCAGCAGATACTGTGTCGGCCGATAGCCATTATAATTGGACACGATATTATCGTTTGTAGTACGGTAAAAAGCTGTCCAGAAACTATTCATCTGCCCGGCATTGGTCGTGAAACCCGGATTAAGTAAAGCATCCTCGGTAAGGAAACCAGAACCCTCCTTTAAGATGACAAGAATTTCCTTTTGTATGTAAGCAGGAACCGCAACCTCAGACTGACGTATCAACGCACGTAACTTGACGGTATTCCCCAGTTTGCGCCATAAGGTTAAATCCCCCTTAAAAAGAATATCATCCGTCGAGGGAATTTTAGAGCCCTGTGGCACATCCTGCAACAGCGCTATTCCGGAAGATATTAACTTCACCGCTTCCTGATACACCCGTTCCCCCTGATCATATCTCGGTGTTCTGTTGTCAGGATCGGAAGCTTCAAAAAAGGGAACATTATTATAATGATCTACCAAGCGCAGAAAATACCAGGCCCGTAGAATTTTACATATACCTGCATAAGCCGGGTTTACATGTTCCTCTTTATCCTCCATACGTTTAATATTATAAATATTACTATACGCATTTTCCCATACCGAATTAGCAAATACATCACTTATACTATAATTAACGATCATATCTAGGTACGACAGCGTAGCACCGCCGCCACCTATACTCACGTCATTGGCTTTACCCCAATAACCCGCAAAGAAAGCCCCCAACTCATTTAGGGTAACCGACTCGTAGGTTGCAAGCTTTAATAAAGCTGGCGGCAATAGAAATTCTGAAGACGATGCTGTTGGTCGGTTTGGATTCACATTGATATCCATAGTACAGGATTGTATTGTAAGCCCCATTACCAACAGGCAAAAGCTTGTTTTAATCTTTAAATATGTTATTTTCATTATTTTATACATCAAAGTACTGTTAAAAAGTGAAGTTCAGGCTAAAGCCAAAATGTCGCGAAGCAGGGACTGTCCGCCAACCATTAAAACCTATATTCGATACATAGATAAATTCAGACTCTCCTATTTTATTAGATTTATCCCGAATATTGATAATATTCCTACCAATTAAAGCTATGGAAGCCGAATTTACACCCGCTATATACCTTGTTATTGCGGCGGGAAAAGTATAACGCAGCGATACCTCACGCAACTTTATAAAATTAGCTTTCACCGAATTTGGCGCTAAAAAGTTTCGCTGTGCGCCTAACCACCATGCCTGATTACCATCGCTATAGACCGAGGTATTTTCTTCGAATACGCCTTTAGAAACCTCGAGCACAGAATTCGGCATAACAAAAGGCTTACGATCATTTTCCACTGTTCGAGGTAGCAGCCCATTGTTCAACATACTTTCGGCAGCAGCCGTATGAAAAATACTCCCCCATCGGGCGTCAACCTGCAGGCTCAACTCCCATGTTTTGTAGCGGACACGTGTATCTGCCCCCAACATATGCACCGGCTGGGAAGTGCCCACCTTTGTATCCTGTGCCGCCTGTTTTACATTGCCCCTGGCGTCTACAATAATTCGACCTGCAGGATCTTTGGCATAATCCGGCAGCATAAAAGTGGGGAAGCGCTCCCCTACAACAAAGTAATTATTCTTAAACAAGCCCAACGGGCCGCCACCTGGCAATGCAATGGCGCGGTTGTCGTTGTGGGTATAATTTGCCCCCAACGTTACCATCCAATCCTGCGTAGCGACAATATCTCCGGAAAGCACAAACTCCCAGGATTTACTCTTCATGCGAGCAGCATTCATCATGGAGCTCGGGAATCCTGTAACAAAGGAGGTGTTTATCTGCAAGGCCTGATCCTGAGCATCCGCATACGCATAAGTTGCCTCCAAACGTATACGGTTACGCAAGAAATTCAACTGTGTCCCAATCTCCCAAGAGTATACAAACTCTGGTTTAAGGTTCATATTCGCATTTGTAGCGGCAAATTCGAATCCGCTAATCTTACCATAGGGGAAACCGGCGCTACCAATAAAAGTATTCTGCAGCTGGTAAGGGGCAATAGCTACATTGGCGGTTTTACTTGCTGAAGTATAGATTTTACCGTAGGATAGTAGGCTATTATCCTGTAATTGCTTAATAGCATCGGTAAAGATAAAGGAGATATTTCCACCCGGATAAAAGAAAGTCCGGTTATCTGGATTCAACATCGAAACCGTCTCATTTCTGCCATTAAACGTCGTAAATAAGTAGTTTTTATAACCTACAGTTACTTCAGCGAAGAACGAATACCTACGTGCATGTGTTTTATAGGTTCCGCCATTTAAGTTGCCCGTTCTATTATCCTGATTATACGTTCCAGGAATCAGGATAGCATTCGAGCCCACCTGCAACGAGCTGGACATTTGATCTTGGTAATTATGCCCGAGCAAACCATGTGTAGCAAAATTACCAAAGGTACGATCGTACTGCAAGAGAAAATCACTGTTCACCTGCAGACTAGCCAAATCCCGATCCAATACCGAGCCCGTTTTGTTGTTCGGCCTTGGATACCGCAGCCCATCGGCTCCAAAAACCTCTTTATACTTTACTGCTGCATTTTCAAGACGTAATGAATTCGATACGTTGGTTGCCCCAAGGCGATAGATGGCTTTTAGATAAGGGGTAATAGTATACGAAAAGTTAATGTTCCCATTGAGGTTGTTTTGCGTATTGTACCGACGTTGGTTATCGATACCCCAGTATGGGTTAACGGAGGTATTAGAAAAGAAATAATCCGGACTAGCTTTAGGGTCATTCTCCCAGTCCTTTAATGCGGTTATCGGAATATAAAGAGGCAAGGTACGCAAATTATTCCAGGGCTCTGAGGTGCTGGTGTTATCGTTGGTACGCACATAAGAAACGTTGAAACCTACATCCATTTTTTCAAAGTTGCGGGAACTTGTAAAGCGAAAGCTTGTTTTGTTGCTTTTGTCTTTTGGAATAATCCCCCTGGTCAGCACATGATGTGCCGAGAAGTAAAATGTCGAATGGAGATCTCCCCCAGAAAAGCTGATGTTATTCTGGGCACTTACACCGGTATCAAAGAAATCTTTTTTCTGGTTTTTTAGGGGCGAGTACGAAAGCTCCCACTGCGTACCATCGGGTAAAACAGGGCCAACCTTTACCCGACTGCCATCGTATTCAGGGCCCCAAGATCGTATTTCATAGGGAAGAAAGGTGCCATTGACACCAGCTCCGAATTTATCCTGAACCTTAGGCAACCAGGCGACCTGCTCCAAGATGGTATTGTTGTCATAGCGAATCTGCCCTTTCCCCTGCTTACCTTTCTTCGTCGTTATCAGGATCACACCATTTACCCCCTGCGAGCCATAAATTGCGGCAGCATTAGCGCCTTTCAGCACCGTAATCTCTTCAATATCATTAGGGTTTATCGCCGAGAAGGCAGAGGTCTTACGAATCATATTCGACAACTGTTGGTTTAATGCCTCCACGGTTGGCATAGGCACCCCATCTACCACAAATAAAGGCTCATTTGCGCCGTCTGCAATATTTCGGGCACCACGCAGCGTAACGCGCACCTGCGGATTTACACCGGAGTCGAACATATTAATCTGAAGTCCGGCGACTTTACTTTGTAAGCCCTCTAAAGGATTTACAACTGCAGCATTGTTTAACAGCTTCCCAGATACTACCGCCGTAGCGACCCCCACCTGTCGAGCCGCACGTTTCAAACCAAAGGCACCCGTAACCTGTACCTCTGCTATCCTATGTTCACTATGTTGCAGGGATACATCCATATGCCCAGCATATTTTACTGTAATTTCATTTGCCTGGTAACCTACGGATGTAAATTGTAGGGTCTCGCCCTTAAACGTGAGCAGCTTAAACTTACCGTTATGATCACTTATGCTGCTGCGATTGGTGCCTTTGACCTGCACACTAACCCCAGATAAGGGTTTGCCCGTAGCCTGGTCATAAATAAAGCCGGATATTTCGGTATCCTGCGCATTAACCGTGCAACCGTACAAGGCTAATACCGCAGTTAATACATTCCTAAAATGTCGATTCATTCCAATAATTAGATTAATATAGATCAAAATTACCTTATTTAGAATGAGTCTACATTAAGAGGGGCTCTATTAAATGACCAATTGCATTCGTCATTACAACAGCATAATTTCAAAAATTGTACGCAGGAAATACCTGTTTTAAAGAATAAAACCAATTAATACCTATCTTTGTAGGCTATGACGGAGGCTATACAAAAGGAAATATTTACCCTGCAAGACGAAGCGGAATTTAATCGCCTATGTTTAACGGTATTTCGACATCAAGCGGTATATAATACGGTATATAAACAGTATCTACAAGGCATAAATTGTGATGTAGCTGCTGTCCAGCATTACCGAAACATTCCATTCTTGCCTATTCAATTTTTTAAAACCCAGACGGTACGTAGCGAAGCGAAACCTATAGCTATTACCTTTAGCAGCTCGGGTACAACAGGTATGCAAAACAGTCAGCACCATGTGTCGGACTTAAGCTGGTATGAGCAGAGCTTCCGCAAAGCCTTTGAACTGTTTTATGGTGCTATTGAAGATATTGCAATTTTAGCCCTTTTACCCGCCTACCTGGAACGTGAAGGTTCGTCTTTGATTTATATGGTAGACGATCTGATAAAACGATCGAAACAGCCGCAGAGTAATTATTTTTTGTATAACCATGCCGAGCTACTTCAGCAACTGCAGCAGCTACAAGTAAAAGGTACAAAAACAATTTTGATTGGCGTTACCTATGCTTTACTTGATTTTGTAGAAGCGTACCGAATCGACTTTCCCGAACTTATAGTAATGGAAACAGGAGGAATGAAAGGTAAACGGAAGGAAATGGTTCGCGAGGAGCTGCACATGCAGCTGAAGGCTGGTTTTGGTGTTTCCCACATCCACTCGGAATATGGGATGACGGAATTGCTATCGCAGGGGTACTCGTATGGGGATGGCTTATTCCAAACCCCACCCTGGATGAAAATATTAATCCGCGATACCAACGACCCTTTAACCTTGCTGGACGATAGCCGCACGGGAGCGATTAATGTTATTGATTTGGCAAACTATGATTCCTGCGCGTTTATTGCCACCCAAGATTTAGGGAAATTTCATGCCGATGGCAGCTTTGAAATCTTAGGTCGATTTGATAATGCTGATATTCGTGGTTGTAACCTCCTAGTGCAATAAGCTGCAACAGAGGTTATCGGCAAAGCGTAGCTTCTGTTGCAGGGTTTGCGAATACTACTGCAGACTACGATCATTAAACGTGTCCCCAGCCTTAATATCTCCGGTATCATAGCCTTTTTTAAACCAGTAGGTCCGTTGTGCGGAGCTGCCATGCGTAAAAGATTCCGGGTTGCTATGCCCTTGAGTTTGTTCCTGAATATGGTCATCACCAACTGCTGCTGCAGCCTGCATACCATCCAATATATCCTGGTATGTAAGCTCTACACCTGAATTTTTCAATTTGTTGACATAGTGCGCCCAGACACCGGCATAAAAATCGGCCTGCAATTCAGTTTGCACGGATATTTTATTATACGCACGTTCGCTCATATGGGCTCGCTTAGCATTGGTCTTTTCCAAGACTCCCAAAAGATGCTGAATATGGTGTCCCACCTCATGCGCAATTACATAGGCCAGTGCAAACTCTCCTTTAGCGCCAAAGCGTTTTTCAAGCTCCTCATTAAAGGTAAGGTCTATATATATTTTCTGATCACCCGGACAGTAGAATGGTCCAAAAGCAGACTGCCCCATTCCGCAACCTCCGGTTTGATAATTGCCGTCGTATAGCAGTAGTTTAGGAGCGGTATAGCTTTTATTCAGCTGTTCCTGAAATACGAAATCCCACACCTCTTCGGTATTTTTAAGTACAACACTCGAAAAATCGGTAAGCTGCTGTTCGCCCTCCGACAGCTGCCGAGGGCTATCCGATGTTGAAACGGAAGCCTGTTCCTGCGGCAGCAGTTGCAGCAACCTGTTGGTATCAACACCTAAAAACAGACCTATAACGACAATAATTACGCTACCAATACCGCCTACTGCGATTTTTCCGCCAGACGACATACCCCTGCGGTCTTCCACATTATCACTTTTTTTACCTCCTTGCCATTTCATAATTTCGTAATCCTTTATAATTAAACACCAAATTAATAAAATTAATAAATTTAATAAAAAACTTAATTACAATCGTTCTAAAAACATATCAATTGTCGACAATAGTTTTTATTTTTTGTAGTTTTATGCCTCATTAAATAGTTATGTCTTTAGAGAAACAGTTGGCTGAAAGAAGCGGCAATCAATGTGAGTTATGCCACAATAGGGAAAATTTATCGGTTTACGAGGTTCCACCGACCTCAAATGCTTCCCTTGAAAATAGTGTTTATGTGTGCGCTACCTGTAAAGCACAACTCGAAAAAACAGAACAGCTAGACCCACAGCATTGGCGGGTATTAACGGATAGCATGTGGTCTGAACATCCTGCAGTACAGGTTGTAGCATGGCGTATGTTGAGTCGTTTGCGGCAGGAAAGCTGGGCCAGCGATAGTTTAGAGATCCTGTATTTGGACGACGAGAACCTGGAATGGGCGAAAAAAACCGGCGACCATGAGGAGGATGGTACCGTAGCCTTCCATCAGGATGCCAATGGTACTCGTTTATATGAAGGTGACACCGTGGTCTTAATTAAAACCCTTGATGTAAAAGGGTCTACTTTAAGTGCTAAGTTAGGAACGGTTGTAAAAAACATACGTTTGGTACAGGATAATGTAGAACAAATTGAAGGTAAGGTTGAAGGCCAAACCATTGTAATATTAACAAAATACCTTAGAAAAGGTTAAAGCAATACGGTTCGTACAGCCAGTAAAAGGTATATTTAAATACGCTGGCTGTATAGACCTACTATAAACCATAATCAAAGGGCAACATTGTTGCTACCTTGGAATACCAGCCCCAATAGCCTTCCAAAACCCAATTTTGGGCAGGGTAATAATTTCCGAGTTGATCCACATAAATGCTGGCGCCCTCGGGCATGCTTAATAAGGATGCCGATAACTGATGCCCTAATCCCGAAAAATACTGCGGTTCAAAATTTATCGCATCGTTTGCGACATACAGAAAATCCGTATATTTTAATGCTACAGTACCCGGTATGTCCGAAGGTACAACCAACAGGGAGGAAATGGGTATTTTATCGCCCAGTATACTGTAAGTTTTCGGCTCCGCAGACCAGGCCATCCATTGGTTTATGGAATCGCGTGGCACCGTTCTGTTTGCGGTATAGTAGGCATTCCAATTGCCTTGGTATAGGGTATGCACCTCTTGTCGGATAGGCTGCAGTACACTATCTGCCCGAACCTTTTGGTTATTAACGACTCTTTTTAATACCCGAATATCGTAGCCTTCCGACACTACATTATCCGCATATATGCTGCGTAAAAAACGCAGCAAGGAGGAGGCATAAACCTCCTTTCTATGCTGCAGTATCTTGTTGGAAACTTTGGCATTGCTCTGCATAAAAACGGTACCTTCAAAAAATAAATACTGGTTTTTAAAGTCCATTTTATATGCGCTCAAATCATAAGAAATCATATAGCCCAGGTCTTTATTGTTTATCCGCAATGGCTCCGATGCCTTTACGGTTAACAGCTGTTTATTCTTACTGTACCGAAACTGTAATACCTCCGGGTTTAATAGCTTTGTATTTTTGGCAAACCGGCTCCTGCCAATGAAGGTTTCCGTAAAATATTGCCCCCATTCTTTCCAACCATCTTTAAGGTAGGGTGCAATTTCAACGGCCTCAATATCCTGAACTTTGGCATGCAGCAGGAAATTTAATTCTTTACGGCTATCGGATTCCATACGTTGGCTCTCCGATTGGTACCCCAAAGCCACCACCACCACCTCATAGTTTCCTGTGCTAGGAATACGGAGACTATAACTGCCATCTTTTGTGGTACTGGTACCTATACTGCTGTTATTGATATAAACCGATGCCCCTACGATGGCTTCTTTTGTTGACGCATGCTGTACTTTGCCCCGTAAAATATGCTGCCCAAAAGACGATATGCTAAAAAAGCAAAGAAAAAGAAAAAAACTGATTTTGTACATATCTAAGGTTTTTTGGCCTAAACAAAGATAATCAGGAGTTTTTCAAATCAAAGTTTTTACGCTTAAATAGGGCAGGAACAGGTGGAAAGATTGTTTAATATGCCCCTTATAATAACGTAATCGCATTTCTGCTCAAACGTAGAAAACCTTCTTTTTCTAGTTTTTTAAGGATACGTGATACCACAACCCGCGAGGTGTTTAACGCATACGAAATATCTTGGTGGGTCTTGGCAACAACTTTCCCTTTGTTTAGCGATGCAACCTGGAATAGATACTGTTTCACCCGATCAGACATATCCATAAAGGCAAGGCTATCTATAGCGGATAACATTTCGTCCAAGCGGTTATGGTAACTCTGCAGCACAAAATTACGCCATGAACCATATTTAGCCATCCAGCTGTCCATATATTGCACTGGAATGATCAGCAACTTTACCTCCGTTTCGGTAACGGCACGTATACGACTAAGCTGGGTACCTAGACAGCAAGATAGGGTCATGGCGCAGGTATCGCCCCTTTCCAAATGGTATAACAGCAACTCCGCGCCCTGCTCCTCATCGCGCATAATGCAGATAGCACCCGATAAGACCAGAGGGATACTTCGTATAGGCAAGCCGACATCCATTAAAATCTCTTGTGCAGGGAGCTCCTCCACCGTAGCGACAGCCGCAATTTCATCCAGCAATGCAGCTTCAAACTGCTGCGGATAATATTTTTCTAAAAGATCAATTATAATATGCGACATTAATGTGGTAGTTTATGTCTTACTAAACCATAGATAAAGGTACCCACTAAAGCGCTGCCTATCACCACCAACATAGGATATACACCGGCACCTAATAGCACAAAAATAGGCCCCGGACACGCACCTATCAAGGCCCAGCCTAAGCCAAAGGAGATCCCCCCAATAAGGTAACGTGCAATAGATTTATCTTTTGATGCGAGGGTTATCTTGTTACCGTTTACATCCTTAGCCGATCTTTTCATCCACTGAACACCCACCATACCAACAACAAGTGCCGACGCAATAAAGCCATACATATGAAAAGACTGAAACCGAAACATCTCGTAAATACGAAACCAGGAAGCGGCCTCGGCCTTATACATTACCATACCAAAACATACTCCTAAAAGGATATAAAAAATTTTTTTCATCGCACTAAAATAAAAAAGGGATAAACAGATGAACCATAACCAAACCACCAATAAAAAACCCAACCACAGCAAGTAATGATGCTACTTGCAGGTCGCTCAACCCGGAGATCGCATGCCCCGAAGTACAGCCCCCAGCATAACGGGTACCAAAACCAATAAGCAGGCCGCCAACAATCCAAATCGCTATATTGCGAAACGTCCAGCTACCGAACAACTCTACAGGAACATAGGCCTTACCAGCACTATCGATACCTAAACTCTGTAACTCCGTGACGGTAACAGAAGAGATAGCAGGAATTTGCGGATTCGACATATAATGAGCGGCAATAAAACCGCCGATTACCGAACCCACTAAAAATAGAAGATTCCAACGCTGCTGTTTCCAGTCAAAAGCAAAAAATGAGGCATATTTCCCTGCTCCCAACAAGGAACAGATATTTCTAAAATTAGAAGAAAAACCAAAAGATTTGCCCAGGTAAATTAACAGTAACATAATAACCGCAACAATAGGACCGCCAATATACCAAGGCCATGGTTCGTTAAGATAATTCATAGATAATTATTATATAATAAAGCAAATATATCTAATTAGTACACAAAGTTTTGTTACATTTGTTACTTTCAAATTTATATATCGTTCCAAAGCTTCAACAGTCTACTATATCGTAATTTTAGTTTCTCCTATTGTGTCAAATAAACATTCAAAATCCCTAAGAAGAGTACTAATTGTGAGTTTGATTCTTTCATTCACAATTTTCACCCTATTATTTATCTATCAATATAAACAATATAAAGAAGTAGAAGGTCGCCTAAGTACCGCTTATTCTTCCAGTCAACTGCAATCTCCGACCTTATACAAGCTTTTTTCGACCTTCAGTGAGGCCGAACACCACTTCCGTTATTATTCATTAACATTCGACAACAATGAGTTTAAGCTCTATCAAGCCAAATTAGACACGATTCGTAGCTTTGTTTACTCCTTGGAAGAGTCGGAACACAGCGCCAAAAACCAGCAGCTTACGGGTTTAACTGGATCATCAATCGACAATAACCTGGCCATGGAATATGCTGCCTTGAAAAAGCAGGTAGACAACCTCGTTCTATATTCCACCGATTCTTTACAGTTGTTACAAGGTAAAAAAATTACGACCTACAGCAAAAAAAGAATCTTAAGCTCCGACACCACACTTAAAAACATCTTTAAAGATACCGTAAATAGATTGGTAGACCAGGATACGGTCGTAAAAAAACGAGCGGGATTATTAAAGCGTATTTTCCAGACTAAAGATGATACGCTGGTAAATAAGAATGCCAGTGAAATTATAAACCAAGAGAAGTTAGATATTATCCAGCGTCGGTTCGACCATCTGCTTAACAGCAATGAAAGGATTTATCAAGGAAATATGCAAGCCCTAAGGCAGACCATACAAAAGTTAAATCAAACGGAGCAAGAACTGTTACTGGCTAACTTTACCCTGTTAAATCAACTTAAAGTTAGTATAGAAAAAATCCAACAACTGGAACTACAGAAAATTCGGGAACAGGAAGCCTACGATTTTGCGATATACAAGGAAAATGCACAAAAATTTGGTACACAGGTATTTGTGGTTTTATTTATTGTATTGCTCCTCATTTTCTTTATTATGTATTACCAAAATAAGGTAGCCAGTTATGAAAACAAGCTGATAAAAGAGAAAGAATATGCTTCCCGCATTGCAGAAGAGAAAACCGCTGTTTTAGCAAATATTAGCCATGATATCCGAAGCCCTTTAAACTCGCTGCAAGGCGTTATCGCACAGATAAAAGCGAATGATACCAAAACCTTAGACCGCGAGATTATCCAGTCTATAGATTATGACATCAATGTAATCAATAGTACCATAAACGATATTTTAAGCTTAAGCAAACTTGAAGCCGGAGATTTACCTATAAATGCCGATCCTTTGTCGCCATATCAGCTCATAGAAGATGTATTTAACCTGCACCGCTTTCAGGCACAGAATAAACAGCTTAACTACCGGTTGGAAAATAATATTGCCCCCAATATTATAATTAAAAGCAATGCCTTTAGAATGCGGCAAGTGATGTCTAATTTAATCTCTAATGCCATAAAATATACCGATTCAGGAACCGTAAAAATATCGTCAGAGGTTGTTACGCTAAAAAATAAACAAAGCTTACGATTAAAAGTTACCGACACAGGCGTTGGCATTGCCCCCGGCAAAAGAGACGAAATTTTCAAAAAATACTTTATGGTCGATAATAAACCTGGTAATAAAGGGTTTGGCCTCGGCTTGTATATCGTTAAACTATTCTCTCAGCAAATTAATGGTGAAGTGTCCTTCTCCCAAAACCCCGATGGCAAAGGTACAGTATTTTCGTTTACCATGCCTATAGCCGAGGTACAGGTAATGCCGCAACCTGAGCAGGAGGTAAACCTCAGCCTGCTGCCTAAAGACCTAAAAATTGTCGTTATCGACGACAGTCCGATAAATTTGTTCTTTATACAGCAACTGTTTAAAAATCATTCCGCCGTAAAATTCTTCTCCAATGGTAAAGATGCCTTAGCCTATATTAAAGAAGAAAAGGTAGACTATGTAATAACCGATTTAATTATGCCCGAAATTAGCGGTTGGCAGATCTTAAAGGAAATTAAGGAAAACAAAAATCTGCAGCAGGTCAAAGTATTTGTCTCAACAGCTGAAGTTATGCTTTTAGAACAAAAACAGACCTTCGACTGGAAATTCGATGCGGTTATATACAAGCCTATAAATGAAAAAGAATTGGTTAATATTATTTTGGCCAATGAAAACAAATCCTAAGGAAAACTGATTGTTATCCATATGCTCCCGACTGCATGTCGGGAGCATTATCAAAGGCGAAACCGCTAGTTATGAAAATTCGTACGCTGTATACGAACGGCATTTAAAATAGCCAGTAAAGCAACCCCTACATCCGCAAACACGGCCTCCCACATCGATGCCAAGCCTCCAGCACCGAGAATTAAAACGATGGCTTTAACGCCAAATGCTAAACCGATATTTTGGTAGACAATCTTTTTTGTTTTTTTACCAATACGTATAGCCATGGGTATTTTATTCGGGTTATCATCCTGAATTACCACATCCGCAGTTTCAATGGTAGCATCCGCGCCCAAGCCCCCCATGGCAATACCGACATCGCTTAAGGCAACCACAGGGGCATCATTGATACCATCGCCAACAAAGGCCACACTCTCCTGGCGCAATTTAATTTCATTGACCTTACTCACCTTATCGGCAGGCAGCAAATCGCCATAGGCATGATCGATCCTTAATTCACGGGCAACATGCTGCACAACCGAATCTTTATCACCACTCAGCATAACGGCAGTAACCCCTAAATCATGCAGCTGCTGTATAGCCTTAAAAGCATCCGGTTTAATCTTATCTGCAATAGTGATATACCCTGCATATTGTTTATCAAATGCAATGGCCAATACGGTATAAACAATTCCTGCTGTATCCACAGTATACGGAATAGCATACCTATCCAAAAGTTTAAAATTACCTACCAAGACCTCCTTACCATCGATAACCCCGCGTAAGCCATGCCCAGGGATTTCTTCAACCAGGTCAAAAGTTAGGGTCGCATCTACAGGCCCCACAAAGCGATGTATAGCCGATGCCACCGGATGGGAGCTGCTATTTTCTAAGGCATTCACAATGGCCAGCAAGAAATCCTTCTCTGCGGATAGCGCGAGTTTCACCTCCTGAACTTCAAACACCCCTTCGGTCATCGTCCCGGTTTTATCCATCACCACCTGTTTGATATCCGACAGGATATCCAGAAAATTAGATCCTTTAACCAAAATTCCATTTTTACTGGCGGCACCTATTCCCCCAAAATAACCTAGGGGAATAGAAATCACCAAGGCACAGGGACAAGAGATAACTAAAAAAACCAAAGCCCGGTAAAACCAATCCGTAAACACATAATTTTCAACAAATAATGCGGGCAATACCATAATACCAAGGGCTAGAAACACCACAATTGGTGTATACACCCGAGCAAATTTGGCAATAAACAATTCCGTTGGTGCCTTCTGCTTACTGGCATCCTGCACGAGGGCCAATATTTTGCTGAGTTTACTATCGGCATAAGCCGTCGTTACACGCACCTGCACCAAGGTATTCAAGTTTATCATACCCGCTAAGACCGTATCATCTTTATACTTGGTATCGGGTTTACTTTCCCCGGTAAGGGCAGCCGTATTAAAAGAGCCGCTATCACTTAACATAACCGCATCTAAAGCCAACTTTTCGCCAGGTTTTAACTGAATAATATCATCCACCTGAACCATTTTCGCCGGCAGCACCTGAGGGCTACCATTGCGTATCACCGTTGCAGTATCGGGGCGCTGATCGAGTAGCGCTTTGATATTTGACTTCGCCCTGCGCACAGCCAAACCTTGGAAAGTTTCGCCCACCGCATAAAACAACATCACCGCAACACCCTCTGGAAAAACACCGATAATAAATGCGCCAATGGTTGCGATACCCATTAAAAAGAATTCTGAAAAGAAATTGCCCCTAAGAATACTTTTCCAGGCGTCGAATAACACTGGAAACCCCACCGGTATATAGGCCAGTAAATACCAAATGAAACGCGGTACTCCAACGAACCAAGCGACCTTATAAACATGATCAAAACATAAACCTATGGCCAACAGGGCGAAACTAATTAACGCCGGCGCAAACATCCTTAACGTAGAACCGCCTGCACTATGGTCATGTTCATCGTTAGGCGCGCTGTCGTCATCGTCATGCTCGGCGGAACAACAACAAGATGCGGATGCCGTAGTATTACCTGCGCCTTTAACAGCTTTTGAATGGGGGCTACAAGATGATGAAGCCGATTGATAATTGTGAAGCGGATTTGAATCCGGTATACCTACATTCTCTTTTTTCATGATACACTAAACTATAGTAAACAATCTAAACAAGAAGGCAACACAACTGGCCTTCCTTACAATATCAATCAAAACTAGGAAACTTTTGCATGCAATGCTATTGCAAAGTTTGTGGCATACACTTTTCACAAATCCCTTTTGCAAAAAGACGAAGTTCATCCACCTGAACGCCTAAATCGCCTAAGCTTCTGAATGTTACTTCTTCTTTACAAGTGGTTTGTTTACAAATTTTACAATAAAAATGTAAGTGATAATCTTGGTGCGTATGTTCGGAACACTGCTCTTCACACAATTTATACCGGGTGGTTGTATTTTCCTGAATGCTGTGTACGATACCCTTTTCCTCGAAAGTCTTCAGCGTCCGGTACAAGGTTACACGATCCACTTTCCCGAACTGCTCCTCAATTTCGGAGAGCGAAAGCGCAACCTCCTGTCCGACCAAAAAGTCGTACACCAAAACCCGCATGGAAGTAGGTTTAGTATTTTTTTGAAGGAGCTTTTTCTCAGTAACGTTATTCATTATAGCTAAAGTTAATAAAAACTTATTAATAACTAAATAACATAAACTTTAATCGCTGTAATAATGGCATCAGCATGACAGATATTATACATCTACCGGGTAATAGACCTTGCCCAGTGCTTCCAATTCCTGCAAATCAGGGCGTTCCTCAAAAATGCCAAATACCGAAGATCCCGAGCCCGACATCGCCGCATAAAGGGCTCCCTTTTCATACAATTTTCTTTTTAGGATTTCTATCTGCGGATATTTTTGAAATATCCCCAGCTCAAAGTCGTTTACAATATGGTACTTCCACTCTTGTATAGGCAGCTTAATAGCCCTTCTAAGATCCACCTGAGGAGTCTGTGGCATTATGCTGCTATACGCCTCCTGCGTAGATATATGAATATCCGGTTTAACGATAACGGTCACATATTTCGATAAATCTAAAGTTATATCCTCAAAAGTAGTCCCAATTCCTGATGCAAAAACCGGTTTATTGGCAATAAAAAATGCACAATCGGCCCCTAGCCTTTCGGCATACTGCGCCAATTGATGATCCGATAGCCGAAGGGTAAACATCGCATTCAACATCTTCAATACATACGCCGCATCCGACGAGCCACCACCAAGACCAGCACCAATAGGAATATTCTTCAACAGATGCATCTCCACGGCCGGAAGATTAAAGTCGGCCGCCAGCAATTGATAAGCCTTCACACAAAGGTTATCGCCCCCGCCGGGGATAGGTAAGCCATCGGCATGAAAGGTCGTTTGTCCAGCGCTGGGCAATATCTCCAGCACATCATACAACTGCACCGGATAAAACACCGTTTCAATAGTATGATAACCATCCTTTCTTTTTTCGGTAATCAGTAAACCTATATTTATTTTAGCATTGGCAAAAGAAATATGCGATTCAGGTGTTGCAGCTGTAGCCATCTATTAATTATATTTATGCATATATTACTGCCTATAAAAGTAAAAAGGTTCTTGTTTTAAAACAAGAACCTTTTTATTTAGTTCGCTATGAAAATACATACCTAACTTCCTCACGTAGGTTATATCGAGAAGCCATTACTTCCCCATAAGCACCTGCCGTACGAATGGCAATAAGGTCGCCACGCTGGCTTTGCGGCAACGGCACTTCCTTACCGAAGCAATCGGAGCTTTCACATATAGGACCTACCACATCGTAGTTAAGTTCCTTCGCGCCCACATCAGCACCTATTTTTTCAATCTTATGGTACGCCTGATACAACATAGGGCGCATTAACTCGGTCATCCCGGCATCCAAGATTAAGAAGTTTTTCTTCGCTCCACTTTTGGTATACAAGACCTTACTGACCAAGGTTCCCGCTTGCGCCACTAAAGCACGTCCAAGCTCAAAATGTACCTCCTGTTGTGCGTTACGCTCCAGAAACTTATCGAAAATATCAAAATAAGCTTCAAAATCTGGAATAGGGTTAGCGTCGGGGTTCTGATAATCTACACCCAGGCCACCCCCAACATTAATCACCTTAATATAGGTACCACGTTCTTCAAACCAGTTTTTCCACTCATTAACCTTTACACATAGGCTTTTAAAGACATTCATATCCGTAATCTGCGAACCAACATGGAAATGTAAACCTAACAAATTAATATGTGCACAGTTGCCAATTACTGCGGCTGCCTTTTCTAATTCAGAATTTGGAACACCAAATTTATTTTCATCCAGCCCTGTCGTAATATAGTGGTGGGTATGTGCATCCACATTAGGGTTTATACGTAAGGAAATATTTGCCGTCTCGCCAACCTCAGCTGCCAAGGCATTGATAACCTCCAACTCCTGTATCGACTCTACATTAAAAGCAAAAATACGGTGCTTTAAAGCGGTTATTATTTCTTTATCGGCTTTACCTACGCCTGCAAAAGTTATCTTATCGGCCGGAAATCCTAAATCAATAGATTTTTGTACCTCATTACCACTTACACAATCGGCACCAAATCCTTTTTCCTGAATAATAGCCAATACACGGTCGTTAAAGTTTGCCTTAAGCGCATAGTGTATATGAAAATTACGTTTATCTGCCGCAGCCTTAGCCTGCGTTAACGTCTCTTCCAACAGCTGCAGGTCGTAATAATAAAAAGGAGTCTCCTGCTGGGCAAAACGCTCCAGAATTGTATTATTATTAAACATAACTATAACGTATTAAAACAATCTGTTATGTAATGAACGTAAAGCCTCTGTTTTATGCTTCGAATCCAATAAAATAGAAACATTATAATCCGAACCACCGTAAGAAATCATACGGATAGGAAGATGTTTTACAGCATCCAAAACTCGGGCAGCATAACCATGGGTGTTCACACCGAAGTCGCCCACCACACAAATAATCGTTTGTCCTTCATCCACCCCAACCTTACCGAAGAGCTCCACCTCCTTAATAATTTCCAATAAATTACTTGTATCATCAATAGTTAAGGATATAGCAACCTCCGAAGTGGTGATCATATCAATAGGTGTTTTATAACGCTCGAAGATTTCAAAAACTTTACGTAAGAAACCATAAGCCAGTAACATCCGCGACGAATGGATATGGATCGCTGTAATACCATCTTTTGCAGCAATAGCACGGATTGCACCTTTTTCTGCTCCTGCTTTGGATATTAACGTTCCCTTCGCTTGTGGGTCCATTGTGTTTAACAACCGTACTGGAACATTGTATTTTTGTGCCGGGAAGACACTCTGTGGATGAAGAATCTTGGCACCGAAGTAAGCCAACTCTGCAGCCTCATCAAAACTTAAGTTCGCAATTGGCGATGTATTTTTCACAATCCGGGGATCGTTATTATGCATACCGTCAATATCTGTCCAGATCTGTACTTCTTGAGCACGTAATGCTGCACCAATTAATGATGCCGTATAATCTGAACCTCCACGGCGTAAGTTGTCTACTTCGCCAAAGGAATTCCGACAGATATAGCCCTGCGTAATAAACAAAGTATTTGCGGGATGCTCCTCCAATAAAGGAGTCAGTTTTGCGGTAATATAATCGACTACAGGCTCATTATCTTCATCGATTTTCATAAAGTCTAAAGCCGGCAACAACACGGATGGGACCTGTATCTCTTCCAAATGGAAATGCCATAACGCGGTAGACAGCAATTCGCCTTGTGCTAAAATTATTTTCTCTTCTGTGGGCGTAAATACATCGCTGTTAGCAAAGTTTTCTACAATATGAAAATGGTGATCGATAAGTCCCTTACCCTTTTTAAGTCCTTCTTCGGTGGCAAAAAGTTCTTTAATAAGCTCCTCATACTTCTCCTTGTGCGCTAGTATCAACTGCTTAGCCAACTGTTTATCGCGATTTGCATAAGCTTGACCTATTTCTACTAAAGCATTTGTCGTGCCCGACACGGCAGACAAAACCACAATCTGACGTTCGCTAGGGTTTACGATTTCCAACAACCCTTTAATGCGAACTGCACTTCCTACAGAAGTACCACCGAATTTTAGAATTTTCATATAATTTATAACTAATAAGTATTTTACTTTTTAAAAGCGTGTGAATATAGGTATTCCCACGGATTATTAAACAAAAAATGCGGCACAAATGCAAAAAGATCTGTGCCGCATATCATTTTATGCGGAAGTACTACTTCTTCAAAGTCTCGATCAACAAGCCTGCAAGTTCTTCGCCAATACGTTCTTGGGCTTCGTTTGTTGCAGCACCGATATGTGGTGTCAAGGATATTCTTGGGTGTGTCAATATCTCAGCACGTGGGTTCGGTTCAGCATCGAAAACATCAAGCCCTGCAAAGGCCACTTTGCCGCTATCTAAAGCCTTCAATAGTTCTAACTCGTCGATTACACCGCCACGGGATGCATTTACTAAACCTACCCCGTCTTTTAATAGGGCAAACTCATCCTTCCCAATTACAGGTTTATCTAAAAATGGTACATGCAACGAGATAAAGTCTGAAGCTGCAAACAGCTCATTTAAGGTTACTTGTTTTACAGGAATATCAACCTGTACAGCACCTGAAAATGTTAATGTTAAAGCAGCAGGGCCAGCAAATAGATCGTAGTACACAACATCCATACCTAAACCTAAGGCAATTTTAGCAGTTTCTCTACCGATACGGCCAAAGCCTACAACACCTAATGTTTTACCTTGAAGCTCAACACCAGCAGCATAGGCTTTTTTCAATGCACCAAAATTGGTATTACCTTCAACAGGCATTTTCCGGTTAGCATCAAACAAAAAACGAACACCATTTAGCAAGTGAGCAAAAACCAACTCGGCCACCGAATGTGAAGATGCTGCCGGTGTATTTACTACGGCGATACCTTTAGAACGTGCATACTCCACGTCGATATTATCCATACCTACACCGCCTCTACCTATGGCTTTAATATTTGGGCAAGCATCAATTAAGGCTTGTCTTACTTTTGTAGCACTACGTACGGTAATAGCATCGTATGCATTTAATTTATCGGCTAACTCTTCTTGCGGTATATGCTGGGTATCTACCTCAAAACCTGCTTCTTCTAATATTTTTTTTCCGATAGGATCAATCCCATCATTTGCTAAAATTCTCATGCCTAATTTTCTTTTCCTAAATCTTACTTGCTTTCTTACTTGTGTGTATCTTCAAACTCGCGCATAGCATCGACCAGAGCATTTATAGAGGTAATGGTCAGTGCGTTATAAATCGAAGCCCGGAAACCGCCAACAGAACGGTGCCCTTTGATGCCTACCAGATTTCTTTCTTTGGCTAAAGCTAAAAACTCTTCTTCCAGCTCTGGGCTATCCATTACAAAAGTAACATTCATCCGTGAACGGTCTTCCACCGCAGCCGTCCCTTTAAAAAATGGGTTACGGTCGATCTCATCGTACAAGGTGCGCGCTTTAATGATATTCTCCTGTTCCATTACCGCTACGCCACCTTTGGCTTTTAACCAACGTAAATTCAACATGGAAACATAGATTGAGAACACCGGCGGCGTATTGTACATAGACCCACCTTTTATATGCGACTGGTAATCAAAAATTGTCGGTATAGTACGACCGGCTTTGCCTAAGATTTCTTCTTTTACAATAACTAAGGTTACCCCTGCCGGGCCCATATTTTTTTGTGCTCCCGCATAAATCAAATCATACTCGCGCACATCAATCTCGCGGCTTAAAATATCCGAAGACATATCTACAACCGTTGGAAGATTCGTTTTTGGCTTGTCAAAAACCTCCGTACCGTAAATGGTGTTGTTTGAAGTATAGTGGAAGTATGCTGCATCGCTAGGGATATCAAATCCTTTCGGGATATAGGTGTAATTTTTATCACTCGATGTAGCGACAATAGCTACTGAACCAATATTCTTTGCTTCTTTTACGGCTTTACTCGCCCAAACACCTGTATCCAGGTAGGCCGCTTTTCCGCCCTCAGGCAATAGATTTAATGGCACCATAGCAAATTGCTGACTTGCGCCACCTTGCAAAAATAAAACGGCATAATTTTGCGGTACATTCAATAACTCGCGAACTAGACGTTCGGTCTCCACAATAACGGACTCAAATTCACGCGATCGGTGCGATATTTCAAGAATAGACAATCCTGTGTTGTTAAAATCTAATACTGCCTGTGAAGCCTCTTGAAAAACTTCCTGTGGCAAAATACAAGGTCCTGCACCAAAATTATGTTTCATTTTGTAGTTTGTTGTGATAAGTTCAAAATTTCGTACAAATGTAGGATATATTTTTAAATATATCTCAACAAACAAAACAATTTGTTGACAAAAACTTAAATTATATTAAAAAATGATAAAACATTGACACCTAACAGGCTACTAAAAAAAATGTATTTAGCAGAAAAAAAACAGCATTTTTCAGATCCCTAAATTATCAAAATATTATGGCCATAGTGTTACGGTTGTAACCCCAATTTATTGCCCCATATCAAGGTTTAACACAAAATATTTTGTATCTTCGCATGCGTGGTGCCATTTGTATTAGGCACTACATTAGTTTTAAAGAAACCAGGTAAATATGGCCGAAGAAACAGAAAATGAAAACAATCTAGCTCCTGCTAACGACAGGATAGTAAAAGTCAATATTGAAGACCAGATGAAATCTGCTTACATCGACTATTCGATGTCGGTAATTGTATCGCGGGCCCTTCCCGATGCTAGAGATGGTTTAAAACCTGTACATAGACGTGTACTTTACGGTATGGAAGAATTAGGTGTTTCTTCCGGAAAACCTTACAAGAAATCTGCGCGTATCGTGGGTGACGTTTTGGGTAAGTATCACCCGCACGGTGACTCTTCTGTATATGACACCATGGTGCGTATGGCACAAGATTGGTCAATGCGTTATACCTTAGTGGATGGGCAGGGTAACTACGGCTCCTTGGATGGCGACCCGCCTGCTGCTATGCGTTATACGGAAGCACGTCTACGGAAAATTGCCGAGGAGATGCTTTCGGATATTAAAAAGGATACCGTTGATTTCCAACTTAACTTTGATGATACGACGGAGGAACCTACAGTACTGCCTACACGTATTCCCAATTTATTGGTTAATGGTGCATCGGGTATTGCAGTTGGTATGGCCACCAACATGGCTCCGCACAATTTAAGTGAGGTTATTGATGGTACTATTGCTTATATCGATAATCGTGATATCGAGATTGCCGAATTAATGCAGCATATTAAAGGGCCGGATTTCCCTACAGGGGGAATTATCTACGGTTATCATGGCGTTCGTGAAGCTTTTGAAACTGGGCGTGGTAGAATTGTGATGCGCGCAAAAGCTGAAATTGAAACGAATAAGGCGGGCCGTGAAATTATTGTTGTTACCGAAATTCCTTACTTGGTTAATAAAGCGGATATGATTAAACGTACCGTGGATTTGGTTAACGAGAAAAAAATTGAGGGTATATCGGAAATTCGCGATGAGTCTACGCGTGAAGTACGTATTATATACGAAATCAAACGCGATGCCAATGCTAATGTTGTATTAAATAATTTATATAAGCATACTGCGTTGCAGTCTTCATTCTCGGTAAATAATATTGCCTTAGTTAAAGGTAGGCCGATGTTAATGAACTTAAAGGATATGATCCATGAGTTTGTGGAACATAGACATGATGTGGTTGTACGCCGTACTAAATTTGAACTTGCCGAGGCGGAAAAAAGAGCGCATATCTTAGCGGGGTATTTAATTGCCTTGGACCACTTGGATGAGGTTATTAAATTAATCCGTAGCTCGGATACACCGGAGGATGCGCGCGTTGGATTAATGGAAAAATTCGGCCTTTCGGATCTGCAGGCGCGTGCTATCCTGGACATGACTTTACGTCGGTTAACCGGACTAGAGCGTGATAAAATTAAGGAGGAATATGCGGAGCTGATGAAGACCATCGAATACTTAAAAGAGGTCTTGGTGGATGAAGCACTTCGCTTTAGAATTATTAAAGATGAACTGGCTGAGGTAAAAGAGAAATTTGCTGATGATCGCCGGTCTTTAATTGTACATTCTGCGGAGGATATGACCATGGAGGACTTTATCGACGATGAAGAGGTGGTTATTACCATATCGCATAATAGTTATGTAAAACGTACTCCTCTTTCTGAATATAAACGCCAGGGTCGTGGTGGTAAGGGGGCTATAGGCTCTAATACCCGCGATGAGGATTTTACCGAGCATATTATTACCGCTACAGCGCATAATTATATGTTACTGTTTACGGAAGCTGGTAGATGTTTCTGGTTACGTGCATTCGAAATTCCGGAGGGTAGCCGTACTTCTAGAGGTAGGGCCTTACAGAATATCATTAATATTCCGAAGGATGAAAAAATAAAGGCTTATATCTTGGTTAAAAATCTGAAGGATCAGGAATACTTAGAAAACAACTTTATTATTATGTGTACCAAACAGGGTACCATTAAAAAAACTTCGCTAGAGGCTTATTCCCGCCCGCGTGCAAATGGTATTAATGCCATTAATATTAATGAGGGAGACCAATTAATTGAGGCTTCATTAACCAACGGGCAAAGTGAGATTGTTATGGCCTTACGTTCGGGTAGAGCTATACGCTTTAACGAGTCTACGGTGAGACCTATGGGTAGAACGGCGACGGGTGTGCGTGGTGTGACTTTGGCATCGCCAACGGATGAGGTTATTGGTATGATTAGTGTAGACAAAGCTGACAATTCTGACGTTTCGGTATTGGTGGTGTCGGAAAAAGGTTACGGTAAACGTACGGATATCGAGGATTACCGCATTACTAACCGTGGCGGTAAGGGTGTGAAAACTATAAATGTTACCGAAAAAACTGGCGAGTTGGTGGCGATTAAGGACGTTACTGATAATGACGACTTAATGATTATTAATAAATCTGGAATCGTAATCCGTATCGGGGTGAACTCACTTCGTGTGATGGGTCGCGCAACACAGGGTGTGCGCTTGATTACGCTGAAGGAAACGGATGAAATTGCTTCGATTACTAAGGTTGCACGTGAGGAGGAAGAGGATCTTGAAGGTTTAGAAGGCTTAGCAGGCTTAGATGGCTTAGCGGATGAAGCAGCTTTGGGGGACGATGCGGATCCGGATGCTGCTGCTGACCAGGATGCCGGCACGGATAACGAAGCTAGTAACAACCCGGACAACAATCAAGAATAATAACCTAACGGAGTAAAAAATGAGACTACTCGTAATTACGCTATTGTTAGTAAGTTTAGGTACCACTGTTAGTGCGCAATCTAATTATAAGGAGAGCACTAACAGTTTTGCGCGTTATACCCAAACCGGCGATTTAAAACAACTGGAATCTGCTAAGAAGTTTATCGACGATACCTACAAGACTAGAAGGGATTCAAATGCTTCGAAGAATAATATTCTTCGTGCTTTGATCTATAGCTCATTGGCTTATGCCGATTCGACCAGAAGGATAAAAACGGATAAGGATCCAATTGATATCGCACAAAATGCTTTAAGCAGGTTAAGCTCGAGGGATCGATCGAATTATGCGAACGAGTTGAATTATGTGAATCAAAATCTTTCGGCAGCTTATATTGGTATTGCCAATAAGGCAATCCAGGATAAAGACTTTGGTAAGGCGTATGCGAGCTTTCTAAAAGTGCATGACCTGGGGCTTCGCAACCACGATGTTTTAAATAATCTGGCACAGCTGGCGGCAAAATCGGGTAACCCGAATGATGCTGTACGTTACTACAACGAATTGATTAATGAAACGGATGCATCGGTAGATAAATATTTAGCCTTGGCCAACTTGTACAAAGACAATAAGGATAGCCAGCTGTATTTAAACACGCTACAGGATGCCCGCAATAAATTTATGGATAATCAAACGATCTTATTTTTATTGATCCAGGTGTATTCCGAAAATAAATCGTATGCTGCAGTGACAACCTTGGTGGATGAAGCGCTAAAATATGAGCCTCAAAATACCGAATTGCTTTATCTTGCGGGTTATGCCAATGAAAATACTGGGCATACAGATATTGCAAAAAAATATTACCTTAGATTAAATGATATTGATCCAAATAATTTTGATAGCAATTTGGCATTGGGTTTGATTTTTTTAAATGATTTTTTGAAAAATGAAGATGACCTTGAAGCGCAGTATAAGGCACAGGAATATTTGTTAATGGCAAATGGTATACGCCCTTATGCGGTAAATGCGCTAAAAGGATTGGCCTTGTTTTATGAAAAGACGGATGATGGCGATCAATTGGATAGGGTGAATACCTTATTAAATCAACTTTCAAATAATTAAAAACTTTTGATATGAACGCGAAAAAAGTATTACTCTTAACGACTATGGTAGCTGCTGGCTCCGCCGTATTTGCACAGTCAAGCAACGTAAAAAAGGCAGGTACAAATATTCAGAAATATGAAGAACTGCGGGCTGCAGGAACACCGCAGCTTGGTACTTCCTACTTGAAAACGGCACAAGAGGCAATTGATGCTGCTGCAATTAACGACAAGTCGAAAGACCTTCCTGAAACATGGACATACTATGCTTTGGTATATTCCAGCCTTGCTGCTGACAATAAAAGTGATGAGGATGCTACAAAAGCTGCTGATGCACTTGAAAAAGCCAAGGCTTTGGATAAAGACAGTAAAAATGCACAGAATATAAAGGCTGTAGAATCTAACCTTTATTCGTACAATTTTAATAAGGGTGTTGGCTTCTGGGATGGCAAGGATTTTAAATCTGCCTATTCTGCATTTAATTCAGCATTAACATATGTCCCTGGCGATACCACATTAACTTACTACTCGGCACTTGCGGCAATCCAAAATAACGATTATCCGAATGGTATTGAAAAGTATAAGGAGCTGATCCCAAAAAAGGAGTTCTCCGCACACAAATCTATTGTGGCTGATCTTCCGAAATTATACCTATCCATAAAAGATACCAGTGCAGCTATTGAGTATGCTGCTGTTGCGGCTAAGGAATATCCGAATGATAAGGATATTGTAGTTCAAAATATTGAGTTGAATCTGATTGTCGGTAATGAAGCTAAAATTGCAGATGAGATCGAAAAACAGATTACCAAAGATGGCAATAACAAGAATTTGTACTACTACTTAGGTATTGCACAAAATGCGAATAACAAACCGCAGGAAGCACTTGCAGCTTATCAAAAAGCCATTGAAATTGATCCAAATTATTCGGATGCCAACCTTAATGCTGCTGTAGTGCTGATTAATTCTGTACGCGATGAATTGCAAAAAGTAAACGACGACAAAACGTTAAACAATACGCAGTATAATGCTAAAGTTGCTGCCTTGAAAGAGCAAACAAAACCGGCTGAAGGGTACTTCTTAAAGGTTGTAGAAATAGAGCCTAAAAATGAAAGCGCTTTAAAAGGTCTTAAAAGTTTATACGACTTTTTACAATTAGAAGAAAAATCTAAGGCTATTCAAGCAAAAATCGATGCTTTGTAATTAGCACCTAACGCATATAAAAGGCCGTCTGTTCAGGATGGCCTTTTTTTGTGGGATCCTGATTCTTATTTAAGCTATAGGAGCTGTTATTCTTGCATGGCCTTGGCCTTCGTTACTTGCTGCAAAAATAGCATATATCGGCGCCATACGCTTGCCTTGTTCCTGTGTTAATTTTATGTAAACATAAAATTAAGTTTACACTTAAATTCGTTTTTGGCCTGTTTATTGATTATATTAGAACATAACAATAAAATGAAAGGAAAAATATGATTAAAAAACAAAAAGAAACAGAAAAAGTATCCGCCCTAGAAAAAAGTCCATATATGTACTATGTTACCAACTGGGGCTTTGTAGAACAACCGTTAAAATCGGAAATTAAACAAAAATCAAAACGTTAACATTCCTGTTAACAAGACGTAAACAAGATATGCTTTTCCATACAAAAGCATTTTTTTTGTTTATAGCCCCTCCCTCCTACACAATACTTCGTACAGTACATCGACACATTCGAGGTCCTTACCGTTATTAGTTTTGTATTAAATACCACCTGTTTATATACATCAATAAGGTTTTCAGTAAAATATCCTTGATAAAAAGCGAGTAGTCTTAACTTAATAAGTTGAGTTTAAACGTATTCATTTTTTCCTAAGAAAGGAATTTTGGATACGACAAATGGACGGCTTATAGATACCGTAGTCAGCATAAGGAATACGCACAATCTGCAGCAGCAAAAAGCGTAATGCGGCTAGGTATATTATAGGCGTTAATATAAAAAAATGCGGAGCGTAAAACACCAGATAAAATGCCTACCCGCGTAGCTAAAAACAACCCATACATGGCTAATACCCCCTCAGCAATAAAAAAAGCAGCCTTAGGGGGCTGCTTTTTTTATTGCTGAGGCATACTAAAGCGTATTCCGTATTAGATGACAATATTTATAATCTTGCCTTTAACAAAAATTAGTTTTTTAATCGCCTTTCCATCCAAGTATTTTTGAACATCTGCATTAGCTAAAACAATGTCCTGAACAGCATTTTGATCTAAGTCTAATGCCAATGGTAAATTCATTTTCATCTTCCCGTTTATTGAAACAGGGTAAGCGAATTCAGACTCTTCCAAATATGAGGCATTGAAGGCCGGGTATTCAGCATAGGAAATGGATCCTTCAGGGTTACCCAATAAGGTCCATAGTTCTTCCGTAATATGTGGTGCATACGGCGTTAAGACCTTCACAAAATCAGACAGAATAGCACGTTTATTACATTTCAAATCTGTAAGCTCGTTTACGCAGATCATAAATGCCGATACGGAAGTATTAAAGGAGAAGCGTTCAATATCATCCGCTACCTTCTTAATAATTTTATGCAGGGCCTTAAATTCTGCTTTTGTTGGTTCCTCATCCGACAGCACAACATTCCCCTCCGCATCATGGAATAAACGCCATACTTTTCGCAAAAACTTATATACACCTTCAATACCATTGGTATTCCAAGGTTTTGCTTGCTCCAATGGACCGATAAACATCTCGTACAAACGTAATGTATCTGCGCCATACTGCGCAATTATATCATCGGGGTTTACCACATTGAATTTAGACTTCGACATTTTTTCAACCTCGGTACCACAGATGTACTTTCCATGCTCTAAAATAAACGCAGCATTTGCATAATCCGGACGCCAAGCCTTAAATTTTTCGGTGTCCAAAATATCGTTCGAAACAATATTCACATCAACATGCAGTGGAATGGTGTTATACGCATCTTTCAAGCCTAAGGATACGAAAGTATTCGTTCCTTTTCCATTTTCGTCTAATACACGGTATACGAAATTCGAACGCCCCTGGATCATCCCCTGGTTTATTAATTTCTTAAAAGGCTCCTCCTCCTTATGGAAGCCTAAGTCTTTTAAGATCTTATTCCAAAAACGAGCATACAACAAGTGACCTGTGGCATGTTCCGAACCACCGATATACAAGTCTACAGCTTTCCAGTAATCTACCGCCTCTTTAGCCGCAAAAGCGGTTCTGTTTTGGGGGTCCATATACCGGAACCAATACCAAGAAGAACCCGCCCATCCAGGCATGGTGCTCAACTCGTATTCATACTGCGCTTGGTACTTCCAATCCTCCGCACGCCCTAGTGGAGGCTCGCCGCTCTCGGTAGGCAAATACTTGTCGACCTCTGGGAGTAATAAAGGTAACTCCTCTTCCTTAATTAAGTAAGGCAATCCGTTTTTGAAATAAACCGGAACAGGCTCACCCCAGTAGCGCTGGCGACCAAAAATAGCGTCGCGCATACGGAAGTTAATTTTTGCTTTCCCTAGTTTTAAGTCCTCCAACTTAGCAATTAATGCAGGCACAGCCTCCTCGTAAGTAAGGCCATTTATAAAACCAGAGTTAATATACCTACCCTCTTTATTCGGGTCTGCTTCATTTTCAATATTTTGGGTATCCGAAATGGCTACAATAGGCAGGTTAAAGTGCTTAGCAAACACATAGTCCCTTTGGTCGCCCGACGGTACTGCCATTACTGCCCCTGTACCGTAGCTTGCCAATACATAATCGGCAATCCATACCTGTACATCCTCACCCGTTAGTGGATGCTTGACATAAGACCCCGTAAATGCGCCGGATACGGTTTTCGTATCTGCCATACGATCCAACTCCGACTTTTTGGACGTTTTCTCTATATATGCTTCAACTTCCGCTTTTTGTTCTTCCGTTGTTAAGGCTTGTACATACTCATGCTCCGGAGCAAGCACCACAAAGCTAACACCAAAAATAGTGTCTACACGTGTGGTAAAAACTTCAATGGCACGATCCAGCTGTGGAACGGGAAACTTTACCGAGGCACCAACCGATTTGCCTATCCAGTTACGCTGCATCTCTACCAAAGGCTCCGGCCAATCGATATCCGCTAAGCCCCGCAACAACCGGTCTGCATATGCGGTAATACGCATAGACCATTGCATCATCTTTTTCTGTTCCACGGGAAAACCACCGCGCTCGGATACACCATTTATAACCTCATCGTTGGCCAATACCGTTCCTAATGCTGCACACCAGTTTACTGTACTTTCCCGTAGGTAGGCCAAGCGGTATTTCAATAATTCACGCTGCTGCTCTTCCGCCGTAAAGGCCTGCCATTCGGCTGCCGTAAACGTCAATACATCCTCGTCGGTAACGGCCTGCACTTCTGCCGTGCCAGAAGTTTCAAACTTCGTTATAAGGGTAGCAATCGGATTGGCTTTATCTTCCGCTAGGTTATACCATGCATTGAAAGACTGCATGAAAATCCACTGGGTCCAGGTATAATAATCGGGCTCGGAAGTACGGATTTCACGCGACCAATCGAAGGAAAATCCAATATTATCCAATTGTTCCCGGTATCGATTTATATTGGCTTCGGTGGTAATTGCAGGATGTTGACCTGTTTCAATAGCATACTGTTCTGCAGGAAGACCAAAGGAATCATAGCCCATAGGGTGTAGTACATTGAACCCTTTGAGACGTTTGTAACGGGAGAATATATCGGAGGCAATATACCCTAGTGGGTGCCCCACATGTAGCCCAGCCCCAGAAGGATAGGGAAACATATCCAATACGTAATACTTTGGTTTTTCTGTAGATTCGGAAGTTTTAAACGTTTGATTTGCCGCCCAAAACTTCTGCCACTTCTGCTCAATAGATCTGTGATTGTATTCCATCTGCGTTTAAAAAAGAAATGTATAAGAGATGCGAAAATAGCTATTTTAACCCAAATAAGTCAGAAAACTTTTTTATTCTAAGCCAATTATTCGGATATTAGAAGATTGGATTGACTAAACTAAAAGTAAAAAAATGTTAAAAACCCCTTTAGTTTAGTTGTAATTACATTTATAGTTCATTAAATCATCTTATTTATTTACTTTCGCATCAAATATATTAATTAGCTTATGTCAGTACTCGAACAAGGCTCACCTCGCAAAAAGACCAAATCTGTATATGTTTCTACGGTTATTAGTATCGCATTGGTATTATTAATGACCGGATTATTGGGTTTAATCTTAGTTCATGCTAAAAACCTATCGAAATATGTTAAAGAAAATATCGTACTAAACGTTATCGTCAACGACAATGTTAACGAAGGCGATGTACTGTCTTTGCAGAAGGATATCGAAAAGGATGCTTATGTCTTACGCACAGAATATGTAAGTAAAGAGTTGGCAGCAAAAAACCTGAAAGAAGACTTAGGGGAAGATTTTGTAGCATACCTCGGTCGGAACCCTCTTCTTCCATCCATTGATATTTATCTGAAAGAGCAGTATGCCAATTCAGATAGCATACAGCCTTTTATACAAAACTTATCTAAAAGCGGCAAAATTAAGGAGGTGGTATACCAAGAGTCGTTAATCGATATGGTAAACCAAAATATCCGTATCATTTCGATTGTTGTTTTAGCATTTACAGTAATCTTATTGGTGATTGCCGTAGCTTTAATTAATAATACCATACGTTTGGCTATCTATTCCCAACGCTTTTTAATTAAAAGTATGCAGCTTATTGGTGCCACCCGTACATTTATCCGCCGACCTTATATTATATACGGAGTTGTACACGGATTAATTGGTGCTTTAATCGCTATTTTACTGCTTATCTTCACGCTACAGTTTGCGCAGAAGCAGGTTCCTGAGTTGATATTCTTGCGCAACTGGTATGAGTTTGGCGCCATATTTATATTCGTTGTGATATTAGGGATCTTAATCTCTGGTTTCAGCACTTACTTCGCGGTAACGAAATACCTGAAAGCGAAATCCAATAATCTATACCATTAATACACTATTGATAAACTCCACTATAAACTAACACACTTAACAAAAGGATTATGTCGCAAAAAAATATGCTTAGTAATACCGATAAAAAATCACCCAGATTTGTATTTGACAAAGCTAACTATCAGCTTTTCTTATTAAGTATTGCCATTGTTGTAATTGGTTTCCTACTGATGATGGGGCAAGAAGATATTTATAGCTTTACGAAATTAACCGTCGCTCCAATCGTTATAGTACTTGGATTTGCCGTAGGATTTATTGCTATTTTATACAAACCTAAAAATAGTTAATAGAAAACATGACATATTTTGAAGCCATAATATTGGCCATCATTGAGGGGCTTACGGAGTTTTTGCCAGTATCTTCAACAGGACATATGATTATCGGAACAGCTCTAATGGGTTTGGAACCCTCGGACTTTGTAAAGCTGTTTACTATTGTTATTCAATTGGGAACTATACTATCTGTTTTAGTACTCTACTGGAAGCGTTTTTTCAGATCTGTAGATTTCTACTTCAAGCTCGTTGTCGCTGCCATACCTGCCTCCATACTGGGTGTAGCGTTCAACGATTATATCGACGATTTATTGGAGAGCCCATTGACCGTAGCCATTATGCTGGTTATTGGGGGTATTATACTGCTCTTCGTAGACAGGTGGTTTAATAAGCCTACCGTAGAAGATTCAGACAATATTTCTTATAAAAAGGCTTTTATTATTGGATGGTACCAATGTTTAGCCTTAATACCTGGAACCTCACGCTCGGCAAGTACGATTGTCGGCGGTATGACGCAAAGTCTTACCCGTAAAGCTGCGGCCGAATTTTCATTCTTCTTAGCTATCCCAATGATGCTGGGTGCGTCGGTATTGAAACTATACAAATTCTTAAAAGCCGGACATACCTTAACCAGCGAAGAGGTTAATTTACTTGTCGTAGGTAATGTCATCGGATTTGTGGTAGCAATTATTGCCATTAAAACCTTTATCGGTATTTTAACAAAATATGGTTTCAAAGCTTTTGGTTGGTATAGAATTGTCGTTGGGCTGGTGATTATAGTTATGCTGCTGTCTGGGCATAGCTTACAAATTATATAATGGAAAACAATCAAATAGAAAAAAAAACATTTGCCTTTGCCGAAGGAGAGATGTTATTGGTGGATAAACCTTTAACATGGACGAGTTTTGATGTGGTGGGGAAACTTCGCAATACCATGAAACCGTTAAAATTGAAAGTTGGCCATGCGGGTACTTTAGACCCTTTGGCTACAGGGCTTTTAATTGTATGTACTGGAAAACTAACAAAAAAAATCGACAGCTTTCAAGCGGAAGATAAGGAATATACAGGCACCATAACCTTGGGCGCCACGACTCCTTCTTACGACCTGGAAACTGCCATAGATGCAACCTTCGACACAAACGATATTACGGAAGATCAGATTCTTGAGGCCAGCAAATCTTTTATTGGCGAGCTGGATCAGTTTCCGCCGGCACACTCGGCCTTAAAGGTTAATGGCGAGAGGGTGTACGAAAAAGCACGTCGTGGTGAAGATGTGGAGCTTAAGTCTAGAAAAATATGCATCTCCGAATTTGATATTGTAAAGGTCGAAATGCCAAAAGTGTTCTTCCGCATTACATGCTCCAAGGGTACTTATATACGTTCTATCGCACATGATTTCGGTAAAGCGCTGAACAATGGCGCCCACCTGTCTGAATTGCGCCGAACAAAAAGTGGCGATTTTGATGTACGCAATGCCTGGAATTTGGAGGAGCTGATTCAAGAAATTAAAAATCAAAAATTGGAAGTTACAACCGAGCTTCCCTTGACATAGCTTTACATGAAAATATACAGAAGCCTCGAAGAATTTAAACCCTTGGATAATGCCATTGTTACTATAGGGACTTTTGATGGCGTACATATAGGACATCAAAAAATATTAAAGCAGCTGATAGCCTGTGCGAAAGATTGCAATGGCGAATCGGTGCTGCTGACATTTTTTCCGCATCCAAGATTAATTATTAACCCCGACGACGAGTCGCTACGCCTTATTAATGATATCGAGGAAAAGACTCATCAGCTGGCCTTATCGGGTTTAGACCACCTTATTATAACGCCTTTTACACGCGACTTCTCTAACCAAAACCCGGAGGAATATATTCGCAATGTACTGGTTAATAATTTAGGCACGAAGGTTATTATTATCGGTTACGACCATCACTTCGGTAAAGACAGGAAGGGTTCTATTAAAGACCTTAAGCAAATGGGTCCTATTTTCGATTTCCAGGTGGAGGAAATCCCGAAGCAGGATATTGAACATATTGCTGTATCGTCTACCCGCATCCGTGAGGCCTTGATTAAAGGCGACATTGATACGGCAAACAAAAGCTTGGGTTATCCTTTTGAACTTACGGGTACGGTAGAAAAAGGAGATCAAATAGGACGTGAGATTGGTTTCCCTACCGCAAATTTACATGTGCACGAAGGTCATAAACTCATTCCTGCCTACGGTATTTATGCCGTGGAGGTAGAAATTTATCCGGCAGTTCCTCATATTAAAGCGGGAACTTACCTGGATCCTAAACCAGAAACGGTAGCCTATGGCCAATGTTATATCGGCACGCGCCCTACGGTCGATGGTATGCATCGTAAAATCGAGGTAAACTTATTGGACTTCGAAGGGGATTTGTACGATAGAACGTTGCGTATCAAATTCCTGAAGTTTATTCGCCACGATGAGCGTTTTGAAACATTGGAGGAGCTGCAGGCTCAGATTATTCGCGATGAACAAGATATTAGAGCCTATTTAAAAAAATAGGCTCTTGCTTTTGCTTCTTTAGCGCAAATGAAATAAGTCGTCTATCCCGAGCAACTTGCGTGACGTAAAACCCTCGGCATATTTCACCTGTATATTACGCCCCAGCTCGCGCGCCCTACCGCGGGTATATTCCATAAATTCGGGATTTGAAATATAAGTTTGCGGTCCGTCGTCATCTGTCAAGGCATTAAACTGCGTTTTATAAGCCAGAATAGACTGTTCCTTGATGTCCCAATACGCGCTGATATCCAAAATAACATCGGGCTGAATATATTTATCCTGCAACAGCTGCAATTGCAAACGCGGCCTGAATTCCTCCTGTGTACAACCATCGAGTTCGGTAGCTATTCGGCGTAGCCCCGACAGAAATAGCGCGTCATTAACGAGCTTGCTGGCACGCCCATGATCGGGATGCCTGTCGTCGATCGCATTTGTTATCACAATTTCTGGCCTATACTTACGGATGGCTTGTATTATAATACGCTGTGTAGACTCTTCATTCACAAAAAAACCATCTTTAAGGCCAAGGTTCTCGCGAACAGCGACACCAAGTATGGCCGCCGCATCGGCAGCTTCCTGAGCACGCGTTTCTGCTGTACCCCGGGTGCCCAGCTCGCCACGCGTAAGATCTATAATTCCCACCATCTTTCCTGCTGCGACATATTTTGCGATCGTTCCACCGGCGCCCAATTCGGCGTCATCGGGATGTACCGTCATAACCATTAAGTCTAGTTTCATAGTACCGTATAATTTTGCCTGCAAATATACACAATAAGAAAAAACTATTGCTGCAACAGGCTGCGGATACGTGTCTTAATCTTGTCAGAAAGTGGACTTGTTGGGGTATAAAAATAGTCTACAACCTCGCCGTTTTTATTTACAAGGTATTTATGGAAGTTCCATAAGGGTTTACTATCTATACTCCCATTGTGCTCACGCTGGGATAGATAGCTATATAAAGGGTGGATATACTCGCCTTTAACATGTATACGTTTAAATACAGGAAATGTTACCTGCTCTTGCAGGCGACAATAGGTTTCTAGGTTTCGGCCTGTTCGTGGCTCTTGTTCAAAAAAATCATTCGATGGGAAGGCTAAAATCTCCAACCCTTCGGCTTTAAACTCCTGGTAGAGCTTCTCTAAACTTTTAAACTGCCTCCTGAAATAGCAGCTGCTCGCCGTATTGACGATAAGAACCACCTTTCCAGCAAAATCTTCCAAAGATCGTTCTTGCCCTGAGAATTCTAAGGCTTTGTAGTCGTAGATGGTCTTTTTCATAATACATCAATTTAAATTTATTGATAGGGTTTATTTATCGGTCTAACACGCTCATACTCCCGAATTATATTCTCCACCTCAAAATCCTCCTGCGGGTCGTATGTACTTTTAAGGTTATGGCCAAATACCTTCGCCACACCTTGATATACAAACGCCGTAATACTCCCCTTCATGTCTTTAACCAGTTCATAACTGGTATGCCCGGTTTGGCGCTCAATAAGTTTTATCAGTATTTTTCCTTGCGATACTGACAGGTTTTTTACTTCATTGGTTATTTTCTCTTTAATTTCTGACTCACATGCTTTTATCAACGCTTTCTCCTGGCTTTTTGAATTTACTAATGCCAAATCCCTATCGAGCTGCTCATACCGTCGCTGGGCATAAATTGCATAGGGCAGCACACGCAAAACATTTCGTTTTAAACGTTGGTATTTTTCCTTTTCGGCTTCACTCTTCCAAACACGGGTGGCATAAATTACCACCTCCTCAATTGGAAACCAGGGTACGACTTCGCCCGATGACAAGGTCGTTGTTAAATAATACCCCACCACATCTGGATTGCCCGCACCATAGTGGGGTACCGTTAATGGCGTCTGCCCTTTCTCTTGCCCATAACTGGTGGAGGAGAAAATAACAAACAACAGCCACAATCCTATATATTTCGCACAGCACATTGTTTTTTTGACCTCTGTTTAACTTAATAAACCTTTAATTTTTGTATATTTATTTCGCTTAAGGAAAGGAAACTATGGGTTTACACTCCTTTCTTATAAAAATAAAATTTTTGATTTATATTACGAAATTATTTAATAGGTTCTTATGGAAGAATATGTGATTGATATAGAGGCAGAAAACAAAGAAATAAGAAAACGATATAGAGCACTTCTACGAGCGTGTAAACCAACTTTACAGAAAGGCGATAAACAGCAAATCCGTAAAGCCTTTGATTTAGCTTTGGAGAGCCATAAGGAGATGCGTCGCAAATCTGGAGAACCGTATATCTATCACCCTATTGCTGTGGCACAGATCGCTGCCGAAGAAATTGGTTTGGGAACCACGTCTATTGTCTGTGCATTGCTGCATGATGTGGTCGAGGATACTAGTATTACCCTTGAGGATATTGAAGCGGAATTTGGAAAAAAAGTAGCCAAAATTATCGATGGCCTAACCAAAATTTCCGGCGTTTTTGACCCCAACAGCTCTTTACAGGCCGAGAACTTCAGGAAGATGTTACTGACCTTGGCTGATGATGTGCGGGTTATTCTGATTAAACTTGCCGATAGGTTGCATAATATGCGTACCATGGATTTTATGGCGCGCCATAAGCAGCTGAAGATCGCTTCGGAAACGAGTTACCTGTATGCCCCTCTAGCACACCGTTTAGGCTTGTATGCGATAAAGTCGGAGCTGGAGGATCTTTCCATGAAATATACCGATCCTGATACGTATAAGTTTATTGCTAAGAAATTAAACGAGAAAAAAGCGGAAAGGGAGCGCTTTATCGGCGACTTTATCTCGCCCATAAAAGAAATACTTTTAGAGCAGGGCATCAAAGCGGAGGTTTATGGCCGACCAAAATCTATTCATTCCATTTGGAATAAGATGCGTAAGAAGTCTATTCCTTTTGAGGAGGTTTACGATTTGTTTGCCATCCGCGTCATTATTGATGCGGAATACGAAAAGGAAAAAACGGAATGCTGGAAGGTGTATTCTATTATTACCGACCTGTACCGCCCTAACCCCGACCGCCTGCGCGATTGGGTATCTACCCCGAAGGGGAATGGCTACGAATCGCTACATACCACCGTTATGGGGCCGCGCGGACAATGGGTGGAGGTGCAGATACGTACCAAACGTATGAACGAAATTGCCGAAAAAGGCTTTGCCGCACATTGGAAGTACAAGGAGTCGAACTCCGATAATGGTTTGGATCAATGGATTCAAAAGGTGCGTGATATTTTGGGTAGCCCGGAGCAAAATGCCTTGGACTTCTTGGACGATTTTAAAATGAACCTTTTCTCGGACGAGATTTTTATCTTTACACCGAAGGGAACATTAATACAGCTGCCTAACGATGCTACGGCGTTGGACTTTGCATTCGAAATTCACTCGGATATTGGGGCAACCTGTATTGGTGCCAAGGTAAACCACAAGCTGGTGCCTTTAAACCACCATTTACAAAATGGTGATCAGGTAGAAATTATAACTTCGAGTAAGCAAACACCAAAAGAAGATTGGTTAAGTTTTGTGGTTACCGCAAAAGCGAAGTCGAAAATCCGCTCTTCCTTAAAAGAAGAAAAACGCCGTGTAGCTGAGGATGGAAAGGAAATTTTAGAACGTAAACTGAAATCGCTAAAGATTACCTATAACACGGATAATATCAATAAAATTGCCAACTTTTTTAAATATGCCAGCTCGCAGGAGCTTTTTTACAATGTGGCAAAAGGTATTATCGATATTAAAAACTTGCGCGATTATGCCAATAGCGAAAAGATCCATGAGACGCATGTTAATAATCAGTTTAATGCGCATATCTCTGGTTTAGTTGAAAAAATAAACAAAAAAGATGCGGACACCATTTTGATTGGCGACGATTTGCAAAAAGTAGACTATACTTTGGCGCCTTGCTGTAACCCCATCCCTGGCGACGATATCTTTGGTTTCCTGACGGTAAACGATGGCATTAAAATACACCGTACCTCCTGCCCTAATGCATCGAAATTGATGGCCAACTATGGCTATAGAATTTTAAAGGCCAGATGGGCCTCGGCACAGGCAGAAACGGCTTTCTTAACCGGTATACGCATAATTGGTATCGATGATGTTGGCCTGGTGAATAAACTTACTTCGGTGATATCGCAGGAGTTTAAGGTGAATATCCGATCGCTTACCATTTCCAGTACCGATGGTATTTTTGAGGGTAATATTATGGTCAATGTTAACAACCTGGATCAGCTGGATAATTTAATTAATAACTTAAAACTGGTTAGCGGCATTACCAGTGTAACACGGTATGAATCTGAAAATTAATCATAATACTTTCAGATTTACATATCCATGGTAAATATATCAACGGAATTTGATATTTTTGTATAGGAGTAAAAAAGACATGAATCAAGCTGAAAACTACGAAACCGTAAAGAAAATATTCGAGGCTTACTTGGAGAACAAAAATCTAAGAAAGACACCAGAAAGATATGCTATTCTGGAGGAGATCTACTCGAGAACAGATCATTTCGATGTGGAGTCTCTGTATATTCACATGAAAAACAAAAAATATAGGGTAAGCCGTGCTACGGTGTATAATACCTTAGAATTGTTGGTTTCCTGTGATTTGGTTACCAAACATCAGTTTGGGCGTAATATGGCGCAATTTGAAAAATCATATGGCTTTAAACAGCACGATCATGTTATTTGTATTGAGTGTAATAAAGTGGTTGAATTTTGTGACCCCCGCATTCACCAAATTCAAAGTATGATCGGAGATTTATTAAAATTCGATATTAAACACCATTCCCTAAACCTTTATGGGATATGTTCAGACTGCCAAGCCAAAAAAGCGGTAGAGAAGAAAAAAGCTTTAGAAGGAGCTAATTTAAAGGAGGAAGTAATTTCAAATTAATTCCAAAACCAATATTTTAAATAGTAAATTTGTTCGGAAAATCAGCACCGCTATTTTCCGAACTTTTTTTTAACGATATTGTATATTTCAATTTTAATCTCAAAATAAAACGTTATGCAAGTTGATGTGCTATTGGGCTTACAATGGGGCGACGAAGGCAAAGGTAAGATTGTGGACGTATTATGTCCGCAATACGATTTAATCGCGCGCTTCCAGGGAGGTCCTAATGCCGGACACACTTTAGAGTTTGACAACAAGAAATTTGTGTTGAACACTATTCCTTCAGGTATTTTCAATCCTCAAACCTTAAATCTTATCGGTAACGGTGTTGTTATCGATCCTATTATCTTAAAACGTGAGTTAGATAATCTTAAAGCTGCAGGCTTCGACCCTGTAGGAAATGGTAAATTGGTGTTAGCGCGTAAAGCGCACTTAATTTTACCTACTCACCAGTTACTGGATGCAGCTTCTGAATCCAAAATGGGTGCCGGAAAAATTGGTTCTACCTTGAAAGGAATTGGTCCTACCTATATGGACAAAACTGGACGTAACGGTTTACGTGTGGGCGACACTACCCTTCCAGACTTTCAAGAAAGATATGAGAAATTAAAAGAGAAACACTTAAATATCCTTTCGCATTATGGGGAAATTCCAGATTTTAAAGAACGTGAGGACGCTTTCTTGGCGGCAATTGAGTTCTTAAAAACTATCCCGCATGTAGACTCGGAGCATTTGGTGAACCAATATCTTAAAGACGGTAAAAAAGTATTAGCTGAAGGTGCGCAAGGAACATTGCTGGACATCGATTTTGGCTCTTACCCTTTTGTTACCTCATCAAATACCACAACGGCGGGTGCTTGTACGGGTTTAGGTATCGCTCCAAACAGAATTGGCGAGGTTTTCGGTATCTTTAAAGCATACTGTACACGTGTTGGTGGTGGCCCCTTCCCTACAGAATTGGATAATGAGGTTGGGGAATCCTTACGTAAATTAGGCCATGAATTTGGCGCTACTACAGGTCGTGCTCGTCGTACAGGATGGATTGATATTCCTGCTTTGAAGTATGCTATTATGCTAAATGGCGTTACCGAATTGGTGATGATGAAAGCAGATGTTTTAGATACATTTGAAAAAATCTACGCTTGTACGCATTATAAATATGATGGTGAGGTCATTGATTATATGCCTTACGATATTAATACCATTAAACCTGAGCCTGTTTTTGAAGAGATTCAAGGTTGGAATCAGGATTTAACGGGTATCCGCAGTAAAGAGGAGATTCCTGCTGCTTTAGCTAATTATATTGCCTACTTAGAGAAAGCACTCGAGGTGCCAATCAAATATTTATCGGTAGGGCCAGATCGTTCACAAACTATTGTATTGTAAGAATTTGATATGGCAAAAGCCATTTTTGAAGTAGAAAAAGAAGTATTCGAGACGAGGGCATTGCTGTGGGCTCAACAATTTGAGCAGGTATGCTTCCTTCAATCTAATGGTTATAGTGATGCGTATAGCGCCTTGGAAAGTATCCTTGCTGTAGATGCTCGGGATACTTTTACCGCAATGGCGGGACATGCTTTCATGGACTTAGAAGATTTCAAAGCCAGGTACCCTAAACAATGGGTACTTGGTTTTTTTGGTTACGACCTGAAGAATGAAATCGAAAGGCTTCATACCTCCTTTGACAATCCCTTGGATTTTCCCGATGCTTACTTCTTTGTTCCTAAAATCGTCTTTAAATTTTATGGCGATCGGGTGGAGATTGATGCCCCCAGTCCAATGGAAATCTACCATCAGGTAATGGTAATGGATAACACCTGCGCGCTACCTGAACAGCATTGTAGCCCCTTCTCTCCGATAGTGCTTCGTAAACGCATGTCGAAGGTTGCTTACTTTGAGGCATTTGCTAAAATGCAACACCATATAAAACGGGGTGATATTTATGAGGTAAATCTATGCCAGGAGTTCTATGCTGAAAAAGCAAATATTGATCCTTTGGCAACGTACCGTAAACTTAATCTGCTATCGCCTACACCATTTTCTACCTTCTTTAAGTTGGGGGATAAATATATCCTTTCTGCTTCGCCTGAACGTTTTTTGGCGAAAAGAGATCAGACTTTAATATCGCAACCTATAAAGGGTACCGCACCGCGTGGCAAAACGATTGAAGAAGATGAACGTATGAAACATACCCTGCAAACTAACCCAAAGGAGATTGCAGAAAATGTTATGATTGTCGATCTGGTAAGAAACGATATGACGCTTTCGGCGCAACCGGGTACCGTGGCTGCTGAAAGAAAATTAGAGGTGCATTCGTTTAAACAGGTGCATCAGCTGATCTCTACGATTACCTGTACACAAAAAAATGGCCTTAGCCCTATTGCAGCCATTAAAAATATTTTTCCGCCCGGATCAATGACGGGCGCGCCAAAGATCCGTGCTATGGAGCTGTGCGACAATGTTGAACTTAGCCGCCGGGGTGTTTACGCGGGTGCCGTAGGTTACTTTGCACCAAATGAGGATTTTGATTTTAATGTGGTTATACGCACGCTGCTGTATAATAAAACGAGGCAGTACTTGTCGTTTCATACAGGCGGTGCATTGACTTTTGATGCCGTTGCCGAGGATGAATATAATGAGTGTATTTTAAAGGCCAGTGCCATTACATCGGTCTTAGGGGCTTCCTTAGACGATGCGTAGGCTGGGCTAGTTCAAATTTCTTATATTTCTTAAAAATCTTAAAATTCTTAACTTTCTTAGCTATCTTATTTTTCTCTTTATTAAACCTGCTGCTGGGCTATAATTCCTCCTTGTAAGAATCTTCTATAAAGCTTACATTTACATCCGAAAACTACGTATTGTATGGCACTAAATTATGTTTGGGTATCTTTTTTCCTCCTTACCTTTGTGGTAGCACTGATTAAACTGATCGGTGGAGATACCGAGGTTTTCCAAAATATTGTTAAATCTTTATTTGATAGCGCTGCAAATGGTGCTACCATCTCGCTGGGTCTTATCGGTATGATGACTTTTGCACTGGGGATAATGAAAATTGGTGAAAAGGGGGGAATGATTGCGATATTCGCCCGGGTTGTGGGTCCTTTTTTCAATAAACTGTTTCCTGAAATACCTAAAAATCACCCTGCACTGGGGTCTATTTTAATGAACTTTTCGGCCAATGCGCTTGGACTGGATAATGCGGCGACACCGCTGGGCTTAAAAGCAATGAAGGAATTGCAGGAGCTAAATCCTAAAAAAGATACTGCTTCCAACGCGCAGATTATGTTTATTGTACTGAATGCTTCGAGTTTAACGCTGTTGCCTATATCCATTATGGCTTATCGGCAGGAAGCTGGCGCTGCACAGCCTTCGGATGTATTCCTACCCATTTTAATCGCCACTTTTTTTTCTACATTGGCGGCCTTAATCATGGTATCACTGTATCAAAAAATAAACCTGTTTAATAAGACAGTATTGCTGTACCTGGGCACCTTATCTGTAGCCGTAGGCGGTTTATTGTTTTATTTTTCTACCTTAGAACAGGCACAAATAGAGATTATATCAAAGGTTGTTGGTAATGTTACGCTATTTTCAATCTTTGTTTCCTTTATAGCCTTAGCCTTTTTTAAGAAAATTAATGTGTATGATGCCTTTATTGAGGGGGCTAAGGAGGGGTTTACCGTAGCGGTAAATATTATCCCCTATTTGGTGGCGATTTTGGTTGCTATAGCGGTATTCCGGGCTTCAGGAACCATGGATTATGTGGTCGAAGGTATCGCTTTTGTCTTTGCAAAGTTGGGCTTTGACACCGCTTTCGTGGAGGCTTTACCTGTAGCATTTATGAAACCGCTGAGTGGCTCCGGGGCCCGTGGACTGATGGTCGATCTTATGGCAGCAAAAGGTGCGGACGACTTTGCTTCTCGGGTAGCTTGTGTTATCCAGGGGTCTACAGAAACAACCTTTTATGTGCTTGCTGTGTATTTCGGTTCCGTGGCGATAAAAAATACACGCCATGCGCTGCCATGTGCACTTATTGCCGAATGTATTGGTGTTGTTGCTGCAATTGTAGTAGCTTATATTTTCTTTGGATAACTTTTATAATACGACAAGATGAAAACGATTGCCCTTATAGCCCATGATGGAAAAAAAGCTGAAATGGTAGCTTTTGTGAAAGACCATATCGAGTACCTACATAAGGCGAAACTTATAGCAACAGGTACAACAGGAACTTATGTGAAACAAACTGGCCTGGAGGTGGAGCTGAAGCTTAGCGGACCAAAGGGTGGCGATGCTCAAATTGCTGCTTTGGCAGCGGAAGGTCAAATTGATGGCATTATCTTTTTCCGTGACCCGCTAGGAAAACACCCCCATGAACCTGATATTCAGATGTTGATGCGTATTTGTGACCTTTATAATGTGCCCTTGGCAACAAACCCGGCATCGGGTTCGTTAATTATTGAGGGGCTTTTAGCTTAACCGGTCTTCGGCCTATGAGATTTGATGATTTACTGACCTCTTTTTCGGATCCCTGATCAGGTAAAGAAAAATGCATTTATCGGTAATCTCAAATCTCATATTTCGCATCTAAATAGTATCTTTGCTCAATTTTTAAGTTACAAGGAATGACAAAGTCACAGGAGGAAAAATTGTTCAGCAGCCCTTACCTACAGTTTGGAAGAAATGAATGGCGGGAACTAAACGGGCACTTCAACTTAAATCTGGAGCCTAACGAGCTGGATCAATTACATGCACTAAACGAGCCTTTGACCATAGCAGAGATCGAGGAGATTTACTTTCCTTTGGCGCATCTTATCGACTTACACATTAAAAATTATAATGCTAATAGTACGGATATTAATACCCTCCTCGAGAAAAAACAGCAGAAGTTACCCTTTATCATTGGTATTGCGGGTTCTGTTGCCGTAGGAAAAAGTACTACAGCACGTGTTTTGCGTAAGGTTCTTTCCTTATTACCCAACAAACCTAAGGTAGAACTCTTAACGACGGATGGCTTCTTATTTCCAAACAGGGTGCTGATCGAAAGAAATATGCTCAATAGAAAAGGTTTTCCGGAGAGTTACGATACCAAGGAGTTGTTAAACTTTTTATCGGCCATAAAATCGGGTAAAAAAAACCTGGATGTACCGGTATACTCTCATCTGGAGTACGATGTGTTAGCCGATAAAAAACAACGTATTGCTGAACCGGATATTTTAATTATTGAAGGTATTAATGTGCTACAGGTAAACCCGCGAAGTGGCGAAAGTAATAAGGTCTTTGTTTCGGATTTCTTTGATTACTCCATTTATGTCGACGCCTCCGAAAAAGATATCTTGGATTGGTATATCGATCGTTTTGAGTCGTTGCGCGCCACGGCATTTCAAAATCCAGATTCGTACTTCCACAAATATGCTAACTTAAGCCTCGAAGAGAGCAGGGCTATGGCTAGACATATATGGAACGAGATTAACAAACTAAATCTTCACGATAATATTTTACCTACAAAATATAGGTCCAACTTAATACTTCGTAAGGGATCTAACCACTTTGTGGAGGAGGTAAAAATTCGTAAGACCTAAGCTGTATTCCGCTGTTACTCCGCTTTTATCCCTTTAAATAATAGAATACGGCGTAACACCTCATTTTCTAATTGCTTGTGCAACCTGTTGCTGCTGTTTACGGCAAAAAGCTCGAGTTTATAACGCACATAATCTTTACCTATCTCCAAGACCTGGAAAACTGGTTTATGGGATGCATCTAAGTTGGGGTGATTTAAGAGGGTCGCCATAATATCTTGCTCGAGGGCTTCAAATTTGGTGGCCACCGTTAAGGGGAGCTCAAAACGCACCGTAAAAAAATTGGAACGATGTGCCGACAAATTAACAATGGGGCTTAAAAACACAAAATTATTAGGGACGAGAACGATATCATCTTCTTCATTTTGCAGTTCTATACTCGAGAAAGTAACGTTCATAATGCGTCCTTTATGTTCGCCTGCCTTTATGCGATCGCCAATAGAAAACTGCTCGCTAAACATAATATAGAAACCACTTAACATATTGGTTAAATAATCGCGGAAAAGCACTACAATAGCCATGGCTACAAAGGTAAGGCTCGTTAAAAACTTAACCGGATCAATCCCTACGGATATCATAATCGCAGTAACCAAAAAGATGGCATTTAATACGGCAGTAAGTCTATTTATACCCAGCACAAAATTACCACGAACCACCTCCATATTATGTCGCGCTTTGTATATGGCTAATATTATAAATCTACAAGTCGATAGCAATAGACTCGGAATCAAAAAATAACTGATACCATGAAGAATAGACGACATCCAATCTAGATCGCCCGTTACCCTTTCTTCATTATCAAGCTCAAACACCATTACGAGAATGATAACTACGATAAATGCCAGTAATTTTAAGGCAAAAGAATAGGGAAATTGTCGTCGTGTTTCTTTTTGTATCATCATTATTTTTTACGATTAAAATGCAAAATACCAAAGATAAGGATTCTAGGCTTATCTTAATTAACGTGAAAACAGTTTTATTTTACCCAAAAAATACAGTACCTTAGCACCTCTGAAATGAAAGCGTTTTTATATGGAAACAACATTTGATTTTGAAAAGCCCATTGCAGATTTGCAAACTCAAATAGAAAAAGTAAATCAAGTAGCTGAAAAAACTAAGGTAGACATGAGTGCTACCATTAGAGATTTGGAACAGAAACTTGAAGAAACAAAGGTTGAGGTGTATCAAAATATGACGGGATGGCAAAAGGTACAGATGTCCAGACATCCGGAAAGACCACAAACTTTTGATTATATTGAGATGATCTGTGATGAGTTCTTAGAGCTTCATGGCGACCGTAATATTGCCGACGATAAGGCTATTATTGGTGGCTTTGCTTCTATTGCAGGCCATTCGGTTATGGTTATCGGCCACCAAAAGGGTAAAAATACCAAAGAAAGACAGTTCCGCAACTTTGGTATGGCTAATCCTGAAGGCTACCGTAAAGCTTTACGCTTAATGAAAATGGCCGAGAAGTTCAATAAACCTATTATAACGTTGATTGATACCATGGGGGCTTACCCTGGTATTGAGGCGGAGGAAAGAGGACAGGCGGAAGCTATCGCCCGCAATTTAATGGAAATGTCGGTGCTTAAAGTTCCGGTAATCTGTATCGTAATTGGTGAGGGTGCGTCTGGTGGTGCTATTGGTATTGGTGTTGGCGACCGCGTATATATGATGGAAAATACCTGGTATTCGGTTATTTCGCCAGAGTCGTGTTCTTCCATCTTATGGCGCAGCTGGGATCATAAGGAGCGTGCTGCGGATGCCTTAAAATTAACGGCAAACGACATGTTTTCGAATGGACTGATTGATGGCATTATTCCGGAACCTATGGGTGGTGCACACCAGAATCCAGAGCTGGCAGCAGAAAATGTTAAAACTAAAATTATCGAAGATCTTATCCTACTAGGAACAAAAGATTCGGATACCCTTATTACCGAACGTATTGATAAGTTCAGTAAAATGGGGATTGTATACGAGTAAAAAAAGGTGTCTTTTTATAGTGCACCCAAAAATATAGACAAATTTATTTTTTGGATTTGTTCAGGTAATGAGCTCGATATTCCATCGAGCTCATTCCGTTTAAATAGCGTTTTATACTTTTGTTGTTATAATTTTCGAGTTATCCACTGGTACCTTTTTATTCCCATTCCTTTCTTTGCTTCCTATGGGCAAATAATTCCTTAAAACCAATATTTTGAAGATCTCCCTTGCCGTGAAGTTGACATTATGATCCGATAACTTTTTGTGGTTTGTCTATGTTTTCTTTATATCCTTATACAGGAAGGCATTTTGGTCGCCTAAACAAGAGTATACTCCGCTGCTCCTCCGTACGTGGGGTACAGGCTTAAATAGTTTCTGCCCGCATGCAAATTCCCTTCTCCCCTACCGGACATTATTGCCACTTGCTGTAGGTTAGCCCAAAACCAAAGGCGGTGCAATTTGTTAAAAAAAAGGCATGAAAGAGGCCTCACTTATTCGTTTTAGAAATAATTTATACTATTTTTGGTAAACACAATTTCAGCAGATAGTAGGTAAAGGCCGCTGTATGTCTTTTATCGAGTCTGCAAACCTATTTATAATTTTACTAATACCTAAACAACGTAAGCTATGCACCTATTTCCTATGCTTCCTGCAGGTATGCCTTTTTGCCGTGTACGCGGGAGCGGTCCGGATATACCTGCAATAAAAAGGATCATTAAAACCTAAACTTATATACTAAACCTAAACTTAAACTTAAAAAAATATGATTGTAAGCCTTATTTTATCTTGCTTAATACATGCAGGAAGTACTTTGCCAGTTAATAATTTTTCAAAAAAAACAGAAACACTAAAACCGAAGGGGGAGGTAACTGTATATGTGACTACGGGTGATGGATCCCTTGACTTTCAGAAGTCTACCTTAAATTTCACGAGGAAAGTAGATACGGCACCATTTAGCATAACATTAAACCCGGAAACAACATACCAAACTATGGATGGTTTTGGTGCCGCCATAACTGGGTCTACCTGCTATAACCTCATGAAAATGAAAAAGGCAGATCGCACTAAATTCCTGCGTGAAACATTCTCCGAGAAAGATGGTATGGGTATGAGTTACATCCGTATTGCTATTGGCTGTTCTGATTTTTCTTTGAGCGAATATACTTGCTGGGATAAACCTGGGAAGGAGAATTTTGGATTACAGTTGGAAGAAAAACAGTATGTTATTCCTGTACTCAAAGAGTTACTGGCCATTAATCCAAACCTTAAAATTATTGGATCGCCGTGGACACCTCCCAAATGGATGAAGGTTAACAACCTTACCGAACGTAAACCCTTCGACTCTTGGACTAGCGGACAGCTAAATCCGGAACATTACCAAGATTATGCCTGGTATTTTGTACAATGGTTAGAAGCCTTCAAGAAGGAAGGAATACATATTGCAGCCGTAACGCCACAGAATGAACCCTTAAATCGTGGTAACTCGGCATCGTTATATATGTCCTGGCAGGAACAATTGGATTTTATTAAAGGTGCCTTGGGCCCACAGCTGAAAGCGGCAAACTTACCTACCAAGATTTACGCTTTTGACCACAATTATAACTATGATAATATCGAAAGTCAACGCGGATATCCGCTAAACATCTACAACGATGCCGTTGCGGCGTCTTACATTACGGGGTCGGCCTACCATAATTATGGCGGCAATAAAAATGAATTACTGCATATCCATAACCAGCAACCAGACAAAGAGATTATCTTTACAGAGACCTCAATTGGCGAGTGGAACGACGGAAGAAACCTCAACAAAAGATTGATAGAGGATATGTCGGAGGTCGGAATTGGTACCATAAATAGATGGAGTAAAGCCGTAATTGTGTGGAACCTGATGTTGGATTCCGATAAAGGCCCATACCGTGAAGGAGGTTGCAAAACCTGTTATGGCGCCGTAGACATTCAACGTTCCGACTACAAAACCATTAGCAAAAATTCTCATTATTATGTTATCGGCCATCTGTCGGTTGCCGTAAAACCTGGTGCTACTCGTATTGCCGCCACGGGTGGTAATGATTCCAATATAGAATATAGTGCCTTTAAAAATACAGACGGTACATATGCCCTGGTCTTATTAAATAAGGCTGCGGAGGCCAAAGAAATTACACTAAACGATAGCAAAAACTATATAAGTTATCAGGTGCCTGCACGTGCCGTGGTTTCTTTTCGATGGAAGAATTAAAATAATACCCGCAACACCAGCCCGAGCAGCGGCTATAAAATCGTTAGTTTACAGGCTATACAGCCGCATTTTCAGGCTGCTATACCAAAGTATAAAACGAGCTGGTTAAACCTTATGGATGTCCATTGTGCTATTGATACAGCGCAATGGACATTTCTATTCTCCCCGCCCCACCCACCGGCTCCATCCGTCTACATTACGCTTTAAAAGGCCTGAATTAATCCTGCCGCATTAAAAATTACAGTTAGGAATTAAAAATAATAAGCAGTTGATCGCTTACTTTTTTGGGTAAGGAAAACCACCGAATCAGGCTTAGCACAAACTGCTGCTGTATGTAGGTCGTGAAACAGGCTAAACCAAAAACCAGCATAAACCGATAATACCAGGTTTCATTTGGCAATAGCAACAGCCACAAAATATGCCACAGGTAAATCCATATCGTCGAAGAACCTATAAAGCCTACAAATGGATTATAGAGGCGGGCTAGGTATTTTTTTAGCGAAAAAAGTAAGGTAATCAGGAGAATAGCATAATGCATATAATACAGATGTGGCGGATATTTATACGACCCTATATCAAAGGGCATTTTGGCGAGTAAAACGGTATAGATAAAACCAGCGCTGAGCACAAAAAACGAAAATACGGCCACTAACAGCTGGGTCTTCCGCTGAAGACGTGGATACCAGGAACCCCAAATAAATAAAATTAAGAACCCTAGCGTATATAGCAGTCCTTTATTCCAACCACTGTATACCGCAGTCGTAAAAACCTGAGGAAGCATCCAACAGAGCAGCTCATAGACCGCATAAAAAGCAATAACAGCGCCAAAACTGCGAAAATAGCGCGCAAAGATGGGGCCTAAAATAGCCATAAATAGAAAAATACGTATTACCCATACATAACCAAAACCCTCCCAGAGTAGGTAACTCGACAGCATCACTTGTGGGTAAGCGGTATAGTTTATAGGAAAAATGGCTGGGTAAAAATATTGTATACTATAGAACAGGGTTAGAAATATCCAAACCGGAACGACCAAACGTACAAAACGTTTTAACAGATAATCGGTAAAGGCTTTAAAGCTGTTTATAGCCAGCAGCCGATGGCTAAATAAATAACCCGATAAAAAGACCATTAACGGAACATCAAAGTTCCGAAGCTGAAAAATTAGCTGTGGAGGATCCACATGTGCCAGGATAATACCTAATAATCCAATGCAACGTAAAACATCGAGTTCAGGAATTCGGGAGGTCATCTTTTCTAAAAAAAATAAGGTGTTTAAAAAAACACCTTATTTACTACATTACCATTTTAATATATCGTTTCCGAAGGTAAATAACATCAGCGCTATCAGAATAAAAAAGCCAACCATCTGAGCTCTTTCCAAGAATTTATCGCTTAATGGTTTACCTTGAATCATCTCTACGGTAAGGAAAATAACGTGCCCTCCATCTAATGCTGGAATCGGCAATAAATTCATAAATGCCAAAGCCATTGATAACGTACCCACCAGGGTCCAGAACCGCAGCCAATCTACTTCACTGCCAAACATTTTGGCAATACCCACCGGACCGGATAAGGCTTTATCGGCACGAACCTCTCCTTTAAAGATTTTACCAAAACCTTTGATATTATCCGTAATAACACCAAATGCTTTCGCCGTACCAATACCTAAGGATTCGCCAAATGTATAGTTGCGGGTTACGATAGGGATATTTCCAAAACCTAATTTATCGGTAGAATCTGCTGCTGCCGTTAAACGCACAGGCGCACCGTTACGGAATAAATCCAATACAATATCCTTACCCTTATTTAAGGCCACCTGCTCTTGAAAACGATCCAGGCGGTTTATTGCGACACCGTTGATAGCGACAATGCTGTCACCTTTTTGCAGTCCCATCTTTTCGGCACGCGAATCCTTAGACACCGTATCTACAGGCAACATTTTAAATATTGGCGATACAAATTCATTCTTTTTGTATTCTGCAACGTCGTTTAACATGGTTGCGGGTAAGGTGATATCAAACACCTGACCATCACGATCAATTTTTAGCACCGCATCACCCATTAAAACATCCGATGTCATCAGGTCTTTCATAAATAAATGCGCCGTATTTCCATTTACCGATAGTATCTGGTCGCCTTCTTTAAGGCCTATTTTTTCGCCGATAATACCGGGCTTAATGCCAAACAACTTGCTGTTGTCAAAATCAGCTTCGCCGTACGAGAAAGTAAGCATCCAAAATACAACAATACCCACGATAACGTTCACGATAATACCGCCCAACATAACGATTAGACGCTGCCATGCAGGCTTCGATCGAAACTCCCAGTCTTTCGGCTCCTGCTTCATCTGCTCGGTATCCATAGACTCGTCAATCATACCGGCAATTTTCACATAGCCCCCCAAAGGAAGCCAGCCTATACCATACTCACAGCCCTTAAAATTGAACTTAAAAAGTTTTACGCCCCAGGCATCAAAAAACAAATAGAACTTTTCTACTTTGATACCAAACATCCGGGCAGCAAGAAAATGTCCTAATTCGTGTAATATAATTAAAATCGACAGGGCTAATATAACCTGTCCAATCATTACCAGTGTTCCCATTTAAAATGTATTAGTTCTTTAATCTATGTATTAAATCCTGTGCCATCATTCTACTTTCTTTATCAAAAGTAATATAATCTTCCAAAGATAACTGTTTACGGTTTGGAATCTGACACAATGTCTCTTCTAATATATCCGACATGCCTAAAAATGACACCTTATCGTCCAAAAATGCGGCTACCGCCACCTCATTTGCAGCATTTAACACACAGGTACGATTTCCGCCCTCGGCCAAAGCTTGATAAGCTAATTTTAAATTCCGAAAGGTCTCCAAATCGGGTTGTTCAAAGGTTAATGTAGCATAATCGGTAAAAGAAAACCGTTTAAAGGTATTTGGAAAGCGCTCCGGAAAAGTTAACGCATATTGAATTGGAAGTTTCATATCAGGCAAGCCCAGCTGTGCCTTTAGTGATCCATCCTCAAATTGCACCAATGAGTGCACAATAGATTGTGGATGTACCACAACTTCAATTTGCGAAGCAGTCACGTTAAACAACCACTTTGCTTCTATAACCTCTAAACCCTTATTCATTAACGAGGCCGAATCGATGGTTATTTTAGCGCCCATAGACCAATTAGGGTGCTTTAAAGCTTGCGCTCGACTTACCGTACGTAAATCCTGCGTTTTCTTGCCTCTAAAAGGGCCACCCGAAGCGGTAAGAATAATCTTTTCTATCGGACTAGGTTCGCCTGCTAAGCATTGGAAAATCGCAGAATGTTCTGAATCTACAGGCAGCATTTGTACCTTATGCTGGGCCACCAGATCCATAACCAGCTCGCCTGCCACCACCAATGTTTCTTTATTGGCAAGCGCAATATCTTTACCCTTTTCTATCGCCCGTACTGTAGGGCGTAGGCCTGCTGAACCCACGATAGCATTTAAAACCACATCAATCTCGGGGAGTTCCACTGCCTCGACCAGGGCTGCCACTCCAGCAGCGACAGCAATATTGGTATGTGCTAAAGCCTCCTTAACCTTGGAATATAAGGCTGTATTTGTTATTACAACCTGTTTGGGCAAAAACTCTAAAGCTTGCTGTATTAAAAGATCAGTATTATTTGCTGCACTTAAAACCGATACCACAAACCTATCGGGAAACGATCTTACAACCTCCAACGCCTGCGTTCCTATACTTCCGGTTGCACCCAGTATCGCTATATTCTTTCTCTCCAAAATACGGACTATATTATATTTTTAAATAATTCAGGGTCATCGCTACCTTTATATTCCTTCATCATATCTACATAGGCTACAGCCATCACCAAACTTACGGATGGAATAATAATAAAGGTATTCAAAATGCTAGAGATCTTGGCCAATAAAGCATAATCAAAATACTCAAAGGTAATTTGAAGGATATATGCCGACGCCAAAATAAACATAAGCACTAATAGATTTATAACATTACCGCGGGTAAACGCAATACTCATCTTTCCGGCACGCACAAAGCTGTAGTTCCTCTCCAGGATAAAAAATGGGAAGAAGGATATACGTATTAAAATCAGCATCATGACCAACCCGGTAAATAAAGGGTTTAGCATAAATAAAATGGTCTGCATACCGACACCCATATAGAGCAATGGCATACAGATTATGGCAATAAACAAATACACGATCCCCGTCAACATGGAATAGGCGATTAAAAACAGAATAAAATTTATAAACTGTTTTACGGAGGGGATGTAGGTACGCATGGCGGCATGCTCTACCCCATTGGCCAATAACATTCCTCGTTTTATTAATACCAATTGTAAACCAAAAAATAGGACAATAAAAACCAATAGCAAAAATATACGCACCACATTGCTTACAATATCGGTTAAGTAACTCGACAGAATGGTCGATAAGTTACTCGTTACGAATAATAAAAAACATAACCCTGCTACGGAAATATAATGTTTTTTTAAAATACTTAGCGCGCGGACAAATACATCATTGGCCTTAAACGTACTCTCCTTTAAAAATTCTAACATACAGATTGATAATAGTGCAAAGATGATATATTTTTTGGATTACAGCAAAAGAGAATGTGAGAATTTAGTTAAGCTAAAAGGTTAAAAATCTTACTCTTTATTGAAGAACAATAATGCATATGCTAAAAACCACAGTAACTAACAAGCAAACAACCGTTTAAAACAAGCTTAAATAACAGAAGTGCCCTAAAGGAGACACTTCTGTTAGGCTATTATTTAAAATCGGATGGCAACGGTTTTTCTAGAAGAAATTGGTAGTAAAAGCGTGCACGCTCTCTAAAATCATAAGCCAATTTCGAACGGTTCCAACCGTGACGGCTGCCCGGATATATCATCAATTCAAAAGGTACATTTCTGTCGGTCAAGGCATCAATTAATTGGATGGTATTTTGCATATGCACATTATCGTCCAGATCACCATGCATAATACGTAAACCGCCTTTATACTGATTTACATAGCTAAGAATAGAGCCGTTTTTATACCCCTCTGGGTTATCCTGCGGCGTATCCATCCAGCGTTCGGTATAGTGGGTATCATATAGCTCCCAGCTTGTTACCGGTGCCCCTGCAATTCCAAAGTCAAATGTATCGGCCCCTTTAGTTAAAGCCAAACAGGTCATATACCCGCCGTAACTGTGCCCTGTTATCAATAGTTTATGCTTGGAAACCCAAGGCTTGGCTTTTAACCATTTGGCTACTGTAGTATAATCTACCAGCTCCCAGTGACCCAAATTACGGTGCATTAAGGCAACGCCCTGTTTACCAAAATGGCCTGAAGCCCTATGATCGCACTCTACCTGGATAATTCCTTCCTTAGCCCAATACTGGGATACGCCCCCATACGGACTTGCATAACTGGACTTCCATTTGTTCCATACCGAACCTGCATCTGGCCCGCCATAAATACTCATCACCACTGGATACTCCTTGGCTGGATCAAAATTTACAGGATAGGTAATGATAACGGGTAAATCATACTTCCCATCATCAGATTTAATAGTAAGAAATTCAGATTTCCCCATATTAAAATCTTGATATTGCTCTGCCTTACTATCGGCGAGCTCTCGTAGGCGTTTTCCTGTATTGTCGATTAAAGCGACCTTATTGGGTGTATTAACATTAGAATAGTTGGTAATAAAGTACTTTCCATCAGGCGACACCTTAACCTCATGGTTATACGGGCCAAAAGTTAATCGCTTTAGATTTTTACCTGAAAAATCTACCCGGTAAAGATCTTTGGTTGCCGAGTTTTCCTTGCGGGCCATAAAATACAATACTTTATTGTGCTCGTCGATACGTGCCAGATTCGTTACCTGCCAGTCTCCCTGAGTAATAGGGTTCAGGAGTTTACCATCCAACGTGTACAAATAATAATGGGCCCACCCCGTTTTATCCGACTTTAGGATATAATGTTTGTTGTCTCCTAAATAGGTGATGCGCTCCTCGTGATCCAAGTTTATCCACGAAGGCTGTACCTCGTTGTATATTTCTGTTTTTATGCCCGAGATGGGATTTACCGCATAAAACTTCAGGTTATTCTGATCACGGTTCATCCATTGCACCATCACAGACCTACTGTCGAAACTCCAATACGGTTCGCCGAAATATTGATCCTCTTTTTCATTAAATGCAGCCCAAACTACCGGCGATCCGGCAACCTGAACAAAACCAATTTTCACCTCAGGATTATGCTCTCCAGCCTTTGGATAGCGTGTTTCTTCTAAATAACCGTTCTGTCCTTTAGATACATAAATCGGAAACATCGGAACTTTACTATCATCAAAACGCATAAATGCCAGCTGCTTGCTGTCTGGTGACCACCAAAATGCCTTATAATTTGTGGAACGCCCTAAGATTTCCTCATAATATACCCAAGACGACCATCCATTATAAATCACATCGGTACCATCATTGGTATATTGAATTTCGGAACCTTTATCTACCGATACACTATACAGATTGCCCTTACGGGTAAAAGCGATATGCTTTTTATCAGGTGATAATGTTGGGTTCTGTTCGGCAAGATCTGGTGAATGGGTGACCCGCTTAGCAGCTTGCTGACCATATTTGATATAAATATCATTGTCTTGAACAAAGACACGTACATCTTCCACTTGAGGCGCTACATACAGCTCACGCTTTGCGGTTTTCACGTTTACCTTATAGGTGTTTTTGTCGCTCGCATCCACTTCGAGGTAATGCAGGTTATCTAGCCATCCAGGATAATTATTTATAGGTTTTGTAATACTGCTTTTATACCCCCAAGCCTCTTCAAAACTTAAATCCCTAGTTTGTCCATGCGTCGATTGACCGGCGATTAATAGGCCTAAAGCCAAAAAACTACCAAAAGTTTTAATCATAATTATGCGTTATTGTGAGATTACGAAAATAGAAATATAATACCGTTCAAGCAAACCTTTACAGGGATAATCCTGTAACATCCCTATACGATTACTTTCAGGATAAGAGCGATAAGGAAAACGGAAAATATAAGGCTGGAAAGCACAAAAAAAGCCACTTTTAAAAGCGGCTCTATATTTCATGTGTAAAAACGAATGGTTAAAAAGAGAAATTATCTTTCCCTACAAACGTTTCATTATTGTCGTACGCAGAATCATCTTGACTAGGCTCATATCTCTTTTCCACCACATCCTGGTTTCCTTTGATGTACTCAACCACTTCAGTTAATCCTTCTGCAAATTTTTCAAAATCTTCTTTATACAAGAAAATCTTATGTTTGATAAATTGTCCATCTTCAAATCGCTTTTTGCTTTCGGTGATGGTTACGTAGTAATCGTTTGAGCGTGTTGCCTTCACATCAAAAAAATAAGTACGTTTTCCAGCTCTCACCTTTTTTGAAAATACTTCTTCACGTTCTTTGTTATCAAAATCTCCCATTAGTCTAGTAAGTATTTAAGTTTAATTCCTATTTTTTAATGTCATAAATATATAATATTTTGTTTTAAACAACCAAATTTTATTAAAAAAAATATTCTTTTTTTTTAGGAGTAGATTTTTGTTTTCATCATATTGTGGTATTTTCACCGACAGATTACCCCTGTTTACCGAAAAAGAAGTTTCATATACCTAAACGCAATATTTTTAGGCACTAGGATATCTTACTTTTGGATTAACAAATACGAAGCAAATGGAAAATAGAAACGCCAATCAACAACAGCCCGGTATGCCGCCGAGAAACAATAAAACATCGACCACGGTGGGTGCTATTATTATTTTGTTCGGTAGTTTTTTATTGTTAAAAAACTTAAGCTTAAATGCCTTCCTTCCGCATTGGATCTTTGGTTGGCAGATGATTCTTATAATTATAGGATTGGTGATCGGTGTAAACTCGAAATTTGAGAAAAAATCGGCCTTAATTCTTATCACTATAGGATCGGTATTTTTGTTACGCGATTGGATAGGTTTTTCTGCGGGCAAGGTGTTAGTCCCTGCATTGGCAATAGGCCTGGGTTTTTACCTTATTAAACGTAACCGCAAAACGCCTATTATACCCACAACACCTACGGATGGGCCGCCAAAACATCCCACAGACGAATTCGATTGGGATAAAAGGGTAATGGACGACGATAGTGGTACTGCTGAAAGGCAGCATGCTTATCAACAGGACACCTCCTCCCATACGCATTCCTACACGAATGGGTATGGGAATTCGCACTTTCAGTCTTTAGAAAACTACCTGAAGATTGACGCTATTTTTGGTAATGCCAAAAAGATAATCATGAGTAGAAACTTTTTAGGGGGTACCTTGACCAATGTATTTGGCAGCACGGAAATTAATCTGCTGCAAGCTGATTTAAAACAACCCGTTGTTATCGATATTTTCCAGCTCTTTGGTAGTACAAAGATTATTGTGCCACCACATTGGGGCGTTACCATGCAGGTATCGTCTATATTAAGTGATAACGACGACCGACGCGTGCTGTTAAACCACCCTTACGACGAGCATAAAAAACTTTATCTTACAGGAAGTTCTATTTTTGGCAGTGTAACCTTAAAGAATAGTTAAAACCGTGAGTACAACATCAAATCCATTTAAAATACGGTCTAAAAACAGATTAATCCATACCTCGGCATGGACTATTTTCGTATTGTACTTTTTGGTTACCTATTTCTTTTTATGGTGGGAATTTAGACCACAGACTGTTAACCCTATAGAACCCTTTGTGGCTTCCATCTCCATCACTGCCTGCTGCTACCTTATATTTAGCTCCTTACAATTTTACCTCCCCCGTAAGAATCAGTATTTAAAGATTACGGTTATATGCACCATATTGACCGCCTTAAGCTTGGTATTATCTTTTGTAGCGTTGAATATGGTATTTGATGTAGGCTCGAATAAACATTTCTACGAACGCCTTCCTTATCGTTTTATCATCAACTTCTTATTATTGATGTGTATTATGATTATTAACATCTTCTGGAATATACAAGAAGAATATGCCGAGAATAAAAAGCGTAAGGAGGAATCGGAGAAGCTTGTCCGCGACGCCGAATTATACAATCTACGACAGCAGCTACAACCGCATTTTTTGTTTAATAGCCTAAACTCTATTATTGCATTGATCACGGTAAAACCAGATTTAGCACGAAAAATGACGTTCCAACTGTCGGATTTTCTACGTGGAACATTACGCAAGGACGATAAACAATTAATTCCGCTGGCCGATGAAATCAAACACCTGGAGCTGTATCTTGAAATCGAAAAGGTACGTTTTGGGCATCGTTTAAATACCGCCTTTACTTACAAAGATGAAGTTTTAGCGGCAAAAGTGCCGGGTATGATTGTACAGCCGTTAATGGAAAATGCCATTAAACATGGCTTATACAATGTTACGGGTGATGTATCCATCGAAACACATATCCGCTTAGAACAGTATATGCTATCTATAGAAATAACGAATCCATACGACCAGGATCAATTTTATAACAGCAAGGGAACAGGTTTTGGGCTAACCAGTATTCAACGCAGGTTGTTTCTAATTTATGGCCGCACCGACCTATTGAGCATACGGAAAACTGAAAACCAATTTACAGCAATTATTAACATACCACAACATGATTAAAGTAGTTATTATAGACGATGAACCCTTAGCACGAATGATTGTATCTGGCTACCTCGCGCAATACCCGGATATTGAAATTGCCGCCGAATGTGGCGATGGCTTTGAAGGTGCAAAAGCCATACAGCAGCATAAACCGGATTTGGTGTTTCTCGATGTGCAGATGCCCAAACTAACGGGCTTTGAAATGCTGGAAATATTGGACGAATTGCCGCATATTATTTTTACAACGGCTTTTGAAGAATTTGCCATTAAAGCTTTCGAAAAGTCGGCAGTCGACTATTTGTTAAAACCAATTAGCGACGAACGCTTTGCACAGGCCATACAAAAGTTCAAAGGCCTGCACCAGAAGAAAGAACCGCAGCTGGCTATAAAGGCATTACAGGAGGATACCGAAGAGACTTTATTAGAACGTTTGGTTGTAAAAAATGGTACGCAAATAAAACTTATCCCGACACAGCAGATTGTTTACTTGGAAGCCTACGACGACTATGTGAAGATACACACCAAAGAAGGAATGTTTTTGAAAAATAAAACAATGGCTTCGTTTGAAAAACAACTCGATCCCAAGCAGTTTGTGCGCGTCCATCGCTCGTATATTGTAAAGGTGGACCAATTGGCTAAAATTGAACCCATGGAAAAGGAAAGTTACCGCGGCATACTTTTAAATGGCGACAAGGTAAACATCAGTAAATCAGGATACACCCGCTTAAAACAAACTATTGGATTATAGCCTGTTGAATTTGTAGCTTTGTATCATGATTCAGAAAGCAGTATACCTTTTATTTTTTATTACCCTAGCGCAGTTTTCTTTTGCGCAATCACCGGCAGAAAAACAGAACCGTATTGTTTATAACCGTATTGAATACTATTTTAATACCCAGCAAACCGACTCCATCTATGCGTTGGGAACCGACGCCTTCAGGGCAGCAAACAATAGGCAGCAAATAGCGAATTTGCTGGAATATTATTACGCTTATGGCACCATCAGATCTGCTACGGCGCTGAGTTTTGATAAGGGTACCGTGGGGTATAATGTTAACATTGGCGGTAAAAAGATGGTTTCTTTATACTTAAATGTCGACAGCATGTTCCGCTTTAACAGCATCGATATTAGCGAGAGCCTTATTCCGGTGGAAACCAAAGAAAAGGTTAATTCTGTCGTTAACAAGCAAACGGCCCTGGATGAATTTGTGGATTCGGTAGCGCAATCTTATATTAAGCAGAAAAATACCCATTCCCTGGCGATTGGTATCTTACATAATAATAAAGTTAACACCTTCTTTTATGGCGAAACCAGTAAAGGGGAACCTAACACAATACCAAATGCACAAACGATTTATGAAATTGGTTCGGTAACAAAAGTGTTTACAGCAACCCTATTGGCAAATCTGGTTGAAAAGAATATCATTTCCTTGGAGGATAAAATCGGCACGTTCTTACCGGATTCGCTGCAAGCCAATCCGAGTTTACAAAACATTACTTTTAAGCAACTGGCGAACCATACTTCAGGTTTACCGCGTTTACCGAGTAATTTGCTCGATGCAGCAAAAACCAATGCACGGGATCCATACGCGAATTATAACCGTTCGGACTTATTTGCTAACCTTAAAAACATCAAGTTGGTAGATGTACCGGGCGAAAAGTATGCGTACAGTGATCTGGGCTTTGGTTTACTAGGCGAGCTTATCGCTATCATCACGAAAAAAACTTTTAGTCAAAACATTCAAGAGGTTATTACTGGGCCTTTGGCAATGAGCAATACGGTAGATAAAATAAACCCTAAAACGCAAAAACTTACCAAAGTGTATAGTGAAGATGGTACCGAAACCCTGCCTTGGAATTTTATGGCGTTGGCAGGTACAGGGGCTTTAAAATCTTCGGTTGCAGATATGCTAACCTTCCTGCGCTACCAGCTGATGATGCCGGAGACCAGCTTACAACAGGCTATGGCTTTAACGAAACAGTTTACCTTTTATCTGCCACCAAGCACGGATATTGGGTTAGCGTGGAACATGACTATGGTAAACGATAAGGTTCAGTTTTGGCATAATGCTGCTACAGCGGGTAGTACATCCTTTATCGGTTTAGTGCCCGACGATAAGGCCGCCATTGTGGTATTATCGAATACAGGAATTTCTGTGGATGAATTAAGTATGGAGATTTTATATCGGATAATTAATGGTAGACCGTAATATTATCGCTACGAAATAGCGGGTTTTACAGTATATCCTCCTTGATTTTATTTATATTTGGAAAAACTAAAATATTAACGTGAAAAAACGCATTGCTATTTTTGCTTCAGGGTCAGGGTCTAATGCTCAAAAAATAATGGAGCATTTTAAGTACGCTGATGATGCCGAAGTCGCCTTAGTACTAAGTAATAATCCAGATGCTTATGTGCTGCAGAGGGCTGATAATTTTGAAATCCCTTCCCATGTTTTTGATCGGCACGATTTCTACCAAACGGATGAGGTTGTTAATCTACTGAAACGCCTGGAAATAGATTTAGTCGTATTAGCGGGATTTCTATGGCTAGTGCCGGAAAATTTGCTGCAAGCATTTCCGAATAAAATCATCAATATACATCCGAGTCTACTGCCTAAACATGGCGGTAAAGGCATGTATGGCGACCGGGTGCATAAAGCAGTCCTTGCTGCAGGCGATGAGGAGCACGGTATTACGATTCATTTCGTTAACGAGCACTTTGATGAAGGGGAAGTGATCTATCAAGGGCGCTTTAAAGTGGAGCCTACAGACACCTTAGAAATTCTGAAATTTAACGGCCAGCAGTTGGAACACTTGCATTACCCGAAGGTCATAGAAAACCTCCTGAAGAAGTACAATTAAAATCGAAATATAGGCGTTAAAAACGCATACCTTATAAGGTGTTACCTACACCAAAAATGCGGTTCATCTTAGAACCGCATTTTTTTTCAGCCATAATTTGCTTTTTATGGGCTGTTAATGCGGGTATTTACACTAAAAACAGAGCCGATTAATCCGGGGTTTTTCTATTATAAATTGTGGATACAAATTACTACCTTTGCACCTTCAAATAAGAACTAATGAATCATCCTGTTAAGATTAAAAATGCATTGGTGTCTGTTTACTACAAAGACAACCTAGCCCCACTCATTCAGCTATTAAACAAATACGGCGTAACTTTCTACTCTACAGGCGGTACGGAAGCTTTTATCCGTGATTTGGGTATTGGTGTTGAACGTGTAGAAGATTTGACAAGCTACCCTTCGATTTTAGGAGGCCGTGTTAAAACCTTACATCCTAAAGTTTTCGGTGGTATCCTTTCCCGCCGTCCGCTTGAAGACGACAAAAAACAATTGGAGCAATACGAAATTCCAGAAATTGATCTCGTAATCGTAGATTTGTACCCATTTGAAGCTACTGTAGCTTCTGGAGCTCCAGAGCAAGATATTATCGAAAAAATCGATATCGGTGGTATTTCATTAATCCGCGCTGCGGCGAAAAACTTCAATGATGTTGTTATTATTTCCTCTAAAAACGATTATAGCGAATTGGAAGAAATTTTAGCTGCTCAAGAGGGTGCTACCACATTGGAGCAGCGTAAATCTTTTGCAAAAAGAGCCTTCAATACCTCTTCGCATTATGATACGGCAATCTTCAATTATTTTAACCAGGAAGAACCGCTTCCCGTATTTAAACAGTCGCAACAGAATGCGCAGGTTTTACGTTACGGCGAAAACCCACACCAGAAAGGTGTTTTCTTTGGCGACCTAAATGCTATGTTCGACAAATTAAACGGAAAAGAATTATCCTACAATAACTTGGTGGATGTGGATGCTGCCGTGGCTATTATCGACGAGTTTGATGCACCTACATTTGCTATTTTAAAACATACCAATGCCTGTGGTGTTGCTTCCCGCACCACCATTCAACAAGCATGGGTTGATGCTTTAGCATGTGACCCCGTTTCGGCTTTTGGTGGGGTGTTAATTACCAACGGAGAAGTTGATGCGGCAACAGCAGCAGAAATAAATAAATTATTCTTCGAGGTTTTAATTGCTCCTGCTTATACGGAAGAGGCAATTGCTATCCTTACTGAAAAGAAAAATAGAATTATTCTACGCCGTAAGGAGGTGAAACTTCCTAGCGAACAATTTAAAACGTTGTTAAATGGTGTAATTCTTCAGGATAAAGATAATACGGTAGAAGGTCCGGCACAAATGACTGCGGTTACAGCTGTACAGCCTTCTGCAGAGCAGTTGGAGGATCTTTATTTTGCGAATAAAATTGTTAAACATACCAAATCAAACACGATAGTTTTTGCTAAAAACGGAACTTTGATTGCTTCCGGTGTCGGACAAACTTCACGTGTTGATGCCTTAAAACAAGCTATTGAAAAAGCAAATTCCTTTGGTTTTGATTTAAATGGTTCTGCGATGGCTTCTGATGCCTTCTTCCCTTTCCCAGACTGTGTGGAGATTGCGGCTGGAGCAGGTATTGCAGCAGTTTTACAACCTGGTGGATCAATTAAAGATCAACTTTCCATAGATATGGCTAATGAAAAAGGTATCGCGATGGTTACGACGGGTGTAAGACACTTTAAACATTAAGACATACTAAATGTTATATATTACATAAAAAAAGGGTGCTTCAAAAAAGCACCCTTTTTTTATGTAATAATTGCTAGTTAAAAATAAATTCACTGGCCTTCTGTTTCATTTTTACTTTTTACAAAATAGCTTTTTTTATTTTCATATTACAGAGAAAGTTAATAATTATAAACCCCATTCAATGAAATTAACTGCATTGAAAAACTAATAGAATATTACCTTAAACACACTATAAACACACATTTATTAAAAAATATATAAGATTAGTAGATATTTTTTATCATAAAAGTGATTTTAGGCATACATTTTGCAAGTGGTAAAGCATCAAACTATACAAAAAAAAATTAACGTTTATGAGAAGAATGCCATATACCACCTTTTTATTACTGCTCTTTGTCGCCTTTGTATTGGTGTTTGCAACAACCTGTATAGGTGGTTTGTAAAACAAAAGCGTAAGCTTTCATAAAATAAAAAGGGCAAATTGTTTAATTTGCCCCTATAAATTATCATGTTCTACAAATTGCCTACAGTATAGCCTCACGCACGCGTGTTAATTTCGTAAGCAACCCTTCCAATAAATCCAGATGTAACATATTTGCGCCATCCGACTTTGCATTCGCCGGATCAGGATGCGTTTCAATAAACAAACCATCCGAACCTACCGCAATAGCAGCTTTTGCAATGGTTTCAATAAGTTCAGGTTTTCCGCCTGTAACGCCAGAACGCTGGTTGGGTTGTTGCAGCGAATGGGTACAATCCATAACCGTAGGCACCTGGAAAGAACGCATCACTGGAATACCTCTAAAATCTACAATTAAATCTTGGTAGCCAAAAGAATTACCACGATCGGTTAATACCACCTTCGTATTGCCTGCATCCTTTATTTTCTCGACAGCAAATTCCATTGACTCTGCAGAAAGGAACTGTCCTTTTTTAACATTTACGACCTTTCCCGTTTCCGCTGCGGCAAGCAATAAATCAGTCTGCCTACATAAAAAGGCTGGTATCTGTAATACATCTACATAGGCCGCAGCCATTGCTGCTTCTTGGCTTTCATGGATATCTGTAACCGTAGGTACGCCAAATTCTTGAGCTACCTTTTCCAAAATTTTAAGTGCCTTCTCATCACCTATCCCCGTAAAAGAGCTTCCTTTAGAGCGGTTGGCTTTACGGTAAGAACCCTTAAAAATAAAAGGGATATTCAGCTTGTCTGTAATGGTAACAATACGCTCGGCAATACGGAGGGCAATTTCCTCCCCCTCTATTGCACAAGGTCCAGCCATTAAGAAGAACTGATCCGAAGTTCCATTTTTTATCTGTGGTAAATATTTTGCAATCATTTCCAATTAATTTCCTAATTCTGAAATAAACTTAATACGCATCAGCTGAATGTCTTCATAGCTATAATCCGTCTCGCCTAAGGCTGCCAAGGCTGCTTTAATAGAATCCGCTTCTGCAGTTTTAAAATAATCGTACACCTCATCTTGACGGTCCTGATCGATCATCTCGTCTACAAAGTAACCTATGTTTAACTTCGTTCCTGAATATACAATAGATTCCACTTCTTTCAATAGATCTTCATAGGATATTCCTTTGGACGAGGCTATATCATCTAGGCCAATTTTACGATCTATATTTTGAATAATAGACACTTTTAAGGCCGAGCGGTTTGCGGTACTCTTCACCACAAGGTCTAGAGGTCTGTCAATATCCTTTTCTTCAACATACTTTTTAATAAGATCGACAAACTGGGCACCAAATTTCAACGCTTTGCCCGCACCTACACCATGAATCTGTTTTAGCTCGTCTATCGTTACCGGATAATGTGTACACATCTCGTCTAAAGAAGGATCTTGAAAGATTACAAAAGGTGGCAGCGACTTTTGTTTAGCGATACGCTTTCGTAATTCCTTTAACATCAGCAGCAATTCGGTATCTAAGGTACCGGAGCCCTGTCCATGTTCTTCGGTACTGTCCTCATCCGCCGATTCCATAGGGCGATTTAGCACAAACTTCAAGCCATATGGGTTGTTGATATATTTTTTACCCCCTTCGGTTAACCCCAACAAACCATAATGATCAATATCCTTCTTTACAAAATCAGCCAATTCAGCCTGTCGGATTAAAGAGTTCCAGTAATTAGCACCTTGCTCTTTTCCTGTGCCAAATAGCGCATGTTCATCGTGTTTATAAGACGATATAGGCTGATTGTTTTGTCCTAAAAACACATTTATAATATGTTTATCATCAAACCGGTTACCTTCCTCCTGTATAAACGACAATAACTTCAATAAATCCGCTTCTGCATCGAAATAAGTCTTTGTTGTTCTACAGTTATCGCACATGCTATTGCAGCCAGTCTCGTCAAATTTTTCACCAAAATAATGTAAAATTTGTTTTCTACGACATACCGAAGACTCCGAATAATCGATAACTTCTTTTAATATCTGCGTACCTATTTCCCTTTCAGAAACAGGTTTATCTTTCATAAATTTAGTAAGTTTTTCTACGTCTTTCTTGGAATAGAAAGCCACACATACCCCTTCACCGCCATCTCTACCCGCGCGCCCAGTTTCCTGGTAATAGCCCTCCATAGATTTTGGAATATCGTGGTGTATAACATAACGCACATCAGGCTTATCGATACCCATGCCAAAGGCGATGGTGGCCACAATAACCTCCACATCTTCCATCAAGAACTTATCCTGTGTATCGGCACGTGTTTTCGCATCAAGACCCGCATGATAGGGTAAAGCTTTAATACCGTTTATGTTTAATACCTCGGCGATCTCTTCTACCTTTTTACGGCTTAAACAGTAGATAATACCCGATTTACCGGTATTATTTTTTATAAACTTTACGATTTCTTTAACGACATTTTTCTTGGTCCGTATCTCGTAATATAAATTCGACCGATTAAAAGACGATTTAAAAAGTGCCGCATCGTTCATCTGCAAATTCTTCCGGATATCCGACTGCACTTTTGGAGTAGCCGTTGCTGTCAAAGCAATGATCGGAATATTTGGCCCTATACCGTTAATAATGGTACGTATTTTACGGTACTCTGGTCTGAAGTCGTGGCCCCATTCCGAAATACAATGCGCCTCATCTACCGCCACAAAGGATACTTGTATACTGCGTAAGAAATGAATATTTTCTTCCTTAGATAAAGACTCTGGGGCAACATACAAAAGCTTGGTGCGACCATTGGAAACATCGTCTTTAACTTTGGCTACATCAGCCTTCGTCAAGGAGGAGTTTAAAAAATGAGCAATACTCTCATTGCCGCCAAAAGCGCGCAATTGATCTACCTGGTTTTTCATCAACGCTATTAACGGCGAAATAACCACAGCAGTACCTACGCTCATCAACGCTGGGAGTTGATAACAGATGGACTTACCGCCGCCAGTGGGCATAATCACAAACGTATCTTTTTTATTAAGAATATTGGTAATGATTGCCTCTTGATCCCCTTTGAATGTATCAAATCCGAAGAATTCTTGCAGATTATCATACAGCGATTTCTCTATTTCCATCAGCGCAAGTATAAAATTAGGTAGACACTTGACTTAACTAACATTTAAATAACTTATTTTTGTAAAAATTTACATAAAAATAGGGAGATTTTCCGTGAAAAACAATTTAGAAATAAAAAAAGAAGCCATGGAGGTTTTACAGCTTGAAGCTAAGGCTCTAATGGGTTTAGCGGATAAAATAGACGACAATTTTAGTAGCGTAGTTAAACTTATCCTCGAGCTTAAAGGCCGTGTTGTGGTTACGGGTATTGGGAAGAGCGCTATTATCGCACAGAAAATTGTGGCCACCTTAAACTCTACGGGTACACCATCCATCTTTATGCATGCTGCCGATGCTATTCATGGCGATTTGGGCATTATTCAGGATGAAGATCTTATTATTGCCTTATCGAAAAGTGGCAATACCCCTGAAATTAAAGTGTTAATACCATTTTTAAAGCAAACTAATAATAAGCTTGTTGCTATCGTAGGCAATTTAGATTCCTACCTAGCACAAAAAGCGGATTTTATACTGGACAGCACGGTAAGCCGGGAGGCCTGCCCGAATAACTTGGCTCCGACAACCAGTACCACGGCACAGCTTGCTATGGGCGATGCGCTGGCCGTATGCCTGCAAACGGCACGCGATTTTACGGATCGTGATTTCGCGAGATACCACCCGGGAGGGGCCTTAGGAAAACAGCTTTACCTGCGTGTTTCCGATTTATCCGATGCCAACAATAAACCCGAAGTACATCCGGATGCCACTATACCTCAGGTTATTATCGCCATTACACAATCGCGCTTGGGCGCCACTGCTGTACTGGAAGACCAGCGTATTAAAGGCATAATAACGGATGGCGATATCCGTCGGATGCTGGAAAACCATCGGGACATCTCTACCCTACGCGCCCGTGATATTATGCATAGCGATCCTAAACTAATCGAAGGATCGGCGCTGGCCGTAAATGCCTTACAAAAAATGCGGGAAACCAATGTATCTCAATTACTCGTTACCCAAGGTATGGCATACATAGGTGTAGTACATATACAAGACCTCTTGCGAGAAGGGATTATTTAAACTATGCTCCCTAAGGGAAGTCATAAGTTATGATATGGCGCACAATTCATACTTTAATTGTAAAAATATTGTGGTTATTGTCTACCTATGTAGTAGATATACGTAAAGAATATATTTTTGGTACATCAATTGTTTTAAATAAATTATAATTTAGCATCTTATGAAAAAGCTTTTATCTATAGTAACTGTATTCTTAGTTTTTGTATCCTTAACAGCCATGACAATGGCGGCAGGAGAATTTAAATTTGAGAAAGAAACACACGACTTTGGTACGATCCCATTAAATAAACCGGCATCTTTCGAGTTTAAATTTAATAATACCGGTGATGCCCCGATAATAATTTCGGATGTAGCACCGACTTGCGGTTGTTCTGTAGCGGATTTTTCCAAAACCCCGGTTAAACCAGGTGATTCCGGCATTATTAAAGTTACCTACAATGCTGCAACGAGTGGGCCTTTTACCAAAACATTTACCGTAAAATCTAATACCAAAACACCGGTAAAAATTCTTACCGTAAAAGGGAACGTAGAGTAAGGACTTAAGAAAATATTTTTTTTCACCACGGGGCTATCTTTCTATAAGAAGCCCCTTTTTGGTGCATGTTATTTTTTCCGGTTAAACTGTATAGTTTTTAATTTTTTAATTTTTGCTTTTTCATTTTTCATTTTTAATTTTTAATATCTTTGTTCTCCATTAGAAATATAATGCTTTAATTATGCCAAAAATATCGCAAAGAGGCATTGATATGCCAGCTTCTCCGATCAGAAAACTAACGCCATTTGCGGATCAAGCCAAAAAAGACGGTAAAAAGATATATCATCTCAATATAGGGCAACCTGATATTGAAAGTCCGGTAGGAATGTTAAATGCCTTAAAGGGTATAGAATTCAAAGTTTGGGCCTACACACCATCGGAGGGTTTGGAATCGTATAGAAATAAACTGGCACAGTATTACAATAAACTCAACTATGCTATTGAAGGGACCGATATTTTGGTTACAAACGGAGGTTCTGAAGCCATTACTATAGCCTTGCAAGCTTGTTTAAATGCTGGCGAGGAGATTATTATTCCGGAGCCTTTTTATGCCAACTATAATGGCTTTGCCTGTACGGCAGGGGTTGTGGTAAAACCTATTATGTCTACCATCGACACGGGGTTTGCGCTACCTGCAATTGCAGATTTTGAAAAGGTTATTACCGACAAAACTAGAGCAATTGCTATATGTAACCCTAATAACCCTACAGGCTACCTGTACTCCCGACAGGAGATGGAAGCCCTTCGCGACTTATGTCTAAAATACGACCTGTACCTGCTGTCTGATGAGGCTTACCGCGAGTTTTGTTACGATGGTCGCGAGTTTATATCCCCCATGCACTTGGAAGGTTTAGAAGACCATGTAGTGGTGTTGGATACCGTGTCGAAACGTTACTCGGCCTGTGGCGCACGTATCGGCTGTATAATTACGAAAAATAAGGCGCTGTACCAAACCACACTAAAATTTGCGCAGGCGCGGTTAAGCCCCTCCCTCGAAGGGCAGATTGCTGCGGAGGCTGCTGTAGATACCCCAGACTCGTATTTTCAGGCTGTCTCCAAGGAGTATACAGCACGGCGCGATACCTTGGTAGCGGGCTTAAATAAAATTGAAGGTGTTTACTGTCCGAATCCTGGAGGTGCGTTTTATGTCGTTGCCAGATTACCAATCGACAACGCAGATAAATTTTGCCAATGGATGTTGGAGGAATTCGACTATAACAACGAAACAGTGATGATGGCACCGGCGACCGGATTTTACAGCACCCCAGGTTTTGGAACCCAGGAGGTTAGAATGGCCTATGTGCTTAATCAAACAGACTTAACACATGCATTAGCGTGTTTAGAAAAGGGTCTTCAGGAATATCCTGGAAGAACAGCATAGCCTTAAACCCGAAGCTACATACTTCGGGTTTATTATTATATACATGCACATCAACCTCAATCGTACATTTAAAAGGATTTGTCTGTGGCAGAAATCTGTACGGCAAATATGCAATCTAATTTCTTATATTAACTTATGCAATCAAACAAAGGCTTAGTGGCTTTAGCATTCGGAGGCTTGGCTATAGGCATGACCGAATTTACAATGATGGGTATCCTACCCGATATTGCCAAAGATATTAATATCGATATTCCTACGGCTAGTAACCTGATAGGCCTGTATGCCCTGGGTGTCGTAGTTGGCGCACCCACACTGGTCGCCTTCACCTCAAAATACCCCGCAAAGAAGGTATTACTATTTTTAATGTTGTTATTTTTTGTTTTCAACGCCATTTTTACTGTTGCACCCAACCATTGGAGTTTATTTATCTCTCGCTTTATATCGGGTTTGCCGCATGGGGCATTTTTTGGAATTGGCTCGGTCGTGGCGGCGCGGTTGGCAAAACCGGGGAAAGAGGCGCAAGCTATTTCCATTATGTTTACAGGGATGACCATTGCCAATTTAGCAGGCGTACCCTTAGGCACCTATATTGGTCACCATTATTCGTGGCGTATCACCTATGCCGTAGTAAGTTTACTCGGTTTGGTCACCTTTATGGCGATCTACCTGTGGATGCCCGTAATTCCGGCTAATAAAAACAATAATGTGCTCAAGCAGATTGGTTATTTCAAACGCTGGGATGCCTGGTTAATGGTAGCTGTAATCGCTATCGGTACGGGCGGGCTATTCTCGTGGATATCCTACATTTCAAAACTTGTAACCGTCGAGTCTGGTCTCGATCCGGATAAGGTATCCATCGTTATGATCTTGATCGGCGCCGGAATGTTTTTTGGTAACCTTATAGGCGGAAAATTAGCCGACTCTATTTCACCGAGTAAGGCCGCTATTATCAGCTTTTCCAGCATGGCGGTATGTTTATTGGTTTTATTTTTCACGGCACATATTACAGTGTTGGCGTACCCTATGGCGTTTATTACGGGTATGATTGCCTTTACCATTGGATCGCCCTTACAAATGATGCTGATAAATAACGCGCGTGGAGCAGAAACATTTGCTGCAGCCGGCGGACAGGCTTCCTTTAACATCGGCAACTCTTTGGGGGCTTATTTTGGAGCTATTCCTATTGCCTATGGTTTTAGCTATAATTACCCTTCCTTAATTGGTGTTTTTATGGCGAGTACAGGGGCAATCCTGGCCGTGATATTTTTACTTAAAGTAGAAAATAAGCAGGCGCCAAAAAGCCGTGTCGAGCTGTAGAAGGATACGTTAAGATGGATTTTAATACACAATAAATAAACACATAGCGCCCCACATACATATTGGGGCGCTATGTGTTTATTTCCCTGATGTCTTTTACGATTTCGGTTGGAATCGTATAATTAAATGAGGATCGCTTGAACAAAGCAGTTCGGATGGCACAGGAGAACACGGTACCGCAATACCCGATGCCCGGTTAAAACACGCGATTTTTATAATGCATATCCGTTAAGTCTTCACGAAGATCAATCAAATAACCATTACATACGCCGAATTTTACGTTTCCATTTTTATCCGCCATAAAAAAATTTGAAGTTCCGCCCAGATCTAAACTACTTGTCGTAAAGAAGTTTTTCTGACTGAATATAATTAGCGGAAGATTATGCAAAACAGGCGTCTTATGCAGCGACATGGCGGGATAGGGTACAGCCATAAATCCAGCCTTTAACAGGCTGTAGACCTTTTCGCTGGTTAACTCCTGCAAGGATTTTATAGCTACCGGACTAACTTTTGCGGGCATAAAATACAGCCCTTCAGCATCCAGCTCTCTATACCCATAAGATTCCTTCAAATCGCCGATATCCTCAATAATGCCCCGCACATAATAATCGCGATTTACGGTAATTTCGCTACGTCGGATGGCGACATCCACCTTTAAAGGGATTTGGTTCGTTGTAGTATGTAGGTTACGGATTAGCAAATCATGCAGCTGCGCAGCATTGTAGGGAATTTTATCGTATGCAGCACGGTCATACTGCTGGTAACTCCCCTGCGCAATTTCCACCAATGCATTTAAAATAATAGCGAAGTTGTACTTCCGGATCTCCTGTTTCTCTGGATCGCCGGCTTTACCCCCCGATTCGATCAGCACCGTGCTGGCACCCCACAACTGAAAGTTATCTCCAAACCCGCGGGCAGTATGGGTATCATCATAACGAGCTACCGCATTGGGAATGTAAACCTGTAACAGCCTATCCATGCCAACGACTAACTTCATCGCATCGGCGCGCACCTCGTTAACCGCGCGTTCCGTATTGTAGGCTGGTGCCAGCATAGAAATCGTAACCGGGGTTGCACTTCCTGGAATATTGTAATAAATATTTTGATCGTGCAAATTAAACGCATAACGCGGTTTAAACTGCTGACCGCGGGATTTTAGCAGGGCCCCTTCCGGCGTTTGTGTGGCTCGAGCATCACGGTTAAGGTCGATACTCTGCGCATTACGCCGTGTATATCGATCTGCGCCATCAGGATTTAGCATGGGTATAAAACGAAGTTGCAGATTAGTTTTCAGTAAGGCGCGGATGGTATCCTGCCCATCGTTCTTACCTTCCAGGAAGTTAAACAAATCAAACAAGGCCATTGTAGCTGTAGGCTCGTCGCCATGCATCTGCGACCATAACATCACCTTTTTATCGCCCTGCCCATATTCCCACTCATAAATGGCACGCCCTTCTACCGACTTACCAATCTGTTGTACCCCCAATACAGCTCTAGTTTGATGTACCTGCGTTAGCGAATCGATATCAACATGCTTAAAACGTCTATGATGCAGCGCAGACTCCTTATACAAAGTATGCAAATCGGCTAATACCGTTGCCTCCAACTGTACTGCAGCCGGATTAGCGGCTGTTTGCCGCTGCTTATCCGTATTACACATATGCAATGCAAAAATTGTTAGTAGTATCAAAGAAAGTTTCATAACAGCCTGGATAAATTAAATAGGAAAGGTTAAAAAACCACTCTTTATTATTAAGTTATCAATTTCTTAGCCGATGTAGCTAACAGCCTTACCGATTAAACAACAACCGATGACCGGCGCCAACTTCTATAATTTTTCCGTTTGAATAGGCGATATTTCCAGAAACTAAGGTGTGCACGACAGAACTCGAGAAGGTATAATCTTCAAAAGGCGACCAGCCACATTTCGACAATATATTATCTTTTTTTACGGTATAAGGTTTATTTAAATCTACCAAGACAAGATCTGCCCAATAGCCCTCGCGAATAAAACCGCGCTGTTCAATCTGAAAACAGATGGCCGTATTATGCGCTGATTTCTGCACCAGCTGCTCCAGCGTCATCTTTCCTTGTTTCACCAAGTCCAGCAGCGCCTGTAAGGCATGCTGCACCAATGGTCCGCCCGATGGCGCTTGCAGGTAAGGTTGTTCCTTCTCTTCCAAGGTATGCGGAGCATGGTCGGTAGCAATCACATCGATATGCCCATCCAATAAACCTTTCATTATTAAATCCCTATCGTTGGCGGTTTTCACGGCAGGGTTCCATTTTATAAAGTTACCTTTGGTTTTATAATCCGCATCCGAAAACCACAAATGATGCACACAGGCTTCGGCGGTAATACGTTTATGCGCGAGCGGGATATCCTTTTCAAACAAGGCTACCTCTTTACCCGTAGAAATATGTAAAATATGTAAACGTGAATTATTCTTTTGCGCCAGCGCCACCGCCTTCGAAGACGATAGGTAACAGGCCTCTTCGGAGCGTATCAACGGATGCATAGCAATACCTATTGCATCGCCATACTCGGCTTTAAAGCGGGCCATATTGGCGCGGATGGTAGCCTCGTCTTCGCAGTGTGTCGCAATTAAAGTCGGCGCATTGCGGAAAATATTCTCCAAAGCTTGCTCATTATCCACCAGCATGTTTCCCGTGGAAGAGCCCATAAAGATTTTAATTCCACAAACATCACGAGGGTTGGTTTTTAAAACCTCATCCAGGTTATCGTTTGCTGCCCCCATAAAGAAAGAGTAGTTTGCTAAAGAAGCATCCTGCGCAATTTGATATTTATCTTCCAGCAGCTTTTGTGTAAGGGTATTCGGAACCGTGTTTGGCATTTCCATAAAGGACGTAGTTCCACCAGCGACAGCCGCTCTACTTTCGGTAAAAATATTGGCTTTATAAGTTAATCCAGGTTCCCTAAAATGCACTTGATCGTCGATCAAACCGGGTAACAAATGCAAACCTTCCGCATTTATTTCGGAGTCGGCATTAAGGTCAATCTGCGGGGCAATTTTTTCAATTCTACCATTTTTTATAAACACATCTAGCGTTTCAATTTTTCCTTCATTGACAACATGTGCATTTTTAATCAGTACCGAAGACATAGTATAATTTAAGGAGTAAGACTTATATTTCTACAAACTTACTAAAAGAAAATCTATAGGGTAAGATTATTCATCAAAAGTTCCCGTCGGAACATAAAAAAACTCCAAATCCTTTTTGTCGGCAATAGCCCTACAGCCTCCATTTTGTAATAAAACAATCTGGGTACTGATCTGTAAAACAGAACGGAAATGGTGGTCGGAAATAATAAATCCCTTCTCAGATTTTAAGGCGAGAATATCAGCATGAACACGCTCTTGTAGGTAAGGCGACAAGCCAGAAAAGGGTTCATCGAGCAGTATAAACGTCGCTGGTTGTGCCAGTAGCAGCAGAAACTCTACATACCGTTTTTCGCCCGTTGAAATATCAGCAATTTTGCTGTTCCATATTTTAGCGATAATATCGTTCGCCTGCAATTCTGCGATTTTATTTTTATCATTCACCAACAAGTTGGCGATACGCTTTACCGTTTTTGCCGTAGGCAATAAAGACTCCTGTGGCATATAACAGACCTCCCTACTGGCATAAGCCTGCTGAATACGTGTTCCATTTAAGCGTATAAATGCATTTTTAGGCTTCAGCGTTCCAAAAAGGATTTTTAACAAGGTAGATTTTCCACAGCCATTTCTGCCCAGTAGTGCAACGACCTCTCCAACTTTACAATTTAGGTATACCCCCGTTAATAAGGTTTTAGTTCCGGAATATGAAAATTCTACCGAATCAATATAAAGTTCCTTATCTGCTATAGGTATTGTAGAGACTGCCATAATAAAGCACAAAATGTGAAGTTAAAAAGAAAAACCAGCAGAATTACCTTTTTATAGGCTATGCCTTTATTGTAATACATAAAGCGGTTTTTTCTATTTGTATAGGAATACATGAGCACACTAATGCCAAAACCCGCCGTAGCGAACAATAACGGCGCCATTTTCAATTGCTGCAGCCCCGCTCCACTCAGCTGCGATAAAAGAAGAGATAAAGCCAGGTTAGCCCAGAAAATTTCCTTATAAAAAAACCAATATAATTTCATGAAAAATAGCCAAACTAAATATTACGCGGTTTTTAATTGCTAAAAGACTAATATAGGGATTTTATTTTATGCATCGGGGGATTAATGCATAGAAACTATAGCCTAATAAGGAAAATAAAAGCTATACCTGCAGGCAGTGCAAGCCTAGCTTTAATTTTTTACACCCTCAAGTGCCGATATCTTAAATATCCTGTGCAATAGCAAAACCAGCAGCCCATGCCCATTGGAAATTATACCCCCCAAGCCATCCCGTAATATCCACCGCTTCGCCACCGAAATACAAACCCGGATATTTTTTTGCCTCCAGGGTTTTAGGATTCAGTTCGTCGGTAGCAATACCACCACGCATTACCTCGGCCTTATCATAGCCCTTATCGCCTGCAGGTCTCACCTTAAACTTATGAATGCTGGCCACGGCAAGATTTGCATCAGCCTTACTCAGCGATGCTATTTTAATATCCATAGGCAGGAATTTCCCTAAGGCATCGACCATTTTTTTGGTAAAGAAATTATGCAGCAGCTGTCCAAGCGTACGTTTTCCACCCCTGCTACGCTCCTCTTTAATAAGCTCCTCGAGCTTACATTGAGGCAACAGGTCGATAAAAAACTGCTCGCCCGCACGCCAGTAAGAGGATATCTGCAAAATCGCAGGACCACTAAGGCCCCAGTGCGTAAAGAGGATATTCTCTTCAAAAGAAATTTTATCGTTGTACACCCTGGAGTACACCGAATTTCCAGACAAGGAGGCATACCAATCGGCATCCTTCCCCGTAATGGTTAGCGGCACCAATGCCGGCGCGGTAGGCACCACATCCAACTGCAATTGCCGCGCCGTACGCAGCGCAAAATCCGACGCCCCCAGTTTTGCTACGGGCAAGCCCCCCGAGGCGCATACCACCTTGGCTGCATGAATGATCTGCTCCTGCCCATTACGTTCGATGTGCAGGCTATACCCGCCATCTACAGGCGTCACCCGCTTTACCAGCGTATTTAACCAGATATCCTGCCCTGTTTCGTACAGCAGCGATGTAAAGGTATGTACAATATCCTTCGCCTTATTGGTTGCAGGAAACAGCTGACCTAGCGTCTTCTCCGCACCACGAATCTGCCCAAAAGTTTCAAAAAATGAAATGGTATCGTCTACCGTCCACTGGGCAAACACAGCATGTAGAAACTTAGGATTTTCTGAAACAAAATTCACCGGGGAAGTATTCAGATTTGTGTAATTGCAACGACCACCACCCGATATTAAAATCTTAGCCCCAGGTTTATCGTTGCGTTCCAAGACTAAAGTCTTTTTACCCAACAAACCAGCCTGCGCTGCGCACATCAACCCACAGGCACCAGCGCCAATTATTACCGCATCATAACGACTCATCTATGCAATTAATTCTCCTTGTAACGACAGCACCCGCTGCTCCTTCCACGACTGCTCGGCAAGTTCCAAAATACGGATTACATCCCGTGCTTGCTCGGGTTTAATAAACAACTCAGCCTCCCCCATTAAGGTGGCCACAATATTTGCATAAAAGTCCTGCCCTGTACCCCGCTCACTGACCACATGCTCTGCTATATCCTGCCCATTTTCGAGCACAGAAAGAAGCCCCTGAATTTCGGCAGGTTCCTGCCCCCAGTTCGGGTAATCCTGTGGATTCACCCCCGCACGCAATAAATCTTCCTGTGGGTCGGTACCATACTTTACAAAACATCCTTGCATGCCGTAAATCGCATAGCGTGCAGTAGGCTCTTTTGCCAGCATCTGCCCCTTTAACGAAACTTTTAAGCGCGGATAAGAAAGGATAATTTCAAAATCATCTATCGCCTCCGCATGATCACGCATAACCCGTAGATCAGCAAAAACAGCATCAGGAGCACCAAACAGCTGCAAGGCCTGATCTATAAGATGCGCCCCTAGGTCATAATGGATTCCCGATCCCGGTAAATTTGCCTCGCGCCAGGCGCCAGGACGCAAGAAATTACGGAAACGGTCATAGCGAGCCTCATAATTCGTAACACGCCCTAACCTACCCGAAGCCAACACCTTCTGTACAGTTTTAAAATCAGAATGAAAGCGTGCATTATGGTGCACCGATAGCAGTAAGCCTTTTTCCCGCGCTAAGGCGATCAATAGGTCCGCTTCAGCAGTGGTAATGGTAAATGGTTTTTCCACCAGCACATGCTTACCCGCTTCCAAGGCCGCCTTTGCAAGGCTAAAATGCACATCATTGGACGTAGCCAGCACCACAATATCCACCGCCGGATCTTGGATAATAGCATCGGCAGAAAGCACGCCAATAGCAGTCGGATAGCGCTCGGCCAACATCTGCTGCTGCGCCTCTTTGCGTGCCGTTACTTTATATAATTCCAGGCCAGGATTTGCTGCAATAAAGGGGGCATGAAAAACATGCCCTCCTATAGAAAATCCGATTAAGCCAACTTTAAATCTCTTCATGCTGCTATGTACGTATATGGTATACTAGAGTTAAGTGAACGATTAGAAACGCTTACATACGCTCCGGTACCTGAATACCTAACAGACGCATGCTTTCCGCCATAATTTTTGCTGTTGCTGCCGACAAATGTAAACGAAAAGTCTTAACCTCCGGCTGTTCGGCCTTCAAGATAGTTTCTTCATGGTAAAACTTGTTGTACAACTTCGCAATATCGTAAGCATAATTTGCCAACTGCGCCGGACTAAATTCTTTTGCCGCAGCTTCCAATACCGAAGGGTAATTGGTTAACGCCAAAATAAGGTCGCGCTCGTAAGCCGAAATACCCGGAGGGGTAACCTTAGCTTCGGTGCCAGCAAACTCTGCTTTGCGCAATACCGATTTAATACGCGCATGGGTATACTGAATAAAGGGGCCGGTATGCCCTTGGAAGTCTACCGACTCTTTCGGGTCAAAAAGGAGGCGTTTTTTAGGGTCAACTTTTAACAAGAAATATTTCAAAGCCCCCATACCAATAGTCTGGTAAAGTGCTACTTTATCTTCCTCGCTAAAGCCATCAGTCTTACCGAGCTCTTCGGTACGATCTTTTGCCGTCTCAATCATCTCTGCCATTAAATCATCGGCATCCACCACCGTACCTTCACGAGATTTCATTTTTCCCGATGGAAGATCGACCATGCCATAAGATAAGTGGAACAACCCCTGTGCCCATGACTTACCCAGACGTTTTAAAATTGCAAACAACACCTTAAAATGGTAATCCTGCTCATTTCCAACCACATAGATAGAGTCGTCCATTTGAAACTCATCATACTTTAACTGCGCTGTACCCAAATCCTGCGTAATATATACCGAAGTACCGTCGCCACGTAATACTAATTTCTGATCCAGGCCTTCATCGCTCAGGTCTATCCATACCGAATGGTCTTCTTTTTTGTAGAAAACACCCTTATCCAAGCCCTCCTGTATAATATCCTTACCTAAAAGGTAGGTGTCCGATTCGTAGTAATATTTATCAAAGGCAACCCCCAATTGCTTATAAGTAACGGCAAAACCATCGTATACCCAACCATTCATGGTTTTCCATAGACTTATCACCTCCTCGTCTCCAGCCTCCCACTGCTGCAACATCACCTGAGCCTCTTTTATCAAGGGAGCGTTTTTCTTGGCTTCATCTTCAGATTGCCCTGCAGCAATTAAAGCATTAATTTCTTCTTTATAAGCTTTATCGAAAATAACATAATACTTTCCGACCAAATGATCACCTTTTAAACCTGCAGATTCCGGCGTTTCCCCCTGACCAAATTTCTGCCATGCCAGCATAGACTTACAGATATGTATACCCCTATCGTTCACCAAGTTCGCCTTGATAACATCGTAACCATAAGCCTTTAATATTTCGGATACAGAGTATCCTAACAGGTTATTACGGATATGTCCTAAGTGCAAGGGTTTATTGGTATTGGGCGATGAGTACTCCACCATTAGCTTCTTGCCATTGCTCGGAAAGCGGCCAAAGTCTGCGGCTGCAATGCTATTATGTAGCACATCAATCCAATAGGTATCGGAAAGGCTAACATTCAAAAAACCTTTAATAACATTAAACCCAGCGATTAAAGCAATATGCTGCTGCAGGTATGCGCCAATCTCTTCCCCCGTTTGTTCGGGTGATTTTTTTGAAAAACGAGTTACCGGGAAGGTAACAATGGTAATCTGTCCTTCAAACTCTTTGCGGGTTTCCTGCAAACTGATTTGTGATTCTGAAATGTCGGCACCATAAAGCGATTTTACCGCGGCAACCGTTTGTTCAACGAGCGTTTCTTGTATACTATTAGCCATGTAAATATTTCGTATTATATATCTTTCTGATAATGAACGATAAAAATAACACCTAAAGTGTTTAGGTATTCATTATGAAAACATATCTTTGCCAAAAATAATAAAAAATGCAGAGCTATCAGGAATTTCTTGACTTAAGTGTTGGTTTTCCGCAAGACGGATTCGAAATAATCGACGACGAATTGTACTTCCATGATTTGAATTTAATGGAAATGATAGAAACGTATGGTACACCGTTACGGTTTACCTATTTACCTATTGTCAGCAAAAAAATTCAACAAGCGAAGATTCTATTTCAAACCGCTATATTAAAACATAACTATAGAGGTTCGTATAAATACTGTTATTGCACCAAGTCTTCACATTTTAAACATATCGTTGAAGAGGCTTTAAAGAATGATATCCACTTGGAGACATCATCAGCCTTTGATATGCCTATGATTGATTCCTTGGAGCGTGCCGGAACGGTAACCAAAGACATTACAGTAATCTGTAATGGTTTTAAGACCTACCAGTACAAGCAATATATTATTGATATGATCCATGATGGTTATAAAAATATTATACCGGTATTGGATAACAAAGAAGAGTTTAATCTATACGATGATGAGATTGAACTGGATGAACCTTGTGCCTTAGGTATGCGTATTGCTTCGGAAGAGCAGCCCGATTCGCAGTTTTATACATCGCGTTTAGGGATACGTATGGAGGATGTTATCGACTTCTACAACAATAAAATTGCAGATAATCCAAATTTTAAAGTGAAGCTTTTACACTTCTTTATCAACTCGGGTATCTCCGATACACCTTACTACTGGAACGAGTTAGAGAAGTATGTTACGCTGTACTGTAAGTTTAAAAAGGTTAACCCCGAGCTCGATACATTAGATATCGGTGGAGGTATGCCGTTTAAGGATTCCTTGGTACACGATTTCGATTATGAGTATATGGTAAACGAAATTGTAAACCGCATTAAAGAAATCTGTGCGCACCACGAAGTGATGGAACCCGATATTATTACAGAATTTGGTAAATATACCGTTGCAGAAGCATCGGGAATATTGTACAAAGTATTGGGCCGTAAGCAACAGAACGACCGTGAAAAATGGTTTATGATTGATGGTTCCTTTATTACAAACCTTCCGGATGTATGGGCTTTAAACCAGAAATATATTCTATTACCGATTAATAATTGGGACAATGAGTACGAACGTGTAAACTTGGGTGGTATAACCTGCGATGGTCAAGATTACTACAACCAAGAAGCACATATGAACTCGGTATATATGCCTAAAACGCGTAAGGTGCAGTACCTGGGCTTCTTCCATACGGGTGCTTACCAGGATGTATTGAGCGGTTACGGTGGTATACATCATTGTTTATTGCCATCCCCAAAACATGTTATTATCCGTCGCAACCGTGACGAAACTTTTAACTATGAGGTGTTTGGCGAAGAGCAAAACTCGAAACAGGTGATGAAGTTATTAGGCTATCAATAGACAACACGGTATCCAGTATACACTAAAAAAGAGCTATCCATTTCATTTGCTTATGGATAGCTCTTTTTATTGTTAAGGAGTAATAGTTTAAAGCCTTACAAAAGGTCATTTAAAAAGGCCAAAACCTTCGCCTCGTCGTAGCTTTCACCACGCTCCAGGCTACCACTATCGTGAATACTTTCTGTTTTACCATCCTGGTTTAATACAATAAAAAAAGGATAACCTAATTTATTCCCCTCGGGAGCATATTTTTGAAACACCGCTTCGTTTTTATTCTCTTTAGAGAAGTTTAAGTGGTAATATAAAAATTTATCCTCCAATAAGCTGTGGATACTCGGAGTTTGCTGAATATAAGCATTAAAACGTAAACACCATACGCACCAGTTTCCCCCGGCTTGAATAAGAACCGTTTTCTTTTCTTTTTGCGCCTGTTTCACTAAGGCATCGATATCTTTTTGCGCATCGGCCTCCGGATGATATGGTTTCTCGAACGTCGCCTGCCCTGAAGTTTTTGTAGTCTGTGCATAGGCCGCATTACCGGATCCAAGGCCTATCAGAAGTAAACCTAAGCTGAGGATGCTAAAAAAAGTTGCTTTTTTCATGCTGTTATAAATTATGCCGGTAAATATAAGACAGTTTAAAATAAAAACTATAAAAACACTATACTATTTTTAATTTTATGGCATTAACCAAACTATTTGCTTTTTCTATGCTTCTCTAATGTATAGGGAATCGTATAGATAACCGCATAACTTTATAACTTTAAATGCATGGAACCCTTATCCATATCAGCTTCGTTAGCTTTGCCTGTTGTAGGCCACAATGCTACACACAATTTGTTCTGCACCCTATACCCGCCCCAATTAGGCGCGGCAAAAGGTACATTCCTTATACTGCATGGTATGCAGGAGCATAGTGGGCGTTATATAAAGCTAGCCCATTACCTTGTCGCACAGGGTTACGCGGTGCTTACCTACGACCATTTGGGACACGGAAGGTCGGTACATACGGGCGCTGAACTGGGCTTTTTTCAGCTTCAGTTTCCGAAAGAACAGCTGATTCAAGATGCCCAATGGATGGCAGATTACCTACAACAAAAATATCCTAAAATTCCGCACTATATCTTGGGGCATTCCATGGGTTCTTTTATTACCCGTTGTTTGTTACAAAATACCGGTCATACCTTTTCTGGTGCTGTTATCGTCGGCACAGGTGCTAAACCTTTTGGATTGGAATTACTATTAGGGATAACCTCCCTATTAAATAAGCTAGCCCCCTACAGAAGAAGTAGTTTGTTAAATGCTGCCTTCCGCTTGCGTAACAACATGCGTTTTCGAAAAGAAGTGGATTATGATGGTAGCAATTGGCTCAGCCTGAACAAGGAAAACCGGAAGGCCTTTAACCAGGATCCTTTATGTGGCGGACAGTTTACCAACAATGGTTTTTATACCCTTTTTTCGCTGATGTACCAGGCTACGCGCAAGGACTGGTGGCAGGGAATACCTAAAAACTTGCCTATGCTGTTTATTTCGGGTGAAGACGACCCCATTGGCGACTTTGGGAAGGGCGTAAAAAATACGGCGGCGCAACTTATAGCCCATGGTTTCGAAAATATACGGGTAAAATTAAAGCCTTACAAACGGCATGAGGTGTTGCTGGATACCGATTAAACAGGGGTAAAGGCAGGAAATCTGCGCAAGCAAGGAGAATAAAAAAGCTGCCTGAAAAAGACAGCTTTTTTATAGGTACGTTTATTTTTTTGCATTTTCATACCTTTGTGGCACAAATGGTGCCTCTAAGAGATAGTTTATACTCGTTTTCAAGCCCTCTTCTAATGATCCTGTTGTCTCTTCAAGCTCCACAAAGATGCGCTCTACACCGGCCGTTTTAGCCTGTTTAAAGATAGCATCAAAGCCCACCATTCCACTTTGTCCAATTTCACGACGATCTTTAATATGAAGGGTTTTAAAGCGTCCTGGGTATTTTTTGAAGTAATCTACAGGACTTCGGCGACCAATAATGGTCCAGTAAACATCCATTTCAAAAAAAACATACTTAGGGTCGGTATTTTGAAGCATAAAATCGTACATTAAGTCTTTATTTTCAACTTTTTCGAATTCATGCGAATGGTTATGATAACCATACTTAATACCCTTTTCGAAACATTTTTTGCCCACTTCATTTAAGAAATCGCACTGCACCTTAAGTTCTGCCAAGGTAGCGGGCTTATCCAACCAAGGACTAACAATATAAGTAATACCAGCGGCTTTATGTGCATCAATGCAAGCATCCCACCAGGCTAAAGCGGCCGTGAAATCCCCCGACTCCAGCTCCTTTTTACTTAATCCGCCACCAGCATGCGAGGAAACGACCTGCAGGCCAGATTTATCCACATTGGCTTTAAAATCCTGTGGTGTAGAGCCATAAAAGGTACCATTATTATAACCAGCAGCCTCCACAACGGTAAAGCCCATGGCCGCCAGTTTCTTTAACACGGGCACATAATCTGTGGTATAACTGTTGGCACCATTCACGTAACTTCCTAACATACTCCTTACGGAATATAATTGTAACCCAATATCTTTTTTAACTTTCTTCTGTTGCGCATGAACATTTTGCTGAACGGCAAAAACTAGAACAATGCAGTAAAAGAATACTTTTAGTGATTTTAAATGCATATGATTTATAAAATTTAAGAATGTATTTTTTTCTTTACAATTAATATTTAGGTTGTTTTTTCTTAAAAAGGACAAAAAAATTGGAGGCCTTAAAAAAAAGACGGCCCCCAATTTATTAAAGTAGGTAGGTGATTGAATATTATTATAGCTATTGCCCTCCGCTATACTCTATATTTTGCTTTAATTTTGTATTGTTAAGTTCTAATAATGGTATCGGAAAAATCTCGTTTTTATTAGCTTTAAACCCTTTAAAAGATAAATATTGATCCGCAAGTTTCCAGCGTACAAGATCGAAGAAACGATGACCTTCACCAGCGAGTTCTAATCTACGCTCATCGATGATATTATTTAAGGATACGGGCTTCTTGGTCATCTTCGCACGAGAACGCACGGCATCATAAAGGGCTTGTGCACGACTTTGGCTACCCCCACCACGAACCAAGGCTTCGGCCTCTAACAAATACGTGTCGGCAAGACGAATTTCATAGGTATTCTGTGGAAAGTTTAAGTTCGGATCGCCAGCACCGGAGTATCTATCCTCCTCTTTACCCATAAATTTCTTAAGGAAATATCCCGTGTTTTGGTAGCTTTCTTCATAAGTTACCTTTTTGGCATCTGCTAGACTATCCAAATTTTCTACAGTTGCGGCATAGCGATAATCATTTTTCATAAATTGGGCCAGCTGTTTGGTCACGATAAAAAACCCCCAACCACTGATATACGTTGGTGCCTCCCCTTTTTTTGTGATCACATAACTTCGTGGTGACGACAAAATATTAAGTAAGTTACCTTCGGTACACGGAATACAATCCCATGATCCACCCGATGTATTGGTATGGTTGATTTCCAAAATGGACTCCTTATTGTGCTTATTTGCCACGACCCAAAGGTCATTATACTCCGGCAACAAGGCATTGCCAAACGGACTATCCTGCCCTGGGGTGCCATTTACCTGCGCTAGTGCAGCAGCAGCCTCTTGGAATTTTTCTTGATACAATAACACCTTACCCAATAATGCATACCCTGCCGCTTTGGTAATGCGTCCAGCTTCGCTAACCTTTGGAACAGAGGCTGGCAAATCATTCAACGACTCCTGCAATTCTTTGGTTATAAATGCATACACATCCTCTGGCGAAGCCTGCTCCACATTCTCAATCTCTGTAGACCCCAAAGGTTTGGTAATTAGGGGTACATTTTTAAACACCCGTACCAAATCAAAATAAAAATAGGCTCTCAAAAAGCGAGCTTCGGCGTTAAAACGTGCCTTAGTCTGTTCCGACATATTGGCCTGTGGTAACTTGTCAATTAAAATATTTGCCCTACTTACGCCCGCAAAGAAACCATTCCATAAACCATCATGCGCACCCATTGCAGGTGTTAAGGTGAAGTTTGATACCACCTGGAAGTGAAGAAGATCCGAAGAACCCCCGCCTCCTGCCAATTGATCATCCGAAGCCACATTTGCGACAACGAGCTTACTTGTGTAATTACTTGTTTTCCAACCTAATACATCATAAACAGCAATTAAACCATTAAATGCTTCGGTTTCATTTTTATAATAGTTGGATTCAAAATGTGATCCTTTTGGTTGTGCTTCTAAGAAGCTTTTGGAACAACTTTGTGATAATGTAGCTGCAAGCACCATGCCAGCTAAAGCCATAAAAATCCTATTCTTTTTCATTCTTTTTTATTTTAGAGTATCGCCTATAGGCAATTTTTAAAATATCTAGTTAAAACGCTTAAAATCCAAGATTTAGACCCACCATAAAGGATTTCGCCTGTGGATAAATACCTCTGTCGACACCAATACCGGCGTTGCTTGTATTTCCACCAATCTCCGGATCATACCCTGTATACTTGGTAATGGTAAATAGGTTTTCGGCCATAACATACAAACGAATACGTTTTGCTCCAATAACCGAAGCCGCTTGTTTAAAGTTGTATCCCAACTGTACCACCTTGATACGGAAATAATCACCTTTTTCTAAATGGTATTGCGAAGGATTTCTAAAGTTGAAGTTCTTATCCTCATCCGTTAAGCGAGGCTCTTTATTTGAGGTACCTTCACCGTGCCAACGTCCTAAAGCGCGCTCTTGGTAGTTCGCGCCTTTGATATCTAAACGACGTAAACCTTGAAAGATCATGTTTCCACCAACACCCTGACCAAATACCGACAGGTCAAAACCTTTGTACTCAGCATTTAAATTGATACCATAAGTCCATGTAGGAATCGGCGATCCTAAAACAACACGGTCATTTTCGTTGATTACGCCATCACCATTCGAGTCCTGCCACTTGAAATCCCCTGGTTGAGCATTAGGTTGAATCTTATTGCCCGAAGAATTCACATAATTGTCAATTTCCTGCTGATTTTGGAATATACCCAGGTGTTTAAAACCGAAGAAAGAAAATAAAGGTTGGCCTACAATTGTACGCGCAATTTCATAGGTACTGTTTTGGAAATTCTGGTTGTTAGAAGCTAAATACTCTACGCCATTACCTAGGTACGTGATTTTATTCTTCACATAACTCACATTACCGGATGCCCCTAATTTCCAGTCGCCAACAGTTTTGTTGTACCCTAAACTCAACTCAAAACCTTTATTATTTAAAGTACCTGTATTATTTATAGGATCACTAACCACACCTACAAACTTCGGAATACGGTAGCTCATTAGCATATCAACGGTTTTCTTTTGGAAGAGGTCAAAAGAGAAGGTTAAGTTTTGGAAAAATACAGCCTCTAAACCGATGTTAGTAGATTGAGATTCTTCCCATTTCAAATCTGGATTAGGAATAGAATTAGGGCTATTTCCAGCTAGGTAGTTACCTTCCGTACCAAAAGGATAATTACGGCCACCACCAATTAAAGCTGTATACGCAAAGTTTGGTATTCTATCGTTACCGACAACACCCCATCCCCCTCTAACTTTTAAGAAGTTTACAGCGCTATTTTGATTCCAAAAATCTTCACCCGAAACTACCCATCCTGCCGAGAAGGAAGGGAAAGTTCCATATTTATGGTTTGGACCAAACTTCGTTGACCCATCACGACGTACTAAAGCTTCAAATAAATAACGCTCTTTGTAGTTGTAGTTTACACGTCCAAAGAACGACTGTACGCGCGAGATAACGCCTTCACCGCCGCCCACAGTTCTATCTGCATTGGGAACGGGAAAGCTTAAAGAGGCATCATCAAAATTATCTACCGGAATACCGTAATAGGTACCGTTAAGATTATATGAATTTCCATCCATATAGGCACCATGCCCTGCTAATAGGCTAAAAGTATGGTCGTTAATTGTTTTCGTATAAGAAACTGTATTTTCAAAATTCCAAGCCAAAGAGCGATTCATACCACGGTTAAAATTTGCTCTTTCATTTTTACTCGTAACCGATAGGTAAAATGGAGGCGTAAAAGATTCTCCACCCCAGAAGGATAATTTCGTACCCAAAGATGATCTATATTTTAAACCCGGGATAGGCATAATTTCCATAAAAGCATTACCGACAATATTGTCGCTCCAGCTATAATTGCCTAAACGTGTCTGCATATAGGCGATAGGATTGGTCATTTCCTGTGTCACATAATTCGAAATGCCATACGGATTACCAAAAGCATCACGCACAACAAATGGATTGGTATACGGTGCCTGTGAAGCAACAGCAGGATCGGTAATAACCACCGGAGTTAGGGGATCTAAATTGATAGCAGAACTTAAAGGACCACCAAACTCAGAGTTGGTATTGCCTAATCCTACAGATTTATCCCGCGCATAGGCTACATTCTCTCCGAAAGTAATCCATGATGCTGGGGAGTAGGTGGTGTTAATTCGGAAATTTAAACGTTTGAATTTAGAAATATCCGTAGCCACAATACCCTCCTGATTTAAATAACCTACAGAAGTAAAATAGGTTGATTTTTCAGACCCTCCTGAAATGCTTAACTCGTGATTATGGCGTAATGCACCTGAATTAAATATTTCTTTCTGCCAGTCTGTACCTTTACCAAGCGACGAAGGATCGGTAAATAATGGCGCTTCGCCATCGTTCGCCAAACTTTCGTTGCGTAACATGGCATACTGACTCGCATCCAATAATTTAAGTTTTTTCGCTGGTGCTGATGTCCCAAAGAAACCATTGTACGAGATACTTGGTGCACCTTGCTTCCCTTTCTTAGTGGTCACTAATATTACCCCTGTAGAGGCACGCGCACCATAGATAGCCTGTGCTGAGGCATCTTTTAATACATCAATAGACTCAATATCGGATTGGTTTAGGTAACCTATGCCGCCGTTATCCACAACAACACCGTCAACCACCCATAACGGATCGTTATTATTTATCGTTGTCGTACCGCGCACACGTACATTAGCCGCAGAACCCGGTTGCCCTGAGTTGGTGGTTATTAAAACCCCCGAAGTGCGTCCTTGTAAAGCCTGCTCCGGTCGCGTTAGTGGCATAGATTCCAAGTCCTTTGCCTTTACCGAGGAGATAGCCCCTGTTATGGAAGCCCTGGTTTGCGTACCGTACCCTACAACGACAACCTCATCAAGGTTACCCACCTGCTGTTCCAGTTCTACATCAACGTTTTTAGTTACATCCGTTACGGTAACGGTTTGATTGGCATAGCCAACAGCCGTTATTAACAGCCTAGCATTTGCATGTGCCACGCGAATATTGAAAATACCTTGTGAATTTGTGATGGTTGCTGTGCTAGTTCCTTGAACCAAGATGGTGGCATTAGCAATAGCCGTCCCCGTGGATTTGTCTGAAATCTTTCCTTGAAGTTGGAATTGCTGTGCCATTACATGCAAGTGTGTCAACATAGAAATACACAGCACAAGAAAGAGTAATAATTTTCTTTTCATAGTGATTGGTTTATAATTACAATATCGGTTAAGTTATACAAAAAGGTATTAACCTGTACCTTTAACTGGTTAACACAAATATGTAAGTGTTGATAAAAAAACACGAATATTCATAACCTACATCTCTACTACAAATGTCAAAATACAACTACAACACACCTATAAAAAACACTACATAAAATTCATAAACAACTAATAATCAAACACAAAAAGCACTACAAAACTTAACAAACACTCTACAATAATTTTTTAACAGCAAAAAAACATTTATTTAAAATTCGTTTTTTTTCCTATATTAGTTTTCTATGCTAACCGATTCTATGAAAAACCTAATTCATGGTATTTGTATAATTTATTACTGCCTATTCGCTGTTATAGCCGGATATGCACAAAATGCTAGTGGATTAAAAACCATAAACTATACGAGCACACAGTACGACGCAGGATTTCAAAATTGGGATATCCTTCAAGACAAGGAACAGGTGATGTACATGGCAAACTCGAGAGGACTACTAACTTTTAATGGTTATTATTGGTCGCTGTTAACCTTGCCCAACGCCTCTGTAACCCGAACTTTGCTCCTTGATAATGAAGGGGTACTGTATATTGGCGCACAGAATGAATTTGGATATTTAAGCAAAAGTGACCATGGTTTACAGTATACCTCCCTGCTGGATAAGATTCCAGAAAAGGAACGTCAATTCAACGACATCTGGAATATCGTAGAAAGCAATAATACTATCTTCTTTCGCGAGCCACACCGCATTTTTGTCTATAATAAAGAAGCTAAGGATATAAAAATATTAAAGCCCGAAGGTACCTGGTCGTTTATGGGTAAAATTGGGCAAGATATCGTGGCCCAGGATGATAAGATCGGACTTTTAGTCTATCAAAATTCAGGATGGAAAAAAATTTTTGATAACAGCGCCGTAAAAAATTCTATTATTAGTAGCATTGTACCCTACCAGCAGAATAGTTTTTTGATTACAACGCAGGATGAGGGTATATTTTTACTCCACGGAAATATGATTAGTCCGTATACTGCAACGGCACAGTCTAGTTTATTTAAACATATTTACGCCGCAAAAAAGCTAAGTAACGGGAATTTTTTATTTGGAACGATATCATATGGGGTTATTACGATTAAACCCGATGGCACAATTGTAGATATCTGGAATAAAAAAAATGGGCTGCTTTCAAATGATATTAAAGCCATATATGAAGATCAGGAGAAAAATATCTGGCTTGCTCAGCAAAATGGGGTTTCTTACATTTCACTAAACAGCCCCATACGTTATATCTCTACAGATAGCGAAAAGGAACCTACCGGATATTCTTCCTCTTATTTTAATGGGCGCTATTGGTTAGGAACTTCAGATGGCGTTTACCGGTCTAAAGCCGGGAAAGAATTCGAAAAATTTGAATTTGACCGTATACCAGGCACCGGCGGACAGGTATGGAAGTTGCAAAATATACAGGATAAACTGATGTTGGCACACGACAAAGGGCTTTTTGAGCTCCAAACATCGGGGGCAAAACGCCTATACGGTAATTTTGGAACTTGGATGATTGCCGAACATGCGGTATCAAACGGATCACAAAACTATTTTGTAGGCACATACAATGGTATTCTCCACCTCAGCCAGTTGGAAAATGCAGTAAATCCTGAAGCGCTTAAAATGTCGGGGATGGACGAATCTATCCGTTTTATAACCTATGATAGCTACTCCAATTCATACTGGGCCTCGCACCCGAACCGCGGTATATACCAAATCTTTATAAATGTCAACAACAATAGCTTTGAAAAGATAAACTTATATGGCAGCAACCATGGCCTTCCCGATACGTACCACAATTATATATTTAAAATAAATGATCAGTTGTGTGCCGGCACTAAAGATGGGATTTATACGTATAATAATGCGGAAAAGAAATTTATGCCACACCCCCAATTTTATGCCTTGACAAAGGGATTAGAAATACAGTACCTGCGTAATGATGAGCATAAAAATATCTGGATCGCAGCAGCGCAAAAAGTTTTTGTGTTAAAGAATAAAGACAGCAAGTATGAACTCCTGGAAATACCGGAATTAAACGGAAAGATCGTGGGTGGCCATGCTTCCATAAATACCGAAGACCTGAGCCATGTGCTTATAGGCGTAAATCAAGGCTTTATACACCTCGATTTCAATAAATACAATTGGAAAAAACCGAGCTCTTTCTTTCATAAAATTATCAGTATTAATACGAAAGATACCCTACTTTCCAACCGCTATAAAAACGAAAATACGGAGCCCTATAGGATCAGTTTTCAGCAGAATGCCTTACGTTTTGAATTTGGCGCCATCGAGTATACCTACCAGCAGGAAATAGAGTTTAGTTATATGCTGGAGGGCTATGATAAAGGGTTCTCCGAATGGTCTACAAAAAAAGATAAGGAATATACGAACCTTGCTCCTGGAAGCTATACCTTTATCGTAAAAAGCCGTTTTGGAAATGCCGCTGAATCGGATAAGCTAACCTACAGTTTTCAGGTTCATCCACCCTGGTACCGTAGTATATATGCCTACCTGGTTTACTTAATATTCTTAACCTGTACCCTATACATGGTTCATAAAATGCAGCAGCGGAAGTTTTTCCTGAAGGCAGAGCAGAAGAGTAAAATGCATCAGCTGCAATTAAGTTCTTCGGAGCAGGAAATTGTGAAACTTAAAAATGCAAACCTTTCTGCCGAGGTGGAGTATAAAAACAAGGAGCTCTCGGCTTTAACCTTACATATGGTAAAAAGAGCGGAGGTATTAAATAAACTGAAAACTTATATCAAGGACGCTACCAAGGCCGGAACGCCGATGAAAGAAACCCTGTCAACGTTGTTACGCATGATCCGTATAGCCGAAAAATCGCAGGAGGACAGCCATTATTTTAATCAGCAATTTTATGAGGTAAACCGTATATTCTTTGTGAAGCTGCAGGAACGATTTCCTAATCTTACCGCCAATGACCTTAAGTTATGTGCCTTGCTAAAGATGGAACTTAGCACCAAAGAAATCGCCCAAATACTGAACAACTCTACCAAAGCCGTAGAAATAGGCCGGTATAGGTTACGCAAAAAATTAGATTTAGATACTGCAGTTAAAATACATACCTTCTTGAATACCGTTTAAGGTTAGGCAGCTGCCTGTATAGGCCGTACGGTTCAGCACCTTAAAATTAAAAATTAGCCATAAAGCCTATCTAGGGCCTATTATGAAACAGCAAGTAATAATAGGCAACTGTAGAATGGTGGATCATAATTTTAGCCTTATCCTTCGTATAATCAAAACGTTCGTAATATGCCGCGTCTGCAGGATAAAGTATGATCTGACGCCCCGTACGTACATATTCGTTGCTACCCGCAAAATGCGGAATGACAAAATCAGGATAATATTTTTTTATCTGCTTGCCGGTAAATTTACCTAAATACCGCTGATAGCGATCCACAGCCTTTTCTGAAGGCTTCGTAATTTTTTTGTACAAGGAATTAAAAAAAAGACGCTTAAAAAAACCTTGCTTTTTCAGGGCCACTTGCAAAGCCGGAACGGGGTTTACATCGGGTAAATCCTCAACCGTTTGAACAGTAAAGGGCGTTTGCGGAACCCAGTCTTCGGTATTTACCACATGATATGACCAGCCATCAGCCATCAGTTGCTCATAATCGTAGGCAAAATAAAGGTTTCCAGGTTTTGGACTTGCCGAGGTATAGGTCTTAAACCGTATGTCTGCAGGTAGGGTTCCCATACGCTGCTGCTGCTTTAAATATGCACTTAGAATATAACTTATGCCCCCACCCTGGCTATGCCCCGTTATAATAAACTGCTTTAGACCTGCCTTATAACAAGAATCTATTTTGGGAAGTATATCCAGCAGCAGGAAAGCAGCACTAAAAACGTAACCCGCATGTACTGATGCCTTTTTATGGTTGGCCAGTTTATAGGAAAAATTAAAATCCTTGTCGATCTGCAAGTTACCCTCAGCCGGAATTTGTGCCGCAAACAGGTTGGCCAGCCAGCTTTGCCCTTCTGATGTAGAGCCACGTATGCCAATAACGGCGACACTATCGCCCATTTGCCATAACTGCCATTGGTTTACAAGACCTATTTCTTTACTCTTATATAACAAACGTGATCGTTCGGGTTGTGGGATAAGGCTGCGCATACGTGGAGCCTCAGAAAATTGAGCATTGATACGTAACATTTCCGCAAACTCCTCTTTATCGTAGCCGGGTTGTAACCCTTGTGCATATAGCATACCCGATAAACAAAACCCCCATACAAAGAGTACAATTTTTAGCATAGCATAAAATTAATAAAAGAATGAATACACCTGGTATCTACCAAAGTCTTTAACAAAACAAAGCTAAACGAATTAGGTTTTACAAAACGAAAAAACATAGGAACCCATAGACAAAGAAAAAGGCTGTCAAAGACAGCCCTTCCATTCCTATACAACTTACTTCCATCCGCCTCCAAGCCCTTTATAAACTTGTATAACCGCATCAAACTGATTCTTTTTCATATCCAGGAGATCAAGCTTCGCATCCAGGGCGTCACGTTGTGTCGTTAATACTTCCAGATACTCGGCTTTATTATTTATAAACAATTCCTTAGAAATAGCAATGGAATGATTTAAAATATCCACCTGCTTGGTTTGTTTCTCCACCCCTTTTTCAAGATTTGAAATATTTGACATCTGATTAGATACCTCGAGGTATGCATTTAAAACCACCTGCTCATAGTTGTACAACGCCTGTAATTGTCGAGCCGAAGCGGTATTAAACTCCGCTTTTATGGCGCCACGATTGATTAAAGGAGCAAACATATCGCCCGCTAAACTGTACAACATCGATTCCGGCATTTTCAATAGGTAAGAGGGCTTAAAAGCTTGAAGCCCCAAAGCTGCGGATATATCCAGTGAAGGATAAAACTCGGCACGTGCCACTTTAACATCCAGACTAGCCGCTTTCAGATCTAACTCCGCAGCCTGAATATCTGGCCTATTGTGTAATATCTGTGCGGGAATTCCCGTTTTCACCTGTGTTGGTAAATCCGATAGCAAGGCACCTTTATTACGTTCAATCTTCTGTGGGTAACGCCCCAATAAGAAGTTAATCTTATTTTCCATCTCCGTTGTTTCCTGCAATAGGTTATAAGCCACCGCTTGTGTTTTCAGGAGCTCCGCGGTAAACTTCTGTACAGCAAGCTCATTTACGCGCCCTACTGCACGTTGTGCCTTAACAACCTCCAGCGCCTGCTCCTGCAGGGCGATGGTATTCTGCACAATTTCTACCTGGTTATCCAGTGTAATTAAAGCGTAGTACGAGGACGCTATTTCTGCTATTAAATTACTAAGCACAAAGTTTTTACCCTCCACAGAGGCTAAATATCGGCTTGCCGCAGCATCTTCAGCGTTATGCAGCTTGCGCCAGATATCCAGCTCCCAGGACGCTGTTGCAGCCAACGAGAAATCCCCTAAAGGATCCGGAACGGCATGCCCAGGACGAATTTCGGTACTGGCATCCCCGGCACCTTGACTGGTATATCGACCAACCTTCTCTACCCCAGCACCAGCGCGGATGCCCACAGTTGGCGCCAAGAAACTTTTCCGAAAGGCCACATCATTTTTGGCAATCTCGATCTCCTGTAAGGTTATCTTTAACTCCTTATTACGCTGTATAGCGGTATCGATTAATACCCTTAAATGAGGGTCACTAAAAAATTGACGCCATGGAATATTTGCCCATGTTGTAGTATCTGCAGGTTCCCCATCGAAAACCTGCGGAATAGGGACATCAGGCTTTTGCGTTGTCAATGCCGGCACTTTACAAGCCACCATGGATAAACTTACGAAAAGCACTACTGCCCAAGTACGATTTTTATTTCTAGCCATTATTATCAATTTCTTCGGTTAATGGATTTTCTTCTTCATCTTTTATCAACTGTCTTTTGCTGGCAATAAGACCAAAAATATAGTACAAGCCTGGAATAATTAACACCCCGATTACGGTACCAAAAATCATCCCTCCTGTAGCGGCAGTACCAATGGTGCGGTTGCCCAAGGCACCCGGGCCTGTAGCAAACATTAGCGGCAGTAACCCCGCGATAAAGGCAAAAGAAGTCATTAAAATAGGTCTAAAACGCACGCGTGCACCTTCTAATGCAGCCTCCAATATGCTGGCACCGTCTTTATGCTTTTGCACCGCAAACTCCACAATCAATACGGCATTTTTGCCGAGTAAACCTATCAGCATAACCAAGGCTATCTGTGCATAGATATTATTTTCAAGGCCAAAGAGTTTAAGTAATAAAAAGGCACCAAAAATACCAATCGGTAGGGATAATAATACCGCAAACGGAAGAACAAAACTTTCGTATTGCGCCGCTAACACGAGGTATACAAAGCCCAAACATATTAAGAATATATAAGCCGCCTGATTTCCACGCCCAACCTCGTCTTTAGAAATACCAGCCCAATCAATGCCATAACCACGTGGCAACGTTTTGGCCGCCACCTCTGTGATAACCTTAATAGCCTCACCCGAGCTATATCCCGGAGCAGCAGAACCCGATATTTGGGAAGAGTTGAACATATTATGACGGGTATTTTCGGAAAGACCATACACCTTATCCATACGCATAAATGCCGAGAATGGAACCATTTCATCTTTATCATTTTTGACATACAGCTTTAAGATATCCTCAGGCAGGGCTCTATACTGCGGCAAGGCCTGCACCATAACTTTATACTGCCTACCAAACTTGATAAAGTTGGTTTCATAATTTGAGCCCACCAATGTAGACAGGGTATTCATGGCGTTATCAATGGTAACGCCCTTCTGTTGGGCGATATCATTGTCGATATTCAACATATACTGCGGAAAACTCGCGCTATAAAAAGAAAATACCGACGACAACTCCGGGCGTTTATTTAAAGCCGCGACAAAGTCTTTACTCACCTTTTCCATACGTTGGTTATCGTTGTTTCCCTCTTTATCCAAGAGACGCAATTCAAAACCACCTGCAGCACCGTACCCCGGTACAGCTGGAGGTTGGAAAAACTCGATGGTAGCGCCTGGAATTTCTTTGGCTTTTTCCTCCAGCTCCCCGATAATCTGAATGGCGTTTTGCTTACGCTCTGACCAATCCTTTAAATTGATCAAACAGGTTCCGGTATTTGCCGAGGTACCCTCGGTCAATATCTCATAACCAGCAATAGAAGAAACCGACTGTACACCATCAATATCCTCCGAAATTTTTTGCAGCTTACCCGCAATTTCGTTGGTACGCTCTAACGAAGAACCCGGAGGGGTTTGGATAATCGCATAGATCATCCCCTGGTCTTCATTGGGTATAAAACCTGTAGGCAGGCTGTTGTTCATAAAATAAGCACCCACCGTGAAAGCTATAATTATCAGGAAGGTTAATGCTCTTTTGTTAACGACCATAGCCAGAACCTTTTGGTACATGCCCAGCTGGCCTTCGAAGAAAGCATTAAACTTAGCAATAAACCGATCGATTACCGATTTCTGACGTGCTTTACCATGATTGTTCTTTAATAGTATGGCACATAAAGCCGGTGTTAAGGTCAAGGCCACTACACCCGAAAGAATAATCGCTGTAGCCATGGTTATAGAAAACTGCCGGTAAAAGATACCTACAGGTCCACTCATAAAGGCAACGGGAATAAATACCGAAGCCATTAAAAAGGTAATCGCAATAATAGCACCTGCAATTTCGTGTATCGCCTTCTGTGTAGCCTTCAATACGGATAGATGCTCCTCCTCCATCTTCGCGTGTACCGCCTCGACGACGACAATAGCATCATCCACAACAATACCTATGGCTAAAACCAGTGCAAAAAGGGTGATTAAATTTATCGTAATACCAAAAAACTGCATAAATAAGAACGTACCAATCAAAGATACCGGCACCGCCAATGTAGGCACTAAGGTAGAACGCCAGTCGCCCAAGAACAGGAACACAACGATACCCACCAAAATAAAGGCTTCTACCAAGGTATGCACCACCTTTTCCATGGATGCGTCTAAGAAACGCGATACATCATAACTGATTTCGTATTTCATCCCTTTAGGAAAGGAAGGCGCTAATTCTTCCATTTTAGCCTTAACATCATGGATAACCTGGCTGGCATTACTACCATAAGATTGCTTTAAGGTTATCGCTGCCGAAGGTTTTCCATTTAAGGTGGAGTACAAATCGTATAAGGCGCTACCAAACTCAATATCAGCCACATCTTTAAGGCGCAACAGTTCGCCATTTGGATTAGCACGGAGCACAATATTTTCGTATCCTTCTTTGGTCGTAAAACGTCCAGGATATTTCAAGACATAGTTAAACGCCTGCGAGCGTTTGCCCGATGCCTCCCCAGTTTTTCCTGGCGAAGCCTCCAAGCTCTGATTCCCTAAAGCGGTCATGACTTCATCGGCAGAAATTTTATACGCCAACATACGATCCGGTTTCAACCATATCCGCATCGCGTATTCCCGGTTCCCTAAAATATTAGCGGCACCTACCCCATCCACACGTCTTAATTCAGACAGCACATTTAAATCGGTAAAGTTGTATAAGAAGTTACCATCCATGGTGCTGTCTTCACTGTACATATTGATATACATCAACATATTCGACTCTTCACGGGTTACTTTTACCCCTTCACGCACCACAATAGGCGGAAGCTTATTCACGACAGAAGCCACCCTATTCTGCACATTCAGGGATGCCTGGTTCGGATCTGTACCCAGGTTAAAAACCACCTGTACAGAGGCTTCCCCATCATTACCAGCACTGGAAGCCATGTACTTCATGCCCGGAACACCATTTAAGGCACGTTCTAACGGAATAACGACCGCTTTAATTAATAACTCCCCATTCGCTCCCGGGTATTCTGCCGTAATATTTACCTTGGGTGGCGATATCGATGGAAACTGTGTTACCGGTAAGGATACAATACCAATTACCCCAAGGAAAACTATGACCAAGGATATAACGATAGACAATACCGGTCTTTGTATAAATTTGCTAAACATAATTTGTTATCTCTTAAATAGCCACTATTCTGTTTTTAAACGTAGGTTTGAGATGGCGTCCTTACCTGATGTCAATTTGGTTTTAATTGTATCATCATCCCGAACCTTCTGTACGCCATCCAGCACAATAACATCAGCCGTTGTCAAGCCAGACGCTACCACATATAAATCAGGAAGCTCGGCAGCGATGGTAATACTCCTGGATTTTACAACCCCATTTTTATCGACTACAAAAACATATTTCTTATCCTGCAACTCGTAAGTTGATTTTTGTGGAATAATAATAGCATTCGTAAAAGGAATTCGCATCTGCACCTTTCCTGTCTGTCCGTTTCTCAGCAAGCCATCCGGATTAGGGAACTTCGCACGGAAGGCGATATTTCCAGTTTCGTTATCAAACTCACCTTCAATTAATTCCACATGCCCTGTAACCGGTAAAGGCTGGTTATTGGCTAACAGTAAGTTTACCGCGTCTGCTCCACGTGAAGCTTTGTTGGTTTGATAATCCAAATATTCGCGCTCGGAGACATTGAAATATACCTGCATATTACTGTTATCAGATAAGTTGGTAAGCAAAGCACCCTCATCCACTAAACTTCCTAAGCGCAGCGGAATCCGGTCGATCACACCCGCAAAGGGAGCCCGTATTTCCGTGAAGCTCAGGTGTGCTTGTGCAATTTCTTGGGCGGCTTTCGCTTGATTATACTTTGCACGGGCCATTTTAACTTCATTTGCCGCTACAATATTTTTTGCAGCCAAGGTTTCGGCATTTTGTAATTCTATGGCAGCCATATCTGTTTCCGCCTTTGCTTTATCGAATTCCCCTTGATAAATATTCGACATAATACGGAACAGCACTTGGCCTTTATTAACATGTTGACCTTCGTCAACATATATCTGCTGTAAGTACCCCTTCTCTTGTGCTCGAATCTCGATGTTCTTCAGGGAACGGATTTGAGAAACAAACTCCTTGGTAAAAGTTGTATCCATTTGCACCGGATTTGTAACCGTGAAAGTTTCCTCCACAGCTTTCTCCTCCTGCTTTTGTGAACAAGAACCATAAAACAACACGGTACTTAATAAAATAAGGGCATTGATTTTCATAAAAAATATAATGTATGTTAATTAGATTGAATCTATTAAAGAACAGATGAAATGCTAGGAAATAGCAAAACATAACGTAGGAAGCGAGGTTTACAGCCTAAAACCGTAACCCTTTCCAAGGCGAGAAAAATGTAAGGTATTAAATACGTATATCCCTTAGGGTAAGGAATCTATAATGAGCAGGAAGCGCTAAATAGGCGCAAAAAGGAAGCTTGCGCTTAAAAAAGCTAAAAAATTGAAACAATAGAACCGCATACAAGGCTACGAAAAAATAGCTTGGCATAGGCAAGGCTTTTTTCACTAAAGCAGAAAGGCTGAAACTATCTGTATCGCCTTCGTAGAAAACACTGCTGTTTAGGCTTTCCCCTTTATGGGAAGCTGTCCAAAGCTTCTGAAGTTTATAACGCGGAACCTTAATGGATGAACTGGCGGAACTAAGATTTACAGGGGCTTCCGTCTTACCAATCAGTAAGACTAGCGTCGGAACAAATAATGTCCAGATCAGGAGCAGCCCATATAATAGTTTCTTGTTCATTTTCGGGTCAAAAATAAGCGTAGGTATGAATTATTAAGGATGTTTAACATTTTTTAACAGTACTAAATATGTCATAATTTCCATAAACTGAAAATTCGCCTGTACATGATGGGGTATTACACTACTGCCGGTCCTTCTTATCGGCCTGCTGCAGCAATTTTACAAGGCTTGTAAACCCGCGTTGCTGGGCATGCTGTAGGGCAGTAATATGTTGAGCGTCGGGAATATTTGGATCTGCGCCAGCCTGTAATAAGGTGTTAACAATCTCGGTATGGATCTCGCCTCCAGTGCCCAATACCACGGCTTCCATCAGCGCCGTCCAGCCTAAGCGATTTACATGGTTTATCGGAAAGCCCTTTATCGTGCACAACAAGCGCACCACATCGATATGCCCCTTTTCTGCTGCCGGAATAAGGCCCGTTCCGCCGTAGCGGTTAAAAACATCAAATCGAGCCCCATGGTTTAGAAATAACTGCACCAGCTCCAGATAGCCCGAAGCAGCGGCATATAAAAATGGGCTATTTTGAATATCGTCCTGTAAATTAGGGTCCGCTCCCGCTTGAATCAAGAAAGTCGCCATCTCCGTATTATTCTTGTACGTAGCCATCATTAACAAAGTCTGATCTTTGCTGTTGCGTAAGTTTACATTCTTGCCATCCACATGTGCCTGAATAAAAGGTAAGTCCCCTTTTTCCACTGCGGCAATAATTTCATTTTTCATCTGCTCTTGTTTACCTTGTGCGCTGCACGATACCATAAACAACATATAAAATACCATGCCACAAATGCGCCTAGTAACGTTTCCATGTTTCATACCTTAAATATACGTATTCCTAGAGCAATGCTACACAGGTAAAAGGAGTGAAAATGACTTTGAAATTAAAATTAATCCTATATTTTTGGTAAGATATTATGAAATATATTATAAAAAGAATGATGCAGCTATTACTTGCCATACTTATACTCTTGGTTATTGGAACCCTGCTGTATATGCAACACGACCGCTTTGGTGGAACGGCAACCGGCAACCGCCTGGCTAAAATGCAAGGTATGCCTAATTTCAAAGATGGGGTCTTCGAAAACTTGGAGCATACACCCGCAATTACCGAGGGCACACCCTACAGCAAGCTATTGGCATCCTTATTCTTCGGCAAAGATGCACGCCTGCGTCCAGACAAACCTTTGCCCGTTGTGCAAACCGACCTCAGGAAGCTGCCCGTAGATAGCAACCTGTACCTATGGTTTGGCCATTCGTCGTACCTCCTACAAATCGATGGTAAAAAGATAGTTGTAGACCCGGTGTTTAGTACCTATGCGTCTCCTGTACGTTATGCTGTACGTGCTTTCGACATGACTTACGAATATAAAGCTGCGGATCTGCCGGATATTGATATCCTGGTCATTACACACGACCATTGGGATCATCTGGACTACAATACCTTTATGGAAATTAAAGACCGGGTAAAACACATCGTTACCGGCCTAGGAGTTGGCGCTCATCTTGAAAAATGGGGGTATCCTGCCGATCAGATTACCGAACTTTACTGGGATGAATCGGCAGAAGTCGACGGCCTAAAATTTACAGCAGCACCGGGACGCCATTTTTCGGGTAGAACATTTAAAAGAAATACCACACTCTGGTCGGCATTTATACTACAGAGCACACAGCAGAAAATATTTATCGGCGGCGATAGCGGTTATGGTACACATTTTAAAACCATAGGGGAAAAGTATGGCCCTTTTGATTATGCGATTTTGGAAAACGGACAGTATGATGCGATGTGGAAGTATATCCATATGCAACCCGAGGAGGTACTAACAGCGGCACAGGATCTTAAGGCCCACTATACAGTACCCGTACATTCGTCCAAGTTTCCACTGGCCAATCACCCCTGGGACGAGCCTCTAATCCGTATCAGCAAAGCAGCACAGGTACAGGATATGCCTCTTGTAACCCCAAAAATCGGTCAGGTGGTATCGTTACATCACTACCAAAAATTTGGAGAATGGTGGAAAGAATAATTATAAGCCACAAACCAAAGCGGCATAATGATTGTTTCTAAATAATAATATTCGGATTAACGTATAATTTTAAAAATTACCCTTTGAAAACACTCCTTAAAATATTGATCCCTGTAGTAGTACTTATCGGTATTGGTTGGTTTTTATTCCTGAAATTCAAACCCCAAACCCAGGTATTCAGCAGCCACCAAACCCTACTAGAAAAAATTGAAGCTATGGGTAAATTACAATTAGTAAAATATCAATTTAGCGATATAGTAGAGCATAAAAATGTAACCACATTTCTGCCAGATGCCTCTGTACTACTTATCGTAAAGGCTGAGGCTGTGGGGTGTGTAGACCTGGGTAAACTAAAGGCTGCGGACGTTCAGGTAATACAAGATTCAGCAGCAATTGTACTACCAAGTGCAGAGGTATGTTATGTAAAAATTGACCATAGCAACTCTAAGGTATACGACACCAAAATGGCATTTTTTAGGGAGGCACAATTGGTCGATGAGGCCTTTAAAAGCGCCGAAAAACAGATTTATAAAGAAGTACAGCAGTCTGATATTTTAAAGCAAACCGAAGCCAATGCAGTACATGTTTTGAAACCCTTACTGGAAGGCTTGGGTTTTAAAAAATTCAGCTTAACTTTTAAGTAATGGCGAGCCTTCAGGCCCTAGCCTAGAAACCTAGCCTATGCCCCACGCTACTGTGGCGCATAGGCTACCCCAATAATAAAAATCCACATATTTCTACAGTTCCGCCTTTAATGGTATTATTTTTGACGCCCAATTGATTTAGTTAACTTCAATTTATTAAAACTTATCAATGAGACTTAAAACCCTACTTTTTGGATTATTTATTGCAGGCGCTACACACAGTTATGCACAAGATACGACAGCACCTGCAAGCGACAAAAAATGGACCATAAAAGGTGAAAACACCTTTTTAATTAATCAGAGTTCCTTTTCAAACTGGGCTGCCGGAGGTATAAACTCCTTTGCTGGAAACTTAGCTTTAAACTATGATTTCAATTATAAAAATGACAATTGGAGCTGGGATAATAAAACCATCTTTGCGTATGGTAAAACCTTTCAGAAAGCTACACAGTGGCGAAAAAATGATGACCGTTTAATATTGAATAGTTTACTGGGGTATAAAGCGAGCGAACATTGGTTGTATACCTTCTATATGAACTTCAATACCCAGTTTACGGATGGCTTCGAATATAAAACAGACAATACGCTAGGGAATAATGGCAAAGCTATCTCCCGCTTCTTTGCGCCGGCATACCTCACCTTCGGTCCCGGTTTTGCCTACAAGAAATCCGATAACTTTAGAATAAATATTTCGCCAGTAGCGGCGCGCTTTGTCATGGTAGAAGATAAAGCCCTACGTACCCGGTACGGCGTAGATGAAAACAAGTTTTCACGCAACGAATTTGGTGCTTCATTAGATGCCTACTACAAAGTAGATTTAATGAATAATGTATCCTTCGAAAATATACTAAAACTATACTCCAATTATTTAGATAAACCTAAAAATGTGGATGTAGACTACACGGCAAACTTATTTATGAAGGTAAACGAGTTTATCTCCGTAAATGCTGGTGTACAATTGGTGTATGATGATAATGTAGATGTACCAAAATCTAATGGTACCATAGGTAAGGGGCTGCAGGTACGCCAAATTTTCGGTGCCGGCATAACCTATAAATTTTAATAGCAACCATTAATTTTAAACAAAAAAAGAAGGTGTACAAAATATACACCTTCTTTTTTTGTTTTAAAATTATTTTTTAGCAACCAAAGAAACCTTAAAGTTGATTTCTTTCGAGATTAAATCATCTTTTTTACCTTCGTAAGAAATACCCCAATCCTCTCGAGCAATATTAAAGTCTGCATTCACTTTAACTTCAGTATCCGTTTTATCCGTTACAGTAGCATCAAACGTAATATTTTTAGAAACTCCTTTAATGGTTAAGTTACCTGAAACCACAACAGCATCAGGCGTAGCACCAGCTTTTATTTCGGTAATTGCGAAACTAGCCTCTGGATTTTTCTCTACAGCGAAGAAATCATCCGCTTTCAAGTGTCCATCTAATTTCTCTTTGTACTCGCCTTCTAAATCTGTGGTATTAATGCTATGCATATCAAGCACAAAATTTCCACCAGTGATCTCCCCATTATCCACATTTAAGGAACCCGATTTTATCTGTATTGTACCCTCATGTTTCCCCGTAACTTTCGTTCCAGTCCACACAATTTTAGAAGCAGCAGCATCAACGGTAAAAGCAACACCCTTAGCCTCCTCCTGTACATGTTCAATAGAATCTTTGGTTTCGGCTTTTTTACCTTCAGGATTACCAGCACACGAAGCTAACAACATAGTCGCTACGGCTGAGAATAAAACGATTTTTTTCATTTTTTAGTATAATGTATGTTTAAACTTAAATTCTGATGTAAAAATAAAATTGCGCTGCTAAAAAAAAACTATTTTATAATAACTTAACACTAAAAAGACAAAACTATTAATGTCCTAAAGGCTGTGCTTCCACCCTTTTAATATCCGCTCCAAGCGCCTTCAAACGTTTTTCAATATCCTGATACCCCCGTTCGATTTGCTCGATATTATAAATTGTAGATTTTCCTTGTGCAGATAATGCAGCAATCAATAAAGAAACCCCAGCACGGATATCCGGCGACGACATGGGTATGCCTCTTAATTTCGTTTGTTTATTTAAGCCGATTACCGTAGCTCTGTGCGGATCACATAAAATAATCTGCGCGCCCATATCGATTAATTTATCGACAAAGAATAAACGGCTTTCAAACATCTTCTGGTGAATCAATACATTCCCTTTTGCCTGTATTGCCGTTACCAAAACGATACTCAATAAGTCGGGCGTAAACCCAGGCCATGGCGCATCAGAGATGGTTAAAATAGAGCCATCAATAAAAGTATCAATCTCATAAGATGCCTGTGCAGGGATAAAAATATCATCCCCCCGAAGTTCCATTTTTATGCCCAAACGCTGAAATACCGAAGGGATAATACCCAACTCCTTATAACAAACATCCTTAATAGTAATTTCAGAACCCGTAATTGCGGCAAGACCAATAAACGATCCAATCTCAATCATATCCGGCAGCATGCGGTGCGTGGTTCCACCCAAGCGCTCTACCCCTTCAATAGTTAATAAATTGGAACCTATACCCGAAATTTTGGCACCCATACGGTTTAACATCTTACACAACTGTTGCAAATACGGCTCGCAAGCGGCATTATACAGCGTAGTTGTCCCTTTTGCCAGAACAGCCGCCATCACCACATTCGCGGTACCCGTAACCGAAGCCTCGTCCAGTAATATATAAGCACCCTGTAAGGCCGTAGCATCAACGTTAAAAAAATTATTTTCAGTATCGTAAACAAACTTAGCGCCCAATTTTTCAAAGCCTAGGAAGTGAGTATCCAAGCGGCGGCGACCAATTTTATCACCTCCAGGTTTCGGAATTGCAGCTTTACCAAAACGCGCTAAAAGCGGCCCTACAATCATAATAGACCCCCTTAAGCTACCGCCCTTTTGTTTAAATTCATCCGAAGTAAAATAATCGATATTGATATCTTTCGCTTCAAACTCGTAGGTATCTTTATTTAGCTGCGTAACCTTAACACCTAAAGATGCTAAAAGGTCGATTAGTTTATTTACATCTTTAATATCAGGAATATTGCTTATCGTCATCTTCTCTTCGGTCAATAACACCGCAGATAAGATTTGTAAGGCTTCATTTTTGGCACCTTGTGGAATAATTTCGCCTTTTAAAGGTTTGCCACCTACAATTTCAAATGCATTCATATACTAGATTTCTCTTCAAATTATTATTCTAAAAATAAAATAAGTAACTAATAGAAACATTAGTTACTTAAAATCTTACACCAACAAAGCGTTAGGAACAACTATGCTTTCTTATAGTTATTGTTATTGTTATTACTGCTACCCCCAAAATGAGTTCTTTTAGGACCGCTGTTATTGTTATTATTAAGCTTACGCTTATTGTTGTTGTTATTGTTGTTATTATTGTTATACGGCTTTTTAGCGCCAAAACTACCACCTTGAGAGCTCTTCTGATTATTGTTATTATTATGCTGCCCTTGGTTTGAAGTCTGTGTTTTAACGCGATTACCCGGAGGAGGCGTACGGAATTCCAATTTCGTTAACTGTACATCGTCGGCCAATTTCAAGGTACCGCCAGAAAGCTCGTATAAATCCTGTATAATCTGTTGGTCATTTACCGAGTCCTTATTCCAAGTAACGTAGGCCATTTTCATGAAATTCGCAATGCTAAGTGTCATTTTCTGGCGTGCCTCTTCTGTAGGCATAGCTTTGGCCTTTTCGATCATACGCTCAGCAACATGCCCATAATGTTTATAACGGATTCTGTTTTGCGGATAAGGAAGCGGTTCCGGTTTATGATGAATCTCATCCTGTTTTGGAATAGGGTAAGGCGAGTCTACATCAATTTTAAAATCAGAAATAATATAAAGGTGGTCCCAAAGTTTATGTTTAAAGTCTGAAACATCACGAAGGTGAGGGTTCAATACACCCATCATATCGATAACGACCTGTGCCAATCTATTACGTTCTTCTTTAGAAGGAACAGTGCAAATATAATCAACCATATTTTGCACATTACGGCCATATTCTGCCAAAATCAATTTGGAGCGTGTACTATTGTAATCGAAATTCATATATTGAAATTAAACGTATAAAATAACGTTATTTATCTATTTTTATTTTGTATTGCCTTAATCGACAATTCTAAGTTTTGCAAATTTAAGCAACAATTGTTTCTGTCCCAACTCTTTGAAGAAAATAGTTGCTTTTATATCACTTTTATTTCCCTCTAAATTAATAACTTTTCCAAAGCCAAAACGCTCATGCTCTACTTCCATCCCCACTTGAAGTCTGCTTGTATCCGAGGGCGCAAAACCTTCGGTAGGCTTATGTGCCTTAGGCAAAATAGAAGTAGTTTTAACCAACTTAGGCTGTGTTGCCGGTTTAGGCTTGCTAAAGACATCTTTCTGCTGCCAAGCCACACGATCCGAAGTAAAACCATCCTCCTTATTCTGCGGCATACGCGGCCTAAAATCAAGGTCTAAACAAGCCGGGTTTAATTCGTCCAAAAAGCGACTAGGTTCACAGTTATTCAGCGTTCCCCAACGGTAGCGTGAAGTAGCATAAGACAGGTGCAATCTTTTTTCTGCCCGTGTTACAGCGACATAAAACAACCGACGTTCCTCTTCGAGCTCAGTTCTTGAATTTAACGATAACTGAGAAGGGAAGAGATTCTCCTCCAGACCGACAATAAAGACATGTAAAAACTCCAATCCTTTAGACGCGTGAATGGTCATTAACGAAACCGTATCCGCATTAGGGTCTTTATCGTTATCATCATTCGTCAGCAAGGCTACATCCTGCAAAAAGATATCCAAGCCTTTTTCTTCTAAATCTTCTCTTTCCGAAAACTCTTTAATACCATTTAAAAGCTCCTGAATATTTTCATAACGGCTTAACCCTTCCACCGATTTATCGGCATACAAGTCTTTTAATATACCCGAATGTTGCGCAATATGCATGGCGGTATCAAAAGCACTTGCTGTTTTTCCGATCGCCTGAAAACTCTGTACCATCGTACCAAACTGCCCAACAGCATTGGCACTTCTACCATCCAAAAAAGTATGCGCATTTAACACAACATCCCATAGTCTAAACTGGTTTTTGTCGGCAGCAACAATAATCTTCTCCACCGTAGTATCGCCAATGCCGCGGCGCGGATAGTTTATGACCCTTTTTAGCGCCTCCTCATCATTAGGGTTATACGTAAGTCTAAAATAAGCAATTAAATCCTTAATTTCCTTACGCTGGTAAAAAGAAGTTCCACCATAAATCTTATACGGGATATTTAACTTCCGTAAAGCCTCCTCCATAGCCCTAGATTGTGCATTGGTACGGTATAGGATGGCATAGTCTTTAAACACACCGCCCGATAATGCCTTTTGCTGTAAAATAGCCTCAGCCACAATCTTTCCCTCCTCATTATCCGAAAAAGCACGCACCACCTTAATCTTATCGCCCTCTTCATTATCCGAGAACACATGCTTTTCTAACTGATGCTTATTGTTGGCTATAATACTATTCGCCGCATTTACAATCGTCTTGGTAGAGCGGTAATTTTGCTCCAATTTATATATATTAACATCCGGATAATCCTTCTGGAAGTTTAAAATATTCTGGATATTAGCACCACGGAAGGCATAAATACTCTGCGCATCATCACCTACAACACAAATATTTTCCTGTACGGCAGCCAACCGTTTTACAATAAGATATTGCGAAAAGTTGGTATCCTGATACTCATCAACCATCAGGTATTTGAACTGATGCTGATACTTATGCAAGGTCTCCGGGTATTTGTTGAGCAGCACATTGGTTTTGAAGAGCAAATCATCAAAATCCATAGCACCGGCACGGTAGCAGCGCTGTGCATAGGTATAATACACCTGCCCCATCTGCGGGCGCCCATTTTCCCTATCCTCCGCCATTATAGCTTCATTTTTAGTATACTCCTGTGGCGAGATAAGATTATTTTTTGCCGATGATATACGGCCATACACCTGATTTACATTATACAGCTTATCATCCAGGTTCATTTCCTTCAATATGGCACGCAACAGACTTTTGGTATCATCGGTATCGTAAATTGTAAAATTTCGGGGATAGCCTATCAGCTCGGCTTCTACACGAAGAATACGCGCAAATACAGCGTGAAAAGTTCCCATCCATATATTTTTGGCCTCGCCACCAACAACCTTCATTATACGCTCACGCATCTCTTTGGCAGCCTTATTCGTAAAAGTAAGTACGAGAATATTAAATGGGTCCACCCCTTTACGAATTAAATGCGCTACTCTATAGGTGATAACGCGTGTTTTTCCCGATCCGGCACCGGCCACAATCATTACTGGCCCTTCAGTTTGTTCTACAGCGGCACGCTGTGTAGGGTTCAATCCTGCTAAATAATCCAAAATAAAAAGCGTTTTTTGTCCTTTAGAAATATCCTGTAAAGGTACAAAAAGCAACGCACTTAAAAGAAACAACGATAGATTTATCTTTATAATTCCCTAACTTTAACCGGCAACACAACAAAGAGATGAAAGCAGTACTGGCCCTAGCTACCCTACTTGTCCTAAGCTACAGCATGCAGCTCAGGGGGCAGGATAATTCGCCAACCTTACCAAAGGGCTTTGTATATATCCAGGACATACTTCCCGAAGTTGCGGTAGACCTTCGCTATTGCGGACACCATAATTTTATGGGTAAACCCGTACAAGGATACCGAGCCCCAAAGGCTATATTATCGAAGAAAGCCACACAACAACTGCTGGCGGTAGAACAAGAATTAAATCGTTCCGATCTTGGCCTTAAAATATTTGATGCCTACCGGCCACAAAGCGCCGTAAACGACTTTATAAGCTGGGCCAAAGAGGCAAAAGACCAAAAAGGTAAGGAGACCTATTATCCGCAGGTAAAGAAGGCTAATTTATTTAGAGAGGGCTACATTGCCAAACGCTCCGGACATAGCCGCGGCAGCACGGTAGATCTTACCATAATTCATAAAAGCAGCGGGAAGGAGCTGGATATGGGTACAGGATTTGATTTTTTAGGCCCTCAATCCGCACATAGCTACCTAAAACTAACCAAAAATCAAATCAAAAACCGTAAGCTTTTAAAGCATTACATGGAAAAACATGGCTTTAAAGCTTACGAAAAAGAATGGTGGCATTATACCTTAAAAAATGAACCATTCCCAAAAACTTATTTTAATTTCGACGTACAATAAAAAGCCAGATAGCATCCTTATTAAAACGGCGCATCATCGGGCATATCGTTCATACGAGAAGGCATAGTAATACCGCCGCCACCAAAATCATTAAACGACGACGATGGCGCCATGGCAGAACCCGCAAAAGGCGAGTCGCCAGAGGATGCAGAAAATGAATCCTGCCCCATACCGGAAAAATCATCCTCCAAGTCCACGAATTTAACATATTTACCTACGAATTTCAACGGCACAATACCCGTCTCCCCGTTACGGTGTTTGGCAATAATAACCTCACCCACACCCGCCGTAGAGCGCCCCTCTTCATCCTCCGTAAGGCCATAATATTCCGGTCGGTACAGAAATAATACCATATCGGCATCCTGCTCGATAGACCCCGACTCCCGTAAATCCGACAACATCGGGCGTTTACTATTTCCCGGACGTGACTCCACCGCACGGCTCAACTGCGACAAGGCCAGCACAGGGATATTCAGCTCCTTAGCAACCGACTTTAAAGCACGCGAGATACTACCAATCTCCTGCTCCCGATTACCGCCACCACCTTTACCCTCGGCTTTACCATGCATCAGCTGCAAGTAATCGACGATAACCATCTGTATATCATGCTGCGCTTTTAAACGACGGCATTTTGCACGGAACTCGAAAACGTTTAAAGCAGGCGTATCGTCGATAATCAACGGTGCCTCCGTCAGGCGCCCAATACGCGAGTGCAATTGCTGCCACTCATGGTCGGCAAGATTTCCCTTTTTTAGTTTTTCTTGTTCAATTTCTGTTTCCCCTGCAATAAGACGATTCACCAACTGTACCGAAGACATCTCTAGGGAAAATACAGCGACAGGCTTACTGTGGTCTACCGCAGCATTTCGCGCTACAGATAGTACAAAAGCCGTCTTTCCCATAGCCGGACGAGCGGCGATAATTACCAAATCTGACGGCTGCCATCCTGAAGTCATTCTATCCAAGGCGGTAAGGCCCGAAGGCACCCCCGTAAGTCCGTCGGTACGATCGCGCAGCAACTCCAGGTTAGAGATCGCTTCCCGCATAATATCATCCATCTTACGAGAATCCCGGCGCAAGTTATTCTGTGCAATATCAAACAAGCTCTTTTCCGCTTGGTCTAAAAGGTCAAATATATCACTCGTTTCATCGTAAGAAGAATTGATAATCTCGGTAGACACCTTAATCAGCTCACGCTGAATATACTTCTGTGAGATAATACGCGCATGGTACTCGATATTTGCTGCCGACACCACCCGATCGGTAAGCTGGGTAATATAATAAGCGCCACCTACCATTTCTAATGCCCCCATCTGCCTTAACTCGGCAGTAACGGTAAGAATATCAATAGGCGATGTTTTTTGAAATAAACTAAAAATTGCTTCAAATATTTTCTGATGCGACTCCTTATAAAAAGACTCTGGTTTAAGGATATCAATAATTTCACTCAATGCATTTTTCTCCAGCATCAGGGCCCCCAAAACTGCCTCCTCCAGATCTAAAGCCTGCGGGGGTAGTTTTCCCAAACCACTTACTAAATTGTTAAGACCCGTTCTTTTTTTATTAAAATTACCGCGCCCAATATTCGCTGCCTGTCCTGAAAAATCTTGCTCCATATCAAAAAATAATTACCATTTAACAACAAAGTACATCCGCTTTTCTTATGTACTTATTGTTAAACAAAAGTAAGAAAAATAGTCATCTAATCGTGGTTTTAATTGTTCACATCATTGAAATCTGAGCGTCATAAAAATTGGATTCCACAACGCTAGGCATAAATTGTTATCCACAACAATTGTTAACAACCCGCAAAAAGAACACGTTACATTTTGTATACCAACGCTTTATACAAATGTTAATAACTCTACCCCATGTTAAAAACAACAAAACAAACTGAAAATAAAGCATTTAATCATTTAAAAATAGATTAACCTTTCATTACCAATACATTAACAACATAAAATATAAAACAGCATCTTTTTTACCTATAGAAGTAATTAATTATTATAGTAACTTTGTCACTATGTCAAATGAAGCTTCAACATTAAAACCCTATAAGTCCAAGGATGGCGGCAAAAAAGAACAAGTAGCCGACATGTTCAATAATATTTCCGGAAAGTATGACCTCCTGAATCGTATGATGACCATGCGTATTGATGTTATTTGGCGCAAGAAGGCTATAAAATCTTTGCAGCCCTTAGCACCACAGCTGATATTAGATGTGGCCACAGGGACTGGAGATTTCGCTATAGAATCTTTACGAATATTAAAACCCAAAAAGATTATTGGCGTAGATATTTCGGAAGGTATGCTGGCTGTGGCAAAGGAAAAAATTAAGAAAAAAGGTTTAGAAGGGCAGCTTGAAGTTCAGTTGGGCGACTCGGAACAGCTGCAGTTTGAAGACAAAACCTTTGATGCGGTAACCGTTGCCTTTGGCGTACGTAACTTTGAAAATCTTGAACAAGGTTTAGCAGAAATTTTCCGCGTTTTGAAACCGGGTGGTAAAGCGGTAATATTAGAGCTTTCAAATCCTACAGTATTCCCGATAAAACAACTGTACAAATTTTATTTCCACAAAATTGTCCCCGCCTTAGGAAGAGCAATTTCTAAAGATAGCAGTGCCTATACCTACCTACCTGAATCTGTGGCTAAATTTCCCGATGGGAATCGTTTTGCAGAAATTACAACCAAGGTAGGCTTCAGCAAAACGCGGGTAAGACCACAAACCTTTGGTTTCTGTACCATATACGAGGCTATTAAATAAGAAAAGGCAAAATATTTAACAAAAGAAAGATTAATCTGTTTATACAAATAAAAACCATACCATGAGAACAGTTTTAATAACAGGGGCAAGTTCTGGAATTGGTGCCGCTTGTGCGCAAGTGCTTGCTAATGAAGGGGGCTATCGTTTAATCCTGGCGGCCAGAAGGGCAGATAAACTGGAGCAGATAAAAGAAGAAATCGTACGACAACAGCCTACTGTAGAAGTATATACACTGGAGTTGGATGTACGCGATGCGCAACATGTAAGCGCTACATTTGCAGCATTACCCACGGAATGGAGAAATATTGATGTACTAATCAACAACGCCGGATTAAGCCAGGGCCTCGACCCTATTCAGAATGGCGATATTGGCGACTGGGATCGTATGATAGACACCAACGTGAAAGGCCTTCTGTATGTATCCAAAGCGGTTATACCGTTTCTAAAAGAAAGCACACATGCGCATATTATAAATATAGGCTCTATTGCGGGCAAGGAAGTGTACCCGAATGGCAATGTATATTGCGCAACGAAACACGCTGTAGATGCTTTAAATAAGGCTATGCGTATTGACCTGCTTCCCTTCCAGATTAAAGTTACGGCTGTGAACCCTGGAATGGTGGAAACAGAATTTTCGGAAGTACGCTTTAAAGGCGATAAGGAACGTGCAAAAAATGTCTACGCCGGACTAAAGCCACTTTCAGGGCAGGATATCGCCGAAACAATAAGTTTTGTTTTATCGAGACCTCCACATGTTAATATAAATGATATTTTAATTATGCCATCGGCTCAGGCTAATGGTACAATCGTTCACCGACAACAATAAAATTTAAAATTATGGCATTAGAACAAACAATAAACACCGATATTAAAGCTGCAATGATTGCTAAAGACAGTGTTCGTCTTCGGGGTCTTCGCGCTATTAAAGCTGCAATTCTATTAGCGAAAACAGAAAAAGCAGGTATCGATGAGTTGGATCAAGACACCGAGATTAAGGTATTGCAGAAGCTGGTGAAACAGCGTAAAGAATCAGCAGATATTTACAAAACACAGAACCGTGAAGATTTAGCGCAGATAGAAATCGAGGAGCAGCAGGTTATTGAGGCATTTTTGCCGAAACAGCTGGACCGGGAAGAAATTGAAACCATCATTAAAGCCATTATCAGCGAGGTTGGTGCTGCAGGAATGAAGGATATGGGTAAAGTTATGGGTTTAGCAAATCAACAATTGGCCGGTAAAGCGGATGGAAAAACAATTTCTGAAATTGTAAAATCCAGCCTAAGCTAGTATGCAAGTATCGTGGACTACGCGTAGTTTTGAGGCGTTAAGCAGCCTGGAGTTGTATCAGCTCTTGCAGTTGCGTATACGCATATTTATGCTCGAGCAGGAATGCCTTTACGAGGAATGTGATGATAAAGACCTACAAGCAAAACACCTACTCGGTAAAATCGACGGAAAGGTGGTTGCCTATGCGCGCATATTGCCAAAAGGGATTTCTTATTCTGATGTATCCATCGGAAGGGTGGTTGTACAGCAAGAATACAGGCACCTGAAGTTGGGTCTTGAACTTATGGCACAGGCTATAAAATCGGCCCATGCAGACTATCCAAACGAAACTATACGTATAAGCGCACAGGCGCATTTACAGCACTTCTACGAAAAACAGGGTTTTGTACGGGAGAGCGACAGCTATTTGGAAGACAATATTCCACATATTGAAATGGCTTTATACAGCAATTAAAAAAAAGGAGCTGTCCATTTGTTGACACCTCCTTTTTTTGAATGAATGAACACCCCTAAACTATGTATAGGTCGAAAATTTACTTCAGTAATTTTCGGCTGCCGTACACTTTATCGCGGTCATATGTCGAAATATGACGTTCTTTTTTAGCCTGGTAGATATCATCCAGAGTTATTAATATCCCTGTTTCTTCGACTTCACCAAACTCATCGTTTAGCGCCGTGCCAAAAGTCATCATCGTTGGAGATAGATTCATATAGGTATTGATTAAAGGCGGAACATTCTCCCCCAAATCACGGACATGTTTATTTAACACTTTATACCCCTCCTTATAATCAAGCCCATCGAATATTCCTAAATACGGCGTAATATCTGTTTTGTACCCAATATTCAAGGCATCATACGGCTGCACCAATTTATTTTTATCCGGAAAATAACAGGTCATAAAATAAATCAATAAATCCCGAGCCTGTGCATTAAAATGAGGATACATCGTTACCTTACCAAAAAGGTATTTAATATCGGGATTTAACACCACAAGAGCCCCTAAACCATCCCATAGATTATCTAAAGAAAAAATCCCTCGTCTATTATCAATCGAAGGCTGATATTTCGGTTGCACCCACGAGCGACCTAATTCCATCGCATAGGGTAAGTAATTATTTTTAAAATCTTCCGAAAAATGGAAGTAATGTGAGGTAGAAAGGTGAATATCACCCTGGGCATCTACAGCCTCATTACAACGTATCACACGGTAACCCGCAATAATTTCCTCGTCTTCAGGATTCCATGCAATCAGCTGATCATAGTTATGCTCGCAGGTATCATTTTCATCGATATCCAATGCCAGCCCAGTACCCCCACCCGCGCCGCGGAAAGATAACTCTCTCAGGCGGCCAATCTCGCGCATAATATTAGGCGCCGTATGGTAATTAATTAAATACAGTTCATTATTACCATTATTAGCGTATCGCAAAAAGGCATCTTTTGTTAGCTCTACTTTTATTAAATCCCTTGCAACGGGAGCTATTATTTCTTCCATATCTTAACGCTACTTCTTCAAATCGTATACAAGCTGCTTAACATCTGCAGCCCATTGTCTTTCATTTTTTGAGGTATCAAAACTTGTGTATGATACCCGTTCACCTATTTTAATAACCACCTTCTGTCCGCGCTGGGCAAAAAACTCGTCTGCCAAGTATAACATTTCTATATTAAACTTAATACCAAAATTCGCACGCCAACGCGCAAGATTATAAAAGAAGTTTGAATTTTTCCCCTCAATATAAACGGGAATTATATCCTTTTTGTATTTTTTCGCCTTGGTAATAAAGCTCTTCTTCCACTCCAAGTCCACAATTTTACCCTTTATCTTCCTCGACACTAAACCTGCTGGAAAAACGAGCAAAGCATGATCGGCCGCATAAGCTTCCTCAATGGCCGATAGTGCTGCTTTATTCTGCCCGCCGACTTTATTTACGCCGACAAATAGAGGTTCCAAGTTAACAACATTTAAGAGAATATCATTCACCAAAAACTTCACATCCTTACGATATCTACCGATGGCGTGCATAAATGCTATGCCATCTAAACCGCCCAGAGGGTGGTTGGATGCAAAAATAACACTGCCCTCTGCTGGGATATTTTCAGCACCTTCTAAGGTTACCTCCACTCCTAAATCGTGAAGCAGCGCATCGACGAAATCTAAACCCTTTAAGTCTTTAAACCTAAACATGATATCATTAATTTCGTCTTCGTGAATGGTGCGCTCTAAATAACTAATAACCGGACCTGGAATCCACTTGGCTAAGCCAGAGCTTTTTTTCCGTATGACTTCCCTAACTTGAATAAACTTATCTTTTTCTTCCGCCATTTCTTACGATCTGCTTACTAATTATTACAAATCTGAACGGGTAAAAATAAAAAAATATTAGGTTATAATTCGAACAAAACAGAATTAATACAAAGATTTTTTGGATTTTCTACCTATTTTTGGGTGAATTAAACGTTTTCACGTTTTATTTGTTTAATAGTAAAGGAAGCGTATGTTTATAGGACAATACATATCTACAGGTTATTACGAGATCTTACCTAAAGACTCTATTGATTTCGCCATCCATAAAATGAACGATTACCACGTTAAACAGCTTTCTGTCGTTGAGGATGGCAATTTCCTAGGCCTTATCGATGAAGATTTATTATTAGATCAGGAGGAGGGCGAAAAGGATATTTCCACGCTTAACCTCCATTATAAACAAGTATACCTCTTCGATTATCAGCATATATACGATGCCTTACAGGTGATGGCGCTGTATAACTATTGCTTTATTCCGGTGTTAAATAAGGAGCATCATTACCTGGGCGTACTTACCAAACAAGATTTACTGTCATCCTTAAATAGCACCTTAGGCAACGACGATGGTGGCGCTATTATTGTATTGGAGTTGGGGATACATGACAACGCCTTGTCGCATATCGCCCGAATTATTGAAGCCGAAAACACAAGTATCTTAAGCACTGCTGTGCACGCTCTACCGGAATCTTCTAAACTGGAGATGACCATTAAAGTAAATAAAAATAATATTTCTGCCGTTGTCGCGTCGCTATGGCGTAACAATTACACCGTTAAAGCTACCTTCCGTGATGGAAGCGACAGTTCGGATATCCAAGACAGGTATGATCTTTTGATGAATTATTTAGATTTATAAGCACACGAAGACAACATTCAAAAAATCAACCACTTATAAACACACCATAACAGTACTGTAAATTAGTTGTAAACTGTTTTTTTGTAACACAAACATTAAAAAAAATACGTAAGCAACCCTTTTGGATTGCTGGAATTAGGTTTCCAACTTTGCTTCTGTCATTCGTTCGAAAGTGCAGCAGCTGAACCACAACAGCCAAAGAAATTTTGAGCCTACCCGGCGGCGGAGACTGCACTTCGCTAAACCCAGCTAGGCTTTGCTATTAAAAGTAAAATTATTGGAAGATTGATAAGCTTCGGTTCCTTTAATTAAATATTTATTGGACAAGAATTCCTTTCTATCCCTTAGTCGATCAAACCTGCTAGAAGAAGAGCTTTCTCTTAACGTGGACAAAGGAAATTCTATTACAGTCTATAGAACGCGTAAGTAGTCTATTTTCTATAGCAGCAACTTGAACTAATACCCTATCATTGTTTCCTTTAGTTTTGCTTGTTATAACATTATAGCAGGTCTTATATTGCACCTTTCCTTCAAAATAATCTTCATTATATACCACGCCAGAGAATTTCTTAAGACGTACACTATTGTAATTTATTGGGTATCTGTAAAAGACCAGAACCAAGCTACTGAGCATCATAAGGAAAATATGATAGAATGGAATGGTGAACTTGATATACCTTTTGAACAATGGATTATTAAGGAAGATACCGAAAACAAAGAGATAACCTATAATGGAAGGCTATGAAAACGGTGATGCATTAAAAGTAATGTCTCAAGACCTGATTAAAGACCGAACAAAGCCTGATTTACTATGCTGTTCTGAATGGGAAACTTAGTATTGATCCACCCCAAGCCGTAGCAATACGGCTTATAATCAATTTTAAACGCCCATCCAACAATAAAGATGGGCGTTTTTTTATTAAATATTAAAAATCCTGCCATCTGTTCTTAGGATTGTATGGAACCCTATTGGGCGCTATCTCAGACCAAGGTTTATACTTAAATTTACTAGCTATAAGGATATAATAATTCCATCGCCAAAAACAAAAAAGATTTATTTTATACAGTCGGTAAAACTCTTTATTTATATCAGTTGGCTTAGTCGCTTCTATAAATCTATTAATGTTATATTTTGATATCGATGTCTCTTTAAACTCAAAATATTGTATTCTTGTGTATGCCCCATCCTGATTAGCATACCTAAAAGTATTAGGGTCTAGCTCTAATAAAATAAATTTATTTATAAGAGGGAAATTCACCATAAAAATAAAACAAACTAATATTTTTAAAACTAATTTCATTAAATAGAATTTAGTCAGATGGATCACTACTAATAGGAGCTCCCGGATTATTCCATCCTTTTAAATTCCGCTGTATAGGATAATTAGGACTCATTAACTTTTATGGGTCTATTAGAATGTCTAAAACGGTTAAGTTATAAAGAAAAAATCGAGCTTATTGACCTCCATGACAGAATAGCTCTTCCTGCCTATAGTTATCACGTTGTTGATAATTCAGATAGTTACTTTTTATGGCATAAACTTGCTAAATCTTACAAATTAATTAGAAAAGGGATAGGAAGTCTCAACATTTAATTTAACAATCAAAAGCGAAGTTTTAAAGCTTCACTTTTTACATCCAAACACTAGAAAAATAGAAATTTATCAATAAAAAGCTTTTTTAAACGTAACTTAGTTCTAAATCAGTCTTGGTGGCAGTTATAGGACTATCGATATACACAGCAGCACCTTGCTGTATGATGCGAAATTTAACATTCCATGTGCCATCAATTTTTATGTTGCTTAAGAATAACCGCAGATATCGGTGCCATTAGATTTGTAGAATTATATATTGTGCTGTAAATTATCTGTAAATTTAAAAGATAAAAATAAGCATATCTAGATGTTTATTTTTATCCAGTAACAATAAGCAAAGCATCTACAACAAACTTGTAAAACCTTTAAAATAGGGTATTTAAATATAAATAAGCCAAATATCTCTGGTAAAAAAAATGATTTATTTAGATTTATAAGGATAACTTTGCACCTTTGCTAAGAAATATAAAATCCGGAATGCAGCAGATCAAAATCGCCATCTTTGGGAGAGTCTTTAACTCTTCGGTAATGCCTTATGTAGATCAGATTCTTAACTTTCTGTTTAAGAAAAATATAGCCATTGTAGTACATCAGGAATTTTACGACTTCCTAAACCAAAGCGGAAGCTGCCATCCCGCTATTACCACATTTAGTAGCTATGCCGATTTACCTAAAGACATTAGTTTTATGCTGAGCCTGGGTGGCGATGGTACTATGCTGGCTGCAGTATCCTTAATTCGCGATTCTGGAATCCCAATCGCTGGAATTAATTTTGGCCGCTTAGGCTTTCTGGCAAATATCTCCAAACGTGATATTGAGGAAGCCTTAAATAAGATTTTAAATAAAGAATATCAGCTGCAAAAAAGAACGCTGCTATCGGTATGCAGCGACCAAAAGGAGCTCTTTGACGGAGAAAATTTTGCACTGAACGACATTACCGTTTTCCGCTTCGACTCTTCTTCCATGATTACAGTCGACGCCTATATCAATAACGAGCTTTTGAATTCGTATTGGGCGGATGGTCTTATCATTGCCACACCAACAGGCTCTACAGCCTATTCGCTAAGCTGTGGAGGCCCTATCATAATGCCTGGCAGTGGTAATTTTGTCATAACGCCTATCTCCCCGCATAACTTAAATGTTCGCCCTTTGGTTGTTTCAGATGAGATAAAATTACATGTTAAAATCGAAAGCCGTACCGAAAAATATATCCTCAGCTGCGATTCAAAAAGCGAAACCTTATCTACAACGGTAAATCTGCAGATTGCCAAGGCGCCGTTTACGATAAATTTAATACGCTTACCGAATGAAGAATATTTTAGCACGCTACGCGAAAAACTCCTCTGGGGAATAGATGTTCGTAACTATTAAATTTATAAAATTTTAACGTAACTTTAGGTTACACTATTATTACAAAAACTATATCTTTGCTATTCAAAGTAAGAATCAGCCAAGGTCCAATATTTTGTATTAGCCTATTTTTCTTGATGTAGTAAGTAAAATAGCGTGCACATGGGTCCACATAGTAACATAACCTTTTACGTAAACGATGGAAGGGTACTGTTGTTGTTATCGGGTAAAAGACTTATTTGAACGATAGAATTGTTTTAAAAATTCATGAGTATAAAAGATAAGATTGATCGCCACAAGCTGCCGCAGCACATAGCGATAATTATGGATGGAAATGGTAGATGGGCAAAAGGCTTGGGGAAACTACGGATTTTCGGCCATCAAAGTGGTGTTGGCGCCGTGCGCGAAGTATTGGAAGGAGCTATAGAAATTGGCGTACCTTACTTAACCTTATATGCTTTCTCTTCGGAGAACTGGAATCGCCCTAAATTAGAAGTTCAGGCATTAATGGAACTGCTTATCAGCTCACTGAGTAAAGAGCTGAAGACCTTTCAGCAGAATGGTGTGCAGTTAAAGGCTATTGGCAACCTTTCCGAGCTTCCCGAAAAAATAAGAAAAAAACTTACCGAAACCATAACCGCAACAAAAGATAATACCAAATGCACGTTGACCCTGGCCTTAAGTTATGGCGCTAGGGACGAGATTGTCGGTGCGGTAAAGAAATTAGCTACACAGGTTGAAGCTGGTACTCTTTCGGTAGATCAAATAGATGCTGCTGCCTTTGAACAGCAGTTGTATACGGCAGGTACCCCCGACCCGGACTTAATGATACGTACCTCCGGGGAATATAGAATTAGTAATTTTTTACTATGGCAAATGGCGTATACCGAATTATGGTTTTCCGACAAAATGTGGCCCGAGATAAAAAGAGAAGATCTTTTTGAAGCAATCTTTGACTACCAAAATAGAGAAAGACGCTTCGGAAAAACAAGTGAACAAATATAAATAAGTAAAAAAACAACAATGTAAAGCATTGTTATTAAGTACATTAACACAATATTTCTTTTAACAAAAATTAACAAGAGATTGCCGTACTTTAGCAATCATAATAAAAGATAAATGAGACACCTTTATATACTGACTGTAGCAATTTTTGTATTGAGTTGGAATTCATCCTTTGCTCAAATTGGTAGCCAAAAACCTATCAACCTTTCGGATCCTGATGAAATTAGTTATTTGCAGCCTAAAGATTATATTATTGGCGGCGTTACCGTTTCGGGAGCAAAATACTTGGATACAGAGGTGCTTATAACGATATCAAAACTGGATGTCGGTCAGCATATTGAGGTGCCTAGTGAAGCTACAGCTGCCGTCATTAAGGATTTAATGGGGCAAAACTTGTTTGAAGATGTACAACTGTGGGCAACACGTATCGATGGAGAGCATATTTTTCTTGAAATCCGTGTGCAGGAACGCCCCCGCTTAACGCGTATCGATATCTCCGGGTTGAGCAAATCTCAAACCGAAGAGGTTAACAAGCGATTAAATGCAGGTACTGGACGTATCGTTAATGAAAACCTTATACAGTCGACAAAAAATACCATACAGCGTTTCCTTCGCGAGAAATCATTCCTGTACCCGGATATTACTATTTCTACGGTAAAAGATTCTATCGAAGCCAACAATGAGATTTTAAAAGTTTCTGTAGATCGTAACAAAAAAGTAAAAGTAGGATCGGTTAAATTCACCGGTAATGAGAAATTTAAAAATAAGGAGCTTAAGGGGTATTTAAAAGGTGTTAAGGCGCCAGCTTGGTTCCGCATTTTTGGACCTGGAAAATTTAAGGACGATAAGTATAAGGAAGCCAAGGAAAAACTTGTTGCTAAATTGCAGGATAAAGGGTATAGAGATGCACAGATTCTGAAAGACTCGGTTTATAAATTATCACCAAAAAGAGTCGGTATTAATCTGGATATCTATGAAGGACCGAAGTATTATGTAGGAAATATTGATTGGACAGGAAACTCGCGCTATACGGATTCGGTATTAAACATTATTCTTGGTATTGAAAAGGGGGATGTGTATAGTGAGGAGAAAATACATACCAAATTAATGGGCCCTACGCGTAATAGCGATGATATCAGTGCTTTATACCAAAACGACGGGTACCTAACTTTTAATATTAACCCGATTATTAAGAAAATTTATAACGATACGGTGGACCTGGAGATTCAAATATCCGAAGGTAAACAGTATACTATTAATAATGTTATTGTTAAGGGGAACGATGTTACCAATGACCGTGTGGTGTTACGTTCTATCTATACGAAACCTGGACAGAAGTATTCCCGCGAATTAATTATGCGTAGTATCCGGGAGATTTCGCAGTTAGGTATGTTTGATGAGCAGAAAATTACACCGGATATCCCCTCTTCGACAATGAACCATGAAGAAGGTACGACCGATATTATCTTTAATGTTGCAGAAAAACCTTCCGATCAGGTGGAGCTTTCCGGGGGTTATGGTGCTGGTCAGATTATTGGTACGTTGGGTTTAACGTTTAATAACTTCTCGACAAGTAATTTCTTCAAAAAGGATGCGTGGCGCCCTTTACCTCGTGGCGACGGACAGAAGCTTAGTGTGCGTGGACAAACATCGGGTAAGCGTTACCAATCGTATAGTTTCTCGTTTTCTGAACCTTGGTTGGGGGGTAAAAAACCAATTTACTTCGGTTTAAGTGCCTACACTTCCAGCTCATCCTATGGTGGTTTCAACTACCTAACGGGTAGACAAATGGTGGCAGATAAGGACTTAAATAGAATCTGGATGACGGGGGTTACGGCATCTTTGGGTAAACGTTTGCAATGGCCAGACAACTACTTCCAGATTAATACGTCTTTATCGTTCCAACGTTATAAATTACAAAACTACGGCGATTACTTCTTATTCGACAACGGTACGGCTTATAATATTAGTTTAACACAAGAAATTAGCCGTAACTCGGTTGATGCGCCAATCTACCCGACATCAGGTTCGCATATTCGTTTATCGGTGTCGTTGACACCGCCATACTCTTCATGGAGTAACGATTATAAATCGCCGGTGAAGGAAACAAAATACAGATGGACGGAATACCACAAATGGAAATTTGATTCCCAATGGTATATGAAGGTTGCAGGTAAACTGGTTGTTAAAACACAGGCGCAATTTGGTTTCTTAGGTCAGTATAAAGGCGACGCAGATCGTTCTACATTCGAGCGTTTCAAACTTGGGGGTGACGGTATGCAAGGTTTCGACTTCTTACAGGGTTCCGAGATTATCGCTATGCGTGGTTATGCCAACGGTACCATTATTCCAGAGAGTACAGGTAATGGCGGCCAAAATATTGCTATCCGTTCGGGTAGCCCGATCTATGCGAAATACCAGATTGAGTTGCGCCACCCAATTATGTTGAACGACCAAGCTACGGTATTTGCTTTAGCCTTTGCTGAGGCTGGAAATACCTGGAACAACTTTAAAGAGGTTAACCCGTTTAAAGTTCGCCGTTCGGTGGGTGTTGGTGCGCGTATCTTCTTACCTATTTTTGGTATGTTGGGTATCGATTATGGTCATGCCTTTGACCCTATTCCAGGGATTCCTTCGAACAACTGGAAACAAAACTTTACATTCAGTATTATCCAGAATATGGGTGGTTTCTAGGTATTTATTCCGGTATTATCGTACCTAAATATGTACGTAAAAACCTTAAAGAGCTGTTTCCATTGGAACAGCTCTTTTTATTTTTTAGGTAAGCTACGATTTCTAAAGGGTTTAGCTATGGGTCTATATGTATCCTTCAGGTAGCTATATATCTGTTAATATTTGTTAAAGGGTGAAATAATAGGATTATTTCACCCTTTTTTGCTATTTTTGACTGCAAGTATTTAAACTATTAACTACTTATCAGTGTCATAGAAAAAAAAAGAAATATGAAAAAGATATGCATACTTTTAGCCATTCTAACTTTTAGCATTGGAATTTCTTTTGCTCAACAAAAGTTGGCATATGTGGATACGGAATACGTTTTAAAGCATATTCCAGATTATATTGCTGCGCAGAAGAAAATGGATGATCTTTCGGCGCAATGGCAACAAGAGGTAGATAAGCAATATGGAGAAATTGAAAAGCTCTATAAAGCATATCAAAACGATCAGTCTTTATTAAATGCAGACATGCGTCGCAGACGTGAAGATGAGATTGTAAACAAAGAAAAACAGGTTAAAGATTTTCAGAAAGCGAAATTTGGTTTCCAAGGGGAGTTATTCCAAGAGAGACAAAAATTAATCCAACCGATCCAAGATCGCGTTGCCAAAGCAATTAAAGATATTGCTGCCACTCAAGGTTTAGATTTGGTGTTTAATAAAGGTAGCGAGACTACGTTTATCTTTGCCAACCCTTCCTTGGATAAAAGCAACGATGTAGTGGTGAAATTAGGCTTTAAGCCTAACCCCGCTTTAGCAGAAACAAAATAGTAGAAACCCCAAACTAATTTATTAACAAACAATATTTAATTAGACAAATTACCCGGTAGTTTGCAAAGTTTAAAATGAGAAGAATGAAAAATCTATTTAAAGGAGCACTTTTAGCAGTGGGATTATTTGCAGCAGCGACTGTTGCTAATGCACAACAGAAAATTGGTCATATTGATGCGGATGCACTTTTCCAATTAACAGCAGAGTTCAAAACGGCGCAAACACAATTGCAAACGCTTCAGGCTTCTAAAGAAAAAGAAATCAGTGGTATGTATGAAGAGTTACAGAAGAAAAATACATTAGCAGAAGAGAAATATAAAAACCGTAGTGAAGCTAATAAAGCGGCTACAGATGCAGAATTAACGCAGTTAGGTCAAGAAATTCAACAAATGGATACCCGTATCCGTGAAGTAAGTCGTGTAGCACAAGAAGATTTACAGAAAAAACAGCAAGAACTTATGTCTCCTATTCATACGAAAGTTATGAACGCTATTAATGCGGTAGCGAAAGAAAAAGGTTATGCTTATGTTTTCGATATCGGTAGTGGTGCTGCAATCTACTACTTAGGTGGTGATGATATTACAAACGATGTTAAAACTAAATTAGGCATTAAATAAGCCTTAAATTTAACATATAGTAAGGGTGCCTTCCAAAAATTTGGAAGGCACCTTTTTTTTATGGAAGAAACGCTGAAAATCGTTTAATCAAATCCATACATTAGGGATGTAAGGCGGATGTAATTTTTAATGCTTCTAAATAAATTCTATGCATGCATAATATATCATTAAATATTATATTTGTGTATAACCCGATTATACAACTATGATTAGTCAGCTAATATTTGCTATTCTATTACTTTCCGCCGGTATTTTGTTTTACAAAAATGCCCATAAGATTTATAGGAATATAAAACTCGGAAAACCTCTAGACCGCTTCGACCAGATCGGTGAACGTATTAAAGTGATGCTTTTAGTAGCTTTTGGTCAGAAGAAAATGTTTAAAAGGCCTCTACCAGCCATACTCCATCTTTTTGTGTATGTTGGTTTTTGTATTATTAACATCGAAATGATCGAGATCTTAATCGATGGACTGCTGGGCACACACCGTGTACTTTCGTCTTTAGGTGGCCTATACAACTTCTTAATTGCCTCCTTTGAGGTATTGGCATTTCTGGTGCTGGCCTCCTGCGTGGTATTCTTTATACGCAGAAATATCCTTAAACTAAAGCGGCTAAACCAGGCCGAATTAAATCAATGGCCAAAAACGGATGCGAATCTGATTCTGCTGACTGAAATATTATTAATGGCGGCATTTTTGTTTATGAACGCGGCAGATCAAAAGCTGCAGGTCTTAAACGCCGCACACTATCCCCAGGTAGGCTCCTTTCCAATTAGCAGCTTTTTGGTAGGGCTATTGCCAAACGATAGCAGCAGTTTAGTTTTTATCGAACGCTTTTGTTGGTGGTTTCATATTTTAGGTGTGCTGGCATTTCTTAACTACCTACCGATATCCAAACACTTACATATTGTATTGGCATTCCCGAACACCTTCTTCAGCAATTTACAGCCCAAAGGCAAATTCGAGAATATGCCTTCCGTTACGGCCGAAGTTCAAGCGATGTTGGACCCTAGCCTACCTCCCCCATCCGCAGAGGTATCGCGTTTTGGTGTTAAAGATGTGCAAGACCTTACCTGGAAAAATCTACTCGATGCTTACACCTGCACAGAATGTGGCCGCTGTACAGCCTCATGCCCAGCAAATATCACCGGCAAATTATTGTCGCCACGAAAGATTATGATGGACACCCGCGATAGAATAACCGAGGTTGGACAGCATATCGATCGCAACAAAAACTTTGTAGACGACGGAAAGTCATTATTAGACTCCTATATCAGCCGCGAAGAAATATGGGCCTGTACAAGCTGTAATGCCTGTGTCGAGCAATGCCCCGTAAACATCAACCCTTTGGAAATTATTATCGGCCTACGCCAATATGCTGTAATGGAAGAATCACAAGCGCCCGGCAGTATCAATACCATGTTCAGCAATATGGAAAATAACGGCGCTCCCTGGAAGTATGCACAGGCAGATCGTGCAAATTGGACAAATCAATAAGCTTTATTATCATGGAAAATCAATTACATATCCCCACAGCGGCAGAATTATTGGCAAAAGGAGAAAGTCCGGATTTATTGTTTTGGGTGGGCTGTGCTGGATCTTTCGACGAAAGGGCACAGCGTATTACCCGCGATATCTGTAAGATATTAAATCATGTCGGCATAAAGTATGCTATCCTCGGAACTGAGGAGAGCTGTACGGGTGACCCTGCAAAACGTGCCGGCAATGAGTTTCTTTTTCAGATGCAGGCCATGATGAACATACAGGTACTCGATGGTTATGAAATTAAAAAAATCGTTACCGCCTGTCCGCACTGTTTTAATACCCTGAAGAATGAATACCCGCAACTAGGCGGCAACTACGAAGTTATACACCATACCCAACTTATACAATCGTTGATCGATGCCGGAAAATTGAAACCTGCCGATGGGCATAGCTTTAAAGGGAAACGTATTACCTACCACGACCCTTGTTACCTGGGGCGTGGAAATGAGGTTTATGAGGCCCCAAGAAAGGCGTTAGAAAGTCTGGATGCTGATTTGGTAGAACTTAAAAAATGCCGCAGCAATGGCCTATGCTGTGGTGCTGGCGGGGCGCAGATGTTTAAAGAACCCGAGGCCGGCAATAAAGATGTCAATATTGAACGTATAGAAGATGTTATTGCATCAAAGGCCAGCATTGTCGCGGCAGCATGCCCGTTTTGTATGACCATGCTACAAGATGGCGTTAAGGTTAAGGAGAAAGAACAGGAAATAAAAGTTTTGGATATTGCTGAAATTACTGCTCAGGCCAATAACCTGTAGCTGTTTAATTTATAACAAACTTTTTTGCTATTCGATTTGTTATTCTATGTAAACAACGGAGGTAACTTATGTCGTATGCAAAATTCAAAAAATTACATCAGCAGCAGATCCTGATTTTAGGTAATGTTTGGGATGCCCACAGCGCAAAAATTGCACAAGATACAGGCTTTTCTGCTTTAGGGACATCCAGCCATGCTATAGCCAATCTTTTAGGGTACAACGATGGAGAGCAAATTCCTGTTGAGGAGCTGCTGTATATGGTCGAACGCATTGTAAAATCAGTTAAAATACCCGTATCTGTAGATTTCGAATCGGGCTATACAGACAAGCCCTCGGAATTAGCAATTCTGGTAAAAAGATTAACAGATATCGGTGTAGTAGGCATCAATTTAGAGGATGGTAAGGTTGGAAAAGGGGGGCGCAAATTGGGAAAAGCGGCTTTGCTGGTAGATAAAATCCAAGCCATAAAAGCCGAAACGAAAAACATATTTATCAACGCCCGTACGGATACGTTCACTACGCAACATGCCACGCCTGTAGAAGAATCTATAGCGCGCATCGCGCAATACGAAAATGCCGGTGCCGATGGTATATTTGTTCCTTTGGTAGAAAGTAAAAAGGATATCCAGCGTCTTGTTGCTGCCAGTAATCTTCCATTAAATGTATTTTTAACGCCCAAATTACCTAAGCTGCAGGAACTCGAAACCCTGGGGGTAAAAAGGCTTAGCCATGGCGCTAAAATTTATGAATGGCTGGTAACAAAAAATACCAAAGTATTCCAGGACTTCCTGCAGAAGCCAAGCCTACCGAAATAACGGTAGGCATTACCGTACATATTTCCCTGTGGAAGTATTTGGATAAAGAAATAACCCTATTAAAAACAAGAAGTATATGCTGATCCATAAATAGCATATAATTGACAATTCACTCTTAATAAGCTTTTTACTCCCTACAAAATGGCCTGCAAACTCAGTCAATTATTTGATATTTATCATTAAAAAGTCAAACTGATTTATTCCATTTTATTATATTAAAAATAAGGCTTTACTTTGTAGGGTTATATGTTGAACATATAACTTTAAAAGTCAAAAGTAAAAAAAGTAAAAGCATAGGAATGAATATACCGCTACACAAATATTTCTTAACTATTATTGCCATTTTATTTCACCTAAGCGGTTTCGCTCAGGAAATACATTTGCGTGGTAGGGTATTGGACAAATCTACTCAAGAGGGAATAGGTTTTGCAACGGTAGCCGTTATTGGGGGGAAACAGAGTACGCATACCGACGATGATGGGAACTTTAATTTAGTTATCCCCTCGAACCAGGTAAAGGTGCGTGTTTCTTATGTAGGGTATAAAGATCAGCTCTTACCATTAGATGCTGGGCAAACGATATTCGAGATCCAAATGGATTCGGAAAATGAAATTGCGGAGGTCGTGGTAAAGCGTCCGAAACTAAAATATTCGAATAAAAATAATCCTGCCGTAGAATTAATCAGACAGGTTATCGAACATAAGGATGAAAATAGGCTGACCGGGCAACAGTATGTGGAGTACCAGCAGTATGAAAAGGTATCGTTGGGGCTGAGTAACCTATCCCCGGATTTTAAAAATAAACGTATCTTTAAAAACTATCAGTTTTTATTTCAACACGATGATTCTGCCAAAAATGAACGCTATATTTTACCTGCATTTATTGAGGAGAAAGTATCCAATATTTACTACCGCAACGATCCTAAGAAAACGAAACAATTTATTGTTGCCGAGCAGCGAGCAGAATTTGACCCTAAGTTTGTAGACAACAATGGTTTGTCTGCTTATTTCAATAAGTTGTATGAAAAAGTTGATATCTATGACAACGATATCTTCTTGTTGACCAATCAGTTTCTGAGCCCTATAGCCAGTGTTGCGCCTACATTTTACCGGTACTATATTACCGATACTATAAAGACCGCAACGCCATGGATTGTTGAACTGAGCTTTTTCCCTAGAAGTAAAACAGACTACCTTTTCCAAGGAAAACTGTATGTTACGCTCGATGGACAGTATGCGGTGCAATCGGCAAAATTAAGGGTTAGCAAGGATATCAACCTTAACTTCGTGCGCGATCTTAATGTGGATTTAGCCTTCGAAAAGGATAACTTGAATAAATATTACTTGTCGAAAAGTAGCTTGGGAATTGAGTTTGCCCTAACCGCCAAAGGCAAAGGTATTCGTGGAAATCGTATGGTGTACTATAAAAACTATGTAAATGGTAAGGCTCAACCCGATGATTTGTACGATGGCGAATCGGTTGTAAAACTCGAAAACAAAGCTGCATCGCCTGAACAACGGGAGAGCTACTGGTCTACGTTACGCCATGAGCCGCTAAGCACGGAGGAGCAATATATCTACAAAAATATCGATACCTTACAGCTTATGCCGTCGTTCAAACGTATTATGGATATTTCGGCGTTGCTATTATCGGGCTATAAACAGGCCGGACCGGTAGAAATTGGCCCTGTAAATACCTTCTATAGTTATAACCCCGTAGAGGGTTTCAGATTACGCGTTGGTGGCCGTACTACGGATGCTTTGAGTACACGGTTTTATTCTGAAGCTTATGTAGCCTATGGTTTTGAAGACAAAAAGTGGAAGTACTTCCTTAGTGGTACCTATTCGTTGAATAACAAATCGGTATACCGCTTTCCGCAGCATTATATCCGGGGTTCCTTTCAACGTGATACCAAAATACCGGGGCAAAATTTAGAGTTTATCCAGGAAGACAACGTGTTGTTATCGTTTAAGCGTGGTGAAAACGAGAGCTATTTATACAATGATATCTATCGTTTAGAGTATAAGGCCGAGTTTAAAAGCAATTTTTCCGTTACTGCAGGTTTCAGTAAATGGAAACAGCAGCCTGCAGGGGTTTTAAAATACGAAATAAGACCCGAAAATGGTACACCTTTCCTACTTCGTGAATTAAATACCACGGAAGCCTCTGTCGGGTTACGCTGGGCTCCGCATGAAGAGTATTACCAAGGTAAATTGTACCGCACGCCAATCTTTAATAAGTACCCTATTTTTACGTTTAACTACACCGCAGGGTTAAAGGGTGTTTTGGATGGCGAATACAATTACCACAGCTTTACCTTAGGCGCTTTTAAACGTTTTTACCTTTCGCAGTTAGGTTATGCGGATGTGAATGTAGATGGTAATATTATTGCCGGCAGTAACATCCCATTTGCTTTGCTTAATGTACACCGTGCCAACCAAACATATGCTTACCAGTTAAACTCATATAACTTGATGAATTTCCTGGAGTTTATTTCCGACCATAGTGCGGCAGTAAACATACAGTATTATATGAATGGTTTTATACTCAATAAAGTGCCTTTATTAAAAAGGCTAAAACTGCGTGAGGTATTTAGCTTTAAGGCTTTGTATGGCGGTTTACGCAATGAAAATAATCCAACCTATAATACGAATGTTCCAGCATGGCAAACCAATACCGATGGTAATATATCGTCGTTTACTTTTGGCAATAAACCGTATATGGAGGCGAGTATAGGTTTAAATAATATATTCAAGGTATTGCGGGTAGACTACGTACGTCGTTTAAACTATTTAGACAACCCTAATGTATCGAACTGGGGGATTAGAGCCCGCTTCAAGTTCGATTTCTAAGCGTATTTATTAATGTGTGTTTAGATAGCTCGTGAGAGCTAAGAAAGCCCTGCCAAAAGCAGGGCTTTTCTGTTTTGTTGGTTGTAGAAATACGATGTTCACATAACAGTCGGCAGACGCCGACAGTAAGTAGGTAATAGTTTATAGCTAATAGCTAATAGCTAGCAGCTATCCCATAATCAGCGTGGCTGTTGCAGCACAAACAAAAATGGCTACCCTGTATTGGATAGCCATTTTTATTAGTATGACACCGAAATAATCGATGTTAATGGAATTAACACTCCACTTTTTATCTGTACGTATTTATCGGTTAATGACCATACCGTAGTTTCAACACGCAATGGACCATCCTCTGTGTTAAAGACTAGTGTTACCTTTGCTTTAAACTCATTACCCAAACGCTGTGCATCATTTAACTTGCTGCGCAACTCTTCGGATCTGTTATTTTCTGCGGCAATTATTTTGTATTTGCTAATACTTTCTTTTTCGATTAATATTGCTTCCATCTGCGTAATTTTATTTAAATCCGACATTAATTTATTAATATTCTAATATAGAAAAATACCCCTTTAAAAAGCAATTGTTAACAAATTATTACACAAATATTATCAAAAAGAAGTGAGCAGACACTCAGCGACATTTTACTTTAATTTCAGCATTAATGTAGCTTTAAATAAGGCCGAATTACTATTAAAAAATAATTCCTGTCTATCGGTATAGGTATGCTGTAAACGCGATTTAAAATGCTGTATGCCTATACTATCGGCCTGACTTTGAACATAATGGTTTACGCGATTGCTAACTTCCAGTTTTAAGGAATAATTTTCAGCCGATAGACGAATACGCAGCGGAAATTTCTCCATCACATTATACCCACCTACTAAAGCATTCTGTACCAACGGAAATAGCATAAATACCGGTATTTGTATATTGTTACAGTCGCTGTGGATTGCAAGAGTAGTTTTCACAAAAATTGGAGTATGCTGGAGGTTAGCATAACAAGCTATGTACTGCTTTAGGAGATCAACTTCATCGGCAAGGGTATGCGTAGCATCCGGAGCTATATCCAAACAATGTTTTAAAAAAGCCGCATAGGAGGCATTTAAAGTCGGCGATTCCTGCAGCTGCAGCCGCAGGAGATGTCTATCCAACTTACAATCCTCCACAGCCCATAATGCCTGTTGCGCAATGGCAACAGAATCTATCTTTTGTTTTTTCTTAAACCATACCACAGTATGCCCTCCTATTCTATACCAGATACACCACCAGAAACAACAAGTTTCATGGCGTCGGTTGCCGACATATTTAATTTGGTAACCCGCTCCGATTTCGCCACCACCACCTGTCCGGCAAAGGAATAGGAATACGGGAAATATACAATTACCTCTCCCTCAAGACCAATTTTATGCAGATCGCGTTGTGTAAGAAAGCCAATTTTCTTTAACCCCGTCTCGTTCACCTCAACCAAAACAGGCTCGTTAAATTTTTTCGCATCGCCCACAAAGGCCTCCGTAAAATCTTTAATGGAAGAGTATAAGGTATTAAACAGTGGAATACGGTTTACGGTGCGGCTAAGCCAGTTTTTAATGGGCTCTGTAACCAAATTTGTGAATATCATACCCACCAGAATCAAAAGTAACAGTACCGTTAGAATACCGATGCCGGGAATATACAACGGATGTCCATTTTCATCCTGAAGGAAATGCTGTGTAATATTTAAAGCATTATCCAATGAAGCCACAATCCACACAATTAGAAACACCGCACCACCTAGCGGTACAATAACCAAAATCCCTTTAATCAGGAAATACAACAACTTTTGAAAGACCTTTTTAATCATAATTACTCGTAAAAATAAATTCGCTTTACCCGTGTAGATATGCCCGTTAACAACTCATAAGGAATGGTGCCAATATCTTTCGCTGCCTGCTGTAAATCAGGAAATACAACGACCTCATCACCTTCCTTGGCGTCAATATCGGTAATATCTACCATACACATATCCATACAGATACTTCCAACTGTAGGAACTATTTTACCATTTATACGCATTTTTCCAATGCCATTTCCAAACCTACGGTTATACCCATCGGCATAGCCGATTTTTACGGTAGCAATAATTGAATCGCGGTATAATACACCACGGCGATCGTATCCTACCGTTTCTGTTTGTGGCAGTTTTTTGATTTGCGTAATCGTTGTCTTCAAAACCCCCACTTCCTCCAAATCCAAACCTACATCGCCCATATCTATGCCATACAAGCCTATACCTAAACGCACCATATCCAGCTGAGCATCCGGAAAATTAACAATCCCCGAAGTATTGCAGATATGTTTTAGTGCTGTATAACCTAAATGTTGTTCCAATTTTGCAGCATACCGCTTAAACAGAGCAATCTGCTGCTCGGTAAAGGTACGCAGGGCGGGGTCTCCAGCGCCAACAAGGTGCGATAAAATGGAAACCACGCGAATAGCATCCAAATCCGGTAAACTCGCCAGCAAGGCATCAACCTCCTCAGGCATGAAACCTAGGCGGTGCATACCTGTATCCAATTTAATATGTATCGGATAATCTTGCCGGCCTTTTGCTCGGACAAAGGCATTAAAGGATTTTAAAATCCGTAAGGAATATATTTCAGGTTCCAGGTTATAACGCAGCAGCTCTTCAAATGTTCCCTCATGCGGGCTTAATACCATTATTGGCACCGAAATTCCGGCACGCCGAAGCTCAACCCCTTCGTCGACATAAGCTACAGTAAGGTAGTCCAACTTATTAAACTGCAACGCATTTGCAATCTCAAAACTACCACTACCATAGGAAAAAGCCTTTACCATGGCCATCATCTTTACAGCAGGTTGCAGCTTAGCACGGTATGCCTGCAGGTTATGTTCGATAGCCTTGAGATTAATTTCCAGTACCGTATCGTGCGATTTCTCGACCAAGGCCTGCCCTACCGCCTCCAGCTGGTATTTCCGACCGCCTTTAATTAAAACACTGGCATCCCTAAACGAAAGCTGCGGCAGCGCTGCTACTAGTTCCGCTGTACTATTATAAAAATGCAGTTTTCCCGGCATTTTCCCTGCCAAAGCCTGAAGGCGTTGACCGACAAAAAACAATTCGTCCAGACGGTAGGGTTTTAATAAATCCAGCAGTTTTTTTTCAAAACGCTCGCTCCACTCTTCTCCTTCAAAATCAGACAACACCAACTTCTTCGTTTCATATTGGTTCTGCTGCGCAAGGAAGTCCAAGGCAATCTGCAAGGAAGCAATATCATTGGAGTAGGTATCGTCGATAATACTACTATTGTCCTTCCCTTTTTTAAGTTTCAACCGCATCTCCAAAGGCTTTAGACCGGGTATACGTTCCACAATGGTGGGCACGGCATACCCCAGCTGCAGGAGTACCAAAACACAGGTCAGCACATTGTCTATCGAGGCTTTGTCGACAAAAGGGATATCCAGGTCGAACGTTAGCGCCATATACCGTAGCTGTACCAATGTAGACCTGCCGCGGTCCTGCAAGCCAAGCAGCTGCAAGGCGTCGTTTTCCCGCGCCCCCCAGGACAACACACGTGGGTCCTGTAGCTGCGCCTCCATTACACTGGCAGAGGGAGCCACAATAAGTGTAGCCGCTTTAAAAAGCGTCCATTTTTCTTCTAACTTTTGTGCCTTACTGCTGAAACCTTCACGATGTGCGGGGCCCAGGCTGGTAAATACGCCCATTGTAGGTTTTATCATCCGTTGAAGGTTTATCATCTCCCCCGTCCTACTGATCCCTGCTTCAATAAGCGCAAGCTCATGCTCCGCCGTGATATTCCATAGCGATAGGGCTACGCCAAGCTGCGAATTATAGCTCTTCGGACTTTGATAACAGTTATATTCTGGGCTCAACAGTTGGTATAACCATTCTTTAACTATAGTTTTTCCATTGCTCCCGGTTATACCGATTACAGGAATTGTAAACTGCTCGCGATGCTGCTGTGCCAGCGCTTGTATGGCAGTGATGGTATCATTTACCCAGATAAAATTTGTGTCCGTAAACGAGCTGATGTCGAGTGTTAAGTCGGATACCACAAAATTACGCACCCCCTTAGCATAGGCTTCCGCAATAAAGTCGTGCCCATCACGCTGCCCCTGCAGCGCAAAAAAAAGACTCTCACCCGCAGATCTAATCTTACGGGTATCATAAGCTAATACTGAAAATGTAGAATCAGGCTTTGAAAGGTAAGTCTTTACCTGTTGAATGTGGTCTAATACCGACGTTATTGTATACATATTATCCTGTTGCAACAAATTTCATCATTATTTTTTAATATGTCTACCATTTTTTCAAGATTTGTAAGATGGAAGATTATCCTAAAAATAAGAAAATTTTTACCCCACATCAGGCGAAACTTAAAGCCGAAAGTTATTGTGCTTACCAAGAGCGTGCCCAACAGGAGGTTAGAGACAAACTTTACGATTGGGGCCTTCATGAATCGCAGGTGGAGCAAATTATTGCCGAATTAATTAGCGACAATTTTTTAAATGAGGAAAGGTTTGCCAAAGCCTTTGCCCTTGGCAAGTTTAGAATAAAACATTGGGGAAAAATTAAAATTAAACAGCACCTTAAATTAAAACGGGTGTCCGATCCTTTAATTCGAATTGCATTGAATGAGATTGATCTGGACGATTATGAGGAGAAAATTTTAAAACTTATAACCGATAAACTTGGGGCTAATACCGGAAAGTTATCTCTCCTGGAAAAGAGCAAATTACTGCGCTATATGCAGGCTAAAGGGTATGAAAGCGCATTAATATTCGCGCATTTAAAGTAGGGATACACCAAAATTATTTACATTTTATTTTGGAGATTTCCATTATCTTCCTATCTTTGCACCACACCAAGCGAAAGTAGCTCAGTTGGTAGAGCACAACCTTGCCAAGGTTGGGGTCGCGAGTTCGAATCTCGTCTTTCGCTCAATCACCTGCCTAGGTGGTGGAACTGGTAGACACGCAGGACTTAAAATCCTGTTCCTGTTAAAGGAGTGCGGGTTCGATTCCCGCCCTAGGTACTTCAAACCCTTGATAACACATTGTTATTCAAGGGTTTTCTTTTTTACAAGGTGTAAATAAAGTGTAAAAGATAATACAAAAACAGAGGTTGATAAATATTTATCAACCTCTGTGGTAGACTTACCTGTTTTGATCTTATAGATAGCTTACAGGGTTATCCATGTGCTCAATCCTTGTTAACTCAATTACCAAATTGAAAAAATAACATTGCTTCCTTAATTAAATCTCAATTTGTAGGAAATTACGATTTTAATATTACTTTTAGGGCTAAACAGTTAGATTCTAAGATTGATGGTTTATATAATCCGAATTCTAACAATATGTATAACTCAACAATAACACTAAATAAAGATATTTTATTAAACTCTTCAAAGGAATACATATTAGTAACGATGTATCATGAAGCAGTTCATTCTTTTCTAAATTTAGAAGAAAAACGATTGACTCCAACTCAATTCGCTATTAAGTATCCTAATCTATCAAGAATAGATAATAATCAAGTGCCGAGATATTATTTTAATCATAATGGGTTCGCGTCTTTCATTAATAAGCTAGCAGATGCAATTGTTTCTTTTAATCCAAATATTCCTTATTCAGACGCAGTCATTTTATCTAAAACTGGCATTGTGACCAATATGACAAATGCAGAATTATTAATCAATCAATCATATAGAAATGGAACAAAAGGGCAAAAGTGTAATTAGTGTTTTTTTACTATTGTTTTTAATAAACTATTCTTTTTCACAAGAATATTTCTTGCTTGAAGACAAAACAGATATGTATTATATCAAGTCTTATGAATTAGATGCTAAAGCTTTATATGGAATAAATAAGAAAATAAATATTTACAATATTTTATTAACGGATTTAATTGATAAATCTAATCCTAATAAGACTCTTGTATTATTTTCGACATAATTATAATTATTTACGCGAGATTATTTTGTTTCCATAGGTAAAAAATATTACCTTTATAAAAGCCATAAATTAATGAAACGTATGGCCTTTATTCTATTATCTATAGTACTTTTATTGTTAGGATGTCGCAAAACAAATAATATTCTTGACAAGAACGACATTAAATATAATGATATCAGCATATTACGATCTGATTTTGAAAAACAAACTGGATGCAAAGAATCTAATAGTTATTCTCTTATATCATCATTTAAGACTAAAATAGATTGGAATAAATTTTCTAAAGTAAACGATAGTACATTTCTAATTCACGTTTCATTATTAGACACGGTTGTATTTCCAATAAATGATTCTTTTATAAACTTAAAAAGTAAGACTGTAATTAGAGCTTATAAAACCAAAGGAACTTGGAAATATTCATGAATAATATTTGTCCCAGAAAACACATTAAATGGATACACAGGTTTGATTATTAATAAATCTCTAACCTCCCAATTACAAGTAATTAACACTTACATTAACGGGAAAATTACAAATAATAGCCTTGTTGTAAACAAACAAACAAACATCTATAAAAAAATTTGCTAATACAGGAAATAATAACTCTAATTGTACATATGTTTATGTCAATGGATATTTAAACAGAGTAATATGTACAAGTTATGGTGGTGGTGGTGATAACACAGATCCTAAAGAAAGAGGTGAGGGATATGTAGACCCTAAACTATTTGATCAAATGCCAGAAATGGATTTTGCAGGAGGTGGAGAATCATATCATTATGATTGTATTGGTGTACTTAATGGAGAGGCTTATATTGGAGATTGTGGTCAATGTATTGGAGGTACTACAGGGATTAGTAGTTGTGCTGAAGTAGCAGTTGTAGAAGCTCCGACAGAAAACATTGATTTACAAAAATTATTAGACTGCTTTAAAAATATCCTAGATAATGCAAACACAAAATATAAGGTAACATTACATGTAGAGTTAGCTGACCCAAACTATCCAATGCTTGCAATTGTTTCTAATGGATCAGTAGGACATGCGTATATAACATTAGAAAAAAGCAATGGAAGTGATAGGCGTGTACTATCATATGGATTCTACCCAAGAGAGTCTTCGATACTTGTTCCTTTAAAATATGTTGTTCCGAGCGGAATGGGAGAAGAATCATCTAACGATAAACGAAGAAGTGATATCAGTTATCCTGTAGATATTACCAAAGCAACCTTCGATCAAATAATTAATACTTCTATTCAAAATAGTTCAAAGCAATATGATTTAAATTCTTATAATTGTACAAACTATGCGGTAGATGTTTTTAATAAAACAATACCAACCCATCCGATTCAGGCTTCTGGATATAGCACACCCTCAAATCTATACTCTAAATTAAAAGCATTGAGCCCTAATTATCCTATACAGCGGAATTTAAAAGGATGGAATAATCCGGGAGCACCTATTAGTAGTGATCCATGTAACTAAATTCTATTTTATGAAATTGTTTTTAAAAATATTAGTTTGTTTTATTTTGATTGTGAATTTCCCTTTTATAAATAAATTTATTTTATTAGAGTTAGATCCTGATACTTTTAGGTATGCTAATAATGATGGGTCATACACAAGAATACAATATTTTGAGTTTAAAGAGACATCGATATCGAAATATAACATTAATAGATTTATAGAAGCGACTAAGCCAACTGATATAAATAAAGAGTTTTACCGACTGTATAAAATAAATCCTTTTTGTTTTTGGCGATGGAATTATTATATCCTTACAGCTAGTAAATTTAAGTATAAACCTTGGTCTGAAATAGAGCCCAATAGGGTTCCATACAATCCTAAGAACAGATGGCAGGATTTTTAATATTTAATAAAAAAACGCCCATCTTTATTGTTGGATGGTCAGTAAAGTTTTCGCAAGAATATTCAGGGTTTGAACGTATTCCAATGTCTTCGGGAGGAGCGAAATATGTTGCCAAGCATTTTGAATTTTCTAGTCAAATTCAAAAATTAGCTGATGCCATTGCATCTTTCAACCCAAATATTTCACTGGATATTACGGTTTGATTTGTGCCAGTCATTTCGGCCTGATAGTGCCAGCTATTACGGTTCAAATGATGCCACTTTAGTGGTTTAGTTTTCTCCTCTATTGGTCCGTTTTTACGGTTCGAATTGTGCCACTACAAAAGATCAAGAAAGAATTACCTTGTCGCTTTAAATACAGCGATATGGCCAACAAACTTGATCCGATGGACTTAAAACAAATACTCACATTACATATAGACGGTTACAGTAACCGTAAAATAGGTTCCGTTCTGGGTATTTCCCGTAATACGGTCAACACCTATATGCAACTTTTCGCAAGCAGCCAATATTCTTTTCAGGAACTTCTGAACTTCGAGGTGGTCGCTCTATCCGAACTATTCTCAGCGCATACCACCTTGGACAGGGTACGCCATAATGAGCTCATGATTTATTTCGAAGGGGTCAACAAGGTCCGAAACCATCCTGGGTTCACTTTTCTGTACCACTATCAGCAATATGTTGAACAGGCGGCAGACCCCTATAGCTATACGCAGTTTTTGGAGCATTATCGCCGTAAGGCATACTCTATACTCTTAATTTGTTTTTTAGAAATTTTAGTATCATAAACTCTCTTATCTCCTTGAAGTCGTACTTCAACCTCTTGATTCATCACAACCTTTTCTAAAAACTTTAAAAGCGCATCGTTAACCAGTATGTCTGATATTTCTTCTATATTGTCATATACGGATCTTTTAGTGTCAGGAGAAATAGCAGATTCAGCGAGATCAGAACTTGACGTAGAAAGACTTTCATTAGTAGATGAAAAGGGTATATAAACTTTAATTTAAGCGGTAAAGGAAAGTTTGGTCAGAAATCTGAGGCTACACATCCTGCAAATACTCTGCATTACTTGGATAAAAAAGAAAAATACTTCGGCAGCGTTTTTCAACGCAAAAAGTAATACGTATAGAAGCGTCTTTCGATGTGTAAGCGATACTCATTTTCATGCTTCGCATAATGAAATTATAGGCTTAAATAAAAATTCCAAAAAAAACTTTCGGTAGCATCTATTTTTTTCTTCCTGACATTCAAAATACTACGTCAAATTCCAATGTTAACAACAAAAAAAACAGGGCTAATAGTCGTTTACATCAAATTAATCCCTATATTTGCACCACACCAAGCGAAAGTAGCTCAGTTGGTAGAGCACAACCTTGCCAAGGTTGGGGTCGCGAGTTCGAATCTCGTCTTTCGCTCAATCACCTGCCTAGGTGGTGGAACTGGTAGACACGCAGGACTTAAAATCCTGTTCCTGTTAAAGGAGTGCGGGTTCGATTCCCGCCCTAGGTACAGTAAAGCTCATCGAAAGATGGGCTTTTTCTGTTTTTAACGGTTACCAAAACTGTCGCATAAAGAAAACCAGCATCGCTTTTAACCGACTATACGTATCGCTCCCTGTAGTGTACACTTTTATGGGAAACCGTAGCGCGAAATAGAAAAAGCATAGTAATTTTGGGAATGCACAACAAAAGGACAAAATTTTTATTACCCCTCCTCCTTATCTTTATCGCATTATCCTCCCAGGCACAGATACAATATGCTACAACGGAGAAGGGCAGAAAGGTGATTCTCAGAAATAATGGAACCTGGGAATATGTGGCCGACAGTAGCGAAGTTAATAATGTATACTATGCCAATCGGATAAAATCTGTTCCTTCTAACAGCTACTCTGCCAATACAAAATCAACAAGAACAACAGCAGCAGGTAAGAGACCCACAGCTTCGGCAGCAAAGACTTCGCCCCGCAGATCATATATCCGAGGACCTCGTGGTGGGTGCTACTACATCAACCGCAATGGCGGTAAAACCTATGTCGACAGAAGTTTATGCAATTGATAAAAACAATAGGACATGTATATCACTAAAGGAATAGCAAACAATCTACCTATTCCTGAAGGCTTGAAGGCTTGAAGGCTTGAAGTCTTGAAGGCTTGTAGGATTCCTGCTGGGTATGGGGTATGGGGGAATCCGTTACCCCGCACAGCACAGAGCAAGAAACGCAGGAATACAGTTTATAGGATGGAGGATAACAATATGCCATTAGTTTTCCTCTGGCAACAGCACAAACACCTCCTTACCAAAAGTCAACGTATTTTTCTGAAAAGACGGTATCCCCATATACACCGTTTCGGAGCCACTACCACGCTGGTAGGTATCACCATCTTTTAATAGCGCAAAGGCCTTTCTTTTTTTGTTTTTCCAGCCAAATGGGGTGTAAGACAAGCTGCCGAGCAGCGTATCCCCATAAACGATTCCATTGATATCTCCCGTTACAAGATACCTCCCTGGACCATTCACCTTATATTGGCCGTAAAAATCCTTTTTTACAAGGGATAGATGTAGCATGACAGTGTCACGACCCGCATAAGCAATATAGGTACGATAGCTTTTGTCTGTAGCAGCTATATGGCTACACGATAGTGACAACGTTATGAGAATTAAAACGACACAGGAAGCCAGGATTTTCATAGGCATAAAGTTTTACCTCTAAAATAAAATTCCTGAACCATATATCCATGGTTACATGTAAAAACAATAAAAAAGGGCTACCGCATAACGATAACCCTAATCACTGAACTAAACAAAAACTATTTTATAAACCTGGCGAGGGTTTTCTCAAGCTCCGCCCCTCTTAAGTCCATTGCGGCAATATTACCCTCCGGGTCGATAAGGAAATTCCGTGGAATCGAAGTAATGCCGTACTGCAAGATAATAGGATCTTTAAAACCATTAATCAAAACAACCTGCTGCCACGAAACATTATCCTCCTCCATAGCCTTTATCCAAGCCTCTTTTTTGGTGTCCAAGGAAACACCCAAAATTGCTAACCCCCGGTCTTTATAGTGAGCATAAGCCTGCGCCAGAAAGGGGTTCTCTGCACGGCAAGGATGGCACCAGCTAGCCCAGAAGTCGACCAATACATATTTTCCACGCAGCGACGATAGCGCCAACGCTTTACCCGCTTTATCATAAGCTGTAAAATTTAATGCCGGAAGACCGATCTTCACCTGATCTTGCGCCTTACTTAATATATCAATTGCTTGTACCTGTCCAAATTTCTTTAAGGAAGGATCCAAATTAGCGTACAATTTTTCAACCTCAACCCTAGTCAAAGTTCCCCCCTTTACCAACCGTTCTAAATAAATATACGACAACCAAGATTTGGGATGCCCCTGAATATAAGCGAGCTCAATATCCTGCTCACTACGCTGGCGTAGGCGAATTTCAGCTTGCACAGCATTCACATCGTCTTGCATATACGAGCCTACAATATCCACATCGGCGAAATGTTTTTTATGCGTTATAGTCTGCAATCCCTTTACCGCATAAAACTTTAAAAAACCTTTATAGCCTCCTTTTACGATACGGTTGCCATGGCGCGTATGGTGCCAAAACATACTAACCTCTACGGCACCATCCGTTAATTTGCCCGTATATGAATAAGCATTATCCTTAATCGGTAAGCTATCCTGATACAATGCCCCGGCATTATAATAGGATATATATATTTTTCCCGTTGCCAAGGTATCCGAAATAATTTTCCCTTTAATTACGAAAGTCTGCGGTTTCTGTGCCAAGCAGGAAAAGCTGCTCAACATAATACCCAAAAACAAATAAAGTATATTTTTCATTTTACTTTTTATTAAAAATTTCATCCATTTTATCACGTAAGGCTTGCTCCTTAACATTTTTTGCGATTACCTTTCCACTAGGGTCTATAAGATAATTTGTAGGCACAGAATTGACATTATAACGCAATGCAGCCTCAGAATTCCAGAATTTAAGATCGCTCAGCTGCACCCAGTTGTACTGATAATCTGCAATCATGGTCAACCATTTCGCTTTGGTATCCTGCCTATCTAAAGAAACGCCGACCACCACAAAGCCCTTATCCTTATACCTATCGTACATGGCCTTCACATTGGGCATTTCTGCTAGACAGGGGCCACACCATGTAGCCCAGAAATCAAGTAAAACATATTTACCTTTAAAATCGTGCAGACTAACACTGTTTCCATCCTTATCTGGCAAGGTAAAATCGGGTGCCGGATCACCAATTTTGGCCGATCGCATCCCTTTAACGCGGCTTAAAATCTGCATCCCCATCTCGGTCTGCTGCAGCTGCGGAGCAAGGCTACGCCATAACCCTTCGGTACCATCAGCATCCGCCGATTTAATGCTATACATATTCACCTGATCTAAAAAGACCCGCGATGCGGAATAGCGTTTGCTGTATCTTTGGAGCAGCAGCAACTTCTCGGGTTGAATTTCCTTATTAAACTGATCGTATGGCCGTTGTCCGCTGCGCCCTGCATTCACCCGATGGAGCATTTCATCCAGCATACCGTAAAAAATATGGTAGTCTCTATTTAGCGGCGTCCCCCCCAATTGCGGAAAATCCTTACCCGATAGCAGCGTTATTTTTATTGTCCCAGGTTCCAGGTAAAACACCGCACTATACTGTCGGTCACCAACCTTGTATAACAACTGCCCGGTTTCCACCTGCCCCACGCTACCGCGAAATGCAAAACGCCCCTTCACAACGGCACTAGAATCTACCCTTTTCCCCGAATCCAGGTTAAACCAATGCAAGTAAATCTTGCCGTTCACGACTTTATCTGTCTTCCCTTGAATTGTAAATTTGCCCGCCTGTGCAGCGACAAATGCTGGCAGTACCCCGAGTAGGAATACTGTACATAATATTGATAATCTATGCATAAAAAAATCCAAAATAAATTAAAACTAGCGTTCGCGGTAGGCTACACTAACGATTTTACCAAAGCCTGCCCAACTACGCAGCTTTTGTATAGGTCCATTTACGGGGGGTACGCTATACATCTCCAAGGAGCCATTCGACTTACCATCAGCCTGCGGGTCATAGGACCCCACCAGCAGTTGGTTTGCCCAGTCCTTATAGTTGGGATTATTTCTACTTAAACGGATATAAAAATTCTGGAAGCCTAAGAAAGAAATCCTGCTATTTCCTTTATCCAGCATCAACTTACTTTGCTGCAAAGCCAAGTCGTACTCATAAACCTTAGCACCAGCGTTATAAAATAAGTATCCCCACTCAGGGCTCAGCGCAAATGCTGTGGCCTGCTCAATACCGTCGCCCAGCAGCTCTTGAAGATAATTCTGTGCGCTGCCAATCGTAAACCGCATCAACCAGTATTTTTGCGTTGCCGGATCCTTCAACACAGCAAAGGCCTTATTGTTGTAATCCTTACCCATATAAATCAAGTCGTACCCTTGCGGATAGTTGTAGGACGCTGCTACATTCGTTAATTCTGTGGCTGTGTACGAGGAAGCCTGCACAAAACGCTTGGCATCTTCATTATAAAATACCGAAATCGTACCATTAGACACAAAATGTCGCGATAGCTTAAACGGCACGCCTGTACTGTTGTACACATTTAATGGCGAATACTTAAAAGCATAGCCCCCCAGCGTAGCATACATATATACATTGCCACTGTTGTAGGATAGCATCATGGGGTACACCCCAAATGTTAGCTCGCCCATTAACCGCTGTGGAGCAAAATCTGTGGGCACATTGCCGACAAATAAATAACGGAGGTTGCCATTAGGTGCAGGGTTCAACGTCTCCTGGTCAAGCCGTGTCGTTCCTTCGGAGGTAGCCACAAAAATACCGTAGTTCTTAGGGGTGATATTCGCGTTGGTATACTGCATGGCCAGCACCTGGTAAGGCTGTCCTTTTAAGGATAAGTTGGCATTCATTTTCTGCAGTACATCCATATAAGGATTAAATTTTTCGGCTTTGAGATCGTACGAAAGCATATCTAAGCGAGCGCCATTGCCGACGTCGCTTAGTACCAAGAAGCCTTCGTACACCTCAGTCGTTACTGTAAGATTCGTGCGCTGCTGAAACTGTACTCCGGTATTTTTATCCTTAACCTTATACTGCAACGTATAGGTCCCCGGGCTCATACCAATCGTAATATTCAGTGTTTTATCACGTGAAAGTATAGAGTCCCGCAGTGGAGGTGCTGACGAGCTTCCCAAACGTAATGACCATTCATACGTATAATTATCGGCGTCAGCATACCTACTATCCGAGGCCGTAACCGTAGGGTTAACCTTAAAATTATGCCCAAACAAGGCTTGGTAGCCCTGTACAACATCGAAGTCCGAAAATGTAAGCGTGTTGATATCGCTGTAGGTATAATTGCCGGTATCCTTAACACAGGAGGCCATCAGCATTACCAGCAACAGCATTCCTGTAAAAGCACCTTTAGCAATGCTTAGGTACATGTAAATTTTTTCTTTTTTCATATTAATTAACTTTTACTGGTAAGCTGCAGCCATTTTCATAAGGGTATTATCCTCCTCATAAACCGTACGTCCGGCAGCATTTTCATCGTTTAAATAATGCGCCATTGCAATGGCAAAGAGGGTTTTTCGTGCCGACGATTGCAGGTCGTATACGGATGTCGTCACATAGTCTAACGGCATACCAGTAACCTGACTAATAAGTTTCCATTTTTTAACACTGAATGTTCCGAAGTACGGCGCAAAGAGTCCATTCCAATTGTTTCCAGCTGTTAATATATCCGACAAACTTACTTTAAGCGAAACCGCACTTACACTACCACCAAGGCTGGCATAAATCCTTTTTATATCCGTCTTAAATTCCGTTGTAGGCAGCAACTGCAATTGTATTTTTACCGGAGCCTGCTGCAAGTCTGGCGTACGGAAAATACGTAATGGAATACTATCCTGTACCCTTCCGGCACGAACAAGGACCCTTTCTGGCACCGTAAAATGTGTGCCCAATACCGCAGAAGAGCTGTCCTTCAGCACCTCTACACGAAACAACCTATCCTGTGGTTGCGGTTCACCCGTTACGGCAACGGGCAATTTCAAAATAGAATCTTTTATGCCCTCCGGCCGTATCGCGAAAGACACATTGGTGCTATCGGCGATAACACCATTAATTTTTAAATTAAAATATATGTTATCGGCAATATCATAGGTTTTCAGCTCCTCGCGTTTACAAGAGAAACAAAACCCCAAGGCCCCTATTGCGAAAATATAATACACTATTTTTTTCATCGTTTATAGTATTAACGTGGTGTTGTTTCTGATAAAGGTAATGGAACAACATACTTAACATCGTTCATGGTTATATTTCCGGTACTTGTACCGGCAGGAATACTACTTCTATTTTTACGTTTATAGTAGAAAAATAATTGCCCCTCTCCCCATAATTCCTTTTGGTATTCCTTTTGTATTTCGGCATCAGCAGGAGCCGTAGCCGCCAATGCTGTGGCAATACCCCGGTTTATACGCACCTTATTCAGGTAAGCAATAGCTTCCGTATTATCGGTTTGTGCTTCCGCCAGGATATAATAAAGTTCGGTTTTGCGAAGAAGCGGCTGCAAGAAGCGCCAGGGCTTGTTTTTCACTGCGATATCGGCAAATTTTGCAGTCGTTTGTACTGTCCCGGGGTTCACATTTGCAGGCAGCCAAACCGCCGTATACCGATAATCTGTTATGGAAGTCGTGGTGCCTTCATACATACTAACCAAGCGTGCGGGCAATGCTGTAAGTAAATCACCGTTTAATAACTCCGGGCTAAAATACTTGGTAAAGTTGCTGTACATATCTTGGTTATACACGCCAAAAATTACTTCTGTAGAGAAAATTCGATCGGGTGCTATACCCTGGTTAATTGCAGATGGCGACAACCATGGAAACCACTTCTCTCCTTCCTCTAAAACATCTTTTGCTGCCGCAGCTGCTTCTGCATTCTTGCCGGCATATAACAATGTACGCGCCTGTAAACCACGTATGGCGTAATAATTAAGGCGCAGGTTGCGATAGCTGCCATAAAAGTCACCCTCAAACAGCACCCCCCTTTGGCGTACCGCATCTGTTTGCAGTAAGGATAGCGCTCTGCTGTAATCCGACAAAACACTATCTACTACCGTTTTAGCCTCTAATATAGGTCTGCTTATTCCATCCGCAACTGTGTAATAGGGAATAGCCATTTTATCTGCCCCTGTAGCGTACACCGGGCCATATAAACGTAAAAGGTCAAAATGCAACATCGCACGAATGCCAATAGCCTCCCCCGTTAATAAGTCGGCTTTGCTTTTGCTGATTATCCCATTAAGCTGCGCTTTAGCAAGGGAAGCAATAAACTTATTCACCTTCGTTATCGTAGCATAACCTTCCGTCCATAGCTCATTAAAGGTCTGCATAACATTTTCATTGGCATAGGCATACTGCTGGTAGTAGATATAACTGTTGTTGCTCGCGGCCACGGTATTGTAACGCTGCCCCATAATCTCTATCGTGGTAGTACTTAAGTTGGCACCATATAATTTAGCAGATGACAAACTCATATATAAGCCATTTAACGCCTGCTGAATAGCATTCTCATTTGCAAACACCTGCTCTTCGGTATATTTATCTTCAGGCTGCACATTAAGATAATCCTTACAGCTGGAAAATACCCCAACTAGGCATATACAGGCTACCGCTAGATTCCATAAAATTTTCATATTCACTTTATTTTAAGCGTTAAAAAGAAGCATTTAAACTGAAGGATGCCGACCGCGCGAAGGGATAGTCGATACCTCGTTCACTTTTCACCGATTCCAATCGGAAAATATCGTTGACATAAACCGTCATACTTAGGGATCGTAATTTCAACTGCCGTATCCAACCGTCTGATACGCGCCAGGATGCCGAAATAGATTCCCCTACAAAGTGGTTATCCTTTTGCACAAAGCGCGATGACATCGGTGTAGAAGATGTTAAGGATATCGCTTTAAACTGCGCTTCATCCCCCGGTTCCTTCCAGCGCTCATATAAGGCGCGGCGATCTTGATTGAAGATTAGGTTGTTGGCGGCGATATTTTCCACCTTCGAATACAGGGCCGAGTTATACACATAACCTCCTATTCTATAGCGGACATTTGCCCCGAAGGTGAAATTTTTATAGGTGAAATTACTGTTTATTACCCCTTCAATCTTAGGTCTTGTATTACCCACCTTCACGATATCATCGGTATTGTATAGAAAGGTATAACTACCATCCACACGTTGAAAGATTTCATTTCCTGTGGCAGGGTCAATACCCCGAGATACAACGGCAAAGATATCATCCGGACTGTTGCCGTCTTGATAGCGGATTAAACTTTTACTGTTCAACTGCAAGCGGTTTAGGGCTTCAAGTTTATTGCCGAAGCCACCGTATAAGCTCGTCGTACGCTGCCCGCTAAAACCAACTGTCCAAATAATGCGATCCTTAAGATTATATATCGGTGAGAATCTACCGTTAAACGACCAGCCACGTGTTTGTAAACTACCCACATTAATGGAATAATTTGAATTTATACCTACAGAAGAGGGTAACGCATCGCTCGCTGGAACGATCAATGGGTCCGTTTGTTTATCGAAGTATTCGATATATCCGCTGATACGGTTCTGCAAGATACCGATATCCAGACCAAAGCTCTTCTGCAATGTTTTCTGCCAGTCGAGATTAGGATTGCCCAAGGAGGTCATATCCAGCCCCTGTCCGAAAGGATTGGTTCCTGTTTGAAAGGTGTAGACCGATGAGGAAGTAAACTGCCCGATATTCTGGTTCCCCGTATAGCCCACATTGGCACGTAGCTTCAACAGGTCTAACCACTGTTGATGCTGTAAGAACTGTTCCTTATGGATATTCCAGCCCAAACCTATGGAAGCGAAAGGTTTAAATTGTTTATTCGAGCCGAATACCGACGTGCCATCAAGACGGTATGTCGCATCCAGCAGAAAACGCTGGTCATAGGCATAGTTTATACTTCCCAGGAAGCCTACGCTGCGGGATTTATTGGTCGAAGAGCTGGGCCTTCCCGATGGTAAATACCCATAGGCAAACCTTGGGTTTCCATTGGTGCCGTACGGAAATCCTACCGCAGTAAAACCGGAACCATTGCCCGAACTTTGCTGTAAATCAGCACGTATATTACCATTAAATTGATGTTTTGCGATAACCTTAGCATAACTCAGCATCAGGTTTGCACTAAAGAAGTTGCTTGTGGTTTGTGTCTTGGTATAACGCCCCTTTTCATAGGCGTCGACACCGGCAAAAGCGGTATTATCCGGCGGTATAAAACTTATATTCTCCCCGTTGTCGCGACCATAAGAAAGCCCGCCATTTACACGAAAATTGTTGGATAGGGTGTAGTTGGCATTTACGTTCTCCCGAAAATTAAAACCATTTAACTTCGCCAAGCTAAACAGCGATGCATTGTACAATGGATTTGGTGTATTGGTTTGTCCCGGATCTAAAAACATCGGGATACTGCCATCAGCATTCGTTTTAGCGTAGTAAGGATTGGCACGCGAAAAATTGCTGAAGGCCCCATAAGGCGAGTCATTCGACCACAGATTTGTCAGGGTTAAATTATTACTGATATTCAACCTATTTTTACGGTAATTAAGATCAAAGTTTCCAGCCCAGGAGTTTCTATCGGACCCTTTCATCACGCCCTCCTGTTTCCTGTAGTTTGCCCCAGCACCAAAGGTAAGCTCCGCTGTACCGCCAGAAAAACGTACCGAATGTCGCTGTGTTACACCCGTATGCACGGGTTCCTTTAACCAGTATGTGTTTACACCACGACGGATATTGGCAAGCTTAGCATTGTACACCGAGTCCGATTGCCATTGAAATATTGGGGTATTACTGTACACGCCAGACAACCGCTCGAACGTTAGTTTTTCCTCCGCATTCATAAGGTTATAACTGGAGAAATCGGGTATATCAAACGAGAAATCAGAAGCGTAAGAAATACGCAATTCGCCCGCAACAGGGCGGATAGTTTCTACCACCACAACACCATTTGCTGCTTTTGCACCATATAGTGCGGTAGAAGCGGCATCTTTTAACAAGGTTATGGAGGCTACACGATTAATATCTAAATCATAGATCGTTTGAAGGTTAGTTTCAAAGCCATCCAGAATAAATAAAGGTTGATTCGGATTTGAACTATACTGATCGTTAAGGTTGGCCGTATTGATCGTCGTTTTCCCGCGCACCTCAATATCTGGAAGGCGGTTTGGATTGGAGCCCTGTAAGTTGCTTTCTACCATAATAAAGGAAGGATCCAACGTTTTTAAACTCTGTAACACATTTCTATTTCCGATTTGCTTCAGCTGCTCGCCAGAAAAAGTTGATGTTGCCCCCGTAAAACTATCCTTCTTCCGGTTTATTCCTGTACCCGTGATAACCACATCGTCCATAGATTTTTCTAAGGGCTGTAATTTTACCAGCAAGACATATTCTGTCCCTTTTATTTGTATTTCTTGGCTGAGGTAACCCAAGTACGAAACCTGCAAAATAGCTTTCTCGGGTACGCCTGCCAGCGAGAATACACCTCCGGCCCCCGCAACAGTGGTTTTTGTAGTACCCTTTACCTTTATACTAGCCCCCATTAAAGGCTGTCCGTTTTCATTAACAACCTGGCCTTTGATATCGATGGAATTTTCTGCTGTAGCGATCGTTCTGCTGCCATTTATGCTGGCTGTGCGTTCTTTGATTACAACAGATTTATTTTCCATATCAAAGGTATAAGGCATCCCCTGGGTAATCTGCGTCATCACATCCTGCAATGGAGTTTGCGAAAAATTTACGCTGATCTTTCGGGAAGCATTAAACTTGGAGGTAAAAATAACCACATCGTAACGTGTTTGTTTACGTACTTCCAGCAGTATATTTTCCATCGATATAGCCGTAGCTTTTAACGTAAGTTGCTGCCCATAGCTATGCGCGCTAACTTCCATCAATGCTAAAAGCAATAGAAAAGTGGTCAACTTCATGATCAATACTATTTTTGGGACATAGCCTTTCCAGGCACAAAAAATTTCAGTTGATTTTTTATACATTTGTTATTAGGTTATGGGCTGTTTTTCGTTGCTTTTCTGGTCGATAAAACGCCCAATCCATAAAAAATTGTTAACGCAATTTGGATAGTACCCTGAAGTAAGGGTTTCGCTGCAATCGAAATCCTTCTTCTTTTGGTATATTTTAATAATTACGATTTTACGTTTCTCTGGCTTTCTTTTTCATAGGGTGTTTTATTAAGTTAAAAAATTGAATTGTTAGCTTTTTATATATTATTTATGGTTAGAGTGGCTTGTTTACGTAGATAGTATTTCCTTTTAACGCAAAATTTACTACACCTGCACGTTGTATTATATGCAGTACATCTTGTACATTGCTGTATTTATTAAGCGTCGCAAAGATGGTTTCATACCGCAGGTCCGGATCCCTGTACTGCACCTCAAGACCATACCAGCGTGCAATTTTTTGCATGGCCTGCTCCATCGTTTCATTATCGAAAAAGAAGTACCCATCCTTCCATGAAATTATAGACTGCGCATTAGCGGAATATTTGCGCAAGCCTGTGCCCTGAGTTACCGCCTGTTCATTTGGTTTTAAGATCAGTTGCTGCTGCCCATAGGAGACTTTAACCTTTCCTTCCAGCAAGGTTGTCTGTGTATAGGGCTCATCAGCATAGCTATTCACGTTAAATTTTGTACCCATTACCTCGATGGTCTGATGACGGGCAACCACTAAGAAACGTTTATCTTTAGATTTGGCAACTTCAAAATATGCCTCCCCCTGCAACTCTACCCTACGCTCGGTGCCCTTAAAATGGCTAGGATAGCGTAGTGTACTACCCGAGTTAAGCCATACTTTGGTACCATCTGAGAGTATAAGCTGAAATTGAGAACGAAAAGGTACTGCCAAGCTGTTGTACTGCTCTGTATCTGTTGCGTTAGTTTGTAGGTTATCTGCATAAATTAGCGTTCCTTTTTCTTGGCGGATCATCCCTTCCTGCTCCAGCTGGAACTGCTTTTCTGGAATTTTACTATCCAGCACCAATTTTTTGCCATCAGCAGTGGTCAATACGGCTGTTTTGCCTAAACTATCGGGAGCCTGATGGTAGTCTACTGCAGCGTCATAGGCCCAATACCCGCGGAAATCGGAAGACCTAACCATCCACAAAAGGCTTACTATTACAGCGATTAGCAATACAGCTGCTGTTATATATTTTGTCAATGGATTAATTTTTCCCCACAAAAATTTGGGATGTAGACGAGGTGCAGTGGCCTTAGTCAGGCGCGTTTGCGAGTCAGCGCTTATTTTTGCGCCTAAAGGCGGATGAATTTGCTGAAAAATATGCTTACGCATCTCCGCTAAAAGCTGCTCCTTTCTGACATCGGTAAGTCTATAATGCGAAGTTGCCGACACCCGATGAAACCAAAATTCCAATTGCGTAGCCTCTTCCTGCGAGGTCTCGCCGCGGGTATAGCGGTCTAATAAATCGTAAATCTCATCCTTATCCATAATGCGGGTATGTTATATATTGAGTCTCTTAACTTGGATAAAGGGAGTAGATATAATAAAAATAATTTACAAAACACTGGTTTTCAGCTTTTTATTTTAAATCAACCCAGTAAAAAGCGCAACAATACCAAGGCCCAGAGCGTACGATACTGTATACCAAAAAGCTGTCTGAAATGTTTTAGGGCTAAGTTAATTTGTTTTTTCACGGTCAACTCGGAAATTCCCAAACGGGTAGCAATTTCTTTATGCGATAAATGTTCAATCCTACTTAAATGAAATATTTCGCGCATGCGTGCAGGCAGCTTGTCTATTTCTGCATACAAAATCTCCTCCAGCTCTGCGGCATCCAAATTTTCCGACAGTTCATCCATGGATTCATTGAAATAATAACCTAAGGATTCCAAATAATTAACCTGCTGCAGGTTGTTTCGTACATAGCTAAGGCCCTTAAACCGAATAGCACTATAAAGGTAGGCGGATAAGGACTGAATGGTTGTGGCTGTTGCTCGGCGTTGCCATAACGACAGCAGCACCTCCTGTACAATATCCTTCGCATCTTCATCTTTGTGAATTACCTGAACGGCATACAGGAGTAGCCTTCCAGCAAAACGATCAAAAATAATTTCGAAAGCAGTATGGTCGCTTTCCTGAATACGTGCAAGGAGCTCCTCATCCGTCAATCCACTTAAATACAATGTTTTCATTATTTGTGGTAAATATTACAAAAAAAATAATGCAACCAAAATATTTCATAAATAAACTACTCTATTAGTAGACTTTAGCGCAACCTTTGTTTTTAATTATCCCCCAGCTTATCTCCTCAACATATTGTCATACAAGGCACTAAAACGATGCGCGAGCGGCAGATGGAGAGTAATGATGGATACTGCCGTTTTTTAGGCGGCAATATAATCCATCATATTAATAATATAATCAATCCATAAAATAAGTTTAAAAATTAATTTTAAAGGTTCTCGTATTTAGTACATGCATTAAGGATAAGATGAAAAAGGAGTTACTAATTTCCAAAGAAAATAACTATTCTACGTATAATCTTATGGAGGAGATAAGGTTATTTACCAGTCCACTTCGATCTAAAAAAGAGCAGATTGTAGAAAAAATTGAAGCCGAAATATCGAACGGTACCTTAGCAATCGGACTAAAATTACCTTCGGTCAATCAGATGGCTACTTCGTTAAAATTTGCTCGACAAACGGTGTTAGATGCGTACCAGATTTTATTGTCCAGAGGAATTATTCAATCGCGCCGTGGACTGGGTTACTTTGTTGCGCAACCTATGCCGACTTTAACCCAAAAAATATGCTTTCTATTTTCTAGGATGGACAATGCGCGTGGTTCGGTTTATGAGCATATCCGTAAAAACCTCCCCCAGGATACGCTTCTTGATGTATTTTTTCATTATGAGGAACAGAGAACGCTGATCAATACCATTCGTCGTGTGGAGGGTTTATATACTATCCTAATAGTAGACTTGGATAAAAAAGATATCTTAAATGCCTATGCTGCTGGAATTCCTAACCATAGAATTATTTTTATGGAATCCCTGCCTGATGAAAATAACCCAAAACTGGTTCGTAAACATGCTGACAAATTGCTTCAATTGGTATCCGAGTTTACATAATACGGCTTACCGCTGGTGTTTGTACTAATCGGTATTGTTTTTTTTTAGGGCAATAGCGAAAGTCTTCCTCCTATTTATCCCCGAATTATCCATTCTTTTTCCTCCGTTTTTCTGCTTGGCTTTTTTCCTGCTATTGCGATCAAAAGCATGTACAAGATTACTAAAACGGTTTATTATTGCTAAAAATTTGTATTAGTAAGAAAAGTATTTATATTTGCAAAGCAGCATAGTATAGCATAGTACAGTTGATTAAATAACCGTACATTTACACTAACCGAATTTTTGTACAGCAGTGCCCGATTACCGTGCTACCACAACAGCATTTATTAGTATTATAACCTATTTATACACCAATTACAACATCTAATGACAGAAACATCTTTTCGATTGTTCCTAAGATTGAGTTTGCTATTGTTAAGCTTATCCCTCTTCGGGACGGGTTTATTACGCGCTCAAAGTCAACTGAAGACAGTTGCAGGAACAGTAGTGGATACCTTGGGAAGAGGGATTCCAGGCGTAACAGTCGTGTCGCAGAAAGAAACGAAGTATTCGGTAAAAACAAATGAACAGGGGAAGTTTATTTTGGAATTGCCGCTTGGTAGTACTTTACGTTTTTCGATGGTAGGCTATGATGATGCCTTCCAGCCGCTCGACAAAGATTTAACGAATTTGCGTATTGTATTACAGGAAAGTAGTTCCGCCATCAGTGAGGTGGTAATTACTGCAATGGGACAAAAGCAACAAAAGGAAGCTATTGTAGGTTCGGTGAGTACGGTAAAACCCGGAAACCTTAAAATTCCAGCGAGTAACCTTACGAATGCCCTTGCCGGTCAGGTTGCCGGGGTTATTGGTTACCAGCGTAGTGGCCAACCGGGCATGGATAATTCTAATTTTTTTATCCGTGGCGTAACCACCTTCGGTTACAAGAAAGACCCTTTGATTTTAATTGATAACGTGGAGGTTGGTGCTTCTGATTTAGCACGTTTACAGGTCGATGATATCGAAAGTTTTTCAATATTAAAGGATGCCAGTGCTACGGCTTTATATGGTGCACGGGGTGGTAACGGTGTCATCTTAATCAGCACAAAATCTGGCAAGGAAGGCTCAGCACGTATTGGCTTGCGCTTAGAAAACTCCCGCTCGCAGTCGGCCTTTACACCCCAAGTTTCTGACCCAATTACGTACATGCGACTATACAATGAAGCGGCTAGAGGCCGCGATCCTTTACTCCCAGACCCTTTCGATGAAAATAAGATCTTCCATACAGAAAATACCCTTGCCAATGGTCCGGGAAGTAACCCTTATGTCTACCCTGCCGTGGATTGGATGGGATTACTGTTTAATGATGCAACCTCCACCCAGCGTGCCAACTTAAACGTTAGTGGCGGCGGCGGTGTTGCACGTTATTATGTGGCTGCATCGTACAACCTAGACAATGGTATTATGCGCCAAGATAGCCGTAATGTGGGCAAAACAAATGTTAAGTTTCAAAATTACCAATTGCGCTCGAATGTTAACATCGACCTTTCTAAAAATACAGAGTTGGTGGTGCGTTTATCGGGTAATTTTAACGATTATAATGGCCCCCTGGCGACAGATGGTGGCTTTTCTACCGATTTATATAATGTAGCGATCCATACCAGTCCAGTACTATTCCCGGCCTATTACGAACCTGATGCTGCGAACAAGGAGGTGCAGCATATCCTATTTGGTAATGTTGGTGGCACCGGAAACAACAGTATTTTGTACAATAACCCCTATGCTTTGCTTTTAATGGGCCATAAAAATTCAATTGAATCCAGGCTTTCCGCTCAATTGGAGTTAAACCAGAAACTGGGCTTTATCACAGAAGGATTAAATTTTAGAAGTATTTTTAATACCAACAGATACGCCTACTTTGATTCCAGCCGTCAATATTCGCCGTATTATTATAATATTGGTAGTTACGATAAGCCAACGGATACGTATACCTTACATTGGTTAAACGCCTACCCTACCGGCGATAATGTTGCGCGGGAGTATTTGGATTACAATGCAGGTGGCTCCAATCAAAATGCCTTCTTTTATTTTCAGGCAAGTTTGGATTATAATAAATCCTTTGGCGAGCATACTATCAGCTCTACATTAATCGGTACCGCACAAGAGAATCGCTACTCCAATGCGAATACGCTGTTTAAATCACTCCCGTACCGAAACTTAGGCTTAGCCGGACGCTTAACGTATAATTATGCGAACCGCTATTTTATCGAAACGAACTTTGGTTATAATGGATCGGAAAGATTTTCTAAAAACCACCGTTTCGGATTTTTCCCTACCATCGGCGCCTCCTGGGTCATTTCAAATGAATCATTCTGGGAGCCCCTTCACAACGTAATCAATAAGCTGAAATTAAGAGCCAGCCATGGTCTGGTAGGTAACGATGCGATCAGTGATCGCCGCTTTTTCTACCTTTCGGATGTTAACTTACGTGGCGGTGGAAACTATGCGTCTTTCGGTACCAATAATTACAGTAGAGACGGCGTCTTTATCAATAACTATGAAAACCTCGACGTTACCTGGGAAACATCGAGACAAACAAACCTAGGCTTAGAATTCTCTTTATTTAATAAAGTGGATGTTATTGCCGAGTACTACAACAATTTTAAATACAACATTTTAATGGACCGTGCTTCGGTACCGAGTACCTTGGGTTTGGAATCGGGAATTTCGGCCAATTTAGGGCAGGCACGATCGCAAGGGGTAGATTTATCCCTCGACTATAAACATAACTTCGGCAATGGTTTTTCTACTGCCGTACGTTCTAATTTCACCTTTGCCAGCAACAAATTTGTGAAATATGAAGAGCCTGATTATCCTTTTGCCTATCAGCGCCAAACGGGTCAGGGTATCGGGCGCCGGGTAGGTTATATTGCTGAGCGCCTTTTTGTTGACGATGAGGAAGCCAGAAACTCCCCAAAACAGGTTTTCTCGACCAATGGATATGCTCCTCGTGGGGGCGATATTAAGTACCGCGATCTTAATGGCGATGGCGTGATTGATGAAAATGACCGTACCTCCATTGGCTTCTCCCAAGACCCGGAGATTGTGTATGGATTTGGTATTTCTTCGTCTTACAAAAATTTCGACATATCGGCCTTTTTCCAAGGACAGGCGCGGATGTCGTTTTTTATGGATGCTGAACGCGTAAGCCCCTTTGTACCGAGTCCGGACGACCGCATAAAGGGTAACACGCAGCTTTTACAAGCCTTTACCGATGATCATTGGTCGGAGGAAAACCAAAATTTATATGCTATGTACCCTAGAATGTCGGTAACACGTGCGCAGCTGGAAAACAACAGACAGGTAAGTACCTGGTGGATGCGCGATGGCAGCTTTTTACGGTTAAAGTCGGTTGAGGTGGGCTATACATTAAGTAATAAACTTACCACACGCCTTCGCATGCGTAATGCTAGAATTTATTTCAATGGTTTGAATCTCGCTACCTGGTCGTCGTTCAAAGTGTGGGATCCTGAACTGGGCGGACAGGGGTTTAATTATCCGATCCAAAAAGTGTTTAATATAGGTGTTAACGTAACCTTTTAACCTTGGCAATTATGAAAAAGAAAGTATTATTTATAGGATTGTCGTGTATCCTTTTCAGTGTAAGCTCCTGTAGTAAATTTTTGGATGTTACGCCGGATAATGTGGGAACAATAGATCACGCATTCCGTAATAGAAACGAAGCGGAGAACTATTTGTTCTCCTGCTATGCGTACTTGCAACGGTCCTCGGATGTTGGAACCGACCCTGCATTTACAACATCTGGAGAAATTATCTATCCCAATAACCTTATCGACTATGTGGGGTTCGATAGGGGCGGATTTAATATCTTGCGAGGCTTCCAATCGGTGGCTAGCCCGGCATTAAACACCTGGAATGGCCTAAATGGAAGTTACAATTTTTATCGTTCCATCCGTTTATGCAATAACTTATTAGACAATATCGATAAACCTATCGATTTAACTGCTACAGAAAAAAAACGCTGGATTGCCGAGGCTAAATTTCTGAAAGCGTATTACCACTTTTACTTAATGCGTATGTATGGGCCTATTCCATTGATCGAAAAGAATCTTCCCATAAACAGTAGCACAGAAGAGGTTCGCGTATTTCGTAATTCGATAGATGAGGTCAGCAATTATATTGTATCGCTCTTGGATGAAGCGGCGGCAGACCTTCCGGAGCAAATCCAAAATACAAACAGTGAGTTGGGGCGAGCAACCAAGTTAATTGCATTAAGCTTAAAAGCGGATGTTTTGATGACGGTAGCTAGTCCGCTGTTTAACGGTAACCCAGATTACGCGCAAATTAAAGATAGTAAAGGCAAGGATTTATTTCCACAGGCTTATGATGCGGAAAAATGGAAAGCGGCAGCCGATGCCTGCCTGCAGGCTATACAAGAAAGTGAAAAGCAACAAATTAAACTGTATACTTATGTTAACCCACCAAATATTGGTGCCTTGTCTGACTCCTTGCGCAATGTGCTTTCCATCCAGGGTGCAATAACTGAACGCTGGGATCAAAATCCGGAGTTTATATGGGCAAATGCGCAGGCTTTTAACAACCAAGGTTATGCTACACCACGCCTTACCGTAAAAGCGGTAAATAATGCCTGGTCTAACCCGAGTACCTTTTCGGTGCCTATTACCATGCAAGAGGTATTCTATTCGGATAAAGGGGTGCCCATAAACGAAGACCGTACCTGGGATTTTGCCGGTCGTTATAAATTGAAAACGGCGGAAGCTAAGGATAAATATTTTATTCGTGAAGGTTATGAAACGGTAAAAGCGCACTTCAACAGAGAGCCAAGGTTTTATGCAGATATCGCCTTCGATGGTGGCGTATGGTTTGGCAACGATATTTACGATCAAGATAAAGCCTACTTTGTTCAGGCACGTGGAACGGCAGCCTTCGCTGGCCCTAAAGATATGATTCGAATAAACATCACCGGTTACTGGCCCAAAAAGCTAGTACATTACCAATCGGTTTACGACGATGGTTTTAAACCTGTGCAGTTCCATTTACCGATTATTCGTTTAGCTGGTTTATACCTGTGGTATGCCGAGGCCTTGAATGAATATTATGGACCCAGCAATGCTGAAGCATTGCGGTATATAGATGCCGTACGCAAACGTGCCGGTCTGGCGGGGGTTAAAGAATCGTGGACAAAATATTCCCGCGTTCCCAATAAACCGGATACCAAGGAAGGTCTGCGTAGTATTATTCAACAGGAACGTCGTATAGAGTTATGCTTTGAGGCGCGTATTGGCTGGGATCTTAGGCGTTGGAAACAAATGCAGAGTGTTCTTAGTGAGCCCTTCCAGGGCTGGAGCATCTATCAGGCGCAAGCCGAGAATTATTATAGACCTGTTACGCAATTTGTCCCTGTATTTGGCTTAAAAGACTACTTGTGGCCGATTCGGTCTTACGATTTAATTCAAAACCCTAACCTGGTGCAAAACCCGTATTGGTAGAACTTAAAAATTACAATTATGAAATCTATATTAACAGCTGCTATTAAGTATGTGTTTACTGTATTTTGTTTCGTTACGGCCATAATGCTACAGGGTTGTGCCAAACGAAGCGATTACAATGATCCGGCTTCAAATGATAAAACAAAACCCGAAAATGTCTATAATATTCGGGTAGAAAATTTTAATGGTGGAAGTAAAATAATTTATGACCTTCCGAAGTCTGAAAACCTCTTGTATGTACAGGCGAATTATAAAATTAGAGAGGGCGTATTCAGGGAAACAAAATCGAGCTATTACACCGATACAATTGTGGTAGATGGTTTTGCGGAAAGCATGGAATATGAGGTGACTTTAAAAACTGTATCGCGGTCGAATGTAAGTTCAAGCCCACAGACCGTTAAAGTATTCCCTAAAGAGCCTTATTATAGGTTAATAAAAAAAGCGTTGGTAACGCAGGAGGATTTTGGGGGTATTAATATTAAAACCAATAATCCAGACCGACAACCGATAGGGATCATATTATTGGCCTTAGACTCTAACAGCAACAGCATGACTATTAACGACCAGTTTTACAGTCAGCTGAATACCATAAACTATTCGGTAAGGGGTTTATCCGCAACGCCGAAACGCTTGGGTGTGTATGTTCAGGACCGTTTTGGAAACCGTTCGGATACCAGCTTATTAACGATGACACCTTTGCCGGAGTTTTTAATGGAAAAATCCAAATTCTACATATATAGGCTTGCTTCCGATGCGGACCTCTATACCGATGGGGGCTGGAATGTCGATAAATTGTGGGATAACAACAGGGGTGAACCAGGATGGCATACTATTGCCTCGGCAAAAGGTATGCCCATCATGGTCACTTTCGGTATGGGTGTAAAAGCAAAGTTAAGTCGTTTTGTACTTTGGAACAGGCCCGATCAATATGCGTATAGCCATGGTAACCCTAAGGTATTTTCACTATGGGGTTCAGATAAAACATCGCCACAGGATATCAAGCTTCCGTTGTATGCCGAAGAAGGCACGCAGATTGGCGATTGGGTGAACTTAGGCAACTATAACTACCCCAATCCACCATCTGGGGCGGCGCCAACAGCGGCAACGGATGCCGACCGTGCCTTCGTGGCGCAGGGGGTAAATTTCGATGTATCGATTACCAGTCCCGCCGTACGTTACCTACGTTTAAGTGTGGGCGAAACTTGGTCTGGAGGTGAGTTTGCGCATAGCTGTGAGCTCTCTATTTATGGTAATGTAGAAAAGTAATATAGCATGAAAACAATGAAACTTCCCTATTTAGTAGGCCTACTAATTGGCACCATCTTCCTTGTGGTACTGTCGTGTACAAATAAAGACACCGAATTTCGGGACTTCTTTAATGGTCATGAGGTGGTTTACCCTGGTGTAGCGACGAAAGTTATTCCGCGCACGGGCAAAAATAAAGCTGCCCTGGAATTTACGGCTAGCCCCGACCCTTCCATCGTAAAATATGTGGTTTTATGGAACAACAAAAGGGACTCTTTGGTGTTTAATGATCTTACAACCGATGCGTCGGGGAGATTATCCTTATGGATTCCCAATCTTTCTGAATATACCTACTCTTTTACGATATATTCGGTAGATGGTAAAGGCAACCGTTCTATACCTTTGGAAATAAACAATGTAAAGGTGTATGGCGACATTTATGAAAACAACTTGTTAAACCGCGCCTACGATGTAGATCATCCTTATGATTACGATTATGATTTGCATAAGGTAACGCTGCGCTTTCTGCCTACCGATACGATCGATGGTTTTAATATTAGCACTTTAATACGTTATGAAACGACCGCCAACAAAATTGTCGAGAAAACTTTAGCACCAAATCAAAATGATATTATGCTTAGCGACTATAAGCATGGTACCGAAATAGCGTACAGGTCTACTTATGTACCCGAGCGAAATGCGTTGGATACTTTTGCGGTAAAAGACTTTGCCAGCTATGCTACGGTGTATGCTTTATTGGAGTGTGACAAGCGTTTATTTGCGGAGGTAAAACTTCCTTTTGATGTCGGCATTTACAATGGCGATCAGTGCCCGGTACGGAAACTCTGGGATGGCAGTGTTGGTCCGCAGGGGTATCCCAATATTTTCCATGCTGCAGATGGCAGCAAAATGCCGCATGCAATCACATTCGACATGGGTAAAAGTTATACGCACTTGGCCATGTTGGAAGAAACAGGACGCGACTGCTGTGGCAATCCGCTGCGTTTTGAGGTTTGGGGGATCGACAATATGGACAATGCGGCACCCAACGTAGACCCTAGCGACCCTAGCTGGCGCCAACAAACATTGGATATGGGATGGACGCTATTGCGTGATGTAATCCGTACCGACGATGGCAAGGCGGCTATGCGTTTCGATTTAATGCAGGACCCACCGCCAGTACGTTTTATCCGCATCCGTATTACGGAAGTACATGGGGGTGGAAACACCAGTAATATGAGTGAGCTTACTTTTTGGAATAAACAATAATCTACACTAGGATAATTGTGGGAGAAGGTGTCTATTTAGGCACCTTCTATGTTTTACAGCCTATGCCAATTTTCAACGTACACATTTGTTCTTTTTTTTCCTGGTCTAATAGGGTGCCTTCGTTTTTCGACACTTTTTTCTTTCATGCGTTTAAAAATCTGGGTTTGTTTGTATTAAATTTTTCGCTTGTCTTAGGTTTAGGTTTGGTTTAGGTTTAGGTTTAGGTTTGGTTCTCCAGATTAAATAGAAGGGTAAACATTCGAGCGGTTAGTAGCTACGCGCACCGTAGAACTGGCATTCGCCGATGGAATATATGCCCTCACCTATAATTTGCCGGTAATAACCTGTTTAGTATGGCGAGGCTCTACCAAAGTCTCTACTTTTGATTACAGATTAATTCAATAGTAAACACAAACTAAACAAATCGTCATGGCAAACTATACATCAATTTTCACCATTAACAGTGCTTCTATCACCAATGCGTTTCAAAATATTTTTGATACCCTGCAAGACTCCAAATTTAGGCTGGAAAGTAGATCTGGAAATTTGCTGCTGGATATCCCCTTAATCCTGGCGGTAGTTATACTCCTGCTGTTCCCTGTACTATTGGTTGGTATGATAATCTTAGGGGCTATAGGTCGTATTCATATCCGTATTCGGAAACGTATTTTTGATACAAACCCGAAAAACAAGGACCTAGAACCAAAATAATTTCACAACAAACTAAAATAAAGTAAGCACTTGCTTATTTTTTGAAATCACCTTAATGATTCCTACAGAATCATTAAGGTTAAATGCATTTAAACACAGATTTGCCTACAAATAGCATGCAAATACCGGAATGGCTAAACCCCAAAAATTAGCCAAAAAACAGCCAAAAAACAGGTTGGTAACGTTACCATTGTATTATAAAATTGTAAATTATTTTTTTTAATTCCATTTATTTTCCAATTTTTGAACATGGTATAGAATAGTACAGCTGAATTAAGGAACCTTAATTGATTTGTCAACTACAAGAAAAACAAAAAAATAAAACAAAAAACAAAATAACCAATCTTAAAATGTTTAGTATTAAACAATCTATGTTTTTAAAAACGCAACACCTATTAAAGGCGCTGATGGTAATGTTATTACTGTCGTTGGGCCAAACGACATGGGCACAGCAACGGACAGCAACGAGTACCGTAACGGGCCAAACGACAGGGGCGCAGCAACTAGCAGCAACGGGTACCGTAACGGACCAAACTACTGGTTCGCCTATTGCAGGAGTTTCTGTTAGTATTAAAGGAAGTACCGGGGGGACACGGACGGATGCTAACGGAAAATTCACTATTAATGCTAGCGCAAATGCTACCTTATTTATTTCGTATGTGGGTTACGAATCCAAAGAAGTAAAAGCAAGTACACAACCTTTAAGTATTCAATTATTATCGCAAGAGGTACAATTGGAAAATGTGGTTGTTGTAGGTACTAGAATGCGTAAATCCGACTTAACTGGTGCTGTAGGAAACATCTCATCCAAACAATTACAAGAAGTTCCTACCTCCGACCTTACCACGGCTATGCAGGGTAAAGTAGCGGGTTTAAACATTACCCGTACAAATGCTACTCCAGGTGAGGATATCTCTATCAAGGTTAGGGGTAATAACTCCATTTCGTATGGTACTAGTCCGGTATATGTTATCGATGGTATCGTTTCGGAAGAGGGATTACGTATGATTAGTCCGGATGATATCGCTTCAATTGAGGTGTTAAAGGATGCATCTTCAACAGCATTGTATGGTTCTAAAGCTTCGAATGGGGTAATTGTTATTACCACTAAAAGAGGACAGGGAAAAGGTAAAATCAGCTACAGCGGATTTGTAACCATCAGCAACTACCAGGATCGTTTGAAAAGATTGAACTCAAAGGATATGATCGACTTGCGTTTTGATGGTTATGCTAATGCATACATGGATGAAAATCCTACAGCAGACCGCGCGGCGTATTTAGAGTCCTTATTGTCGCGTACAACGGGTAATAATGTGGTTTTGTCTCCGGAAGAGTTGGAAAACTATAAGGCGAATAAAACAAATAACTGGTTGAACGAGTTAACACGTACGGGTGTAGAGCAAAATCATTCCTTAAACTTCTCGGGTTCGGATGAGACTTCAAACTACTTTGTAGGTTTCAATTATTCGAACAACCAAGGGGTGTTAACGAAATCATCGTACCAAAGGTTAGGTGCGCGTGTTAACTATCAAAAAACTTTACGCGATTGGTTGAAAATTGGTACCAATACGAATATCACGCGTGGCGCAAAAAATAGATTGGATGGCAATGCGTACGAAACTGCATTAATGGCCAACCCTTTACAGAATATTGATACAGACAGGTTGTACTTGGAATATCAAGGCGTGGTTGATAACGGTCGTTATAATCCTATCTTAACGACAAATATTGACGGTACAGAAATCCATAACCGTGTTTTAACAACAAACTTTGTTGAAATTACACCTTTACAGAACTTAAACTTCCGTTCTACAATTTCGGCGGATATTTATAATAAACAGGATAACAGATATGTGCCTAGCTATGTGGGCCAGTCGGTTCGTGAAGGTAATAACGGTGAAGGATGGCAGTGGCGTGGCTTAAATGAATACTGGCAATGGGATAACTCCATTAGTTACGAAAAAACATTTGGTAAACACCGTTTGTTTGGTTTGTTGAGCAGTACCTTGTCGAAAACTTCAGGAAATAACTTAAGCTTAAGTGGTTATAATTTCCCTACGGATGTTTTAGGTTACCACAATATGGGCTTAGCAAGTAACCGTTTAAAAAATAGCTTCGGTTCGGACTATTTTGCGAATACACTGAGTTCGGTAATCGGACGTGTTAACTACTCGTATGCGGATAAATACCTTTTAACAGCAACAGTAAGACGCGACGGAAGTTCTAAATTTGCTAAAGGCCACCAGTGGGGAACGTTCCCTTCTTTCTCGGCAGCTTGGAATGTTAATAAAGAGGACTTTATGTCGGAGGTTACTTGGGTTGATAACTTAAAGGTAAGAGCTGGTTTTGGTCTTTTGGGTAACCAAAATATTCCTAACTATGCGTATACAACAATTTACCAGGCAAACTACTCTAACGGAGCCGTTGGTTTCTCGCCTGAAGATAGTCGTCTGGGAACGCCTAATTTAACTTGGGAAAAACAAAAACAATATAACTTGGGATTGGATGCGTCTATTTTAAATAATAGAGTGTCTTTCTCAATCGACGCTTTCTACATGGATAACTCGGACTTATTGATGCGTCGCTCTTTATGGCCTTCATTTGGTTATAATTACCAAATTGCCAACGTAGCACGTTTAGAGAATAAAGGTCTTGAGTTTAGCTTTAATGCTAAAGTGATCGATGGAAATGACTTTAAATGGAACATCTCGGGTAACATCGCACACGACCGTAATAAAGTTAAAAGCTTAATGGATGGCTTGGACGTGATTTGGAACGGTGGTATCACTTCTAGAGAGGGTAACTTATTTGTTGGTCAGTCGCTTAACAACTTGTATAGCTTTAAGTTTGATAAAATTGCGCAACAAGCGGATATGGACAGAATTGGCCAAATGACTTTCTATAATGGTAGAACGGTTCGTCCGGGTGATATTTTACCGAAGGACTTAAATGGTGATGGTAAAATTACGGCTGAAGATGATATGATGATTGTTGGTAAAAAAGACCCTAAATTCTATGGTGGTTTTACAACTAACTTCCAATACAAAAGCTTTGAGTTGAATGCTACTTTTACGTACTCGTATGGTGCGAAGAGATTTGATGGTATTTACGAACGTTTAATGGATGGTACAGCGACAATTTCTCCTGCTCATAAGGATCAGATGAACCGTTGGACTCCAGAAAATACCAATACAAAGGTTCCTAGAGCGTACCGTAGTAACTTGTACCAAAGATTTGATTATGGTTCTACAGACTTAGGTCTTTTGGATGCTTCTTACTTACGTTTGGCATCGATGACTTTACGTTACAATGTACCGTCAAACAAAATCAACTCGTTCTTAAATAACTTGAGTGTATACACCTCGGCAAATAACTTATTTATTATTACGCCATACAAAGGTTATGATCCGGAGTCTGGACAGGGGTATCCATTAACAAGAAGTTTCACTTTTGGTCTTAACCTATCCTTCTAATTGGGATTGTTCGTATCAAATATTCAATAGATAATAATGAAAAAAAATATATTTATCGGATTATTAGCAGGAGCATTATTTTTAACTTCCTGTGATAAATTCCTAGATGTAAATCCGGAATCTAAGATTCCTGCAAAGGATATTTTCCAAAATAAACAAAACTTGAATGCTTATGTACTGGACTTATACAGAAGCTGGAGAGATAGCCATAAGGATCGTGTAAACATGTACTTAGGTACGGATGAAAGTAACTTAGGTGGTATTCAGTGGCGTGATGATTATTCGCGTCGTGGTATGGATACTTATACCGATGGACTAAACAGTACCAATGGTAACGTGCAGGGGATTTGGAAAAGTCGCTTTGAGGTAGCACAACGTGCTGCTGCGGCAATCGCTATTTTGAGCCCTGGGCAAGGAACTAATGAGGCGGAGTTTAATATTCGTTTGGGTGAGCTTAGCCTTTTACGTGCCATCAACCACTTTGAATTGGTGCAGATGTTTGGCGCTATTCCATTGGCTGATGATCTTAAAAAAGCAGAATATGGTAGTAGAAGACAGCCTATAGAGGAGGTGTATAAGCATATTGAAAATGACCTTATCCTAGCCAGCAAGTATTTGTTAGAGCCTGGAAATGGTGATAATAAGGATCCACGCCGCGCGACAAAGGCATTGGCGCAGGCGATGTTAGGAAAGTTGTACCTTTATGCGCCTCAAAACTCTGGCATTAGAAGCTATGAGAAAGCTGCGGAACAGTTTAAATTGGTTGTGGATAACCCTTACTTCGGAAGAACGGGTGCAACTGATTTTAAAACAATTTTTGACGCCGATAAAGAAAGTACCGACGATTATAAAAGAGAGATGATCTATGCTTTCCAGTTTAATAATGTTGGTGGCGATATCAACTCCATTCAGTTTGCTATGGGCTCTCGTGTGGTTTCGAATGCTACAAAACCTGAATCGCTAATTCCTTTTGCTGGATTCGATAATATCGTTCCTACAGAGTATGCGTATAAAGATAAAAAAGATGGTGGTATTTGGGAAGATGGTGATGTTCGTAAAAATGAGAGTATTCGCTATGATTTCGCTTGGGAGGGTGTAACACCGCCTCTTTCTGGTTATGTTTGGGGGGATGAGCTGGACCCACATGTTAAGAAATATGAGGATGCCCGTATTTTAAAAGAAAAACAAAGTACGTACTACAGTGGTAAGAATGTGCCATTCATACGCTTTAGTGATATCGTTTTGAACTACGCAGAGTGTTTATACTTTACGGGTAAACAGGCGGAGGCTATCGACTTAATAAATAATGTAGTGCGTAAACGTGCTTTTGGGGGTACACTTCCTGCCGACAAACGTTGGTCTTCAGGTATGGGGCAACAGGAGTTCATGAAGAATTTAATGGATGAACGTATGCGTGAACTGTGCTTCGAAGGTTGGAGAAAATTTGACCTTATCCGTACGGGTTTATTAAAAGATTATGTTTCTACGCGTAACCGTTGGGTGTTGGGTACCTACAAAGGAAAACCTATTGAAGGTGCTGCAAAGGTTAAAATTGATGAGTTTAGATTTATCTGGCCTATTCCTTTGGACGAGTTAAGACAAAATCCTGATTTAACGCTTGCCGACCAAAACCCTGGTTACTAAGTGTAGTATCTTGTTAGATCGTATAAAAAGAGCCGTCCTTTTTCAAGGATGGCTCTTTTTTTGTGTATATGTATTTTGTTTTTAATGCCTACATCTGGATCTCAATTGTCTGGGCTTGTATGCTGAACATGTTGTTTTTACGGTATATTTAACCTATTAATACTTTGGTTATGAGCGCTATCTTACACCGCTTTCGTTTTATGAGCTATATGTTGATACTTGTAGCTAGCCTATCCTACAGTTATGGACAGGAGACTTTATCTTATGGTTCTTTTGGTAACTTAACGCTTTACCACCCTAAGGGTGCGCCTACTGCATTGGCGTTATTTGTATCTGGAGATGGGGGTTGGGAAAATGGGGTGGTCAATATGGCGCGCTTCCTCGCCGAACAAGGGGCTCTGGTTGTGGGTATCGATGCCAAATCGTATGTAAAGGCCTTGAATTCCTCAAAAGCTAGCTGCCTCTATCCGGCAGCAGATTTCGAAAATCTGAGTATGATGCTGCAGCGTAAGTTCCGCTTTCCGGCTTACGATAAACCTATCCTCGTGGGCTATTCGTATGGTGCAACTTTAATCTATGGTATCTTGGCGCAGGCTCCGGCAGGTACTTTTAAAGGTGCTATAGCATTGGGGTTCTGTCCGGATATAGCGCTAAAAAAACCGCTGTGTGCGGGTAGTGGGTTAAAGTCGCATGTCCTCAAGCCGGGAAAGAGTTTCTACCTCGATAAAATGGCGAAGTTGCCTGCTCCTTTTATCGTGTTGAATGGGGTTAAAGACCAGACCTGTGACTACCAGGCTACAGCAACGTTTTTACAGGGTATGGAACATGCTGAATTAATACCTTTACCTAAGGTTGGCCATGGTTTTTCTATTGCCGACAATTGGCTGCCGGAATATAAGGTTGCTTACCAAAAGATTATGGCCTTCGGACAGACGCCAATGTTGCATAGCGCCTTGCATACCTCCTTGCCTGTAGTTATTATGGAGAATAAATCTGCCCCTACAGACCGGCTGGTTTTTATGATCTCGGGGGATGGCGGCTGGACGAGTTTTGACCAGGGCCTCGCTTCCGCTTTAAACGAAAAAAATACGACCGTATTGGGGTTGGATGCGCAAAAGTATTTCTGGAGTGGGCGTACACCGGAGGAAACGTCTAAGGAGATTGCTGTACTCTTAAATTTTTATGTACAGCGCAACCCAAAACTTCATATCGCTTTGGTGGGTTACTCTTTCGGAGCCTGCATCATGCCTTTCGTTGCCAACCGTTTGGTGCCTGAAATAAAGAAAAATGTCAAAAGTTTGGTGTTGATTTCTCCGGATGTTAAGGGCGATTTTGAAATTCATGTTAGCGATATGTTAAGTCTTGCTGGCAGGGAGGAGCCTTATAATGTTTTGCAGGAGATGCAACAGGTTTCGGGTTTACGGAAGTTTTGTATTTTCGGAACAGCGGAGGATAAAGAGCTTATACAGCAGTTTGTAAATGGTGGAATACAGGTGGAAACCATTGCCGGTGGCCATCATTTTAATAATAACTTTAGTGCCTTAACGGAAAAAATCCTGTAGTACTACGGAGGTTTAGGGCTGTGGAGGACTTAAAATTGTGGAATAAAAAAGTTTAGGGGTTTAGGGGTTTAGGGGTTTAAAGGTTGTTCTGCTAGCTACGCTGTTCTTTTTATACGATTATTTACCGGCAGTCCACCGTATAGCATTCCGAAATAACGTAGTGAAATCTTTAGAGGCAAACAAGGCGCCACTATGGCCGAAAAGGAAATATACATTTCTGGCTTTTACATTCGGGTTTGTCCATATTACGGGGTGGTCGCCCATTTTAATAGCTGAGTCCGGCTGATAGCTGTCTTCATCTACATGGGCTAACACGGTAACGGCTGCTCGTGGCGACTTATCAAAGGTATAAAACTCGTCGTTAGGGATCAGGAAATGTGGGTTTACGCCTTTCATAACGGGGTGTTTCTGATCTTCAACATACACGGTGGCTGAAGCGGTCTTGGCGATGTAATTTTTAAACCGTATGCCTCCCATAAACTGCGAAAACCAATCCCACATGGCATAGCCATCGAAGTCGCCCAACAGGGCGGCATGATGGAAACCTACCCAGCCACCACGGTTATTGTCGATATAATCTATAAAAGCCTCCTCTGCTGTTTTGGTCCAGGTATAGGGCGGATAATCTAACTGTATAATACTTTTAAACTGCTTCAGATAGGTCTGGTTTATCTTTTGGGTAGTATTAATTTCTTCTATTGTAAAACCTTCTTCCATGCCCGTCTTTTTTAACCATTCCAAGGCCGTATCGGTAAAATAACCATGCTGCCCACCGCGTTCGGTCAATACCAAAACTTTAAATGGCTCGTTAGCAGATGCTGTAGTGGCCATAATTATGGTGCATAGGAGTAGTAAAAAGCCTAAGATATAGCCTTTATATAAAAATGATTGGTCTGCTTTGGTATATCGTTTTGTATACATCGTTGTTTAGGTTTTGGTTTACGTTTAGGTTTATGTTTAGATTTTAGTTTTAGCGGTTTAGGTTTTCATTGTTATAAAGCCGTTAATTTCTACAATTTCTGTCCGGTTTTTTCAGGCTCTATACCTCCTTAATTTCCTACTCCCCCGCCAACTGCCAACTGCCAACAGCCAATACCAATCACCACACACGATAGCTCCTGCTTTTTATGTATAAGAAGGTCTATAAACTTGCTTATGCCTTGTGGCAGAGTTTCGTGCTGGGGTTTGGCTTAATGTTCAGTTTCGAAATTTTCAGAAATTTTTGACATCAGGGAGCATATGACCCGCTGCTGCTTTGCTTAAAGATAGGAAATTCCAGGTAGTATTGTATACCTAAATCCTTTTTATTTGCATTAGTTGGGAATATTTAAAAGGCATCCTCAACGGAATGTTTTGTTTTTTTGCTGCGTGCTATTGGCTGCAGTGACAGCAGATAAAAACCGTTGTTGGAATAGGTGTCTGCTAACGGTATAACATGGCGTCATTTACCATAGCCTTATCGTTTAATTTTGCTAAGCGCAGTTTGGTTTCTTTTAGTTTACAAAATTTTTCCAGGCGTCTGACTCCGCAACGCGCTTAATAACCTGATTTCTTTTTTCAAGAAATATACGCATATATCGCGTTAAAAAGAGCCATTCAACCACCCTGCCTAAAAAACCGAAGGGTGCATAGAACGTAAAAATATCTCTCATAATTACATCTCCAACCCCTTCCCTTTCTTCAAAAATATGTTGGTGCTGCATAGACTTAAATGCGCCTTGCAACATCTTATCTTCAAAAAAATAAGGTCTTTCCATCTTGGTAATTTCTACCGTCAGGGTCTGGTATACGCCAAGATGTTTGGCACGCCATTTTACAATTTCTCCAGCCTTTATCAAACCCGAGGTTACACCTGCAATAGCCACTTCATGGGTACCCTCCGTAGATTCCATATGCAGATCAATGCTACGTGCTAAATCAAATACCCTTAATAGCGGGGCTTTAATTTTTGTTTCCAGAATAAGTTGTGGCATATACGTATTAACCTAACAGTTGTTGAATGTCAGCCTCTATTTTTGCGGGTTTTACGATGGGAGAAAAACGCTTTACCGGTTTTCCGTTTCTGTCGATTAAAAACTTGGTGAAGTTCCATTTTATGCGGCTTCCAAAAAGGCCAGATAAATTATCTTTTAAAAATTTAAATACCGGATGTGTATCCGCACCGTTTACATTAACTTTTTCGGTAAGCTGAAATGTAACACCGTGGTTCACAAGGCAGGTCATTTCCATTTTATTATTTTCCTCAGGCTCCTGCCCCGCAAATTGGTCACAAGGAAAACCTAAGATTACCAAACCTTGATCTTTATACTGCTGGTGCAGGTGTTCTAAGCCTTCAAACTGTGGTGCTAAACCGCATTTTGTAGCGGTATTTACGATCAAAACAACTTTACCTTCATAAGCCTCCATTGGAAGCGCTTTACCCGAAGGAGCTGTTGCAGAAAGTGCGTAGAACGTATCTATATTTTTGTTGCTCATGCTGCCGCAAATATACAGGTAAAATATAAAATACACTAATTTGCCTCCCTCAGCTGCGCTACAAAAAAAATGAGGGCCTGTGCTGTTCACTGCCCTCTTTCTTTTATTCTTTAAATTTTATATCGCCTAAATCTTTAATGTCATTGCGATCGTAGGTTGTAGCCTGATATACATAGTAGTTTAGCCAATTATTAAACAAAAGATTAGCATGGCTTGTCCAGCGTACAACCGGAGTTTTTGTACTGTCATCTTCTGGGTAATAGTTTTCCGGAACGGCTATTGGTAAGCCTTTTTCTTTATCGCGGCTATACTCCTCATGTAAAGTAAAAGGGGCGTACTCTGAATGTCCGGTAAGATAAAACTCCCGACCACCACGTGAGGTTACAATCGCTACGCCAGCAGTCTCCGACTCCGACAGGATATTGACGCCGTCAAGGTTGGACAAATCGCTACTACGAATAGTCGTATGGCGACTGTGTGGAATAAAAAACTCGTCGTCGAAACCACGGAAGAGTGGATGTTTTTTATTATTTGCTGTATGCTTAAATACACCAAAAAGTTTATCCTCCAACGGGATTTTCTCCACGGCATAAAAATGATACAACGCTGCTTGGGATGCCCAACAGATATATAATGTCGAGGTAACATGTGTACGTGCCCAATCGAATATACTGGAAACTTCAGGCCAATAGGAAACATCCTCAAACTTCATCATCTCTACCGGAGCTCCGGTAATAATCATTCCATCGTAGTAGTCGCCTTTCACTTCACCAAACCCCTTGTAAAAAGCCTCCAAATGTTCAGGGGAGGTGTTCTTTGGTGTATGGGTTTCCAAACGCAAAAAATCTACTTCTACTTGCAACGGGTTGTTCGACAATAAACGCACGAAATCTGTTTCGGTAGAAATTTTTAGGGGCATAAGGTTTAAAATCAATACACGTAACGGACGAATATCTTGGGCACTGGCTACAAGATCGCTCATTACAAATATATTTTCTTCCTTAAGAAGCTCTATGGCTGGTAGGTTATCAGGTATCTTTACTGGCATTTACAAAATCCTCTCTCTTCAATAATTTGGGTAAAATTAAAAGTATATTCCGACAATTAAAAATTAAGCGCTATAATAAAGCTTTTAATCGTGCGATCCATGAAGTAAACGTTGCACAATCTCATAGGCACTTGCCTGTTCTGTTAATGCTATCAACCAGGCGATAAAGCTTAAAGTGAATATATCCTGTGCTGTTTCCTTTTCTAATAGGGTTTCTATGCGGCGCAGGAAATTTTTGTCTTTAACGACATAGGGGCGCTGTATGCTTTCCTCCAGTAAGGCGACAAACGTTAAAACACGGTGCTCATCCGTCTGTCTGAGGTATTGCTTATACCGGCGTCTAAAACTTACACAGCGCGATAAAGCCAAATCGGCATCTTTATTTTGCGCATATACAACGATCGACAATAAATTTTTGCGTATGGTCCACAGCATACCTAAATTTTTCTCATACCAGTTGTCGCTATGCTGTAATTTCCCCAACTCCTTTACGGCTGCGACATCATTATTCTGTGTTAAAAACATAATCCGGCATAGCTGCAGGTCTGCTACATCTTCGGCTTTACTTTTACGGCTTACCGCTGCTAATGTTTTTTCTATCGTTGCTAAAGCGGTTGTTGCCTGCCCCATAAAATGCTGATTGAGGGCGAGTAGCAGGCCATAACGTTCGGTAAAAAGTGCCCCATAATGATGTTTGTGCTCCTTTATCAATTGCTGCAGCTGGCTGAGGTAGGTTAAACTTCGATCAAAATAACGATTTCGCAGACTGAAATTTGCCAGGTAATATAAAACGTATAAATGATAATAGGAATGATAAGGCGATCGTACAGTCCTCCGCTCCATAAAAGTATGTGCATAGTGCACATAGCGTTTCAATGGACTGTAGTTTTGCTGAATTGCAGCGTACGCGTTTGCGATATATAATATTTGGTATAACGATTTAAAACTCATTACTTCCCGTAAAGAAATAGCAAACCTTCGAACAGTAGCTTTTATAAGGGCAGAAAGGTTTAATATCTTGCCTTGTAGCTGAATCGCCTGCAGCTCTTGCCGTAGATAGGCATAGGCTAAATTTACTTTCGCCTCATAGTGCATCTGCTTTTGGTTGGCCAAAAATAGGCGGCTAAGCTGTGTTAAATCTAGGTTGACATCCAGGTGTGCATACTGCAGTTTTAAGAGTAATATTTCATTTCGCAAGCTAAACTGCTCTAGCTCCGCGGCTATACCATCGGCCTTTGCCAGGCACTTAAAAGCAATTTTGTAGAGTCTATTGTCTAACAGCGTCTTCGCGACCAGCGTTAACCGTAGGGCTGCATAGGCCTCTATTCGGTTATCTTGAAAGGTTTTCTTGGCTAAAAAATGCAATAAATTGTCAACTAAGCGCTTTCGCAAGACGTGATAGGCTACGGTATTGAACGTTGGGCCAAATAACTTTTTTATGGTACTGATATCGTTAGTTGCGATGGATTGAAAAAGTTGTATATTCTTTACATCTTTTCTCGTGTTTTTATGAGCTAAAAACGATTTAAAGCTCTCCTTTTCCGCAACAGTCAATAAGGAAACTAACTCTTCTAAAGCCTGCATATACCCTCCTTTTTACGAGATAAAAACATAAATACTTCGTCAGTATTTAGCTAAATAAACTTTTTATTATAATGAATTACAAGAGATATTTGTGGGTACAAATACAATTAATAACCGGTTTTATACATTTATAAGCACACTATGGAAACATTTAACAATAAGCTAGAAGAGGAAGAAATTATTACCAAAAAAGAGGCTAACAAAGAAAACCCTTTTAAACCTACCGCAGCATTTGTGGGCGCATCATGGTCGGCTTTACTAATCGGAACGATAGGCTTCTGCGTGGGGCTATGGAATGCCACAATGCAATTAAATGAAAAAGGATATTACTTTACCATCCTCCTTTTTGGCCTGTTTTCGGTAATATCGGTGCAAAAAAGTGTACGCGATAAAGCTGAAGGTCTTCCAGTAACGGAATTATACTACGCTTTAAGTTGGTTTGCTACAATGGCAACGCTACTATTGCTTACCGTAGGCTTATGGAACACAGATCTTACCTTAAGTGAAAAAGGTTTCTATGCTATGGCTTTTACACTCAGTATGTTTGCTGCCATTGCGGTACAAAAAAATACCAGAGATACAAAACTAGTGTCAAAATCCTGAAATCCCGGAATCCTGAAATCCTTAAAACCCTAAAACTTCTTAACTTCTTACCTTATAAGATCTTAAGATCTTAAGATCTTAAAATCTATATCGCTACACACGCCCCCCCCTAAATCTCTAAAGCCCTAAACCTCTGAAGCAACTTTTAAGCAAATACGCAAGGTCGCTAAAACAAAAAAGGCCTTAACATTAATGTTGAGGCCTTTTTTGTTTAATATTTTATTGGATAATCTTGCATAAACTCGAACTTATAATCTTGCGCTTTTAAGCTATCGATTAATGTCGCTAACAGCTGAGCACCCTTTTTTGTCTGAAACATATCATCGTGCATTAATAACACCACATTGTTTGGCGTAACCGTTGTTTTATTGTTTAAGAAGCTTTTCATACGTCCGAAAACTTCGTTAAACGATTGAACAGGTACGCCGGTAAGGCTATTGATACGCCATTCTACATCCCAACCAAACATTTTATAGCCATTGGCAAACAAGAGATCGGCTGTACTAGAACCACTTTGTAAATCGATTTTTCTCACATCATCATAAATCCAGATATTTCGCCCTGGTAACCGTACGATCTTATGCTCCAGACCTAAATCATTTTCATTCTTTTCAAAATCTGCAAATGCAGTCTTCGGATCGGAATAGAAATGCGTAAATTTATTGTAAGCATGACTGTAACTGTGGTTATAACAAGAAATTAAAGGGTTGTTTTTATAGTGCGCTAAGTCGTTTTTTCTACCCTTACTCATGTTGGCATGTCTGCCCACTAAAAATACGCTGACCTTAATATTTTTTGCTTTCGCTAAAGAATCAATAACGTTACTACCCACTAAAGGACCATCATCGAAGGTTAAAAACACATGCTTAGGCAGTTCGTTAAACGCTCTTTTCAGGGAGTCTTTAAGCTGTTTCTTTTGGGTCTTTACATCAATTTTCGTTACGGTATCTACGGTAAAATGAATTTGATTACGGGCCAAAGAATCCCATTTATCCAATAATAAAGGTTTCTTTACGGCAACATACTCTTCATCTATCGTTGTAGAATCGTTATCACGTTGGTTATTGCCAAAAACTTTTGTTGAAAAATTCTGACAAGAGTAACATGTCACAACCAGAGCAGTCGCTAACAACGCAAATGTCCCTCTTTTTATCTTAAACATCTCTATCCCTATTAATAATTACCACAAATATATTTCAAAATTAGAATAAATAACGTATTCTAAGTTATAAATTACGCAATATTTTAAACTGACTCAATAATACCTGTAGATTATAGAAGAATTATCCCCTATACTTTTATCCAGGTATTTTATTTTCGTAATTCGTACGACAAATATAAAGTTTATACCCTATACCATAAGACGAGAGTAGCCTAAAATGGCTATTAATGGGGATAAATTTTTTCTTGTTAGCTTGTGCCTGAAATTGTAAGGGGCCATAGCCCGCAATGCTCGGGTAATTCTGCTCTATTCGTTATTTCTAAACCTCTAGCTTAGAAGGATAGATTTGCCTGTAAACCAAAATGATACAAATATTGATTAATCTTATTATCTATTCCGTGCGTTCCACCGCTTTCCAAAATTTTGCTGGGCTGAAATTCAAAATATGGTCCTGCAGATATAGCCATACCGTTTCGAAAGCTTATGCTGACACCGGGGTTTACAAGCATCATAAATCCAGACTTGATCTTTTTGGTATAGTCTCCAAAACCGTAGACATACAAATCCTGGCTGTTTAAAGAAAAGGAATAACCTGCAGACAGCCCGACAAACGGACTTACCTTTTTATCGATAAAACGCAGGTTCATGTTCAGGTAGACAGGCAATGCAAAATAACTCGTGTAATCAAAAGTGTTGTCCCACGAAAAATTGGATGAAGTTTGATCGTCAAAATTTATCAAATGACGAATACCAAAACCTGGCCCTATAGAGAGGTATGGGTTGAGATTAAAACTAGCAACATAATCGAACTTCAACCCCAAATAACCTACCGTATTGTCTGATGAATAGCCACCGATATCATTATCCCGCTCCTGGCCAACGACATACGACGACCCGAAACTGATTTTATGACTAAACTTCTTTTGTGCTGTAGCAGGTAATACAATAAATAGGGTTAAAATAAAGTACAGATATTTCATAATTAATAATTAGTTGTCATCGAAGGTATAAAAATTTCAGCAATTATCGAATTCAGCAATCTAAAGGTTATTTCCTATATTTGTGCAAATTTTAAAATTTCAGCAAAGATTCATGGCTTTACAATGTGGTATCGTAGGCCTACCAAACGTAGGTAAATCGACATTATTTAACTGTTTGTCAAATGCCAAAGCACAGGCAGCAAACTTTCCTTTTTGTACTATTGAACCCAACGTTGGTGTTATCACTGTACCCGACGAACGTCTTAATAAATTAGCAGAATTAGTAAATCCGCAGCGTTTAGTGCCAAACACAATCGAGATTGTGGATATTGCAGGTTTGGTAAAAGGGGCATCCAAAGGTGAGGGTTTAGGAAACCAATTCTTAGGGAATATACGTACAACAAATGCTATTATCCACGTACTTCGTTGTTTCGACGATGGTAATGTTATTCACGTTGATGGCTCCGTAGACCCTATTCGCGATAAAGAGATTATCGATACAGAACTGCAACTTAAAGATTTGGATACCGTTATTAAACGCATCCAAAAGGTCGAAAAGATGGCTAAAACGGGTGGCGATAAAGATGCTAAAAAAACTTTCGAAATTCTATCGGTTGTAAAAGAGCATTTAGAAGCCGGTAAATCCGCGCGTACGGCTCCTATTGCTACAGAAGATTTTGAATTTATTGAAGACCTTGCCTTGCTAACGGTAAAACCAGTACTTTATGTATGTAACGTAGACGAAGGGTCGGTAAATACAGGCAATGCGTATGTAGAAAAAGTAAAAGAAGCCGTAAAAGATGAAAATGCGGAGGTCTTAATTATCTCTGCACAGATTGAATCTGAAATCGCACAGTTAGAAAGCTACGAAGAACGTCAAATGTTTTTAGACGATTTGGGCTTAGCAGAGTCTGGTGTACATAAATTAATACGTGCAGCTTATTCTTTATTAAACCTAGCGACATATTTCACTGCAGGTGTTCAGGAGGTTCGTGCCTGGACTATAGAAAAAGGATTCACCGCTCCACAGGCTGCTGGCGTCATTCATACCGACTTCGAAAAGGGGTTTATCCGTGCGGAGGTTATTAAATATAACGACTTCATAACGCTGGGTTCGGAAAATGCAGTTAAAGAAGCCGGAAAATTATCCGTTGAGGGTAAGGCTTATATTGTTGAAGATGGTGATATTATGCACTTCCGATTTAACGTATAAACTATCAGCCTAATTGGTTCTGAAAAAATATTATAAGATTTTAAGTTCTTAAAATTGGTATAGATAACAGTAGTAAGCAGATTCTTACTACTGTTTTTTGTTTGAAGTCTTTTGTTCCATATCCATTGTGGATGATATTTGCAGATAGCGGAAGCTTTTCTAAAAAGCTTTGGTCTGGTAGTATCCTATATTCGCTGACATTCGCTCTGCCATGAACTGGTTTACCTGTACCCCAGCCTTGCTTAGTGTAGAATAGCATAACGCAAATTTTTGTTTTCTTCCTTAGGGGATTTGTGCGTTCACTTTATATGCATATAGTCTTTATGTATACAAATTTTACGGCACTGCTTAGTTTTAGTATTTGTATCGTAATGGGCACAGCTGCTGCGCCGTCTGGCAATCTGTTGTGCCTGCAATAAAACCTATGGGGCAGAGGATTACTTACGATGGTAAGGTTTAAACAATAGCGCTGGGTTTTCCCTGATTTCCGTATTGGCGTATTAAAAACTACCCTTATATATGAACCAGCGCTGAGGTAAAGATTTATGAAAAGAATAATGAACCGAGGCTTTTGCAATCCTAAACTTTTCGTAAATTGGAAACATGAAAATTCTTGCATTTGCAGCTAGCAATAGCTCTACTTCGATCAATAAAAAATTTGTTAATAGCGTAAGTAAATACTATAAAGAAATTGAGGATACCGTGCTTATCTTAGATATCCATGACTTCGAGATGCCTTTGTATAGATTAGATCGCGAGTTGGAATCTGGTATTCCACAACTTGCTTATGACTTTGCTGAAAAGATAGATTGGGCCGACTTTATTCTTATTTCTTTTGCAGAGCATAATGGCAATTATTGTGCTGCTTATAAAAATCTTATCGATTGGACTTCGCGCATTAAAGGCCGTAAGCTATTTAATGGGAAGCCTGTTTTTATTTTGTCGACAAGTCAGGGTAGTCGGGGCGGACAAAATGTTCTGGATATCGCTACAGCGCGCTTACCTAGAGATGGTGCCGAGCTGTTGGATACCTTTGCTCTGCCTGAATTCGGCAACAACTTTGAAGAAGGAAAAGGCGTCACGAATATGTTGCTTAGAAGCCAGTTGGAAGCGAAAGTGCGTAAGACGAAACGTACCATGAAAGAGAAACTTAGCGCCTACGGAGAAAACCTTAATTTGTAATGTTTGTTCTATAATATATTCATTTAATAAAATTTCATTCTTATGGCAAAGAAAATATTATTACTCGTAGGTGATTACGTCGAAGATTACGAAGCAATGGTGCCTTTCCAGGCTATGGGTGCTGTTGGTATCCAGGTTGATGCTATTGCTCCGGATCGTAAAAAGGGTGACTTTGTTCCTACTGCAGTGCACGATTTTACGGGCGACCAAACGTATAAGGAGCTTCGAGGGCATAATTTTGCCATCAACAAGGATTTCGATCAGGTTAACCCGGAAGAATACGATGGCTTGTATATTGCTGGTGGCCGCTCCGCAGAATACATCCGCCTCCATAAAAGGGTGATTGAAATTGTCCGGTATTTTTTTGATCATAATAAACCTGTGGCTGCCATATGTCATGGTATTCAGGTATTGACAACGGCTAAGGTTCTGCAAGGACGTACCCTTACTGCTTATATTGCTGTAGGCCCGGATATTGAACTTGCCGGAGGAACGTGGAAAAATATTCCTGCCGATCAGGCTGTCGTAGATGGCAATTTAGTAACTTCGCCAGCATGGCCTGGTCATCAGGCTTTACTTAGCGAATTCTACCGCTTATTAGGAATTACAATTCATATATAATGAAAAAAAACAAACGGTTATGGTTTATCGCCATACCACTTATTATTTTTTTGGGCTACTTACTTTATGATTCGTATAGCCAACCTTCTATTAAAGATATTGCTGGCGGTTTTGAGGAAACCGCCTTTGTACGCAATGAACAGAATAAAGGCGGTATTATCCGTATTTATGCGGTTTCAGTTTCCGATCCGTTAAATGCGAATTATGAAGCTTGTGCGGATTTGTTTCCGGTAAATGATTTCAATAGTACAACGCGGATTTTTTTCTTCGATAAAACAAAACCATTTCCGACAGTCTTACACATTGATCCTCCATATTACGATACTACACAATATGAGGCTATAAATATTATTAAAAGAACAGGTGCCAAGAAGTAAACCTTTCTTTGTTTTAACATTAAATTAATAGTAAGATAATATTGAAAATATAGTTTTGGACCAAACCAAGGATTTGCATGATACGTAAGATTATTCCGAGAGATGTTAGCTGGCTAAGCTTTAATGGTAGGGTATTGCAGGAGGCAACGGCAAAAGATGGCCCCCTACTTTCCAGAATTAAGTTTTTAGGCATTTTTTCTAATAACTTGGATGAGTTTTTCCGTGTTCGTGTGGCGGGGTTGAAACGGGCCTTGGTGGTGGATGAAAAGGAAGCCAAAAATATATTCTTCGAAAAACCGCAGCTTATTCTCGACGAACTGAATGCACGGGTTATAAAACAGCAGAAAAAGTTTGATAAGGCGTGGAGGGATATTCAGAAAGAGATGGCCAGGCAGCATGTTTTCTTAAAAAATAGCGAGAGTCTTTCCGACGAACAGAAAAGTTTTGTGGTTAATTATTATGAAGATGAGGTGGATTCCAATATTATTCCTTTATTATTGGACGACCATAGACCGATGCCTTACCTTCGCGATAAGTCGTTGTACTTGGGTGTTGCCATGATGAAGAAGGATTGGCAGTACGAAACGAAATTTGCTGTAATCGAAATCCCTACGCGTTTAATGGATAGGTTTGTTATTTTACCTTCTCCAGTAAATGAGGTGCATGTTATTTTATTGGAGGATATTATTACTTATAACTTACCTTTTATTTTTTCGTATTTCGGTTTCGATGAGTTTCAAGCGCATGCTTTTAAAATTACGCGTGATGCGGAGTTCGATCTTGACAACGATATTAACACCACCTTTGCAGACAAAATTGCTAAGGCCGTAAAAAGTCGACGCAAGGGTAAGCCTACACGCTTTGTGTTTGATAAGGAAATGGATAGCAGGCTGGTCGAATTTTTAATTAAGAAGTTAAATATCTCTAAAAAGGATAGTATTATCCCGGGACAGAAAATCCATAATTTTAAGGATTTCATGAATTTCCCTAATGTCTTTAAAAAGCATAACAACCCCGAAGAAAGAACATCATTTTTGCACCCTGAGTTGCAGGGAAAGCTGCGTGTAACGGATGTTATCACTAAAAAAGATATTTTGCTGTCCTTCCCTTACCATAGCTTTATTCATGTCATAGATTTATTGCGGGAAGCGGCTATGGATCCGGATGTTATAAGTATTCAGATTACGGCTTACCGCCTGGCGTCGAACTCGAAGGTTGCCAATGCCCTGGTAAATGCTGTACGTAATGGTAAACAGGTTACCGTGATGTTGGAGTTACGTGCACGCTTTGATGAGGAGCATAACTTGGATTGGAAGGAACGCCTGGAAATGGAGGGTGCAAAGGTATTGATTGGCATCCCTAATAAAAAGGTGCATGCTAAGCTGTGTATTATAAAAAAAAGGGTCGATAATAAGACCATACAGTATGGTTTTGTAAGCACAGGAAATATTAATGAAAAAACGGCTAAAATTTATGGCGACCATTGTTTGATGACAAGCAATAGAACCATTATGGCGGATATAAATAAGGTGTTTAATGCCTTACGAAGACCTAAACAGGATCTTAGCCAAACGCTTATTACTGGAAAAGGTCTCCTGACTTGCCCTTTTGATATGCGTAAGCAGATTTTGGCCTATATCGATACCGAAATTAGTGAGGCGAAAGCGGGCCGTAAATCGCATATTATTATTAAGGTGAATTCCTTTAGTGATAAAATACTGATTAAAAAAATATATGAAGCGGCTGAGGCGGGTGTTAAGATTGATATGATTGTCCGTAGTATTTACTGTGCCGTAAACTTAAGCACCTTTCAAAAACCTATACGCGCCATAAGTATTGTGGATGAATACTTGGAGCATGCGCGTGTTATGTACTTTTATAATGCCGGACGGGAGCTTACCTATATTTCCTCTGCCGATTGGATGACGCGAAACTTGGACCATCGCATTGAGGCTGCCGTGCGTATTAATGATAAAAAACTTAAAGCTGAACTTATCGATATCTTGAAAATACAACTTAAGGATAATGTGAAAGCTAGGGTGCTTAATAGTGCCTTAAACAATGCATTTGCCCATAATGATAAACCTGAGTTTCGCTCGCAGATCGAAATATACCATTACTTAAAAGGTAAAGCCATAGATAACAAGGTTTAATTGCTAATATTTTTAGTATCTTTACCATCGTTATGATGGATAAAGATTATCTTAAAGGTCGTGGTGCTCAGTTTAACCCCGACAATAGGTTTGTTAAACAAACCTATACCAAGGATTTTATGGAAGCGATAGACTGTTTTGATGCCGAAAGTAACAAAACGGTCTTTCTCCCTGCACAGGCGAAATCGCTTATTCATAAAATCGATAGCCCGGATGTTGGTATGTTGTATTCCGCAAATCCGTATCAGGGTTGTGAGCATGGTTGTATTTATTGTTATGCTCGCAATTCGCATACCTACTGGGATATGAGTGCGGGCTTAGATTTTGAACGTAAAATTATTGTCAAGGAAAATGCGCCTACACTTTTTAAACAGTATATTTCGCGCAAAAACTGGGACTTTAGCCCGATACATCTTGCCGGAAATACAGATGTGTACCAACCGGCAGAACGGCGGTTTGAGCTGACGAAACAAATTTTGGAAATCGCCCTCGAAGCTAAACAACCGGTTAGCATTATCACCAAAAATGCCCTTGTACTACGGGATATTGAGGTGCTGGAGGCTATGGCTAAGCAGCAATTGGTAAAGGTTGTTCTATCCATCAATTCCCTATCGGAGGATACACGACAGAAATTGGAACCGCGTACTGTTACGGCACAGCAGCGCTTAAAAGTTATCCAAGCGTTAAGCTTACGTCAGATTCCAGTGGGCATTAACGTTGCTCCCGTTATTCCGGGACTTACCGACCACGAGATTCCTCAGATTTTAAAGTATGCTGCCGAGGCTGGTGCCGTTTGGGCAAATTTTATCGTCCTTAGGTTAAATGGCCAGGTTGCCGATATTTTTAAGGATTGGCTGTCGGTTGCTTACCCGGATAGAAAACAGAAAATATGGCATGCTATCGCCAGTTGTCACCATGGGCAGGTATCGAATAGTAACTTTGGCGAGCGCATGAAAGGTTCCGGACAAATGGCACAATTAATTGCAGATACCTTTAAACTTCATGCGCGTAAAAATGGGTTAAATACGGGTGATTTTATCTTCTACCAAAGACCTAAAAAAAATGGTACGAATAGCGTGCAGTTGTCTCTTTTTTGAGATTCCTATTCTTAACCTACGCGATTACGAACAGGTCTTTAGGGTTTTGTATGCTCGCTGTACATGGTTTATGGAATAATATATACCCTATATCAAAATCCGAGCTCCCAGTTCCAAGTTCCGAGTTCCCAACATCTAAGCGTTTATTTTACGCACGAAGAGGTTATAGTTCTCATGTTTTTCGACGACAATAATTTCACCTGCATCAATAAACCCGTCCAGGGCAACAGCATCATACCATACGCCGTCGACTTCGATCTTTCCGGAAGGGCGAAGCACTGTTTTCGCAATCCCTTGTTTATGCAACAAATCGGCCTTAAGCACCGAAGAGACATAGCCTGTTTCAGCGCGTTGTTCGTCCTGCAAAACCAAACGTTTAAAGGTTGCAGAACGCAGGATATTACGTCCGAAAATAACCATCAGTATAATCGTAAGAACCATGGCGGCTATGACCACCATAAATGAATTTATTAACATACCAGGTTTTGAAATCTTAAAATCCAAAAAATCATTGGCCATCATGGAAAAGGCAAGTCCGCATAACATAAAAACTAAACCTAGGATCCCGACAATACCAAAGCCTGGTATCACAAAAACTTCCAGTGCCATTAAAATTACGCCGATAGCGAAGAGGGCAATCTCCCAATTGTCGGCTAACCCTTGAATGTAAAGAGGTGCAAAAAAGAGCGAGGCTGATATAAGGGCGACCACCAGGGCGAAACCTACTCCTGGCGTTTGCAATTCAAAATATATTCCGCCAATAATCCCCATAATTAAAATCCCCGACACCAAAGGTAGCGTTAGAAATCCGACTAAATAATCTACCCAGGTCCATTGATACTGCTGTACCTGTGCGTCTTGAATACCCAAACTTTGGTATATCTCGGCAGTAGATTTAACCACAGCACGGGCAATACCGGCGTTTACAGCTTCGGTAGCAGTAAAGGTCAGCACCTGCCCTTCCTCCTTATGATCGGGCAACACGACGCGGGGGTCTACAAAGGCTTCTGCAATCTTTGGATCTCGACCTTTGGCCTGCGCCGTTGCGCGCATTAACCCGCGCATATAGGATTGGTACTTCTCGGGCAGTACCTCCCCTTTTTCGTTTACAACAGATGCCGCACCTAAAGATGATCCATGATGCATAAAGATATAATCTGCGGCCAGGGCAATTAATGTTCCTGCCGAGGCGGCATTATTGTTTACGAATACTATGGTTTTCATATCGGCATCCAATAGTAGCGACCGTATAGAATCGGCAAAATTTACGGCTCCACCAAAGGTGTTCATATCCATCAGAAAGTAATCTGCCTTTTGTTGTTGTGCCTCTTGATACGATTTTTTTATAACCCGCCAGGCATTGGCGCCGACCTCATCCTTTAAACTGGTCTGGTAAATTTTTTGTGCAGACAGTGGTAAGGTATGGGTAAGGACAAAAAATAGTAACAACAAAATGGATTTCGTAAGTTTGTCGGGCATAATTTCTAGTTTTTTGTGATGACTAAAGATACAATTATAAAAGTATTCGAAAAAAGTTTTCCCTTTCCGATATGGAAAATAGAAGTGGACAGTCTACAAAATAGTTTGGCGATAGAATTCAGAGATAGCGAAACGACTATACCTAGCTTTGCCGTACTCGATTTTAGGGGCCAGGAAAAGTGCGCCCCCTTTGTTGCGGACGAAAAGGAATGGACGCTAGCGGCGATTCAAGGGGATTATCTTATTCTTAAACGTTTTGGTACCTCATCGCCTATTCAGGCTGGAATACAAATTATACATATCTCTACCGGCCGTATTATAAAAACGCTGATGGAGTATGTTTTACAGGAGGTATACCAGGATTTTATACGGGCAAACCATAGGGCTGTACCTTCAGGTATGCCTGTATGTATTGCTATTGCCACTGGCGATACGCAGTATGCTGGTAGGGAAACCTTTAAACTGCCGCATTCCGCGGTGCATTACCCCATTGCGTATCAGGGCTTCGTACCGGCTTTTATACAAGAGCTAGGCTTTACGGACCAGCTGTGGCTGCAGCCGTATGGTGATCTCTTTATCTGGTCGTATCATAAAGAAATGGATTCGACTTACCAGTTGCACCTCTGCATTTCGGATAAAACACAGCGCTTGGATGAGAAGGTTATTTTAATGGATCTGAAAAGATTAATTCCTCAACCTTATTTCCAGGTTCAGGAATATATTTTCTTTTTGTCGAATACTAAAGTGGAAATTAAAGCGTATTTAGTATAATTGTACAATATGAGAAGTAATAAAACAATAAAATCGTATCATAAAATATCATTCTTCTTCGCATTGAGTATGGGCTTATCCTTTGGTACTGCCCTAACTTCACCTACCCAAGCTCGGACTGTTAGCGCTGAAAATCGCTTCTCTGTGCCTGATTCGGTAGGTAGCGAAATCGTAAATGGGGAGCGCTTTGTGATCCATAAACTTACGCCACAAGAAACGTATTACCAGTTGGGTCGTATTTATAATGTTCCGGTAAAGGATATTATGACTGTAAATAAGAAGAAAAATCTGAAGGTTGGCGATGCGGTCAGAATACCGCGCGGAAAGGCTGTAGAGAATGTTGTTGCAACGCCAAAGCGGGATAAACCTTCGGTCGATAAAGCTAAACTTTTGCTGGATTTACAGGATATTACAGAATATAAGGTTGGAAAAAGTGAAACTTTGTTTGCCATATCGCGCAGATTTGGTATCTCCGTGGAGGATATAAAAAAGGTTAATGGCCTTACTTCGGATGCGCTCCGCGAAGGGCAATTGCTAAAGATTCCTAACCATAGCCTCCCCGAGCCGGAGCCGGAACCTCAACCGGTAGTACAACAAACAACGGTTCCAGAAGTGGTCGAGGAACGTCAGCCTATTGATGATTCGTATTTTAAACCCAATAAATACGGTATACGCGAGAAAAAGGAAAAAGGTATTGGTGTTCGTATGGACGACTTAACCACTGACGGTCAAACTAGTTTGGCTTTGCATAAGTTTGCTCCCGTAGGAACAATATTAAAAATTACTAATCCAATGAATAAAAGCGTTACTTTTGCAAAAGTAGTTGGAAAATTTGGAGATAACCAGGATACACAAGATGCAATTGTGGTGTTCTCTAAATCTGTTGCAACATCCATTGGCGCCTTAGATAGGAAATTTCTGGTAGAAATAACCTATGGTGTTCCGTTGGAGTAATTTTAATGTGCACAATTTAATGGAAAAACCTTATGTTATTGGTATTGCCGGAAGTAGTGGCTCTGGCAAGACTTTTTTTTTGAAAAGCTTTTTAAATCATTTTCAGGCGGATCAGATTACTTTAATTTCGCAAGACGATTATTATATACCCGCTAATACAAAAACACAGGAGGAAAATAGACTCTATAACTTTGATCTACCGACGTCTATAGATAGAGATGCTTTTTATAAGGATATTAAAGATCTTTTTGATGGCAAAACAATCCTTAAAGAGGAGTATACGTTTAATAATCCGAATATAAAACCAAAGATGTTAGAAATAAAACCCGCGCCGATTTTAATTGTTGAGGGTTTATTTATATTCTACTACCAAGAAATCAATGAGCTCCTAAATTATAGGGTTTTCATCGATGCGAAAGAGTCGGTTGCCTTGGATAGAAGGCTGAGAAGGGATTTAATTGAGCGCGGTTATGATCATGATGATGTGATGTACAAATGGATAGAACATGTGGTGCCTTCGTATAAGGAGTATTTACTGCCTTTTAAAGATATCTGTGACCAGGTTATCATCAACAATACGGATGATCCTGAGGTAATTCATGCCGCAACAAATACTATTTCTGAAGATTTAAGAGAAAAGTTACAAATATTCTAATTTATATTAAGTCTAAATAACTACCTTTGCAGTATGAGGTCATTGCAGCTTGAGATAAATCAAAATAGTCAAAATACGGATACCCAAGAATCACCAAAGGGTTTAAACCCTTTTGGTGATTTTTCATGTTGTGTTTTTAAAAAATGCTGTAAGAAATATAAACGTGGCAACCGTTGCAAAAAGTGCCCCGACAAATAGGCTTACGCTTCGTTATAATTCAAATCTTTATCAAAGCTTTCTTCCAGCTGTGTTAATGCAAATATGGCTATTGCTGATAGTATCACTAACGTAGCTATTGCAGCATAAATTATTCCCATAAAATCCAATAGGTAGCCGTACAGCATCGTGGATGGAATAAGTGCCCCACGCACAAAGTTTGGTGCTGTAGTTGCCACTGTAGCCCTTAGGTTGGTACCAAATTGCTCGGCAGAAATGGTGACAAATGTTGCCCAATAGCCGACACTTATCCCCATAAAAAATGCTATATAGAGAAACGTGGTTTCCGAGATACCAAAGCGGGTTAGGTATACGAACGCAGCAACTAGGGTTAATAGCTGAAACGCAAAAACTACCTTTTTACGCGACCGCAACCATTGTGCAAGCATTCCTGCGGCAATATCTCCCAGGGATAGCCCAATATAGGCAAACATCATTCCTTTTCCGGCACTTAATGTCGTTTCTGCCTGCAGCGCATTTCCGATTTCGGGTGCTTGTGTAATCAATACACCAATAACAAACCATATGGGTGTGCCAATTCCTATGCAGCACAAATAACGTTTGATACGTTCCCGATTGCCAAACAATAATCGAAGACTACCTTTTTTAATATGCTTTTTTGTGGCTGTATTTTCAAACAACCCCGACTCAAATGTGCCTACGCGTAGCAGCAGCAGCAGTAGCCCCATACCACCTCCAACAATATAAGCATTACGCCAGTCGAACCATTCCGATACATAGTAGGCTAAAACGGCACCGAAGACGCCAATACTGGCGACGAGCATGGTGCCATACCCGCGTTTGCCCCGTGGCAAAGATTCACTGACTAAGGTTATACCAGCACCCAGCTCGCCAGCAAGGCCTATGCCGGCAACAAAACGCACCATGCCATAGGTCGTTACATCGTTTACAAATCCGTTGTAGATATTGGCTAGGGAATATAGTAATATGGAGCCAAACAGGACTTTAATACGGCCGAATTTATCGCCAATAATACCCCAGAGTAAACCACCCAACAGTAAACCGCCCATCTGCATATTAAGTACAAACTCCCCTTTTTCGCGCATTAATTCATGGGGTACACCGATAGCATGGAAAGATGCTATACGTACAATAGAGAAGATTACCAAATCGTATATATCGACAAAATAACCCAAAGAAGCTACCAATACCAGCAGTCCTACGCCTTTATTCTTTGTTATTTTCATAATTGGTTTTTAGTTACCATCAAAATTAATACTCTTCCTTGTTTTGTCCAACTTAATTAACAGGAATTAGGTAAATCCATCATTTTATGTTGTACTTTTGTAGGTATGAAATTTACACCTTCATCATTGAAATGGCTACTACGGTCATATCCTCCCTTTTTGTTCCAACGTATCTGGGTGAAACGCATCCATAAGGACTTTAAGGGCATTGATGTCAAAATATATAAGAATATACTGAATATCAATTCGAATCGAACGATATTTGGGGGTACCATATTTTCGGCAATAGACCCGGTACATCCTATATTAATCGATCAAATTTTACGCGCTAGAGGCATAACGAAAACTATAGCCTGGTTAAAATCGGCTAAAATTGAATATTTAAAACCCGGAAGAACAGACCTACAGTTTTCAATAAAACTGAATGATACGGAAATTCAAGAAGCCTTCGACGAGATTCAGACGAGAGGGAAGGTCGTTAAAACTTTTGTTACCGAGGTGTTTGACAAAAATGGCATAAAATGTGCCATTTGCCACAATGAGATTTATATACGCAATTTAAACTTTGGCTTTAGAAATTAAGTCCATAAGTTTCCCATAGCATTACTTATTAGAATATAAAACTATGAAAAAGATCTTTTTTATGTTAACAGCAGGCGTTTTTATGTTGGCCTCTTGCCAGCAGTCTGCGACAAAAGAAGCGGTAAAACACCAGCAATTATCGCAACAAGCAATTGCAGTGCACGATGATATTATGCCACAGCTGTCTATATTTGAACGCACAACATTACGTATAGACTCCATATTAGGAAAGTTAGATCAGGCGCTAATCAAAGACCCTTCTTTGGATACCGTTAAAGTTGCTGCCGATTTAAATGCTTTAAAAACAAATTTAAATGCCGCAACGGATCATATGATGTCGTGGATGCATGCGTATGTTCCAGATAGTACGGATGTAAAATACCAGGAGGAGGAGTTGAAAAAGGTGAAATTGATGAAGAAACAATTTGAGGATGTTTCTTTAGAAAGTAACACCAAAATGGCTGCATTTTAATCTGGTGCCATGAAAAACGTACTTATATCGGCCTTTAGTGCTTTATTGGTTATGGGGGCATGCCAATCGAAAACACCGAAATTGCCTATTTATGGCGACCGCGATGTTGTGGAGAAAGAGGTTAATGGCAAAATGGTGGTAGACACCATATACCCTACTATTCCAACATTTTCCTTTCTAAATCAAGATTCGGTTACGATAACGGAGAAGCAATTTGACAACAAAATTTATGTAGCCAATTTCTTCTTTACGCATTGCCCTAGTATTTGCCCTACCATGCAACGTAATCTGTTAAAAGCGTACGAAAAATATAAAAACGATGCTAGGGTGGCTTTCTTGTCGCATAGCATAGATTTTAAATACGATAGCCCCTCTGTTTTAAAAAATTATGCTAACAAGCTGGGGGTCGACAATGTGCAATGGCAGTTTGTTACGGGTTCTAAGGCCGACATTTATGGTATTTCGGATAAGTATATGGTATATACCAAAGAAGATGCTTCGGTGGCAGGTGGCTACGACCACTCTGGCTATTTGGTGTTGGTGGACCACGATAAACACATCCGTGGTGCGTATGATGGCACCAACGATGAGGAGGTTCAAAAACTTTTAAAGGATATGGATATACTGCTTCAAGAATATAAATAAATAGGATGCGCATTCTTACTGTTGTAAATATTATTGGCCTGGTGATAGGTATTTTAAGCTACCTGTCATCCTGCCAATCTAACGTAAATATACAAACCGCCCAATTCGCCGTTAACGGACAAAAGTTGTATGTTGCTCATTGCCAAAATTGCCACGGTGCTAAGGGGGAAGGCCTCGGTAAGTTGTACCCTCCGCTTACCGATCATGATTTCCTTGAAAAAAATAGAGCGAAGTTAAGCTGTATTGTGCGCAATGGCCTTTCGGAGGAGATAGAGGTATCGGGACAAAAATTTAAGGAAACGATGCCTGCAAATCCACAACTAGCGGAATTGGAAATAGCCTATATTCTGACCTATATAACAACGAATTTTGGTAAATCTGATTCTACCTATTCTGCTGCTGAAGTAAAAGCGGCCTTACAAAATTGTAACAGGTAGTCGCTGCCTTCAATTACCTAGTACCTCCGTATTTTTTCGATGTCGAATACAGTGGCCTTTCTGCTGAAGAAGGGCTTTTCTTTTTATTAAATTTTTCGGTTAACTTTTTAGTTTCAGGATTCTGTGGGGGTTGTGCGTAGTTTGTAGAATAAAACGGGTAGTGTAGGACTGCAGCTCCCTCGGGAACAAAAAAAAAGGTTTTCAAACGGGGAGAATGAAAACCTTTACTAACCAATTATAAACCTAAATTATGATGGTACAAAGATAAGTGTAACATCTACACTTTGCAAGACCTATTAGTTGAATTAACAATTATTTAACACAAGACTTTTTTAACTGCCGCTAAAAGAAACAACTAACCTCTTTAATGCGAAATTATATAACAAAATTCTGACAAATGGTTAACGCGAGAAAGTGTACTTTTGTGACCGAATGAACGTTCAATTCACAGACAAAATAGAGAGCATCTTTAAGAACACGCTTGTTCTAATAAGAGAAAATGGTTTCCACGGTACGCCGATGAGCCAGATTGCGAAGGCTTCGGATGTAGCCATCGGTACGATATACCACTACTTCCCATCGAAGGAGAATTTAATTATCGAACTATTTAATTATAGTAAAGCAAAAGTTAATGATTTTATCTTCGAACAAGTAGATACTACGCAACCCTTTGAGTTGCAATTTAAGCAGGTACTAAAAGCTTTTTCTGCCTGCCATCTTGCAAATACGGATATTTTTAGCTTTATGGAGCAGTTTCATAATTCCCCCTTTAGTGAGTCGAATCATTGCAGCAAATTGGGGACCCCATATGGCGAAAACAATATTCAAAATTTTCTGTTAAAAGGGATAGAAGCAAAAATATTGAAACCCGTAGATATTGTAGTCCTTAAAGCAGCCTTTATTGGTCCGTTAATAACGTTTACCAAAGCGATAATTTTTGGAAAGATGGAATTTTCTGACGAACAATTAGAACAACTAATCAATATAATTTGGAACGGCGTAAAACAAAATAATGAAAATGAATAACAACCTAAAGCGTATACTATCGCTTGTATTTTTAGCTATTACAGGCTCCTCTGCAGTTTTTGCTCAACAGGGAGAACTCAGGAGCAAGGCAACCTTGGACGATTTGATTGATTATGCCTTACGTAACAAAATTGAAGTCAAGCAAGCGGCCATAGATAAAGAAATTGGCGAACGGGAGATCGCTTCTGCCCTTTCGGGATGGTTTCCACAGGTCAATGCCAATGGAAGTATGACGCATGCCTTGAAACTTCCTACCGTAAATTTCAACGGTAATAATATTGTTATGGGACAAGAAAATACTACGGCTTTAACTTTCCAAGCAGATCAAGCTATTATAAGCCCTCAATTGTTTCAAGCCTCCAAGGCTGCCAAGTTTATCCGTCAGCAAAACAACTTAAACGAAGAAAATACCAAAATCAATACGGTTGTAGATGTCAGCAAAGCGTATTATGATATTTTAACGAGTGAAGAACAGATTAAAATTATCCACGAGAATATCACACGTCTACAACGGCAGTATGCTGAAGCAAATGCACGCTACGAGGTGGGCTTGGTAGATAAAACGGACTATAAAAGAGCACAGATTGCCTTAAATAATACCAATGCGCAGCTGAAAACCGCAACGGAACTTCGAAAATATAAGTACGATTATTTAAAAATGCTGTTGGCTATTCCGGCCTCACGTGATATTACTTTATCTTTCATAGACCAAAATATGGAGCGTAATGTTTTGTTAGATACTGCCGAGAATTTACAAGCTCGGAAGCGTGTGGAATTTAAGCAGCTTGAAAATACTTTGCAGTTGCAGAAGTTAAATACCCAATATCAAAAATGGAACTTCTTACCGAAAGTAGGTGCTTTTGTAAACTATGGCTTAAATTACCGCGATAATAGTTTTTCCGACCAGTTTAGAAATAACTTCCCTTCATCTACGGTAGGGTTAAATCTTAGCCTTCCGATTTTTACGGGTACCAAACGTATTCAGGATTTGCGTAAATCGCAACTGCAGGAAGACCGATTAAAGCTACAAATTGAAAATCTGGAAAACCAAATCGGAACGGAGTATACGGCAGCAATGACGGCATATCGCTCGAATATCAATGAATGGCGAAACTCCAAGGAAAACATGGAACTTTCGCATGATGTTTACAACACTATAAAATTGCAATACGATGCAGGTGTAAAAACTTACCTGGATCTAATGACGGCAGATACAGACTTAAAAACAGCACAGCTTAATTATTTAAATGCCTTGTACGCGGTGTTATCTAGTAAACTGGATATCCAAAAAGCATTGGGCACGGTAAATATTAAATAATCAACATACCTCAAGATATAAGAAAACAAACATGAATAAAACTAATCTATTTTTCGCTTTACTTATTGGCTCAGGACTTCTTTGGCAATCTTGTGGCTCTAAAGAGAATAAGCAGCAGCAGGCAGCAAAAATGCAGCAAGCGGATATGCCTACACCGGTGTCTATGGCAGTGGTAACACAAGAAACGGTAGCTGGTTTAAAAAGCTACCCGGCAAATGTAGTGCCCCTACAGGAAACGGAAATCCGTGCTGAAGTAAGTGGATATATAACCCAAATATTTGTGAGTGATGGTGCTTTTGTAAGCAAAGGACAAAAATTGTATGAAATTGACCGCGTCCGCTACCAATCTGCTGTAGATCAAGCGAAAGCATCCTTAGAAATTGCCAAAGCAAACTTAGAACGCGTACAAAAAGATTTACAACGCTACCAGACGCTAGCCGATAAGGATGCGATTGCGAAGCAAACATTAGACTATGCCTTGACGGATGTAAATAACCAAAAAGCACAGGTTCAAGCTGCTGAGGCTGCTTTGATAACAGCGAAAACAAACTTACAGCGTTCGGTAATCAGCGCGCCTTTTAGCGGCCATGTTGGTATTTCACAGGTTAGAAACGGGGCCCTGGTAAATGCGGGTACAACATTATTAAATACCATATCCTCTACCAATCCTATTGCTGTAGAGTTTCAGGTGGCAGAGCGTGATATTCCACAGTTTATAAAACTACAATCGACCAACGGTACAACGCAGCTTTATGCAACCCTACCAGACGGAAGCCGCTACGAGGGTGTGGGGCGTATTGTTACGATAGATCGTGCTGTAGATAGCCAAACTGGAACATTGAAAGTACGCGCTTCGTTTGCCAATAATTCAAATGCCCTAATTGCGGGAATGAATACCACCATGAATGTGGAGAGCACATCTAGTCAGGAAGAACTGGTTATTCCATACAAAGCCATCTTTGAACAATTAGGAAGCTTTAACGTGTACACGGTAAATGATAGTAGTAAAGCCGAAATAAAACAAGTTACCTTAGGAAATAAAGTGGGTGATAAGGTTGTTATTACCGCTGGTCTTCAACTTGGTGAGAAGATTGTTGTGGATGGTGCTGCAAATGTAAAACCGGGTGCTAAAGTTGCTGATGCCGCCGCCGCTGCACCTGCTACACCTGCTGGCCCTGCACAAAATGCTGCACCTAAGAAATAAGTTTAATTGCCGAAAATTCTAAATAGCTAATAATGATTTCAGAAGTATTTATAAAACGGCCTGTAACTGCCATCGTCATATCCATCCTGATCTCTATCATCGGGGTGATATCGTTGGTAACCTTGCCGATCAGTCAATACCCATCTATTGCTCCGCCGACAGTAACCGTAACGGCAAACTATACCGGGGCAGATGCACAAACCGTAGAACAGACGGTTACAACGCCTATAGAAAGTCAGATTAATGGTACCCCAGGCATGATTTACATGTCGTCGAATAGTACCTCCAATGGACAGGCGCAAATTACCGTAACCTTTGAGGTAGGTACAGATATTGATATCGCTACCTTAGATGTACAAAACCGTGTAGGTATCGCTGAACCTTCCCTACCTGAGGCTGTACGCCGCTTAGGGGTAACGACACGTAAAGCCAATACCGATATTTTGATGTTGGTATCATTGGTGTCACCAAAGGGAACACGCGACGACAAATTCCTGTCCAACTACGCCAACTTATATATTAAAGACGCCCTAATGCGGGTAAAGGGTGTGGGGGATGTTACCGCATTCGGACAGCCATTTTCTATGCGTGTTTGGTTGGACGCTAACAAGCTGGCTAACCTAAGCATGACACCGGCAGATGTTTCCGGCGCTATTGCAGAACAAAACCTTCGTATTCCCGGAGGTAGCGTTGGTGGCCGTCCACAGGCTTCTACAACGGTCTTTGAGTACCCTGTTATTACCGACTCGGATCTTTCTGAGGTAGAGGATTTCGAAAATATTGTCGTTAAAACGAGTAAAGATGGATCTATCGTATTGCTGAAAGATGTTGCTCGCGTAGAGCTTGGCCAGTTTAGTTACGGTACCTCCACCAAAGTAAACGGTATGGTTTCTACGGGTATGATGATCAGTCAGACGCCCGGAGGAAATGCCGTAGAAACAGCCGAAGGTATTATTGCCAACTTAGATAGGTTAAAAAAATCATTTCCACAGGATGTAGATTATGTTATCGGTTACGAAACGGTATCTGTAGTAAAAGCATCCATTGAATCGGTTGTTCATACGCTGGTAGAAGCCTTGATACTGGTAACGGTCGTGGTATTCTTCTTCCTACAAAGCTGGCGCGCAACATTGATACCTGTATTGGCGATTCCGGTTTCCATTGTGGGTACCTTTATATTCTTTACGTTATTTGGTTTCTCGGTAAATAACCTAACCATGCTGGCTTTTGTGCTCGCTATTGGTATCGTGGTGGATGATGCTATCGTTGTGGTAGAAGCGGTGCAACATTATATAGATCATTATAAGTTGAGTGCGAAAGAAGCCACCATGCGCGCCATGAAGGATATTACTGCGCCAGTTATCGCTATCGCCTTAATCTTAGCTGCGGTTTTCGTACCCGTTGGTTTTATTCCAGGCATGGTCGGTAAGTTATACCAACAATTTGCGATTACCATTGCGGTATCGGTAATGTTATCGGCATTTATCGCCCTAACACTGACACCGGCATTATGTTCGTTATTATTAAAACCTACTGCGGTAACCAAAGATTCTAAAGGGTTAAATAAGTTTTTTTATAGGTTTAACCAATGGTTCGACAAAGTTACTTATAGGTATTCCAAAGGTGTACAAAAAGCAATTAAAGCTGCCCCGCTGGTATTAATTATCTTGTTATGTATTTTCATTGGCACAGGATGGATGTTTAAAACAAAACCAACCGGGTTTATTCCAAACGAGGATGGCGGTATGTTCTTCGCTGGTGTTACCTTACCCGAAGGATCATCTGCCTTACGTACGGATGAAATATTGGAAGAGCTGGAGAATGAACTCCGTGCCGATTACCCGGAAATTCACTATGTAACCGCTATTTCGGGTATTAATATCTTAAACAGATCTTTTAAACCTAACGGTGCTACGCTTTTCGTATCCTTAAAACCATGGGAGGAAAGAAAACGCACGGCAGCCGAAATTACCGGTGGCATTATGGCGAAGTATGCACGCTACAGTAAAGCACGTGTGCTCGCAGTGACACCTCCCGCAATTCCAGGTTTAGGTGCTACAGGTGGTTTCTCGCTGCAGATACAGGATTTACAGACTGTAGATATCAAACAATTTGAGGCGGCAGTAGGAAAATTCTTAATGGCGGCAAACCAGCGTCCAGAAATCGGAATGGCCTATACCCTATTTAACTCGAACTCGCCAAACTATAAATTGGAGGTCAACCGCGAGCAGGCAAAACGCATGGGCGTTCCTATCTCCAGTATCTATGCCACCATTTCGGCCTACTTGGGTAGTAGTTATGTAAATGACTTCACGAAATATGGACGTAACTTCCGTGTCGTGACGCAGGCTGATGTGGATTACCGTATGGATATTACCGATATCAATAAGTTGTATGTGAACAATGTTCAAGGACAACCGGTACCTATGGGTGGGCTGGTAAGTTATGAACTGATAACGATGCCTTCGATTATAAACCACTATAATATCTTTAGAAGTATTGAGATTTCCGGTAGCTCGGCACCAGGCTATAGCTCTGGAGATGCCTTAAATGCATTGGAGGAAGTTGCCGCACAAACTTTACCGGCAGGTTTCGACCATCAATTCTCGGGCCTCTCGCTTCAAGAGAAACAATCAGGTTCCAAAACCGTGCAAATCTTTGCCCTTTGTATCCTCTTTGTATTCTTGTTACTGGCCTCCTTATACGAAAGCTGGTCGGTACCATTCTCCATCTTATTATCGGTACCTTTAGGTGTTTTCGGTGCAATCTTGGCATTGACCTTTTTACCGCGTTTAGACAACAATATTTATGCGCAAATTGGTCTTGTAACTATTATTGGTTTAGCGGCGAAAAATGCCATCCTTATTGTGGAATTTGCTAAAGAAAGGGTAGATATTGGCATGAACCTCCTGGAGGCAACCTTGGATGCCGTGAAACTGCGTTTACGCCCGATTATCATGACCTCAATGGCATTTATATTAGGGATTATACCCTTGATGTTGTCTACAGGTGCCGGTGCGGTATCCAGACAAACTATCGGATGGACGGTATTCGGAGGAATGACAGCCGCAACCTTCTTAGCGATCTTTATCGTTCCCGTACTCTTCGTTGTAATCACACGATTAGCCTACGGTAAGAAAAAGCTTGCTGAGCTGGAGGCGAATTTCGATGAAGAAAAGAAAAACTCCTTAAGTGCTCATTAAACATAAAATGCCATCCGAATACGGATGGCATTTATATTTTACCCTACAAAAAAACGGTAGTTTTCACATACCGTTTTTTTTTATTTCTTATTTATACATCTCCTCACGTTGGGCTTTCACCACGTCCGAGTTAATATACTCATCGTAAGTCATCAACTTATCAATAATACCCTTAGGTGTAAGCTCTATAATACGGTTGGCCACCGTTTCCGTTAACTCATGGTCACGGGAGGTGAACAATAATGAGCCGCGGAAATCTTTCATACCGTTGTTTAATGCGGTAATAGACTCCAAATCCAAGTGGTTGGTAGGCTCATCGAAAATAAGGAAGTTAGCACCCTGAAGCATCATTTTTGAGAACATACAACGCATCTTCTCGCCTCCAGATAATACCGACACTTTTTTCATGACCTCCTCACCCGAGAATAACATTTTACCCAAGAAACCACGGATAAATTGCTCATCCGCATCCGGGCGTGTCGTATAATTGCGCAACCAGTCTATTAAATTTTCATTATTACCATCAAAGTAGCTCGCATTTTCTATCGGCATATCGGTCGGTGTAATCGTAACACCCCACTTATACTCGCCCGTAAAATCCGTATCTCTTCCCGAAATAATTTCATAGAAAGCCGAGGTAATCAAGTTATTAGGACCTAAAACGGCAATCTTATCGCCTTTATTAATCATAAAAGTGATATCCTTAAAGTATACCTCGCCATTTACCGTCTTGCTTAAGCCTTCCACCTGCAGAATCTGATCGCCAGGCTCTCTGTCCATCGTGTTGAACATAATAGCCGGATACTTTCTGTTTGATGGCTTAATCTCGTCGATATTAATTTTGTCCAAGGCTTTCTTACGTGAGGTCGCCTGTTTAGATTTCGAAGCATTGGCCGAGAAACGACGGATAAACTCCTGAAGCTCCTTAACCTTATCTTCCATTTTCTTATTTTGGTCTGTGCGTTGTTTTAAAGCCAACTGCGACGATTCGTACCAGAACGTATAGTTACCGGTATAGATGGTCATCTTACTAAAATCAATATCCACGATATGCGTACATACCGCATCCAAGAAGTGACGGTCGTGGGATACCACCAATACAGTAGCCTCATAACTAGCCAAGAAATCTTCCAGCCAGGCAATGGTATTAATATCCAAGTCGTTGGTAGGCTCATCCAGAATAAGGATATCAGGTTTACCAAAAAGTGCCTGCGCCAATAACACACGAACTTTCTCGTTACCATCCAACTCTTTTACTTGCTTATAATGTGCCTCTTCTTTGATACCCAAATTACTCAACAACGTTGCAGCATTACTTTCCGCATTCCAACCATCCATTTCGGCAAAAAGGCTTTCCAACTCTCCGGCACGCTCACCATCCGCATCCGTAAAGTCTTCCTTTAAGTAGATTGCGTCTTTCTCTTTCATGATTTTGTACAGGTCCTGATTTCCCATCATTACCGTTTCAATCACCGTAAACTCGTCAAACTCATAGTGATTCTGCTTCAATACAGACATACGTTCACCTGGAGTAAAAGCAACCGAACCAGTTGAAGGATCAACATCACCCGAAATAATTTTCAAGAAAGTAGATTTACCAGCACCATTAGCACCAATAATACCGTAACAGTTTCCTGGAGTGAATTTTAAATTAACATCTTCGAATAGCACACGTTTGCCAAAACGAAGGGACAGGTTTGATACATTAATCATGCGGCAAAGATACAGTTTATATTTTAGATATTTAAGCCCACCCCGTGTTCATTAGCGACTTATCCCAGAATGTAAAACCCAGCGTATAACCGGAGGAAAAAAGGGTTAGGGCAGCATTAATCTATGGCAAACTCGGTGGTTATATTACGTTTAAACTCAATAACCTCCGGTGCAACCTTAAACCCCTGGCCGCCAAAGCCCTTATTATAAGTCTCAATACGATCACCCGAAGAATAACCCGCGCTACCATTGCCCAGGGTAGAACTAAAGTCATTAGACAACAGCAACAGTTTCCCCAGCTTAACATCGGCACGATGAGCCAATTTTTGGGCAGATTTCAGCGCATCATCGTAGGCTATAAGATCCGCTTCGCGAAATAAACTATCGGCCTTAGAATGACTAAATTGTATATTGGAAATGCTGCTGATTTTTGTTTCCAACAATTTGGCAGTAAGTGCGGTAAAATTCCGGAGATCATTTAAGGTAAAATCTATGGTCTGCTCGGCTTTATAACCTACGAAGGTATATTTACTGCCGATATAATCGTAATCTTTATTTGCAGAGATACTACTCGTTTTGATATCCTGATCTTTGTTGCCAAAACTAGCTAAAATGCCTATAACCGAATCTACCGTACCTTGCGTCTCGCGCACGGCATCCTGCATACGTGGTTTCGTAAAACCAGCACTTATGGTAAGGATAACCTGGTCGGGCATAACCCGGATTTTGCCCTCGCCGCCGACGCGGATTTTTTTCTGATCGTTTACGTTGTTATTATTACCACCGCAGCCTAGCGTTGTAAGAGTGAGAACCCCTATACAAGCAAAAAGTTTAAAACGTTTAATATTCATCTATTTTTCTGTAAAGATCAGCAATAACTAAGCCGATTCGTACAGCTAACAGAATTTTATTAACTTAATAATTAAATTACAAAGAATGAAGAACGAATTACTCCGTATCCGGAAGCCGATGTACCTTACTCGGAAAACGCTCGGCGTATTGTAAAACTAAGCAGGTCATGTAATAATTACGCAGGCAGCGATCCTTCTCCGACACGATATCCGCCAGTGTACGGCTTTGATTATCGGCATCCACAAATCCAAAGGCATGCAAATGATCGTCTTTATAATAGATATACGATTTTTCATTTAAATTACGCCCCTGATCTATCAGCACAAAACTTCGCCGTTGTGCTTCTATGGCACGAATGGCTGCTTCTATTTTGGCGTTATGTTCCGCTACCTCTACCCCGGGCAGGCTGTTGGTAGTAGGCCCGGCAAGGATACGCTTTGCGCCATCCGCCTCCACCGAATAAAACTGACAAAATTTACTGTCCAGCTGGTAACGCTCCATCAGTTCCAGCAACAGTTGATTCCCCTCATATGGACGCTCAAAATATTGAAGCGCCTCTGCATGTTTATGGTAAGGTGCAACCAATAAACGCTGATATCCCCCTTGATCTTCGTAATGAATTAACGCAAACTTAGGTTCAAACTTCTTTAAAGCTCTATTATAAGGAGGCCAATGCTTTTTGATCAATTGACATTCCATTAAAAGTGCCATCAGCTCTGTACCCGACTCTTCAAAATCTATATGTCGGATTTCATTCATAAAAGCCTGCCGTTTTAAGGTTCCACTATTACCCGAAAAATGACTCAGAACCCGCTTTTTGATATTTACAGCTTTACCAATATACAGCACCTTACCCTGTCTATTCAAAAATAAATAAACACCAGCCGTTTCGGGGAGCCGCAAAAAATCCTCCTCATTAATATGCGTAGGCAAACGCTGCTCCTTCGTCTTCTTTAACGTTGCGGCAATTATTCCTGCGCTATCTGCATGTAACAAATGCTCAAATAGAATAACCGTCGCCTCCGCATCGCCCATAGCGCGGTGCCGGTCTTGAATAGGGATCCCTAAATTATGGCACAACTTCCCTAAGCTATACGATGCCATATTGGGTATAATTTTTCGCGATAAGCGTACTGTACACAGCTTTGGTGCCTTCCAGCTATACCCGGCCATCTGCAATTCCTGAACAATAAAAGAATAATCGAAGTTTACATTATGAGCCACGAAAATGCGCTTGTGCAACAGCTGGTACACGGTGGCGGCAACGGCACTAAATGGCGGAGCATCCTCCACCATTTCATTGCTTATACCCGTTAAGGCCTGAATGTGGAAAGGAATAAAACTGCCTGGATTTATTAAAGTCTGATACCGCTCGATTACATGCTGCCCATTATGAATTAATATAGCAATCTCGGTGATGCTGTTGCCACTGGCATACGAACCGGTGGTTTCAATATCGACTATAGCGTATTCCATTTTTCCACAATTGATACTTGCAACAATAGACTTAAAACATTAGATATGAGCGTAAAGTAAAAGGATATACGCCTTTACAAAGATAGCGTAAAGTATAGATACTTAAAAATTGTCTACAAAATGTCTACAGAAATCAGGGCGTGAATAGGTCGTAAGTGGTTTAAAAGATAGGCTGCTGTTGATGAAACCCTGTTTAAAAAAAGAAAAGCGAACTTTTTAAGGCTCGCTTTTTTGTTTTGTACCCAGCGCCGGAGTCGAACCGGCACATCCGAAGATATTGGTGTTTGAGACCAACGCGTCTACCAATTCCGCCAGCTGGGCAAGCTGTTTTTGTTGTTCGACGCTGCAAATATAGCGTTATTTACGATGTAATCAAATTTTTTTGTTTTTATTTTGGCGCTGCTAAATGGCTATTTAAAATCAATAATTGCACATAAAAAAAGCGAACTTTTTACGGCTCGCTTTCTTGTTTTGTACTCCCAGCAGGATTGTTGTTAAACGATTTTATTGACCTTTGAAAGCAAATTTCGACCTTAGAAGGAAAATGAGGTCAGCTTTTAAGCGGCCAGGCGGTCAGACAGCCGGAAACCATCAGGCAGCCGGATTGGAAATTGATCAAGGATGTAATAGACGGTAGGCAACCATTATCAAGCTTAAATAGCAATTGTTAACCATGAAAACGAAGATTCTTAAAATACTGAGCTACATCGGATATACCTTATCCGTTTTACACGTGCTCTTCTGGGCAATCAACATGGGCGGATTATCCATTGCGCTCAAGCTGGGTTTTTTCAGGGAGCATGAAACACGTGAAAGTCCGTTATACAACGGTACCCTGTCAACAGCTACCGTCCATGCGATAAACTATATGGTAACGTACGTTTATTTTATCAGCCTTGTGTTGTTATTTGGCGATCTAATTGTGGGGCTTGTGAGGCGGAAACCTAAGGTGCAGACGGATGAACCACAGCGTTACTACCTTGTTACGGGTTTACTTTCGGTTATCATTATCATGTACCAAGTAGGCGTTTATATCGTATAATGGCTATTTGGTGGGTCGCTGCCGTAGCTTATCCTTTTGCGGGTGGTAGGCCAGATCCTCGTCCACCCGTTTGAATATGGCCTCGTACATCTTATCCAGAAAGGCCGTGGGTGAGATGCTTTTGCGTCTGCGAATATTGCCGAAAACAGGATACGCGGTCTTTATAGTTAACCTGTTCGCCCGTCCAAGGCATGGCACCCATAGTTTCCTGATCGGCATCGGGCGCTTTCGCACCATTTAGTTGCGCGTCTATGTAGTTGGCCCGCCAATCGTGGGCGATGATCTGGGGCAATAACCGCAAATTCCTCGTTGTAGAGGGCTTCTGCCAGTTTGGTTATCCTAATCTATATAGTTAAGCAGAAGAAGTTAACAAAGCGTTTATAAAAAAGCGAAAAGAATGTGTACCTAAAGCGGGCATGGCAGAGGTTTATAAGGAGGTAATAAAATGAATCCGGCAGCAGAACTTATGTATTTAGTTAACAAATGGCTATAAACCAAAAAAACCGGAGTAAGAACTAAAATTAGAACTTAATCCGGCTTCGTACCCAGCGCCGGAGTCGAACCGGCACATCCGAAGATATTGGTGTTTGAGACCAACGCGTCTACCAATTCCGCCAGCTGGGCAAGCTGTTTTGTTGTTTCGACAGTGCAAATATAGGTCTATTCAGGAGAATCACAAAAATAAATTCGCCTACAGCAGTAAAGTAGCTGATTATTACCACAAAATATTTCACATAATAATAAAAACATGCCGCATACCGTATACCGCATCACTAAAAACAAGAAAAGGTATCTACAGTAGACACCTTTTCTTGTATGGAAAAAACGATTTTTAAACCTATCGTTTTTACTGTTAATTTTCTTACAATTGTTTCGCCAATTTCTCTGTTAACACAGATTTAGGCACCGCACCAACTTGTTTGTCCACGATTTCTCCATTTTTGAAGAACAATAAAGCAGGGATATTTCTAATTCCGAAACGAACAGAAATCTCTGGGTTGCTATCCACGTCAACTTTACCAACAACGGCTTGACCTTCATATTCTTTCGCGATTTCATCAACGATAGGGCCTACCATACGGCATGGACCACACCACTCTGCCCAAAAATCAATAAGAACGGGTTTATCTGCTTTTAATACCAATTCTTCAAAATTGCTATCTGTAATTTCTAATGCCATAATATTTTCCTCTTTCTTTTAATTAATATACAAATATAAGCTAATTCACTAATAAGTACGTGTTATTACAATGTAATAAAATCTATAGCCTATCAATTTAATTTATACTTAACACCCTCCATATTATCGAGGGCATCAATAAGTTCATTTGTAAGCTTTATTTTCGTTGTTTTCGCCGGCATTTCAACCCCCAGTTCATCCTGCACATCAACGACCTTAAACTTCAGCTGACAGTTTGGTGCCTCAGCACCTTCTTCTTCACCTGCTGTTGCCTGTATCAAGCTGTCGATAGCTGCTACCATTTCCTCATTCAACGCCTGAAGTGCAATCTGTATGGTAAAACACTTAGCCAGTTTATCGCGCAATTCCGACAACAACTGTATGCCCTTAAGCTCAAACCCCCAGTTGCCGACCTGCTTAAAGCGTTCCTGCACCAACCCGCGGATCTGCACAAAATAGCCCTCCTGCAAATAGCCTTTAAACTTCACATAATCTTCGCCGAATACCGCTATTTCATAAGAATCGTAATAATCCTCGATAATAAAAGCACCAAAAGGTTTACCCGATTTAGAAACCTTATGCGCTGCCGAGGCGATAATTCCGCCTACCACAACCTCCTTGTTTTTAATACGGTTAAAATCCAATAACACCTCCTCCTCCACTTCCGATGCTTTAACCTTATTTATAAGCTGTAAATCGCGGACGTTATTCTGACAGAAATACTGAATTTCAAACTTATAGTTATCCAAAGGATGGCTCGTTAAATAGATCCCGATAACATCCTTTTCGTATTTTAACTTCTCAATTAGGCCCCAATGCGGACAAGGGGTTAGTACGGGCTCCGGCAATTCGGCCGCAGCATCCCCACCAAACAAACTAACCTGCGCCGATTGTTCATTTTCCTTGAAACGCTGTCCAAACTTCACCGCTTTTTCAATTCCGGTAGAGCCGTCCATATCCCTATGGAAATACTGTGCCCTATGTGTATCGCTAAAACCATCGAAACCACCGCCATAGGCAAGGCTCTCAAAGGCCTTTTTATTCGCGGCGCGTAAATCAATACGCTTAGCAAAATCGAAAATAGATTTATAAGGCGCGCTACTACGCGTCTGAACAATGGTATCCACAGCACCTGCACCTACCCCCTTCACTGCACCAATACCAAAGCGAATCGACCCCTGCTCGTTTACCGTAAACTTATAATGTGATTCATTCACATCAGGCCCTAAAACCTCCAGCCCCATACGTTTACATTCCTCCATAAAGAAGGTCACCTGCTTAATATCGTTCATATTATTCGATAGTACCGCAGCCATATATTCTGCCGGATAGTGTGCTTTCAGGTAAGCCGTTTGGTAGGCTACCCAAGCATAACAAGTAGAGTGCGATTTATTGAACGCGTAAGACGCAAAAGCCTCCCAGTCGGTCCAAATCTTTTCCAAAACCTTCGGGTTATGTCCTTTTTCTGCTGCCTGCTCCACAAACTTAGGCTTCATTTTGTCCAACACCGCCTTTTGCTTTTTACCCATCGCCTTACGCAAAACATCGGCATCACCTTTCGAGAAACCGGCCAACTTTTGCGACAACAACATAACCTGCTCTTGGTACACCGTGATACCGTAAGTTTCACTCAGGTACTCCTCGCAGGCATCCAAATCGTAAATAATAGGTTCAATACCATGTTTACGCTTAATAAAAGATGGGATATACTCTATCGGACCTGGCCTATACAAGGCGTTCATGGCAATTAAATCGGCAAATACTGTAGGCTTCAGCTCCTTCATGTACTTCTGCATACCTGGCGACTCGTACTGGAACACGCCAATAGTTTCACCCCGCTGAAACAACTCGTACGTTTTCACATCATCAATCGGGAATTTATCCGGATCCAGCTCAACATCGTGGCGTAGTTTTACGTTGGCAACGGTATCCTTAATCAGGGTTAAAGTCTTTAACCCCAGGAAGTCCATTTTTAGTAAACCCGCACTTTCTACCACCGAGTTATCAAACTGCGTAACATACAAATCCGAGTCTTTAGCCAAGGATACGGGAACGAAGTTCGTGATATCATCGGGTGTAATAATTACACCACAGGCATGGATGCCCGTATTACGCATAGACCCCTCCAATACCCGGGCCTGTTTAATGGTTTCCGCCTCCAAGCCAGCACCATCGGCAATACCTTTCAGGCGGTTTACTGCTTCAAATTCTTCCGATCGTAAAGACTCTTTTAATGCCTTATCATCCAAACTGAAGATTTTACTCAGCTTAAGGTTAGGAATAAGTTTAGCAATTTCGTTTGCATCGCCCAAGGGTAAATCCAATACACGTGCAGTATCCTTAATAGAAGATTTTGCCGCCATTGTACCATAGGTAATAATCTGTGCTACCTGCGAAGCGCCATACTTATCAATAACATACTGCATCACACGACCACGCCCCTCGTCGTCAAAGTCGATATCGATATCGGGCATCGATACACGGTCGGGATTTAGGAAACGCTCAAAAAGTAAATCGTATTGAATAGGATCCAGGTTAGTGATACCTAAACAATACGCTACAGCAGAACCTGCCGCCGAACCACGCCCAGGCCCAACAGAAACGCCCATTTTACGTGCTTCCGCGATAAAATCCTGCACAATAAGGAAATACCCCGGATATCCCGTTCGTTCAATTGTCGCCAATTCAAAATCCAAGCGTTCCCGTATTTCATCCGTAATCACAGGATAACGGCGTGCCGCCCCCTCATAGGTCAAGAATTTTAAGAATGCATTCTCACCACGCTTGCCAGCATCTTGCAGATCCTCGGCATGCTGAAAACGCTCGGGAATCTCAAACTTCGGTAATAACACATCCCGGTTCAGCGAGTATATTTCTACCTTATCTAAGACCTCCTGAATATTTAAAATAGCCTCGGGCAAATCTGAGAATACTTTTTTCATCTCTTCCGTGGATTTAAAGTAGTACTCCTGATTAGGCATACCATATCTAAATCCGCGCCCACGGCCAATTGGTGTCGTTAGTTTTTCCCCATCTTTCACACACAATAAAATATCGTGTGGATGGGCATCCGCCTTATTGACATAATAGGTGTTATTTGTCGCCACAAGCTTTACCTGGTGTTTATGCGCCAGCTGAATTAAGGTTTCATTCACCCGATTTTCATCCTCCTGCCCATGGCGCATAATCTCGAGGTAAAAGTCGGCACCAAACTGCATTTTCCACCATAACAAAGCCTCCTCCGCCTGACTTTCACCGATATTTAAAATCTTACTCGATACCTCGCCTTGTAAATTTCCGGATAACACAATCAAGTCTCCCTTAAAACGCTCTACCACCTCCTTGTCGATCCGAGGGACATAATAGAACCCCTCAGTATAGGCAATAGAAGCCATTTTCGCTAGGTTATGATACCCTGCTTTATTCTTAGCCAGAAAAACTACCTGGTATCCGTTATCTTTACGTGATTTATCCTTACGGTCTTCACATACAAAAAATTCGCAGCCCACAATAGGTTTTATAACCTGCCCTTCCGGGCGTGGAGCACCACGCTCCTCGGCTTCTTTACACTGCGCTTCAAAATCTTTGTTATGCCCCAGCACGCGGCTCACAAAATGAAATGCCCCCATCATATTACCGTGGTCGGTCATCGCTACTGCAGGCATATTATTCTTGGCGGCGGCAGCTACCAGATCGCCAATAGATATGGTCGACTGCAATACTGAAAACTGAGAATGGTTGTGTAAATGCGCAAAGGCCGCATCTTGGAGAGCGGCTAAACTATCCCTGTCGACAACCCGTGTAGGCTCAGTTTTAGTACGTTGACGTATCGCATCCGATGCGGCTTTTAAGTTGACATGTTTTAAGCCAACCGTAGGTATAACGTCGGGATTAATACGTTTAAAGTCTACAAAGTAGCCTGTATCCACCTGAAGCTGCTCGGGGGTAAAGACATCCTGACGCACAAGCTCAAAGAAACAACGTGTTGTAGCTTCCACATCCGCCGTAGCGTTGTGCGCTTCAGCAAATGGCACCCCAAATAAATACGAGTGAAGCTCGGTAAGATTAGGCAGCTTAAAACGACCACCACGACCTCCGGGAAGTTTAAGCAAGTTGGCCGTTACCTCGGTACAGGTATCCAAAACCGGCATAGACGCCATCGGGCTTTCTACCGCATAACGATAAAACTCAGCGCCCATGATATTTAAATCAAAGCCAATATTCTGTCCTACGACAAACTTAGCCTTGGCCAAAGCTTCATTAAACTTCACCAACACCTCAGTTAGCGGTATCCCCTGCTCTTCGGCCAATTCCGTAGAAATGCCATGAATTTTCTCTGAATCGTAGGGTATATTAAAGCCGTCAGGTTTTATCAAATAGTCTTCATGCTCGATAAGTCTACCCATCTCATCGTGCAGTTGCCAAGCGATCTGAATACACCGAGGCCAGTTGTCTGTATCTGTAATAGGGGCATCCCAACGCTTGGGTAAACCCGTAGTTTCCGTATCAAAAATGATGTACATAGTCGTTCCCGCTTAATCCGAACAAAAATAGTTAATTATAGCTAGATATCCCTTATTACAACCACTTTAATCGATTCTGCTGCGTTGTTATACCAGTAACGCGGTGAGGGTCAATTCAGTATTTACATCCATTAAAAAAGCATTACAACACCCCAACAAAACATGTAGGAAAATACAAAACAACCACAGTAAAAGAAGCAGAAAACACCCTGAAATATAAAAAAATCAAAAAAAGGTTTTTTTTAAAAAGGGAATAATTTGTCAAAAAAAATAAGGCATTCCGCAATTGGAACACCTTATTTAAAATTTATTAAACAATTTCTTAGTTAAGAATAATTACCTCAACGCGACGATTTTTTTGTCTTCCTTCAGGCGTTTTATTATCCGCTACAGGTTTTGACTGGCCAAGACCTTTTGTGGTAATACGTGAGGTAGCAACCCCAGCATCTTCCAAATATTTCTTTACAGAAGCCGCTCTTTTATCCGATAACCACAGGTTGTATTTTTCTTCACCCGTAGAATCTGTATGGCCATCCACGCGGATTTTCTTACTCGTATCTTTATTCAGCAAGCGCGACAGTTTGGTTAACTCACCTTTCGCTGCTTCAGTCAGATAGGATGAGTTTGTAGGGAACAATAAGTCGGATGATATTGTAAATTTAATACCTTCATCGGTTCTAGCAGCGTCTTCAAATTCACTCTTCACATTTTTTAAACCATCGTCTGTGCCATCCTTGGAAACCACAGCACCAGGATTAACACGAATTTGTTGTTGTTTACAAGAAACGGCAAACAACATAGCGGCACTTAGCGAATACAACAATATTCTTCTCATATACTTTTTAAATAACATTCTTTCAATAACACAACGAATATACTAAAAATTACTAATTAGCATTGGAAACCTTCGAAAACAATTCACGACGCAGCTGCTGCAGCTCGGGAATCTGCTCGTATAATTTCCATATCAATCCAGTTTGTGCATTTTCTATGGCCACAGCAATCGAAGATTGGTTGGCAGCAAGGTATTCCTCCGAGATATCATCGGTATATAAATCCAACCACGAACGGAAGCCATACTCCGAAAACAAACCATTACCATATTGCTGGTAATACGTTAAAATTGACGCTGTACCCGCAGCCTTATCGGCAATAATTGCGGTCGCTGCCAATGCAGGATTCAGGTGTTTACCGAGTGCCCCATCGCGTTGATTTTGTAAACCCCAAATTTCTTTATCTGCTGCTCCTACCCCCACCTCATTGTCGCGGCGGCTATAAAACTTCGTATACGCCTCTAATACAGCATCCCATTGGGTTAATGAATCTTGTATAAGCCTAGGGTTTATCGTTAAAAATGTTTTATACAAACTCATTAGCTCCCTGGAATTCGCTTCCCCAAACGGCAGCTTTATGCCATATCTCGTAATTGCATTAAGGCTGGGCTGCACCTGTATGCTATCCAGCTTCAGGGGGTGGAGTTTACCCAATATCTCGAAACTCTCTTTAATCTCCCCGTTCATCTTTTCCACATCTATACCCTCTTCAAGCTGCTCCAAGAACGGCGTGTTTATACGTTTATAAACTGCATTAAAATACGGCTCCTTAGGTAATGGATACTGGGACGACGCTAATGCCAATAAATAGGTATTAATGCTACTAAATGGCCCTGAAAGCACGGGAACATAGGGTTTATCCTTCCCTAAAGCCTCGTTATCATCCATTAAATTAACCTTAGTCTTTAAAAACGATCCGTAGCTATCATCCAGCAAGGCGGGCCAATTTACTTGTGCATACAAGCTACTGATGCGCCCTTTAATATCCTTCTCCAGTTCGCTACTATCATCGAGATAGGCCCGCGCAATCAATAAAGCCTCAATCAAAGAAGCCGTCCCCGGAACATCGTAATAGGTGCTATGCCCCATATACTCGGGTACCCCTCTACGGCCATCAAAAAATGCAGGGAAGATACCATCGCGCTGCTGTGCACGTTTAAGAAAATACGTTATTTTCGACAACCGATTTACCAAAGCCTGACGGCTAACAAATTTTTTCTCCGTACCGACGATCAACGATAGGATAGCGCCAGCTGTTTCTTTCGTCGAAACTACTGCCTTATCTTTGATACGGAAAGGCATATACATCCCACTATTGATATCAAAATTTTCTACGAAGTAGTTTACATGTGCCAGCTGTATAAGATCTAACACTTCATGCTCTCGCAGGCTCTTTGTTTCGGCTTCTTTTACTGCTGAAAATGGCGACTCCTGGTAGTTATAGTCTACCCATGCTACTTTATAATAGTATTTCTTACCGATTTGCGGAACAAGATCCAGGCATGATTGCATGAATATCGGACGTATGCCAATAGCCGTAAAATCTTTGCCATTTTCAGATCTATAGATCTTTATATAACGAATGCTAGGGGTTAACGGCAGCTGCCACTTTAGGTAGACCATTTTATCGTAACCGATGGCATCGGTAAGGAGGGCTGCGGAGTTGAGACGTACCTCTGAATATTTCGCTGGAAGAAACTCAATTTGATCGACAAAAATATGCTGCTCGGCCCTGCTGTAGGTATTAGGCTGCACTAAACTTATGCCTGTTATTATCTCTTGGGCGTTAATTTTCTTAAAATCTTTACATGGAATCCGTACCTGTAGCCATTTACCAACAGCATAATCTTTAATATAACGATCCATCTGCAGGGTATCGTTTGCATGATGTTTCTGTGTGATGGTAATTCGGGGCAAGTCTGCCAAACTGGTATTCTTTGTCTTTACATAAATCCGCAGGTTTAAGTAATCCGCATTATTGTACTGGTAATTATACTTCTGTCGGCTGTACTGTATATTCGCTTCCCAATTGCCGGTTGCGGAGGAGTTGTACTTTAACGATAAAGCATTGCCTGGCGTATAAAATAAGGTATCCGATACCAGCAACTGCATCTTAACGTTCTCCACCCAGCTATCTCCACTGTAGCTTACTTTGCTTCGGGCATAACTTCCTTTAGAAAGGCTGTTGTCGAATACCACTTCTGGATAGGTGTCGGCAATACTATATAAGGGATTAAGGACAAAAAAAAGTAGAAACAATCGACTCCAATTCATATCTCTGATGTTAATTTGCGCAAAATTACGCAATTTGTAAGCATAAAGCCCCTTTCTGTGTAAATACTGCATTACACATGCAAAAAAATTAATACACACAGATTGAACAACTTACCTTAAAACAACAAAAAATAGTTTATAAAAGTTTTGTAAGATTAGAATTCTGCCTATATTTGCAGCACACCAAGCGAAAGTAGCTCAGTTGGTAGAGCACAACCTTGCCAAGGTTGGGGTCGCGAGTTCGAATCTCGTCTTTCGCTCAATCACCTGCCTAGGTGGTGGAACTGGTAGACACGCAGGACTTAAAATCCTGTTCCTGTTAAAGGAGTGCGGGTTCGATTCCCGCCCTAGGTACTTCAAACCCTTGATAACACATTGTTATTCAAGGGTTTTATTCTTTATAAGGTGTAAAGAAAGTGTAAAAGATAATACAAAAGAGGGCTGATAAATATTTATCAGCCCTCTTTTTGTAACAAACGATTCCTCTCCTCCCCTATTTTTTCGTGCTCTTTGAAGGTTTCAGCGAAGGGGTATTCCCTGGCGTGTTCTTATTATCACGCTGACGGCGGTCTGGCTTTCCTGTAGAGTCCGCGATTCGTTTTGGTCCTGGTTTTAATCCCATAATTATAAAAGTTTAAAATTTAATATACTAATCCATTAAGGCTTTACGACGTTCAATTTCAGCTTGCAAACTATTAAACCATTCATTATAGACTTGCGGCTCATAAATCATCTGTTCTTTATTTTGTTTATTTACATTCCCCCAATATCCATTTGTACTCGTTTCTGCTCCTTCATATAAAGTTATTTTTACCTCAGAAACAGTTTTATTGATCGACTCTACATAAAACATTGCTTTTGATGTGTTCGCATCTTTCGACGTACCTGTCCAAAAACGTTGTGAGGCAGCTTTTTTATTCTCAATACGTTTTGATGCATTGATCAAGCCTGTTTCCTTATCAGCGCGTTCTACCATATAGCTTTCTGATTGAAGAAGACTAATAATAGCCTTAAACACCACATCTTGATCCGACTCAAATTGCTTTGTTGTCATCATTTTTACTTCTGCTGGCGATTTTGTCACCATCTGTGTAGCACATGAACTAAACACAAAAGCAATACTCATAAATAGAATTAATTTTTTCATTTTTATATAGGTTATTAAGTTAATAAGTTAATAAGCGGTTGACACGACTGAGTAATCCAATACCACATCATTCTCATCAAAAGTGATAATCAGATCAAAAGACTTACTACTACTACTTTGACTAGCACGTTGCCCTGCAAAAAAATCAGTAGAACCGGCTTTCTGCTCAACAGACATTTTATTATAACTCCAAACCTCCATATTGGACCTGTTCTTCGATACCAAATTTGGCGAACCAAATAACTTAAGCACCTCATCCTGTGTCGTGCTTCCTTTGATAATTTTAGCCTTAACAACACCCATTGTCAAATTACTCTTCTCAGCTGTACTATCTGCGCCATACTTATAGCTATTGCATGAGGACAGCGATAATAGCAGCAAACTGCCTAATAAAACTCTATTCATATTGATTAATATTTTAACTAAAGCAAAGTAAATAATTACCTATGCAGTGTATGTTCATCAACCCTTATCTATCGATGCACATACACTGCACATATTTAAGTATATTTGTCTACCAATTATCATCCATAAATGGCTACAAACAAACATGCAATAATAAGGTATGAAGCTTTAGATAGATGCTTCTCCAATAAGGGTAGAAAATTCTTTATAAATGATTTAATAGATTATGTTGCCAACGCTATTAAAGAATACACTGGCATTGAAAGCTCAATATCAAGGCGACAAATATATAAAGACATAGATTTTATGGCTTCCGAAGCGGGCTTCAAAGCTCCTATAATAGCTATCAAAGAAGGTAAAAAAGCATATTACAAATACCATGACCCCAACTATTCAATAGCACTACAGCAAATAAATCCTATTGAAGCAGAATTACTTAAAAATGCTTTAGAAGTATTAAAACGATTCAAAGGAATACCTCAATTTGATTTTATTCCTGAGTTATCCCTCAAGCTAAAGAAAACCTTTCAGCTGGAAGACATGGAACATATTATCTTTTTTGATCAAAATGAATACCTCAAAAACTTAGAATTACTTGCACAACTACTTAAAGCTATTCAAGATAAGGATGTACTAACTATTGCATACCAATCTTTCAACCAAAAAGATAAAGAATCCTTTATCTTTCACCCCTATTTCTTAAAGCAATACAATAAAAGATGGTTTCTTTACGGGCAACGAGAAGATTTTGACACTTGGACCAATTTAGCCTTAGATCGAATTATTGAGTTTACCAAATCATACAAACACGAATACAAAGCAAATACACAGGATCCAGAAGTCTACTTCGAAGATATCATAGGCGTCAGTAAACCTATTGGTGCTGTTTGTCAGTTTGTCAAAATCAAAGTGAATAAGTCGCTATGGCCTTATATCGAATCGAAACCCTTACATCCATCACAAAAGGTTATCAATAAAGCTGATAGCTATACCACGATACAACTCGATATTATCCCTAACTACGAATTCTATGCGCAGATACTTGGATTGGGTGCAGCAATAGAAGTTTTGGAACCAAAAGAAATCAGAGCAGAAATAAAGAAGAGAATTCAAGAAACACTCGAAAAATATAAATAATATGAAATAACGTACAATACATATGCACTTCTAATGCACAGATGACCTCTATATTTGTTCTTATTAATCATTAAACAAGAAAAAGATGAGTACAGAAATCAATGTAACCCTATATTGTCCTATATGTGGACAATCAGACTTCGAATGCAATGACAACAAAAGCTATGTCAAATGTAATAATTGTGAAAGAGAGTTTCATGGAGGTATTGATGAACTAGCCGAATTCAATCACGCAGAAATCGAGAACGAAGTCCAAAAATATGGACAAGCTCTTTTAGATGATTTTGCGAAAAATCTAGAACGCAAATTCAAAAACAATATTCACCTAAAATTTAAGAAATAATGGAAAATGTAGATTTCTCACTTATACTATCAATTATTGCAATATTGGGTTCTATATATACTTACATCATACACGATAGAAAAATAAAAGCCCAAGAAAAACTAATTAACGATTATAAAATTGCAAAAATAAAAGAAGAAAAAATTGAAAAAACACAAGCTGTAATTTGTGCTTCAATTATTAAAGGAATAAGAGGAAAGAGAACATTAAAAGTTTACAATAAAGGAAAAGCTACTGCACATAATATTAGACTAATCATTAAAAATGAACCAGACTATTTATATAGTTATAATCCCTTCCCTTGTGCTTTTATTCACGAAAAAGATCATGTAGACTTAAATTTGTCAATGCATAATGGATCGCCAGACAATCTTGAAATTGAACTGATTTGGGATGATGAATACGGAACAGATAATAAGCATCAACAAATTATTCACCTGCTTTAACGTCATTGCGAGCATAGCGGAGCAATCTCAAATAATCAACATTTTACCTATCTTTAACCACAAAATAATAATTGACCACACAACAACGATCACTGGAGAATTAAAATCCCAAATAGATAAAATATGGAACGACTTCTGGACTGAAGGTATATCCAATCCATTGACTTTAAAGACTTAGCTTTTATTGATGATGCTCAAGCAAATAAGCTGAAGAACGTAATTGTAGAAAGTAATGATATTCTTTTTATTATTACAGGTGCCTCTGTTTGTAGAACTAAATAGTACCTAAAGATGTACTTCCAGCTCGAGTTAATCAGTATGTTTCTATATTAATATTTAAACAATATTCAATGTTATCATTTTTTGCTGTTAGGCTCTTAAGCAATATTAGTATTAATGAATAAATATTTATATTCTATAGCTACTTAAGGAGGTACTACAAGAAAGGCTATTACAAAAGAACAACTGCAAAAATTAGGTTATGGACAAGAGATTATATTTGATGAGATTGAATCTTTAAAAAATAAAGCACAGCGGGTCAGTAAAAAAGATCTTGGTTTAATACTTATAGGACAATTGATAAGCTGTGGTTCTGGTTTAATTGATTCCAAGTTAGCCGCTGAAATATACCAAAAAGTGAACGATATTGTGCTGGATAAAGCTTTAGAATAATATGATCATAGATTTTTTCATAAATTAATTCATGTCACCAACACCTAAACACAAATTGAACATATCAAATATCTCCTTTTTCATTATCTTTGGTTGCAACCGAAAATATCAATCCAATAGTGAATATGGCCAAATCCAATTTCCAATTTTTTGAAGAAGAATATGCCTTGCTTTGTAATTTAGCACAAGCCGCTGAGTACAACTTATATCAAGATCCAGCTACGTCCTTATTCAAATTGAGGCAGTACGGAGAATATATGGCTAAGCAGATATTTGAGACCTATGGAATGGAACTGCCTGAGGATACAAAGTTTCAAAACCTAGTATATACGCTAAGAAACCAGGGCATTCTTCCTAGCAATGTAGTCGATCATTTTACAATTCTTCGCAAGCAGGGCAATGATGCTGTTCATGATTATATTGGGACTACAGAAGATGCAACATCATCCCTTTTTTCGGCTTTTAAGTTAGGGAAATGGTTTTATGAATCGTACTCTGTAAAGAATCGAGATATTTCCAGTCTTAGATTCAGTAAACCAGAGAACCTTGATGCAAGGCATGCTTTAAGTATCCTAGAGGAGGAGAATAATATCTTAAAGTTGCAATATGAACAAGCCATTGCACAACAGAAAACAGTTAGTCAACAACAACGTCAAGAATATACCGAGAGAGCAAAGAAGTCAGCATTCAAGTTGGATATGAATGAAGCACAAACACGTGTACTCATAGACGAACAATTACGCAATGCAGGCTGGGAATGCGATTCTTTACATCTCAATTTCAAATCCAAAGGTTCTTTGCCCGAAAAAGGTAAAAATAAAGCGATTGCAGAATGGCCTTGTGGTAGAAAATGGGCAGATTATGCCCTATTTATTGGAGAAGAGTTATACGGCATTGTCGAGGCCAAAGCATACGCACAAGATATATCTAGCAATTTGGATCAACCTAAATTATATGCGGAACATATTCAGGAGTCAGAAGAATTTAAAATCCTTGATAAATGGAATAACTACAAAATTCCTTTTCTCTTTTCATCCAATGGAAGATTCTACATTGAACAGTTAAAAAGCAAATCTGGTGTTTGGTTTTTAGACATTCGCGATCCGTACAATAAATCCAAAGCCCTACATAATTTTCACTCACCAGAAGGCTTACAAGAATTATTCAAACGAAATATAAATACAGCCAACCAATCCTTAAAAGACAGTGATTACTTGTATCTTACTTCTTCTAATGGATTGAACCTTCGTCCGTATCAAATTAAGGCCATACAAGCCGTTGAAAATAAAATACAGCAAGATAATCAAGAGGACAAATCAGTTCTCTTAGTTATGGCAACGGGTACCGGTAAAACCCGTACTGTTGGTGGTTTAGTCTATAGATTGATTAAAGCAAACCGCTTTAATCGCATATTATTTCTAACAGACCGTACCTTATTAGCCGAACAAGCTAGAGATAGTATTTCAGACAATAAAATCGAAAATCTACAATCTTTCGCTTCAATTTATAAAATTGCTGATCTAGACCTCAAACGTCCAGATTACGAAACAAGATTGCAGTTTGCTACAGTACAAAGCATGGTCAATCGTGTTTTCAATTCCGAAAACCCACTTCCCATAGATACTTTTGACTGTATTATTGTCGATGAAGCGCATAGAGGATATATTCTCGATCGAGAATTTGTCGAAGATGATTTAGATTTCCGTAATCAAGAAGAATACATTGGGCAATACAAAAAGCTTCTTTTCTATTTCGATGCATGGAAAATCGGATTGACAGCAACACCTGCCCTTCATACTTCACAAATATTTGGTGAACCAGTCCATTCTTACTCTTATCGTGAAGCGGTCATTGATGGATACTTGGTAGACCACGAACCTCCTTATACGATTAAGACCGAACAAAATCAAAATGGTATTCGTTGGGAACGTGGTGAATCCGTTTCTGTATATGACCCCGAAACTAATAGTATCGAGGAGTTAGCTAATATTGAAGATGACATCCATCTTGATGTTGATAAATTCAACAAAAATGTATTAACACCATCTTTCAACCAAACTGTATTAGCCGAGCTGGTGAAAGAGCTAGATCCTGATGGAGAAGAAAAAACCTTAATATTTGCTGCTCGTGATTCTCACGCTGACGATGTCGTTCGTATCCTATACGAAGAATTTGATAAAATTGGTATTGAGGTACATCAAGATGCCATCAAGAAAATCACAGGTAGCATCAAAGATCCTGCCGCAGAAACCAAAAAATTCAAAAATGAAAAATACCCTAATATTGTCGTAACAGTTGATCTATTGACTACAGGAATCGATGTGCCCGAAATCTGTAATTTAGTTTTCCTGCGTCAAGTCAAATCACGTATTCTATACGAACAGATGATTGGTCGAGCGACTCGCCTCTGTACAGACATTGGCAAAGAAACATTTAAAATTTACGATGCCGTAAATCTGTACAAAGCGATGAAAGATAAAACGCAGATGATCGCCGTCTCCAATCCATCAGTATCATTCAAACAATTAGCGGATGATTTACAACAGATGGATAGCGAAGATCAATTTGCACGATTCAAAGATCAGCTTATTGCCAAACTTCAAAGCAAAAAAGCCAAGATCAAAGGAGAAAATTTAGACAAGTTTGAATATTTAGGAGCGAAACACAAACCAGAAGAATTAATTCAATCATTAAGATCGATGTCTATCGCTGAAGTGAAGTCTCTTTTACATGATACGGCTGATCTGTGGCCATTCTTGGATCAAAATAAAACACAATCTAATACGAAAGTTTACGTATCCGATCATCAAGATGTTTTTCTAGCGATGGAACGAGGCTACGGCGACGGAAAGAGACCTGAAGACTATATTGATAGCTTTAAAGAATACATTCAATCCCATCGAAATGAAATTGCTGCTTTAGAAATAATTTGTTCCAAACCAGCTGATTTGGACCGTAAATCTTTGAAGGAACTAAAAATGTTGCTCGACAATAATGGTTTTAACGAGACAGCACTCAATGCCGCTTGGAAAGAAACGAACGCAGTCAATATCTCTGCAGACATTATCGCTTATATTCGCACATTGGCATTAGATACCGCATTGATCACACCAGAGCAAAGGGTAAAAAATGCGATTAACAAAATAAAAAGTAAAAGGGCTTGGAATAAAACTCAACTTAAGTGGATCGATCGATTTGAGGCTCAATTATTAAAAGAAACCGTATTGACTAGACAAGATTTAGACCTGCAGCCCTTTATTTCTGATGGTGGTTTTAAACGACTCAACACCATTTTCGAAGAAGACTTGGAGAATCTGATCAATCAATTAAATGATTACCTTTTTACTGCATAATCTGCTTTTAAAAGGGCATTTTTGTAAAAAATAAAAAACTAAAATGAGTGCACAAGAAATAGCAAATAAACTTTGGAATCTTTGTAACGTATTACGTGATGACGGCGTGACGTATCACCAGTACCTCAATGAACTAACATACATTCTTTTTTTAAAACTTTCAGAAGTAAAAGACTTCAAAGAACAAATACCTCCCGAATACCAATGGCAGGTTTTTGTGAATGAAACGGATAATTTGGCCAATTTCGACCGTTACCGTGAATTTTTAGCGACCGTAAGTACGAAGACAAACAGCGAAAGCATCCAAGAAATATATACCAATGCATCGACAACATTGACCAAACCTGTCAACTTCAATACCATTATCAAAGCTATTGACAAGCTGGATTGGTACGAGGAGAATGATCGTGATGTGATGGGTGATATCTACGAGACTTTGCTAGAAAAGAATGCAGGTGAAAAGAAATCGGGCGCAGGTCAGTACTTCACCCCTCGACCATTGATCAATGTCATGGTAGACCTCATGGTGCCAAAAATCGGCGAGCGTTGGAATGACCCTGCTTGTGGTACATTCGGCTTTATGATAGCAGCAGATCACTACCTCCGAGAAAAATATGATAATTATTATACGCTCGATGAACAAGAACGAGCATTCCAAGTCAAAGAAGCCTTCTCAGGTGTAGAGCTTGTAGGCGATGCACGGCGTCTTGCTGTGATGAATGCACAGCTACATGGGATGGAAAGCAAGATCATCTTGGGCGATACGCTTACCGATACAGGCAAAAACATCAAAAATCTGGATGGCGTATTGGCAAATCCTCCTTTTGGAACCAAGAAAGGTGGTGAACGCCCGACACGTGATGATCTCACCTACCTGAGTAGCAATAAGCAACTCAACTTCCTACAACATATCTACCGTTCGCTCAAGAAAGACGGTAAAGCGCGTGCAGCTGTTGTATTGCCCGACAATGTACTCTTCGAAGACGGTGATGGTCAACGTATCCGTCGGGATCTGATGGAAAAATGTGATCTACACACTATCCTTCGCCTGCCTACAGGTATTTTCTATGCAGCAGGTGTAAAGACCAATGTGCTATTCTTCACACGTGGAAAATCCGAAGAAGCAAACACAAAAAAAGTATGGTTCTACGATATGCGTACCAATATGCCGAGCTATGGCGTAAGAACTCCATTCACGGAGAAAGCCTTTGCTGATTTTATCTTAGCCTATACCGGAGGTATCGATGCTGATCATGTCATGCATGACTATGATGGTACGATTGACCACGATAAGCGTGCAATGATCCAAGACGAACGCTGGACTTGTATAGCACGCGAGGACATCGCTGCAAAGAATGATTCACTAGATTTGGGACTTATCGCAGATAGCTCATTGACCAAAGCCGAAGATCTAGGCGAACCTATCGATATCGCTAAGGAAGCTATGCTGGAACTGCAAGCGATTAATAAGGAATTAGAAGACTTAATCAAGGAGCTGAGCTAATGGAAAAGGTATTACCAAAAGGTTGGGTAGAAACTACCTTCTCAAATTTAGTAGCTTATGTCATTGGAGGAGACTGGGGTAAAGATGAGAGTTTTACTGATAATGACTATTCTTTAGCACATTGTATTCGAGGCAGTGAAATAAAAAATTGGAATAATGATTTTGGATCAACGGCTGTAATTAGAAAAATAAAAAACAGTAGTTTATCAAACCGAAAACTAGTTCAAGGAGATATTTTATTGGAAATTTCTGGAGGTGGACCTGATCAACCTGTAGGAAGAACAGTATTAATTGACAATCGTGTTTTTGAAGTCTTAAATAAAAAACCAATAGTTTGTACTAATTTTCTTAGACTAATAAGAAGTGTTGAAAATATCAATTCTAATTTTTTAAACAACTACTTACAATACTTTTACCAAATAGGTAAAATAACTGAATATCAAGGCGGTAGTAATAATCTAAGAAATTTAAAATATAAAGAGTTTGAAACCATTAAAATCCCCCTTCCTCCCTTAGCCGAGCAAGAACGTATCGTCGCTAAATTGGATGCTTTGTTTGCGCAACACGAAAAAATGAAAGCAGCTTTGGCGCGAATCCCACAATTGCTGAAAAACTTCCGTCAACAAGTATTGACACAAGCTGTTACGGGTAAACTGACCGAACAATGGCGCGAAGGAAAAAACTTAGATGAATGGAGAGAAGTTGAATTAAAAGATGTTTGTAAAAGTTTTAAATATGGTTCTTCATCAAAATCAGATGATCAAGGAAAAGTTGCCGTATTGCGAATGGGAAATTTACAAAATGGGAAATTAGATTTGTCTGATTTGAAATATTCAAATGACGATAAAGAAATTGATAAATATCGTTTAGAATATGGAAATGTGCTTTTTAACAGAACAAATAGTCCTGAACTAGTAGGGAAAACATCAATTTACAAGAGCGAAATTCCAGCAATTTACGCTGGATATTTGATTAAAATTGAAAATGATATTTTAAAACTTAATTCTGATTATTTAAATTATTTTATGAATAGTCAGCAAGTAAAAATTTGGTGTATCGAAGTTAAGACTGATGGCGTAAGTCAATCAAATATTAATGCTCAAAAATTAGCAAGTCTTGTAATTCCACTACCATCACTACAAGAACAACAAGAAATAGTTGCTCGAGTAGAATCTTTATTTGCAAAAGCGGATGTTATTGAAGCTCTCTATGATCTATTGAAGAAAAAGATAGAAGCGCTTCCGCAAGCCATCTTACACAAAGCTTTCAAAGGTGAACTAGTTCCCCAGCTTCCTACCGATGGGAATGCTAAGGATTTGTTGGCAGAGATTATGGCGTTGAAGAAGGACATAAAGACTAAGAAGAAATGATATAAATAGCAACCAACATTTATACTAACCAATTATAAATTATTATGAACTTAATCGAAGTAAGAGAAATCACCTCCCATTCTGAAATAATGGAGGAATTAACTCAATACACCCTACAAATTATTTTTCCGTCGAACAGTGAAAAATATGATTTTAAAGGGTTATTCAATATATATAAGTTTATAAAAGATCAGAAAGATAAATGGGGAGCAGTAGAACAAGGCAAGAATGATCCTCGTTTTCGTATTAGCAAAGCTTTTTTTGACAATGCTTTTAACCAGATTATTGGCATCCTTTCTAACGTTAAAAACAAAAGTATAAACAAAACAAACATTGCACAATCATTAGCCAACCTAAAACAGTCATTAAAACCAAATAATCAGATATTTACCTTTGATGCTCCAGAGGTTAACTTTTTATTTAGCCTACTAGCTAAATACCCTAAATCTGTTGACTCTGCATTTCAATACATTACATCTGGCAGTGTAACAATGAATAATAAAGACAATGCCCAAGGTGTATTTTTAGCTTATGAATTCCAGAACAAAGATATCTCCCACATTTTTAATCGACGTGAGACAGAGAAAAAATCACTTTTCGAACTAAGACGAAATATTGATAAAACAGCAAACGAGTATGAGAATACTTTAACGGCTCATCTAACAAAATCAACAGAGGACTATGAAGAATATAAAAGAAATCTTGATGAATTTCAACAACGTTCAGAAGATTCACTAAGTCAATGGATGATTACGCATAAAGGGAAATTTGAAGGCTTTCATAAAGAATCTATTGAAAAGATATCTGCTTTAGAAAATCAATATGCGGAATTATTAAAATTAAAAGAACCTGTTGAGTATTGGAAAGAAAAGGCTACGGGACTACGTAAGACGGGATACTGGGCTTTTGGGGCAACAGGCATTTGCACATTAATATTAGCTTTTTTCATTTATAGGCTACTATGGCATACACCAGAAGGACTGCTAGAGTCTTTATTTGACGGGAATAGAACAGCTGCGATTAGATGGTCGATTGTTTTTGTAATTTTTATTTCACTTTTTTTTATAATCATTCGTGCTATTATGAAATTTATGTTCAGTAATTTTCACTTAGCTAGAGACGCTGAAGAAAGAGAAAAATTAACTTATTTATATCTTGCTTTAATCTCTAATGGACAATTTAATGAGGATGAACGTAAAATTGTTATGCAATCACTTTTTAGTAGATCTGATACTGGTCTATTGAAGGAAGATTCCTCGCCAACAATGCCTGGAGTAAATTCATTATTTGATAAAATTAAATAATCTATGTCCTATTCAGTATTTCAAGTACTTAATATTTTTTTTGCTGAATGTCTACATTAATTAACATCAACTATATTATAATCGAAATAAAATTAATGCACTTGAGACAGAAGTTTCCTTATTCAGGATATTTAAAAACTAATCTTCCACATCAGAAGAAGATGGATTTGGAAAAGATATATTCCATTCATCAAAAAGAGCACGTACTTTTTTTCGCCAACTCGAACGAGTAGCAAGCCAATTTTTTTGACCTTCTACAATATCTACTCTATTTTGTGAATGATGAGGTCTTGATCTCTTACCCTTTAAATCCCCCTCGTCAAACTTTAATAAACTTAAAGGTTCATCTAATGGGCTAACTTCTTTATCAAGGTCAAATATGGTACGATGCTCAGCTTCAGCATATAAATCACGTTTTGATTTAAGCTGTTCAAAAATATATTGTAAAGAAAATTTTTCAGTTAAAAGATCAAGATCATAAATATCCTTTTGAGTAGCACGGTTTACAGCGGACTGCATCTTAAATAAAGCAATATCTAGTTCCGACACGAATTGAATGCCATCAACATCTTCAAAAGGATTAAGCATTTTCATATTTTGAAGAACTTCAACCTTAATGGTTTCTCCATCACATATAATAAAAAATCGCAGAAAAATATACTGATCGTCTATTGCACAAGGAAATTGAACACCAAATGCTCTTGCACCATAATGATGTTGAACTTCATCTATGATTTTTTCATAACCAGCCTTTCCAATAATATAAGGAAAAAAGATATCAATATCAGTAGATATTCTATGCTGATAACGAATAGCCAAATTTGTTCCGCCACCTAAAGCAGAACCATCAAAACACTCAAAAGATTGTAATTCATGAATAGTCTTTAAAAGACCGGGAGAAATTGCAGACATTATTGGTAACGTAGAAACTGCTTAACATGATAACGTCGAGCAACAAGCTTACATACTTCATTACTAATACGTTCTTTTGTTTTCTGTAATTCCTTGACAATTTGAGCTCTACTATAAAGTTGTTCTAAGGGTTGAATATCTTTAGTAAAAGTCTCTACTGTTGTAGCCATTAACGCTCTAGGGATAATAAAATCCTTGTCATCCTGAATATCTAAATTCTTAGGATTGACATCCCAAAATAGATGCTTGGGAAAGATTTGTGATATATCTTTTATTGCGTTCATTATTACAAATTTACATGATATTTTAAATAAAAAAGAATAATTTAAAATCTATTATTAGTATAATACTTTATATTCCCTTTTCAGGAAAAAAGTCCTTAAACGGAACATCTAACTCTAAAGATATGCGATTAAGATGATTTAAGTTCCATTTAGCGATATGTGTAGGGTTTTCTACATTGCCGACAAAACCAACAGAAAGTTCAATCATATGCGCCAATTTAGCTTGGGAAATACCTTTTGAAACACGAATTTCCTTTACTTTATTTATCACATATTGTTCAATACCTGAGTTGATTGATTCTTTTTGCATATATAGGCAAATAGCATAAAGAAAAATTAAAAAACACCTACATATATGCGTGTATATTTTTATGTTCATATCATGAAATGGATATTTTGGTTTTTCGTTGTAAAATTCATTAGTGTTATAGCACTCATGAAAGGAGTTATTAGTGGAGAAAACTCATTTGTGGGAATTATTGTTGCTTTTACTGCATGGGGTCTATTTATTAGAGCAATAGTGGCAAGTCAAGAGAAAAAAAAAGAAAGCCAAGAATAGAGAGCAAATGCTTGATGAATATCTACCCTCACCAACAGAATTCTCTTGCAAATAATCAACAAACATCTGGACCATAAACTTGTCAATCTGATCTGGTTTTAATACTTGGGAGAAAATTCGGATATTTTTCCTCGATAAACTTCTTAAATCTATTATGAGAACCCAAAACTACTCTGCCATCTTTTTTATCATATGCATCAATATACTTTTGGTAATAATCCCAAAAATTAATCTTTAACTTAATTGGACTTGGTTTGCCAATTTCTGTATATCTTAATTCTTTTTCCTTCTCAGCTCTAATCTCAACTGCCAAAGCTAAATTGTCTTTATTCAATTGTCTCTGCTCTGCCGTGCGTGGATTTAAATACAGATACAAACCTAAAGCTTCCTTCTTACGATTATGCTTTATCTTCAATACTCCGTCTGGATCAATGAACTTGTTATACCCTAAATAATATTCAAGGTATAAACTTAATCGACCGTCATTTAATTGCTTTTGTAAAAGCTTAGGATTTTCTTTTATCTTATTATTTATTTTAGCCATATCTCAGGGTGTAAAAAAGTGTAAAAAATATACAAACATTATCCAAACATAATATTTAGAAAACACCACTAAAATAAATAACAAATTGATTAACACAGAATTGACTTCCTTTAGTTAGAGATTGTTTGCTAGGTTCGATTCCCGCCCTAGGTACTAAAGGAGATACAGATTAGCTGTAATCTCCTTTTTTTATGGTACTAAGAGAGGATCAAGCGGAATTCTGGGTGGGGAGAATAAAAAAAACACTTTGTTACGTGTTTTTAAAAATAGAGAATACTTGCAATCCACCGATCGTAATTTATTAGCCTTGTTAATGCCCGAAGGGCTATTAGAATATTTCCAAATCCAAGAAGTAGATCAAGTAGAAAATCAGCTTCATATTTATTTAGATGAGCTTAATACCGCTCCTGCGGGTTATGAAAACAGTAGGCTAGCGTCAAAAGGATTTATGCCTTCTACAGAAATTTCAGATTTTCCCATTCGAGGTCAAAAAGTTATCCTGCATATCCGTCGTCGTCGTTGGACTGTTTTAGACACTGGACAGATGATCACAAGCGATTGAAACCTGGTACGTAAGGGTGCTCGTATGACAACAGAATTCGGGCTTTTTTTAAAGAAGTTGATTTAAAAAAATGTATTTCATGGTAGACTTTCTGTGTATTGACACGGTTTGCTTTACACTCCTGTTTTTGGTGTAATTCATGGATGATAGTGTCATTTTTGAAAACGGAATCTTCAGCAGTTATTACCCGGACAGATGAGCTACTACATAGCTAGTATAAAACCTAAAGGTGAAGCGGCTATAAAGTCATTGTTGAAACAACAGGCTTATCTTTCTCTTGGTTTTTTCTATCTCCATGTGCAAGTATGGAAATCGACAGGACGCCGATGGTGGGGATCCAAAATGAGGCGTATGATGCCATATTAAATACAAAAGACTATAAAATCTTATTTGCCCCCCCCCTTGCTTATCTCCTTTATCGTAAGGGAGCTCCAAATTTAACCGGCCTATAAATTGGGGGTATATAAAACCTTTTTTTGTCAGCATCATCCAGACGGCAATCCGTTATGGCGTTATATGGTTATCTGCAGTTTAGCTTTTATTGGGTAGGCTAATGTAGGGTTCCCGCTGCCCTATAATTTCATTAACCTTTTGTTTGATTTTCGTTAAGCTTATTTTAAGATTTCATTAAGTCTTTGTTAAGCAAATAAACAGGTCTTATGTATTAATTTCGTTATATAAACCATTTTAAACACCACAATCTTATGACAACAACGAACCAAATCATGCTGCATTCGGTATGTCCCTACTTATCTTCAAGCGCCTAGTTTAGTTTTTTTTAACCGCTTATCCACACAGCAAAGCATAACCAATAATCATTTTTAAACTAACGAATTATGTATCAAAAATTGAAATTCAGAGGTCCTCTGTATTCCATGCTATTGCCTAAAAGTTTGTTTCTTGTTATAGGGATCGGCTCCTCATCCTTATTATTTAAAGCACATGCTTCGGCTAGTCCTTCCCTATTAAACGTCAACACATTCCAACAAGATAGTGTGATGTGGTTAGAAGGACGTGTATTTAACGAAAGTACGCAGCAGCCTATTGCTGGCGTTACAGTCGCACTTGCTAACGGTAAACAGGTGGGAAACACCGATGAAACAGGGCGATTTAAAGTTCAGGTTCCACGATCGGCGACCTTACAATTCTCTTTTGTAGGTTTTAAAAAACTTACTTTTAAACCTGCAGGAGAAAAAGAAAATCGTATTTTCTTGCATCCCGATCAGGAGGATTTGGATGAGGTTGTTGTCGTGGGATATGGAACGCAGCGCAAATCGGATTTAACAGGTGCTGTTGGGTCGGTTAAGGAGGAAGCCCTGCGCGAAAGGCCTGCGGCATCGCTTAACCAAGCCTTAGCAGGTAGGGTAACGGGGGTGAATGTCTCTACCAACTCGGGAAGACCTGGCGGAAATACCAATGTACGCATCCGTGGAAATACATCCATTAGCGTGACCAACAACCCGTTGTATGTGGTTGATGGGGTGATCTTAAATGTAAGCAGTTTGGCCAATGGATCTACACCTATAGATTATCTTAATGCGAATGATATCGCTTCTCTGGAGGTGTTAAAGGATGCCTCTGCGACGGCAATTTATGGTGCCAGGGGTGCCAATGGGGTGATTCTTATCAGCACCAAGAAAGGTACCGGACTGGGGCCAAGGCTTACTTACGACAATGACTTAAATGTGGGCGTATTGCCAAAGAAGTTAAAGTTGTTAAATGCTGCTCAATTTTTAGCTATCGAAGATCTTCAATATATGAATGCCGAAAAATTTGACCCCGATGGTTGGGCGGCAGGAAAATACCAGGACCCTAAGTTAAAGAGAACAAATCCGTTGTTGTTCGATGGAAATGGAAAGCCTTTGTATGATACGGATTGGCAGGATGAAACTTACCAAAAAGCATTTAGTCAAAACCATCAGCTGTCGATAACGGGTGGCAATGATAAGGATACGTATGGTGCTTTTATGGGGTATCGCCATGATAATGGCTTAATTCGGGAATCGCGCCTAAAGCGTTACTCTGGACGCGTATATTTCGATAGTCAGCTGAGGGATTGGTGGAAAATCGGGGCTTCCATAAGTTATAACGATCAGCGCGAGAATCAAGTCGACGATTTAGGACATGGGGGTATTACGGTTATGCGACAGATTATTGAGGCTTTGCCGATTATTCCGGTGCGCTACCCGGATGGAAAATGGGCTGGCAATGCGAACTACCCTGGTATGGAGGGGGGGAATAACCCGCTACAGTTGTTATCCGACAGGTTGTTTCATTTAAACACACAGACCGTTTTAGGAAACTTTTATTCTACAATTCGTCTTGCCAAGGGTTTGGAGTTGCGTACAGTTGTGGGCGCGAATGTGATTAATCAACGCACGGACTCTTATTCGGGAAGGGAGCTTATCTGGATTTCTGCCGATGCTAAAGGTGTGGCATCTATTAATAGCAATAAAAATGAATCGTATCAGTTTGAAAATTACCTGACGTATACGAATCGTTTCCAGGATCACAGTGTCAACGCGATGCTGGGCTTGTCGACGCAGTATGTTAAAAACTTTAATTTTAATGCTTCTACGCAGAATTTTGCGGATGATTTCTTTACCTACAATAACCTTGGTGTCGGTGCTACTCCTCGCCCACCGGGGTCTACGACAAATGCGTATGGATTAAACTCGTATTTCAGTAGAATTAATTATGGCTACATGGATCGTTACCTCGTAACTTTTACAGGTCGTGTGGACGGATCGTCGAAATTTGGTGCCGCCAACCGTTATGCGTTTTTCCCTAGTGCTGCCGTTGCATGGAAAGCCTCGGAAGAGACTTTTATAAAGGATCTTGCTGTCTTTTCAAACTTGAAACTGCGCTCTAGTATTGGGTATACCGGTAACTCGGAGATTGCCGCTTATCAGGCTTTAGCGGGCTTGGGCAACTATTCCGCGATATTTGACCGCCAACGGGTTAGTGGTATTGGCTTGCAGCGGTTGGCTAATCCGGATTTAAAATGGGAAAAAACGGAACAGATGGATATTGGCTTGGAGATGGGCTTTTTTGGCAACCGGTTGGTTGTGGAAGCGGATATCTACCGCAAACGTACCCGCGATATGTTACTTGGTGCTCCCGTTCCGGCGACATCGGGTTTTACCAGTATGATACAAAATATTGGCAGCATGGAAAATAAGGGCTTGGAGTTAACTTTCCATACGCAGAATATTAAAAAAGAAAATTTCTCTTGGAATACAAGCTTCAATATTTCCTTAAATAAAAATAAGGTGCTGGCGCTGGGTGCTGCCAACGACGATATTTTTCCAGGCCCGAGTGTGCTGGCGCAGACGAACGTAATTCGTGTGGGTGAGCCTGTGGGTTCTTTTTATGGCTATGAACGCCTTGGCACCTGGCAGGAGCATGAGGCCGCAGAGGCGTCGCGCTACAACAAAAAACCTGGCGATCTCAAGCTTAAAGATGTGAACGGCGACGGACAAATTAATGATCGCGATCGGGTAATCTTAGGTAAAGGTATTCCGGATGGTTTTGGAACTTTAATAAATACTTTTAAGTATAAAAATATAGATTTCGCCTTCGAAATTCAGTATAGCTATGGCAATGATGTTTTGGATATTTCTAAACACTCGGCCGAAGATAGACAAGGGCAGGCAAACAGTTATGCCACGGTCTTGGATGCATGGACACCGACAAATCAGGCAACAGCTATTGCGCAGGTACGCCCTGTATCCGCTGGTTATACCACCAATATTGATAGTCACTTTGTGGAAGATGGCTCCTTTATACGGGGTAGAAATCTTCTTGTAGGGTATAATTTCACGGATGCGAAGACAAAAGCTGTAGGACTTAAAAGCTTGCGGGTATTTGCTTCTGTGCAGAACTTCTTTTTACTGACGAAATATTCGGGTTATGATCCGGAGGTCTCCAACTTTAACCAGACCTTCGCGCAGGGTATTACCGTATTTGGATACCCGAAACCGCGAACATTTATGTTCGGCATTAATGCTTCCTTTTAATTTATAATTACAAAAGACATGAAAATATGCACTTTTAATACCTATATATTGCTCTTTTTAACTTTAGGTCTAACGGGTTGTAAGGGCTTTCTCGATGAGTCGGACTTATCAAATTTTACACAGGATAATTACTTCACAAAACCTGAACATGCTGAATCTGTCGTTAATGCAATATACGAGGACTTACGCCCCACGACTTCGGGTTTCAATTTTGGGGGCTCGCCGTTCTTGATGTTGGAATTCCCTACGGGATTGGCCGGAACGGAGGTTGGACAGAATGTAGATAACAATTTTTTGCGCACCTTAACAAACAACTCCGATAACCTTTATGGCGAAATCTGGTGGGTAAATTCGTATAGGGGTATCGGTAATGCTAACCTTGCTATTGCCCGTATTCCAAATATCCCGATGAATGCTGTACGTAAGCAGGAATTACTGGCTGAAGCACACTTCCTGAGGGCTTTTTATTATTATCAGCTGCTGCGCTTATTTGGTGACATACCGCTTATAAAGGAACCCATAGATGCTGGTTCAGCAAACTTGTACCCACAGCGTAATACCGTTGAGGAGGTGTACAATAGCATTGTCGAGGATCTAAAATTTGCTGAAAGTGCACCTCTACCTTTTCAAAGTACTTCTGGCCGAGCAACGGTAGGTGCAGCAAAATCATTATTGGCAAGTTGTTATCTTACCATGGCGGGTTATCCATTAAATAAGGGACTGCCCTATTTTAGCTTGGCTGCCGAAAAGGCCAAGGAGGTTATCTCGTCTGGAAAATACAGACTGTTCGATACGTATGATGAACTTAGGGATTTAAAAAATAAAAATTTAGGCGAGCATATTTTTATGACGCAATATGAGGCTGGGATCATTAATAATTCGATACAGGACTTGTTCTTACCCAATAACCGTAATATCTCTACATACTCCACCGAGAGTGGCGCTATTTTCGCACTTAAAGAGTTTATAGAGACCTATGCTAAGCAAGATAGGCGTATCCAAGAGCAGCAGTATTATTATACCCGATACACATCTCAGGAAGATCGTTCGGTGGTTTTAAACTTAAACAACAGTTATATCTTTAAATATTTTGATACTGAAGCGCATCTTAAAACTGCAATCAGTGGCATGAACTGGCCGCTGTTGCGCTATGCTGAGGTACTCTTAATATTTGCAGAGGCACAGAACGAGGTTAGCGGTCCGGGCAACGATATTTATCAGGCATTAAACATGATCCGAAAACGAGCGAACCTTCCGGAAATCCAGACTGGTAGCCAGGCAGACCTCCGGAAATTAATATGGCAAGAAAGGTACCATGAGCTGGCATTTGAAAATAAAACCTGGTTTGATATGGTTAGAACAAGAAAAGTTTATAACCTAACGACTAAAGAGTTCGATAATTTTGTAGGTCATAAATTTACCTATGGACCTATTCTAAAGGAGCGGGATTTGTTATTTCCTATACCTACACGAGAAATTACAAACAACAAAAAGCTCAGCCAAAATCCGGGTTACTAAATCACAAAACCATTAAAATAACCAAAAGGAACTCCCTGTATATGCAGGGCAGTTCCTTTTTTTGTGCAGAAGGAGAGTCTGATTAAATTCAGCCTCCCAAAAAAACTGCTTCCAAGTTTATCCTAAGCAAGAGTCTCTTTTTGTTTACCCAATTGCTTCTACACTGCTGCCCTTTAATATCGGTAAATTATGGCGGGTATTTTTACCGAATAAAAACCAGTTTTTACCGAGAATTTGTACCTACTAATCTATATGTCATTTCATAAAAGCGCCCTACAGCCTACTTTTGAATCAACAAATAACAATTAAACAGGACATATTAATCTATAAAAAAATGAAAACATTAATCTCTTTTATCGCAGCATTACTATACACCCTATCGGCAAATATTGTTAACGCAAAGGAAAGTCCGCTAAAATATAAGGACAATAAACATATTGTCGGTCATTATGTAGACGCCATTACCAAAGGGCAGGTTGAACATATCGATTACCTGTTCGAAAACAACTTTCAATTGGAAGTTTTTAACGCTGGTAGAGCCGATAAATTCAGCAAAGAACAGCTTTTAACATTCTTAAAATCGACGGAGGGTTTGAATTTATATTGCCATAGCAACTACACGATAATCGATGCCTCAAAAGATTATACCCTGGCTAAGGTAGAAATGAAATTCGATACCTTTACCCGGGTAGATTATGTAACGCTATTAAACAAGGAGGAGGGATGGAAAATAAATAAGGTGATAACTACCTATCCCTAACAGAAATCGAAATTTATACCTTAATTCAGGTAAAAAAATAAAGCGTCTGTTTTCGAACACAGACGCTTTATTTTTTTACCTTAGGTGGGCACGCAACATCCAAGCTGTTTTCTCATGCTTCTCTATTATACCGCTTAATAAATCAGAAGTTCCGCTATCGCCATGTTCCTCCACCTGATCAATATCGCCACGTATGGAAATAATAATGCTTTCAAAATCGTTCAGCAGATCTTTGATGTAGGTATTGCCATCATTCTTGCTGTTTTTGGTTTCGGAAAAACGGGTAAGCTCCAAATACTCTTTTAAGGTTCCGATGGCATAATGCCCAATTGTACGCACACGTTCAGCAACATCGTCGACAACGACAGCAAGCTCATTATAAATCGTTTCAAAAAACAAATGCAACTCATGAAATCCGGGCCCTTCAATATTCCAGTGTGCATTTCTAACTTTTTGATACAAAACACTTTCATCAGCCAACAATTTATTTAAGATAACAGCAATTTTCTCGGTGTCTTTTTCTTTAATTCCAATATTTGTTTTCATGATTCTTATGTATTTAATTAGTATTTACTTGCATTATTTAGGAGCGACAGACTAGTAGCATCTAAGCGCAGCTGTAAAGCTTCGACAAAAGCATGCAAATGGCCTTCCTTTGTGGCGCTAGCGATAGGTGCTGCAACCTCCTTGTGTGTCAGTAGCCATGCTAAAGCCACCGCAGCGGTAGAAACCTCATACTGTGATGATACCTGCTGCAAAGCCTCCAAAATTGCCTGTCCACGGCTATTCCAATATCTATTTTTTACATCTGCACCACGTGCTGACAGTTGGAAATCGTCCTCCGATTTATATTTTCCACTAAGAAAACCACTCGCCAAGGCGTAATACGGAATTACGGCGATTTGCTTTTCCAGCGTAATAGGCTGATAAAGGTTTTCATATTTGGCGCGGTCAAATAAATTATATTCCGGTTGCAGCGAGACATAGGGCGCCAAGGCCTTCTCTTGTGCGGTATCTAAACTCTCTACCAGCCTTTCGGGTGATATATTAGAAGCACCGATGTATCGCACCTTCCCTTCTTTCACTAAATCTTCAAAGGCACGCAATGTTTCCTCTACCGCTGTAACCTCATCATCATAATGCAGCTGATAGAGGTCAATATAATCGGTCTGTAACCTTTTTAAAGACAATACAACCTGCTCCTTAATATGCGCTGCCGTACTATTTGGTTTTCCATCTGTAGCCATGCGCCCCCCCGCTTTTGTCATTAACACCATCTTTTCTCGCCCTCCGTATCGTTGTATCCAGTTACCGATTATTGTCTCCGACTCTCCTCCGCTGTTACCCGGTACCCAATGGGAGTATGTATTAGCTGTATCGATGGCGTTAAAACCAAGATCAAAAAACCTATCCAGCATGCTGAAGGAGCTATTTTGATCCAGTGTCCAGCCAAATACATTGCCTCCAAAGATTAAAGGAACGATTTCCAAAGATGTCTGTCCGAACTTTATTTTTTCTTTCATAAACCTGTATCTACATTTGAATACTTACAAGTTACTCATCTTCGCTTTAAAATTGTAAAAACATAAACCATATTTCTGTCATTTAAGAACAATTAAAAACCTAAACTGTTTGATAGACAAATGGATTTTCTTAGTAGCTTTGCAGGCTATTTTTATTGATATCTATTATGTTTGGGAAAATACCGGCTTTACATGCATTTACAACAACGATAACCCGCATAGAGAAACCCGAACGGTTTACCTTCCCGTTTTTCTATACGCCACATCCACTGAGTTTAATTGCTGTAAAGGAGCTGCAGTGCTACCTTAACAACCAGCGTGATTTTGAGCATAACTTTGGTCTAGATCCCGAACAACCTGGCCTTGTTATCGGAAAAATGTTTGGCGTTTTGGTTGTTGAAGATGCTCAGGGGCAGTTGGGTTATTTGGCTGCTTTCTCTGGCAAACTGGCGGGCAGCAACCAACATCCTTATTTTGTGCCTCCCATTTTTGATATGTTAGACCCTGCAGGTTTTTTCCTTCAAGAGGAAGCTAGCATTAACCAGCTAAATCGCGAAATTGCCCAACTTGAGGCCGATCCTAAGCTGGCTTTACTTCAATCCGAAATTGAGGATACGAAGGCTCATAATCTTCAACTGTTGGCCGACAAACGACTGGCACACAAGCGAAATAAAGCCGAACGGAAGACGATACGTCAAACACAGGTAGCTATTTGTAATGCTACGGAGTACGCCGCGTTAACGGCTGATTTAATAAAACAAAGCTACCGCGACCAGCATGAGTATGATCTGCTAAAAAAAGATTGTACCCTAAAGTTAAATGCTATCGAACAGACCTTGCGCCACCTGGAAGCTGCCATTGCTGAAAAGAAGGACCTTCGAAAACAAAAATCTTCAAACCTTCAGCAAAAGCTTTTCGATCAATACCATTTTCTTAATGCTTTAGGTGCAAAGAAATCGGTTTTACAGATTTTTAATGATGCCATTCAGATGCTGCCTCCCGCCGGGGCTGGCGAATGTGCTGCCCCAAAACTTTTGCAGTATGCCTATAAAATGCAGCTTAAACCTGTTTCGATGGCCGAATTTTGGTGGGGTGCGCCGCCCGGATCGGAGGTTCGTAAGCATGGTTACTTCTACCCGGCATGCCGTGGAAAATGTGAGCCTATTTTAAATCATATGTTGCAAGGCTTATCGCTGGATCCAAACCCCTTTTTAGAAAATCCGGCGAAGGATAAAACCTTGGAAATCGTTTTTGAGGATGCCGATATTATTGTGGTGAACAAACCCGCAGAGTTTCTTTCCGTCCCGGGAATTAATATCCAAGATTCGGTGCAAAACCGTATCCTAGCACGTAACCCCGAAATAACCGGGCCCTTAATCATACATCGATTGGATATGTCTACTTCTGGATTATTGGTATTAGCGAAGCATAAAGAGGCGCATCAATTTATTCAAGATCAGTTTATTCAACATACGGTGCAAAAGAGGTATACCGCTTTGTTGGATGGTATTATCGACAAGGTATCGGGTTGTATAGACTTACCATTGCGTGTGGATTTGGAAGACCGACCTCGGCAGGTGGTCTGTTATACCCATGGCAAACCTGCACGTACGGCTTTTACGGTGGTGGCTGTAGAGGGTGATAAGACACGTATTCATTATTTCCCGCAAACTGGGCGTACGCACCAGCTTAGGGTTCATTCGGCACATGCTAAGGGCTTAAATACACCTATCGTTGGCGACGATTTGTATGGTATTAAAGCCGACCGCTTGCACTTGCATGCTGGATGTATTGCCTTTATACACCCAACAACCAAAGAACGTGTTTCTTTTGAGGTTAAGGACCCCTTTTAGACGACAATTTTTAGGGAAATAAAATCTGTTATGCATATTTACGAGGAAATAACCTATACGAAAACCGACTTCCATAGGCAGCCGCTGGAGTCTGCAACATATGAGGCTTGCCATTTTGAAGATTGTAACTTCGAGAACCTATCGTTTAAGAATAGTAGATTTTTGGACTGCACTTTTGTAAATTGTAATATCACCTTAACGAATCTGGAGAATACCATGCTCCAGGATTGTCGCTTTAAGGGCTGTAAAATGTTGGGGTTACAGTTTCACCACTGCAATACATTTAACATTGGTTTTTCTTTTGATACCTGTGTGCTGGATCACAGTTCTTTCCTGGGGTTAAATATTAAAAAAACTATATTTCGCACTTGTAGACTTCGCGAGGTAAGGTTCGAAAATAGCGATCTCTCAGCGGTTTCTTTTGACCATTGTGATTTATTTGGCGCTATTTTTTATGCTTGTAACTTGGAAAAAGCAGATTTCACAACGGCTTACGCCTACCATTTGGATCCGGAAAGGAATAAAATTAAAGGCGCTAAGTTTGCCATCTCGGGGCTTCCTGGTCTTTTACAGCAGTATAAAATTAACATCGTAGAATAGTTCTGAAACCCTATTTCCTAAATTAAGGTGACAGCCATGTAGTACGCGAATGCAGACAACAGCCTTTGAATCTGGTTTTGTAGGGCAAAAGACCTAGTCGGAATAATTTCTATTTACCAAGCCTTGTTTCTGCTGCCATGGCTAGCCTTGCTTAAACCCGTGCATGTTACCTTAACAACAACCATAAAGCCCTTTATGAAGCCAAACAAGTAAAGAAATAATTTTGTATTTTTACGCGACTTAATAAGGCAATATGCTGCTATTTTGTATCTATTAAAGCAACGTAAATGATGGAGGAAACAAACCATTCTGAAGAAAATAACTTAGAAAATAACCAACTTACAGACGCTGATGCCACCGGCAATACCATTGCCCTTTCGGGCTTGTATGAAAACTGGTTTCTGGATTACGCCTCTTATGTTATATTAGACCGTGCCGTTCCGCATATTAATGATGGGTTTAAACCTGTTCAACGTCGTATTCTCCATTCCCTCAAGGAAATGGACGATGGCAGGTATAATAAGGCGGCCAATGTTATCGGTAATACCATGAAATATCACCCCCATGGGGATGCTTCCATTGGTGATGCTATGGTACAAATTGGTCAAAAAGATTTGCTCATCGATTGCCAGGGTAACTGGGGGGACCCCGTAACGGGTGATGCTGCCGCAGCTCCACGTTATATCGAGGGTCGCTTGTCGAAGTTTGGTTTAGAGGTTGTTTTTAATGCCGATACTACAGTATGGCAATTAAGTTATGATGGCCGTAATAAAGAACCTGTTACTTTACCTGTAAAATTCCCTTTATTACTTACACAAGGGGCTGAAGGTATTGCGGTAGGCTTAGCGACCAAAATTATGCCGCACAACTTTGTGGAGCTTATCGATGGCTCTATACAGGTGTTAAAGGGTGAAAGACCCAATATTTTCCCCGACTTCCCTACAGGTGGTATTGCAGATGTTTCGAACTATAACGAAGGTCAGCGGGGTGGGAAGATCCGTGTGCGTGCAAAAATTGAAGAACGCGATAAAAAAACATTGGCTATTACCGAAATTCCTTTCGGTACCACCACAGGGGCATTGATCGAGAGTATTGTCTCGGCTAATGATAAGGGCAAGATAAAAATCAAAAAAATTGAAGATAATACGGCCAAAAATGTGGAGATTATCGTGCATCTTGCTCCAGGAATTTCTCCTGATGTCACCATTGATGCGCTTTATGCATTCACCTCCTGTGAGTCGTCGATTTCACCGAATACTTGTGTAATCAAAGACAACAAGCCGTACTTTATGAGTGTCAACGATATCCTTACGGAAAATACGTTAAATACAAAGGCCCTCCTTAAACAAGAGCTTGAAATCCGATTACATGAACTGCAGGAAAAGATATTCTTCAGTAGCTTGTTAAAGATTTTTATACAGGAGGGCATGTACAAACATCCTGATTATGAAGGTGCCGGCGACTTTGATACGGTGGTTAATGTGCTGAACACGCTATTCTCCCCTTTCTTTCCCGAGTTCTACCGCGAAATTCTTCCTGAAGATTACAAAAAACTTATCGATAAACCGATGAGTAGTATCACGCGTTTTGATGTTAAAAAAGCGGATGAACAAATGAAATCTTTAGCCGATGAAATTAAAGCGGTTAAAAAGAATCTTAAACATTTAGTCGATTTTACCATACAGTGGTTCGAGCACTTACGCAGTAAGTATGCAAAAGGCCGCGAACGTAAAACCGCTTTACGTGTATTCGATAAAGTGGAGGCTACGCAGGTGGCTTTAGCAAATGCAAAGCTGTACGTAAACCGCGAGGAGGGTTTTATTGGTACGGCGATGAAAAAAGACGAGTTTGTTAGCGAGTGTTCCGACATTGACGATATCATTGTCTTCCGCCAAAATGGGAAATACGCTGTGGTAAAGGTGCAGGATAAGGTCTTCGTGGGTAAGGATATTATTCATGTCGCCGTGTTTAAAAAAGGCGACGAACGAACTACCTATAATGCTATTTACCAGGATGGAACCAATGGTACGACTTATGTAAAGCGCTTTTCTGTAACGGGGGTTACACGCGATAAGGAATATGATATCAGCAAAGGTACCAAAGGATCTAAACTGCTGTACTTTACCGCTAACCCGAATGGTGAAGCCGAGGTTGTGCATGTACAATTGAAACCGCATACTAGCTTGCGTAAGCTTTCTTTTGATTTAAACTTAGCGGAAATTGCTATTAAAGGAAAAGCTTCCTTAGGGAATATTGTCTCTAAACATATCGTTAAGAAGGTAACGTTTAAAAATGCGGGTGTATCTACCTTGGCGGGCCGTAAAATATGGTTCGATGAGGTACTACGACGATTAAACGTGGATGAGCGTGGTACTTTCCTGGGCGAGTTTGATGGGGATGATAAGCTGCTTACTGTTTTTGACGACGGATCTTACGAATTATCGAATTTTGATTTGAATAATCACTTTGATGAAAAGATGATTCGTATAGAGAAGTTTATACCTACATGGGTGTATACGGCTGTGCATAAAGATGGTAAAACTGGGGCTTTTTATGTAAAACGTTTTGTTTTTGAGGATCTACAGCTGGGGAAACGGGTTTCCTTTATCAATGAAGAGGCGGGATCTCAACTTATTTTGTTAACCAACCACCCAAATGCTGTGGTAAATGTCTTACAGCTAAAAGGTAAATCTCAGGTAGAAGAATCTGTTGAGCAGCCCTTAAATGAATTGATTGATGTAAAGAAAATCAAGGCGCAAGGCAATAGGTTATCGTTTCATAATGTTCAACAAGTGACCGCACTAACGCAGGATATCGATTTGACAAAGCTGGATAGTATGGAATCTCCAACTTCGGGTGCTGCAGATGGAAACAGCACCGCAAGCGGCAACGATACTATTAAATTGGAAATAACAAACCCGCAGGATATTCAGACAGATGAGAAGGGGCAAACAGAATTGTTCTAAATCTATCAATAAGGATATGCCCTAAAATAAAAGCCGTAGGTGTTAAAAAACCTACGGCTTTTGTTGTATATTATCTTTTGCCTGTAGCAAAGAAAAGGTAAAATAGACACGATTAATAACTGCCAATCCAAGGTGGAAATGGCAGTTATACTGTTGTTTGTTTAAAAGGTAGATAGATATTTTGTTAATTTTGGCGCTATAACAGCAGCACAAAATGGATTATCCGGATTCCTGTTAAAATAATTGATATGGTAATCTTCGGCAGGCCAAAATACCTGCGCCGGTTCTACGGCGGTCACAATAGGGTCTTCAAAAGCTTGTAGCGCTTCCAGATCAGCTATTATCTTTTCGGTTGCCAACTTCTGTTCCGCATTATGGTAAAAAACTACCGATCTATATTGTGTACCTACATCCTCTCCTTGCCTGTTTAGCGTTGTAGGATTGTGGGTTTTAAAAAATATTCCCAATAATTTTTCAAAAGATATCTGCTCCGCATCGAAATCAATATCGATAACCTCTACATGCCCTGTAGCACCTGAACATACTTGTTCGTAACTTGGATTTTCACGCTTTCCGCCCATATATCCTGGCAGTACTTTACGTATGCCGGGGGTATTTAAAAAGATGATTTCGGTACACCAAAAACACCCACCACCAAATGTCGCTTTCATAACGCAAATATCTATAAAAAGATGCTAAGATAAATATAAAAATTTGTCAAATCTTTAACAAAAAATCAATATCAAAGTAATTTAATGAGAAATGAACTATAAATGTTACAAATTTACTTTACTTTAGCGTTTGTAAGTAGAATTATGAAAATTAGATTCGTAGCAATGCAACTCACTTAATTTTAAAGATAATATAGGCAAGCTATTGGGCGGGCAGCTGTTAATTTTAGGCTTAAATGGGTAGCCAACTACGTTGGATTTTTTTAACGCATCGTTTACTGGCATACATACCTCATTTTGGCCCTGCCGATGCATGTATGGCCATTAAAAATACAATAAATACTGATACTATAAACTAATGCACACTACCAGCTGGCAAACAAAAAAAATGGGTCGATTTACCCTGCGTTACAGACCATATACATTAGAAATGCGCCATGTATTTACTGTGGCATCCTTTAGCCGTACCACAACACCCATTATGTTGACCGAACTAAGCTACGATGGGCTAACGGGTTATGGGGAGGCGAGTATGCCGCCATATCTTGGGGAATCGCAGGCTACGGTTACGACATTTCTGGAGAAAGTAGATTTATCCAGGTTCACTTCACCTTTTGAAACGGCGGCTATTTTAACGTATATTGATGCATTAGACGACAAAAATACGGCGGCAAAAGCGGCAATAGATATAGCATTACATGATCTTTTAGGTAAGTTAATGCAACAGCCCTTTTATAAGATTTGGGGCCTCGACCCTCAGCATATTCCGCCTACGTCGTATACTATAGGAATAGATACGGAGGAGATGATCCGCAAGAAAGTGTCCGAAGCGGAGCAGTTCAAAATCTTAAAAGTAAAACTAGGCTTAGACACGGATAAGATGATTATCGATACGATACGCTCGGTAACGGATGTGCCGCTCTGTGCGGATGTAAACCAGGGCTGGAAAAATAAGGAGGAGGCCTTAGCCATGGCGCATTGGCTACAGGTACGTAATGTTGTATTTCTGGAACAGCCTATGCCTAAAGAGATGATCGACGAAAATGCCTGGTTAACCGAGCGTTCGCCAATACCAACAATTGCCGATGAAGCGTGCCAACGTTTACAGGATGTACCGCAATTGAAGGGCGTGTATTCGGGTATTAATATTAAACTGATGAAGTGTACAGGCATGCGCGAGGCTAAACAAATGGCCGAATTGGGGCGCTCATTAGGTATGAAGGTAATGCTGGGCTGTATGACCGAAACATCTTGTGCCATTTCCGCAGCCGCGCAACTGGCGCCCTTAGCAGATTGGGCAGATTTGGATGGTGCATTGCTCATCGCAAATGATCTGTACCGCGGCATGACGGTTGAAAATGGCTATTGTAAAATAACGGATGCGTATGGAATTGGTATCGACCTGATACACTAAGATCCTAAAATAGCTGGGCACCATACGGGGCTTACCTCCTAGTTTAGGATACGGTTATTACAGGCAATACAAATACAAGGTACAAAATCAATAGCCACGAGGCCTTCCCCTTCCACGTGGAAAGCCTCTTTATGCTTTACCATCAGTTTATTTAGCTTAAAAAAGTGTTTTTGCTATCCCGCCATCCAATGGAATCGCCGTACCCGTAAGATATGATGCATACTCCGACGCTATAAAGGCTGCCAGATAACCATATTCCTTAGGGTCGCCAAGACGTTTCATAGGCACCGATTGTTGCCTATTATCTTTCGCTGCGGCAAAGCTTATTTGCGCTGCATCAGCCTGTGCCTGTATCAAGCTATGTAAGCGATCGGTTTCAAAGTACCCGGTTAGGATACTATTTACCGTAATACCACAGGGGGCCACGGCGTTGGATAAGGACTTATACCAGGACAGCAATGCGGTACGCATGGTATTCGAAAGCACCAGATTGTCCTGAGGTTCTTTTACCGTCATCGACGATACATTGATGATACGGCCATAGCCTTGCTGCTGCATATAAGGCAACGCTAAATTTGTCATAAATACAGCACTTTGAAACAAGAGATCAAAAGCTTCTTTATAATCCAGCTCGTTTTTTGTAGTCACATCACCGGCTTTGGGTCCGTTGGTATTGGCGACTAAAATATCTATTGTATTCGATTCAAAATAAGCCTTTAACACCGATTTATGCTTTTCAAAGTCTGTAAAATCGGTAACCAGATACTGATGCTGCTGCCCTCTACTCACATCCAGCGTTTCCACTACGTTTGCTAATTTTTCCGCTGTCCGCGACAGCAGTGTAACATTCGCGCCACAGCGAGCCAAGGCTACCGCTATAGCTTTTCCAATACCGGAGGAACTACCTCCTACTAAGGCATTTTTACCTGTTAAATTAATTTCCATAAGAGCTTACTGTGCTATTAACACGGGTACGTTTACCGCATGTCTAAGTTTATTAACGGTTTCCCCAAAAATAATGTCTTTCAGCGCATGATGTCCATGCGACCCGACAATAAGTAGGTCGACCTCATATTTCTCAATCAGTTCTTTTATAGCTTCAATCCTATTATTGAACCCTAACTCATACAAAACTTCAAACCCCTGTCCTTGCAGGTATTCTACATACTGCAGGAGGCGCTCTTGATCTCTACGGCTTTCATAATCGTCGGTAGCCTCGCCGGTATATTTAACGGCGGCGCTTTCGACAACATGGGTAAGTACCAGTGTGCGGTTGTTACTGCCCAACTGTAGTGCCTGATTTATTACAGCTTCATCAGATTTTGAATAATCTAGTGCCAGTAATATACGCTGAAACTCCTGTGCCGGAGTAAAATTTAAATGCTCAAAAGAGGTATGTACATCCGCAGAAATGGGCTTCGCTTTGCGCTGGGAAATATACGGGTAGATTACCGTCATTACCAGCAGCAGCATAAGACCGATGCTGCCTGCCAATAAAAGCAAGGTAAGCCAGATATTATCAAACTCCTTAATCCAAGTTGTTACTTCCTCGTATACCAGCTGAAAGTTTAATACCGCAATTATAATAGCGATAAGCCAGGAGCATATTTTTAATACAGGCTTAATCGCAAACTCCCCCATTTTTTCCTTATCACTAACAAAGTGGATCAAAGGAATCACGGCAAAAGCTAGCTGCATACTCAATATCACCTGGCTGAAGATCAATAGCTCGCCAACCTTTTTATCGCCAAACCATAGTATCACCACGACGGCTGGAATTATCGCCAGCATACGGGTAATCATACGCCTTAATAGCGGACTAATACGCAGGCGCAAATATCCCTCCATAACAATTTGCCCGGCCAAAGTGCCGGTAACTGTAGAGCTTTGCCCCGCAAGAATAAGGGCTACAGCAAAGAGTTTTGATGCCCAATCTGTGCCAAGTGTGCTCCCCAAAAGGTGGTAAGCATCTTCAAGCTCAGCAACCTGGTGCATACCATTTTTATGAAACACCGACGCAGCCAAGATTAAGATCGCAGCATTAACAAAAAATGCCAAGTTTAATGCAATGGCACTATCCAAGAAATTATATTTTATAGCCTTTCGTATTGACTGCCGGTCGCGTGGTATTTTTCGCGTTTGCACCAATGCCGAATGGAGGTATAGATTATGTGGCATTACGGTAGCACCAATCATACCGATGGCAATGTATAATGCGGCACTGTTCGGAATACTAGGAATAAAACCTTTAGCAACCTCAGCAAGGTCTGGCTTGGCAAAAAACATTTCCACCAAAAAACATCCGCCAATCAGGGCTATTAGGCCTACGATAAACAGCTCCAATTTGCGCATGCCCAACTTTTGCAGGTATAACAACAGAAAAGTATCGGCAAAACTGATTAATACCCCCCAAAGCAAATCTATGCCGAACAACAGGTTTAAACCAATCGCCATACCTAAAATCTCGGCCAAATCGCAGGCTGCAATGGCAATCTCCGCCAAAAAATAAAGCACAAAATTCATGCGTTTAGGGTAAAGCTCCCGGTTGCACTGCGCCAAATCTTTGCCCCTAACGATACCTAAACGTGCACATAAACCTTGCAGCAACAATGCCATTAGATTACTCATTAACAGCACCCATAATAAGGTATACCCAAAAGCGCTCCCCCCTGCAAGATCTGTAGCCCAGTTTCCAGGATCCATATACCCTACAGATATCAGATATGCTGGTCCTAAAAAACTTAATAGCCTTTTAAATCTCGATTTTCCTCTATATACTTTTATACTTTCATGTACGTCCTCTAATGATTTATGCTGTTGGTCTGCTGCCATAATTTCTATTTAGTTCAATACGAGTTACAAAACTAGTTAAAAACCATCATAGATATTCGACATGCCGCTGTTTTAACATTAAATATAAATTAGAAATTACACGCGCTTAGGGTAGCCTTCTGCATCCAAATCATCGCGATAATCTTCATCATTTAACGCTAAGTCACGGTCTACTTTAGCGGTACGGAGTTCTTTTTCATCCCTTATACGCATTCCCGCATTGTCATAGGCATCGTTTACAAGATCCTCGCGCCCAGCATACTCCATACCCACATAGGGGTTTGCAACGTCATAGGCAGAAGAGTCGTCGCGCGCGCCAGCACTCACCGTACTGTAATCAGCAGGATGATCCCAGTCCGGATCCGTATCATTAACATCCATTTCATAACTAGCTTTCTGCTTGTCATAAGCAAGGTCATGTACCTCAGAAACCGCATCGTAATGCAGGTTTTGATCGTTTAATTTTTGCTTTTCGTTAGGTTCATCAAAGCGTTTTTCTTTTTTGTTTTCTTGGGTTCCCATAACGTACTCCTTATATGGTTTAACTGACTAAAAAACAACAGAACTTATGATTTGGTTTTAAAACGGCTTAAGGATATTCGATGGAAATATTTTTTTTCAAGGTCATAGTGAAGGGCTTAATGTGCTTAAACGGCTTAAACGGCTTAATGTGCTTAAACGGCTTAATGTCCATAATCTGCTTTTACCGCATATTAGCTATCGTGCGTTCATGCTACGTGTGCCTTAAATTATATTATACAATTTTAATTAAGTTTTAATTTTTTATTTTTCTTACCTTTAGTATACCAATATATAAACTCGAAAAATATGCAGACGAAAACCGAATTTTTGATCTGGGATAAAATCGTGCATAGCGCTAAGAAGCGTTTTGATTATAATCTCTATGCCAATAGGTTTAAAAACTTTGATGCGGAAATCTTCGATAAACTTATTCTTCATATTATTGTAGGTTTTGCTTCGGGCGAATGCCATGAGTCAATTGCCACAAACCTTCACAATGAGCTTAAGTTTATAGGTTTGGATCTGAGAGAAGACATTTTAGACACTATTGTTGAGGATAAACATAGCCTGTTTAGCAGTGAAATTTATGCCGCTTATTTAACATTTTCTATGCTGGAGGATGGCCATAATGAAACTGAAATCTTAGGTTATGTAACCGATTTATTAGAAAGCCCCCAAATATACGATTAGGGCGAAAGCTCCTGCATTGGCTCCTAGCTTTCTGCTTTCCTGAAACGCACTATTTTTACGGCATAAATAGGAATTATTGTTACCGTTTTTTATACATTTAGACTTTCTAAATTAAAGAATGACGTATTATCTATATTTCCTCGCCTTTTGGGCTTGTCAGATTATGGCGAGCATACTGTTTAAGTTGGGTGGCATACACCCGAAATATCATTGGCATGCCTTAATCATAGGCAATATTATTCTACTATCTGCCAGCTGGTTTTTAATACAACTTTTCAAAAATGTATCGCAACCTATAGTAATCGCGCTATGCTCGGGTGGCACTTTTGTTACGGTGCAGTTAGCCATGGCACTTTATTTTAAAACTGGTATTTCTTGGATGCAGACCTTAGGTATATTTGTTATTGTAGCGGGTATGGTTTTGGTTACCTTTGGTGGCAAACTGGATTAATCAAGGATGTCTTAAAAAAAAGGCCTTCTCCGCTTGCCGTGGAGAAGGCCTTAATATTATCCTTTTACCATACTGATGAAATCATCAAATAAATAGCGTGAATCATGTGGACCTGGAGAAGACTCCGGGTGATATTGTACAGAAAATGCTTTTTTATCCTTTAAACGTATGCCCTCAATAGACTGATCATTTAAGTTAACATGCGTTACCTCAATATTTGCTGCTTTTTCAATGTCTTCACGGATTACACCAAAACCATGGTTCTGTGAAGTTATTTCACAGCGGTTTGCTATAATATTCTTTACCGGATGGTTGATACCACGATGGCCGTTAAACATTTTTTGTGTGCGTACCCCATTGGCCAAGGCTAAGATTTGGTGACCTAAACAGATACCGAACATAGGCTTATCGGCGGCAATAATTTCTTTTACCGTATCTATCGCGTAATCCATCGCCGATGGATCGCCAGGACCATTTGAAATAAAATACCCTTCAGCACCCCAAGCTTCCATCTCCGCAAATGTTGTTCTTGCCGGGAATACTTTTGCATACACCTGTCTAGCGTCGAAGTTACGTAGAATATTACGTTTAATTCCTAAATCTAACACAGCAATACGCGTTGGTGCTTCTTCTTCACCATAAAAGTACGGCTCGGTCGTAGACACCTTTGAAGACAGCTCCAAACCATCCATCGAAGGTACTGCGGCTAGCTGCGCTTTTAAAGCCTCAACATCTAAATTTTCCGAGGAGATAATCGCATTCATCGCCCCTTTATCGCGGATATGGCGCACCAAAGAACGGGTATCGATATCCGAAATACCAACTAGATTTTGTGCTTCAAAATAGCTCTGAATAGATTCATCAGCCATCTTACGGCTATAATTGATATTATAGTTTTTACATACCAATCCAGCTATCTGAATCTTGTCGGATTCGGCATCGTCTTCATCGATACCATAGTTACCAATATGCGCATTGGTGGTTACCATAATCTGTCCATAATAAGACGGATCGGTAAAAATCTCTTGATACCCGGTTGTTCCCGTATTATAACAAATCTCTCCAGTTGTGGTTCCGATTTTTCCGGCAGCCTTGCCATGAAAGACAGTTCCATCCTGTAAAACTAAAATTGCGGGTAATTTACTGTAGCTGGTCATTATGTATGTTAAATAATAAGTTGTTGCCTTTTTTCTGATTTAAAATTTTGGACATAAAAAAAGCCCATAAACGGGCTAACTGTATCAATGATTTGATATTTCAATGCAAACATTGAATAAAATGTCTTCGGAAATCAAATATAAAACTTCAATTTTCACGAGGGACAAAGGTAAAAATAAAAATGAAAAAGTGAAAATTAATTATTAAATATTAATAGGTATAGCAGCGGATTTAAAAGTCATCTTCAATAATTTCCTGCACCCTTCCAATCTGTCCGTCGGTAAGACGTACTTTAATACCTCTATGATGAAAAGGCGCCGAAGTAAGCAGATCTTTAACAATACCTTCTGTCAGCTCGCCTGTGCGCTGATCTTTCTTCAATACTATATTCACCAACATACCTGGCTTAATATCGGCTCTAGTCTTCCCGTTGCTCATTATATTTTTTTGTTTATTATTATTTTATGTTTAACTCAAAATTTTAAAAACCATCTCCCGCATAAGGTCACCATCCCCCGTATGGAGGCCTAAATTCAAGCCTTTAGATTTTAAATCATACTCCCGCAACACCGATATTACAGCAAAAACTTTGCGTCGGTTAAAATTGCGCGCTGCAACATCGTAGTCTTTCGTAAAAAAAGGGTGTACCCCCAATTCCTTGGCTACAGCTGGCGACGATTTATCCGACAGGTAATGGTATTTCAATACCTTAATAAAGTATCCGGAAAGGGCAGCTACCACCACGACAAATGGATTAGACTTCGGATTGGCGGCGAAATAATCCACAATTTGTATGGCTTTTACCATATCACGTTTCCCTAAGGCTGTATTAAGTTCAAAGACATTAAAATCCTTACTTATACCAATATTTTGCTCCACATCCAAGACTGTAATATCCTTATCTGCAGGTACATTCAACAAAAGCTTCTGCAATTCATTGGTAATTTTTGAAAGATCTGTCCCCAGATACTCGGCCATCAGCACGGCAGCCTGTGGATGTATTTTACGGCGTTCCCTTTGAAGTTCCTCCTGTATCCAAGCCGCAACCTTATTGTCGTACAGCTTCTCCGATTCAAAGGCCACACCTACCTTCTCTATAACCTTATATAGCTTGGTACGTTTGTCAAATTTGCCGTGTTTATAGGCGAACACCAAAATTGTGGAGGGCGTAGGATTTTCGAGGTACTTCAGCAAAAATTCATCATCCCCCTTCCAGCGCAGCGCTTGTGCCTCTTTAACCACAATAACCTGGTAATCGCTCATCATCGGAAAACGCTTAGCTGCGCTCACTATTTGTATTAAATCGGTTTCCTTACCATACAAAACCGTCTGGTCAAAGCCCTTTTGTCCCTCCGCCAGTACCGTATGTTCTACAGCATCGCTAATTACATCTATATAATGGGATTCCTCACCGTGTAAGAGGTAAACAGGCTTATATTTCCTATTTTTAATATCATTTAATATAGACTGTGCATTCATACCCTGCGAAAATAAACATTTTTGTTGAAATGGTTTTCAGCCAAAGCAAAGTATGCCTCTATAGGCAGCTATTATCGCGCTATACCAGCGAAAATGTCTCCTATAGGCGGCTGTTAACCGTATCCTGCAAATTTGTTTTTACTTACAAAAATTAATACCTTTGCCTATGTTTAAACCCACAGCATTAAACTTACCTCCGGCAACCTTAAAACTTTCTCGAATACAACAAAAAGTTTATGTTTTTGATATATTGAGAAAAAAAAATCTGTTGTTAACGCCAGAGGAATGGGTTCGCCAACATTGGGTGCACTTCCTCCACCAGTTTAAGAAGTACCCCAAAACTTTAATGAAAATTGAGGGTGGATTGGTTTTAAATGATTTACAAAAACGTAGCGATTTACTTATTTATAACACGAAGGGAGAAAAGATTCTGCTGGCCGAATTTAAGGCTCCAGACGTAAAAATAACGAGTAAAACGTTTGAACAGATTAGCAATTACAACAGCATCCATAAAATCCCCTTGTTATTGGTAAGTAACGGTTTGGAGCATTACTTCTTTAAGGTAGACTTTGTGACGTCTACCTATACCTTTATAGACGAACTCCCAATTTACAATAAGGAGACATAAAGTTTATCTTTTTTTAAGAAAAACAGTTTATATTAGTCCTTATTAAATAAATACATAATTAGAAAGTATAGAAAGTTTAGAAAATGAATATAGATAAAAACGAATTCAGAAAATACGCCATAAAACACCACAGAATTGGAAGTCAACATGTTGATAGCTTTATTGGCCGTGTAGAAACAAACTTGCCTACGAATTTAACGCCCTATATTGTTGAAGAAAGACAGCTTAATGTGGCACAAATGGATGTGTTCTCTCGTCTTATGATGGACAGAATTATCTTTTTGGGCGATGGTATCAACGATCAGGTAGCAAACATTATTCAGGCTCAGTTGTTGTTTTTACAATCTACAGATGCGCAGCGGGATATACAGATCTATATTAACTCGCCAGGTGGTAGTGTATATGCCGGTTTAGGAATTTACGATACTATGCAGTATATTTCACCGGATGTTGCTACAATCTGTACAGGTATTGCGGCATCTATGGGCGCTGTTTTGTTGGTTGCGGGTGCCAAAGGTAAACGTGCTGCATTAAGACACTCACGCGTTATGATTCACCAACCTTCGGGGGGTGCACAGGGTGTAGCATCGGATATGGAGATTAACCTTAGGGAGATGATGAAACTTAAAGAAGAGCTTTATAGCATTATCTCGGAACACTCTGGTCAATCGTACGAATGGGTAGAAAAATCATCCGATAGAGATTACTGGATGAGAGCTGTAGAAGCGAAGGAATTTGGAATGATTGACGAGGTGTTAGCACCTAAAAAAGAGAAATAACGAATGAGTAAAAGTAACAAAGATATACATTGCTCCTTTTGTGGTATCAGCAAAAATGAAGCTTTAATGCTTATTGCAGGTGACGGGGCGCATATCTGTGATCGTTGTGTAACACAAGCTGGTGAAATTTTAGCGGAGGAATTGAATCAACGGAAGAACAAGTCTTTACAGACAACCTTGCAATTGATTCGCCCTTTAGAAATTAAGCAACATTTGGACCAATATGTTATCGGTCAGGACGATGCTAAAAAAGTAATTTCCGTCGCCGTGTATAACCACTACAAGAGGCTGAATCAAAAATCAAGTGCCGATGAAACTGAAATTGAAAAGTCGAATCTAATCATTGTTGGAGAAACGGGTACCGGAAAAACCTTATTGGCAAAAACCGTTGCTAAAATATTAAATGTACCTTTTTCTATTGTCGATGCCACTGTTTTAACGGAAGCTGGTTATGTAGGTGAGGATGTGGAGAGTATTTTGACACGCTTGTTACAAGCAGCAGATTATGATGTGGCCGCTGCGGAGCGTGGCATTATTTATATTGACGAAATTGATAAGATTGCACGCAAAAGTGATAATCCATCTATTACACGTGACGTATCTGGTGAAGGCGTTCAACAGGCCTTGTTAAAGATTTTGGAAGGTACGAATGTGAACGTACCACCGCAAGGCGGACGTAAACATCCGGACCAAAAGATGATCACTGTAAACACAAGTAATATCTTGTTTATATGTGGTGGTGCTTTCGATGGTATACAGAAAAAAATTGCCAACCGTTTAAGAACCCAAACTGTAGGGTACAAAATGGTGGAAGAGGAAGAAGAGATCGATTTAAACAATTTATACAAGTATATTACACCACAGGATTTAAAAAGCTTTGGTTTAATTCCTGAATTGATTGGTCGTTTACCTGTCCTTACCCATTTAAATCCTTTGGATAAGGAGACCTTATTAAGTATTTTAACGGAGCCTAAAAATGCATTGGTAAAACAATATATTAAGCTGTTTGAATACGAAGACGTAAATTTAAAATTCGATAAGGAGGTTTTTGATTTTATTGTGGATAAAGCCTGGGATTTTAAACTTGGGGCACGTGGTTTGCGTAGTATTTGCGAGGCCATTATGCTCGATGCGATGTTTGAAATACCGACATCGAAAGATGATCGTGAGGATAAGACACTCCATATTACCTTGGAGTATGCAAAGAAAAAATTTGCAAAGTCTGATATGAAAAAGCTCAAAGTTGCTTAGCATCAAAACCCCTCACCTGAAAATGTGAGGGGTTTTGTTTTTAATAGACAGAAATATATAAACGAAATTAGTATGAACAAGAAAAAAACTGTAGATAGTCCGATAACACCAGGACTGAAATCAAAAAATGATATCGTAAACAACTGGTTGCCGAGATATACGGGAATGCCTTTGGAAGAATTTGGCGCCTATATTTTATTGACAAATTTTTCGAAGTATGTAAAAATGTTCTCCGCCATGCACGACGATGCGCCTATATATGGGGAAGATAAGGCTATGCAGGCCTGTACGGCCAATGGTATTACCATGATTAACTTTGGTATGGGTAGCCCCATGGCGGCTACGGTGATGGATCTTTTATCGGCCATATCCCCTCAAGCGGTTTTGTTTTTAGGGAAAACAGGCGGACTAAAAAAGAAAATCGCCGTAGGTGAATTGATCTTACCTATTGCGGCAATACGTGGCGAAGGTACTTCCAACGATTATTTCCCACCTGAGGTGCCTTCATTGCCGGCCTTTGCTTTACAGAAAGCCATCTCTACTACGATCCGTGATCATGAACGCGATTATTGGACTGGTACGGTTTACACGACCAACAGACGGGTTTGGGAACACGATAAAAACTTTAAGAAATACCTTAAATCTATTCGTGCTATGGCTGTGGATATGGAAACGGCAACGATATTTAGTGTGGGCTTTGCAAATAAGATCCCTACCGGAGCATTGCTGCTGGTATCCGATCAACCTATGGTTCCGGAGGGTGTAAAAACTATTGAGTCGGATCTTTCGGTTACCGCAAAGTTTGTCGAAACACACCTAACAATCGGTATCGATGCGATAAAACAACTTATCAACAACGGGTTAACCGTTAAACATCTTAAGTTTTAAACTCGGCTAAAAAATAGTTTATAACTTAAGATGTTTTAGAGCGTTTAAACCTTATATGCTGGTGGCAGCCCCTAAGCAGCGTCCATTGCTCTGACTACTGCCACCTCCTATTTTAATTTTTCCATTTTAATTTTAAATTTTTATTTTTTATTCTATATTTGTGTTCGGCATTATATAATGTCGACCTAATCAATACCTCTAAACATATAGGTTTTGGTTTATAAAGAAGTGGCGAGAGACTGGCTCAACGACCCACTGGCAACCATCAGTTTTTGAAAAGGTGCCAAATCCTGTCCAAGATGTTATGTCTTGGAGACTATAAATTAAATAGCAAACTATATGAAATACTACGTGACCTTATTTCTTGCAAACTTTACCGACACACCGATGTTGGTTACCATCTTTATGCAGCTTTTTAAGGCTAAGGCGACCTTCTGCACCCGAATGCGTTAGTCGTCTGGACAATATTTTTATGCCTCTAATCGGCAGAAGATAATTGTGCCTGCAGAAGACGACCACCTTCAATCCACCACTTAAAAATTAATATTGTACTTTATATCCATAAAATTGAAAAGAAATGGCTGATAATAAAAATCTTAAATTCGAGACCTTACAAATACACGCTGGCCAGGAAGTAGATCCTACAACAGGATCGCGCGCGGTACCTATTTATCAAACTTCATCGTATGTGTTTGAAAATGCAGAACATGGTGCAAATCTTTTTGCTTTGAAGCAGTTTGGAAATATTTATACGCGGATTATGAATCCTACAACAGATGTTTTCGAAAAACGTGTTGCAGCGTTGGAGGGTGGCGTAGCCGCTGTAGCGGTGGCCTCCGGACAGGCAGCGCAGTTTATTGCACTAAATAACATCTTGGAAGCAGGTGATAACTTTGTTACGGACGCGAACTTATATGGCGGTACCTACAATCAGTTTAAGGTTGCTTTTAAAAGATTAGGTATTGAAGCTCGTTTCGCTGGAAGCTCAGATGCTGAAGCTATTGAGAGCCTTATCGACGATAGAACAAAAGCGATATATGTAGAAACTATCGGTAACCCGAGCTACAATATTCCGGATTTTGAAAAAGTTGCTGCCGTAGCACGTAAGCATGATATCCCGTTTATTGTGGATAATACTTTCGGTGCCGCGGGTTATTTATTTAAACCATTTGAGCATGGTGCTAATGTGGTGGTAGAGTCGGCAACGAAATGGATTGGTGGTCATGGTACGAGTATTGGTGGCGTTATCATCGATGGGGGTAATTATAATTATGGCAATGGGAAATTTAAACAGTTTTCAGAACCTTCAGAGGGTTACCATGGTTTAGTATTCTCGGATGTGTTTGGCGAAAATGGCCCTTTTGGTAATATTCAATTCGCTATTAGAGCGCGTGTGGAGGGTCTTCGCGACTTTGGCCCGGCCTTATCGCCTTTCAACTCATTTTTGCTTGTACAGGGCTTAGAAACGTTATCCTTACGGGTACAACGCCATGTGGATAATGCCTTGGAAATTGCCCAGTGGTTAGAAACGCATCCGCAGGTAGAAAAAGTTAGTTACCCTGGACTAAAAAGCCACCCGTATCATCTAAGTGCGCAGAAGTATCTTAAGAATGGTTATGGTGCGGTGTTATCTTTTACGATTAAAGGTGGTGCTGAAAAAGCAAATGAATTTATTGACTCCCTATCCTTAATCAGTCATTTGGCGAATGTAGGCGATGCAAAAACGCTAATTATCCACCCTTCAGCAACAACACATCAGCAGTTAAGCGATGAGGCACAACAGGCTGCTGGAGTTTATCCGGGTCTATTGCGTCTTTCTGTTGGTATTGAACATATTGATGATATTAAAGATGATCTTCAGCAGGCTTTCGATAAAATAAAATAGCTTAAAATATATAAATAGGGAAAGAGATAGAAATGAGTAAAAAACTTACGATTGGTATGTTTGGCTTTGGCGTCGTTGGCCAAGGTTTATATGACATTATCAAAACTAAAAACCTGAACCTTGAGATCAAGAAATTTGTAATCAAGAATGCAGATAAAAAAAGAAGTCTTCCTGCCGAACTTTTTACTACGGATGCTGAAAAAATTTTGGGGGATTCTGAAATTAATACCGTTGTAGAGTTGATTGACGATGCGGATGCAGCATTTGAAATTACAAAAAGAGCCCTTTCTTCGGGTAAGAATGTGGTGTCGGCAAATAAAAAAATGATCGCTACTCATTTGGAGGAGCTTACCGAGATACAACAGCAGTATGGCACGTCTTTATTGTATGAAGGTGCTGTATGTGGCAGTATTCCTATTATTCGTAATCTTGAAGAGTATTATAACAACGAGTTGCTACATTCGGTAAGTGGTATTTTTAATGGTTCTTCAAACTATATTCTTTCGAAGATTTTCAATGAAAACCAAACGTACGAGGCTGCCTTGAAAAAAGCGCAAGAATTGGGTTTCGCTGAAACTGACCCTACATTGGATGTTGGCGGTTACGACCCTAAATATAAACTTGCTATTGTGGCATCTCATGCTTATGGTTTATTTATTGATCCTACGGCGGTTTTAAATTTAGGAATCGACAAATTAAACGATGCGGATATTCGGTATGCTAAAGAGAAGAACTACAAAATAAAACTGATTCCTTTGGCCAAAGAAGTTAATAATGCTGAGGTTGTGTTGTATGTTTTACCGAAGTTTATTTCCAAGGATAACTTATTGTATAATGTAGAAAATGAAAACAATGGTGTTTTGGTAAAGGCAGCATTTGCGGATGAGCAGTTTTTCTATGGTAAAGGTGCCGGTGGTCACCCGACGGGTTCTGCCGTATTATCGGATATTACGGCTTTACGCTACGACTACCGCTATGAGTATAAAAAACACTTGGAGTCACAGGAGTTGGCGTACTCTACCAATTATAGTATAAAAGCGTACTTCAGATATGAGGATGAAGCGCTGCTGCAGCAGCTGAACTTTGAAAGTATTTCGGAACGTTTTTATGGCGAAAACTATAAGTATGTAATCGGACAGATTAACATTGGCGAAGTGTTCGCAAAAAGAGATTTAATTAACCAAACAGGGTACTTTCTTGCCGAAATACTCTAAACATCATTAACCTAATGATTGTTCAAAGCACTTCCCTAGCCTGGGAAGTGCTTTTTTACCTTAACTTAACCAACAAATGATTAAATTGCGCTGAAGCAATTGAAAATTGTATGATTAAAACATTAGCAAAACCCCGTTCATTTATCTCAGAAGACTTAGATATTACTTGGGAACAGATTGAACCGATATTTCAAAATCTCTTAAATCGAGAAATCAACGATGTGCAAGCGTTGGAAAAATGGTTGGTAGACCGCTCGGAATTGGAAGCCGTATTACAGGAAGATTATGCATGGCGTTATATTCGTATGACCTGCGATACCAGCGATGAGGCTTTGGGTGCAGATTTTCAATACTTTGCCACCGAAATAGAACCTAAAATCGCGCCTATCAACAATGCTTTGGATCAAAAACTTGTGGCTTCACCCTTTATTGCGGAATTGCAGAAAGAGGGATACCCGATTTATTTCAGAAAAGTAAAAAAAGCATTGGAAATATTCCGCGAAGAGAATATCCCTCTATTTACTGAAATACAACTTAAGCAGCAAAACTATCAAACCATTGTGGGAGCACTTATGGTTGAAATCGACGGTAAAGAATATACCCTACAGCAGGCTGCGGCATTATTGCAAGAGCCGGATAGGGATCGTAGAGAGCAGGTTTGGCGCAAAATTAATGCCGTCAGATTAACGCATAAAGATGCCTTAAACGAACTCTTCAACGAACTATTATCATTGCGCCATCAGGTTGCCTTAAATGCAGGGTTTAATAACTTTAGAGATTATATGTTTGCTGCTATGGGTCGCTTTGATTACAGCGTTGATGATTGCTTGCAATTTCATGATGCTGTGGCGGAAAATGTAGTGCCTGTACTTCAAAATTTTGCCCAAATACGTAAGGATAAATTAAAGGTGTCGACATTACGTCCCTGGGATATGGCCGTAGATCCGGACAATAAAGCTCCTTTAAAACCTTTTGCTGATGGTGCTGAGCTGATTTCAAAAACCGAAGAGGCTTTTGGTAATTTACATCCTTACATGGGTAAATGCATTGCTACAATGCGTGAAAATGGGCTTTTTGACGTGGAGAGTAAAAAGGGTAAAGCGCCGGGTGGTTATAATTACCCGTTGGCCGAAACTGGGGCACCATTTATCTTTATGAATGCTGCGGGAACACTACGCGATTTAACAACCATGGTCCATGAGGGTGGCCACGCCATACATACCTTTATATCGGCAGATTTAGCACTTACGGAGTTTAAAAGCCTGCCGAGCGAAGTTGCAGAGCTGGCATCCATGTCTATGGAGTTAATTTCTATGGATCAGTGGCACCTCTTTTTCCCGAATCCGGAGGATTTAAAAAGAGCCAAACAGGAACAACTGGAAGATGCTATTTCTACGCTGCCTTGGGTCGCTACGGTAGATAAATTTCAACATTGGCTATATACAAATCCTGGACATACCCTAGCCGAACGTAACGCCGCCTGGTTGACGATCTTTAGGGAGTTTGGTCATGGCTTCGCAGACTGGACGTCACTCGAGGAGGCAGAAACGTATTTATGGCATAAACAGCTTCATATCTTTGAAGTACCTTTTTATTATATTGAATATGGTTTTGCACAGTTGGGGGCTATTGCTGTATGGAAAAATTACTTGCAAAATAAACCGCTAGGATTAACCAACTACTTAGCTGCACTGAAATTGGGTTATACCCAAACTATTCCAGAAATTTACCGCGTCGCTGGGGTAAATTTTGATTTTAGTAAACGAAATATAGATGCCTTAATTGGATTTTTACAACAACAGTTAAAAGAAGTATAAAAATTTGCTTTTTTCATAATAAAACCTTATATTTCCTCATTAACTTATATACTTTACTTATTATGAGAAAATGGCAAACTGCGCTATTCTTAATGTTATTATCTCAATTAGGATGGGCGCAAACACAGGAAGGTTACGAAGCTGAACATGGCTCTCCAACAGCCTATATTGTTATTGGTGCTTTAGTAGTTATTATTGCAATATTTATGCTGTACAATAAACAGAAACGTAAATATAACGATTAAAAAAAGGGGCTTAGCCCCTTTTTTTAATCGTTATAACTTTATATTTTTAGAATATTATAAGCCTATTATAGCTTTAAGCTCCATTTCAGAAAGGCCTACCAAAGCTGCCGTTCTCGCGGTATCTCCATGATTTTTATTCAACTTATGTTTCAAGAATTTCGCTATAGCAAAAGTCTTAAAATCGGCTAAGGAGTCTACCATATCCAAATCTATCATCGATGTTGCGCCAGTAAGGTTATTGCTGGTCGATAAGGCTGGGTTGGCAAAAGCATTTACCTCCTTTTCGGTTATTTTTTTATCACTTAAAATAATTAAACGCTCCACCATATTCCGTAACTCCCGAATATTTCCCGTCCAAGGAAGCGCTTGTAAAGCCAAAAAGGCATCCTTCGTAATTTCTTTTGTAGGAATATTATAGTCTGCACAGATCTCCTCGCAAAACGCCGTTGCCAATAGTGGCACATCATCTCTACGCTCGGCTAAGGAAGGTACGTGGATCAAAATAACACTTAAGCGGTGATATAAGTCCATCCGAAAACGGCCTTCATCAATTTCTTTTAACAAATCCTTATTTGTCGCAGCCACCACACGTACGTTAACGGATATTTCCTTTTCGCCACCAACGCGGGTAATTTTATTCTCTTGCAATGCCCGCAGCACCTTTGCTTGTGCCGACAGGCTCATATCGCCAATCTCATCCAAAAATAAGGTACCCCCATTGGCCTGTTCAAACTTTCCTATACGCTGTTTTACGGCCGATGTAAAGGCTCCTTTTTCATGACCAAACAACTCCGATTCAATAAGCTCCGCAGGAATTGCAGCACAGTTTACTTCAACTAGCGGAGCCGCAGCACGTTGCGATAACTCGTGTAACCATCGCGCCACCATTTCCTTGCCCGCACCATTCTCTCCGGTAATTAATACCCGAGCATCCGTTGGTGCCACCTTTTCAATACTCTCCTTGATGTTACTTATCCCTTGGGAGTTTCCCAATATCTCTTTCACCTTAGAAACCTTACGCTTCAGAACTTTAGTTTCCTTCACCAACGACCCTTTTTCCAGGGCATTGCGAACGGTAATAAGGAGGCGGTTTAGATCTAAAGGTTTTTCTAAGAAATCATAAGCCCCTTTACGTGCCGCTTCTACGGCAGTTTCAATTGTTCCATGGCCAGATATCATGATAAATGGCGTCTCCGAAGATTCTTTAGCTAAGCTAAGCACCTCCATTCCATCCATTTTATTCATCTTTATATCGCAGAGAACAAGATCTATCTTCTCTTTTTTCAATAACGCTAACCCCTCTTGTCCGTTGTCGATATCCAACACCTTATAATCTTCATACTCTAAGATATCACGCAAGGAGGTTCGTATCGGACGCTCATCGTCAATAATTAAAATTGTAGCCATAGACTGTATTTAAGTTGTAGAGCAAAATAATAAAAAGAAAAGGAAAAACAAAAAGAAGCAAACCTTGTAAGCCGGGTTCTGTACCCCTATGGGGTTTCTATCATTTATCTAGGCCTGCACTCGCGCACAGGCTCAAGCAACCTACCCGTTGCAGGCTCCATAAAGGAAAAGGACGAGCAGCCCTTAAATCCTGCAACCTATTTGGTTTTTCAACACACGAGGTTTACCGTAATGTATGTCGCCATACAATACCGTGAGCTCTTACCTCACGTTTTCACCCTTACCTCAAGTAAACTTAAGGCGGTATATTCTCTGTGGCACTTTCTGTCTACCTTGCGGCATCCTTCCCGTTAGGAAGCGTGTTGCTCTATGTTGCCCGGACTTTCCTCTCTCTTGCTAAACACAAAACAGCGATAGAACCGGTTTGCTTCGGTACAAAAGTACACTATTTCGTGGTTTTTCAACTACAATCCTTCAATTATATATAGGCAAAAATCGCTGAACCCACTAATTTGTTTATGCCGCATACAGGCAGATAGACAGGGATAGGCGTCGCGTTGAGGTAAATAGCCGCTTACAGCGTACCGCAATTGGATATCAACACAGGCTTAGGAGGGCAAACCGCAGTGGGCCTAAACTATATCGCCGTGTTTTACAGCCTTTAAATACAAGCTTTAAAAACTATTATATACACAAAATTTCAAAACCTATTGAATTATGAATATCATTAAATGTATAGCATTTCTTATCCTAACAGCCGCCGCAATAGCCTTAATTGCGGCGGCCTGGCTGCCAAAAACATTTCATGCAGGCAGTGCCATTGTAATTGATAAGCCATCACCAGAAGTTTTCGACTATATCAAACAACTTAAACTTCAGGGTAATTACGACAATTGGTCCAGAAAAGATCCTAATTTAAAAAAAGAATTTGCAGGTAAAGACGGAGCCATAGGGTCTAGTTATAGCTGGAGAAGTAATAAAATCGGGACGGGTAAGCAGATTATTACCGACATTGAACAGGGTAAAAGGGTATCTATGGTTATCTACCTACAAGGCTTACAACATCCCAATATAGCTTTTATACAGGTAGATTCCTTGACCGCAGATGCCTCTTTAGTAGCCTGGGAAATTGATGGTAAATTGCCCTTTCCATTTAATATTATCCCTCAATTCTACGATATGAATAAGGATTTTTCGGCCAGCCTTGAACGGCTAAAAACCATATTAGAAAAATAAAAATCGCCTGCAAACGAAAAACACAGACTTTATGTATGCCTGTGTTTTTCGGAAGTTAAAACCTGCAGCTTGAGGCTTACCGTAAAACAACCGTGTCAAAAGAAACGCCATCCCACCCATGCTGCTGAAATTGACGAATATTTTGGTGATCTGTACCCGTAGGATTGGCCAATACGGCCTCATAATGCTCTGCAAAAAGATATAAGGTTTCAGCAGCGTTCAATTTATTTAATTGGGCCAGGTATAATACCTTAGCACTACCCTGGTTTTCATGCGCGCCATTATGTTGTGCTCCGTTTTGAAACGCGGATGCGGTATAGGTATAATGTTGCTCCACAAAGGCTAAAACATCTTTAAATTGGGCGCGTTGCGCTTTAATATCGATTAATAATTCTGCTAATGTCATACAACAAATATAAGCATTAGATGGAACTGCTATTACTAGGATTATGATTTTCTTCCTTGTATTCCCACTTGAAAGACATAATTACTGCCAAGTGATCAGAGAGTGGTTCCTCTGCTGCATTAACAAAAATATCTTTATCTACTTGATAGTAGGTTGGATAAAAAGAAACTTCCGCTGAATTGCGAAATAAAATCTTATCCAAACTCTCCTCTTCACGGGTCAATGTCAACATATCCTGCGCTACAAAATTGGGGTTTACCGCCGGAAAACTATTGTTGCGGCAAAATGAAACCCAAGCATCTACAAGATTTGTTTTCTTTAAAAAGATAGGCAGATTATCCAACTTAAAGGCATAATGGGCATTAAAATCGCCCATCACCAGTAAGGGGCGATCGGCAGAATGATCATGAATATACTGCGCCAGCTGCAATAAATTATTACGCCGTGCTAAAGCTGCTTTTTCGCTATCGTTGGAATTTGCATGCACATTGTACACATCGATACTAACCTGATCTGCGAGGAGTATCTTGGCGTAACTGAACCCCTTCGGCGTAAGGCAGTCCGAGCCACTACAGTGCTGCCAGGGTATGCGATGATATTCTATTATCGGTAGCGACGACAGCGTATTTAAACCATCACCAAGGGGCACTTTTCCTTTATGTAGCGTACGGTACGGCAGTACATTACCGGCAAAAAGATCACTATTATAATTAAAATCTTCCTGTACATTCACAATATCGAAGGTATTGAGCTTCTTACCTATACAATGTATACTATCCTTCCGCGGGGTTCGTGCACTGGAAATAATTTGTGGTAGACCTGCAATATTATAGGTCACCACCCGTAATTCTCCCTGAACCTTGGAATCCAGCTCCACAGGATCAAAAAAAACGCTAATTAATGTTTTTTTATACCGTCCATAAACCAGGATGTAAATAACAACTAGCCCAACAATAAAAACCAGGTAAATCATCTTCTTTCCTTTTCGATATAAAAGTAACAATCGGAAAACAACTTCTACTTGTTAAGCATTTTTTTTTACACTGGTCTTACGTATAAAAAACAAATTTAGAAGCGTTGCCAGGTTAAACGCAAAGAAACGGCACAGTGATCAGACAACGGCTCTCCGGACGGGGTAGTAAAAAGTTGGTTTTCAATTTTATACGCTACAGGCACAAACCGCAGCTCTGTTGTACTTCGATAAAATATTTTATCAATGCTCTCTGTCATGTCGGTAACGGCTAAAGCATCTAGCGCAACAAAATCATCCTGCTTATCGGGAAACACCCCCGTTTGCTGTAGCTCTATCCAACTATCATGCAGCCTAAGCTGCTGTTGAAAATCTAAAATATTATCGTTACTATTTTGATAATGGGCATTAAAATCTCCCAGAAGCAATAAAGCATGACCGCTAGAATATTTACGAATGTATTTTATCAGTTGTTTTAGATTTTTCTGCCGTGCCTTCGTCGCATTACGATCATCCTGCGCCGTAGCATGCACATTGTAAACATCCACAAAAACGGCCTCCGCAAGTTGTATTCTTGCCATCGTAAACCCCTTTGGCGTAAGGCAATCGGCGCCATTACAAGCCTGCCATGCTACACGTTCAAATTTTACAATCGGATATTTAGATAGGGTGCTCAAGCCATCCCCAAAAGGTACCGTACCTGTACTAGGGCTGCGGTAAGGATGGGCATTCTCTTTGTATAAAAAGGCATTGTAATGGAAATCCTCCTGCACATTGACAATATCGAAAGCATTAAGCTTTCTTCCGATATGCTGAATACTGGAATCACGTTTTGTTTTTGCGCTTGAGATAATCTCGGGTAGGCCGGCAATATTATAGGTAAGAATATGGAGCTCGCCGGTATAGGCTAAAGGCATACCATAGCTCTGCTGAAAAACTGGGGAGATACGCTTTATTTTTGTACTACGTATAAAGCCTAAACCTGTAAGCGATGCTATAAGGACAATAAATAAAGCTCCAGGATTCCATTTTCTCCGATTCTTTACATACGGTAATTCGAGTATCATATCTTATATATGCATTAGACTACACGAATTTAGGAGGCATATTTTACTTCAATCTTATACGGGTATTAAGAATAAGTAATAAAAAAAAGGATGTTATATAAATAAATAACAGTCTGTTTACCTGTGGTTTATAAACACTTAACAGCCCCCTAACCTTTGGTTTATACTGTAGCCCTACATTTACTAAAAATGGATATTCCATATGAAGAAAGTTGCCTTTTTTACGGAAATGTTAATTGACGATTTTGATGGTGCCGCGCGAACCATGTTTCAGTTAATTAATAGAATAGACCCCCAACAATACAATTACTTTTTTATTTACGGTAACGGGCCGCAGACATTTAAAAACTTCCTTTCGTTGAAGGTGCCAACTTTAAATATACCGATCAATGACGACTATAGCATGGCTATACCGCAGCTGATAAAACAAAAATTGGAGCAGGCCTTAGACGAATTTATGCCTGATATGGTTCATATTGCTACGCCATCCTTACTGGGATTTTATGCCTTAAACTATGCAAAAAAAAGAGATATCCCTGTACTTACGATATACCATACCCACTTTATCTCGTACATAAAATATTATTTAAGAAATATAAGTGCTTTGGTGAAGCCTACTGAAAAGATAATGAAAAAGGCCATGAACAGCTTCTACAACCGCTGTGATTTAATTTATGTGCCTACATCTTCGATTATGGAGGAACTTAAGGAATTGGGTATAGCGCCGGAAAAGTTGACGCTATGGCAGCGCGGTATTGATGGCAATACCTTTAACCCGACAAAAAGAAACCCTGCATACCTGCAGCAGATAACAAAAAACAATAAAACCAATATTCTCTTTGCTAGTCGGCTGGTATGGGAGAAAAACATAGATACCTTAATCGCAATCTATAACCTTATAAAAAAAGAAAAACTACCCTTTAATCTTATCATTGTAGGCGATGGGGCTGCAAAAAATACAGCGATGTTAGCGATGCCAGAGGCTTATTTTTTAGGTAAACTAGCACACACCGAACTTTCGCAGGTGTATGCCTCAGCAGATGCTTTTGTTTTTACATCTACCTCCGAAACTTACGGTAATGTTGTCATCGAAGCCATGGCCTCGGGTCTTCCTTGTGTTATTGCCAATGGCGGTGGGTCTGCCTCCCTTATCTGCCACGAACTAACGGGCTTCAAATGCCATCCGACACAGGCTACAGACTATGTTTATTACCTTAAAAAGCTGCGTAACGAGCCTGCCTTACGTGCCCGCATTATTGAGCAGGGTTTATCGTATGTAAAACGCCTAGACTGGACTTCTTTGGCGAACCGGTATTTTGATGAGGTGGATAGCCTTACGCAGAGCCATACCTTTACCGATACCGATACAGTATTCGCATGGGCAAACTAGGAATAGGACGGAAAATTATCCGATTCGCACTTGTTATAAGTGTTGCCATTCCGCTAGGGATATTTATCGCCAACACCGATTTTAAGTCTGTGCAAAAAGAACTGATGCAGGTGGGTGCAAATTTTGGGTTTATACTAGTTACAACGGGTTTTGCTTATCTATTGGGCACCTGGTCCTGGCGTATCTGTTTAGGCAAGGAGGCACTAAAAATAAGCATGTATCGACTTTTTGTAATTCGACTTATTGGAGAAACAGTTGGCTTATTTAACCCCAGTAGCATCGTGGGTGGCGATATGGTTAAAGCGCAGCTTTTGAAAAACCACCATATCGATAGCGGTACAGCCAGCCAGTCGGTTTTATCATCGCGCACCACAGCCATCCTATCCCAGGTTTTTCTATTTATGGTAGCCATCTGTTGGCTTATGCTATCCGGCCATAGGCAGCAGACCCTCGCTATTACCGGCCCCTTTATTTACCTGGTCGTCCTAATTCTATTGCTGCTCCATGTTTTGTTGTTACAGTGGCTAGGCAGTCCGGCCAAGATGCCTTATCAACATTCCACTGCCTTAAACTGGTATACCAAAATAAAAAACAGCGTGGGTAAACACTTGGTACAGTTAAAAAGCTTTTACCAGTACGACAAAAAGCGATTCTGGCAGTCGTACCTTGTTGCAGCTCTACATTGGGTTGCTGGTAGCCTGGAGTTATATTTTATTTTGTATTTCTTAGGTTTTAAGGCGCACCTGATACAGGGCCTGGCGCTGGATATGAGTATAATTGGTATTAAAAGTTGTGCTGCATTTATCCCCGGCCAGCTTGGGGTAGAAGAAATGGCTAATAAGATTACCCTAGCTATGATTGGTATCAGCGGCGGAAATATATGGATTACGGTTTCCATCTTGCGCAGAACCCGGCAATTAATATGGATTTTTATGGGCGTTGTATTTTTATGTTTTTTTAAAAATGAAGTCAGAAATAGCACAGCCGAAGCTTGAAATACTTTATGTAAGCCATAAGTACCCACCTGCAACAGGTGGCATGGAGCAACAAAGCTTTGCGTTAATACAGGGTACTGCGCGCTTTACAAAGGTGCATACACTGCTCTACGAACAGCAATATTCGCGTGTTCGTTTTTTTCTATCCTTAAACAAAAGGATAAAAAAAATAATAAAAGAAAACCCCAATATTAGACTTATCCATTTCAACGATGGACTTATTGCAGCAGTGGCTAGTTATCAAAAATCCTATACTCACCTAAAGCGTGTATTAACCTTACATGGATTAGATATCACCTTTCCTCTTCCCTATTTTCAAAAAAAAATTATTCCCCGCTTAAACGGTTATGATAAAATAATTGCTGTAAGTCGGGCAACAGCGGATGCAGCCATTCTTCGTGGTATTCACGCGGATAAAATCGTGGTGATTAATAATGGTGTCGACGCTGGTACAGCCGAATCTAAGGAGGCCGATTTTGCGGTTAATATTCCTAGGGCAGCAAAGGTAAAGCCATATTTTGTTATGCTCGGTCGCCCCGTGAAACGCAAAGGTTTTTCCTGGTTTCTAAAGGAAGTGCTGCCCAAACTTCAAGGCAACTTCCAGGTTATTATGGTTGGTCCATTTAACTGGAAAACAACCCTTTTTGATCGAATTTTATCTGTACTCCCTGGAAAAATACAGCATTATCTTACCTTATTTCTGGGATACCCTACCGATCAGGCGGCATTACGTAAGCTGCTGCCGCAGTATGGTGACCGGGTGCGCCATCTCGGCAAGCTACCCTTAAAAGATCTGAAAATAGTGCTACAACAGGCAAGTGCTTTTTTAATGCCCAATATTCCTGTAAACGGCGACATGGAGGGTTTTGGCCTGGTATGCCTCGAAGCCTCGCTGGCAGGCTCTTTGGTGGTAGCTTCGGATTTGGAGGGTATTACCAATGCGATACATCATCAGAAAAATGGTATTCTCCTGCCCGCATGCGATAGTGCATGTTGGGCCGCAAAACTGCAATCGGTTTTAGATCGTCCAAGATTTTATAAAAAGCAAGCTAAAAAATTTCAACAGTATAGCCAACAGCATTATAGCTGGGAGCGTATGGCGAGCGAATACATGCATTTATTTGAAAGTCTTTTACAGTGCAACGCAGGCGATACAGGGCAGAACGGTATGCGGTAATGCTTACGGAGCTTGACCTAGGCTTGTAAAAAATCGTGCAAACACTTGCTAATGAAATTAAAAAAATAGTAAATTTGTTGGGTTTAATGTTAAAAGCTAAATGAAAAAAAGAGCGCAAATATGGTGTATTATGCTGTTAGGTATTATGCTAATAGTAAGCCAAAGTTTTGCGTTCCCACCCCTGCAGCAATATGCGCATGAAACTTGTTGTGCAGGCGCCAAAACATCCGCAGTATCCTGCTGCGAAAAAATGGATCTTGCAAAAACGGTGCATCATAAAACGAAGAATAACGATTGTAACAGCAACTGCAAAAATATGTCGTGCTTCGCTTTTAACAAGTTTAATATCGCTCCACAAGCCTTGGCGTTAGGGCAACAAATTACGATACCCGTAGCGACTGTTTGGCCGATTTATAGCGATGCTTATCCGCTTGCGGGCTTCCACTCCATTTGGCAACCGCCAAAATTAGGTTAAAATAAAAACAAGATTTACATTTCTTATGTTGTTACAGTGAAGCCCTGTAGGGTTTTACCTGTTATTTTATTTTACGTATTTAAATTATAAATATTATATACATGATTACATCAAAAATTATGATGGCGGTGGTTATGCTATTAGGCTCTACCCTATCATTTGCCCAAATAAAAAATCAAAAAACAATTTCTGCCTTTGTAGATGGTAATTGCGGAATGTGCCAAAAGAATATTGAAAATGCGGGTACTTTAAAGAATGAAGCTAAAGTATCGTGGAAGGCTGACGGCCATGAGGCTGTCATTGTATATGACTCTACAAAAACCGATATCGATGCGGTCTTGAAGCGTATTGCATTAGCAGGATACGATAATGAGAAGTATTTAGCACCTACAGCAACTTATAACAGCCTGCACGGCTGTTGCCAATACGACAGAACTTTAACTGCTGAACCTGTAGTTGATGAAAATAAACTTGAGGGAGCACCGCATAATCATCAGCATAACCAGCCTGAAGCGCTGGAAAATAGCAGTGACCTGCAGGCTAGCATAGACTGGTATCTGCAGCTAAAAGATGCTTTGGTAAGTAGCCATACTGCACAAGTTACGGCGCAAGCAAAAGCATTAGCTGCAGCGCTGGATAATATTAAAATGGAGAAATTAACCAATTCGGAGCATCAAATATGGATGAAAATTATGTCCGATATTAAAAAGGAAACGAAAAATATAGCCTCAGCAAAAAATATCGAGGAGCAACGTAAAGCTTTTGCGCGCCTTTCTCCGCTTTTATTTTCTTTGGTAAAGGACAGTAAACTGTCGGCGACCCTTTACTACCAAAAATGCCCTATGTATAATGATGGCAAGGGTGCAACTTGGTTGAGTAAGGATAGTGCTATAAAAAACCCGTACTATGGGGCAAAAATGCTGTCGTGTGGATCTACAGAGCAAACCCTTAAGTGATGAGAAATATAACATTTAGGGACTTTATTATAAAAATTAGCCTCTCCATTTGTTTTTTCCTTACCGTGTTTTCTACTGCGCAAGCGCAAAAACAGGTGCGCTATGATTTGTATCTTAAGGACAGCCTGGTAAACTATGCTGGCAAGACCAAAAGAGCGATTGCTGTAAATGGGCAAATTCCTATGCCTACCTTAACTTTTACTGAAGGGGATACTGCCGTCATTGTGGTTCATAATGGCCTGAAGGAAAATAGTTCCTTGCATTGGCATGGGGTATGGTTGCCTAATAAAGAGGATGGTGTTCCATACTTAACACAAATGCCTATAGCACCGGGTACTACGCATACGTATACCTTCCCAATTGTACAAAATGGCACCTATTGGTACCATAGTCATTCGGGTATGCAGGAACAGCTTGGCATGTATGGGTCTATGGTTTTTCTTAAACGTAACGATGACCCTAGTTTTCGTAAAGGTATAGATGATCTTCCTTCGGTTTCCTTAACGCTGAGTGAGTGGACAAATCTTAAACCCGAAAATGTACAGCGCATGCTGGCGAATGGCGACGATTGGTTTGCGATAAAAAAAAATACCGTTCAGAGCTATGCCGAGGCTATAAAGAGGGGACATCTTAAAACAAAGCTTACCAACGAGTGGAAACGTATGGAGGCTATGGATGTTAGCGATGTGTATTATGAGAAGTTTTTAATCAATGGGAGAAACCAGCATCAGCTAACACAGTTTAAAGCAGGCGACAAGGTTCGCCTGCGTATTGCTAACGCGGGTGCATCCTCTTATTTTTGGCTAAATTATGCGGGCGGAAAGATTACGGTGGTTGCAAACGATGGTAATGATGTAGAACCTGTACAGGTAGACCGCCTTATTGTTGGTGTTTCGGAAACTTATGATATTGTTGTGCAAATTCCGGCGGTAAATACATCCTTTGAGCTACTTGCAACAGCCGAAGACCGTAACGGATCGGCATCTTTATTTATCGGACAAGGGATTCGTCAACTTCAGGAGCCCCTTCCTAAACTTTTGTATTTTGAAGGTATGAAAATGATGAATGGGATGATGAAGATAAACGGCGAGATGAACGATATGGGTATGCAGATGAGCTTACAGAAGATGGATATGAATGCGGTAATGTATCCGGAAATATTGGGAAAAGGGAAGCAATCTGATCAGCACGGTATGGGGGGGGCGGCTATGCAGGGCATGGACCATATGGACCATATGCACCATATGGAAACGGCTGCCTTAACCACATTAAATTATACTATGCTGAAAGCACCCCAGAAAACGACCCTAAAAACCAACGCTCCAGTACGCGAATTACGTTTTGAGCTCACCGGCAATATGAGCCGTTATGTGTGGAGTATGGACAATAAAGTGCTTTCAGAATCGGATAAAATTCCCGTAAAAAAGGGTGAGGTGCTACGGATTACCTTGTATAATAACTCTATGATGCGCCACCCTATTCACTTGCATGGTTTTGATTTTCGCCTTTTAAATGATCATGGAGCCTATGCGCCCTTAAAAAATGTCGTCGATCTGATGCCTATGGAGACCGATGTTATCGAGTTTGAGGCTAACCGCGAAGGCGATTGGTTTTTCCATTGCCATATTTTGTATCATATGATGGCGGGTATGAACCGCGTTTTTGAGGTCGGTAATTATCATAACCCCTTGCTTCACGACAAAAAAATGGCGTATAAAATGTTGCAGATGGAGAGTAATATGCCGCATTTTAGTATAAAAAATGATTTTGCTACAAATGGCAACGACGGACAGGCTAGGCTGCAAAATACACGATGGAGTGTGGGTACAGAATGGCGCCTGGGGTATAACGATGTGCATGGTTATGAGGTGGAAACGCATGTCGGCAGGTATATCGGTAGGATGCAATGGTTAATGCCTTTTATTGGGTTCGACTGGCGCTACCGTTTACAGGGTATCGATCCGCATGAAAAAAATATTTTCGGACAGCAGAACAAAAAAGATAATCGTGGGGCTTTAAGCTTAGGGTTGTTATATACTTTACCTATGCTGGTAAACTTCCAGGCGGAGGTATACCACGACGGCATTGTTCGCTTATCTTTATTACGTGAAGATATCCCTTTATCGCGTAGGTTACGCGGCGGTTTTATGCTGAATACGGATATGGAGTATATGCTGGACTTACGTTATATCCTTACCCGTAATATTGGCATTCGCACGCATTATGATAGCGATATGGGCTTTGGTGCTGGCTTGTCTTTAAATTACTGATAGATGGCTTAAAATAGGTGCCCGTATGGTTTTGCCTATTGGGGCGGCAGTTTTTTGAAGCTATATCATTTAGGCCTCGCCAATAAAGCCATAAAAAACGCCGTTCTCCATTGGAGAACGGCATTTTTTATGGAATACGCTTGTATTTTAGATATTACTTTAAGTTATCTCTATACACTTTAGCTTTTTTAAGCTCTGTTTGAATATCTGTACGCTTAGCATCGTAAGTAAGGACTTTTTCAAAATCTACAATTGCTTTATTGTATAAATCTGTCGCCACCACTTTACTGTAGTTTCCTACACCTGCAGTACCTTTTAATATGCCTAAATCGCGGTAGGCAACACCTCTATTTTGATAAAGCTTCGCATCATTGGCGGTAATAGCAATTGCTTTGGAATAATCTCCGATAGCATCCAGTAACAATTGTTCTTTCTGGGCCGTAGAAAGTTTACTGTCTTTCGCATTTACTACAGCATTATTAGATTTAGCTTTGTAGTATAAAGCATTTGCATTTTTCGCATCTAAAGTAACAATTTTTCCAAAAGTTGCCGCCGCATCTTTGTAGGCGCCCGTTTGGAATTGTGAATACCCTAATAAGTACAATACATTAGAATCATTTGCTTCTGCCGGCAAGGCTTTTTGCAAGTGTGTGATAGCACCTTTAAAGTCTCCTTCCAACAATGCTTTTTGTCCTAAACGAACATTAGGGTTGCTATGCTCCTGCTCCTGTGCTTGTGCTGTCATAAACATCAATGACAAGGCTAATGCAGATGCTCCTAACTTTAATGCTTTCAAGCGATTATTTGCAATTTTAAAATTCATATCGTTTAATTAAATTTATCCTATACTGTATATACTAACCTAAAAATGTAAATAATACCGTAGTATCTTTACAAAAAAATATAAACATTTATACAATTATACAACTTCTTTACTAATTCTTTGTTGTACTAGTAGATACAACGCTGTCAAAAAAGCAAAACTTTTATGACTAAATAGCAGACTTCATCTTTAATATACATAAATAGTACCAATTATTCCAATTGGCATTTGTGTTGCACTATAAGCAGTCACAATCTATAACGAAAAAATAGTACCTAAAGTCTGACAATATGTCGGATTTTAAACAAATATAATATATGAGCAAATTTGACACATTCGACTTCAACAATGCTATTCCTATCATTAGTGAAGACACAGAGTTTTTTCCTCTGTTGAGCCAGCAAGATGAAGACGAGATGCGAAACGAGGATATCCCTGAGATTTTAGCTATTCTTCCTTTACGCAATACGGTTCTTTTTCCAGGCGTAGTAATTCCTATTACGGTTGGCAGAGACAAATCTATAAAACTCGTTAAAGAAGCCTATAAAGGCGAGCGTACCATCGGCGTGGTAGCTCAAAATGATATGTCTATTGAAGACCCGGACTTTGATACATTAAACAAGGTGGGTACGGTGGCCAATATCATTAAGATATTACAAATGCCGGATGGCAATACTACAGTCATTATTCAAGGTAAGCAGCGCTTTAAACTTACCGAACTGGTGCAGTCGGAGCCGTATATTAAGGCTAAGGTCGAGCGCTTTTCGGAGGAGAAGCCGAAAACAAATAATAAGGAATTCAAAGCCCTGATTTCTTCCATTAAGGAATTGGCATTACAGATTATTCAGCTATCGCCAAACCTTCCTTCCGAGGCTGGCATCGCTATAAAAAATATTGAAAGCCCTACTTTCTTAATAAACTTTATATCATCCAATCTTTCGTTAGAGCTTTCTGCCAAACAGGAGCTCCTGGAAATGAAGGACTTTGTAAAAAGAGCGAAGCTACTATTGGAGCATCTTACCACAGAAATTCAAATGTTGGAGCTTAAAAACAAGATCCAGAATAAAGTGCGTGTAGATTTGGATAAGCAGCAGCGCGATTACTACCTGAACCAGCAGTTGAAAACTATTCAGGAGGAATTGGGGGGTAACACGCCTGATTTGGAAATAGAGGATTTAAAGAAAAGAGCAAAAACGAAAAAATGGCCCGACGAGGTGAGAAAACACTTCGATAAGGAAATCGAAAAACTGGCACGTATAAATCCTGCTGCTGCAGACTACTCGGTGCAGTTAAATTATTTAGAGCTCTTACTCGACCTCCCTTGGGGCGAGTTTACAAAAGATAAATTTGATCTAAACCGCGCCGTAAAAGTTTTAGATAAGGACCACTATGGCCTTGATAAGGTGAAAAAACGTATTATTGAGTATTTAGCTGTGCTAAAACTTAAAAACGATATGAAAGCACCTATACTTTGTTTGGTAGGCCCTCCAGGGGTAGGTAAAACTTCGCTAGGCAAGTCTATTGCCAAAGCATTAGGTCGTAAATACACCCGTATGGCATTGGGTGGTGTTCGTGATGAAGCAGAAATCCGTGGTCACCGTAAGACGTATATCGGTGCTATGCCGGGACGTATTATTCAATCATTGAAAAAAGCAGGTACCTCGAATCCGGTATTTGTTCTCGACGAAATTGATAAACTTGGATCCGACTTTAAGGGAGACCCTTCATCGGCTCTTTTGGAGGTATTAGATCCAGAGCAAAATACCCACTTCTACGATCATTATGTAGAGATGGAATATGATCTTTCAAAGGTGATGTTTATAGCCACGGCAAACTCATTAAGTTCGATCCAACCGGCATTATTAGACCGTATGGAGATAATTGAAGTTAACGGTTATACCATCGAAGAGAAGATTGAAATTGCCAAGAAACACCTTTTGCCGAAACAAAGGGATATGCATGGCTTAGCGGCTAAGGATGTGACCTTAGCAAATAAGGTAATCGAAAAGGTGATTGAAGAATATACACGGGAATCTGGTGTACGGGGCTTAGAGAAAAAAATAGGTTCTATTGTCCGCGGAATTGCCACCAAACTGGTGATGGAGCAGCCTTATGCAGCGCAGGTAAATGCCGAAACGGTGGAAGAGATTTTGGGCGCCCCTATCTTTGATAAGGATATGTACGAAAATAACCAAGTTGCGGGGGTGGTTACAGGTTTGGCCTGGACGGCTGTTGGAGGCGATATTTTATTTATAGAATCGAGCCTTAGCCCTGGAAAAGGCAAACTTAGCCTTACAGGTAACTTGGGCGATGTGATGAAAGAGTCGGCAGTAATTGCATTAGCATATCTGCGTGCGCATTCCGAGGAGTTTGGTATCGACTATAGAATATTTGACCACTGGGATGTGAATATACATGTGCCTGCAGGGGCAACACCTAAAGATGGCCCTTCGGCCGGGATAACGATGCTGACGGCCCTGGCCTCTTTATTCTCGCAACGCAAAGTTAAGGAGAAGCTGGCGATGACCGGCGAAATTACATTGCGTGGTAAGGTGCTTCCTGTGGGGGGTATTAAAGAAAAAATTCTTGCAGCCAAACGTGCCAATATCAAAGAGATTATTCTTTGTAAGTCTAATGAGAAGGATATTTTAGAAATTAAAGAGGATTATATTAAGGATATGACCTTCCATTATGTAAGTGAAATGGCTGAGGTTGTAAAACTTGCATTGCTAACTACTAAGGTGAAAAATGCGAAGGATGTTAACCGATTTATAACAGAATCGAAGTAAGGGAATCCTAAATAAAGTTTTAAAAACGCCAACTGTAAAAACAGTTGGCGTTTTTATTTGTTTTAAAAGAAACTAAATAAACTTTAAATATGAATATTTATGAATTAATCGCAATTGCCCTCTACCTACTTTTAATGATTCTCATAGGAATCTACTCGTATCGAAAATCCAATAATAACTCCGAAGATTTTTTAATTGGTGGTAGAAAAATGGGGGCAGCCGTTACCGCGCTGTCTGCAGGAGCAGCCGATATGAGTGGCTGGCTGCTGATGGGCCTGCCGGGAGCCATGTACTTATCCGGGATTTCTGCTAGCTGGATTGCTATTGGTCTTACTACCGGTGCTTACATCAATTACATTCTTATTGCACCACGCATACGGGTGTATACGGAGGTAGCTAAAAACTCCATTACCCTGCCCGTATTTTTTGAAAATAGGTTTCATGATAAAACCCATCTCCTCAAAATTGTATCTTCGATATTGATTCTTGTATTTTTTACCTTGTATACCTCTGCAGGAATGGTATCTGGAGGACGCTTATTTGAATCTGCTTTTCAAATGAGTTATATGACAGGGCTACTCACAACAACTTCTGTTGTGGTGCTGTATACCTTCTTAGGTGGTTTCCTTGCTGTAAGCTTAACCGATTTTATACAAGGAACAATTATGGTAATTGCCTTACTTATTGTACCCTTAGTTATTGTATTTAGCTTAGGCGGATTCGAGAATACGTTTACGATAATACGGGATAAAAACCCGGATTACCTGGACTTATTTAAGGGTACGACCACCGTGAGTATTCTATCGCTTTTGGCCTGGGGTTTTGGATATTGCGGGCAGCCTCATATTTTGGTTAGATTTATGGCCATCGAAAAGGTTAAAGACCTCACCAAAGCACGTCGTATTGGTATCGGATGGATGATTCTTACCGTGGGCGGGGCCTTAATGGTTGGGTTAATGGGCATAGCCTACCTGAAGCAGTTTCATCCGGATACAATGATCAGCTATGATAGCAATAAAGAGAAAGCAGAAACCATATTCATCCTAATGGCGCGCCTGCTCTTCCATCCGCTGATCGGCGGCTTTTTACTTTCCGCCATACTCGCTGCGGTAATGAGTACAATATCATCCCAGTTGTTAGTAACGTCTAGTGCTATGACAGAAGATATTTATAAGGCTTTCTTAAATAAAAAAGCCAGCCCAAAAAATCTGCTCCTGGTGAGCCGTTTATCGGTATTGATTGTAGCTGTAGTAGCGCTGTTGCTTTCATTAAGCCCCAAAGAAACCATTCTTAATCTGGTAGGGAATGCCTGGGCAGGTTTTGGTGCCGCCTTTGGACCGCTGGTTGTATTATCGTTACTATGGCGCCGTACTACCGCAGCTGGAGGTTTGGCCGGTATGATTGTTGGTGCCATTACCGTTTTAGTTTGGGTTTACATACCACACGACTACAAGGAATGGTATGAAATTATACCTGGATTTTTCCTTAGTTTCATCACCATTATTGTGGTTTCCTTACTAACGAAACCCGTAGCAAAACAGGTTCGTGATGAATATGATAGCGTAAAAGAAATGTTAAACAAATAGCCTTGTAGCCTTACCCCAGGGCTACATCTAAAGACATCATGACTAAAAAACCAATAATAAAGCCAATAGTCGATGTATCCGAATTTTTGTGCTGTTGCGCTTCGGGAATTACTTCCTCAATAACGACAAAAATCATGGCTCCGGCTGCGAAGGCTAAGGCATAGGGTAATATGGGGGTGAAGGTCGTAACTGCCATAGCCCCCAGTACCCCTGCAATAGGTTCTACAATTGCTGATGCTTGCCCAAAGAAAAAACTTTTTTTACGACTCATCCCCATACGCCGCAACGGCATTGCCACGGCTATGCCTTCCGGAAAATTCTGCAGCCCTATGCCCATCGCCAACAATACAGCACCAGCAATTGAAGCCTCCGGAATACCGGCAGCAACGCCCCCAAATAAGACGCCTACAGCAAGTCCTTCCGGAATATTGTGCAACGTAATAGCAAAAATCATAAGAGTAGTTTTCTGCCAGGGTGTTTTTATCCCCTCCTCTTTCTTAAAATTGATATGCAAATGGGGTAATAACTTATCGACGAGAAATAAAAAACCTGCCCCGCATAAAAACCCGATTACCGCAGGAAATACTTTTCCAAAAGAACCTAAGCTGTCTAAAAAACCACCGGTATTGGCTTCTGCTTGTAAGGTTGCCGCGCTCATTTCAATAGCCGGAATCAATAAACTCCATATACTTGCCGCCACCATGACACCGCCTGTAAAGCCTAACATCCCATCCATAAGGGTAGCATTCATTTCCTTAAAGGCGAATACAAAAGCTGCTCCTAATGCCGTTACGAACCAGGTAAACAGGGTGGCATATAAAGCGGCTAAAATTGGATCGATGGTTTCAAAATATTGGATAACCGATTCTATCATATATATTTATTTTTTAACTATAAAGCGATAAACATACAAAAATAAAAAGTTAGATTAAACTAACAATAGAAAAAAACAGAAACTTTACGCGGCTAATGGCACTCGAAAAAGGGTTACACTGCAGTATGGTATGGCATAACCACTATAAAGCACACCGTGGTACAAGGTCCGGGTAGGAAAAAAAAAGAGCCATCCCTTTTGAGGACAGCTCCTTTAAATATCTAACAAATTGATAGCGGTTTAAAACTTAATTTATTTTACTGCATCAATAACTGCTTTGAAAGCATCTGGGTTATTTAAAGCTAAATCAGCTAAAACTTTACGGTTTAAGCCAATGTTTTTAGCGTTTAATTTGCCAATCAATTGAGAATAAGAAATTCCGTGTTGACGTGCACCAGCGTTGATACGTTGGATCCATAAAGCTCTAAACTCGCGTTTTTTGGTTTTACGGTCGCGGTAAGCGTACTGTAAACCTTTTTCTACTGTATTTTTAGCAATAGTATATACTTTGCTACGTGAACCGAAATAGCCTTTAGCTAATTTCAAGATTCTTTTTCTTCTTCTTCTCGAAGCAACTGCGTTAACCGAACGTGGCATAATTTTAAAATTTAATTTGGTAAGAGGCGTTGCGTATTACAGCAAACTTACAACCCGATACCCGGTTAAAAAATATTGTTAAATAAAAATAAAAACGAAAACTTACTATTTTCCGATAGCTAACATACGTTTTACGTTACCTAAGTCTCCGTCAGAAACATAAGCAGTTTTTGTTAGGTTACGTTTTTGTTTTGTAGTTTTCTTAGTCAAGATGTGGCTTTTGAAAGCACTTTTTCTTGCGATTTTACCTGTTCCAGTCATTTTGAAACGTTTCTTAGCGCTGGAATTGGTTTTTACTTTTGGCATAATATTATATTTTATATCAATCTGTTAGAATATCGTTTTATTTCTTTGATGCTTTTGGAGCAATGGTCAAGAACATACGTTTACCTTCTAATTTAGGGAAAAGTTCAACTTTACCATAATCTTCAAGTGCCTGAGCAAAACGTAACAAAAGGATTTCCCCTTTTTCTTTAAACACGATTGCACGCCCTTTAAAATGTACATAGGCGCGTACTTTCTCGCCAGCTTCCAAGAAACGCATAGCATGTTTTAATTTAAAATCAAAATCGTGCTCACTGGTATTAGGTCCGAAGCGGATCTCCTTAATAATCGTTTGCTTTGCGTTGGCTTTGATTTCCTTCTGCTTTTTCTTCTGCTCGTAAATGAATTTACTGTAATCAATAATTTTACAAACCGGTGGAACAGCATTTGGCGAAATTTCCACTAAATCAAGTTCCAACTCGTCCGCAAGTTCCAATGCCTTGCGTGTAGGGAATACCCCCTGCTCCACATTGTCTCCTACTAAACGAACCTCAGGCACACGGATATGCTCATTAATTCGGTGTTCAGCTTCTTTTTTTCTAATTTGCTGTGGTCTTGGACCACTAGGTCTTTTTAATGCCAAATGTCTAAAATTTTAAACGGTTATTTCTTTTATTAATAAATCTCTAAATTCATCTGCAGTCATAGAACCAAGGTCTACAGACCCGTGCTTACGAACAGAAATCGTGCCACTTTCCATTTCTTTTTCACCTACAATAAGCATGTAAGGCAGCTTTTTAACTTCGGCGTCACGGATTTTACGTCCTACCTTCTCATCACGAAGATCAATTAGACCGCGAATATCGGAATTATTTAGCGATTCCAAAAGTTTTTGCGCATATTCTTCGTATTTTTCAGATACAGGTAAAACAATAAATTGCTCAGGGGCAAGCCATAACGGAAACTGTCCGCCACAGTGCTCAATCAACACAGCCACAAAGCGTTCCAAAGAACCAAATGGTGCGCGGTGAATCATTACCGGGCGATGTTTCTGGTTGTCGCTGCCTGTATATTCTAGTTCAAAACGCTCCGGCAAGTTGTAATCTACCTGTATCGTTCCTAACTGCCACTTACGTCCTAAAGCATCCTTTACCATAAAGTCCAACTTCGGTCCATAAAAAGCAGCCTCACCATACTCTACAATTGTAGGCAACCCTTTTTCCGCTGCAGCTTCCATAATAGCAGACTCTGCTAAGGCCCAGTTCTCGTCCGATCCGATGTATTTTGTCCGGTTTTCCGGGTCGCGCAACGACACCTGTGCCGTATAACTATCGAAACCTAAAGCCGCAAAGACATACAATACCAGGTCAATAACTTTCTTAAACTCCTCCTTCACCTGATCCGGGCGGCAGAATAAGTGGGCATCATCTTGCGTAAACCCACGTACACGTGTTAATCCGTGCAACTCACCCGACTGCTCATAACGGTATACCGTACCAAATTCGGCAAAACGAATAGGTAAATCTTTATACGAGCGCGGCTTTGTTTTATATATTTCACAGTGATGCGGGCAGTTCATAGGTTTTAATAAGAACTCCTCGCCCTCCACAGGCGTATTTATAGGCTGAAACGAATCCGCACCATATTTCTCGTAGTGACCAGAGGTAATATACAACTGTTTATGACCGATATGCGGTGTTACCACAGGCTCATAACCATTTTTCAGCTGTGCCTTCTGTAAGAAATCTATTAATTTCTGACGTAAAGCGGCGCCCTTAGGTAACCATAAAGGTAAGCCCATACCCACTTTTTCAGAAAAAGCAAACAATTCCAATTCTTTACCCAATTTACGGTGGTCACGTTTTTTCGCTTCCTCAATAAATTTAAGGTAGTCTGTAAGCTCAGACGCTTTCGGGAAGGTAACCCCATAAATACGCGTTAACTGCTTACGAGACTCGTCACCACGCCAATAAGCACCGGCAACATTGGTCAGTTTAATAGCTTTAATAAAGCCCGTGTTTGGAATATGTGGCCCTCTACATAAATCCGTAAAGTTACCTTGCGAATAGAACGTAATTTTACCGTCTTCAAGATCTTTAATCAAATCCAGTTTATACTCATCACCTTTCGCTTCAAAATAGGCCAAAGCCTCCGCTTTTGAGACTGCTTTACGCTCAAAAACTTCTTTTTGCTTTGCCAACTGCAACATTTTGTCTTCAATAGCTTTAAAATCTTCTGAAGAGAAAACACGGTCGCCAAAGTCTACATCGTAATAAAAACCTGTTTCAATGGAAGGACCGATACCAAACTTAATACCCGGGTATAAATCTTCTAAGGCTTCAGCCAACAAGTGGGCCGAAGAGTGCCAAAACGTTGATTTACCCTTTTCGTCGTTCCAGGTTAATAATTTCACGGTAGAATCGGCTTCAATAGCACGTGAAGCGTCCCATACTTCACCGTTTACTTCGGCAGCGAGTACATTCCGTGCCAAACCTTCAGAGATAGACAGGGCAATCTGCATAGCAGAAGTTCCCTTTTCATACTGACGTACAGAGCCGTCAGGAAGTGTTACATGAATCATCATTTACAAATATGATATACGTTTATTTATTATTTATGGCTTCTTTGGGTACAGCATGTACAATTATGTTGTTTTTGCCCCAGTTGGCCTTTTGTTAAATTACGTACAAAGATACCGATAAAATGGCAGGAAAGGAAATATTTAAAGCGCTGACCGCGGATAAATAGGTGCCCTGAAAGAATAAACCGTACCTTTGGAAAAATTATTTTTTTTATGATAAATTCAAATCCTGCGCCAGCGAAACTTCATGGCCGAAATAAACACCTTCAAGGCTATGACCTCAAGCGTTTAGAAAAAGCCAACCCGAACTTGAAAGCCTTTACCTTTGTCAACGATTTTGGCAAGGAAACGATAGACTTTGCTGACCCGAAGGCAGTATTTGAGCTGAATAAGGGACTATTAAAAGCCGATTATAAATTAAAATTCTGGGAGATAGCGCCCAATAGCCTATGCCCTGCTATACCAGGAAGAGCCGATTACATGCATTACATCGCCGACCTGCTGGCACAAGATAATAACGGCCAAATTCCGTATGGCAAAAAAATCAGTGTACTGGATATAGGTACGGGTTCAAACCTCGTGTACCCGATAATTGGTGCGCAAGAATACGAATGGAATTTTGTAGGAACCGATATCGACGCTAATTCTATTCATTTTGCCGAAGTAAATATTGCGCGTAACATTTGGTTAAAGAAAAAAATACAGGTGCGCCTGCAAACCGATCGTAGTAAAATTTTTAGCCAAATCATCCAACCGAACGAAAAATATAGCGTGGTTGTATGCAATCCACCCTTCTACAAATCGCGGGAAGACAACTGGAAAAGCAGCACTAAAAAGTTCCAGACACTAAACAAAAATAAAGATAAAGCAACCGTACAGAATTTTGCAGGCCATCCCAACGAACTATGGTGTGAGGGCGGCGAGCAGGCCTTTATCAGCAAGATGATCTACGAGAGTAAAGATTTCCAGCAACAGCTGGGATGGGTTACGACACTGGTAGCAAGCAAAGAACATTTAAAACCTTTGATTGCAATTTTAGAATACCATAAAGCCGCAAGAATTGAAATTATCCCAATGCAGCAAGGACAAAAGATCTCTCGTATCTTGGCCTGGAAATGGCAATAGTACCGCTTTACAAACACCGTAAAGTCGAAAAATATAATATGCAGTTTTTTATTAAGGTGACCGCTTGGGGTCACCTTTTTTACGTATACCCCATAATCCGTTCTTCATCCCTAATAAAACCGTAAATTCTACAATTTGTTGTTGCAATTTTAAAATTTCAGGATTTCAAGATTTCAGGATTTCAGAATTTCAGATTTATAAGTTAGTAGGATAGTAAATTCATCTAAAAAGAAAAAAGCTGTTTTTCTTTCAAAAAACAGCTTTTCTTTTTGCTCCTGAAGCTGGGCTCGAACCAGCGACCCTCTGATTAACAGTCAGATGCTCTAACCAACTGAGCTATTCAGGAGTATTTCGTTTCCCTTTCGGTGATGCAATTATCGCAAGATTAATTCAGTTGTGCAAATATATTTTTCAAAAAAAACGCAAGTCATTCATTGCCAATAAGAATAATTTACAGCAATATTCCTTTTAAAATCAATGTAGCGATGGTAAAGTAAATAATTAACCCCGTTACATCCACCAGTGTGGATACAAAAGGCGCTGAAGAACTCGCCGGATCGGCGCCTAATCGTTTTAAAAGAAATGGCAACATGGATCCTGTCAACGAACCCCACATGACTACCCCCACCAACGAAAGACTAACAACCAAACCTATCAAGGCCCAATATTCGCCGTAATAATCCGTAAACAACTCCCATCCCGCTACGCGGATAAATCCTAAGGTCCCTAATATAAGTCCGAGCAGAAACCCCGTAACAATCTCCCTTTTCATAACCCGCCACCAATCCGAAATCGTAACCTCACCCATGGCCATAGCTTGAATAATTAAAGTGGAAGATTGCGAGCCACTGTTTCCACCACTCGACATAATCAATGGCATCAATATCATTAAATAAACGGCCTGCGACAGCTGATCTTCAAACTCGCCGATAACAGTAGCCGTTAACAATTGCCCTAAAAATAACACAATCAACCAGCCTCCACGCTTTTTTACCAAGTGCCATATGGAAACATCCAGATACGGCTCATCTAAAGCCTCCGTACCCCCGAAGCGCTGCATATCCTCGGTATACTCCTCATTGGCTACCCAGAGAATGTCATCAATAGTAACAATCCCCAGCATAATACCCTGCTCATCCACAACCGGAAGTGCCACCCTATTATTCATCCGAAATATAGTAACCGCCTCCTCCTGGGGGTCATTTGCATTTAAGGAAATTAAGCGGTTATCAATAAGCTCGCCCACCTGTGTTTCAGGTGCTGCCAATAAAATATCCTTAATCCGGATATCATCAATAAGCTTACCGTTAGAATCTATAACATACAAGACGTCGATTGTCTCTGAGGCAGACCCATAACGACGGATATGATCCAAAATGCGCGTGATTGTCCAATGTTCTTTTACGGTAATATAATCAGGCGTCATCAAACGCCCCACACTATCCTCAGGGTATCCCAACAAGGATAATGCCTCTTTGCGTTCCTCTGGCGAGAGCAGAATTATTAAACGTTTTACCACATCCCCCTTTAACTCCCCTAAAAACGAAGTACGGTCGTCGGGAGGAAGCTCATTTAAAATCTCCCTTGTTTTTGCACCAGATAATTTCTTAAAAACCCTTTCCTGGGTAGGAAAGTCTAAAATACGAAACACATTAACGGCTCGTTTAAGATTTAATATCTCCAGAAAAAGCGCTGCATGTTCAGGTAATTCATCGATTAATTCCTCGACATCCGAAATATTGAGTTCATTAAGAAAACTCTCCAGTTCAACGAGATTATTATCTGCGATGAACTGCTCAATAAAAGTAACCTGCATTTCCAAATCTTCCATATACGCCTCCGAAAATTTAAATCCTACATTGGGGTTCAGTTTTTTAGTCTGCTGCAAAAGTCGTTCTTTTCTTTCAAAATTTATAATCTTTTTTTAGCGGTAAGAAAATGAAAATTTATTTTAATTTCAGAAGAAAACACAACCTTATAATGAATTAACAACAGTTTAAAAATTAGTTCACATCCCTATACGCAATAACCTCTAGACAAAATGCTTACCCACAGACTATAAACAACAAAGCGGTGGAGCTATATACGATCCAATTGTAAGGGCTATTTCAGCCCTTACAAAACCGATGGTAAAAGCGTATAAACCAAAGACATCAATCCCTACCCATCCATCCTTTTAAAATCCTTAGAAATGGTTTAGGTTTACATTATGATTTCGTAAAAAAAAGCATTAGCTTAGTTCACTTTTGAAGGAAAAGCTTTTTCACAAATCACCTTCAAAGAATATCCAAGTATTAAACGAGGTAAACACCATAATATAATTTAAGTCCGGTCGTTTTCGGCAGTATATGAAACGATAACGCGGCATAAACAGGAAATAAAACACATTACCCAGGCGCTAAAGACCATGAAAATCAAATACCTCCTTACCCTAATCTTGTTCCTAACCTTTCTAAATTTAAAGGCACAGATTTTCGACAATACACAAGCGCACTCCAGCATAAAATGGCAACAGATAAACACGGAGCATTTATGTTTAATATTTCCGCAGGAATTTGCAAAATCTGCCCCCAACCTCTTCGCACAGCTCGAATATTACCTACAGAAAAATAGCCTGTACAGCGATAGGAAACCTAGAAAAACAAAGATTATTGTTCAAGAACACAACATCGAGCAAAATGGTTTTGTACAGTTAGCGCCTCGCAAATCAGAGCTCTATTCTACCCCCTCTGGCGTTGCGAACAATCAAGAATGGCTGCCAAATTTAGCCTTACATGAAAGTCGACATATAGTACAATTCGATAATTTAACCGGAAACTTTAAACCGCCAATTCTGGAACAGCTTGGGTTGACATTATTTGCTTTAAACCTTCCATCCTGGTATTTTGAAGGAGACGCCGTGCTTCACGAAACCTTATACTCCAACGGTGGCCGCGGACGGCTACCGTCGTGGCATATGCCTATACGTGCGAATATTCAATCTGGCCTGAACTACGATTTCAACAAATATGTACACGGTTCTTTTAAGGATATTATCCCCTCATACTACAGCATAGGCTATTTTATGAATAGCTTGATGTATGAAAAAGACAACCAAATCCAAGACAAAATATTGAAAGATATGCGCAGCAAAATTATACGGCCATTTAATTTTCAGCGAAGCTTAAAAAAATACTATGGGCAGCGTGCGAGTGGGATCTTTAAGGAGACAATGGAAGATCTTAAAGCAAAATGGCCCATCGAGCAGGAAGTATCCTTATCAAAATCCTATGATTTTAAGGATAAGTATCCTACTAATTATTGGCTACCACAAGTCAGCAACGGACGCATTTACACCTTGCAAGATAGCCGACAGCATACGCCACGAATTATTTCCTTTGCCCCAAACGACCTTAAAAAGAAAGAAAAGGTGCTCGATATTGGCTTACAAATCATGCCCTACTTTCACCTGCAAGAGCAGCTTATAACATGGGATGAATACCGAAAAGATGCTCGTTTTGCCAAACAGACCTACAATGTAATACAGGTATTTGATCTACAGACAGGAAAGAAAAAAACACTAACGCATAAGAGCAGGTACTACACCCCGATTATCCACCCCAACCTACAGCAGATTGCCTGTGTTGAGGTAAACCTCCACAACGAATCGTCGATAGCCTTACTAAATATTACCAATGGTGAGCGTATGGATTCCATCCCTCTGCCCAAAGGAATACATTTACAGCAACCCCAGTTTAATACTACCGGAGATAAAATCATCGCTATTGGTTTATCAGAAGAAGGTAGCACCTTGTTACAAGTAGACCTAACAACAAAAAATACAGAAACACTACTCCCTTGGTTAAACCAGCAGTATGAAAGGCCTGTTTTCCATAAAGAGTCTATTATTTTCAAAGCCAATTACAACCAAAAAGACGACCTCTTTATGCTGCAAAATAATGCGGTTGTACAGCTTTCCAACAGCAGATTTGGTGCCTTTAACCCTACCCTTGCTGGCGACTCAATTTGGTATAACGATTATACCACCCAAGGCTATCATATCCAAAGTATGCGGCTAGAAAGTAGCATAAACAAAATTGTAAGTTTTACCCCTGCTACGACATTATATCCGAAACAAAACGATAACTCGGAGCAATCGATGCCCATTACCGACTTAAAAAACTATGCTATAAAGCCTTACAATACCCTTAAAAACGCAATAAATTTCCACAGCATATCCCTGAGTGGCAGTGATTTTGAAAGCTTTGACAACCTTCGACCGGGTTTTTTTATACTCTCCAACGATGTATTAAATACCACGCAAATAAAAGTAGGTTATGAATACGATAATGAAATCCGAAAAAACACCTACTCCGCAGAAGTCACTTACCAGAAGTATTTCCCAAAATTTACAGTAGGCTACCAAAACAGGGGTCAATTAGGTAAGGCGCAGATAAACAACAATAAAGATTCACTGCTTAATTTCCACTGGCGCGAAAACTTGATAACATTTGATATGCAGTTGCCCTTTAGCATCTATCGAGGTAACCAGGTGTATGCATTCGGATTTAACCTTGGAACCACCTACCAAAATCGTTATGACCTGAGTTTAGCAAACTTAAAGAACTTTTATACAGAATTAATCTTTCCGCTAAATTACCAAGTATATTTTAATCGAAACACCCGCTATAGCCGGATGGACCTAACACCACGCTGGGGGCAAAATTTCAGCTTAATATATAGGCATGTACCTTTTGATCGGAACCAAACCGGCTCGTCCCTGGCATTCCGAAGCAGTTTTTATTTTCCAGGGATACTTTCAAACCATGGCATTCAGCTGCGCTATTCTATACAAAACAAAAGTGGCCGATACCGCTACAACAACGACATTCCCCTGATTGAGGGGTATGCTTTCGTACCCGTAGCCAATGTAAAAAACACCTTATTGTTGGATTATAGGTTGCCGCTGTTGTACCCCGACTTCTCTTTAGGTCAGCTGGCGTATTTTAAACGGATTAGAGCCGTTGTTTCCGCAGGATACCTAAACCTTGAAGAGCGCAACTACGCACCGCAAACTTTCGGCCTTGGTGTTAACCTTGATTTTAATATCTTTAAATACACCCTGCCTGATGTTTCTTTCGGCGCAAAACTCACCTATCTTAATCATCCCCAAGCCTCACAAAAGCTGTACCCGACCTATGGATTTAGTTACAGTTATTAAGTAAATTAAAAAAAAACAAACAAAAATAGCGCCCGTATTGTTATATTAATTACCTCAATACAAATAGGTTATGTATACAATAGTAAAAAACTTTTCGCTCCAGGAAGAGCTCACTGCCATGTATGAACTTCTTATCTGTACCCGAGATACCATAAAAAAAGAAGTATTGGTTTCACGTAAGGCCTTTGAACGAGCCTGTGATATTCATATCCGCAATGGATTCTCTAGTAACCAAGATTTTGAAACTGCGCACCAACAGCATTACTTAAAGTTTATTGAATACGATATCTACTGTCACTTGGTAGAAATATTCAGTGATTACAAAGATATATATGGGCAATTTACCGCATACCAGGAGATGACATCCACGCTAAAAGAATGGATGTTTCGCTGTGCTGAAGACGAAAATTATGAGCATGCAGCCGTTATAAAACTCTGGCTCGACAAGTTAACAGGAATTATCCGACACAATGGGCAGCTTATACATTGAATGCCACAAAAATTACTCCCCTTTCTTTTCGAACCTATAATGTATAACCGAAAACAGGATATACAATACGAAAACAATGGGCAAGGCCAAAATATTGAATAAGATTAAAGACAACCCGGAACTTAAAAGAAATAAATACTTAAACTTGTTAACAGACCAAGCAAGGCTATTTAGTTTCATGGCAAATAGACGTAACTCCGATACCAATAACAAACCCGAAACAATTGCGAAAACAACTAAAAAATAAGGATTTAAAATAACCTCAGGGTAGCGCTGCGCAATAAAAGGAAAAGAAATAATAAGGAAAGTATTCATCGGTGTGTTTACACCAATAAAATCAGCTGTCTGCCGTTCATCTATATTAAACTTAGCTAACCGTAGCGCCGAAAATACGGTAACAAAAAAACCGATATAAGGCACATATACATTTGTCGTAGCTTGCTGCAATAAGGAATACAATACCACGCCAGGAAGGAAACCAAAACTGACCATATCGGCCAACGAATCCAACTCTTTACCAATTAAGGACTTTACATGTAACCATCGCGCTACCATACCATCGAAGAAGTCAAAGATTCCAGAACTAATCACAGCATACAAGGCCGCCGTATAATTCCCCTTTAACACCATAAGCACAGCCATGCAACCACAGAAAAGATTTAAACAAGTAAGCGTATTCGGAATATGTTTCTTCATTTTATACTATAAAAAAGGCCATCTAAAAATTTAGATGGCCTAAAAATATCAATTAAATATGAATTATCCGTTCATACTGATTAAAAACTCTTCATTCGAACGTGTTCCTCTGATCTGCTGCAACAAGAATTCCATCGCTTCCGTAGCGTTCATATCCGATAAATGATTACGCAACACCCATAAGCGCTGTAAAGCCTCTTTGTCCATCAACAAGTCGTCGCGACGTGTGCTCGACCCTGTCAGATCAATCGCAGGGAATAGACGTTTATTGGCCAATTTACGATCCAACTGTAACTCCATATTACCTGTACCTTTAAACTCCTCAAAGATAACCTCATCCATTTTTGAACCTGTATCGATCAGTGCCGTAGCCAGAATGGTTAGGGAACCTCCATTTTCAATATTTCTTGCTGCTCCGAAGAAACGTTTTGGCTTATGCAAAGCATTTGCGTCGACACCACCGGAAAGGATTTTTCCAGATGCTGGAGCAACCGTATTGTAGGCACGCGCTAAACGGGTAATCGAATCCAAAAGGATAACCACATCATGCCCACACTCCACCATTCTCTTAGCCTTCTCGAGTACGATATTAGCAATCTTAACATGGCGGTCTGCAGGTTCATCGAATGTAGAAGAAACAACTTCTGCACGAACACTACGCGCCATATCAGTAACCTCTTCCGGACGTTCATCAATTAATAAGATAATTAAATATACTTCAGGGTGATTTTTTGCAATCGCATTGGCTACCTCTTTTAAAAGATTGGTTTTACCTGTTTTTGGTTGCGCTACAATTAGACCACGCTGACCTTTCCCGATTGGAGTAAATAAATCCATAATACGGGTAGAGTAGTTATTGGCACCTAAATCTAAGTTTAACTTCTCATTTGGAAATAATGGCGTTAAAAAATCAAACGGAACACGATCTCTAACCTCAGCAGGATCTTGCCCGTTAATAGATTCAACACGCACTAACGGAAAATACTTCTCCCCTTCTTTTGGTGGGCGAATACTACCGCGTACATTATCACCGGTTTTTAAACCAAATAATTTTATTTGCGACTGGGATACATAAATGTCATCCGGAGATGTCAAATAGTTGTAATCTGAAGAACGCAAAAATCCATAACCATCCGGCATAATTTCTAAAACACCCTCGTTTACAATAACGTTATCAAAATCTGTACTTGAAGATGTACTTTCTGATTTCTTAACTTCTGCTGTATTCGTAGTCGTAGGGGTTGTAGGCTCTGGGGTGGTAGATGTCTGCGTTGTGGCAGGTTCTTTCGTGAAAAGGGTGCCTTCGGTGCTCTCTTCTGAACGTACGCGTTTGGTAACAGGGACTGGTTCTGTTTTTGTTGTTGTACGTGTACGGCGTCTTGGCTTATCAGCATCATCATGCTCCTCTGCAAATTCCGTATTTTCAACAACAGTTTCACGCGTAGCAGATTGTTGAGCAACCTCCGCAATCTTATCAATCAATTCTTGCTTACGGAGCTTTTCTACTTCAACAATACCTAACACTTTAGCTATCTCGCGTAATTCGGACACGAGTTTCGAATTCAATTCGTTGATATTCATTAATATTGAATTATGATTGTATCTTTTTGGATTTTAAAAAGTTTGAAATCGTATCGTAACTTTTGTAGCTAATCTACAGTAGTGTTTATTTAAAAAGGCTCTATTTAAGCAGAGTTCTTAAATCACGACAGATTTGAGAATGCACAAAGAAACTTATAAGATTTGATATTTCAAAAAAAAATAAAAAAATTATGTAAAAAAAATGAAATCTAAATGATCACAGCTCAAAAGACTAAAACGATTTACTAGTATTCGTATTTTTCCATATTTTTTTTGTATGTTTAACGCCAGTAAAATCAAAATTATGACCAACAACACTAAAGAAACAAACTATCCAGCGTTGTATACGCTAATTGTTGTGTTTTTCTTCTGGGGGTTTATCGCTGCAGGAAATAGCATATTTATCCCTTTTTGTAAAAACTACTTCCATCTGGATCAATTTCAATCGCAACTCATAGATTTCGCTTTTTATAGCGCCTATTACGTGGGGGCTTTATTACTTTTCGTATTTGGCACCATCTCAGGCAAAGATATTGTCGGAAAATGGGGGTATAAAAAAAGCATCGTGTATGGCTTACTATTTTCAGCTCTAGGCGCTGCAGCGATGATTATTGCCGTCGAGGTAAACCAATATTTTGGGATGTTAATCGGGTTATTTATTGTAGCCCTGGGCTTCTCCATACAACAAACTGCGGCTAACCCTTTTGCTGTCTTATTGGGCGACCCAAAAACCGGGGCATCACGGGTGAATCTCGGGGGTGCAGTAAATTCATTTGGAACAACAATAGGTCCTTTAGTTATTGGTTTTGCACTTTTTGGAACATTTGAAACCATCTCGGATACCGAAATTTCAAAACTGCCATTAAACAAAGTGGTTTACCTCTATATTGCCGTAGGTTTATTGTTTCTTTTGGCGGCAGCCTTATTTAACTTCTCCAAGAAAGTTCCTGCAGGCATCAATAACGAACCGATGGAATCAGCGAATAAAGCTAGAAATACACTTATTACCATGACAATATTGTTATTGGCGATGTTTATTCCTGTCTTCCTAAGTTATAAGAGTGACGCCGCATTAGCCCTTGTTGCTTTGCAGGAACAGCTACATGCAAATACCGATACCGCGGTTATCACAAAGATTAAATCGCAGATTCAAGAGCTGGCACATCCCCTAGAATTAAAAAGGATGGGTTTTCTTTTCGGAGCGCTGCTAGCGGTTGTAGGGTCCTTATTATTTGCCTATAACAAGGCTAAAAAAGCCCCTGAAGCATGGGGTGCCATGAAATACCCACAGTTGGTTCTGGGCATGTTGGCCTTGTTTATATATGTTGGAATTGAAGTCGGCATCGGTAGTAATTTGGGGGAGCTATTAACCTTAGCCGAATTTGGACATCTGCAATCCTCCGAAATTACACCTTACATTTCCATGTATTGGGGAGGCATGATGATCGGGCGTTGGGCAGGTGCTATTACGGCATTTAATTTTGCGCAATCCACCAAAAAAGTCTTAACAGCAGTTGTTCCCTTCATCGCTTTCGGTATAATACTAAGCGTAAACTCTATTGCTGGCTTCGATATGTCGCATTTATACTTCTTTGTTATCTGTATTATCATCCAAGTTGGGGCTTTCTTTGTAAGCAAAGAAAAACCCGTACGTACCTTGGTAATCTTTGGAACTTTAGGAGCTGTTGCCATGCTTACGGGGTTATTAACTTCAGGTACGGTTGCTATCTACGCATTTTTAACCGGTGGTTTAGCCTGTTCGATTATGTGGGGATCCATCTTCTCCCTAGCGATAACAGGTATTGGAAAATACACCGAACAAGGGTCCGCATTTTTGGTTATGATGATTCTTGGTGGCGGTATCATCCCCCCTATCCAAGGTAAACTAGCCGATATTATTGGCATCCATAACTCCTATATCATTCCATTGATTGGTTTTATATACATTATTTCTTTCGCCTTTTTAGCGAAGCAATTCCTTAAAAAACAAAATATCGATATCGATAATATTGAAAGTGCAGGAGGCCACTAGGCTGCACTAATTGTACTTTTTACACTAAGTTTATTTTAAAAAAAACAGCCTTAGGGAGCTCCCTAAGGCTGTTTTTTCGTTTTAAAACAGTATTGTAACAAATTATTATCCAACAAAAAGATAAAAGTATGTGAAGAATAATGTATCTTCGGAAAGCGATAAATTATAAATTATTGAACTAAAACAAATCCTAATGATCATTATTGCAGATGGAGGTTCAACCAAAACCAATTGGTGCCTATTAGATGATAACCAAAAAAAAATCTATTTTAACACAGAGGGATATAATCCCTATTTTGTAGACAGTGATTACATTGTCGGATCCTTAAAAAAAGGATTACCACAAGACTTACCGTTAGAAAAAATTACCGAAGTGTACTACTACGGCGCAGGTGTACATAACGAAGAGAAAGCAAAAATCGTGTCCGATGCGTTTGTAAAACTATTTACAAATGCGAAAATTGAAGTCGGTCACGACCTATTAGCTGCCGCAAGAGCCTTATTAGGGGCAACAGCCGGTTTTGCAGCCATTTTAGGAACAGGAACAAACACCTGCATTTATGATGGTAAAGAAATAACTTACAACATAAATTCGGCGGCCTATATACTAGGCGATGAAGGATCAGGTTCTTTTATCGGCAAGAAGCTATTAACAGATTATGTACGTGGCCTAATGCCTTTAGATGTTAAGGAAGCATTCTTTGACACCTACAAACTAACAGAAGACGAGATTATGGACAACGTATACACCAAACCCTTGGCCAACCGTTTCTGTGCAAGTTTCAGTAAATTTGTATACGACAACAATGTAAATATTCAATATACGCGCAAAATTGTCGATGACTCCTTCGAAGCATTTTTCGCCAACCTGGTAAGCAAATACCCTAATTATCAAGACCATTCTTTCAACTGCATAGGCTCTGTAGGCTACAACTTCCGTAATGTATTAGAAGAAAAAGCAGCACAATATGGAATGAAAGTAGGAAAAATCTTACGCTCACCTATTGACGACCTTGTAAAATTTCATATCGAGAATAAATAAAATAAAAACCGGACATCCTACCTAAAGATATCCGGTTTTTTTTGGCATGAGCAAGACAGTCTAACTACCACAAACGAACAGCCGCGCCTACCTCAGGTAAAAACAACTCCCGTCCAGCCTCACTAAATAATTGCTGCGCTTCTGCGGTATCGATAGTGATTGCCGGAAATGTATTGTAATGTACCCCTACAATCTTCGTACAATTCACAAAAGAAGAAGCCTTCAAAGCATCGTACATATCCATGGTATAAAAACCACCAATAGGTAAAAAAGCCCAGTCGATATTTAAATCCTCCAAAAGTTTCATTTCCATAGTTAAGCCCGTATCGCCGGCAAAATAAATATTTTTATCGCCAACAGTAAACACATAACCACAAGGCACCCCCGCATAATCACCTTCAGGTGTAGAGTTGGTATGCAAAGCATACACCATTTTCACCTTTCCAAACGGTAGAGACAAGGTACCACCAAAATTATAAGCAATAACTTTATCCGCATCCAGCCCTTGTTTAGCCACCCAAGCGGCTGTTTCAACAATAGCAACCACAGTTGCTCCGGAGTTTTTTTGCACCTGCACTAAATCGGCCACATGATCAGCATGAGCATGGCTCAGAAAAATATAATCCGGATTTAAGGCATTCACATCAATGTCCTTAGCCAATGGATTATGGGTAATAAAAGGATCCAATAAAACCTGCGTTCCATTAAAATCGAATGCTACACAGGATTGGCCATAATAGGTGGCTGTAATATTATTTTCCATGATTAAAAAGTTAAATATCTATCCTATTTAAAAAGATTGCCTAAACCGCCTAAACCACCTAAGCCACCTAATAAATCCTGACTTGCGGCAGCCATCTCCGTTTGACTAACGCTATCCGCCTGTGCTAAAGCCTTATTCAGCGCCACAATCAACAACTCTTCCACCTGTTCCTTATCCCCCTCAGTAAAAAGTTCCTCACTAATCTGCACCTCTTTAATCTCCTTATTGGCTGTTGCAATAACACGAATACGTCCGCCTTCAGCTTCCCCAGAAACAGAAATATTATTTAATCGTGCTTTAATTTCCTCCGCTCTTTGCTGAGCCTGCATTAATTTATCAAACATAGTACTCTCTTTTAAATAACTATACTAAAGTACAAAAAACATTGAATCAGTCAACAGCAGAACAACATGTTCTTTTCAAGCATTTGCCATACACAGCGTATAAAAAAAACGGGCTAACTATTAAATTAGGTAAATACACCAAGCATCCTTAAATTTGCGGCATGACAACATATGAAACAATAATCAGCACGCTACAAAATACCGATGCCACAGCGGCAGAGCACTTTCAGGAAGCCATAGATATTATGATTCATAAACTAAAGTTTCTTTCACCCGACACCTTTCCCCAAGTCATGGTAGTGCAGCAAGAGGATCGTTTCGAAACCGCTTTTTCTACCCTGTTAGAAGAGAAAATTAATATTGCTGGCGGAAGATTATTAGCCGATAGCCAAAGCGCTGCAGATGTAGTAATTATTATACAAAAGAATGATGAACTATACAGCCTGCTACCAAGTTTTATAGCAGAGTTACGCGAACAAGGCAGTAAAGCTATTGAAAACAATAAAGTATTTATCATACAATCAGCTGATTTCAACAGCGCTGCAAACAGCTACCTTGCAGACACCGAAAGCTTAGCTGAAATTATTCAACCCAAATATTTCTTTTTTGGAAGAGACGGACAAGATTGGGTAAAATTTGACCTATAAAAAAAGCTGTTTTAGAACAGCTTTTTTTATAGGAATAGTTACTTAAAATAATGCTCCTAATTGACAAACTTTCTACGCAGCAGCGCATAAAACTTATCTACAGTCTGTGGCTTCTCTGCCCATCCATTTTTCAAGGCGTAATTACTTTGCAGGAAAGCGTCCGCTTCCGCCATATGGTTAAAACGATTCAACAACTCCAAAGCCTCACTATAAGCTAAACTATACCCGTTAAACAAATCTTTTATAAATAAAAGCTTATCATTTAAGTTAATCGCTGTTTTTAAATCCAATACCTTTTCGGTGCTTGTATTCGTCTGAAACTGTTGGGTAATATTTACACCAGCACGCTTTTGCTGATGTATCATTTCATTTATTGTGAGCGGTCTACCCGGCGTTTCTTCAGAGGTTACAGTCGTCGTAACGGTACTAGACTCTTCTACAACAACGATTTTTGTTTCCTCTAAAACCTCGCGTACAACAGTCTGATCCTTATCAACCGTCGAATTATGAGTATCAACCGCATTATATTGCGTTGCAGCGTTTGCTTTTTCTTCCCCATGTATAGCAGCACCAGGTTGCTCGACACCCTGACTATGCGCATACGAAAGCGTAGGTGTTTCAGTCTGCGAAGGAATATCCGACACAGGAGCCTGCGCTACTTCCGCTGGATGATCCAGCACTGCAGTATTCGCAACAGCCTCCGCTACAGGAGTATTAGCCGTTGTCTCCGTAAAAGCCACTTCAGGCTGCACCTCGTTTGCTGCCACATCCACGGTTTCATTTTCCAGTGCCACTGCAGTATGCACGGCAGTGCTATCCTGCTCTACTACAGGCGCAGAAGTTTCCACGGCTGCCCCAGTAAAATATTGCAATGCCTTAATATGCGCCGAAAGAAATTCTACTTTCGCAGAAAGAAGTGCTAATTCAACGCCATCTAAACGCGCTCCACCCTTTATATCTTCGTACTGGGCTTGGATATCGTTTAAAAGTCCATCAATTTTTGTATACAGTTGCGATGTAGATTTTGCCATATCAATCCTATTAAATAAATAATCGTTCAAATAATAAATAGAAGTTAAACCCATTGATACAGATAAAGTTCCGAATTATCCGCATTCCGAGTCTACCAAAAATAAGATATAATTTCGATATTCGTAGCGTACAGCTAGGGGTTTTATGATTTTGTTAACATTAAAACCCCCGCCCAGACAGCGCAATATTATTATGCTATTTTCAGAACATTATAGTAATCAAAAAGAAAGAAAAGTAGGAAGTATAGAGGTAATCTGTGGTTCGATGTTTTCAGGAAAAACAGAAGAGCTAATACGTAGAATGAAACGTGCACAGTTTGCCAAGCTACCTGTAGAAATCTTTAAACCCGCAATCGATCTTCGCTATGCGGAGCATGAAGTCGTTTCTCACGATAGAAACAGTATTCCTTCGACTCCGGTAGGACATTCGTCGGCAATACTTTTAATGAGTGCCGACATTAAAGTGGTAGGCATAGACGAAGCGCAGTTTTTTGATGAAGATCTTCCGAATGTATGTATTCAGCTGGCGAATAAGGGACTTCGTGTAATTGTTGCAGGCCTCGATATGGATTACCAAGGCAACCCTTTCGGGCCGATGCCGGCCTTATTATCCATTGCAGAACATATTACCAAAGTACACGCCGTTTGTGTGGTATGCGGCTCACCGGCAAACTATTCATACCGGCTCAGCAAAAGTGAAGACCTGGTTTTACTCGGCGAAAAAGACAGTTACGAACCACGCTGTCGCCATTGCTACTATGTTCTTGGAAACACGATTTAACAGAAAGTTAATATTATATTGATCATTTTTTTTCCTTGCGCTTGTACCTTTGTATGGTACTTCATGATGATATTCATCAAAATTTAGGTTAAAATTGGTTAGCTAAAAGCACTTTTGCCCATCAAAAGTGCTTTTTTATGCCTTTATTTTTCGCCATTTCACGGCTTCAAACCCTTAGCAGCATACAACAAGCACACAGTAAGCTATCCTTCGAAACACCGAAAAATAATCAATGCTATAAAAACATAAAAAAATCCTGCAACCCCAGGGGTATACAGGATTTAATACGATTAAAAATTTTCCGCATCAAGGCCTACTAAAGCAGGTATACGGGCCTCCTATAGCTGCCCTACAAGCACCTGATCCATAGGTGCTACCTGCGAACGGTAGCGATGAATAAGTTTTCCATTTTCATCAATTAGGAATTTTTCAAAATTCCATTTTATATCGCCCTGAAAATCAGGATTAGGCTGCGTAGTGAGGTATTGAAACAAAGGATCAATATCCTTGCCTTTTACCTCTACCTTTTCAGAGAGTAAAAAAGTAACCCCATAATTCTGTTCACAGAAGGTATTTATATCGGCGTTACTACCAGGCTCCTGGTTACCAAAGTTATTCGCCGGAAACCCAATAATAACCAGATTTTCACCATACGTTTTATGTAGTTCCTGCAAATCTTTATACTGCTTCGTAAAACCACACTTCGATGCAGTATTAACAATTAAAATCTTTTTCCCTTTAAAAGCAGAGAGTTCAATTTTTTTTCCATCGATAGCAGTGAATGAGAAGTCATACACTGAAGATGCTGGCGGAGGTGTTGGATGGATCAAATTTAAGATCATTATCCATGCTAATGTTATCATATATTTATCAAATTAAAGAACCTTAATACAGTAAATTAGTCGTCTCTCTTTCAACGACAAAGTGGAAAATATCCGCTATGGGAGAACGTAAGATCTTACCCATTTGCACCCCATGCAATTCACATACATTCCTGAGATGCATATCAAAAAGATAGCCAATGCTACCTACAAAATTGCATTTGTACTCCCAATAATTCGGATAGGTCATAATATTGGTGCGCACAAATTCGTCGAAACCGTCGGTCAGTAACTTATCCATATAAGGGTGTAATCTATGCGCAGCCATAAAGGGAGCAAAAGAGGCCAGGTAGGAGTTTGGACGCTCTTTCTGGTAAACATTTCGGATTACCATATCCTTGGTAAGTCTATATTTCTCGGCAAACAATTTCGCAAGATCGCGCGGCATCGTGCCATAAAGGAAATCTGTCGTTAGCCTTTTACCAAACCAGGCGCCAGAGCCCTCATCACCTAAAACATAACCTATGCCATGCAAACTGCTGGACAGCTCTTCCCCATTAAAAAAACTAATATCCGACCCCGTTCCTAGTGTGGCGACAAGGCCTTTTTCAGTACCACAGGTAGCATATGCAGCCCCTAAAAGATCCGTTTCCACCGCGATAAAAGCCTTTGGAAACAAAAGCGTCAACGCATTCGATACAATCTCACGGCGATCAGGAGTTACACATCCGGCACCAAAGAAATATACTTCCTTAATTTCGTCTATATATGGTATAATCTCAGAAGCATCCTTTACGCCCCTTTCAATTTCTTTTTCATTTACAAAAAAGGGATTCAAGCCCTTTGTCTTAAATAAAAGAGGTTCACTATCGGGCACCTGCAACATCCAATCCGAACTCGAAGACCCACTATCAGCGACTAAAATCATTCTTTTTCCCTATTTAATTAACACTATTCTTGCATGTCAAATATACACAATAGTTAAAATACTTTTGCACACCACTATGAATCGAATATAATAATTTTGAAGTCCATAGGATTAGCTCTAACTTTGATATATTGATTATAAAAACAATGTTTAGTAAGGTATGAATTCTACGATCCACTTTTCCCTATCCTTTCCCGAAGCCCAAGCACATTATGTCGATGTTCAGCTGGATATCCAAGGTTTTGAAAACCAAAACTATATTGACTTAGTTTTACCGGTCTGGGCTCCAGGCTCCTACTTAATTCGGGAATATGCTAAAAACGTGGAAAGATTCCGCGCAGCAGATGCAACAGGTGTGGCATGCCCCTTTACGAAGGTGAACAAAAATACCTGGCGTGTGCAGCACCATGGAAAAGCACTTAGCGTAACCTACGCAGTATACGGATTTGAATCCTCGGTACGGACGAGTTTTATAAACCGTGAGCATGCCTTTTTAAGCCCTGTAGGTGTGTTTTTTCATATACAAGGGCAGCTACAACATCCGGTAACGGTATCGGTTAAATTACCTGAAAACTGGCCTAAAATTTCATCAGGATTAGAACCTACCAACAGCTCAAATACCTACTATGCTGCAAATTACGACATCCTATACGATAGTCCCTTCGAAATCGGAAATCATGACACCTGGTCTTTTGACGTGGAAGGCGTTACCCATGAATGTGCCATGGTTGGAGAAGGAAATTATAATAAACAACAACTAACAGAAGATATTACAAAAATTGTTGCGGAAGAAAATAAAATATGGGGCTCAAATCCAAATAATTATTACCTCTTTATTACGCATAACCATCAGAATGCATTTGGCGGGTTGGAGCATCTAAACTCAACGGTTTTAGCCTGCTCCAGGTTTGCCTACCAACAAGAGGCTTCGTATAAAAGCTATTTAAGTTTAGTAGCGCACGAATATTTTCACCTCTGGAATGTAAAACGTCTGCGCCCGAAAGCTTTAGGCCCCTTCGATTATAACCAGGAAAATTATACGACAGGTTTGTGGATTATGGAGGGTTTTACAGCCTATTATGATAATCTTATCGTTCGCCGCTGCGGGTTTTACTCCGAAGAAGAATACCTACAACAGCTGGCCATAGACTTCAATACCGTATATAATAGACCTGGATATCAGCTTCAAAGCGCGGCAGCAGCAAGTTTTGATACCTGGATAAAACAATACCGCCCCGACGAGAACTCGGCCAATACCAGCATCTCCTATTATAATAAAGGAGCCATGCATGCTGTAGCCCTAGACATTAAAATATTGGTGCAAACGGAGGGTAAATATCGGTTAGATGATGTTTTAAAAGCGGCCTATAACCAGTTTTACATCATAGAAAACCGAGGGTTTGAGGAAGAGGAACTTCAAAAATTGGCCGAAGATTTAACAGGTGTGCCATTGGATGATATCTTTAAGGCTGCGCATAGTGTAGAGGAGTTGGATTACAACCGCATTTTCAACGAAGTGGGCTATGAAATGGTCGATCTGCTGGCAGCCCATAACTCCGCATCTCTAGGGGTGCGAATAGCGGCATCTGAAGGACGGAGTATTATTAAACAAGTAGATCGCGACAGCGCGGCATGGCATGGCGGACTAAACGTGGAGGATGAACTTTTAGCTGTAGACCATTACAGAGTCGATACTGCTGGAAAGGTTTTGGATTATATATTAGCCAGCAAGCAAGTCGGCGAACAGATTAAACTAGTTATCGCTCGCGACGGATTACTTCAGCAGCTTACGGTAACGCTGCAGAAACAGGATAAAAAGAACTATGTAATCCAACGCAAGGAAAACAGTACCCTACAGCAGCAGGCCTATGGTAACATATGGCTATCCTTGTCATAATTTCGGGATATAGCCTAAGAAAAAGCGTCTGAAACGACGCTTTTTTTATTACACCTGTTTTTTTCTACAGATTTTAAATATCTTATGTATAAAAAATAATAAATCAAAAATTAAACCTTTGCAACTAAAAAAAACAGTAACATATTACGTATATAATAAAACAAGAACAAATGAATTGGATATTTTTAATCTTAGGCGGATTATTTGAAGTAGGTTTCACAACCTGCCTTGGCAAGGCAAAAGAAGCGGCAGGAACAACGTCCCTGTATTGGTATGCTGGTTTTTTAGTCTGCTTATTTATGAGTATGGGCTTATTGATTAAAGCTACACAAACACTGCCATTAGGCACAGCCTATGCGGTATGGACCGGGATTGGCGCTGTTGGTACCGTTCTTATGGGAATATTATTCTTTAAAGAACCGGCAGAATTTTGGCGCATTTTCTTCATTTTTACGCTTATAGCCTCTATTATCGGTCTAAAGATGGTATCTAGCCATTAGCAAATTCCTTCTTTCGAAACCATAAATTTTAAGTACTTTTGTACTCTTCAAAAGCTATTAGGCTTTTATCGTAAAAAATTATGTTAGAAAAATTACAGGCAATTAAGGAAAGATGGGAAGAAGTCGAGGCAGAATTAAGTAACCCCGATTCCATGAGTGATATGAAACGTTTTGCAAAATTGAATAAGGAATATAAAGACCTTTCCAAAATTGTAGAACAATACCATATCTATAAAAACATTGTGAGCAATATTGAAGCCAACAAAGATATCTTGGTAAACGAAAAAGACCAAGAACTAAGAGAAATGGCAAAAGAAGAGCAAGATTTGCTAATTGTTCAACGCGAAGAAAAAGAAGAAGAAATACGTTTAATGCTGATCCCGAAAGATCCTGAAGACGGTAAAAATGCTATTATCGAAATCCGTGGTGGTACTGGAGGGGATGAAGCAGCTTTGTTTGCAGGAGATCTTTACCGCATGTATACCCGTTACTTCGAAACCAAAAACTGGCGCACCGAAGTGATGGATGTTACTGAAGGTACTTCCGGCGGCTACAAAGAGGTTATTCTAAAGGTTATCGGTGAGGATGTGTACGGACAATTAAAATACGAATCTGGGGTACACCGTGTACAACGTGTTCCAGATACCGAAACACAGGGTCGCGTACATACTTCCGCTGCCTCTGTTGCCGTATTACCGGAAGCAGAAGAGGTAGACGTAGAACTAAACCCTGGAGATATTGAAATGCAAACCTCCCGTTCGGGTGGTGCCGGAGGGCAGAATGTAAACAAGGTTGAAACGAAGGTGCAATTAACACATAAGCCAAGCGGTATTGTTGTGGTATGCCAGGTGGAACGTTCACAATTGGCCAACCGTGAGCTTGCAATGGAGATGCTTCGGAACAAACTTTATGAGCTTGAAGTACAAAAAAAACATGGCGATACGGCTGCAAAAAGAAAAACCATGGTATCTACCGGAGACCGCTCTGCAAAAGTGCGTACGTATAACTACCCACAAGGCCGTGTAACCGAACATAGAATTGGTTTAACGATGTACAATCTTCCGTCGATTATGGACGGTGATATACAGGGAATTATAGACGCGTTACAGTTTGCGGAGAATGCCGAAAAGATGAAGGACGGGGCCGTAGACTAAGTTTTTTTAAAAAAAAATTAGGTTTTTAATAAATTAGCGCTATATTTGCACACCTTCAAACGAGAAGGGTTGAGGTCTGGTAGTTCAGCTGGTTAGAATACATGCCTGTCACGCATGGGGTCGCGGGTTCGAGTCCCGTCCAGACCGCT
>NZ_JBMOUC010000005.1:0-238355 GCF_049319645.1 Sphingobacterium sp. Mn56C
CTTCCAAGCCTTTGCTGCGTATATTTTTTAATATAAGCTTAACCTGCTAAAAATGAGACGGAATAAAATGAAAACAAGGTCAAGCTATTGATTATTTCTGGATCATCAAACCTGAATATAGATCCTATGCACAGTATATTTTCATACAAACATCATATACGCACATAGTTTTCGTAATAAAGTTTCGGTATTCGGTTAAAATGATTACTTTTGTTATTTAGATTTGGTATAAATAAAATTTAACTACACATCCTTTTAGTAACTAACATGAAAAAAACGCTTCTCACGGCATTTGTATTTGCGGCATTATTTGGCCATGCACAGACAAACACATTAATGACTGCAGACTTTTGGAAAACCAAACCAGATATTACAGCGGTAAAAGCAGAAATAACAAAAGGGAATAGTCCTTCACAACCAAATGCTGCTTCCTTTGACCCTGTAACCATTGCGATTAATAATAAAGCGCCAAATGATGTTATTAAATATTTAATAGATCAGGAAGGTAATAGTGTATCTAAAAAAACTCACCATAGCCGTAGCTATCTTCATTGGGCAGCTTCTTCTGGTAATGTAGAAATTGTAGAATACCTTATTAAAAAAGGAGCTGATGTAAATTATGCCGACAGTTATGGTACTCCTATTGCTGCTTATGCTGCATCTACAGGGAACCAGAATACGGCAGTATTTGATGCTTTGTTTAAAGCAGGTGTAGATCCGAAACAAAAATATGAAGACGGTGCCACCTTAATTATGCTTGCTGCGCCACATAACACCGACTTGGCAGTAGTGGATTATCTGGTATCGAAAGGACTTTCGTTACAGGATAAAGATGCATATGGCCGTACGGTGACCGACTACGCTGCGAAGTTGGGGGATACTGCGTTAATGGATAAACTCATTAAAAGAGGTATAAAACCTACAAATCATGCTTTGTTCTTTGCTACGCAGGGATCGCGGAATGCTTCCAATGGTATAACTACCTATACCTATTTAGTAGAAAATTTAAAATTAGACCCGAAAGCGATTAGCAAAGATGGGGCTACAATTTTGCACCCTTTGGTACGTCGCCCAGATATGGAGGTTATCAATTACTTCCTAAGCAAGGCTGTTGACGTCAATAAAACCGACAACGAAGGAAATACGGTTTTAATACAGGCTACATCCGGAAAAGATGAGGCTTTAGTACAGGCTTTATTAGGGAAAACTAAAAATATTAACGCACAAAACGACAAGGGAGAATCGGCATTAACAAAAGCTGTAGCCAATGGCTCTGCAGAAGTTGTAGCGTTGCTCCTCAAAAATGGCGCCGATAGCAAAGTTGTAGATAAGGATGGAAATAATCTAGCCTACTATTGGTTTAACTCGTATAGAGATTCTAGACCGGGGCAGCCCAATGACCAGGAGAAGGATTTTGAGCAGAAGCTAGGGCTCTTGAAAGCGCATGGATTAACAATTACTGCACCACAAAAAAATGGAAATACCTTATATCACTTGGCTGTAGCACGTGAAAATGAACAGCTTTTGAAAAAAGCTAAAGAATTGGGTGTTGATATTAATAGCCAAGATAACGAAGGTAATACTGCGCTACACCGCGCAGCATTAATCGCTAAAGACGATACCTTCTTAAAATCTTTGGTAGCGCTAGGTGCCGATAAACAATTGAAGACAGAATTTGACGAAACGGCATATGATTTGGCCAAGGAAAATGACTTTCTTACAAAAAATAATATTTCTTTAGATTTCCTAAAATAAGCATAATGAAAATCTCCTTTAAATACTTGCTGTTAACTTTTATTGCTGTAGCTTTTTCAGCAAGCAGCTTTGCACAAACGAGTAAATATAAATGCATGATCCAAATGATTAGCTATCAGGGCGAAGCAGCTTATGTAGTCGTATCCTTAATAAATCCTAAGGGCGAATACGAGAAAACCATTTCTGTATTAGGCCCAGATAAGCAGTGGTACAACACCTTAAAAGACTGGTATAAATTTCAATCAAAAACGAAAGAAAAACTAAGTGCTGTTACTGGAGCCTCTGTTGGAGGTGGCGATCGAGCAATGCGGACCTTGGAAATTGAAGATTCCAAATTAAATAAGGGTTACAAATTACGTTTTGAATCGGCCGTTGAAGAGCAAAAATACCATGTTACTGATGTAGAAATACCTTTAACAACCGAAGCGATAACCGAAAGAACAAATGGAAAAGGGTATATACGTTTTGTAAAATTAAATAAAGTGCAATAAAACGTATGACTTTATCTATATGGCGGTATGCACATTTAGCTTTAGCCATTGTATCTTCAGTATTTTTACTTGTATTATCGATTACCGGAGTACTATTGGCTTATGACGCTATAGAGGAAAAACTACCCGCATATCGCACACAAGAATTTAATGAAATCAGCGTTTCGCAAGTCCTCAACGGCTTGCGAAACGTTTATCCCGAAATTGTAGACCTATCTGTCGACCATAATGGATTTGTGGCAATCGACGCCTTCAACGAGGAGGGAGAATCTATAAAAGGCTATATTGACCCTGTTACAGGCAAAATCCTTGGCCCCATAAAACCTAAAAGCTCGTTTATACAATGGATTACCGCTTTACACCGTTCCCTATTTTTAAAAGAAACAGGTCGAATTCTTGTTGGCGTTATTTCATTTATCCTGCTATTAATTACCATTAGCGGGGTTATTTTAATTATTAAACGGCAGCAGGGCGTACGGCATTTCTTTGCCAAAATAAACAAAGAGTATTTCAGTCAGTATTTCCATATAGTAAGCGGTAGAATCTTGTTGATTCCTATTATAATGATTGCCCTTACCGGAACATATTTGTTTATGATGCGCATGGAATTGCTAGATACAACCGAAAAAAAGGTAACCTTCCCTCCGGTTTCGGTTGATGCGGATGCACCGCGATTGGCCATTCCCGACTTCCCCATTTTTAAGGAGATAATGCTTAAAGATGTAGAAAAGATTGAATTTCCATTTATGGAAGATGACCCTGAAGAGTATTTTGTTATAAAAACAAAAGCTAAAAACAGCATCATAAACCAAATTAATGGCCAAGTTGTGGAGGAAACGCAGTATGCTACCGCAACGGTTCTAGATAAATTAAGTTTGGATTTACATACCGGCCGTACGAATATAATATGGGCGGCTATTTTAGGTATCGCCTCCTTAAATATTGTATTCTTTATATATACGGGTTTTGTAATTACCTTTAAACGTAGTCGCACGAAAATTAAAAACAAGTACAAAGACTCCGAAGCAGAAATTATTATTCTTGTAGGTTCTGAAAACGGAAGCACACTTTATTTTGCCAACCAGATTTATAAGCAGTTGTTAGCCGATGGAAAAATCGCCTTTATTGGAGAAATGAATAAATACCAATGCTATCCGAAGGCTGATCATCTATTGCTATTTACGTCTACCTATGGCTTGGGGACAGCGCCTAGCAATGCGGTACATTTTGATAAATTGTTAGAAAAATACCCGCAAGACCATAGCGTAAAGTTTTCGGTTATTGGCTTTGGCTCCGACTCCTACCCCGACTTTTGCGCGTATGCTTTTCATATAGACCAACAGCTTCATAAACAAAGCTGGGCGCATAGCTTTCTACCTGTATATACGGTTAATGACAAATCTGCGGAGCAGTTTACCCAGTGGGTACAGCAGTGGAGTGAAAAATCGCTTATGCCTTTAGCTACGGCAGCAGCGCTTTATAATCTAAAAATTGATGGATTAAAAAAATTTACCGTTGTCGAAAAAACCTGCGTATCGGCAGATAATAGTACCTTCAAAATTTTACTAAAACCATCGGATGGATTAAAATTCCAATCGGGAGACCTGTTGGCGATTTATCCAGCAAGCGATAACCGGGAACGTTTTTACTCTATAGGGCGTAAGGATGGATTTATACAACTGATGGTGAAACTCTATACAGATGGATTTGGTTCTAGCTACCTGTACCAGCTGGAAGTGGGCCAGAAAATTACTGCCCGTGTTATGTGTAACCCTAATTTTCATTTCCCTGAAAATACCCCTAAAGTTGCGATGATTGCGAACGGAACGGGTATAGCACCATTTTTAGGCATGGTAGCGTGCAACAGTAAAAAAACACCCATATGCCTTTATGCAGGGTTTAGAAATAACAACTCCTTAACGCAACACTATAAACAGTTTGCTGCTGAATACATCCGCAAAGACCATTTAACAAAATTTGAAATAGCATTATCCAGGGAAGAAAAGAAACAATATGTAATGGATCTCCTCAAAAAAGACGTTACGTATTTTATTGACCTACTGGAAAATAAGGGTACAATTATGATTTGTGGATCCTTAAATATGCAACGCGATGTGGAGGAAATCCTGGAGAATATGTCTTTAGATAAATACAATAAACCCTTAAGCTACTATAAGAACAGAAAACAAATTCTATCGGATTGTTATTAATGGTTAATATGGAAAATAGTATTATTAAAAGGCAGGTGATACTTGCCTTTTTCATCTTGATTCTCCCCTTTTGTGGATGTGCTCAGGTACTGCAAAGCCGACAAACGACATTAATGGGGTCGGTATTCGAAATCACTATTGTTGCCCAAGATAGCACTTTAGCACAGCAGCATATTTCTGCGGTAATAGATGAAATTGAACGCATAGAAAACCTGATATCGGAATGGCGACCGCATACACAAATTTCTGAAGTAAACCGCAATGCCGGTATACGGCCCATTAAGGTCGATAAGGAGGTTTTTGACCTTACCGCACGGGCTATAGCCTACGCTGAAATGACTCATGGTGCTTTTGACATCAGCATTATTGCAATGGATAAAATATGGTCTTTCGATGGTAGCATGGATACTTTACCTACAGCGGAGGCCGTGCAGCAATCTGTTCAAAATGTAGGGTATAAATTTATTATACTGGATAGCATACAGCAAACAATTTTCTTAAGCAAAAAGGGTATGAAAATAGGTTTTGGTTCTATTGGAAAGGGATATGCTGCCGATATGGGAAGAGCATTGATGTTACATAACCATATTCCTGCGGGTATCGTAAATGCTTCTGGTGATATTGCCACCTGGGGAACACAGCCTAACGGTAAACCTTGGGCTATCGGTATAAATAACCCTTTTAAAAATCATCGTATACTAAAAACAATAAAACTTACAGATGGTGCTATAGCGACATCGGGTAGTTATGAGAAATATGCAGAAATAAATGGTAAACGTTATGCGCATATTATAAACCCTAAGACAGGTTACCCCGCTACTGGCATAACCAGTGTTACTATATACGGCCCTTCTGCCGAATATGCCAACGCCCTAAGTACCTCGGTCATGGTTTTGGGATTAATAGAAGGAACCGAACTGTTGAAGAAAAACCCTACCTATAAATACGTAATCCAAACGGATCAAGGAAAAGTTAAAAAAAATTAAGATGCAACGCTTACTCTTTTGGTTTTTCTTTAACCTCATCGTCGAATAATATACGCAACGATGGCGTGTAGGTATCCTCATGCTGCCCTGTTTTATTTGCCCAGAAGAAAGCGCCTAAAAATATCAAAGCAATAAGTACCGAACAGCCAATCAACAAAAATAATATATTCATAACTTTAATTTTTACAATAAATCACGCTTTTTAGCATATTGGCGCGTCATTAAACTAGTAAATGAAATAATCGTTACCGTGCTTATAGGCATTAGTATCGCGGCGAATAAAGGCGACATGGTACCTTGAACAGCGAAACTTAACCCTACGATATTATATAATATGGAGATTATAAAACTCATTTTTATAACTTTTACAGCATCTTTACTGAAAGCAAAAAATTGAGGTAGCTTGCGGAAGGATATTCCATCCAAAATGGCATCACATCCCGGCGAGAAATTATTAATATCGTCGGAAACAGCAATACCAAGATCTGCTTTACGTAATGCGCCAGCATCGTTCAGCCCATCCCCAAGCATACACACACGTTTTCCTTCCTGCTGCCATTGCGTTATTTTTTCCAGCTTATCTGCTGGGCTTTGGTTAAAGCGCAAACTTGCATTCCCAGGAAATATAAGCTGTAAAGCATCTCCGCGACGTTCATTATCACCAGATATCAAATGCATGTCATAACGATGCTTCTTAAAATTGTTTACCACTTCATTTAACCCTTCCCTCCAGGATTGCTCCAGGGAGAAATAGCCTTTTATTTCCTGGTTAATTTTAACGTAGATAACCGAACCGTCTATGGCTGAGCTCGTGGCCCCAACAAACGCTGCACTGCCGACCCAAATTTTGTAATCTTGAAATTCTCCATATTGCCCCTTACCCACGACCTCCGTATAAGCGGTGATCTGCAAGGCCTCACAGGAACCTAACCACTTTAATATTTCACGACTTAAGGGGTGTATGGAGTTGCGACATAGCGAATAGAGCAGTTTCTTTTCTACAGCAGTCAAGGTACCATCGAAATACATACTCGAAACATTCGGAGAAGAAATTGTACCGGTTTTATCAAACACCAGGGTGTCAATTGCCGCCATTTGTTCTATGGCACCCGTATTTTTGATATACATCTTATTCTTATCAAAAATACTCAATGCTGCAGACAGCGTAAAAGGCGAGCTCAATGCTAACGCACAGGGACAAGCAATAATCAAAACGGCCGTAAAAGCCGCCCATGCTTTCGTGCTATCGCCCGCGTTAAACCAAATTAAAGCCGACAGCAGAGCAATGCTTATGAGCGCTACGGTAAAATACTTACTGATAAGACCGACAAAGGTATCAAACTTCTTTTCGTACGTCTTAAAAGACTCATTATTCCACAACGTTGTAAGGTAACTTTGCGATACTGCCTTTATAACCTCCAACTCTATAGCTTCCCCCAGCTGTCTTCCACCAGCATAAACAATTTCTCCAAGCACCTTGCTTACGGGTTTACTCTCGCCAGTTACAAAACTAAAATCTACTGCTGCAGTGCCCTTAAGCAGGATAGCGTCTGCAGGGATAATTTCATTATTTCGAACCATAATCCGATCTCCAACCCTTAAGTCGCCAAGCGGTGTTGGTTTTTCTTTACCCTCCTTTAACAAGGTTACAGCGACTGGAAAATAAGAACGATAATCGCGCTCAAAGGAAATATGATGATATGTTCGCTGCTGCACATATTTTCCGATAAGGATAAAAAAAACCAACGAACATAAGGTATCCATAAAGCCAGCCCCCGTTTGGGAGAGAATTTCAAATGCCGAGCGCATAAAAAGCACAAGAATACCCAATGCCAACGGTACATCCAGATTTAGCCTTTGTTGCTTGAGGCTATACCAGGCCGATTTAAAATAATCGGAGGCACTGTATAAAAGCACCGGAATACCAAAAGCTAAATTCATATACCCGAAGAATTGGGCATATTCTCTCTCGAAAGCATCCATACCGAAATATTCCGGAAAACTAATCATCATGGAGTTTCCAAAGCAAAATCCGGCTACGGTAATTTTTGCAATAAGACTATTCTGGTTTATTTTTTTACTCTCCTTAACAACATCTTGAAGTGTAATTTTTGGGTCGTAACCAATTTTGTATAGGAGGTCGACCAAAGAACGTAAAGAAAAGTCGGTCTTTTCAAAAGTTATATTGGCCTGCTTTTTCATAAAGTCAACCGTTACACGTTTTACAGCTGGATTCAGTTTATAGAGGTTTTCTAACAACCAAACACAAGAGCTACAATGAATTGCAGGGATGTAAAAGGTGATTAATGCTATCTTATCATCTTGATAGTCTACCAACCTAGCCATAATATTGGGTTCGTCTAGGTAGGATAAATCTTCTTTTTTAGTCTTTTGTGCCTTACCTGGATGGGTATTATACCGGTAATAGCTCTTCAAATTATTGTCGTTTAAGATCTGATATACGGTTTGGCAGCCCAAGCAGCAAAATTGATGTGCATCGAGTATATAAGACGTATCCGTTACCGCATCTCCGCAATGGAAACAGGCGGTATGCGTTGTAATTTTTGTATCTGCCAGCATAAAAATACCTCCTAAATAGCTTGACTAAATAAATGCTCTCTTTCTTTTACCCGATGTAAACGCGCATCAAATGCCAGGCATACATTCCGTAAAAAGGATTTACCTGTCTCTGTAATCTTGACAGACTCTGAGTTTACAACAACCAAGCCGTCCGCAAGTAAAGGCTGCAAACGCTCCAGAATATATGTATTCACGGCTAACCCCTTTTTAAACGCTACCTCTCCACGACACATCATATCCAAAATATATTGGCGCACCACAGCATCTTCGGCATCTAAAAGATGTCCCTTAAAAACAGGAAGTTTACCCGCATCAATACAAGCGTAATATTCTTCTACCGATTTTACATTCTGTGCAAATGCAGTCCAGGAGTCACTGATTGAAGATACCCCTAAACCAATCATCAGCGGTGTATATCTATCCGCATATCCCATAAAATTACGGTGTAATTTTCCGGCTTGTGCTGCTTTAAATAAGGCATCCTCTTCGCGGGCAAAATGGTCCATACCAATATCTTTGTAACCTGCCGCCTGTATCATTTCTTTACCCAACGTATACAAGTTAAGTTTATCCTGCCCTTCCGGTAAATCATGCTCCGTAAAACTCCGCTGCCCCGGTTTTAACCAAGGCACATGCGCATAACTGTAAAAAGAGATGCGATCGGGTTCCATTTCCATCGCTAGTGCGATAGTATACTCCACCGATCTTAAAGTCTGCAAGGGTAAACCATAAATTAAATCAAAATTTATAGACTCAAAACCAACGGCTCGTGCCTGCTGCATAACACGTTGTACATCCGCGACCGACTGTTTACGGTTGATGATATGCTGTACCTTTGCATCAAAATCTTGAATACCTAAACTTAAACGCCTAAAACCTAAGGCATATAAAACCTCCAGATGCTCTTTTGTGGTATTCGCGGGGTGTGCTTCAAACGAAAAGGAGGCTCCTTCTACTACGATGTTGCCCGCAAGTAAACCGCTTATTAACCTATGCAGGTTTTCTGCGGCAAAAAATGTTGGGGTACCGCCACCTAAATGTATCTCACTTATACAAACCTCTTCCTCCGCCAGTATCGATTTATACATCGCCCATTCTTGCAGTACCGCATCAATATAGGGGTTTTCAACGGTATGATTTTTCGTGATACGGGTATTACAGCCACAGTATGTGCATAAACTTTCGCAGTAGGGCAGATGAATATACAAACTTATGCCTTGCTTTTTAGACGCTTGGTAGCGTTGAGCTACGCGAACCTTCCAATCGGTCGCTGTAAATAGGTTATTTTCCCAAAATGGAACAGTTGGATAGCTGGTGTATCGCGGTGCTGCCACATTGTATTTTTCAATAAGCGAAGACTGATGCATGGTGTTGAAATATGATAGGGTGATATTTAAATTTTGGACCTGAAATCGGAGTTATTTTTTTTAACATTATACTTCCCCTCCCCTTTAATCCAATCATTTAAACATTTGATAGTTTGTTGCGCTATACTTTCAGGAGTATTATCGGCGAGTGAGGTGTTTGCGACATCAATATTAAGCTGACTGGCGTATTTTACATCAATATGGTCTATAGACTGCGACCGGGTAATAACTTTTTTAACTCCTATATGATTCAATTCATCCAGAATTTGTGAATTCAGTAGATCTCTTGAAGAAACTATAATAACGTCTTTCCCCATAGCATAATGTAAGGTACTTACGTTTAAATCGTTGGAAATTAAGGTCAACTCATGGACCTTAGCGTTTGCCTTTGCCAACAATTCCTTTTCAAATTCTTTAATATTATATGCAACAACTTTCATGACCATCTTCAAGCTAAAAACATAACAAAGTTAATTTTAGCAGCCTATGCAAGCAATGTAGGTAATCAGCAAAATATGTAACTTTGATCACTTTTTTAGCCAGAACAGCAGGTCTAGCAGCCTAACAAAAAAAGCCGTAAACTAATCGTTTAAAAAACGACTAGCTTACGGCTATAAGAACCTACAATAAAGAAGTAGGGCTATTGTTTAATATTTTTTAATTTTTCAACACTAAAGATACGAATGGCGTTTCCTTCTTTAACGATAAGTTTTTCATCTTTAAAATCGGCAAGCATTCGACTAATAGTTTCATTTGCTGTGCCCGCTAAAGCAGCTAAATCGTCTCTAGAGATGCGTATAAGCACTTCATCCTGCAACTCAGAATCAGCTGATTTCAGCGCCACTTGCACCAAAGTATTCGCTACTCGTTTGCGTACAGAGTCGTAAGCAAAACCTAACATCTGCTCCTCTTTCTCTTTAATATTTCCGGATAAAAGCTCAATAAATTTATTAGCGATGGTTGGTTTTTTATAAAGCAACTCATAAAATTTATCTTTCGGTATCAGCGCAATTTCGGAATCCTCTAAAGTGGCAGCATTATCGGAGTACTTATCGTTTAACAGTATAGATTCGTAACCAAAAAACTGGTTTTCAATCTGAATACCTGTAGACAATTCGCGGCCATCTTGATAATATAAAAACGTTCTTATTTTACCACGTAACACATAATACAAAAAGATAGGGTTATCGCCAGCTTCGTAAATAAGTTGTTTTTTCTTAAACACCTTAACACGCGCTTCCTTTACCAACTCATCCAGAATATATTGCTGCTCCTGGTCATCCAAACTTAAAAAACCATTAGGTCCTTTTGCCGACAGCATACGATCACGCTTGCGAAGTCTGCTCTCAATGGCATTCAGTAATTCTATATCATCAAAGGGTTTAACTAGATAATCGTCGGCTCCCATTTCCATGGCCTTACGCATATCCGAACGTTCTGATTTTGCAGTGAGGAAAATAAAGGGTATATCTACAGTATTTTCAAACTTATTTAACATGTATAACACTCCATAGCCATCCAATTCAGGCATCATGATATCACACAATATAAGATCAGGATGATGTTTAATCGCTAATTCAACACCTAATTTACCATTTTCCGCTACGATAACGTTATAATCCCCTGTAAGATCTAATATTTCCTGTGTGCCCTCTCTAATTTCTAGATTATCTTCAATAATTAGAATCGTCCTTTTCTCCATGATGTTAAACTAAATTATTTTTAAAAGTCATTTTAAACATGGTTCCTTGATTTACTGCTGAATAATACTCCATCTTTCCATCCATAAGTTGAACATAACGTTTTACAATATTAAGCCCCAAGCCCGTTCCCGGAATATTTCCGGTGTTGTGAGCTCTAAAGAAAGGCTCAAATAAATTCTTCTGATCTTCTTCTGGAATACCAATACCGTTGTCCTTTACGATAATGGTACATACATTGTCGGATATTTCGGTAGAGAACTCGATAAACGTATCTTCACCGGAATATTTAACCGCATTAGAAACTAAATTTATAATACTGCTTTTAATTAAATGCGGATCTATAACAAAGTCGGCCACCAAACCCGTATGTTGGTATACAATATGTTGGTTTTTCTTACATATCATTTGCATTTCCTCGGTAATCTCTTCACCTATATGCACCAAATTTATCCGCTGGTTATTTACAAATACTACGCCTGCTTCCAATTTTTCCAACGATAAGAAGTCGTTGAGAATATTATTCAATAATTGTACCGAACTTCGTATACGCGCAGTATGCTTGGATACAGACTCCAAATCTGGCTTCTGTACATAACGATCGATTAAGGAGGCAGACAACTGTACCGAACTTAAAGGCGTCCTAAATTCGTGCGATGCCATGGAAACAAAACGCGATTTTAATTGGTTAAGTTCTTTTTCCTTTTCCAAGGAATTACTCACATCAGCCTTTGCGCGTTCCAGCTCGGAAACCAAAGTTATTAAATCCTTGGTTCTATGACGCACCTTTTCCTCGAGCTCGAGTGTATGCTTACGCAGTTGATCTTCAGCCTCTTTCTCTTTCGAAAGGTCGTGAATAAAACCAGTAAAAATAGTTTTATTCTGATAAAAAACCTCTGAAACTGCCAATCGAAACGGAAAGGTGGTTCCATCTTTTTTCTTGCCCCTTACTTCCCTGCCTATACCGATAATCTTTTTATTTCCGGTTTCTTTATAGTTGTTTATATACGAATCGTGCCTACCCCTATCCGGCTCCGGCATCAACATGGAAATATTATTCCCGATTACCTCATCGGCGTCGTAACCAAACAACATCAAGGCAGCGGGATTGATAGATTCGACCTCCCCACCTGCATCAATGGTAATTATTCCATCAATAGCCGTATCTATAATTGCTTCTAATAATCGCGCTGAATCCAAAATTTCAATATTTATTTAACTAGTTTCTTGTACTTCACTCGTTTAGGACCAATATCCCCCAGGCGTTTTTTACGGTTTTCTTCATACTCGGTATAGTTACCTTCAAAGAAGTAAGCCTGCGAATCGCCTTCAAAGGCTAGAATATGGGTACATATCCTATCCAAGAACCATCTGTCGTGGGAAATAACAACCGCACAACCACCAAAATTTTCCAATCCTTCTTCCAGCGCACGTAAGGTGTTTACATCAATATCATTGGTTGGCTCATCAAGTAATAATACGTTCGAAGCTTTTTTCAACGTAATCGCTAAATGCACACGATTTCTCTCCCCACCCGATAAAACGGAAATTTTCTTTTGCTGATCTGCGCCGTTAAAGTTGAACTTCGAAACATAGGCTCTAGAGTTAATAGCTTTATTTCCTAATATAATAGTATCATTTCCTTCGGTGATATTTTCCCAAACGGATTTCTCGGGATCCAGGTCATCGTGCATCTGATCAACATAGCCCAACGCGACCGTTTCACCCACCCGAAAGGAGCCCGTATCGGGTTGCTCTTGGCCGGTAATTAAACGAAATAGCGTCGTTTTACCAACCCCGTTCGGACCGATAATGCCGACAATACCTGCAGGAGGTAGAGAGAAGCTTAAGTTTTCAAATAATACCCGGTCGCCATAGGATTTACTGATATTTGATGCCTCAATTACCACATTTCCTAAACGCGGCCCCGGCGGAATAAAAAGCTCTAATTTCTCTTCTCTTTCCTTTGTTTCTTCGGAAGCTAACTTCTCGTAATTATGTAAACGCGCCTTAGACTTTGCATGGCGTGCTTTGGGCGCCATTTTCACCCACTCCAATTCCCGCTCTAAAGTTTTCTGACGTTTTGTTTCTTGTTTTTCCTCCTGCGCCAATCGTTTTGCCTTTTGGTCTAACCAGGAAGAATAATTTCCTTTCCATGGAATTCCTTCACCACGATCCAACTCTAAGATCCAACCCGCCACGTTGTCCAAGAAATACCTATCGTGGGTAACGGCAATAACAGTACCTTTATACTGCTGTAAATGCTGCTCTAACCAATCTATAGATTCGGCATCCAAGTGGTTGGTAGGCTCATCCAGCAATAAAACGTCAGGCTCTTGTAATAATAATCTACATAAAGCCACGCGTCTGCGTTCTCCCCCTGACAAATTGGCAATTATAGCATCCGGTTCCGGACAGCGCAAGGCATCCATGGCACGCTCTAATTTAGCGTCTAATTCCCACGCGTTCGTGGCATCAATTTTATCCTGTAGCTCCCCCTGTCTAGCCAATAATTTGTCCATCTCGTCGGCATTTTCATAGACTTCGGGAAGGCCAAATTTTTCATTTATCTCTTCATATTCCTGAAGCACGGCGGTAATTTCTGCAACGCCTTCTTCGACAATTTCCTTAACAGTTTTTTGTTGATCCAGTTCCGGTTCTTGCGCTAAATAGCCAACAGAATACCCCGGAGAAAATACAACTTCCCCTTGGTAGGATTTATCTAAACCTGCAATAATTTTAAGTAGAGATGATTTTCCAGAGCCATTTAAACCGATTACTCCGATTTTTGCCCCATAAAAAAAAGATAGATAGATATTTTTTAAAACTTGCTTCTGTGGTGGGTAAATTTTACTTACTCCAGCCATTGAAAAAATTATTTTCTCGTCTGACATAGGTTATTTTAAGCCTTTATTCTAGTAATTTAACTGTTCTTCCCAAAGATACCAAATCCCTTTCGAAATGAGAAACGGCGAATGTAGAAGTGCAGCGAAATGGCAGGGCGAAAAAAAATAATACCCGAAACATCGATATCTACCGTGTGCATCGCCTTTACGAAAGAAAAAAAGTTAAAATCTGCCATTTTGGCTTTTTATGGTTATGGCTTGATTGTTGATAAAATAATAGAAAATTATTGAGTTTGGGTAATTAATAATTTCATACATTTATAATATCCTAACTCATTAAACAAAGAAAGGTAACATTCATGGAAGCAAAATTCTCACCCAGAGTAAAAGATGTCATCTCCTATAGTCGCGAAGAAGCCTTACGCCTTCGCCATGATTATATTGGTACAGAGCACCTTTTGCTAGGACTTATTCGAGAAGGTGACGGTGTGGCGATAAAAATTCTAAGGAATCTGAATATAGATACGGCCGCTATTCGACAGTCTATTGAGGATGCCGTAAAAGGCTCGTCTATATCTAGAGCACCTGTAGGTTCGGTCCCGCTAACAAAACAGGCTGAAAAAGTTCTTAAAATAACATATTTAGAAGCTAAAATTTTTAAAAGCGATATTATTGGTACGGAACATTTGTTGCTGGCCATACTTCGTGACGAGCATAATATAGCCTCACAGATTCTGCTGCAGTATAACGTTAATTACGATATGTTCAAAAATGAAGTCGAACAAAGTAAGACGACCATTACCGATGAGGCAACGGGATCGTCTACGCCTGATGATGACTTCGCTGAAGAAGAAAACTTTGCTGCACCAAAAAAGGTGTCTGATATTAAGTCTAAAACTCCGGTATTAGATAACTTCGGGCGTGACCTCACACGTGCTGCTGAGGAGGGTAAACTTGACCCTATTGTAGGGCGTGAAAAAGAAATTGAACGTGTATCTCAAATCTTATCGCGAAGAAAGAAAAACAACCCTATTCTAATTGGTGAACCTGGTGTTGGTAAATCAGCCATTGCTGAAGGGTTGGCGCTACGCATTGTGCAACGTAAGGTTTCACGTGTGCTCTTCAATAAACGTGTCGTAACATTAGATTTAGCGTCTCTTGTTGCGGGTACAAAATACCGCGGACAGTTTGAGGAACGCATGAAAGCGGTGATGAACGAATTGGAAAAATCTCCTGATGTAATTTTATTTATCGACGAGATTCATACCATTGTTGGTGCTGGAGGGGCCTCAGGCTCGCTGGATGCCTCCAATATGTTTAAACCCGCATTGGCACGTGGCGAAATCCAATGTATTGGTGCTACAACCTTAGATGAGTACAGGCAGTTTATTGAGAAAGATGGGGCTTTAGATCGTCGTTTTCAGAAGGTGATGATCGAACCGGCATCACACGATGAAACCATTGAAATCTTAAACCGTATAAAAGATAAGTACGAGGAGCATCACAATGTAATTTATACGCCAGAGGCAATAGAAGCCTGTGTAACGTTGACAACACGGTATATTACCGATCGTTTCTTACCAGATAAGGCAATCGATGCATTGGATGAGGCAGGTTCTCGCGTACACTTAACGAATATTCATGTGCCTCAAACCATTATTGATATTGAGGAAAAAATTGAAGAAGTTAAGGTAGAAAAAAATAAAGTCGTGCGCTCGCAAAAATATGAAGAGGCCGCAAAACTACGGGATACCGAGAAAAAACTTCTGGAAGAACTTGAACGTGAAAAGGCTGCTTGGGAAGCTGAAACGAAAACCAAAAGGTATACGGTAAGCGAAGATAATGTTGCCGAAGTCGTTTCTATGATGACGGGTATTCCTGTACAACGTGTAAGCCAAACGGATAGCCAAAAGCTGTTAAATATGGGCGACTCTATGAAGGGGCGTATCATAGGCCAGGATGATGCCGTACAGAAGTTGGTAAAGGCAATTCAACGTACGCGTGCCGGATTGAAAGACCCGAAAAAACCAATTGGCTCCTTTATCTTTTTAGGCCCTACAGGTGTCGGTAAAACGGAGCTTGCGAAGGAGTTAGCGCGTTTTATGTTTGATTCTGAGGACTCCTTGATTCAAGTGGATATGTCGGAGTATATGGAGAAATTTGCGGTATCTAGATTAGTCGGTGCGCCTCCGGGTTATGTCGGTTATGAAGAGGGGGGACAGCTAACTGAGAAAGTACGCCGTAAGCCTTACTCTGTAGTACTATTGGATGAGATTGAAAAAGCACACCCGGATGTCTTTAACTTGTTGTTACAGGTTTTAGATGAAGGGCAGTTGACCGATAGCTTAGGCCGTAAGGTAGACTTTAGAAACACCATTATCATTATGACTTCAAATATTGGTGTTCGCCAGTTGAAAGAGTTTGGTCAAGGTGTAGGTTTTACGACTGCAGCAAAAGAAAACCAAGCGGATGCACACTCTAGAGGTGTGATTGAAACCGCATTAAAACGTGCTTTTGCACCTGAGTTTTTAAATCGTATTGACGATGTAATTGTCTTCAACTCGTTAACAAAAGATAATATCTTTAAAATTATTGATATTGAACTACGATCGTTATTTGCACGAATTGAGACATTGGGGCATACCATTTCGTTAACGGATAAAGCCAAGGATTATATCGCGGAAAAAGGTTACGACACGAACTTTGGCGCACGCCCTCTAAAACGTGCGATACAAAAGTATCTGGAAGACCCTATTGCGGAAGAGCTGCTAAAAGGTGAAATGAAAGCTAAAGCTAACATTACCGTCGATTTGGACGAAGAGAAAAAAGAAATTATTGTGAAAGGAGATAATCCAGACAATAATGACAACTCTGTCTCTTCTGATATCACCGAAGAAAACGGACAATAATAAAAAAAACGCTATTCCAAATGGAGTAGCGTTTTTTTTTCAATAGTAAGAATGTATTTTTCAGGTCTAAAAACCTACGGGTTTAAGGTTTAATCCAGCCCTTTCCTCGAGTCCAAACATCAAGTTCATATTTTGAACCGCCTGCCCTGAGGCGCCTTTAAGAAGGTTGTCGGTAACATTTATAATAAACAATTTATTCCCGTGTTTTTCTAAATGTATAATACTCTTATTTGTATTTACTACCTGTTTTAAATCGACATTTTCAGTTGACACTACTGTAAAAGGATGAGCGGCATAATAGTCTTCATACAGCGCATATGCCTCGGCAATAGTTAAGTCCGATTCAACATAAATAGCCGAAAATATACCACGGGTAAAATCACCCCGTTGTGGCACAAAATTAATGCGCTCAGCAGCACGCTCAATCAAGGACTTCTCCGCAGATTGTGGTAAGAATCCAGGCTGCAGCTGGTCCAAGGATTCAGAAATCTCTTGTAAATGCTGATGGTCAAAAGATTTATAAGCTGAAAGGTTATTATTACGCCATGAAAAGTGTGATGTTGCCGTCGGTTTTTGTCCGGCACCAGTAGAGCCAGTTGTTGCATTAATATGAATCTGGTCGCCCAGCAACCCTTTTGCTGCAAGCGGCAGCAAAGCAAGCTGTATATTAGTCGCAAAACAACCTGGGTTGGCAATATATTGCGCTTTTTTAATTTGCTCCTTATTTAACTCTGGCAAGCCATAGCTAAAGTTTTTACCCTGATATGCTGTATTATGGCGCAGCCTATAATCTTGTGACAAGTCAATAATTTTCACCGTATCAGCAATTTCATTTGCCTCTAAGAACTTACGCGCATCGCCATGGCCTACGCACAAAAACAAAACATCGATATTGGAATGAAAGTCGGAAGTGAAGGTTAATTCGGTATCGCCAAAAAGGTCATTATGCACCGCCGATATCTTGTTGCCAGCATTCGAAGCTGAATTAGCGAATACAATTTCAACATCAGGGTGATAAATCAATATGCGCAGCAACTCGCCACCCGTATATCCTGCCGAACCTATAATACCTACTTTTATTTTTCCCATACTATATAATTTATGAAATCCTAAAGCTTACAATAACACCAATATGGGTTAAATAAACTATTTATGTATTACCCCTTTACCAAATCTGCCCGCAACAAAGCCCGCTATACACTAGATTTCAGGTTAAACTGTCTTTTTAAAGAGCAAAAACTCACTGCCCTTACTTTCCAGTTCAAAACCTATCTTTTTATATAGATTCTGTGCCGTAAGATTAGTGAGCTGCGTTTCCAACTGTACAAAGACCGCATCCTGCTGCTTTGCAAACTGCAAAGCATGCTGCACTAAGGCCTCCGCAATTCCTCGTTTCCGAAAAGCAGGGCTTACAAAAAGATCATTTAAAATCCAGTTGCGCACCGTATGCATAGACGAAAATGTAGGATATAGTTGTGTAAAACCTACAGCCTCCCCATCCACAAAGGCGATAAAAACAATTGATTCCTTATTTTCAAATCTCGCTTTTAAAAAAGCTCGTGCACGTATAGGGTCACTATCCTGTTTATAGAAAACACGATACGCATCAAATAACGGCACCAGCTGCGTTAGATGGACAAGGGTGGCCTGCTGTATATCCATTAATTTTGGCTATTAACTTTATGCCAGATAATAGTTTGGTTACCAAAGATTTTAGAAAAACCTTTTACATCATCTCCGGTATATCCTTCATTCATTTCACCGTAGCTACCGAATGCAGTATTCATTAAGTCATGTGCCGACTCCACGCCAATAATAACAAAACGGTACGGGTGCAACTCAACGATCACCCGACCGGTTACCGTTTCTTGCGCTGAACTCAGGAATGCTTCTATATCCCGCATTACCGGGTCATGCATCTGCCCTTCGTGCATATAGTTACCGTAAAATCCAGCAATCTGGTCTTTCCAGGACAGCTGCCATTTCGTTAAAGTATGTTTCTCTAAAGCATGGTGTGCTTTAAGGATAATCAACGGACCTGCAGCCTCAAAACCTACACGACCTTTAATACCGATAATGGTATCACCAACGTGGATATCACGGCCAATTCCGTAAGGTTGTGCCAAATCTTGTAGCTGTTGTATAACCTTTACAGCACCGATATTATCGCCATTTAAAGCAACAGGCTCCCCTTTTACAAAATCAATGGTAATCTGCTGCACCGCAGTTTCTGTTGCCGCTGTAGGCCAAGCAGACTCTGGAAGATACTGGTTTGACGTTAAGGTCTCTGCACCGCCAACTGATGTACCCCATAAACCTTTGTTAATAGAATACTTTGCCTTCTCGGCACTATAAGGAAAACCATGCTTACCTAGGTATTCAATTTCAGCTTCTCTAGAGAGCTTTAAATCGCGGATTGGCGTAATAATTTCTACACCAGGAATCAGGGTATTGAAGATCATATCAAAACGAACCTGATCATTTCCAGCCCCTGTTGAACCATGTGCGACACTTTGGGCACCGATTTTCTTCGCATAATTCGCAATTGCTGTAGCTTGACACACACGTTCTGCAGACACTGAAAGCGGGTAAGTAGCATTTTTCAACACATTTCCGAAAATCAGAAACTTAATAGTTTCGCGGTAGTAATTTTCTGTTTCATCAATAGTGGTATGCGATTTAACACCCAACTCATATGCGCGTGTTTCGATATTTTTAATCTCTTCGTCCGAAAAACCTCCCGTATTTACCACCACAGAATGTACTTCCAATCCTAAATCTTTCGAAAGATAAATACAACAAAAAGATGTATCTAAGCCTCCACTAAATGCTAAAACTACTTTTTTCATGGTTTTATTATTTTATTTTAAGCGGATGGTATAAAAACCTCCGCGATTTATAATTCTTTACTACTATTATTATACGAAAATACAAACATTAAAAACGAAAAACGACCACAGCATCCTCCGTTTGGTAAAGTTAAGGTACTCCGATTAAATGCCAAATCTAAGCCCTACAGTACCCATTATCTTTTTGGTAGATTTCCACAGTTTCGCTTCAATCCTCTTCAGTAAAGATTGTTTTTTCGCTATGCGCTCTAACCTCTCTTTGGCTTCGGCCCTACGCTGAATTTTTTCTTTCAGCTCCCTTTCCTTTTCAACGGGATCCCAAAGCATGGCCGTGCACATACAGTTTTTGCGGTCTTTGCTCATTAAGATATCATAGTTTATACAACTCTGGCATCCTTTCCAAAACTCCTCGTCTTGTGTCAGTTCGGAATACGTAACCGGCTCGTAACCCAAATCCGAATTTATCTTCATAACCGCAAGCCCGGTAGTAAGTCCAAAAATTTTGGACTTCGGATATTTCTCCCGCGAGAGTTCAAAGACCCGCTTTTTAATAGCTTTGGCCAAACCCACCTTACGAAATTCCGGGTTGACGATTAATCCCGAATTAGCAACATAATCACCATGCCCCCAAGTTTCAATATAACAGAAACCTGCCCATCTTCCATCTTTGTGTAAAGCAATTACAGCCTTGCCTTCCTCCATCTTTTTAGCGACATACTCTGGTTTTCTGCGTGCAATCCCCGTACCACGGGCTTTGGCAGATTCAAACATTTCGTCACAGATTTGATTGGCATACCCTACATGGGCAGCAGTGGCTGGGATAATAAAAAAATCTGAAATTGTCATCTAAGATGCGACCTAAAAATTAATACACTTACGTGCGCTAAAAATAACTACTACGGATTAAGAAATTCATCGAGCTGGATGAATTTACTATGAATTAGAATTGGCCTGCCTCTATAAAATCAAGCTCGAGGCAGTATAGGTCGTCGAAATCGCAGAATTGGACAATTTAACGTAAAAAAACCAGACAATAAAAAAGCGACAAACCTATTGAAGGTCTGAGGATTTGCTTTGCTATTTCCGTTTTTACTATACATTAAATATTAATATGTTTCTTTCTTAAATCTGACAGCGCAAAAGTATAAAATTTATTTTTTCTTTTACGCAAAAAATATAGAGTTTTTTTTCAATTATAGATACAAACAATAGAGTTTCCATTTAAATCTATCAATTTAGACGTTTAATTTTTCAAAAGGTTTAAAAGCTAACGTTAAAATATACCTTTACAGCCTATTTAAAGGCATCGTCTTTTTGTATATCCTTTTAAATACGGTACTTTTGCACAAGAACATAAAACACTTTATCATGGTAGGACCAAGCATTATATTTTTTATTATTTTCGCCGTTCCATACATTTTCGTCATGTATTGGTTGGTTAAACAAGATAAACGCAAGTATGCATGGGGCATCACTATCGTAACCTTACTAGCGATTCTTGCTATTTATATATCACTAAAAGCGAGCAAAAATGCCATCGAAAACTACAAACAGCATCAGTTAGACTCCCGTGAGATTGAAAAAGAGGAGAGAGAACAACAGCAGTAAGCCTATACCGTGGGTGCAGTTCTAAACGTATTTGGCAAGCTTACCCCCTACCCTATACGCGGCATATTTTGAGGATAGCGCTAAACACTGATAGATACCTACACAAAGCATACCGGTGCCCCCAAATAAAATAGGGCTCCTTTTTTTAAGGGAGCCCTATTACAACGTTATTTCGCTGTTTAAAAGCTACAGGCAACGCTCTTATTTCTTTACAGCCTGCAACGCTATTTGCAATACTATCGTATCATCAATGGCCCTGTCGCCTAAACCTGAAATGAAAGATCCAGAGCTATATTGCACGCCAAACTGAGTTCTGTCGACTTTAACAGAAGCAGCTTCCAGCAGAACCAAGTCTTTAGCATAGCTAATTTTTACAGGAAAGGATATCGTTTTAGTAATTCCTTTAATTGTAATTTTTCCAGAAAGAGTATTTCCATTTAAACCCGTCATGACAAACCCTGCAGAAGGATATTTCTCTACATCGAAGAAATCCTCATTTTTAAGGTGGTCAATTAACTTCGAAGAGGCTGTCTTTGACTGTATACTTTTGGTATCCAACAAAATATCACCTGCCACAAGCTTATTGTTCGATACCTGTAAACTACCTTGTTTAATACCAATCGTACCTTCCGTTTCTCCACCGACAACTTTTTTCCCCGCCCACTTAACCGAACTTTTTAGAGGATCTATAATAAAATCATCTTTTTTTTGTGCCTGCACTACTCCCATTAGGAAGGCAAGCAGCAGCATTAATACTCCTTTTTTCATTACTTCATATTATATTTAGTTACGTATTCCTTCGAGTTTAAGAACAAAAGCATATTCCAAAGCCTGATCCTTTAAGTAATCGAATCTTCCTGAAGCACCACCATGACCAAAATCCATATCTGTTTTTAATAAAACCACATTGTTTCCCGTTTTTGTTGCCCGCAATTTAGCGACCCATTTTGCGGGTTCAAAATATTGCACCTGACTGTCGTGTAGTCCTGTTGTTATTAAAAGGTTTGGATACGATTTTGCTGTTATATTTTCATACGGCGAATAAGATTTCATATAAAAATACGCCTCCTTATTGTTGGGATTCCCCCACTCATCGTATTCATTTGTTGTCAACGGAATAGTATCATCCAACATGGTATTTACAACATCCACAAAAGGTACCGCAGCAATTACGCCATTCCATAAATCAGGAGCCATATTTAAGATAGCGCCCATCAACAAGCCGCCAGCACTACCACCTTCGGCATACAGCTTTCCTTTCGCCGCATACTTTTGATCGATTAAATACTTTCCACAGTCTATAAAGTCGGTGAAAGTATTTATCTTTTTCATCATCTTACCATCTTCGTACCACTGTCTTCCCATCTCCTCGCCACCACGGATATGTGCGATAGCATAGATAAAACCTCTATCCAACAGCGACAAACGTACCGAACTAAATGTGGGCTCCATAGACATTCCATACGACCCATAAGCATATAAATACAACGGAGCGGTACCATCTTTTGCGGTTCCTTTTTTGTAGACCAACGAAATAGGAACTTCAGTACCATCCTGCGCTTTCGCAAACACCCGTTCGGTCACATAGTTTTCTTGTTTATAGCTGCCTAAAACCTCCTGCTGTTTTAACAGCGTTTTCTCCTTAGTCTGCATATTAAAATCGATGGTCGATGGCGGCGTAACCATCGAGCTATAACCATAACGTACGATATGCGTATTATACGTAGCATTTACACTTGGGTATACTGTGAATGCCGCCTCCCCGAAATCAAGGTCATAAGTATGGCCCGAATGCAGGTCATGAATAGCCAGATTCGTTAAGCCATTTTTACGTTCAGACAGCACAAGAAAATCCTTAAACTCGTCTATGCCCTGCACCAATACATCCGTACGGTGCGGAATATAATCTTTCCAATGCTGCACCGAAGTTTTATCCAAGGGTGTTTCCACCACTTTAAAATTTTGGGCATCCCTATTCGTCGTCACTAAAAAACGATCCTCCAGCGCAGTAACCGTATACAACACGTTATGCATACGCGGCTGAAAAACACGAAAATTACCCTGAGGATCGTCAGCCTTCAGGTAGCGTACCTCACTGCTTAAAGTACCCTCCGACTGAATAAAAATATACGTACCATTTTTAGACTTATAAACACCAATATAGTTGCTGTTATCCTTTTCCTCGTATACCACCACATCGACCTCCGGATTGGAGCCTAAAGTATGACGCATAATTTTTTCTGAGAGCAAGGTAATCGGATTTGTTGCCGTATAAAATAAGGTTTTGTTATCCGCAGCCCAGGTAAATTCACCTGTGGTACGTGGAACACGGTCTTTCATCACCTCACCAGTTTCCAGGTTTTTAATATGAAGCACATACTCCCTACGGGAAACTGTATCTACGCCGTAGGCTATAAATTTATTATCCGGGCTTACCGCAAAGCCTGTGGCCGAATAATAGGCATGCCCCTTCGCCAAAGCATCGATATCTAACAGCAGCTCTTCAGGTGCAGACAGACTTCCTTTTTTACGGCATAATTTATAATATTGTTTACCGTCTTCTGTACGGCGGTAATAATAATAACCATTATCCAAATAAGGTACCGACTCGTCTTTTTCCTTAATACGGGCCTTCATCTCATCAAATAACCGAGCCTGTAACCCTTCGGTATCCTTTAACATAGCTGTGGTATAGGCGTTCTCTGCTTCTAAATAGGCCAACACAGCGGCGGAATCGGGTCCTTTTTTAAAATAATCGTTTAACCAATAATAATTGTCTACCACCGTATCCCCATGGATAATACGTGTATAAGGCTTTATCGTCGCCACAGGCGCATTCACATCCGGCCATTTCATCATATTTTTTTCCTTTATTTCAGTGCATGAAGTTAGCACTACACCCAACAAAATAAAAGAAAAAACAGCTTTTATTTTCATACTTTTTTACGTTAATTGAATTGAATTAATGCTTAAAATTACAATTAATAATTGTAAAACAATCTGCGGGTATGCTACCCACCTTTTTTTTTAAAATAAACAATAAAAAAACGTATATATAAAGATAAATTCTTTTTAAAAGAAAGATTTTCACATCTATTTAACTTCTTAAACTCGTAAACAACCTTATATTTGCTATTGAAACAAAAAAGAAAGTATGCAAAAATCTAAGCTATTTATTGCCCTTCTGGGAATAAGCATATTACCCTTCAGTGGTTTTACACAGGAAAAAAAAGATGCCGCACCGGCAAATTGGTTTAATCTAGACTATAAAACCGATGGCGTTATGGGCATTAGTACAGAAAAAGCTTATGGACTGCTCAAAGGCCGTAAAGCTACACCGGTTATTGTTGCCGTTATTGATGGTGGCGTGGATGTTCATCATGAGGATCTTAAAGATGTACTTTGGATCAATAAAAAGGAAGAACAAAAGACCGGTAAAGATAAAGATGGCAATGGATATATCGACGATAAATACGGCTGGAACTTTATTGGTAATGCTAACGGGGAGAATGTAAACTACGATAACCTGGAGGTTACCCGGCAAATTGTTAAATATGAACCAAAATATAGCGCTGTATTACCCAGCACAAATCTTACCGAAGCAGAACGTCGCGAATTTGTAGCTTACCAAGGGATGGTTTCTGATTATACCAGCAAGCTGGATGAAGCGCAATTTGGAGACCAAAATTACAGTAGACTGAAAGCTAATATCGACAAACTTATTGCTAGCATTGGCAAAGCCCCGAAGGATATCAGCAAAAGTGACCTCGATGCGTACAAAGCCGATAATGACCAGCAAAAAATGGCCCTTCGTATTGCGAAAAAAGAAGTCGAAGGAGGCTCTTTTTCAAAGTTTTATGACGATATTAAAGATGCAGCCGATTACTTTGGCGCTCAGGTTAAATACCATTTAAATAAGGAGTTTAACCCGCGATCTATTGTTGGCGACAAGTATGAGGATGTAAGCGAGCGGTACTATGGCAACCCTGATGTTAAAGGCCCCGATGCAGAACATGGCACCCATGTTGCAGGCATTATTGGTGCAAAAAGAAACAACAATATCGGAATAAATGGTGTGGCCGACCATGTGCAGATTATGGCTGTACGTGTTGTCCCTAATGGGGATGAGCGGGACAAAGATGTGGCAAATGGAATTCGCTACGCCGTAGATAATGGCGCCAAGGTTATTAACATGAGCTTTGGTAAAGGTTATTCCAACACTAAAAAAATAGTAGACGATGCGGTGAAGTATGCCCAAGAAAAAGATGTTTTATTAATTCATGCTGCTGGGAATGATGGTAAGGATATCGATATAACGCCAAACTACCCCAACAAGTATTTTACCGATAGCTTAAATGCGGTTACTGGTGAAGCCTCAAATTGGATTACGGTGGGTGCTACTGCCTGGAAATTAGACGGCGATTTGTTAGCTGGATTTTCAAATTATGGGTATAAGTCCGTAGATGTCTTTGCCCCGGGTGTGGCCATATATTCTACCATGCCAGAAAATCAATATAAAGAACAGCAAGGCACCAGTATGGCAGCACCGGTAGTTGCCGGTCTGGCGGCAATGTTACGCTCCTATTACCCACAGCTTACCGCACAAGAGGTAAAAGAGATTATTCTAAAATCGGTTACCAAAGTGGATCAAAAGGTTAAAATTAAAAAAGACGGAAACAGCAAAAAAGTATACTTAGACGAAATTTCTACCAGTGGAGGTATTGTAAACGCTTACGAAGCTGTTGTACAAGCAAATAAGTACATCGGTAAAAAAAAGTAAAAAAATGTTAAATTTTTAATAATAATAATTCTTATTTTGCGTTTATCATCTAAACAACATTAAATAAGACGCTTATGGTTGAAAATTCTACTACAATTACTGACGAAACTTACGATAGCGACTTGAAAGAAAATAGTAAAATAATGGAGATTCCTGTAGAGGATTTCATTAAACAACATGCCGAAAGCTTACTGAAGGAACCAAGTCAAACTTGCATTGACACTATTCTCCTCTATTCGAAATCGTACAACAAAGCTTAAAAAAGCCGCCCTAGAGGCGGCTTTTTTTGGCTTTGTTGTTTCGATCTTCTTTCCCGCTAATCGTGTAATGCCTACAGCCTAAATTAAAACAATTTCTTATCTTTGGGAATGCTAAAAAAAGATCGCTATAAAGCCTTTGTTGACTATTTTTCATCGCATCAACCCGATGCACAAACAGAGCTTCATTACCGTAATCCTTATGAGTTATTAGTAGCAGTAATCTTGTCAGCACAATGCACCGATAAACGTATCAATCAAGTAACACCGGCACTATTTGAGCGCTTCCCCGATGCAGAAAGTTTAGCAGCAAGTTCATCGGATGAGGTTTTCACGTACATACGATCCGTGAGTTATCCGAATAATAAGGCTAAACATTTAGTTGGCATGGCACAAAAGCTGTTAAGTGAGTTTCAGGGCGTCGTGCCCGAAAAGATGGAGGAATTAGTGAAACTGCCGGGCGTGGGTAGAAAAACCGCAAATGTTATTTCATCGGTAGTTTACGATAACCCTGCTATGGCGGTAGATACGCATGTATTTCGCGTAAGCAATAGATTAGGCTTAACCAGTAAGGCAACAACGCCACTAGCGGTGGAAAAACAACTGGTAAAACATCTGCCCCAAAATACCATTGCTGTAGCCCATCATTGGCTTATTTTACATGGCCGCTATATTTGCTTAGCGCGTAAGCCTAAATGTGAGCAATGTGAGATTACGTATTTTTGTAAATACTTTGAAAAAAACTTCAAAACTACAGCCGTGCTTACAAACCCTTAAAACTAACATTCTTAGCAATTTATTTTGTAATCCGAATTATTAATTTTACTTTTGACATATCAATACTAAAAATATGAGCACTACAGATAAAAATCCAGATAAACTGAAAGCATTACAGCTTACATTAGATAAATTAGAAAAATCATATGGTAAGGGTACCATAATGAAATTAGGCGATTCTGCTGTAGAGCCAATCGAATCTATTTCTACAGGATCTCTTGGTTTAGATATTGCTTTAGGCATAGGTGGTGTTCCTAAAGGTCGTATAATTGAGATTTATGGACCTGAATCTTCAGGTAAAACAACGTTAGCCACGCATATCGTTGCTGAAGCACAGAAAAAAGGTGGTATTGCAGCCATTATTGATGCTGAACATGCTTTTGATAAATACTATGCTCAGAAATTAGGCGTTGATGTCGAGAACTTATTGATTTCGCAGCCGGACAATGGTGAGCAGGCCTTAGAAATTGCTGACAACTTAATCCGCTCCGGAGCAATTGATGTTATCGTTATTGACTCTGTTGCAGCTCTTGTTCCTAAGGGAGAGATTGAAGGCGAAATGGGGGATTCAAAAATGGGTCTTCAGGCTCGTTTAATGTCTCAAGCGTTACGTAAACTTACAGGAACGATTTCAAAAACAAACTGTTGTTGTATTTTTATCAATCAGTTACGCGAGAAAATCGGTGTAATGTTTGGTAACCCGGAGACAACAACTGGTGGTAACGCACTTAAATTTTACGCTTCAGTACGTTTGGACATCCGCCGTGCTTCACAGATTAAGGATACCGATGAAGTAACCGGTAATCGGGTTAAAGTAAAAATCGTGAAAAATAAAGTAGCCCCTCCTTTCCGTATTGCCGAATTTGATATTATGTTTGGTGAAGGTATTTCTAAAGTCGGTGAGATTATTGACTTAGGGGTTGAATATAATATTATTAAAAAATCGGGCTCCTGGTTTAGCTACGGCGACACGAAACTGGGGCAGGGTCGGGATGCTGTTAAAAACCTGCTTCTCGATAATCCAGATTTAATGGACGAATTAGAAACCAAGATTAGAGCAATTGTTACTGGCGAAAGTTTAGAACAAGATCCTTTGGCAATCGAAGAGAATTAAGGACTATCTGATTGCTTGCGGGCAAGATTTAATTATATAATTAGAGTTATGCATTGGGTTAAAAAAATGCATAACTCTTTTTTTTTGCAGCTAAATACTTTTACCATATCCTAGTTTTAGCGTTCACTGTAATAAAATCTACTATGTTAGTAGATAATATACATTCAACATAAGGAGGTAATAACATTTTTCTCTATATTTGTACCTCAAGTTAGCTGATAAGAGACCCTTATCCATTTAAAGAACACATTTGTATTCATGATCAGACTAGAAAACATCTATAAAACTTTCTATAAAAAGAAGAGCGAGGTGCAGGCCTTAAAGAAGGTAAACTTACATATTGAGAAAGGTGATATTTTTGGTATTATAGGATATTCTGGTTCTGGAAAAAGTACATTAGTACGCTGCATAAACCTTTTGGAACGCCCTACCTCGGGACAGGTATTTGTGGAAGGAAATAATATTACAGCTTTAAGCGACCAAAACCTTATACCCTACCGTAGAAGTATGGGTATGATATTTCAGCAGTTTAATCTATTGAGCTCTGCTACGGTATACGAAAATATTGCGTTTCCACTTCAGCTAAGCGGCCACAATAAAGACGATATTAAAACTAAAGTTAATGCGCTTTTAACCTTAGTAGACTTGGTTAATAAAAAAGATGATTACCCAGCAAGTTTATCTGGCGGACAAAAGCAACGCGTTGCCATCGCTCGTGCCTTAGCAACAGACCCAAAGATTTTACTATGCGATGAGGCAACATCGGCATTGGACCCTCAAACTACGCGTTCAATACTTTCGTTATTAAAAAAAATAAACCAGGAATTAGGGATTACCATTATTCTAATAACCCATGAAATGGAGGTTGTACGCGCTATATGTAACCGCGTGGCCGTAATTTCTCATGGCGAAATTATTGAGGAAGAATCGACGCAGGTATTATTTAAAAGCCCGAAATCGGAGATTACTCAGGAACTCCTTAACCCTTCACTATTCTTGGAAATCCAGGCCTAATTGTTATCCTTCTATTCCCTAACTATATTTATGTCATCATCTACACTATCCTTACTATTATCCGGAACCGGAGAAACCTTATACATGACATTTGCCGCAGGTTTTTTTAGTTTTCTATTAGGATTACCTATAGGAATATTCCTATTTTTAACACGCGACAAACAATTACTGCAGCATAAGGGTTTAAATGCTGTCACCGCTTTTTTTGTAAATGTATTCCGCTCTATACCATTTATTATATTAATAGTTTGGCTGATTCCATTTACAAGATTAGTCGCTGGAACGTCTATAGGCATGCATGCCGCAATAGTACCACTAAGTATCGGAGCTACACCTTTTGTAGCACGTTTAATCGAAAACAGTTTACTAGAGATCCCTTATGGTATTATTGAAGCTGCAAGAGCTATGGGGGCAACAACATTACAAATTGTGTGCCGGGTACTTATTCCAGAAGCACTGCCTTCTATTATTAATAATGCCTCTTTAACACTTATTACCTTAGTAGGTTACTCAGCCATGGGTGGCGCTGTCGGCGCCGGAGGCTTGGGCCATATCGGATACCAATATGGATACATCGGATACGATGCCACGATAATGAATACGGTGATCGTATTATTGATACTCATTGTTTTTGCGATTCAGTATTTTGGCGATAAGGTATCGAAATATGTCAACCACCGCTAACGCTTATTCACACAAATTATACATTCAAAGTAAAAGGAGTAAATATGAAATACAAATTTAAAAATACAATAGTAGCACTGGTACTGACCTTAATTTTGGGCGCCTGTGGTTCAGCGGGCAATAACGACCCTAATGTTTTACGCGTTGGCGTGGAAGCCGGACCGGAATATAACCTCGCAGAAGCAGCACAGAAAGTGGCAAAAGAAAAATATAACCTGGACGTCAAACTCGTATCCTTCACCGATTATATCATGCCCAACGAAGCGCTAAAAAATAATGATATTGATGTTAATGTATTCCAAACTCGCCCCTACCTGGAAGGACAGTCGGCCGTGCGAGGTTATGAATTTGAAGTTTTAGGAAATACTTTTGTATACCCTATGGCTGCCTACTCAAAAAAAATCAAATCTATTGATCAGCTACAAGAAGGCAATGTAATTGCTATTCCAAATGATCCGAGTAACCTCGGTCGTGCACTCCTCTTAATGCAACAAGTGGGGTTAATACAATTAGACGATAATATCGGACTATTACCTACAAAACAAAATATCAAGGAAAACAGATTAAAACTAGAGATTCTTGAAATTGAAGCGCCTCAATTACCACGTACATTAGACGACAATAAAGTTACTGCAGCAATAATAAACAGTAATTTTGCAGCAAAAAATAACCTTATTGCAAAAAAAGACGGTATATTTTTGGAAGATGAAAAATCGCCTTATGTCAATATCATCGTAAGCCGTAAGGACAATAAAGACGATGAAAAGGTAAAGAAATTTGTGGAAGCCTACCAATCTGCCGAGGTTGAAGCACAGGCGGAAAAAGAATTTAAAGGGGGAGCCGTAAAGGGCTGGTAAATAAAAAATGGGCGTTAATAAACGCCCATTTTTTATGTATGCCTAAGCCGCATTACAGCTGTCTTTAAACCCTTATTTATTCTGCATTTAAAAACGGATATCTGTAATCGGTATCAGGTGTGAAGGTTTCTTTTATGGTACGTGGCGATACCCAACGCAACAAGTTGATCATAGATCCCGCTTTATCGTTGGTACCTGAACCTCTAGCACCACCAAACGGTTGCTGACCTACTACAGCTCCTGTACATTTATCATTAATATAGAAGTTACCCGCAGCATTCCGTAAAGCATGCGTAGCCTCCTGAATAGCGTAACGATCCTGCGCAATAATAGCTCCTGTTAAAGCATAAATTGAGGTGCTATCCACTACTTTTAATGTTTCAGCCCATTTTTCGTCTTCATACACATAAACCGTTAATACAGGGCCGAACAACTCCTCCGTCATCGTTTCGTAATCAGGTTTGGAAGCTACAATAACTGTAGGGTGAATAAAGTAACCCGTCGTTTTATCGTAATCCCCGCCAATTACCACGTCAGCATCTGGAGAAGCCTTAGCGTTATCAATATATTTTGTAATCTTATCGAACGATCTCTCGTCGATTACGGCATTTATAAAGTTCCCAAAATCTTCTGTTCCACCAATTTTGAAAGATTTAAGATCTTTTTCCATAGACTCTTTCAAAGCAGGCCATAACGATTTTGGCACATAAGCACGCGAAGCAGCCGAACATTTTTGTCCCTGATATTCAAAAGCACCACGCACTAAAGCGGTATTCAATACTTTAAGATCCGCAGAAGGATGGGCAATAATAAAATCTTTACCGCCGGTTTCACCAACAATACGTGGGTAGGTTTTATACACATGAATATGCTCCCCAATTGTTTTCCAGATATCCTGGAAAACCCCTGTAGAACCCGTAAAATGTATACCTGCAAAATCAGGGTGCTTAAAGATAACATCACCGGCATCTGGACCAGATACATACACTAAGTTAATAACACCATCTGGAAGACCTGCCTCTTTGAAGATCTGCATCAATACATTAGCAGCATAAATCTGTGTATTCGATGGTTTCCATACCACAACATTACCCATCATGGCTACTGATGTAGGTAAGTTTCCTGCAATTGCAGTAAAATTAAACGGTGTCAACGCAAATACAAAACCCTCTAATGGGCGCTGCTCAACACGGTTCCATACCCCTTTGCTGTTTGCCGGTGGCTGTTGCTGATAAATTTCCGACATATACTTCACGTTAAAACGTAAGAAGTCGATAAGCTCACATGCCGAGTCTATCTCTGCCTGAAAAGGGTTTTTAGATTGCCCAAGCATCGTAGCAGCATTCAGCTTATAACGGTATTTTGTAGAAATTAATTCCGCTGCTTTCAAAAACACAGCAGCACGTTGCTCCCATGGTAAATTTTCCCAATTATCTTTTGCCGCCAAGGCCGCATCAATAGCATCTTTAACATGATCTTTTGTGCCCGAAGAGTAGTATCCTAAAACATGTTTATGATCATGAGGAGGCGTAAGTTTTACCTTTTTATCCGTTCTCACCTCTTCCGAACCAATATACATCGGTACATCAACTTCTTGTGCACGCGCATCGGCGATTGCTTGTTTTAATAAAGCACGCTCGGCGCTGCCTGGGGCATATGCATAAACAGGCTCGTTGGTTGGAGCCGGAACATTAAAAAATCCTTTTAACATAATCTAAAATTTTTAATATCGTAAATTAACAAAAAATTGCAGCCAAATACTACACGCTAATTGTCCATATATAAACGTATTTTGCTCTACAAATGTTTACAATCTGCGTAAAAAACCACGCAAACCAATATATAATCACCAATAAATAAACAAGATACCGATAAACAAAAACGTTTTACGACAAAAAGGTATACACAAATTATGTTAGTTCATATGCGTATGAACGGCGATATACTTCCGGGGAGAATTATGGGTAACATTTTTGAAGACCCTATTAAAATGGACCACATTATTGAAACCTACCTGAAAAGCCACCTCTGCAATATTCTCTGTTTTATGATTCACAAGCAACTGGCAGGCCTTTTCTATACGCACTTCATTCAAAAAGCTAATATAGGTTTTCATGGTATGCTTTTTAAAAAATTTACAAAAGGAAGTTGGGGTCATATGCACCACGGAAGCAACCTGATCTACAGTAATCTCTTCGGCATAATGATCAAACGTATACTTATACACCTGACTTATACGTACGCCATCCTTGTCGGAATAGGTCATATTGCGTACGCCCGAGTACAACGATATAGCATCAGCATCATGTAATGCCAAAGTGTATAACAAAGACAAAAACTCTGTAAAACGCGGCATAGACGTTTTCACCAAAAGGTTGGTAAAATAATGCAACAAAGACTCCGAGTGAGATCGATCGACCTGTTTACTAAAATCCAAATTGTCCAGGTAGTCACGCACCAGCTCAAACTCCGGGATATGGTACAATTTTTTCATGCGCTCCTGATTCACAAAAATATGTATAGCGTGTATATCGCCAATCTCCTCCTCATCGTCCATATCCCTATCGAACATATGAGGCTCGTTAGCCTTAAAGATGAAAACATCTCCCGACTGGAAAGCCTGTAATATATTACCAACCATCACTGTCCCTTTACCTTTGAGAATATAAGTTATCTGTGCCTCATCGTGGCGGTGATAATAATTATAAAAATTATCCTTTTTATCCTCTAATATGGCAAATACACCCTCACCATACACCGGAACAGTAAATTGTATTGGTTTCATAATTATCTTTTTTCTACACAGTCCATTCCAGCGTCATTATTCTTAGTACCATCTATCTATAACGCTAAAAAACAAATACAAAGCTACAAAACGTAAGGCTAAAGTTAAATACTGCCCTGCCTAACCTTAAACCCAGATAAGAGGTACTAGCAAGGGCAAAAGCAAAAGAGCTACCCGTAACAATAACGGATAGCTCTTTAAAGCCTTATGATAAGCGGGTTAATTATTTTGCTGCCGCATAATTTTGTGCTACAGCCTCCCAATTAATCGCATTAAAAATAGCATCTAAATAGGCTGGACGCTTATTTTGATATTTTAAGTAGTACGCATGTTCCCATACATCAATACCTAAAATCGGCGTACCTTTTACCTCGGCAACATCCATTAAAGGGTTATCCTGATTCGGCGTCGAAGTAACCGCTAGTTTACCATCAGCACCAACAATTAACCAAGACCATCCCGATCCGAAACGAGTAGCACCAGCCTCTTGAAGTTTTTTCTTCAACTCTTCAAAAGAACCGAATGTAGCATTAATTTCTTCAGCCAATTCGCCTGTAGGCTTACCCCCACCATTAGGGCTTAAGATCGTCCAAAACAATTTGTGGTTATAGTGACCACCGCCATTATTACGAACAGCAGCAGGGTATTTACTGATATTTTTTAGGATATCTTCCAGAGATGCATTTTCAGCGTCCGTACCAGCAATCGCTTTATTTAAGTTATCTACATAAGCTTGGTGGTGGCGATCGTGGTGGATCTCCATAGTTTCTTTGTCAATATTAGGTTCTAACGCATCATTTGCGTACGGTAATGCTTCTAATGTAAATGCCATAATCTTTAATATTTTAATGTTTTAGTGTTTCAGTAAAAACAATACGAATATAACAAATCTGTATGCGTAAAGTTTCATACTATTGCCATTTTGTGGAAAAAATTAGCGTTTATTTCTAAAAAAATCCTTCATCAATTGAGCGCTCTCCTCCTCCATCACGCCACCAACGATAGCGGTTTTAGGATGTATAATACGATCATGAAAAACGGAGTACCCCCGCTTGACATCCTTAGCACCATACACAATACGGGAAATCTGTGTCCAATAGGAAGCACCAGCACACATAACACAAGGCTCTACAGTAACATAAAGGGTACAGTCTTTCAGGTATTTACCGCCCAAGTAATTGGCTGCCGCCGTAAAAGCCTGCATTTCCGCATGCGCAGTCACATCATTCAACCGCTCGGTTAAGTTATAGCCCTTTCCAATAATTTTGCCTTGTGATACGATTAAGGCACCAATAGGAACCTCATTCTCATCAAAAGCTATTTTAGCGAGGCGTAAAGCTTCTTTCATAAAAAACACATCGGTATTTGCCGACGTTGTTGGCTCATCATCAAACGTATATACCAACATGCTACATCAATTTTGCCCCATTGGGCACCGGTCTTTCCACCGCTGTTAAAACAATATCGCCATTATCGTCGGCAAAACCAGTTACCAAACAAGCCGACATAAACTTTCCGATCTGTTTTTTAGGGAAGTTTACCACCGCAACAATCTGTTTTTCCAACAGCTCTTCTTTGGTATAATGTTTCGTAATCTGTGCGCTAGATTTGCGCAGCCCAATTGATTCGCCAAAATCTATCGTCAACTGGTACGCAGGCTTACGCGCTTCCGGAAAATCCTCGACCGCAATAATCGTTCCCACGCGTAAATCAACCTTTTCAAAGTCTGCCCAACTTATTTCTTGTTTTTCAATCATTACAATCTATTACTTTTTACATCCGTTAATTGTTTCGACAAGGTAAACAGAATATAATTTCGATCCCGATGTAAGCGCTTTGCTAAACGATCAATCAATTCCTCTTCCTGTCCATTTTTATAGTCCAAATCTGCATCACTTAAGTGATTGTATTTTCGCAGCAATTTCAACTTAGCAATCGCCCAATCCTGTTCATTAATTTTGATTGTACTCATAATTTAGCCTTAAAATTGTGTATCTTTATGGTCCCAAGTAATAATTATTACCATTACATGCTTAACAAATTTACATAAATTAATAAATATGAAAAAGTTTTTACCCGCATTCCTACTTGTAATTGGTGGTATTACAACCACACAGGCTCAAATATTACCATCGTTCGAGTTGGGTGTTAAAGGTGCGCTTAATTATGCCAAACTTCGCGAAAGCGGAAAATATTTCAGTTCCGACAGCAAGGCCGGTTATCAGGCTGGTTTATACTCGCGTATCGGTATTTTAGGTTTCCATGTACAACCTGAAGTTTATGTTACTGGAAAAAACACTTCTGTAACTATAGATAACGCACAAGAAGATTTAAAGTTTACCTCTATTGATGTACCTGTATTATTAGGAAAACGTTTTGGCTTTGGCCCTGTCGGAGCACGTTTACAAACAGGTCCCGTTTTTTCATTTATCGTTAATGATAAATATAATACTAAAGTCGAAAATCTATTACACTTTTCTGAATACAAAAAAAGTTCGACAGCCTGGGCTTTTGGTGCGGGCTTGGATGTATCCAGCCTTCGTGTAGATTTACGCTATGAGCTTGGGTTAAACGACTTGGCGAAAGGAAATGGTACGAGTCAAAAAATTAATATGTGGAGCATAGGTTTAGGTTACCGCCTATTTAAAATCTAAGGAATACATAGAATAAAAAAAGGCTGTATTTTATGCACTATAAAAGCTAAAATACAGCCTTTTGCTATTAAAAATCTTATTGTAAAAGACCACTTTTTTTTTGACAGCTTTAGAAAACAGAAATAGCCCATTTTGCATTCTGACACGCCGCTCACTGTTAAGTAAAAAAACAGGCCAACAGCAGCAGGGTTTCAGCAACAATCCATCCATTAAAATACCAGCTCTACCCCATAACCGTGCGGCCGCCCCGGCCCCAATTAAAAGAAGCCAGCCTAAAGCTAAGTAAGCCTAATGGCCTATGGTTTCAACGAATGAGTTAAACTGATTATAAATCGATACGGATACCGCAAGTATGCGTGCCCTATATCAAACCCGACGATATGCCACTGCTCCTTATTCGATATACACAGCACTAACGCATCTTTTAACCGGGTAGTTATCCGAATTTGCCATGCAGCCTATTCACAAACTGTATCGTATAAACTTGTTCCTAATTATGGATTCGCTTTCCAGCTGCAAACGATGGCAACATAAGCTCAGCAGCAGCCAACTGTTAATTGGTTTTTTTTCAAGAAATTACCAAACGTATAGGAAAGGTTAAAAATTTAAACAAGCCATATTATAGACTATAATACAAGGCCTTAACAAGGCCACAAAATGCACCTAGGGCCCAGTAGAGCCCAAGGTTTAGAATAATTCTAAATTGTACGTTTTTTATGGATTTAAAGTCAAATTAATAAATGAATGGGTACTTTTGCAATAAAATTTTAAAATCTAAAGGATAATGAGTAGTAAATCAAAGCCACTATTTAATTCTTCGATTGGTAAGAAACTAATCATGAGCTTAACAGGACTGTTTTTATGTACGTTCTTGATCGTTCACTTAATTGGTAACTTACAGTTGTTTAAGAATGACGAAGGCTATGCATTCAACAATTATGCGTATTTCATGACGCATTTCGCACCAATTAAAATCGTTTCGTATTTATTGTATGCTTCTGTTATCATCCACGCGGTGTATGCATTGGTATTAACACTGAAAAACAAAGCGGCAAGGCCTGTAGGTTACGATCAAGGTAGCGGAAATGTAAACAGCAAATGGAACTCGCGCAACATGGGAATTTTGGGTACTGTAATTTTAGTATTCTTAGCTACACACATGCAAAACTTTTGGTATCAGTACAAATTCGGATCTACTCCATATATTGAGTATACGACGGATTTACTTACTGAAAACCGCCAAACGGTAGCTTCGGATGACATCCCTGCGACTTACAATGGTTACAAGAAAATTGAGAATGAAGGCTTAGAAATCATTCAAACAAAAGACCTTTATAAGCAAGTAGCTTATACTTTCCAAAATCCTTTTATTGTATTGTTATATGTTGTTGCTATGGCAGCATTAGCCTTTCACCTGATTCATGGTTTCCAATCGGCATTCCAAACAATAGGATTTAATCACAGAAGATATATTGGTATTATCAGATCAATAGGTATTTGGGTATTTGGGGTTATTATCCCTATAGCATTTGCAGCTATGCCTTTATATTTTTATTTCAAAAGTTTTTAGTACCGAAGTTTAAAGAGCGTAAGATATGTTAGATTCAAAAGTACCTGCAGGCCCATTGGCCGAAAAATGGTCCAAACATAAATTCAATATGAAGCTGGTGAACCCAGCAAACAAACGTAAATTTACCATCCTAGTTGTAGGAACGGGTTTAGCAGGTGCTTCGGCAGCGGCTTCCCTTGCCGAACTAGGGTATAATGTAAAAACTTTCTGTTACCAGGATTCTCCACGTCGTGCACACTCTATCGCTGCACAAGGGGGTATCAATGCCGCAAAAAATTACCAAAATGATGGTGACTCGGTTTACCGTTTATTTTATGATACCATCAAAGGTGGAGATTACCGTGCTCGTGAGGCTAACGTTTACCGTTTAGCTGAGGTATCGGTAAATATCATCGACCAATGTGTGGCACAGGGGGTACCATTTGCGCGTGAGTATGGTGGTCTTTTAGATAATCGTTCGTTCGGTGGTGCTCAGGTATCCCGTACATTTTACGCACGTGGTCAAACCGGGCAACAATTATTATTAGGTGCTTACTCGGCTTTGAACCGTCAGATTCAAAAAGGAAAAGTACAATCTTATACCCGCCACGAGATGTTGGACATCGTAAAAATTGATGGACAGGCTAAAGGGATTATTACACGGGATTTAGTAACCGGAAAAATTGAATCGCACGAAGGACATGCCGTATTGTTGTGTACTGGAGGGTACGGAAACGTATTTTTCTTATCAACAAATGCTATGGGATGTAACGTAACGGCAGCATGGAGAGCACATAAACGTGGCGCTTTCTTTGCGAATCCTTGTTACACGCAGATCCACCCTACATGTATTCCTGTAACGGGCGACCACCAATCGAAATTAACGTTAATGTCTGAATCATTGCGTAATGATGGTCGTGTTTGGGTTCCTAAATCACAGGAGGTTGCAGCAAGATTGCGTAAAGGCGAAATTACAGCAAACGACATTAAAGAAGACGACAGAGATTATTTCTTAGAACGTAAATATCCATCATTCGGTAACTTGGTTCCACGTGATGTGGCCTCGCGTAATGCGAAAGAGGCTGTTGATGATGGTCGTGGTGTAGGTAAAACAGGCTTTGCCGTTTACTTGGACTTTAAAGATGCTATACAGCGTTTAGGTGAAGATACTGTACGTGCAAAATACGGTAACTTATTCGACATGTATGCTAAAATTACAGACGAAAACCCGTATAAACAACCGATGCGGATTTACCCGGCAGTACACTATACAATGGGTGGTGTATGGGTAGATTATAACTTAATGACTACAATACCTGGATTATATGCTTTGGGTGAAGCGAACTTCTCGGATCATGGTGCAAACCGTTTAGGTGCTTCTGCATTGATGCAAGGTCTTTCCGATGGTTACTTCGTAATTCCGTATACAGTAGGGGATTACCTGGCTAATTTAGGTACCTTTGCTCCTGTTGACAAAAACCATCCTGCATTTGAAGAAACGCGCAAAAATGTGGAGAACAACATCAATAAGTTACTAAGCTTAAAAGGTGAAAAAACGGTAGATGATATCCACAAACAGTTGGGTCTTATTATGTGGGAATACTGTGGTATGGCGCGTACAGCAGAAGGTCTTACTAAAGCGAAGGGCCTTATTCAGGACTTAATTAAAGAATTCTGGACAAACACGAAAGTGTTGGGCGAAAACGAAGAGATGAACATGTCTTTGGAAAAAGCTGGCCGTGTAGCAGATTTCTTGGAATTGGGTGAATTAATGGTAGACGATGCCTTAAACCGCAATGAGTCTTGTGGTGGTCACTTCCGTCTGGAGTCTCAAACTGAAGAGGGTGAAGCAAAACGTGATGACGAAAATTACACCTACGTTGCGGCTTGGGAATACAAAGGTGAAGGCCAGCCAGAAGTACTTCATAAAGAAGAATTGGTATTCGAAAACGTTAAGTTAACACAAAGAAGTTATAAATAGGCTAGTTAGATTCTAGATCTAAGTACCCAAATCATATACAGATATGAGCAATCACATGAATTTAACGCTAAAAATTTGGCGTCAAAAAAATGATAAATCAAAAGGTCAATTCGTTACTATTCAAGCGAAGGAAATTGCCGACGACATGTCTTTCTTAGAAATGTTGGATGTAGTAAATGAAGATTTAACACGTAAAGGTGAAGACCCTATATATTTCGATCACGACTGTCGCGAAGGTATCTGTGGCATGTGTTCATTGGTGATAAATGGTCGCCCACACGGACCAATGGAAGGCACAACAACCTGTCAGTTGCATATGCGTAGTTTCCACGACGGACAAACTATTGTTATTGAGCCATGGCGTGCTGCAGCATTCCCTGTGCTGAAAGATTTAGCAGTAGACCGTACCTCGTTCGACCGTATTCAGCAGGCTGGTGGTTACGTAAATGTAAACACGGGTGGTGTGCCAGATGCCAATACCATTCCTATTCCTAAACGTATTGCAGATGAGGCTTTCGAATCGGCAACATGTATTGGTTGTGGAGCATGTGTGGCAGCATGTAAAAATGCATCAGCGATGTTGTTCGTATCGGCAAAGGTATCGCAATTTGCCTTACTTCCGCAAGGTCAAACGGAACGCTATGAGCGTGCTCAAGCCATGGTAGATCAAATGGATGCCGAAGGCTTTGGTAACTGTACCAATACAGGTGCTTGTGAAGCTGAATGTCCAGTAGGAATTAAACTTACCAATATTGGTCGTTTAAACCGAGAATATCTGACTGCAAAAATCTTCCGTCAGGAGGATGTACATAACTAAAAAAATAAAGCCTTTCCGAAATGGAAAGGCTTTATTTTTTACCTATTCTTTAGGCCAGTATTACCTTAAATAATGGCTCTTTTATTCCAAAAACTATAACACTGAAGGTCTAGAAATATCAATAACCTCAGTAAGGCCAGTAGCGTCAAAACGATCCAACAAGGCATCCGTACCCTCTTCCAATTTGTAATCCATTTCATCCTTATAAATCGGAATTAAAGCATAAAAATTAATAAACTTCCCATCTTTTGTGTGTAACCTTAAGAAGTCTTTATCGATGGATAACATCGGTGGCAGCAGCAGCATACAGCCAAAATTCGTATTGGCAATAGGATCAGCGTCCAGCCCATTCGGAATGGTATGCCCATACCCTAACCAGGTTTTATATTGATGTGGAAAACGCGCTAACATCTTTAAAAAATAAAGCGGCCAATAGTTGTCGTCGTCTTGAAAATCTGCTTCCGATATTTTCCAATCTGCCGGCAATAGTACCATCAGTTCGGCACGCTCATAGTCGTTCGGATTTTCCAAACCCTCCGGCACATGCATGGGCAGGTCACTCATCCCCGAGGTTATCAAAATATGATACGGATATTTTGCGGAAGGTTTTACCCAGTGCACATCAATATGCACGAACTCCGATACTATTTCATGAAACACCTGGTCGGGACTGCCTATATAAGTGGCTATATGTTGTTCAATTTCCGGCAGATATTCACTCCTAGTTACAGGCAATATGTTCTTATCCTCCGTCGTAGCCTCGTTGTTTTCATAACGATACACGGTAGACCCTCCATTTGTTATTTCCGGACCTGCTGCTGGTGTTGCTGGTGTTGCTGGTGACCCATTATCTAATTCCGCACCCGACTGAATAATTTTTTTTACCTTTTCCCAAAAACTCATATACCATTATTTTATAGTTTAATTATCAAAAAACGCAACAATAGCCTGCCTAAATCGTGTTCTCACCGGCTTTCCATCGATTAATCCAGGTGTCCACTTTGGTGATCTACGCATAACGCGAAGGGCCTCCTTAGCAAAATCAGGACTAATTTTATCGGCGTTTAAAAGTTTGATGTCACAGATCTCGCCATCTTGGCATACCATAAATTCAAACTGCGCCTCCTGCCTTAGGCCATATTTTACATAAGCAGCACTGTCGAGATTATTGGCTGCACGGCTAAGGTCGATATTTTGGGTTATAAACTTCTGCCAACCACGAACGCCACCTTTAAATTGAGGGACAACATCGACGTTCAATTGCGCAGTAGTATCCACGTTAGTTTGGGAAATGGTTTGTGCCGAAATTTGATTTGTCGTGCACAAAAAGAAAGTAAGTACGTAAAAATAGAGTCTCATATACGAGGGTCAAATTTGTTTGTATGCAATTCGTCATTTATACCGATTAGCATACAAACAAATATCTTGCCTATACGGAATGTTTATAAAAATATTATGCTTTAGGCAATTCAATATTTACATTAAAGTCTCCATTTTCGTCTGTTATAAAAGACATTGGACGCTGCGGATCCTTAATAATCTCAAACAAGGTATATCCCCAAGGCTTCCAAAAATTTTCGAGCACCTGACCATAAGTTTTTACCTGCCAGTCATCGAATATGGGCTTCAATGTCCAATCGTTCAGAGGCATAGGCTCCACAAATACCTTTTGAGGTGTTTCCATATACGTATATTCTGGCAATCGATTAAAAAGATAGGCCGAATAAAAATAACGCGCACAGATTTCTTCAAACTGAATCGGGTGCAGGGTATGCCCCGCTACCTGCTTCAACACATCTTCATGATAAATTGCATGGGTACCATTATCCTGCAAAGTAGCAACAATAGCAAAATCGTTCATACGCAACGAAAAAATTAAGGTATTGATTTCGTCGCGGTACATAAATGTTTCCGCTGCATTATCGACCGGAAATACAGCGATGCTATATGGATTTTTATGCTCAAACTCCATGGGCACACTAATCGCTTGTAACATATAATGTAGATTGCGGAATTTCTGCACCAGTGCCTGTGAGAAATTCATTTCCTCGCCCGATAAAACCGATTGACGTATTCCTACCTGTATTTCATTAAATACTACACCGTATAATATTTTAGCTACCCAATAAAAGAGTATTTGCTCGTCGAGCTGTTTTACTGCAGCATAGCCCTGCTGCATAGCACGTTCTACGGCCGATTCCACTTTTTCAAAAGCCATTGCTGCCTCCATAGAACAGGGCAGCTGCAGCTTTTTATAAGTCAACATACTTTCATCCAGCATTTTAAAAGGTTTATCTTCTAAATCGAAAGCACGCATCATCCATACCGGGAAAACCTGTATTTTCTCTTCCACAGATTGTAATTCCTTCCCGGTTAAAAAACAAGTTTTATTGTCGAATGTAAATGCCTGAAAGGGGTTGTAAAGTTTTGTTGCCATAGCTTGCAAATGTAAGGGTTTAACCAGATTTATTCGCCATGGAATGTGCTCTTGACTAAAATCTGACGGAGCAAGAACGGATCCCGCAATGCTTTATGGGAAAAAAAATCTTTAATAACTTGGTATTTAGCCCTAAACAATCTTATATTTAAGACATTCACTTACCAAAAAACCTGTTGTGGCTAAAGGAGCTCTTCCAATTGGACCATAACTTTAATAAACCATTTATGAAACGATTATTTAAACTATTGTATTTTCAGGTTATCCTTGCTATCCTCATCGGTATTTTATTAGGCCATCTATACCCAGCGATAGGCATCCAATTAAAACCCCTGGGCGACGGGTTTATAAAATTAATAAAAATGATTATTGCGCCCTTAATTTTCTGCAGTATTGTATTGGGAATTTCGGGGATGGAAGATGTCAAGAAAGTAGGGAAAATTGGTGTTAAATCTATGCTATACTTTCAATTCACCACCTTCGTCGCCATGGGTATAGCGCTGCTCGTGGTCAATTTAGCTGCTCCAGGTTCGGGCATGAATGTAGATGTAAAGACCTTAGATACCTCCCAGGTCGATGGCTATATCGAAGCAGGCAAACAACATAAAGGAATCGTTGCTTTTATTTTGGACATTATTCCAAACAATATATTTGGTGCATTAGCGGAAGGCAATATTCTACAGGTATTATTCTTCGCTGTGCTGTTGGGTTTGGCATTTTCAAAGCTAGGACACAGAGCTGACCCCGTAAAAGTCGTTATGCAATCTTTTTTGGATGGCATTTTCGTCGTCATAAAAATGATAATGAAGGTAGCGCCAATTGGTGCAATGGGGGCGATTGGTTTTACGATAGGAATGTTTGGTATCGATATTTTAAAATCCCTAGGTCTAATGATGCTTTGGTTTTATGTAGCCTGTCTGCTATATATATTTGTTTTTATAGGCCTTTTATTGTGGCGATATAATATGAGTATATGGAGATTCTTACTGTACATAAAAGAAGATCTATTGATTGTTTTGGGCACCTCATCCTCAGAATCGGTACTTCCCGCCATTATGGATAAGTTAGAGCGAGCAGGCTGCAACCGTTCTGTTGTACGGCTTGTAATTCCTACCGGCTACTCTTTTAATCTAGATGGTACAGCGATATACCTCACCATGGCGTCGGTGTTTCTGGCACAGGCCATCAATCAACCTATGGGGTTAGGCGAGCAACTATTTTTAGTATTTGTATTAACCATTACTTCCAATGGAGCCGCAGGTGTTACGGGTAGTGGTTTTATTATATTAGCAGCATCTTTACCTATTGTAGGGCATATTCCAGTAGAGTCTATCGCTATTGTCTTTGGTATAGACCGATTTATGAGTGAGGCGAGGGCAATAACCAACATAATTGGAAATGCATCAGCTACCCTTATTATGTCCAAATCAGAAAAATCTTTGGATATGGAAACCTATAAAAAGGTTGTCGGCTAATAAAATAATAGGAGCTATTGATTTGATGAGGGGCTTTCCCTAATAGAGATAATTTTTTACGGAAAACGCTATTTCTGCAGCTTTGTTAAGTATCATAAAATGCCCCGCACGGGCAATTTTTATCGAGTAATCGACATTCTGAATTGGGATAACCCTATCCATATCGCCATGGATATGCATGCAATTTAGGGGTATACTTGTATGATCCCAATTTACAATACAGTTTATAGCCCAGCGTAAAAATTTAGGGTCGCTGTCTTTCACAATTTCCGCTAACAACTGCTTCTCCTCCGTACTACCGAGGGTAAACAACCAGTTCAACAGCATAGTAGGCTGAAGGAAATACCTATCGGGAATAAGCCGGTGTAGGGGGAAAAATTTAGATAAGGGTAAACTTTTGGGAAGCTCATACTTGTTTTTTGCCGATGATATTAAGACAATCTTCCCGAAATTATATGTTTTGGATAACTCACTGATGCACATTCCACCAAAAGAAACGCCTATAACTTTGGCGCCTTCTTTGGGTATCTGATAATGGTTTGCCAGGCGCTGCACATAACACGATAGGCTTTCTGCAGCGCCTGGTGGTAGCCATTCTATGTGTACGAATTCAAATCTAGCGGTTAATTTTTGATATCCATCTGCGGCATCGTTAAGTCCTAAATGATGGAGAAGTGGAGCGTATACTCTTTTATCGGCACCTAAACCACTAAATAAAAATAGCTTCTCCATCCTTTGCACTAACCAATATTAACCTTAAAATCTTGAAATACCAAGGCTGCATTAACGGAATGCCCTTCCTTATTTTTGACGCCCTTTAGTTCGGAGGTTTTCCCCTTTTCGAGCAGATTTTTCATTTCCTTTTCTTCGAGAAACACCCCATTCAAAGTACGCCAGATTTTAAAATCACATCCGCGGGCATAATGATCACATTGCGCCAGCTTTTCGTACAACAAAATATTTCCTGAAGCACATTTCGGGCATTTGATTTTCCCCTTTTGTTGAGGTTTTATTTCTTCGGGAGTCAATGCGATGCGCAATTGCAACAACTCTTTGGTAATCTTGGCCGTATAATCTTTAATATGTTTCATAAACACAGCATACGACACCTTATTGGCGCGCATCTCTTCCAGCTTCTGTTCCCACTTTCCAGTAAGGGTAACCTTGGCGATAGAGCGATCTTTAACCAAATTGAAAACCGCTAAGCCCTTTTCTGTAGGAATAAGTTTCTTTTTTTCTCTTTTGATATACTCGCGCTGAAACAAGGTTTCAATTGTTGCGGCACGTGTTGCCGGTGTACCCAGACCACAATCTTTCATCGCTTGCCGCATCTCCTCGTCTTCAATTTCCTTACCCGAGGTTTCCATGGCCTTCAATAAGGAGGCTTCGGTATGTACCGGTTTTGCCTTTGTAAAACGTTCAGCCAATTCTACGGAAAGAATTTGCAGTAGCTCCTCAGCAGTAAGTTTGGGTAACTGTGCATTTTCATTATCCTGATCATCGGTATTTTTATCCTCATCAGGCGCTTCAATCTGCTCCGGCGATAAGCGCCAACCATACTGCTTTATAACGGTACCTTTAGCTATAAGCTCTACATTATGGGCATCAATAACCACGGTAGTAATATCCTTTAAACATTGCTCAGAAAAACTTTCTACCATACGCTTGGCGATCATATTGTAGATATTTTGCTGCTCCTTAAGCATATGTCCGGGTTTTTCATCCGTAACCAACAGGGCATGGTGATCCGTTACTTTTTTATCATCTACAGAACGCTTATTCAGCTTCGCGCCAATAAGGTTGCCGGCAATCGCTGCAATACCTTCATCGGCGTTATCTGCTAGGTGTTGAAAAAGATCGTTTATAGTTTCAAAAACATCCTCGCCGATATAACGAGAGCCCGTACGCGGGTAGGTAATAACCTTCTTTTCGTACAAGGTCTGTGCAATACTGAGCGTTTGATCCGCAGAATAGCCAAACTTTTTATTCGCATCCTGCTGCAACGAAGTTAAATCAAACAATAACGGTGGTGGCTCCTTTGTTTCCTTAGCCTCCACCTTCACCACTCTAGCATTAGTACCTACTGTAATTTTAGCCAGTGCTTCTTCGGCAATTTCTTTTTTATCTATCCTTTCTGAGGTAGCTTTAAAATTGATATTATCCTTTTCAAAACTCGCCTGAATTTTATAAAATGTCTGCGCCTTAAAGTCTTTATTTTCGATGTATCGTGAACATATCATCGCCAAAGTCGGGGTTTGAACACGCCCCAAAGACAACAAACCCTTATTTCCTGCGGCTAAGGTTATGGCTTGGGTAGCGTTAATACCGATAAGCCAGTCGGATTCGGAACGCGATCGTGCCGACATATAAAGGCTATCGTATTCGGTGCCTTCTTTAAGATTGGCGAAACCTTCTTTAATGGCTTTATCCGTTTGTGATGAAATCCATAGTCGTTTAAACGGTAATTTAGCGCCTAAATAATAATAAATATTACGGAAGATAAGCTCCCCTTCACGTCCCGCATCTGTTGCCACAATAATCTCGTCGGCTCTATCCATAAGGCCTTTGATAATATTAATCTGCTTCAGAGCACCCCCATCGTCTACCTGCTTCCCATCTTTACGGACTTTTTTTACCTCAAGACTAAATTTTTCCGGAATTATAGGCAGATTAGCCACCGACCAACTTGTATAACCATAAGCCTGTGGTGTACACAACTGCACTAAATGCCCAAAGGCAAAGGTAAAAGCGAAACCGTTGCCTTCCATATAACCATCCTTTACCTCCTTCGCTCCCATTACACGTGCCAAATCTCTCGCAACCGAAGGTTTTTCTGCTATTACTAATTTCATGCGTTAAAATAAAAATTTCCTACTGCCTGCTTTTAATCCAAAGAGGCAATAGATATTCCTTGAATTTTGCGGTACAGATCCATTGCGTAAATATCGGTCATGCCAGACACAAAGTCCAATACGGCTCTGATTTTAGCGTAAGTATCGTCCTGGTCGGTATGAAATTGCTGTGGTATCATGGCGACCACCTTTTTGTCAAACATGGTTTTCCTCGTTTTGGTATAGGCCGGAATAAATTCCTCCAAAAGAGCGTTCATAACCTTAAACCCTGCAATTTCTATCTGCACAACTGCAGGAGCATTATAAATTTTTCTGACCGATATATCGGATATAACCTTCAACTGCGTTACAATATCGGGTGCCAAAGCATCCAGGAGTGCCTTATCAAAGGTACCGTTCAAAAACCGCTCCTGCTCCCTTACGAAAACTTCTACACAACCATTTATTAAGGTGTTTATGGCTTTAGCACGTAGTAGGGATACCCGACTAGCACGATCATCAAGATCGGCAAGGCGTTTTTTCAAGTCCTCAGCTCCACATAAAGGAAGTAGCAGTTGCTCAATCTCCTCGTAACTTAGGATTTTCAGGTGATGGGCATCCTCCAAATCGATGATATTATAACATATATCGTCTGCAGCCTCCACCAAATATACTAGAGGGTGCCGCACATAGCCATTGGCATTACCAGGGTCTTTTTTTAACCCCAATTCCTGCGCTATCTTCTCAAAAGTCTGCCTTTCCGTTTCAAAAAAACCATACTTCTTACGGTGATGTATACCGGTAACATGGCCATCAATAGCGGCACAGGGGTATTTCACAATCGCAGCCAAACTGGTATAGGTTAAGGCAAAACCTTTAGGGTCTTTACCCCGAAAAGGGTGCGTAAGAATACGTAAAGCGTTGGCATTACCTTCAAAATGTGTTAAATCTTCCCATTGCTCTCTGCTCATCCTATCTTGGTACTTCTGCCCTTTCCCTTCGGTAAAAAAAGAAGATATCGCAGCTTCACCGGAATGCCCAAAAGCAGGGTTTCCCAAATCATGCGACAGGCATGCTGCCGAAATTATATTCCCAACCTCTTGCAAAAAGGGCACCTCGTGGTCGATATCCGGGTTAACCTTTTTTATGCGGTTGTAAAATAAACGACCTAAAGACCGCCCCACCGACGCGACCTCTAGGCTATGGGTAAGCCTATTATGAACAAAAACCGCTCCCGGCAAAGGAAATACTTGTGTTTTATTCTGTAAACGTCGGAATGGTGACGAAAATATCAACCGATCGTAATCGCGTTGGAATTCAGATCGCGCATCAAATTGTTCGTTGATTTCACGGAGTTCATATCCCCACCTTTTTGCAGATAACAGTTGTTTCCAGTTCATTAAATTTTTGGGTTTTCAAACACAAATATACATTTTCTCGAATAGAACAGTCGGTGCCGCGCCATAAAGATCGGCCCTTAGCCTGCCTACCTGCCCTTAGAAAAATTCGACATTATAAATTTAGCATTAAAAAATACGACCTATAACTTTTGTATCCCTTTTTTTATTTGTATTTTTAAGTATTAAATCCTGACTATTATGACAATCTATACGCTTCCGAAACATATTGACTTTGAAGGACAAGTAAACGCGAAAAACACCCATCTATTTACACTGAAGAATAGAACCGGTATGGAAGTTGCCTTTACAGACTTTGGTGCACGTATTGTGAGTATTCTTGTACCTGATAAAAATGGAAATTTAATCGATGTGGCATTGGGGTTTAAAAGTATCCACGACTATTTCGCCGCCGATGAAAAGTATCACGGTGCCAGTGTTGGGCGCTATGCCAATCGGATTGCTAATGGCCGCTTTGAACTCGAGGGCAAGACTTATACCTTACAGCAGAACAATGGCCCGAACAGTTTGCACGGTGGCCCCCAGGGCTTTCACAATAAAGTTTGGGACCGCCAGGTGAGCATGCAAAAAAAAGTTGACTTTTATTATACCTCTCCCGATGGGGAGGAGGGCTTTCCGGGAACGTTAAATGTGCATGTAAGTTATGAATTGAGCAATGATAATGAAATAATTATCCATTACAGGGCGACAACAGATAAAACAACTGTGGTGAACTTAACTAACCATACTTACTTTAATCTTAACGGGGAAGGCGACGGCGATATTTTAAGTCATATGGTTGAAATACCGGCCGAAACGTATTTGCCTATAGACGAACATGCTATTCCTTTCGGGTTTGAGTCGCCTGTTGACGAGACAGCATTCGACTTTAGACTGGCCAGGAAAATTGTAGAGGCACTAAATCCTGAAGACGAGCAAATACAACGTGGGCATGGTTATGACCATACTTTTGTTAATAAACAACCCCTAACGCAAGTTGCCGCCACCGTATACTCGGAGGTTTCAGGCATAAAGCTTGATGTTTTCACGACAGAACCTGGTATTCAGTTTTATACCGGAAATTTCCTTTCCGGCAAGGATACAGGGAAATCGGGCAACCGCTATCTTTCACAGTCTGCATTCTGCTTAGAAACACAGCATTTTCCGGATAGCCCCAACCGCTCCAACTTTCCGAGTGTCGTTTTAAAACCAGGAGCTGTTTTTGAGAGTACGACCATTTATAAATTTGGCCTTGTTAAATAAGGTGAAATGTAGTTTCAAAACGAAAAAAGCTGTTATACTTGCACTATTCTAATTTAACCTCATGAAAAAAAATACAGCCCTGCTATATCTGTTTGCTGCAGGATTAACACTACAAACAGCAAATGCACAGTTAGCAAAGAAAAAAAATATCTCTCTGGAGGAAATCGGTAAAGAAATTAATGCCTTAGCTGCAAAGGGGGACGAGGAGTCTAAAAAACAGCTGGAGATAGAAGCGAATGCTTTAGCGGCCAGTAAAAATGAGGATTTTGTTAGCCTGGCGGGCAGGCTGTACCAATACCTTGGCAAGGAAGATAAGGTTAACGCAATCCAAGCATCGATTACAAAGCGTTTTCCTAAAGGCATCGCAGCACGGCAGCAGGCTTTTAATGCTATCTTCGAAAAAACAGATCAATCGGCTTCTGCTGCAGAACTGGCCTATAATGCCTGGCTGAAAAAATTCTCCGCTTCAACTTATACAGCCAAAGAGCAAGCAATTATTGATCAAGGTAAAGTAAAACTTGCCGTTTTATATTTTAAAGAAAATAATAACAGCAAAGCCAATGCTTTAGTGGAGGATATTAAGGGATCTACAAACGCTATTGCTAATGCTTATACCTTAGGTAATGAGCTTTCTAAAATAAATCAAAGTAAGCAGGTGTTACCCCTGTTAGCCATGGCTTATGCGAAAACTGAAAAGGCTTTTACCGCTACCAATGAGGCAGAAAATAAAAGTTTAGATGCGCAGTATTTTAGTGGAATAGCGGGACTTTATGCCCAGGCTTTACTTGCTGATGAGCAGCCTGACAATGCGGTTATGGTAGTAGAGGGTTTATTTGCGAAGGCTCCGAATACAACCTACAATCCTGTCCTGAATCTTTACCTGGCAAAAGCGATAGCAAAACAAGGAAAAGAGCTTAACGCTTTTTTGTTGCTGGAGAAGTTTATGCTCAAGAATGGTAAAAACGAGGGTATGCTGCAGGAAATGACCGAACTCTATTCCAAACTAAACCATAATAAAGCGGACTTCAACGATTATCTTGTCAGCTTCAATAAACAGGCCAAGGAGGCATTAATCGTTAAATACAAGGGTGAAATGATCAAAAAAGAAGCTCCTCAATTTGCTCTTTTAGATCGTGATGGCAAAACGGTGTCTTTGGCAGATTATAAGGGTAAGGTCGTGGTTATAGACTTCTGGGCTACCTGGTGTGGGCCCTGTAAGATTTCGTTTCCGGGGATGCAGGCTGCCGTAAACAAGTATCAGGAGGATAAGGAGGTCGCTTTCTTGTTTATAGACACTTGGCAGCGTGAGGAGAATTATAAGGAACTGGTGGAAAACTTTATTACCGAAAATAATTATACCTTCCACGTTTTATTTGATGAAATGAAAGACCGCAGTAAGGCTATTACTACGGCATATGGGGTGAAGGGTATTCCACATAAGGTGGTTATCGACAAAGAGGGCTTTATTCGCTTCGAAGCTTCTGGTGGATCGGCAGATGTGGAAAAAATTGTCAATGAAATGGAAACAAAAATCGAATTAGCAAGAAAAGGTTAACGGTTAAGATGTGTTGCCAATGCCCCCAGAAGGTGTTTAACTTTTTGGGGGCATTGCTTTTTTCAACTTTTATTTCAGTATTCGCTGCGTAACTTACCTCTACTATGCCGACATTCAAAACACAGTATGTGGAAGTCATTTCGAAATATTTCTATAGGAAAAAGATGGCTAATGTTTAACTTGGTAGATAATCTAACCTTTATTTTACCCTATTCCTACTTTTTTATAAATGTTAAACTACATTTTTATTGAAATTCAAGTAACAAAATTTAAATAATAGCAAACATTTACATTATTTTTACGTTTCTATTTTAGGAATCATACATTATAAATTTTAGGTTTGAATAGATTTGCACGCGTATTTATTCGCATATTCTTATGGGTAGTAGGTTCAGTAATAGCCCTATTACTTTTACTCATATTTTTAATTCGTTTACCATCGGTTCAAAACTTTGTTGTTGGTAAGGTTACCCATTACCTTGAAAATAAAATTGGTACTCCTGTTAATATCGGATATGTACATATTACCTTCCCCAAAAAACTGGTCTTGGAAAATGTATATTTTGAAGATCAATCGAGAGACACCCTAATTGCGGGTGAAAAACTTGCGGTAGATATTGATATGTTTAAATTGCTAAAAAATACGGTACAGGTACAAGAAATTGAACTTGAAGGTATCACGGCTAAGATAAAACGTACCGCACCAAATGGAGAATTTAACTTTGATTATATTGTTAAAGCCTTTGCCTCAGAACAAGAAAAAGATCCTAAACCGCAGGATACCACCTCGGCTTTGGTGATCAACCTGGACAAGGTTAAATTAGATCGTATACGTTTTGCGTATCACGACGATATGATTGGTACTTCGGCAGATGTTTGGTTAAAACATTTTGATACGCGTATAAAGACGTTTGACTTAAATAGCAACATGTCTTTTAACTTGCCCAAAATTAATATTGAAGGCCTTACGGCGTATGTAAAACAATGGGCCTTAGCAGATTCTTTGACAGCACCAAAGCCTGAAAATTTTGGCGTGCCGGTTAATAAGGAGGCCACAGCTTCGCTCCTCCCGAACTTGGCAACAGAGACTTTATTGCTGAAGGATATTTATGTGAAGTATCAAAACTCCGAAAGTGCTATAGACACTAAATTTGATATCAAAAATCTATCGGCGAATGTCGACCAGATCGATTTAAATAAGGAGGTGGTTAAACTGAAGGCGGTTATGCTGGAGGGTACGGACGCGTACGTAACGCTCGGAAAAACAACGCCGAAACCTAAATCTCAAGCTGACACTACTCCTGTTAATTGGGTGGTTTCTACGGATAAATTAAGCATCAATAAAACTCATGTTGCTTTTAAGGACAACAATCAACCTCGCATGAAGGGTTTTGATTATTTCAACATCGATATTTCGGATTTAGCAGGTGCCTTGGACGACCTTTATTACGCCTCGGATTCGATCTCTGGGTCATTGAAAAACCTGACGGCAAAGGACCATTCTGGTTTCCAGATTAAACAGTTGAAAGCAGATTTTGTATACAATAATACAGGTGCTGTCCTAAAAAACTTATTAGCTGAAACCCCTAAAACTATTATTCGCGATTATATCCAACTGTCTTACCCATCGCTGGATGCTTTGAATAAAGATCTTGGCCTTATGCAGATTGATGCTAAGATCAATAAAAGTGTGATTGATATGTCGGATATACGCTTCTTTGCACCGGATCTGGAGCAGATGGAGGTAATGAAACCCTTACTCAGCAAAAAGTTTTATATCAACGGCCGCGTGGTTGGAAAAGTCAATAATCTTAGCATTCCAAACATTGAGTTTAAAACGCTGAATAATACGCATATAATCGCGCGTGCGCATATTAAGGGGCTTCCTGACCCCGATAAGATGTTTATTGACCTAGATTTAAAGAAATTGACGACGGGGAAGCGTGATTTAGACCGCTTGATAGCTCCTACTATGCTGCCTAAGGATATGCCTATACAGTTTCCGAACGCCATTTCTTTGGCTGGAACTTTTAAAGGTGGAATGACTGGTTTTAATGCAGACCTTAGGCTAAATACCGAAAAAGGTAACGCTACAGTCAATGGTTTTCTTAATATGGCGGCCAGAGATACCACCTACGATGCTTTCGTTTCCTTAGATAATTTTAACCTCGGCAATCTATTGCACCAGGATTCTGTACTTGGCCTGATATCTGCTGAGGCACAGGTTAAAGGAAAAGGGTTAAACCCTAAAAATATGCAGGCCGATGTGAAGGGGGTACTAAACCGCTTAGATGCTATGGGCTATTCGTACCATAACATTAACCTGGATTTTACCGCAGCAGATGGTGATATTGCGGGTAATATTAAAAGTACAGACCCTAATATCCGTTTTAATATGGATATGGCAGCCAATATGCATAATAAGTATCCTAAGGTAAAAATGGATATGTTGATCGATTCGGTAAATCTGCAGCATCTCAAGCTTATGGATCAGAATCTACGTTACCATGGTCGTATTGTTGCCGATTTTGAAACTGCTGATATGAACTACCTTAATGGTTCCCTAAAAATAAGCCAGTCGTCTATTGCGTACAATGATGCTCGCTTTACATTGGATACCATAACCTTGCTTGCAAGATCAGACAGTGCCCGTAATTTGCTGGTCCTAAACTCTGAACTGCTGAAGGCTCATATGGTGGGTAAATATAAACTTACCGAATTGGGTGCCGCCATACAGGATATTGCACGTGTATATTATAACCCTAAAAATGAACCTCCCCAAGCTACAGCATATGAAGATCAGCGTTTCGAATTTTCTGCAGCATTAACCAACTCGCGTTTCATCCGTGATTTCCTTCCGCAATTGGAGAAGATGAGTGATATTTCCCTAGATGGTACCTTCGATAGCAAGGAAAAAAGTATTATGGCCAAACTGATGGCCCCGTCGCTATTGTATGATGGTATTGAGGTGAAAGAACTGGGCATGGAGGTTATTACGGTTGATAGTACCATGTATTATTCTGCCCTTATTGATAAAATTAAAATAAATAATATAGAGCTGAACAATACCACTTTCAGTGGGAAAGTTATTGAAAATAACCTTGATTTTGGACTGTGGATTAAAGATAAGCAGCTCAAAGATCGGTATCACCTGGGGGCGCAAATGTCGGTAAAAGAAAGCAATTATATGCTCCGCCTTTTTGAGGATGGGTTAATGTTGAACTACGACAAGTGGAATATTGCTTCCGACAACCAGCTTAGCTTTGGTAAAGACGGTGTCAGAGCGCATAATTTCGTGTTGAGCAATAAGGGGCAGCAGCTGCGTATAAACTCGCAAGACAGCACCTTAAACGCTCCTATAGATCTTGATTTTACGAACTTCCGGATTGAAACATTTTCCAAAATGTTGGAATCGGAGATGCTTAACATTGGTGGTGGTATCAACGGTAAGGCCACTGTTTCAAGATTTGAAAGCTCCCCTGTATTTGTTTCGGATATAGCCATTAAGCAATTTTTCTTCGGTAAGGATACTGTTGGTGATGTGTTGATTAAGGTAAACAATGAAAAAGAAAATACTTATGCTGCAGATATACGGATTACGGAAAATGGTAACGATGTGCAGCTATTGGGTGAATACATTGCAGTACCTAATACGGAGGCTACGTTTACGGCTTCCTTAAACCTTAAGCCGCTGAAAATAAAAACTATCGAAGCCTTTAGCTTCGGACAGCTGCAGAATAGCACGGGTGATTTAAGTGGTGTATTAAACCTGTCGGGAACCTTAAATGCCCCTAAAATCAATGGCGATCTTACCTTTACAAAAGCGCGATTGAATGTGGCTATGTTAAATGCTGACTTCTTAATGGACAACCAGAAGATATATTTTAATGATCAAGGTCTTTCGTTCCGCCAGTTTCTACTTAAGGATGCCAAAAATAATTCGGCTACATTAAACGGTTCTATACTAACAAAAACGTATAGTGATTTTGATTTTAACTTGAATCTGACGACAGACAATTTTGCCGTTGTCAATTCAACGCGTGAAAACAATGATCTATTTTATGGTAAACTGTATGTTACCTCTAGTATACGTATCCGCGGAAATTTGGATAAGCCTGAAATTGATGGTAATATATCGGCGAATGAGAATACGGATTTTTCATTTATCGTGCCCAACGAAAATCCAGGTGTTGCACAGCGTGATGGTGTGGTAAAGTTTGTTAACAAAAGTGATACCGTTGCGAGCAACGTTTTTGCGAAGCTGGACTCTATGACGACGGTAACGCATTTAAAAGGAATTGACCTGACTTTGAACCTTACGACGAGTAGAGATGCGAAGTTTAGGGTTATAATCGATGAAGGAACGCAAGATGCCTTAAATATTCAGGGGGTTGCGGAAATCAATGCTGCCATCGATGCCAGCGAAAAGATTACCATGTCTGGAACATTCACGGTGGAAAAAGGAAATTACTCCTTCAGCTTTGGACCTATAAAAAAAGAATTTGACTTCCAGAAAGGTAGTACTATTGTCTTTAATGGGGATCCTTTGGATGCTCGTTTGAATATTACTGCATTGTACAAAGGAAAATTCCCGACGTTGGAACTTATTAGCAACCAGATTGGTTCGGAAAGCCAGAACTTATACAAGCAACGTATTCCGTTTAATGTTAAACTTAATTTAGCTGGCGAGTTGTTTAAACCAGACTTGGCCTTTGATATTGAACTGGATGAAGATAAGGCTATCGCCTCACAGGATGTGGTTTCTAAGGTTAATATTGCTCTGGATGCCTTGCGCAATGACCCTGCGGAGTTAAATAAGCAGGTATTCTCCTTGATTATTATGGGTAGGTTTATGTCGGCTAATCCTTTTGAGAGTCTTTCTGGTGGTGGCGGTGTCGAAGGTATCGCACGGAGTTCGGTAAGCTCTTTCTTAACCAGCCAGCTAAACAACCTAGCTTCTGACTTAATTAAGGGTGTAGAACTGGATTTTAACTTACAATCGGAACAAGATTACCTCACAGGATCCGGACAAAACCGTACGGACTTGAATGTGGGCATCTCCAAAATGTTGTTCGACGATAGGTTAAAAATAACTATCGGCTCTAACTTTGAGGTGGAAGGCAATACGCGACCAGGGGAAAACCCGAGTAATATAGCTGGTGATATATCGTTGGATTATCAGCTGTCTAAAGATGGGCGTTACTTTGCAAGGGTATACCGCAAAAACCAATACCAGGCAACCTTACAGGGGCAGTTTGTAGAAACGGGTATAGGTTTTATTGTAAACATGAGCTACAATAAATTTAAGGAGTTGTTTATGAGCTCTAAGGCTTTATCGCAATACTATAACCCAGACAATAGCAACTTTAGAAAGCGTTTTGATGTGGAAAGAATGGATGTCGACTCGACTTACCGTGATAGTGTAAGGCGTGTAATTCGCGATAGTTTAATGATTCATAACCCTGCGTACCGCAAAAGGGCTCAGGAAAGAGAGAAACAGGAGCAGCTGAATAATTCGAAGCCAGATTCGACACATAAGGATACTACCTCTAACAAACAAAATAAGGTGGTGGCGTTCTCGGCCGTAAGAAATGAGGAAGATGAAAGGAGACAATATGAAAAATAGTGCTATAGCCTTTGTAATCGTAAGTAGTATAGTATTGCTTGTTAGTGCATGTAGCACAACTAAATATTTGCCCGAAGGGGAAAAAATATATACTGAAGGCAAAGTAGAGTTAATTTTGGACTCTGCAATTAATAAAGATAGAAAGAAATCATATGAGGATAACCTGGAGGCTTTATTAATTCCTAAACCGAACAAAAAGTTATTGGGGGTACGTTGGAAGCTTATGATGTGGAATTTCGGTGGTGGTTACGATACGTCTCGAAATTTTGTACGTCGTTTTATCAAGAAACGCGGGGAAGCACCGGTATTGTTAAGCACAGTAAATCGCGAGTATAATGAGAACCTGCTCCGCAATAGGTTGGAAAACTTGGGTTTCTTTAATACAACCGTTACTTCGGATACCAGCATAGATGGGAAATTCGGAAGTGTAACCTACTATCCGGTACCGCGTAAAATTTATCGCATAAACGCCATCAACTATAGCATAGACTCCCTCTCCCATATCGGCAAGGATATTTTGGAGCATAGGGATAAATCGCTGTTAAAGGTGGGGTCAAATTATAATTTAGATGTCATTATCAACGAAAGAGAGCGTATTGATAATGAGCTTAAGAATAAAGGGTATTATTACTTTAATCCTGACAACTTATTACTAGAGGTTGATAGCACCATCGGCAATCATAAAGTGAATATGTATATGACCATCAAACCGGAAACGACAGCGCAAGCTAAAGAGCCACAGAAGATTGGTGATATCTATATCTACCCGAATTATGTGCTATCCGCAAATGGATATACGACCCGCAGAAGAAACCAAGATTTGGATTTATATCAGGATCAGTACTATTTTATTGATCCACAGAATACCTTTAGAAAAAGAGTATTGGCAAACCATATTTTCTTTAAAAGAGGACAGCTGTATAACCGTTACGACCATAATCAGACCATCAACCATTTGGTGAATTTAAATACCTTTAAGTTTGTAAAAAATAACTTCGAGCCCAATCCGAACGATCCTAACACTTTGGATGTGTATTACTACCTAACACCATTGCCCAAGAAGTCATTGCGTTTCGAAATATTAGGTAAAACGGCGACGATTTACAATGGCTCGGAAGCCAATGTTACCTGGACGTTACGGAATGCATTTAAGGGTGCTGAAACAGTGAGTATCAATGTTTTTGGAGGCTATGAAACCCAAACGGGAGGTAATGTAAACTTAAACTCAGCCTATTACCGCTATGGTACGGAGCTTTCTTTTAATTGGCCCCGCCTATTATCGCCGTATAAATGGACACCATCAAAGCGGTTTATTCCTAAAACCTACTTACGTCTGGGGTACGAGTTTTTGAATCGTAGAACGGCTTATGTGTTAAACTCATCAACCTTAAACTATGGGTACACGTGGAAAGAGAATGAACAGAAGCAGCATGATCTTACGGTAGCCGAGATTATCTATGTTCAGCCTAGAAATATTTCCGACAGCTACAAAGCTCAGATGGATACTGTGCCTACATTAAAACGTATTGTCGATCCGCAGTTCTCCTTCGGTCCAAATTATACGTATACGTATACCAATACGATGGAACAGTACCGCACCAATACTTTTTATTTTAAAGGTGGGGTAAACCTTTCGGGAAATGTGCTGGGATTAATTCAGGGGGCTTCGTATAAAAAGGATGAGGTAAAAACACTATTTGGTACTGTATATAGCCAGTTTATTAAAGCCGAAGGCGATTTCAGGCATTACCTTAGGCTGTCAGACAATTCGCAATTAGCCTCCCGGATTATGGTCGGTGCCAGTTACTCCTATGGCAACTCCTATGCCTTGCCTTACTTAAAACAGTACTATAGCGGAGGTCCAAACGGGTTAAGGGCCTTTCGCGTACGTTCGGTAGGTCCGGGGACATCGCAACCCCAAAATTTGGGTAAAAACAACTACTTCGCCGACCAAACTGGCGACTATAAGCTGGAACTGAATACAGAGTATAGAGCCAAAATTGCAGGCTTCCTAAACTGGGCAGCTTTTATTGACGCAGGAAATATATGGACACAAAATAACGACCCTAGCAAAGCGGGCGGGCAAATAAATAAAAACTTCCTTTCAGAACTTGCTGTGGGGGGTGGTGCAGGTCTACGTTTTGATTTTACGTTCCTGATAATTCGTACCGATTTTGCGATTCCTTTTCGGATTCCTTATTATCCAAAATCAGAACGTTGGGTATTTAACAAAATTGATTTCGGTAGCTCCACCTGGCGCAAAGATAACCTCGTATTTAACTTAGCCATTGGCTATCCCTTCTAATACATACAAAGCCGTCTACGACGGCTTTGTTGTTTTAATACGTCGCCCCTTGCCGCCTAATGCTGAAATTATAACGCCCAGTAAAAAGCCGATTTTTTCTTTAGGATGTACTTTAAATTGGTTAAATTTAGCTTATTCACCAATTAAAAAAAATGCTATGAAAATATCAGTTATCGGAGCCGGTGCAGTAGGGGCAACAACAGCAGACAATATGGCTAGAGCCAATTTTGTGGACGAAATTGTTTTGCTGGATATTAAGGAGGGCGTTGCTGAAGGGAAAGCCCAGGATATACAGCAGACCGCAGCATTACTTGGTTTCGACACCAAGGTTAAGGGCGTAACCAACAATTATGTGGAAACGGCTGGGTCTACGGTAGCTGTTATTACCTCAGGCATACCCCGCAAGCCGGGAATGACACGTGAAGAATTAATAGGTACTAACGCTGCCATTGTAAAAAATGTCGTTGAAAACCTTATACAACATTCCCCGGATATTATTATCCTGGTGGTATCCAACCCAATGGACACCATGACCTACCTAGCCTTTAAAGCCAGTGGCCTGCCAAAAAACCGTATCATAGGCATGGGGGGCGCCTTAGATTCGGCGCGCTTTAAATATCAGCTTGCAACGGCTTTAAATGCTTCGGCTGCCGATCTCCATGCTATTGTCATCGGCGGGCATGGCGATACCACTATGATTCCCCTTATTGGAAAAGCAACATGGAATAGTATTCCGGTAGGCAACTTTCTTTCTGCTGCAGAGCAGGAAGATATCGTAAAGAAAACCATGGTAGGAGGAGCTACCCTAACGGCATTGATTGGTACATCCGCATGGTATGCGCCAGGAGCGGCGGCGGCAGCGATGGTAAAAAGCATAGTACTAAACCAGAATAAGGTGTTTACAGCTTCGGTATACCTGGAAGGTGAATTTGGTGAAGAGGATATTCATATAGGTGTTCCTGTAGTAATAAATAAAAATGGGTGGGATAAAATTGTACCTTTGGAGTTAACTGAAGAGGAGGCACAATTATTCCGGGAAAGCGCCAAGGCGGTGCGGGCTATGAATGCTGTGCTCCAGGAAGACAATCGTTTTTAACTATTTTTTTATATGCACATTATCCCCTTAGAACCCTTGGCATTGGAAGGGCATGGATACCATATTCTTGTCGACGTTATAATCTTAGGTAAGCCCTTTAAAATGGTAGTCGATACCGGCGCTTCAAAGACTGTACTCGACAAACAAACCTTACTATCTTCGGGAATTCCTGAAGATAGTTTTGTAAATACGAATATTCTATCTACCGGACTGGGTACCAATAGTATGGAAAGTTTTATGTTTGAACTTATCAATTTCCAAATACACAGCTGGAGCTGCAAAAAACTTAGCGTTGCGGTACTGGATCTTTCTTCTATAAACTATGCCTACCAGCAGATGGATTTAGAACCTGTAGTCGGCGTTCTGGGTGGCGATATCTTAATGCAATATGCTGCCCTTATCGATTACAGGAAGCAACAAATGAAACTTCGTACACGCAAACTGAAGAGGTAACAAGCTAAGAAATGAAAGTGGAACCCCTGTAAACAGGTAATAGTGCTACAGCTACCGGAACGGAGACAGGAACGCGGGCTGATGTCTCTATAGTGCAGTGGTTCTGGAGTATTTAGAGATCCAAGGCCGGGGACCGGGGACCGGTGGCCGGGAGAAACAAAAAATCCTTATCGGATAGAAACTCTTTTCACAACAGTCTCTGACCCCGATGAAACGCGAACAAAATAAAAACCCGGTGAAACTTTTCCGTCGGTATCAAAAGATAAATTCTGCACACCAGCATCGATGGTAGAATTGCTGAGGTTCAATACCTCATTGCCTAGCGCATCCATCAATTTAATCGATACAGGGCTTTGTTTAGACAATTTAAATGAAACCGTAATTTGTGAGGCTACCGGATTATACATCGCCTTCACATTATTAATAATCTTCTCCACATCCTCGGCTTTTGCATCAGCAATAGCTGTCGTAAAATGTGGCGTAGCAGAAACTTTTCCTCCTGCAACGGCAGAAAGTACAAGTCCCAGCATCAGCATGCTAGAAAGGATATATCGTGTACTTTTAAGGATTACGTTTTGCATTTCAGATTTTTACGAATAAAGATTTAATAATTTTGGTATCTCAAAGCTAATCAACCATGTTAATAAATACAATACAAATTTAATTTATTTTATCCACAACAGTCGGATATTAAATAAATAGTAACAGCTTTTAACAATTTTTAACAGGAAAATTCGTTACATAAATATTTTGCCCTATATTGGCACCATAATTTAATAAAAACATCTCATAAAATACTATGGCAACTGTCCATAACAATAGCTTAAATCGCCTGAGTGCTGGCGGTTTATTAATCTCCTTAGGAATTATCTTCGGAGATATCGGAACATCACCCTTATACGTTTTTAAGGCTATTTTTAATCAAGGCACGGTCACTCCCGACTTAGTAATTGGCGCCATATCCTGTGTTTTTTGGACCTTAACCCTACAGACGACGATTAAATATGTATTAATCACACTAAATGCCGACAACAAAGGCGAAGGCGGGATTCTATCGCTATACTCTTTAGTTCGACGTAGAGCAAAATGGCTTATAATTCCGGCCATAGTTGGAGCCTCTACCCTTCTTGCAGATGGCATGATAACACCAGCAATCACCATATCTTCGGCCGTGGAAGGATTAGCAATCCACAATCCAGCGTTTCCAACCGTTCCTGTGGTGGTTCTTATTATTTCCCTACTGTTTGTTATTCAACGCTTCGGCACATCCATTGTAGGGCGAGTTTTTGGCCCTTTAATGTTAGTATGGTTTAGCACCATTGGTATTCTGGGCTTTGCATATATCGACAAGGCACCAGAAGTTATCAAAGCCCTAAACCCTTACTACGCGATACATACCATTGTGCATTACCCAAATGCTTTGTTTATTATTGGGGCCATCTTTTTATGTACCACCGGAGCTGAAGCACTCTATTCCGACATGGGGCACTGTGGTAAATCGAATATCCGTGTCAGCTGGATTTTTGTAAAACTGTGCTTAATATTAAACTACTTTGGTCAAGGAGCCTGGCTTATTACCCACCAAGGCAATGTTTTGGGAGAAAACAATCCTTTTTATGCTATTATGCCCGATTGGTTTTTATTCTATGGAATTATTATCGCTACTGTTGCCGCCATTATTGCCAGTCAGGCCATGATTTCCGGCTCCTACACCCTGATATCCGAGGCTGTGCGTTTGAATATCTGGCCTAAGGTTACGATTCGTTACCCCAGCGACCAGAAGGGACAGCTGTATGTTCCATCCATCAACCTGATCTTATTTATCGGTTGTATGCTAATTATTTTTGTGTTCCGGAAGTCGAGTAACATGGAAGCCGCTTATGGGTTGGCGATCAATTTAACATTCCTATCCACCACGATACTCGTTATCTACTTTATGTTGCGTAAACGCATCCATAAATTATGGATAGTTTTATTTGCCCTAATCTATTTCACGGTAGAAATAACCTTCCTTGTCGGCAATGGCGTTAAGATTGGCCATGGTGGCTGGTTAACCCTATTATTGGCATTAACCATATTTATTGTAATGTATGCTTGGTATACCGCACGAAAAATTAAAAATAGGCACGTTAAATTCGACGATATTAAAAAGTATTACCCTATTATTTCGGAACTCAGTGAAGACGAAACAGTACCCACATTCGCCTCACAACTGGTATACCTAACCAGCGCAAATAACAAAGAAGAAATTGAAACGAAGGTTATCTATTCCATACTAAACAAAAAGCCCAAACGTGCAGATGTGTACTGGATTGTACACGTAGATGTTATGGATACGCCACATGCTCGCGATTATACCGTTAACCAACTTATCCCCGGCAAGCTTATCCGAATAGACTTTAAGCTGGGCTTCCGCGAGGAGCAAAAGATTAGTTTGCTGCTCCGTAAGGTAATTGAGGATATGGTCTCTAAAGGCGAAATCGATATTACAAGTCAATATAAAACATTGAAGAAATATCATATCCCCGGCGATTTCAATTTCGTGGTATTAGAGAAAGTATTCACCAAAACTTCCGAGCTTAACTGGCCGGAACGTATTGTAATGGAATTGTATAAAATATTGAAAAACTTCAGCTTAAGTGAGGAGAAAGGATTCGGTCTGGACAGCAGTTTTGTAACATTGGAACGTGTGCCACTCAATATCCCCAATACAGGAAATCTTCAGTTAAGGCGAGTTAAATAGTACAACAACCAGCACATACATACCTGGTTTACTAAAAAGTTTCCAAGGACCATGGTCCTTGGAAACTTTTTTTGAAATAATGTATAGGTATTGAAGAAGGCCTCCTAATCCTGTGTTCTTAACTTAGAATGCTTATAGCCATAGATAAAATAAATCGCCAAACCGACAAGCAGCCATAACACAAATATAATCCAGTTACTGGCGCCCAATTGGCTCATCAGATACAAATTTATCAATATCCCGATAACCGGTAAGAGGGAGAAGTTATGCTTAAAAGTAAGTACACTCATTACGGCCCATGTACCCCAAAAAACGACAATCAATGATTTATGCAGGAGCACATCTTTGGTACCTAAGGTTTTCCACTCGTTAAGACTATCCCGACCGTATAGAAATACCAGGACCAATGCAACGATAAAACCTAAACCAACAAGGTATTTACCATTGATATAAGGCACCCTAAATTTTGACCGTGCCGATATCCCGGTTTTATCCATATACAACACCCCGCCACACACCAATATAAAAGCAAAGAATGTACCCACCGAAGTAAGGTCTACGAAGAAGTCCATCTTAAAAAACAAGGCCGGAACAGCAACAACTATACCGGTTACAATAGTAGCGAAAGATGGTGTTTTATATTTCGGATGTATCGTAGAAAAACGTTTCCACAACAAGCCATCCCGGCTCATGGTCATCCAAATTCTAGGCTGCGCCAACTGGTAAACCAGTAAAGCACTCGTAATGGCGATAACCGAGGTAACCGAGACAATACCTGCCATATAATCGAATCCTACATATTCAAAGACATAGGCCAATGGGTCTTTAACATTTAGAGAGGTATAATTTACCATACCGGTTAAGACCAAACTTATTAAAACATATAAAACCGCACAAATAACCAAGCAGTATATCATAGCACGAGGCAAGTCGCGCTGTGGGTTCTTACACTCCTCCGCCGTTGTGGAAATAGAATCGAAACCTATAAATGCAAAAAATACGGCAGCAATACCACTCATAACGCCACGCACACCGTTTGGTGCAAAAGGGGTCCAGTTTTCGGGTTTTATAAAAAATGCCCCTCCCACGATTACAGCCACGATAATTCCGATCTTTATGAGCACCATAATATTGCTGGCACGTTGCGATTCTTTAATACCGATATATACCAATGCCGTAACCAATACAGTGATTAATCCTGCTGGCAAGTCAAATATAATAGGAACACCGGCAATTCTGGGTGCTGTTTCATAGGCTTGGATGGCGATTTTATCAATTCCCTCCAGTTTATCGACTCCAACAGATAGCATCTTCTCCTGCGCTTCTAGGGCATAACTCGGCGCCATGGTAAGCCACTTCGGAATCAGAATACCGAAGCCGGCACACATAGATACGAAATACTGCGACCAGGAGATGGCGACGACCATATTTGATACGGCATATTCAAGCACCAGTGCCCATCCGATTATCCAGGCAAAGAGCTCGCCAAAGGCTACATAAGCATAAGTATATGCCGACCCTGAAACGGGAACGGTACTGGCAAACTGCGCATACGACAATGCGGTAAACACACAAGCAAAGGCGACAAATAAAAAGAGTAGCGATACTGCAGGGCCTCCGTTAAAAGATGCTAAGCCTATGGTACTAAAAATTCCTGCGCCAACAATAGCAGCAATTCCTAAGGATACCAAATCGCGAACACCCAAAACTTTAGCTAATCCAGACCCATGGGTGGCTGAATCAGACAATATCTGATCTACACTTTTCTTCCTGAAAAGTTGTTTCTTCATACTTTTATTTATTTAAGGTTAAATAATTAGGTTCACGCTTTTAATCTAACTGTTGATTAATGTAGTTAAAAACATCAAAATAATCCGTTAGTTTTTCCTGTTGATAGGCCTGTAAACGTGCAGTTAACGCAGCATAATGTGCCTCTGAAGGCTCAAAACTCCATATTCTTTTGCAGATATTAAACAATGCGTACGACACTTTTTCCAGTTTTGCATATTCAAAGATATATTTTGATTCTAAAAATCTATCATAAAAATAATAAAAACCTTCCAGATCTATGGTTTCAAAATTCTTCAAATAGTTACTTAAAGCATTTCTATTTACATGGTTTAGGTGTTCATACAACCGTGCTACACTTAACATATTGTGGACAATAAGTTTATGGTCCAATAGCAATTCCAAAGAGATATGCGCCAAAAAGGTGGGGCGTATGGGTAAATCGGCGACGACCGTTTCAAGGTCCTTACGTAAGGCGTGGGTATGTTTATAAAAGAAATCGCAGTTATGAAAAATCTTATCTACAGCAACATGGCGGTTCCAGCCTTCGGTAATAGCCGCTGCTGTTGGGCTGGTACCCAATTTATCCGCATACTTATGAAGGTGAAAACCATATCCCTTATCGATATTCTTCAATAAATCAGGCAAGAGACCGCCTAACACCTGCTCAGCGTTGGCAGCATACCTCTCAAAATAATAATGCGATAAAAAATTCAAAGCGCTGTATTATATATTAAATACCGTAATATACAGCTTAATCTCTTATCTTTGCAATCTTAATTTAAAATATTAATCATATCGTTATGAATTTTGTTGAAGAACTACGTTGGAGAGGCATGCTTCAAGATATTATGCCCGGCACTGAAGACTTACTAAACAAAGAGAAAGTCGCTGGATATATCGGTTTTGACCCTACCGGCGATTCTTTACATGTTGGTCACCTGACCCAGATCATGACACTGATTCATTTTCAAAATGCAGGCCATAAGCCTGTAGCACTTGTTGGTGGTGCTACAGGAATGATCGGAGACCCTTCGTTCAAATCGGCAGAAAGAAATCTTTTAGATGAGGCTACACTACAGCATAATGTGGAAAGCTTAAAAAAACAATTGGCGAAGTTCTTAAACTTTGGCGACGGTGATAACGACGCGAAAATGGTGAACAATTACGATTGGTTTAAAGATTTCAGCTTTTTGGATTTTATCCGTGATGTAGGGAAGTTGATTACGGTCAACTACATGATGTCCAAAGATTCGGTAAAGAAACGCTTAGAAGGTGATAACGGATTATCCTTTACAGAATTTACTTACCAGCTTATTCAAGGGTATGATTTCTATTACCTATGGAAACATCACAATTGTAAAGTACAAATGGGAGGTTCAGATCAGTGGGGAAATATCGTTACCGGATCTGAAATGATTCGTCGTCAAGATCAGGGAACAGCTTATGCAGTTACAACGCAGTTAATAAAAAAATCCGATGGTCAGAAATTCGGTAAAACCGAGTCGGGTGCCGTTTGGTTGGACCCTAAAAAAACATCGCCTTTTAAATATTACCAGTTCTGGTTGAATGCTACAGATGACGATGCTAAAACATGGATCAAAATTTTCACTTTAAAAAGTCAAGCCGAACTGGAGGCCCTTATAGAAGCGCATGAACAAGCACCACATCTCCGTCTTGTTCAAAAAGCATTGGCGCAGGATATTACTATCCGTACCCATAGTGAAAAAGATTATGAAACCGCATTAAAAACTTCGGAGTTCCTTTTTGGAAATGGTTCCTTATCGTTTTTAAACCAATTGGACCACGAAGGAGTATTGGAGGTTTTTGATGGCGTCCCTAATTTTAAAATTTCTAAAACTGACCTTGCAGAAGGTATACATATTGCCGATCTTTTAGCTGTACAGTCTCAGGTATTCTCGTCCAAAGGCGAAGCGAAAAAGATGTTGCAGGGTGGCGGGGTGTCGTTGAACAAAGAAAAAGTGACCGATATAGATCTTGTTGTTAACAGCAGCAGCCTTATTCAGGATACCTATATTGTAGCCCAAAAAGGTAAAAAGAACTATTTCTTGCTAATTGCAGAATAAAAGGTTTTATATAACCGCATTGCAAAGGCTATTTCCTATCGTGGAAATAGCCTTTTTTTTAGCAATAAAACCCAGCCCCCTTCCTACGTTACCCGCAGCAAATTTTAGCTTTGCTAAAGCGCATGCAAGCAACAAATTACATTTACATCAAACTATTCTGCTCGTTAACTGTTTCTATAGAACAGGCGCACTTAAAGGCTACTTAAGTGATTATAAACCATTTGTATCATCCAAAACTAAAATGTACATGAACAGCAAACTAAAAGAACTAGCCGCAAAAAAAACAAATAACTGCATTACCATTATCTTGAACACCCACCGTACCTTTCCCGATAGTGATCAAGACCCAATTTTACTAAAAAATCTTATCAAAGAGGTCGAAAGTAAATTGGCACCGGATTTATCCAAAGCTGCCGTTGCTAACTTGTTGGAACGGTTGAATACACTTGCCGATAGTATTGACCATCGCCTGAATAAAGAGGCTTTACTATTATTTGTAAATGAGGAGCTGGCAGATTATCAACGCTTGAGTATTCCTGTGGTTAATAGAACAATTGTAGATAGCAGTTTTGCGACGCGTGATTTAGTGCGTGCCATGCATGCCGAAGCCAACTATTACGTTTTAGTATTAGGACGGGATGAAGCCCGCTTCATTGAAGCACAAAACGATAAGGTAATACAGGAGGTAGGGGCTCCATTTCCAATACAAAATACCGACCTTAGTAGCAGCAGTCCTGCTGAAGCTGCAAACGCTACACGCGTTCGCAACTTAACAGCTGAATTTTTCAACCGCGTAGATAAGGCTGTAAATTTTGTACGCAAGGACCACCCCCTTCCGGTTTTATTATGTACCGAAGAGGAAAATTACCACGAGTATCTGAAAATTGCAGATCAAAAAGATAGTATACTGAGCGAGTTTCTTAACCGCAGCCGGCAAACGGAAAAAGATCATGCCATTGTAAGCGACGCCTGGGAAATCATTGAAAAAATACAGGAGCACAACAACAACAGCCGTAAGGAGGCCTTGCGCACGGCAGTGAGTGCCAATAAATTTTTAGTAGATGTAAATGAAATAAACAATGCTATTCAGGAAGGTCGCGTACATACTTTGTTTATTGAAGAGGGTTTAGTACAGGCCGCGCATATTACCCCTGAGGGTATTGAATTGATTGATGCAACCGAACAAACCGAAAATATTGAAGGGGCTTACATTGAAGATATTTACGATGAACTTATTGAAAATAGCCTCTCCTTTGGCGGAGATGTTGTTTTTCTACCACAGGGTGAGCTTGAAAAATTTAATGGCTTTGCGGCCATTACGCGATACTAATTTTTTTTTATTCTAATTTCTAAGGTAATGGGATGCGCGGTATAAAAACCGAGAGCATCCCTTTTTTGTAATTTAAAATAAATCTTCCCCCCTATACCCTTCAATATGATAATTACTTTTTAATTTTGAGCATGATTAATAACAGAGCACTATTCCTAAAAAATACGGCACAAACCTCCGACTCACCACGACTTGTTGAGATTGAGAAAGCAGAAGGTAGTTATTTATATGGCCCCGAAGGGCAGGCTTACTTGGATTTAGTATCCGGATTTAATGTTAGCAATATTGGTCACCGCCATCCTAAGGTTATTGCAGCTATTCAGGCTCAATTGGAAAAGTACCTTCATGTTACCGTTTATGGTGAGTTTATCCAGGCGCCACAGGTACAGTTTGCGACGCAGTTGCTGGCGCAGCTACCCAAAAATTTTGAATCGGTTTACTTAACAAATTCCGGTGCTGAAGCGGTAGAAGGATCCATGAAAATTGCAAAACGCTTTACGGGACGTAGGCAAATTATCGCGGCAAAAAAGGCATACCACGGCAGCACACAGGGAGCTTTGAGTCTTATTGGAAACCCGGCATACCAGGAGGCTTATGCCCCCTTATTGCCGGAGATTGATTTTATTTCCTTCAATAGCCTTACTGATCTTTCCCACATTACCGATAAAACCGCCGCCGTTGTTATTGAAGCTATTCAAGGCGAAGCTGGGGTTCGTGTGCCGAGCAAGGAATACATGCAGGCCTTACGCCAACGTTGTACGGAGGTTGGGGCTTTATTGATATTCGACGAGATACAGACGGGTTTTGGTAGAACAGGGAAAATGTTTGCTTTTGCGCATTTCGATATTGTTCCTGATATTCTTATGCTAGCCAAAGGTATTGGTGGTGGCATGCCATTGGGCGCCTTTGTTGCGGCCAAGGAGGTGATGGATGTGATTAAAGACAACCCCATGTTGGGCCATATTACAACCTTTGGGGGGCACCCTGTTTCCTGCGCAGCTGCACTGGCGTCGCTACAAGTAATTTTGGAGGAACAATTAATTGAGGGCGTGGCCGCAAAAGCGGCGTTATTCCGAAAAGAGCTGCAGCACCCAAAAATCAAGGAGATTAGAGGATTGGGCTTAATGATGTGCCTACAGTTGGAAAGTTTCGATCAGGTATATCAGGTCAGTAAATACTGTGCCGAGCAGGGAGTAATGATCGACTGGTACCTACATTGTGAAACCGCATTGCGTGTTGCTCCGCCTTTAACCATATCGGAAGCGGAGATACGTTCTGCCTGTGAAACGATTCGTACGGCTATTGATAAATTCTGTTAATTTAAATACCTTTAGGGTTAAACCTATTTTAACATGTCCGACAGAAGAACTTTCCTGAAACAGTCTGCCTTAACCCTGGGTGCATCCCTTGCTGGCAGTAATCTTTTACAGGCGGAAACAACGATGGCTACGCACAACAATAAAATCGAAATTCAAGCAAATGATATTATCTTATTCCAAGGTGATTCCATTACCGATGCCGGTCGTAATCGCAGCAACCTGAATGCCAATGATACGGAGGCTATGGGCAATGGTTATGCCCTTATTGCTGGAAGTTATGTACTGCAGAAATATGCAGATAAGCAGATTAAAATCTATAACAGAGGGATAAGTGGGAATAAAGTTCCGCAATTAGCGGAAAGATGGCAGACGGATTGCCTGGATATCAAACCGACAATCTTAAGTATAATGATTGGCGTAAACGACTATTGGCATCGTAAGAATGGCGAATATCAGGGTACAGCAGAATTGTATCAAGCACAATACCGCAGGTTAATGGACCAGACGCTGGCCGCTTTGCCTGAGCTTAAGCTTATTATTTGCGAACCTTTTGGCGTTAAAAATGTTAAACATGTAACGGATAAATGGTTTCCGGAATTTGCCCGTTATCAGGAGATTGCCCGCGATATTGCGAAAGAATACAATGCCGTACTTGTGCCGTATCAGGCCATCTTTGATGCTGCAGAAAAAAAAGCCCCTGGAAGTTTCTGGACAACGGATGGTGTACATACAAGCCTTGCCGGAGCGAATTTAATGGCCGAAGGCTGGTTGAAAAGCATAAAATAAGTAAAAGAGGCTGTCCATATATACTTTAAAGGTATACAGACAGCCTCTTTTAATTTATTTAGTTTTATTTTATTTATCTAAATACGGCCAACTCTTCGATATCAACATCACCCTGTTCCGATATAGAAAGAAATCGCACCGGAACAATTTCATTAACCAATAATGGGTCGTATGCTGTACGTACCTTAACGTAGTTTTTTGCAAAGCCATGCATAAAACCATCTTTAACATCCGACTCAAAAAGCACCTCGCCTTCTTCGCCCAGATTCTGTTCATAGAAAGCACGACGTTTTTTCTCCGACAGAATATGTAACATCTTGCTACGATCTGAACGTTGCGCCCCCGGTACTGCACCTTCCATCTGCGCTGCTATGGTGTTTTCGCGCTCGGAATAGGTAAACACATGCAGGTACGAGATGTCCATTTCATTTAAGAAATTATAGGTATCAATAAAATCCTCACGTGTTTCACCTGGGAATCCTACAATGACATCCACACCAATACAACAATTTGGCATTAACGATTTAATTTTCGCTACACGCTCGGCATATAATTCACGCTTATATCGACGGCGCATTTTTGCCAATACCTTGTTATTGCCCGATTGCAGTGGCATATGAAAATGCGGAACAAAACGTTTAGACTGTGCAACAAATTCGATTACCTCATTGGCCAAAAGGTTGGGTTCAATAGAGGAAATGCGGATGCGGTCGATACCTTCGACCTCGTCTAGAGCTTTTACCAAATCTAAAAACTTATCTTGACGTTTCCCATCACGGATACCAAAATCACCGATATTGACACCCGTAAGGACAATCTCCTTAACACCTGAGGCTGCAATATCATGCGCCTGCTGAACAATATCTTCAATTTTCCCCGATCGGCTGGCACCACGTGCCAACGGGATAGTACAAAATGTACAGGAATAATCACAGCCGTCTTGTACTTTTAAAAAGGTACGGGTACGGTCGCCAATGGAAAAGGCAGGCACAAACTGATTGGTTTCATCAATGGGTGCATTATGAACAATTGCTTTCTCCTGTTTGGTTAAATCATTGATATGTTCAATAATATTAAACTTCTCTGCCGCCCCCAATACCATATCTACCCCCGGTATTTCGGAGATTTCTTTTGGCTTTAGCTGTGCATAACAGCCTACAATGGTGATATAAGCATTTGGAGAATGCTTTAAAGCCTCCTTCACGACCTTGCGACACTTCTTATCTGCATGGTCAGTAACCGAACATGTATTAATCACGTAAACATCCGCCTGCGAATTAAACGGCGTTGTTTCATATCCTGCATCCTTGAAAATACGACCTATAGAAGATGTTTCCGAAAAATTCAGTTTACATCCCAGCGTATAAAAAGCAACTTTTTTATTCATAACGAATTGCAAAAGTACACAAAAAAGTTGCAGCATAAAGGATTATTAAAAACGTAGAGCCTGATGTTTACATTTTACAAACATATCCCCTTTGCCAACAGCATTTATTTCCTTAGTTTTGATACAATTTTAATGCTTTAGAGGATAACCCCATCATGAAACAATACTTAGATTTATTAACACATGTTTATACCCATGGTGTAGACAAGACAGATCGAACGGGAACGGGTACACGTAGTGTTTTTGGCTATCAGATGCGTTTCGACCTTAAAGAAGGCTTCCCCATGGTTACCACCAAAAAGCTGCATTTACGCTCAATCATCCACGAGTTGATTTGGTTTTTGAAAGGTGAAACTAACATTCAGTACCTCAAAGAAAATGGGGTAAGTATCTGGGACGAATGGGCCGATGAAAATGGAAATCTTGGACCAGTATATGGATCGCAGTGGCGCTCCTGGCCTACGCCGGATGGCCGACATATCGATCAGATTGCACAGGTTATTGATCAACTGAAAAAATCGCCAGACTCCCGACGTATTATTGTCTCGGCCTGGAATGTGGCGGAGATTGAAAATATGGCCTTACCTCCATGCCATGCCTTTTTCCAATTTTATGTGGCTCCGGCACAACCTGAAAAAGGGATTTTAAAGCCTCAGTTATCTTGCCAGCTGTACCAACGTAGTGCCGATATTTTCTTGGGCGTACCTTTTAATATTGCGTCGTATGCATTGTTAACAAAGATGGTGGCGCAGGTTTGTGATATGGAAGCTGCCGAGTTTATCCATACCCTAGGAGATGCACATATCTATAAAAATCATTTTGCGCAAACCGAATTACAGTTGACACGCGAGCCTAAAGCCCTGCCTCAGCTAAAAATTAACCCTGCTGTACGGGATATCTTTGATTTTAAATTTGAGGACTTTGAGCTGGTAAACTACGATTCTCATCCACATATAAAAGCTGCAGTGGCGGTTTAAATCATAACCAGGCAATACAACATATGAAAATTACACTCATCGTAGCGGCAGCGGAAAATAATGGCATTGGCAAAAACAATCAGATGCCATGGCACCTGCCCAACGACTTTAAATACTTTAAAAAAAATACGATCGACCATTCGGTGGTAATGGGGCGTAAGACCTTTGAATCTATAGGTAAAGCCTTACCTGAGCGCCGCAATATTGTTTTAACACGCGACCTCAGGTATACACATCCTGACGTTGATGTAGCCAACAGCCTACAGGAGGTTTTAACCTACTGCCGTGATGAAAGAGAAATATTTATTATCGGCGGTGCCGATATTTATAAACAAACGCTTCCACTAGCGCAGCGCGTACTATTAACGCGCGTACATAGTACGATAGAAGCAGATGCCTTTTTTCCGTCACTAGACGAAAACGAATGGAAACTAGTGAGTAAAGTGGACCATAGCAAGGATGATAAACATGCCTTTGACTATACTTTTGAAACATGGGAAAAGATATAATCCAGGTATCTATATCGCTATAAAAACAAAAACCGCTAACCTTGAAAAGCTAGCGGTTTTTGTCTATTAACGGTTTAAAACTTATTTTTTTGTAACAGGTTTTGCAGCGGTTGTTTTACCTTCTACCGTATTACCTTTTACTTTTGGCGCTTCAGCATTTGCACCTTTAGGTGTCTCTTTTGCAGGCTTGTGGTCCATTTTTTTGTTTTCTTTTTTCGGAGTCTCGGTACCTTTTACCGGAGCAGCATGTTCTTTTTTTTCTTTTTCTGGTTTTGCTGTTGCCACAGGTTTAACGGCTGTAGTTTTTGCTTCTGTTTTTTTTGTTGCTGTTTCTTTTTTAACAGTTTGAGCTTGTGTAGCACCAATTCCAAAGGTTGCTATCAGGGCAGCTAATGCTGCGATTTTTTTGAAAGAATTTAAGGTTTTCATAACCACTAAAATTATTTAAATCATTGCTAGTAGTTATTCAAAGCAAATGCCAAAACCAAAATATAATGCTTAAGGGCTTCCTTTTAACATAGTTTTAACCTTAGCCCCTATGCAGGGTTAATACTATGTTAAAATTCTTATAACCAAACACTTAAAATACTTCAAGAATATCATCATCTACAAAAAAAGGCAATCTTAAAAAGATCACCTTTACACGTTGTTTTGTGTTGGAAACAGTTACCCCACCAAAGCAGATATAGCTTGTTTAACCTTTTCGAAGCCGAAATCCTGTTTAACCGAAACGAACATACGTTCAATATGATCGTTTCCAAGATTACCGATACTTCCTTCATGGGTATGGTTTACTTCTTTTGCAGGCTGAAAAGTTCCCTCCTCTATGGCCAAACCTATATTCTTATAGGCCTCTCTAAAGGGTATACCGCGTAAAACTTCATTGTTTACGACTTCAACGCTAAAGAGGTAATCATATTTCGGATCGTCCAAAATATTATCCTTAATACTGATATTTTCCAACATAAAGGTTGCAATTTCTAGACAGTCTTTCAGCGATTGGAATGCCGGAAATAGATTTTCTTTTAACAGCTGTAAATCCCGGTGGTAGCCTACAGGAAGATTGGTCGTCATTAACGCAATCTCATTCGGCAAAGCTTGAATTTTATTACAGCGAGCCCGTATAAGCTCAAATACATCCGGATTTTTCTTATGCGGCATAATACTAGATCCTGTGGTAAGATGTGCCGGAAAGGAGATAAAACCAAAGTTTTGATTGATAAATAAGGTAACATCCATGGCAAATTTCGCCAAGGTCGCTGCAATGGAACTCATAGCCTGTGCCAAGATACGTTCGGTTTTCCCTCTTCCCATCTGCGCATAAACTACATTATAATTTAAATCATCGAAACCCAAAAGCTGTGTAGTTAAAGTACGATCCAACGGAAAAGAAGAACCATAACCTGCAGCGGAACCTAAGGGGTTTTTGTTGCATATTTTCCAGGCAGCCTGCAGCAAATGCAGGTCATCGACAAGGCTTTCAGCATATGCACCGAACCACAATCCAAAGGAAGAAGGCATGGCAATTTGCAAGTGTGTGTACCCCGGCATTAATACATTCTTATGCTGCTCACTAAGTTTTAAAAACTGCGTAAATAACAATTCTGTATGTTGGAATATGTCTTCAATCTCTGAACGGAAATACAGTTTTAAGTCTACTAAAACCTGATCATTACGCGAGCGACCGGAATGGATTTTCTTGCCAGCTTCACCTATACGCTGTGTAAGCATCATTTCTACCTGCGAGTGTACATCCTCCACGCTGTCATCTATCTGAAATGTTCCCGCTTGTACTTCTGCATATATCTTCTTAAGCTCTTGCTGCACATCAGCCAAATCGGCATCTGTCATTAAACCTATTTTGTTTAACATCTGTGTATGCGCCAAGGACCCCAACACATCTGCTGCGGCCAATTGCATATCCATCTCACGGTCTTTACCTACCGTAAAAGATTCAACAAAAGAATCTACATCTATATTTTTTTGCCAAATTTTCATTAAAATCGAATTGATTGCACAAAAGTACCATAATTTTTAAACAATGTTTTATAATTATGAAATAGCTGCACAATGCCAGATTATGGGCCGTAAAAGCCGTATTTTACTAATTTTATTGTATATTGCATCATAAAAAGCACAATTATTAATTATGAAAATATTTTTTTACTAATCATAATGGTTAGCAGCAGCATAATTTCGTTTGCACAAAAAAAGACCCATTAGAAATTTTTATTAAAGCGGATGAACAGAACCTTAATTTCCAAACGGGGACCCTGAAATTGCCGGAGGGGCATGGGACATTAGTCGTGCCCGAGGGCTTCCACTTTTTAGATAAAGAACAAAGTCGATATGTGCTTTCAGACCTTTGGGAAAACCCCGAGGACCCCAGCATTTTAGGCATGTTATTTCCGGTAAATATGAGGGTATTGGACCCCAAAACATGGGGGTTCACCATTAGCTTTGATAAAATGGGCTATGTAAATGACGTCGAGGCGGAAAGCATAAATTATAAGGAATTACTTTCCAGCAGCAAAGATGATGTACATGAACAGAATCCTGAACGTAAAAAAAGGGCTATGTAACCATTGAACTGCTAGGCTGGGCCGCACAGCCGTACTACGATTATAATAATAAAATATTACATTGGGCGAAAGAATTAAATTTCGAAGGAGATAGCAGCAATACATTAAACTATAACCTACGTATTCTTGATTGCGAAGGTGTTTAGCTTGTCAATGCAGTAGCCTCCATATATGCTCTAACTGCTGTGCATAAAAATATTGAGCATCTTGCCGCATCTTTAAAATTTGATGAAGGCTATCGTTATTCGGATTATAACCATGGCGATCAAATTGCAAGCTGGAAAGTTGGGGGGAATGGCTGTTAAGGTATTGGCAAAAGCTGGGTTCTTCGCAGCGTTATTGAAATTTTGGAAGTTTATTGCCCTTGCATTTACCGGTGCAGTAAGTTTCATATGGAAAAAATTAGGCCGTAGAAAGGACGATGAAAAAACCGTAAAAGACGTCGCAGCAAGCACGAATGCGGATACATAAAATAGCTAGAACAAGGCTTTTTAAAACTTTTAACTAACACTTTTAACTTACAATTATAGCATAATCTAATTTATCGCATGCAAAGAAAAACTTTTTTATTTTTAGCGTTACAACTGGCTTGGCTTATGCCACAGGCGCAGGATGCAGTAAAAAACACACAGCCGTTAAGCTGGCAAGATATCCCTTCCTGGCATTTCAACCGAATGAATACCGCGCAGCCTTCTGCGGATGGAAAGTGGTTTGCCTATATCTCCGGACCTACAGAGGGAGATCTTAGCTTAACCTTAAAAAAAACAGCAGACAGCTTACATTATACCTATAAAATTGGTGGCCAGGTAAGCCTGATAAAATTTAATAACGATAGCAAGTATATTGGTTTTTTCGAGTCACCAGCATTTAAAGATGTGAAGGCAAATGAAAAAGCAAGACGCCCGAGCAGTAAAAAATTGCGCCTTGTAGCCCTTAAAGATACGGCTTCGGTGACCTTCGATAAGGTGCAGTCTTTCGATTTCTCTAACGACAACAGCCAATGGCTGGCCATCCGCTTTGATGCCTTACCCGCATCGCCCATGCTGCCACGGCCGGAGGATGCCGGTAAGGGTACAGATTTATTGCTTTATAACATGTACAGCAAAAAAAGCTTTAACCTGGGCAATGTAAGTGATTATAAGTTTAATAAAAGCGGACAGTATTTAGCGTATACTGTGGATGCAAACGGTGCTAATGGCAATGGCGTTTTTCTGATGGACCTTAAAACGGGCCTTACCACGGCTTTACAAAATGATAAGGCTACTTTTGCCAAGATAACTTGGAATAAAGAGGGCAATGCTTTTGCCTTGGTAAAATCAAAAAAAGATAAGCAGTTTAAAAGCCCGGTATTTACTTTAATTGCTGTTAAAAATATCCAAGGTAGTACGGCAGATGTTTTTGTGTATAGCGGTTTAGATGAAAATCAGATAACTGCAGGCTACGGTATCAGTGAGTTTTCAAACCCTTACTGGAGCAAAGATTTAAACCATATCTTTTTTGGAGTGGCGAAAATCGAAAAAAATGAAACTCCAGTAAATGCGGAGAAGAAAATTGATAATTTAGCCAAGGATAGTACGCTGCGCAAAACTTCCTCCCTACCCGATTCGGTTACATTAAAAATTGCTGCTGCCAAAAACGGAAGCGCAACCGATAGTATTGCCGGCACTAAACCTAACCATAATGCATCAATCAAAGCTAACCCTGCCGTAAACAAAAAGGATTTAGAAAAACCCGATATGATTATCTGGAACTGGCAGGATAAACGTTTACAATCGATGCAGCGCACGCAATTACAGCGCGACAAAAACTTTAACGTTATGAGCGTATGGAATGTGTCGACCAATACATTTACATCACTCGCCGATAGCAGCATAAAATCCATTGCCTTGTCGCCAGACCAAAGTATAGGTTATGGCTTAGACTTCACCGCGTATGAGTATGAATCAAGCCTCGACGGACAGCGTTATGCGGATGTTTACCTGCTGGATGTGAAAACTGGGAAACGTACATTGGCGTTAAAAAAGTTGTACCTTAATGCCCTATCGAGCGGCCTTACCTTTTCGCCAAATGGCGATAATTTACTGTACTATAGCGATGGCGCCTATTTTGTGTTGGATACCAAGACTTTAGTTACTACGAATATCAGCAAAAATATCCCCGGTTCATTTATCCATCCTTATACCGATACCAACGTCAGTAAGCCCGGTATACCAAATTTCGGTTTCACCAGCGACGGTAAGTATGTGCTGTTAAAAGATAACTACGACCTATGGAAAGTTGCCACAGATGGCAAGTCTTTCTCGGCATTGACCGGCAACTGGAAAGATCAACAGATTATGGCCTTGTATCCTAATAAAATTTATGAAGACGACGATTTTATAGACTTAAAAAAAGATCAATACTTTACGATCTTCAACGATAAAAACAAACAAAAAGGTGTCGCCATTCTACCGGCTAATGCCAAAACCTTACAGATTGTTAAGCTGGATGATATAAACATCAGTCCGATAAATAAGGTTAAAAATGCAGCTGCTTTTTTCTATACACAAGAGAGCAGCGTACAAGAACCTGCCTATTACATAAGTACAGACCGGTTTTTAAAAAACGAAAGCAAGCTAACACCGGCACAGCAGGAAAACGAAAAGTATACGCTATCGGCAGGCGTGAAATTACTGACCTACGTCAGCGCACATGGTGATACCTTACAGGCGACTTTATATTTACCAGCCAATTATGTGGAAGGACAGGCTTACCCGACCATAACATATATCTACGAACGATTAACACAAGACAAAAACAGCTATAGTCAGCCTGCTTTTCCGGGCGGAGGTTTTAACCGTGCGCTTTATACCAGCAATGGCTATGCCGTGTTAATGCCCGACATTAAATACAAATTAAATGACCCCGGCTTATCGGCTGTAGCCTGTGTGGTGCCTGCGGTGAAGGCCGCTATAGCCACGGGTATTGTAGATGCTAAAAATGTGGCCATTCATGGCCATTCATGGGGCGGCTATCAAACCTCCTTTTTAATTACGCAAACGGATATTTTTAAAGCTGCCGTTGCTGGGGCTCCACTAACGAATATGATTTCCATGTACTCCTTGATTTATTGGAATTCCGGTTCTACAAACCAAAGTATTTTCGAGTCTAGCCAAGGCCGTTTAACAACAGGATATTGGGACAACTGGGACGCTTATGTGCGTAACTCACCAATTTACCATATTAAAAAAGTAAATACACCACTTGTCATATTGCATAACGACAAAGATGGTGCTGTAGATTATACCCAGGGTATAGAATACTTTAATGGCCTTAGAAGGCTTAACAAGCCTGTAGTAATGCTTACCTACAATGGCGAAAATCATGGCCTGATGAAGGAGGTAAATCGTAAAGACTATGCCGTACGTATGATGGAATATTTTGACCATTATCTTAAAGGTAAACCCGCGCCTAGCTGGTGGTCGAAGGGAATTGATTACATCGATATGGAAAAACACCTAGAAGAAAGAGCCTTCTAGTGCAGGCATAAAAAAAGCGGCGTTCGAAATACGAACGCCGCTTTTTTTATATTTTATACTTAGCCATTGGACAACGCTGCTGCACCGGATACAATCTCGGTAAGCTCGGTTGTAATTGCTGCTTGACGCGCCTGGTTGTACGATAGCTTTAAGGAACGGATTAAATCCCCAGCGTTTTCAGTCGCTTTATCCATTGCTGTCATCCTTGCGCCATGCTCAGAAGCATTAGAATCTAATACGGCCTTATACAATTGAATTTTGATTGCCTTAGGAATCAACTCTTCAATAATCTTTTCTTTTGAAGGTTCAATAATATAATCTAACTCCGCCACATTCTCGTCTTTTTCTTCCGGCAATAGAGGTAATAATTGCTCCGAAGTTAAGATCTGAACTGCCGCATTACGGAATTGGTTGTATACCACTTCCACACGATCAATATTACCAACCTTAAACTCATTCATAATATATTCGGTAACCTTAGACACATTTTCAAAGTCTAGGTTATTGAATAATTCATTATGATTACCAATAACGTTAAAATTCCGCTTAGCGAAGAACTCTTGACCACGTTTACCAATAGCAATAATACTAAGGTTACCACGTGCATGTTGTTCAGCATATTTGTTAAAAATCAAATTATTAGCGGTCTTAATTGCATTGGCATTAAATGCCCCTGCCAAACCTCTATTTGATGTAATCACAACAACCAATACATTTGTAGGAATACGGTCTTGTGTATATGGTGAATCATTTCCTTCTACAGAGGCAGAAACTTGAGCTAGAATATCTCTTAATTTATTGGCATAAGGGCGCAACTGCACAATCGCATTGGTTGCACGTTTTAATTTCGCTGCCGATACCATTTTCATAGCTTTGGTAATCTGCTGCGTCGATGTAACCGATGTAATCCGGTTTCTTACTTCTTTTAAATTTGCCATAACGAAATTCTAGAACATAGTTTATGAGATGTAGACGCGAGGTCTACATCTCATATCCTTTGTCTAATTAATATTTAGAAGCTAATTCTTTAGCTACTTTTTCTAAAACATCAGTTAACTCATCCGAGAATTTACCCGCTTTTAAAGCTGATAATACCTCCGGATGGCGTTGCTCTAACTGCGTCAAGTACTCCTCTTCGAACTGTCTTACCTGGTTCACTGGAACATTGCGCAACAATCCTTTTGTACCGATATAGATAATAGCAACTTGCTTTTCTACCGCCACTGGTGAGAACTGACCTTGTTTCAAGATTTCAACGTTACGAACACCTTTATCTAATACTGCTTTTGTAGCCGCATCTAAGTCAGAACCAAATTTGGCGAAAGCCTCCAGTTCACGGTACTGTGCCTGATCTAATTTCAATGTACCCGCAACTTTCTTCATCGATTTGATTTGCGCATTACCACCCACACGAGATACCGAGATACCTACGTTAATTGCTGGACGGATACCCGCGTTAAACAAGTTCGACTCTAAGAATATCTGACCATCAGTAATAGAAATTACATTGGTAGGGATATACGCGGAAACGTCACCTGCTTGTGTTTCGATAATAGGAAGTGCCGTTAATGAACCACCACCTTTTACCAAATGCTTGATAGAATCAGGTAAATCGTTCATGTTGCGCGCGATATCATCTGAACTGTTGATTTTTGCTGCACGCTCTAATAAACGGCTGTGCAAGTAAAATACGTCACCAGGGTATGCCTCACGGCCTGGAGGACGTTTTAATAATAAAGACACCTCACGGTATGCCACCGCTTGTTTAGACAAGTCATCGTATACGATCAATGCCGGACGACCTGTATCGCGGAAAAACTCTCCGATCGCAGCACCCGCCATTGGCGCGTAGAATTGAAGTGGAGCAGGTTCGGCAGCAGAAGCAGAAACTACAACGGTATAAGCCATAGCACCATTTTCTTCCAATACACGAACGATATTTGCTACAGTAGAGTTCTTTTGACCTACAGCAACATAGATACAAAATACGGGATGTCCCGCATCGTAGAATTCTTTTTGGTTGATGATAGTATCGATACAAACCGCTGTTTTACCAGTCTGACGGTCACCGATTACTAACTCACGTTGGCCACGACCCACTGGAATCATAGCGTCGATAGCTTTGATACCTGTTTGTAATGGTTCATTTACAGGTTGACGGAAAAGAACACCCGGCGCTTTACGCTCGATAGGCATCTCATACGTCTCGCCAGCGATAGGTCCTTTACCATCGATAGGTTGGCCTAAAGTATTAACAACACGACCCAACATACCTTCACCTACTTTAATAGATGCGATACGGTTTGTACGCTTAATGGTATCCCCTTCTTTGATCTCATCAGAAGGGCCTAAAAGTACAACACCCACGTTGTCTTCTTCTAAGTTTAATACGATACCTTGTAATCCATTGGCAAACTCCACCAACTCACCGGATTGAACTTTTGTTAAGCCGTAAACGCGAGCAATACCGTCACCAACTTGTAGAACGGTACCTACTTCTTCTAATTCGGCTTCTGACTTAAAGCCTGACAATTGCTCTCTAAGAATTGCCGAAACTTCATCTGGTCTTACCTCTATCATTTTACTTTGTATAAGGGGTTTTAGATTCTATTATTTTTAACAGTAAACCGCTTCGGTTATACACCTTGGTTTACGAAATGTCTTTCTAACTTGTTTAGTTTACCAGCAATACTGGAGTCTAATTGTTTATCGCCAACTTTGATTACAAAACCGCCGATAAGCGACTTATCTACTTTATTCGTCAACAAGATACTCGCTTGAATCTGTTGTGCAATAGCATTGCCCAATTCTTGCAAGTTTTTATCCGATAATGGGCTTGCAGAAATAACCTCTGCTTTCACAATACCTTTTAACTCATTGTATTCACGAACAAACTCGACTGCGGTAGCATATACCAACGCGCTACGTCCTTTGCGAACCATAATATCAAAGAAACCGATAACTTCCGGTCTTACCTTACCGCCAAATAATGCAGCCAAGATAGCTTGTTTTTTATCTGTTTTGATAATAGGGTTTTGCAATACAGCTTGTAATTCAGTGCTAGCTTTGATAACGGCAGCAACCTGCTCGATATCTTCTTTTACTGCCTCCAAATTTCCTTGCTCATTAGCCAAATCCAGCAAAGATTTAGCATATCGTGAAGCGACTTTAAATACTGACATATAGTATGCTTTAAATTTGAGGATCCAATTAGTTTAATTTCACGTCTTTCAACAAGTCAGACACTAAAGCCTCTTGTTTTCCTTGGTCTTCAAACTCTTTGGTTAATACTTTACGTGCAATATCTAAAGATAAAGAAGAAACCTGGTTTTTTACCTCAGCTAAAGCTTTTAACTTTTGGTCTTCAATTTCACGTTTTGCATTTTCGATCAATTTCGCACCTTCCGCTTGCGCTACAGATTTTGCTTCAGCAACGATTTTATCTTTCAAATCTTTCGCCTCTTTCAAGATAATATCACGCTCTTCACGGGCCTGTTTTAAAAGATGTTCGTTTTCATTTGTTAAACGTGCCATCTCCAATTTCGCTTTCTCTGCAGAAGCCAACGCATCAGAGATACCTTGCTCGCGTTCTTCTAAAGCATTTACAATAGGTTTCCAGGCAAATTTTCCTAAGATTAAGATAACAATCAATAAAATGATAAGTTGCCAAAAGAACAAACCATACGAGAACTGATTAATTAATGCTTCCATTTATATAAGTTATAAGGTATTAATTTTAAATTTCTTTTTTTGTTAAAACATGACTTGCAACCAACCGTTGCAAGTCTATGTTTTGTACTTTTTAATCAACTTGGCTTATTTACCTAAGATTAAAGCACCGAATGCTAAACCTTCTACTAGGGCACCAATGATGATCATCGCAGTTTGAATTTTAGATGCTGCTTCAGGCTGACGTGCGATAGCTTCCATTGCAGAACCACCGATTTTACCTAAACCTAAACCTGCACCGATTACGATTAAACCTGCTCCAATTAAGTTGTACATAATAATTAATTTATAAAATTTAACAAAAAATTCTGATTAGTGATGTGTATGCTCCTCTACTGCCATACCGATAAATAGGGATGACAACATGGTGAAGATAAAGGCCTGTAAGAAAGCAACCAATAACTCCAAGAAGAACAAGATTAACGTTAACACCATGGATACACCAATACTACCTGGTACCGTTAACTGCTGTTGGAACAAATAAACAATAGCAATTAAACCCATCACTACGGAGTGACCTGCCGTAATGTTGGCAAACAAACGTAACATTAAAGAGAACGGCTTCGTAAACATTCCCAACACCTCGATTGGCGCCAAGACAAACTTGAAAGGCACAGGCACACCCGGCATCCAGAAGATATGTTTCCAATAGTCTTTATTTCCTTTAACATTGGTAATAACGAAGGTAAACAAGGCCAAACATAAGGTCACTGTGATATTTCCTGTAACGTTAAAACCTAGCGGTGTTAAACCCAAAATGTTTAATGTAAAAATTAAGAAGAATACCGACAATAAGTACGGCATAAACTCTTTGTAACGGTGACCAATATTCGGCACAGCCATTTCATCGCGCACATACAGCACCAATGGTTCCAGTACGCGGCCCATACCTTTAGGTAGGTTGTTAGCTCCCTTTTTATAAGTCTTAGCCAACGATAAGAAACCCCAGAACAACAAGAATGTTGCTAAGAATAAACCTACCACATTTTTTGTGATAGAGAAATCCAGAGGTTTCGCATTTGTAGGATGCCCATGATCATCATAGGTCAACGTTCCAGCAACATCAGTTTTATAAATTTTACCGTGGTACAATTTATAGTACGTACCACCTTTTTCAACGATAGCTTCACCATGGTGAAATTCGCCTGAAGAAAAAACTTTCAAACCACCGTCAATTAAAATAACAGGCAATGGAAAACCATAATGCACACCTGCTTTTTTATCTGTAAACAACGAGAAATAATGATCATCCTGTAAGTGATGTTCAGCATACGCATTGATTTCTTCAGCTTGCGTTTTTTCGGCATGTTCATGCACTTCTTCCGCAGCTTTCAAGTTAAAAGGGTTAACAGCAAAGAAAATTACTGTAAGAAATAAAAGTGCTCTCTTAAGATTCACCATTTTAGATTACTATTGAATAATGTAAAAATTTTGCGCAAAAATACAATTTTATTTGGCATTAATTATCCTTTTGTGGAAACTTTTTATAAAATTAGCTTCCAACATTTGTATCTTCCTGATTAAGTGCCTTAAAAGCCACAAAAACATCAAAAAATAAGAAGATAAAAAACACCACTAAAAAGTTATATTCTAAAAATTTGGTATCAAATTTACCCAATCCATTTTGGATAAATATATAACTGGCTATGGCCTTGAGTGTCATTACACCCAGAAATATCAAACCTAAGTTTTTAGGCATAGCCCATTGTGCTAAAAGAATCAATACCAGCACCACAAAAGATGCTGCAAAGCCAAAGCCATACAAACCCCATAAGGTATAACCAGACAACGCCCAGAGGTTCTCCTGTCCTAAGGCATTCGACAGCAGGTAATGTGCAGCAAACGAAGCTACAGCTACCACAATTAGCATTAAAATATACTTCAGATAATTACTCATTTTTACTAATTCGATTCGCCTGTCGAATAAATTGATAAAGCGAAGCCACCACCCCCAACATCGTCAGCCCCTTCGTCCACCAGCCTTCCTCCACCTCAAATTTTTGATCCATCCAAGATCCAAACCAGAAAAACAAATAAATAGTTGCCCCCATTTGAAAGGGCATGGATGTGAATACAATCCATTTATTTAGCTTATTATTTGTTTTCTTATCCTTCAAGCGACATTTTTAAGGACTGCAAATATAGCAGATTATAATGAGATTACGATGACACTAATCCGCTTTCTTTGTTTCTAAAACTTTCTGGCCGATTTTAATATCGGGATACGAGAAGTCATCGCCCAGCAGCATTTTAATTTCAGAAGATGATTTACCCTCATGCTGGCTTAAAACCTCCAAAATACGATGAAGTTTCGGGGCATCTATCAACTCATCCGCCTCCACTTCGGTACCGACAAAATGAATAAGGTGGCCATAAATCGTACCCTCTACCATCCCCCGCTTCTGGGCTATTGTTTTAATATCCAAACCATCCTGATACATATCCAAGGTCACCTGTTTGGTATCTTTTTCTTTATCATCATCGCTAGACGCTTGCTGTATAGAGTTATCCTTCACCTGGGCATTTCGTATCACAATATGCTCCAATTTCTCATCACTTGTCAGCGCTTGTGCAATGGTAAGACAATGTTTTAAGGCTTCAAGCTTACGCTTAAAATCCAACAACAGAGATTTCATTTCTTGAATATACTTTTTGGTACGTTTACGCACCTGCCAATCGGCAATATGGCCTTCTGTAGCCGCAATAAGCTCCAGCTCCATTTTAGGTAAAAACCAATTTACTGCCGATTCAGTACGCGCACAGATTTTTTCGTAATCCACATGTTTTGGATCTGCGAGCATTTGATACAACTGGCTTACAAATTTATGCGCCACAGCCTCCTGTTGTTTGCATCGCTGCTGCAGTTGAGCAAAAAATACTTCCACACCAACCTTATTATCAATATTTCTATCCGGTAAGCTCTGCGCAATTTCCTGCACCGAATCCGTCAAGGCTGTCCAGCGAAAACTCTGTAATAATATCTGCCCCAGGAAAGTACGCTGGCATTGTTTTAAAACATCAATAGCTTCCTCATCTTCCATCATCTGCTGCATAAAGGTAACCACCTGCTGATCCGTACGTATAGCATGTGGAGGCACCATAGACCGCAACACCAAGCCCTCTAAACCGGTAAGCCTACTTAACGCCACATACACCTGTCCGGCAGCAAACGATGTTCCTGCATCCACAATAGCCTTATCAAAGGTCAAACCTTGACTTTTATGAATGGTAATGGCCCATGCCAAACGTAATGGAAACTGCGAAAATGTACCCAATACCTTCTCTTCAATCTTGTCCTCGCCCTTATTATAATCGTATTTTATATTCTCCCAAGTTTCCCGTTTTACAACCACATCATCCGAACCGTCCTTAAAGCCCACAACAATCTGATTTTTATCGAGATTCAAAGCTTTTACCACACCAATTTTTCCATTAAAGTACTTTCGATCCTCGCCGACATCATTTTTAATAAACATTACCTGCGCCCCCAGCTTTATCGCCAACGTTTCTTCCGTAGGAAATGAACTCTGCTGAAAATCATCTTTCACCACAGCCTTCACATTATGCACGCTACCTTTAAGCTTCTGCAACTCCTCTTGATTGATCTGTTCGGCAAGTTTATTGTGCGAGGTAAGCACAATATACTGCTCATTGGCAGGGGGTTCAAAATTAGGCTTATAGTGAGTATTTAATGCCGCTAAATCTGCACTTGTACATTGATTGTTACGAATATTATTCAGAATATGGATAAAATTTTCATCTTTCTGCCGATAGATATGTTGTAACTCTAACTTTACCAACGCCGTTTCCCGCAGCACCTTGGCATCAAAGAAAAACGGACTTGAATAGTGGTGCCGCAGCACCTGCCATTCATGGTCGCGTACAACCGGAGGCAGCTGGTATAAATCGCCAATAAAAAGTACCTGCAAGCCCCCAAAAGGTCGCATATCCCGACGTACAGATTTCAAAATCACATCGATAGCATCCAATGTATCTGCCCGCACCATAGAAACCTCATCGATAATTAAAAGTTCCAGCTCTTGCAGAATTGCCCGCCGTTGCTTGGTTAACTTTATCGTACTAAACAACCTGCTTTTGTTATAAATATGCGTATCCGTCTCGTCCCAACGCAGCGGGTAGTCTTCAATAAAGGTACCGAAGGGCAACCAAAATAAACCATGTAAGGTAGTGCCACCAGCATTCATGGCGGCCACACCTGTGGGTGCTGTAACGGCCATTTTTTTATAGCAATGCTCCTTTATATATTTCAAAAAGGTAGTTTTACCTGTCCCCGCCTTTCCGGTTAGAAAAAGATTCTGATTGGTTTGGTTTATAAAAGAGTATGCTTGCAAAAAAACACTGTTGGAATTATCGACCATTATTTATCTATTTTATCTATCCCACAAAGATAAGAAGATATATGTGCAACCCTAAAACCAAAAAGGTAATTCCTTATTTACTCCGAAATAACGAGGCCCTCCGCAACTAGAAAAATCCTTTTAGTAGACATTAAACGCAATAATTATTTGTTTTTCTTATGTTATTTCATCGATAAGCCTTATCTTCATATTGAAATTTAAATACCATTATGACATATATTGATAAGAGCACCTTATTCAGCGAAATAGAAAAGCTTATTACCGAAAAAGGTTTTACTATTGAAGCTACCGATCAAAATAGACCTTGGGGAGGTTTCTTTGTGATTAACGAAGAGCAGGCACAAGAGTTTGCCAATCAATTTTTTGAGGGACTAAATGTTCAGGATCTTAAAATATCCGGCAAATTAAGTCCCAAAATTTTAGTTGTATCTCCCAACAAAAGATTATCTTGGCAGTACCACCACCGCCGTGCCGAGATTTGGCGCGTAATTCAGGGTGAGGTCGGTGTTGTAACGAGCTCAAACGACGAAGAGCACGAACTTAAAAACCTTAAAGAAGGCGATACTATTCGGCTAATCCAAGGCGAGCGCCACCGTCTTATAGGCCTGGGCGACTATGGTGTAGTAGCCGAAATATGGCAGCATACCGACGCCAGCAACCCTTCAGATGAAGATGATATTGTACGTGTTCAAGACGACTTTGGTCGATAAAAACACCTTGTACAGGAGCTGCAGTTTTAAACCTGCAGCTCCTATTTGTTTTGTGGCACCTAAAACCATATATTCAACCGTAAACGAGCCTCCATTCGGATACGGATTCGTTTAGGGCTGCTATGGCGTAAAATACTAGCCGCCGAGATGCTCCATATTTCATTAAAAATTTTATATTTTTGCGTCAACCTTATATTAAGTGCATATATGACTACATATAACGAAGATAGCATACGCTCGCTCGATTGGAAAGAACATATCCGTCTGCGTCCGGGTATGTATATCGGTAAATTAGGCGACGGTTCAGCATATGACGATGGTATTTACGTCTTATTGAAAGAAGTGGTAGATAACTCCATTGATGAGTTTGTCATGGGCGCAGGAAAAACAATCGATATTACGGTTAATGAAAACAAAGTTGCTGTTCGCGATTATGGCCGTGGTATCCCTATCGGTTCGGTAGTTGATGTGGTTTCTAAAATTAATACGGGCGGAAAATACGACAGCAAGGCCTTCCAAAAATCTGTAGGTTTAAATGGTGTTGGTACCAAAGCTGTAAACGCCCTTTCAACAAATTTTATGGTACAATCGTATCGTCAAGGTACGACACGTATCGCACAGTTTAGTAAAGGCGAACTGGTCTCAGACGAACAGAAAGATACCACCCAACGCAACGGTACTGCCGTCACATTTTACCCAGACGAAAGCATCTTTAAGCATTATAAATACCGTATAGAGTTCGTTGAAAAAATGATCTGGAATTATGTATTCCTAAACTCGGGCTTAACGATAAACTTTAACGGGCAGAAATTTATCTCGGAAAATGGTCTAAAAGACCTGTTGGAAAGAAATATAGATACCGAGAACATGCGCTATCCTATTATTCACCTTAAAGGAGAGGATATAGAGATTGCCATGACCCACGGTCAGCAATACGGCGAGGAGTACTACTCCTTTGTAAACGGGCAACATACTACGCAAGGGGGAACCCACCAGGCTACCTTCCGCGAGGCTGTAGTAAAAACGGTGCGTGAATTTTACAAAAAAGATTTTGAAGCTTCGGATATACGGGCTTCAATTATCGGTGCTATAGCCATAAAAGTTCAAGAGCCTGTGTTTGAATCCCAGACAAAGACTAAATTAGGATCGCAGAGTGTAGGCCCCGAAGGACCTACCATACGTACCTTTATTAACGACTTTGTAAAGAAAGCACTCGACGACTACCTGCATAAAGATTCGGCAACAGCAGATGCGTTGTTAAAACGAATTATGCAGTCGGAACGTGAGCGTAAAGATATTGCGGGAATAAAAAAACTAGCCAATGAACGTGCGAAGAAGGCATCCTTACACAACCGGAAGCTTCGCGATTGTAAAGTTCATTTTGGCGATAAGCATGAACGTAATCAGGAAACAACACTTTTTATTACCGAGGGAGATTCAGCATCCGGATCGATCACCAAATCGCGGGATGTGCAAACACAAGCGGTATTCAGTTTAAAAGGTAAACCCCTAAACTGTTTTGGGTTAACGAAAAAGATTGTATACGAAAATGAAGAATTTAACCTCTTACAGCATGCCTTAAACATTGAAGATGGTTTGGATGGCTTGCGCTACAACAATATTGTAATCGCTACGGATGCCGATGTGGATGGTATGCATATCCGCCTGTTGCTAATGACTTTCTTTTTACAGTTTTTTCCAGATTTGGTAAAAGCTGGGCATGTTTCCATTTTACAAACGCCTTTATTCCGGGTTCGTAATAAGAAGGAAACCATCTATTGTTATTCCGACGAAGAACGTCAGCGTGCTATAGCAAAATTAGGTTCAAAACCTGAAATAACCCGATTTAAAGGACTGGGAGAAATATCTCCTTCCGAGTTTGGTCTTTTTATCGGGGAAGACATGCGTCTGGAGCCTGTTTTTCTTTCCAAAGAAAACAAATTAAAACAGCTGTTAGAATACTATATGGGCAAAAATACCCCCGATAGGCAACGACATATCGTAGATAATCTCCGGGTAGAAATTGATCTCGAAGAAGAGCTTTCTACGGTTGACAAATAAAAAATGGTCTCTGGTATATGCCAGAGACCATTTTTCTACCTTCATAACCTAAAAAAACCTTTAAAAACATACATCACCTAAGCCATCTGAAATGAATCAACAGACTTTAATTCTTATCCAATGTAAAGATGCAGTAGGATTAGTTTCCCGCATTTCTCAAGTTGTAGCTCAGCATGCATTGAATATTATTACCATGCGCGAATATGTAGATCAGGAAAATGAAAAATTCTTCGTTCGCGTGGTGTGCACGGGCCAACCGAAATCTGCTGAATCTTTATTTCATGACCTAAAAATAAACCTGCCTGCGCAGGCGCATATTGCCCTTAATCCATCGGGAAATAAACGTATTGCGGTGCTAGTGACCAAAGAGCACCACTGTCTGGCAGACATTCTTGTACGCCATTACTTCGGTACCTTAGCGGCTGACGTAGTAACTGTAATTGGTAATTATGAGGGCTTAAAGGAGTTTACAACGAAGTTTGCTATACCTTACCATTATATTAGTCATGAAAATAAAAGTAAAGCCACGTTTGAGCAGGAGTTAACCGATTGCATCAACCAGTACGCGCCAGACTATATTGTTTTAGCCAAATTCATGCGTATTCTATCGCCAAATTTCGTACAGCAGTTTCAGCATAAAATTATCAATATACACCATTCTTTTTTACCCGCATTTATCGGTGCCAACCCTTATAAACAAGCACACGATAGAGGGGTTAAAATCATTGGTGCTACGGCACATTTTGTAACCAACGATTTGGATGAAGGCCCTATTATTGTGCAAAGCACCAAAAACGTTGACCATAGTTACGATGTATTAAAAATGAAAACCGCAGGACAAGAAATTGAAAAAGCCGTATTAATTCGAGCTATTCAGTTGGTGATGGAAGATCGTGTTATGCTGAACGGTAATAAGACCATAGTCTTCAAGGCTTAAATATGATTTAAAACATTAATTTAGATAGGGCACATTATTTTTTAAACAGAAAAAATTAAGGTATTTGCAGTGGAAATAATAATGCATGATACATACCTTTCACATTCCCGTTTTAGGCTTAGCCTTCTCCGCAGACAGCCCATTAAAAGTGGCTCAATATGGCATATCTTCTGTTATCTCCGTGGTCGACGATGAGCTAATGGAGCGGCTCCGGAAGTATTATAGTAGTTTATACAATAAGGGATATAACCCGATAAGTAGTAAGGATTTAGATAGCCGTGCAAACCGAATCACGGCTTATTTAAATTTGGTATATGATATTGTTAGCGAACAGGTACATAAACTGCGGACGGCAGATTTTGATCGTTGTTTAGAATGGCGTAAGTTTTTTGATTTACTGCCCAACCAATCGAAGATTAAGGCGGTATATGATACCTATAAACAAGAAGCTAATAAGGAAATTAAGATTGGCCTGGCCAATACATTACGAACACTTATACAACCGGGCGATATCAATGTAAATATTATGTCCAAGGTGGATAAAATAAATACAGACAGTAAAGGGATCCCATTAGCACACAATTATTCAGATGCCTCGGCATCCTTACGTGGTTTTGCACAGAGCAAACTTCAGGCTTCCTTGGTATTATCTGCCGGCATGAACCCAAGGCTGTACAATTACCTAAGTGAACTGCCACAATTTTTGCCGAACGAGGAGGGCCAGTTTAGCAAACAGATCATATTAAAAGTTTCCGATTATAGGTCGGCATTAATACAGGCAAAATACTTAGCAAAGAAAGGGGTCTGGATTGCCGAATACCGTATTGAATCGGGTTTAAACTGTGGTGGACATGCTTTTGCTACCGATGGTTTTCTGCTCGGCCCCATCCTGGAAGAATTTAAACAGCATAAGACAGCCTTAAAGGAGGAGCTGTTTACCCTGTATCGACAAGCTTTACAACAAAAAGGTATCACACTGAAACACTGTCCTGCTATCAAAATTACAGCTCAGGGCGGTATTGGCACCCATCATGAACATTCTTTTTTGCTGGATTATTATCAGCTGGATGCAACGGGTTGGGGGTCTCCGTTTCTACTGGTTCCTGAAGCGACAACTGTAGACGACAACACTTTAGATGCACTGGCCAATGCCGAGGCTAAAGATTTTTATATCAGCGGATCTTCTCCTTTAGGCGTACCCTTTAATAATTTCAGTGGAAGCACAGCTGAGCAGCACCGACGAACACGCATTGAGGCCGGCCGGCCGGGAGCTCCCTGCACAAAAAAATACTTAATCTTAAATACCGAATATGGCGGGGAACCTATATGTACGGCATCCCGCTTATATCAGCATAAAAAAATTAAGGAGATTGAAGCCTTAGGACTGGATGCTGCCGAGCAGCAAAAACAGGTTGATGCCGTTACTGAAAAAACTTGCTTATGTGAAGGTTTGGCTACCGCAGCCTATTTAAAATATGGAATTATGGAGCCTAAAGAAAACCCCGCTGTAGCCATCTGCCCGGGTCCAAATACTGTTTTCTTTAACCGTAGATATAGCTTACAAGAAATGGTTGATCATATCTATGGGCGTACAGATTTATTAAATAACGTAGAAAGACCCTCGCTCTTTATCAATGAGCTGCGCTTATATATAAAACATTTAGAGAAATTTATAGCTATTAGCAGGCATCAAATGGACGATAAGAAGGATAAATACGTGCATCGTTTTACGACACATTTGTTACAGGGTATAGGCTATTACAGAAACCTGGCACCCACCTTATATGCCCGCGAGGAAGCTGAAGAAAAAATATTTTTAAAACAGCTCGACGAAGCCGAGCAGCAACTTGTTTCTAATTATCTACCTATTGATTAACAACCTGTCTAAACAGAGGGAATGAAAATAGCTGCTCCTTCGAGCAGCTATTTATTTTATAGGAAGTACTTTTATTTGTTTTATTTAATAAGGCCTTGCTACTGGAATTTTCTAAACTTCCCAAATACGCCTAATGGCAGTTTGGGCCCTGCTGTTGCTTGTAAAAATAGTTCACCAATTTCCAGGTTTTCTACCTGTGGAAAAGCGCTGCGGATAAGGTTTTCTACAATAACCGACGAGAAGCCTAGAGAATAGGTGTTTAAGATTAAAAAGTGCTCTTTAGGGTCCAATAACTGTACAACATCGGTCATCATCTCCATAATATGATCTTCCAGCTTCCACTTCTCTCCTTTCGGACCATGGCCGTAAGCGGGTGGATCTAAGATTATACCGTTATATTTATTACCGCGCTTGAGTTCTCTTTTTACAAACTTCAACGCGTCCTCCACCATCCAGCGGATATTTGAAATTTCGGATAGCTCTTGGTTTTCATTTGCCCAAGTAACCACCTGCTTAATAGAGTCTACATGTGTGGTGTCGGCACCCGAGGCACGTGCAATAAGAGAGGCTCCTCCCGTATAAGCAAATAAATTCAATACCTTAGGATTCGGCGTTTTAAACGATTTTACACTTTCAGAAATATAATCCCAGTTTACGGCTTGTTCTGGAAAAATACCAACGTGTTTGAAGGATGTTAACCCCAAACGAAATTTTATGGCAACATCGTTGTTTTTATAGCTGATATACCAACGATCGGCCGTTTTTGGATTTTTTTTAACCCACTCTCCGCTGGTCGCCGAACGCCCCTTGAATTTAATATGGTGGCGTTTATTCCACTCTGCATCGCCTAATGCCTTAGGCCAAACTGCCTGCGGCTCAGGTCGCATTAAAATCAAATCGCCAAAACGTTCCAGTTTTTCAAAGTCACCGCAATCGATTAGTTCATAATCTTCCCAATGTTGCGGCGTTAATAGTTGAATATTAGTTTGTGTAGACAAAGCTTCTTTAATTTTTTTGCAAAGGTACGTAAAATATGGGATATGGTAATACATTAGCTGCCCTGCAAGGCAGCTAATGTATAGGATATAAGTCTATTTAATTACTTTTTTTGCTGCCTGCATTAATGGACTGGCAAAGACAAAATCATTGAGTTCTTTTACATCGGAATGTAACATATCCTGGTTAGACCCCTCCCAGAACTTTTCACCTTGATAGAGAAACATAATATATTCCCCTATACCCATCACGGAGTTCATATCATGTGTTACCACAATGGTAGTACATTGATACTCCACCGTAAGCTCCTGAATAAGCTCGTCGATGAGGATCGATGTAGCTGGATCTAAACCCGAATTCGGTTCGTCGCAGAACAAATATTTCGGGCTCATGCTTATAGCGCGTGCAATACCTACTCTTTTTTTCATTCCGCCGGATAATTCCGAAGGATATAATTTATTGGTATTAACGAGGTTTACACGTTCTAAACAGAAGTTAGCACGATCTCTCTTTTCTTCTACCGACATATCCGAAAACATATCTAAAGTAAAAATAATATTCTGCTCAACTGTCATAGAATCAAACAAAGCAGAATTTTGAAAAAGCATACCTATTTCCTTTCTTATAGGCACCTTTTCTTCAAAGTCCATTTTCGTAAATTCTTCTTTATTAAAAAAGACACGCCCTTGATTGGGATTATGTAAGCCTACGATACATTTTAACAAGGTACTTTTCCCCGATCCCGAACCTCCGATAATCAAACTAACCTTACCTGGTTCAAAAATAGCATCAATGCCTTTTAAGACATCTTTATCTCCGAATGATTTATGGATATTTTGTATTTCAATCATGAATTTCTTTTCTTAAAGCATCAATGCAGTAATGGCATAATCACTGGCTAAGATGGCTATACAGCCAATAACAACGGACCGTGTACCGGCCTGCCCTACTTCCAAGGCACCACCACGAACATGAAAGCCTTTATGTGCAGGCACCGTTGTAATAATAAAACCATAAAATACAGCTTTCACTAATGCCACAGTGACTGTAAAACCATTAAAGCTATCCTGTATACCTAAAATATAATCGCTTGGTGTAACCGCTCCCGAGAGTGCACCACCAATTAATCCGCCAATTATGGCACAAAATATGGCGACAATTACCAAGACTGGCACCATAATAACACCGGCGATTATCTTCGGTAAAATCAAGTATCCTGCGGCATTGATACCCATGATTTCTAAGGCATCAATCTGCTCGGTAACCCGCATTGAACCGATCTGAGAGGAAATTGATGAGCCTACCTTCCCCATTAATACCAAAGCAGATATGGTAGGTCCCAACTCCAAAATATTTGAATCGCGGTTAATTTGACCAATAATAGAACTGGGAATAAGGTCGGATACCAGCTGAAAGGCAATCTGCATGGTCATAACCGCACCTATAAAGGTTGAAATAATGACAATAAGCCCTAAGGAACCTACGCCAATATCAGTCATTTCATGCACCGTTTCCCGCCAGTAGATTTTCCACTTTTCTGGTCTTTTAAAGACTTTTTTTAATAAGAGTACATATTCTCCAAAATGATAAAATATCATATAATTAAATGTATACGGTTTGCGCTAAAATACATATTTAAACAAAATAATAACTCAAAAAACACGCTTTTGTTTGCTTAAGTTACGAAATGCTTACAGGCTTTCACCGATGAAAGGGAATTGTTTACCGAAATTTATACATGAATAGCCTTTTTAATAGGTACAATTTTCAAAAACCATCCTACCTTTGGCTCAATGTTAAAAAGAATATACTATATTTAATTCGATATGAAAAGCAAGATAGCAACTGGAATTTGGTTTATATCCTTCGGTATAATAGCACTACTACATAATTTTGACGTAATTGATTTCAATTTTTCGGTTTTGCTAACCTACTGGCCACTCTTGATTATATCGATGGGGGTAAATTTCATTTTTCAAAATAGAAAAAATGGTCTTTATATCACGGGAGTAATCAATATCGTGTTATGCCTGTTTATCATTATTAAAGGATTAACCACAGAAGATCGCTTTAATTTCAAAAATGTAATACAGATGAGAATTGCCGAAGACACGACAAATGCGGCATCTTTTGTGAATAAACCGTATTCCAGCCCGATTAAAGAAGCTTCCTTAACCATTAATATGGGGGGCACGGCCTTTGTGCTGGATTCTGTAGCAACCGATCAGCTCCTAGAAGGACATTCCTATTCGCCGGGCTTGGGTTTAAAACTCGAATCTAAAGGCGACAGTATTTCGCCGCAGCTGGAGCTATCGGGCATAACGAAAAATAATAACGATAAAAAAAGCAAGGTTCTTCTGTCGTTAAACCGCAATCCATTATGGGCCCTGACCATGAATATGGGTGCAATAAGTTTTAATGGCGACCTATCGAAGCATAAATTTAATAAACTGGAGATTAATGCCGGTGCTGCATCCATAAACCTGAAATTGGGTATGCCACAAGCAGCACTGTCGACCATTGAAATAAATAGTGCCGCATCGAGCTGTGTTATTGCCATCCCTAAAGATGCCGCCTGCCAAATTGAAACCGATATGATTCTGTCGAGTAAAAATCTGGAAGGATTTAATAAAAAAGATAAAATACAGCAAACCGCAAACTACCATACGGCCTCGCAGAAATACCTGATCAAGATTGATGGTGCTGCCAATTCATTTAAGATTAATAGATATTAATCGTATAAATCCCTAAATTTGCCCCTAATTATGGAGGCAAATAAAACACATATACTCCCCGGAGTATACTGCAACTCGAAGCTGGAATATACGAGATTTAAAACCCGAGAGGTAAAAATCGGTGATATTCCTATGGGAGGCGATAACCCCATACGTATTCAGAGTATGACCACAGTCGATACCATGGATACCATTGGTTCGGTAGAGCAAACTATACGTATGGTCGATGCGGGTTGTTCGTATGTACGTATCACAGCACCGAGTATTAAAGAGGCGGAAAACCTTGCGAATATAAAAAAGGAACTACGAAGTAGAGGGTATCAGGTACCTTTGGTAGCCGATATTCATTTCACGCCTAATGCTGCTGAAGTTGCCGCCCGATTAATTGAAAAGGTTCGTATAAACCCTGGTAACTATGCGGATAAAAAGAAATTTGACCAGATTGACTATACAGACCTTGCCTACCAGGCAGAATTGGATCGTATTTATAAGAAATTTGCCCCACTGGTAAATATATGTAAAGAGTATGGTACCGCCATGCGTATCGGAACCAACCATGGCTCTCTTTCCGACCGTATTATGAGCCGCTATGGCGATACGCCGGAGGGCATGGTGGAGTCGGCTATGGAGTTTATTCGTATTTGTGAGGATTTGAGCTACTACAATCTCGTGGTGTCCATGAAATCATCGAATCCTCAGGTTATGGTACAGGCTTACCGCCTTTTGGTGGAGCGTATGCAGGCCGAAAATATGAATTATCCGCTTCACCTTGGGGTAACGGAAGCGGGTGATGGTGAAGATGGTCGTATAAAATCTGCCGTAGGTATCGGCACCCTTTTGGAGGATGGTTTGGGGGATACCGTACGCGTATCGCTTACCGAAGAGCCTGAAAAGGAAGCGCCCGTAGCTATAGCATTAGTGAATCGGTATAGCCAACGGAAGATTAGCAGCGAAAACCGGAAAGAATCTATTCTTCTACTGCAGGAGCAGCAAGGGCCAACCGCAGCCTATCATGCCAAAGAAGTAAATACCTTTGTGGGCGGTGCATTAGTTCCACGTGTTATCGTAGATATCTCGCACAGAAATTTAAAAGATCCTTTTGTTCTCTCCGACGTAGGTTACAAGTACGATGCCTTAAACGATAAATATCATATGGGTGAGCAGTCGGTAGATTTTGTCTTTCTAGGGGATAGTTTGCCGTCCTTTACGATGCCCGGCAATTTAAAGCAGCTATACAACTATGCGACTTGGGCTACGTTGATACATAAGGCTAATATTCATCCTGTTTTTACATTAGCGGAATTCAATGCTGCAGCAACCAAAGACCCGGTACTGAACCTGGTGCGTATCAGCAACGATCAGCTTGCTACAGAAGATTTCAATAACCTGCAGCTTATTCCATCTGTGGTTTTTCTATTAGAAACGGATCATGTACATGGTATGGCCGACCAAAGGCAGTTTTTTGGTAACCTTCAGGAACTGGGAATCGACCATCCTGTAATCCTACGCAGGACTTATAAAAAAGAGGACTTTTCTGGGCCTTTAGGGGATATTATGAACCCTGAAGAGCCGATATCCAAAATCCAACTCTATGCAGCAACCGATTTAGGGGCTTTACTTGTCGACGGTTTAGGCAGCGGCATATGGATTGATTCGCCCGCTACTGCGACGGATAAATTAACCTCGATTTCTTTTGGTATTCTTCAGGCAACACGTTCGCGGATCTCCAAAACCGAATACATCTCTTGCCCAAGCTGCGGACGTACGTTATTTGATTTACAAGATACTACACAAATGATTCGTAGCCGTACAAACCACCTCAAAGGGCTTAAGATTGGTATTATGGGTTGTATTGTAAACGGCCCGGGAGAAATGGCCGATGCAGATTACGGTTATGTAGGCGCAGGCCCGGATAAAATTACCCTGTACAGGGGCAAAGAAGTTGTCAAAAAGAATGTGAGCTCTGTAAACGCGCTTGATGAACTGATCGATATTATTAAGACTGATGGTCGATGGATTGAGGCTGACCTTTAAGCTTTAAGCCTTAAGCCTTAGCCCTTAAACCTTAGCCTTCAACCAAACAGTCGACGGTGTATATGTTGCCGTAGGTATATGTAAAAACCTACGGCAATTAGTATACCGATGACTCCCATAATATACAAGGTGTATTGTACACCAATACCCGATGCGATCGAACCAATCAATAAACTCCCGACCGGAAAAACCCCTTGAAAGGCCATAACATAGTATGACATAATTCGTGCCCTATACGCGGGCATCGCGTGGGTTTGTATATAGGTATTTATACTGGAGTTTTGCATCATCATCGAAAATGATACGGCAACGGTGAATAATAAGGCCGAAAGCAGGTAATGTGCAAAGCCTAATAGTAATAATGACAGGCCCATAATAAAGGCGGCAAACATTACCCGGTAGCGCAGATTTTCACCCGCCTTCAGGCGGGCCATGTTTATGGCACCGATCATAGCACCTAAACCTGCTGCACTTTCAAACCAGGAAAACGTGGTTTCATCGCCCTTAAAAAGATCCTTGGCCACGGCGGGCAGCAGCGAGGTGTAGGGAATAACAAACAAGCTGGAGAAGGTCATGATAATAATAAGGGAGGCTATATGTGGCGATTTTTTGAGGTAGTTAAACCCGTCGACCAGCCCTTGCATAGGTGATGCTCCTGTAAGGCGCTCCGGAGCTTTCTCTGTTACACGCATCAGCGATAGCGTAAATAATACCGGAATAAAACTTAAAAAATTTAATGCAAAACAGGCCAGTTCACCGTAGGTACTGAGCAGCACCCCACCTATTGCAGGGCCCACCATACGTGCGGCATTAAAAACCGAGGAGTTTAAGGCAATTGCATTGGGTAGGTCTTTTTTATGGTCTACCAAAGAAACCAATAGCGCTTGCCGCGACACCACATCAAAGGCATTGATAACGCCTTGAACAAAGCCTAAAACACATAACCAATATACTGAAATCCAACCCATATATAACACCAGCGTGAGTACCCCTGCCTGAAGCATAAGAAGAATCTGGGTAACCACGACGAGTTTATATTTTTTTCTGCCATCGACAAAACTGCCTATAAATGGCGATAAAAACAACGATGGCGATAGCGAAATAAAAGATACAAACCCCAACCAAAATACAGAATCTGTTAATTTATAAACCAGCCAGCTAATGGCTATTCGCTGCATCCAGGTACCTAATAATGAAATAGATTGCCCTATGGTATGTAGCCTAAAGTTGGGGGAATGAAGGGACCGAAATATATCCATAGAATGTAATATCGATATTTGATGGCAAATTTAATGTAAAGAATTAACTACTTTTGTAACAGTCGAAATATAAGATGGTTTTATTATTTCTTAGCAAATTACAATCAATCAATAATAAACAGATGAAATTTTTCATAGACACAGCCAATTTGGCTCAAATTAAAGAAGCTCAAGATTTGGGCGTTTTAGATGGTGTAACAACAAACCCTAGCTTAATGGCTAAGGAAGGAATCTCGGGCGATGAGCAAGTAATCAACCACTACAAAGCAATCTGCGAAATCGTAGACGGTGATGTAAGTGCGGAAGTAATATCTACAGATTACGAAAGCATCATTAAAGAAGGAGAAGCTTTAGCGGCTTTAGATAGCAAAATTGTAGTTAAAGTTCCGATGATCAAAGACGGTATCAAAGCCATCAAATACTTCAGCAAAAAAGGTATCCGTACAAACTGTACGTTGGTATTCTCTGCAGGTCAGGCTTTATTGGCTGCTAAGGCTGGTGCTACTTATGTATCTCCATTTATTGGCCGCTTAGATGATATTTCTGTAGATGGATTGGGCTTAATCGAAGAAATTCGTTTAATCTATGATAACTATGGCTTTACAACACAGATTTTAGCTGCTTCAGTACGTAATAGCGCTCATATCTTAGGATGTGCTAAAATTGGTGCTGATGTAATGACTGGACCTCTTTCTGCAATTCTTGCTTTATTAAAACACCCGTTAACAGATAGCGGTTTAGCGCAGTTCTTAGCAGATCACGCTAAGGCAGCAGGAAAATAAAAATTAACCTTAGGTATGGTAAAGGTTAAAAAACTATACCTAAGGTTTTTTATAGTTGTATGCTGTTGGCGTATAGCTTTATTTAATTAGTAGTACTTTTGTAGCTATGAAAACGAAGGAAAATACCGCAAAAATTGATGTGTCGAACGAAGATTTTAATTCGTTGCTGCGCAAAAATGGGCTTAAAATAACCCAGCCTCGCTTACGTGTATTGGATATTGTATCAACCAAGACTTCTGCAATTTCTCAACCCGAGTTGGAAAAAATTTTAGGCACAGAAATCGATCGGGTAACGTTATACCGCATCTTGGCAAGCTTTGAGGAAAAAGGTATCTTACATAAGGTTTTCGACCTTAATGGTACAGCAACATATGCTATATGTTCGCCGAAATGTACCGCTCAACATCATCATGATCAGCATGTGCATTTTATCTGTTCGGTATGCAACTCGGTGTACTGTTTAGACGAAATTGCAGTCCCTAAAATTAATCTTCCCGCTCGTTTTACGCTACATGCCATCGGTATTAATGTGGTAGGTCTCTGCGATAAGTGTCAGGAATAAATGGTTTCCCCTGTTTAGGTATATCTTAAAATTTTAATGGCACAAAAAAAATGTCCTAAACCAAAGAGGTTAAGGTATATGGTCCATGCTAGCGGCCAGGCTGCTAGAAACCTATTTTAGCTCGCCCTCAAAATTGTAGCATCATTTTTGTACCTTAGTTATATTATTACAATACCACATGGCTTTGTTGGCTGTATGTTACCCGCTTTGCCGTACGTAAGCCATGCTTTGTTGTATTTAAAATAGGGTAATATAACAATACATGAGAACAAAAAAAGAAAACCCATACAAAGAGGTCTTAACTCGATTAATTACAGAAATATTCGAAAAATCGGGCAACCAACTTTTAAACTATAAACAAGTAGCAGCAAAGCTAAATATTCAGGATACAGAATCGAAGATTGCAGTAGCAGATATTTTAAACGAAGCGTCCAAAAGTGGTTTATTTTTACAACCAGAAAGAGGCAAATTTAAACTTAAACAGCTGGAGGTTTATATAACCGGAAAGGTGGATATGACTGCAGATGGTTCTGCCTATATTGTTCCAGAAGATGAGCTGGAAAATGATATTTATGTCGCGCCGCGTAAATTACGCCAGGCGTTGCATGGCGATATGGTAAAAGTACATATCTACGACCGTAAAAAAGGACGTAAGCGTGAGGGGGAGGTTATTGAAATCTTGCAACGCGCGAAAACAGATTTTACAGGTACCATAGATATATCGACAAGTTATGCCTTTTTTGTGCCCGACGATAGAAAGATGCTCCATGATATTTTTATACCGCTGGATCATTTAAATGGCGCTAAAAACGGACAAAAGGCTTTGGTTAGCATCACTGAATGGCCGAAAGGGGCGAAAAACCCAATCGGAACGGTAAAGGCGGTGCTTGGTGATAAGGGCGACAACAATACGGAGATGAATGCTATCTTGGCCGACTTTGGCTTCCCTTTATCGTTTCCAAAGGAGGTGGAGGATGCGGCAAATGCTATTCCGGATACGATCACAAGTGATGAGATAAGTAAAAGAAGGGATTTTAGGCATATTTTAACGTTTACCATCGACCCTGCTGATGCCAAAGACTTTGACGATGCGATATCCTTTCAGGTACTTGAAAATGGGAATTATGAAGTTGGGGTTCACATCGCTGATGTGTCGCACTATGTACTGCCCGACAGTGCTTTGGATAAAGAGGCGTTCGAACGTGCAACATCTGTGTACCTGGTAGATCGGGTTATCCCTATGCTGCCTGAACGCTTGTCGAACAACTTGTGTTCCTTACGACCTCATGAAGATAAACTTTCTTTTTCGGCTGTTTTTGAGTTGGATGAAAAGGCTATGGTCGTCGATCAGTGGTTTGGTAGAACGGTCATTCACTCGGATAGAAGATTCTCCTACGAGGAAGCGCAGGAGGTTATTGAAACAAAGACTGGCGATTGTGTAGAGGCGATATTAAAGCTTAACGAACTTGCTTATATCCTTCGGGAACGAAAATTTAAAAATGGTGCAATCAGCTTCGAGTCGGAAGAGGTAAAATTCCATTTGGATGAAAATGGTAAACCGCTTGGTGTGTATACTAAAATACGTAAGGATGCACATAAATTAATCGAAGATTTTATGCTTCTGGCTAACCGTAAAGTCGCTGAGTTTGTCGGTAAACAAGGTAGAGGGAAAAATAAACTTGGTTTTGTATACCGCTTCCACGACACACCAAAGCCGGATGCTTTAACCAACTTCTCCCAATTTGCTGCGCGCTTTGGTCACAAAATGAGCATTAAATCGGATAAGGAAACGGCAAAGTCTTTAAACAGCTTAATGACGAAAATTGAGGGCAGTAAAGAACAGAATTTACTAACTTCTTTGGCTGTACGCTCTATGGCGAAGGCCATTTACACCACAAAACATACTTCACACTATGGTTTGGCCTTCGATTATTACACGCATTTCACATCGCCAATACGCCGTTACCCTGATGTTATGGTGCATCGACTTTTACAGTTTTACCTGGATGGTGGTCATAAAATTAATGTGGAGCACTATGAGAAAATGTCTGAACATTCTTCCTTGATGGAAAAAAAAGCCGCAGAGGCGGAACGTGCTTCCATAAAATATAAACAGGCCGAATTTTTACAGGAACAAATCGGAGTGGAATATACGGGTTTGGTATCGGGCGTCACCGAATGGGGTATGTATGTAGAAATCGAGGAAAATAAATGTGAGGGCATGGTGCGCTTGCGTGATATTACGGATGATTTTTATACCCTGGACGAGAAAAACTTTGCTATTATCGGACAGCGTAAGAAAAAGGTGTATCAACTGGGCGACCAGGTGCAGATACGCGTTAAAAAAGTGGATCTGGAAAAAAGACAAATTGACTTTACTTTGTTAAGTTAACGTAAAAGCTATCCTTAGCGATAGCTTTTAGGTAACCTGAATAGGGGGTATCTATCCTGTTCACAAAAATTTAACAAAACAATTTACTAACAACTATTTAAGGAATGGAATATTCTTTATATCTTTGCAGACTTTAAAATTAATTTTTACAAATTAAATAATCAAAAACAGGTAAATGCCTACTATTCAACAATTAGTTAGAAAAGGTAGAGTAGCTCTGGTTGATAAGAGTAAATCACCAGCGTTGGACTCATGTCCACAGCGAAGAGGTGTATGTACACGTGTATATACTACTACCCCTAAAAAACCAAACTCAGCAATGCGTAAAGTAGCTCGTGTACGTTTAACAAACGGTAAAGAGGTGAATGCCTACATCCCTGGTGAAGGTCACAACTTACAAGAGCACTCTATCGTGTTAATCCGTGGTGGTCGTGTAAAAGACTTACCAGGTGTTCGTTACCACATCATTCGTGGTGCTTTGGATACTTCTGGTGTAGCTGGTCGTAACCAACGTCGTTCGAAATATGGAACTAAGCGTCCTAAACCAGGACAAGCAGCTGCAGCTCCAGCAAAAGGTAAAAAGAAATAATTAAACGGAGGAAAGAGAAATGAGAAAATCAAAACCAAAAAAGAGAATCATTCTACCTGATCCGAAGTTTAATGACGTTCAGGTAACACGTTTCGTAAATAACATGATGTTCGACGGTAAAAAATCTATCGCGTACTCTATTTTTTACGATGCAGTAGAATTAGTAGAACAAAAAACGCAAGAAAACGGTTTAGAGACTTGGAAAAAAGCTTTAAACAACGTTATGCCAGCTGTAGAGGTTAAATCTCGTCGTGTTGGTGGTGCTAACTTCCAAGTTCCTATGGAGGTTCGTCCAGAGCGTAAAATTGCTTTAGGGATGAAATGGTTAATCTCTTATGCTCGTAAACGTGGTGAAAAAACTATGTTCGAGAAATTAGCAGGTGAAATTATTTCAGCGTCTAAAGGTGAAGGTGCTGCTGTTAAGAAGAAAGAAGACACGCATAAAATGGCGGAAGCTAACAAAGCGTTCTCACACTTCAGATTCTAGTTTTGAACGTAAGAATTCAAATATGATTACACCGACTTTAGATAGTGCGCATCGTATTATCAGGGTCGGTGTATTTATTTTAAACACTGCAAAAACAACAAGCCTTAAGGCAAACTGCAAATATTAATATGGCAAAAGATTTAAAATTAGTAAGAAATATCGGTATCGCTGCTCACATCGATGCGGGTAAAACTACGACGACAGAGCGTATCTTATTCTACTCTGGTGTAAACCACAAGTTAGGAGAAACGCACGAAGGTTCGGCTACTACAGACTGGATGGCGCAAGAGCAAGAGCGTGGTATCACGATTACTTCTGCTGCGGTTACAGTATTCTGGAATTACCGTAACAAAAAATACCAAGTTAACGTTATTGATACCCCTGGTCACGTGGACTTTACCGTAGAGGTAAACCGTTCATTACGTGTATTAGATGGTTTAGTATTCTTGTTTTCTGCGGTTGATGGTGTTGAGCCTCAGTCGGAGACAAACTGGCGTTTAGCGGATGGATACAAGGTTCCACGTATTGGTTTCGTAAACAAAATGGACCGTTCAGGTGCTGATTTCTTGAAAGTTGTTAAACAAGTTAAAGAAATGTTAGGTTCTGAAGCGGTAGCTCTTCAATTACCTATTGGTGCTGAAGATGGTTTCGAAGGGGTAGTGGATTTGATCAACAACCGTGGTATGGTTTGGAATGAAGCGGATAAAGGGATGACTTTTACCGAAGTTCCAATTCCTGAGGATATGTTGGATGAGGTTGCTGAATACCGTGAGAAATTATTAGAAGCTGTAGCTTCTTATGATGAATCTTTGATGGAGAAATTCTTCGAAGATCCTAACTCATTGACAGAACGTGAAATCTTAGACGCTTTACGTAAAGCTGTTTTAGATAACGCTATCGTTCCTATGGTATGTGGTTCTTCTTTCAAAAATAAAGGGGTACAAACTATGCTTGACTTGGTAATGGAATTATTGCCATCACCATTGGATATCGACGCAGTAAAAGGTACGAACCCTAACACAGGTGAAGAGATCTCTCGTAAGCCTTCAGAGTCTGAGCCATTTGCAGCTTTAGGTTTCAAAATCGCTACGGATCCATTTGTAGGTCGTTTATGTTTCGTACGTGCTTATTCAGGTGTATTAGAGGCTGGTTCTTATGTATTGAACACTCGTTCAGGAAATAAAGAGCGTATCTCTCGTATCTTCCAGATGCACGCGAACAAACAAAACCCTATTGAAAGAATCGGTGCCGGTGATATCGGTGCAGTAGTAGGTTTCAAAGACATCAAAACGGGTGATACCCTTTGTGATGAGAAAAACCCTATTGTATTGGAATCGATGACATTCCCTGAGCCAGTTATCGGTTTAGCTATCGAGCCTAAAACTCAAGCTGACGTTGATAAATTAGGTATCGGATTAAGCAAATTGGCAGAAGAGGATCCAACATTCGTTGTAAAAACGGACGAAGATACAGGTCAAACTGTAATCTCTGGTATGGGTGAGCTTCACTTAGATATCTTGATCGACCGTTTAAGACGTGAATTTAAAGTTGAGGTAAACCAAGGTGCTCCTCAAGTAGCGTACAAAGAGTCTATCAATGGTAGCACAGAACACCGTGAAGTATACAAAAAACAATCCGGTGGTCGTGGTAAATTCGCGGATATCAAAGTTGTTGTTTCTCCTATCGACGAAGATTACGATACTTCTAAATCAGCGCTTCAGTTTGTAAACGAAATTGTGGGTGGTGCTATTCCAAAAGAATACATTCCTTCGGTACAAAAAGGTTTCGAAGCATCATTGAACAATGGTGTATTGGCTGGTTACCCACTTTCGGGTATGAAAGTACGTTTGATTGATGGTTCATTCCACGCTGTCGATTCAGATTCATTGTCTTTCGAGTTGGCTGCTAAAATGGCTTACCGTTCGGCATTGCCTAAATGTTCTCCAGTATTAATGGAGCCTATCATGAAGGTTGAGGTATTAACTCCAGAAGAAAATATGGGTGATGTAATGGGTGACTTAAACCGTCGTCGTGGTCAGATGCAAGGTCTTGACACACGTAATGGTGCACAAGTTATCAAAGCACACGTTCCGCTTTCAGAAATGTTTGGTTACGTAACGCAATTACGTACGATTACTTCTGGTCGTGCTACTTCTACTATGGAGTTTGATCACTATGCAGAAGCTCCACGTAACGTTCAAGAAGACGTAATTTCAAAATCTAAAGGTAAAATCAAATCTATCGAAGACTAATCTTCAGGATTTTTAACAATAAACCGACTGTCGGTTGCGAATAGCTCTAACCGACGGTCATTTTTAAAACAAAACAAAATGAGCCAAAGAATCAGAATCAAATTGAAATCTTACGATTACAATTTAGTTGATAAATCAGCTGAGAAAATCGTAAAAACAGTAAAACCTACAGGTGCAGTTGTTAGTGGTCCTATTCCATTGCCTACTGAGAAAAAAATCTATACCGTTTTACGTTCACCACACGTTAACAAAAAAGCACGTGAGCAGTTCCAATTATGTTCTTACAAAAGACTTTTGGATATCTACTCTTCAAACTCAAAAACTGTTGATGCTTTGATGAAGTTAGAATTGCCTTCAGGTGTTGAAGTTGAAATCAAAGTGTGATAGATTTCTTTTGAAAAAACAGAAAAGCCTACTCGAAAGAGTGGGCTTTTTTTTTTCGTTGCCCCTCCTTCTAGATCGAACGTTTTGCGATATCGGGTAGCGGCAGCAGGTATTTATCGTAAGGTATGCCTCATTTTCATCTTTCCCTTCTTTTCACAATAACAAAATATTTTACGACCTTCGAATATGGAAAATTTACAAGGAAAATATGCATTAATCACCGGGGGTGGTAGAGGCTTAGGTAAGGCTGCGGCGCTGGCGCTAGCCAAGGAGGGGGTAAATGTTGCTATCACAGGACGCAATGAAGCCCTGCTGCAGGATACGGTAGCCGAGTTAAAGGCATTGGGTGTAGCGGCAACATACGCAGTTTTCGATGTGGCCAACTTGGCAGAGGTACAGGATGCTGTTGCTACATTAAATACGACATTTGGTGTATTTGACATTGTTATCAACAATGCAGGAATTGCGGCATTTGGCTCCGTTTTGGAAATGGATCCTGATACATGGACAGCGATTATTAATGTTAATGTTTTTGGCACCTATTACGTTACTAAAACCTTATTACCACAGCTAATCGAAAAAAATCAAGGTGATATTATCAATATATCGTCTACGGCAGGATTAAATGGTAGCGCTACAGGGTCGGCATATAGTGCATCGAAGCATGCTGTAATTGGATTCTCGGATTCTTTAATGCGTGAAGTTCGTAAGCATAATATTCGGGTGTGTACGTTAATGCCAAGTACCATCGCTTCGGACATGTCGAGGGACCTTAATCTTACCGATGGTGATCCGGAAAAGGTATTACAGCCGGAAGATTTTGCCGAGCTTATTGTCGCCAATTTGAAATTACCTAGAAGAGCGATGTTGAAATCTGCTTCCTTATGGTCGACAAATCCTTAATGGTAACCTTAGTAGGTTTAGGTTTAGGTTTAGATCGCTACAGACTTAGTCTTAGACTTAGACCTAAACCTTCTTTAGCAAAGACTTGGGTAACAACGCCACAAATCCGAAGAAAATAGCTCCATAAACGCACACAAAAGGCTGCTGCATTTCGAAGTTATCCGTCCGGGAGTAATATGTGACCACCTTAACGTTTCTTAGACTTATTTCGCCACAGGATAAAGCCAGTTATCGGTAAAGAGGCTCCTATTAAAGCCACGAAAAAATAAAGTATTTTCGTAGGCAGCCCCCCTACTCCACCAACATGCAGATCATAATTTAAGCTCCCCATTCTTGCGCCTAAAGTTTGCATATCCGAGGACTCCAGCCTGATAAGCTGTCCGTCGGTTTTATCGAAATAATACCAATTAAAGACGCTACTTTTATTCTTCTGCAGGCGAACCTGTATATCTTGGCCGGCATTATCCTTATTCTTCAACCGTATAGACATCATATCCGCAGCCGGATGCTGCTGCAACGTAAAATATAAGGCATTGTCCAATACATCTGGGAAATGCTCCGGTATGTTCGGCAGGAGCTTTTCGGCAGCTACAGTTTCAAAGGGACTTCCTAGGGTATTAAAAAAGCTAACATAACTTTTTTTGAAGCCTGGAAAAGTAAAAACCAATCCCGTTATAGCAAACATTAACCCAAACCATAAAAAGTAAAAGCCCAAAACTTTATGCAAGTCATAGTTAAAGCGTTTCCACTTTACCTTAAGGTCCAATACCAGGCCCTTTTTTAGTTGCTTACGTTTCCACTTTTTCGGAAACCACAACAACAAACCTGAAATACATAGCGTTATAAAAATTGCCATCGTAACACCAATAACCAGGTGACCAATTTTCTTACCCAATAATAAATTCCTGTGCAAGGCTAGTAAAATTTGGAAAAACTCATTTTTACTGTTTTCTACAAACTGTACCTTTCCGGAATACGGGTTTATATAAACCCTTTTATGGTATACATTATACTGCCAATACCCAATTTTGCTATCGTCTGTTTTCGATGCCCTAAACACCCATGTTCTATTACGAGCGGGGTAAACATCCACCCGAGAGACCTTTTCACCTTTAGGCAGTACAGCCTGTGCATGTGCCGCCAGTACACTCAGCGCCATCGCTTCGCTACTTGTTGAAGGGCTTTCTGTCAGGTAGTATCTATCGGCATAAACGACAAGCTTTATATCATCATAAAAAACATAAACAGCGCCTGTTAAGCAGATTATGAACACCACAATTCCTGAAAATAGCCCCAACCATTTATGCAGCCAAAACATCAATGCCTTCATCACTTAAAACGTATAATGGATATTTAGGTTAGTCATTATCCCTGGAGCACGAAAATACTCGGCTTCCAAAGCACGGTACTGGCTCACCACAGGATAATAAGTTGTATTAAACAGATTCTCAATACCTGCACTCAGACGGAGCTGTTTGGTAATTGCATAACTGCCGGAGAAATTAAAAACATCGACCTTCTTTACGGGGCCTTCACTATTTTTGTACCTACCATTTACAGCCCGCTCAAAGCGATTTCTTCCACCGGTATGCACCCAAAATAGCTGCAGGTTCCATTTATCGGTAGGTTGGTAGGCTAAGAATGCTGTCGCTTTTGGCGGTGCAATACGTGATCCATTGAGGTACACTTTCGATCCGTCATCAAATTTAGCCTTCCCCTCAACGAAAGCGTAATTTCCTCCTAAGGTTAACTGCTTACTTAATTTAACATCCAGCGCTAGCTCATATCCCCACACATCCTCAGGTTCCCGTTGTGGAAACAGAAAACCATTCTTATCCACCAGGTTTACACCAAGGTTTGACGTACTCAGGTAATATGCTGCAGAGAAGTTAAAAATAGAATAATGAGATGAAAAACCAACTTCATAGTTATTCGTAATAATAGGGTCGGTTTCTAACTTCTGTATATTATCCATGTCCGCACGGCGTAAAATACGCCCGAGTTCATTAATAGCAAAACCCTGAGAGTAACTTAAAAACGGACTAAATATATTCCACCGATTATAGCGCAAGCCGGCGTTGAACATAACGGCATTATAGGGAACTTTACCGCCTTTTACGGCCACCGATCCCTCATCATTTGGCCCGATACTGATGGTTCTATAATCTTTAACATGTACAGTAGCATTTTCAAAGCGAACACCGCCTTTAAAAATAAGATTCTGCAAAACATCTAATTTAAGCTGTGCAAAAGGCGCAATATTCACCATGTTCATATTTGGAATATACACCCTACCATCGGTTAAATCCTGGTTGGTAATATCATTCAAAATATCCAAGCCATAAGACAGTTCACCATTAAAACGTTTTAACTGAAAGGGTGTATTTAAATCTAAGCGAACCCCCTTTTTATTCGAATTAATCTTGGTTTGCCCCGGTCCATACCAAGCAGTACCGTTTTCGATATACCTATTCATAGACCTAAAAGCTGTAAGATAAGCTGTAACATCCAGGGTAGAATTTAAATATAAACCCGTACGCGAATATTTTAGCATCGCATTATGGTTATAGGGTGTTCCAGCAGGTTCGCCAGGATCTTTTCCTACAACACCCACCGTTGGTGTTTCACCATAGCGCCCCAACTTACTGATATATTTGGCATGCTGTGTACTACCATAAAAGTTATAAAAAACACTTAAATGCTGTTTATCATTAATATTCCAGTTGGCTTTAACGAAGGCATTATTCTGATAAGTATTCGAAAGACCATCCGTTTGCCCAAGAGCAAGACCCTTCGCATCCCGCTGCAGCCCTGTATAATCTATAGCACCCCCAACCGTATAGGTAACCTGTTTAAGTCGGCCAGAGAAAGTTTGCGACACACGATACCCCAAGGTCTCATCGCCATGAATCGGGTTGAAGGAGGTACCGAGGGAAGTATTTCCGGTAACTTTCCGAGGGCCATTATACATTTTAGTTATGTAATTTATAATACCACCACCCGAGCCATTTCCATAGATTGAGGTCGCTCCTTTTATAACTTCGATACGTTCAATCGCGGCAGGATCTATACTGCGGATATCACGACTACTGTTCATTAAGGGGGTCGTTTGCGGAATACCATCGACCAGTACCAAAGCCTGACGACCACGTAAAGTCTGCCCAGCATTATTGGCTTTTCCTGTTGCAGTCCCTAAACCCGGTATGGTATTTCCTAAAATAGCAGATAGATTCGTTGTAATTTCCATCTGTGCCTGTATCTCCTTTTGGTTTAAAACACTGATCGATGATGGGATGGTATTCATACTCTCGATCTTACGTCCGGCGGTTACAACAACCTCGCTTAATTCGGCAAGCTCCGCTGGTTTTAAGGTTATAAGGATGGTATCCCTATCCCTGAATTTTACTTTCGGATAATAGGCATTAAATAATTTATAACCATCCGCCAGCACATCCACATAAATACGATTATATCCTGTTACATCTACGTCAACCAGCCCTGCTGCATTTGTGTAAGCCTTTTTATTTTGATTTATCAATACCTGAGCCTCCGCTACAGGTTCTTTTGCACTATTTTGGATATGAAAAACAACGGTTTGTGCATACCCTATAGGGGAACAAATTAATAGGAGAAAGAAAAGATATACTTTTTGTGGTTGCTGTACAGGCCGGCATACCCAATTAAAATACGCTTTATTCGCAGACATAAAAGTCTTTATTGAGATTGAATTAATATAAACAGCACAAATATATTATATAATGCCCGTTATTTATACTCATTCTAAACATTTTTAAGACTTATTTTTGCAATAACAACTAATCTTGTACAAAAAAGGGCTATCTACACGTAGACAGCCCTTTTCTATAAATGAAAAACTTTAATTAAAGCTTAGAATTTGAAAGTTAATCCAAATGTTGCAGCATCAAAGAAGTTGTTGTATTGGTTGATGTTTGCACCAAAGTTAGTTGTAGCTTTCGAGCCAGAAGCTTTAGATGAGTTGAAACCAACTACATTAGCGAAAGCAAAGTTAACAGCGATTTTTTCTGTTAAGAAGTAGTTTGCACCGATACCAGCGTTAACACCGATGTTGTTAACTTTTGGACTTTTAACTTTGTTACCACCTGTTGTAACGTCAGATTTCAATGAAGTATAATCTGCATTTAATTCACCATAAGCTTTAAAACGGCTACCTAATTCTAAGAAATAGTAACGTCCGAATACACCAGCTCCTAATTCATTTTTGTTAGTTTTTTGCTCAACAGATGTAGCTGTATTTTTTGTGTTTGCAGTGTTTGCATGCAAGTTAATACCCACAGCAACTTTATCAGTTAAGAAGTAACCTACTTTTGGAGTGAATTTGAAGTCAGTCTGTTTAGTTTTTGATTCTTTGTTGTTCGTTGTGCTAAGACCTAAATTACCTTCTACGATAACATTGCCTTTTCCAAAACCAAACTCTTGTGCTTGTGAAGCTGCAGTTAAACCAGCAACAGCAGTTAATGTAAGTAATAATTTTTTCATATTCTTTTAATATTTATTTAATGTCAACAAATGTAGAGTTTTTAATTATTCAAAAAACAGCTAAAAGTCTTTTAATTGTCATAACAACACGACGAAAATCAAAACAATCTACTAATCAGTATTTTACGGTAAAACCTGGGTTTATTTTTGCAAAAACCATTATAAAAACTAGGTTTTTATAGCATTAAAGCGTGTTTTTGACCTTTTTACTTACTGACTTTTTAATTTAAAAGGTTAATTTTTTAAAAGTTTTTAATGAAATTATTTTTTCAATGCTCCTAATTTTTGATTTTTTTATTCATAAAGTTTTTAAACTTTATAAACGCTGTTGTTAAGGTTGGCCAAGACCACTTAAAAATTTTGATTTTAAAATTGAAAACAGCTGGTCAATGGTCTCGTTATTTAAAAAATGTATAACGTCAGATCTACTACAAAATGCATACGACTGCAAGAAACAATACCTAACAGTAGCCTCTAACTATTTATTCTAACTGTTTATAATCACTTGCCTGCTGATAAGATGGAGAAGAAATTCGGGAATGGGCGTTTTAGTTAAAAAAGTTAAAGTCCGTCTTATCTCAAAATCCCTAACGGCAATGATTTTTTATTACATGCAACAGGACCACAAAAACGGTAGTAACAATATGCTTTAGAAGATTGCGGCATATTTTAGCGCTATTGTTTACCTAATAAAAGGCTGCAGGTTTGGATAAACTTTCAAATGTGAAAAATAATTATGCAGCTATGCAGAGCAAAACGCAAACACTACTTGCCTGACTCTTGTAAAGGTAATGACCACAGAACAGTGTCCTCTAGCCAGGTGCATAATTTGACACCTTAAAAGTTTGCCCGGTAGCAACTAGTTAATTTGCTAAAACTAACTGGAACTAACGAAACGTTACGCTAACCTAGCACCTTTTTATAGACCTTCTAACCTGTATTTTCAAAAAAACCAATGTTTAGATCAACGGAAAGATTTTGGGAATGGCGCATAGCATAAGGCGCAACATGTAAAGATAGTATTGGCTATCAACCATTTAATTAGGCATAAAAAAAGCCGATATTTCTATCGGCTTTGTATGTAGCGGGGAGCAGGATCGAACTGCCGACCTCAGGGTTATGAATCCTGCGCTCTAACCATCTGAGCTACCCCGCCGTTTCGGTATGCAAATATAGGAATAAGAAATTACTTTCAAAGTTTTTTTTCTATAATTTCTAAAAAAAAAGAGCCAAAAAACCGCGTTTAAAGGCCAATAAACTATAAATGAAACAAATAGCATAGTCATTAAATTATTCATTAATATTTTTTTTGTTTTCATATTATACTTTTAAAACAAAAAAGTGTATTATTACATACGTCGACAATAAAAACAAAAAGAAACTTAATTTAGATAATTACCCTATGTCGGAGAGAACCAAAATACACTTAGAATACATTATTAATTCGTCGCCACGAATTTTATATCCTTACCTTATAGAGCCCAACGAGCTTTCCCAGTGGTTTGCTGATGAAGTAATGTATCATGATGGCATCTATGAATTTATTTGGGATAATGAATCGCATAAAGCTAAGCTAGCGCTATCCAAAGAAAATAAAAGTGTACGGTTTAAATGGATTGATGATGAGCCCCATTTCTTTGAGATAGAAATCATCCAAGATGAGCTGACGAATGATGTTGCTTTATCCATTACAGAATATGTTAAAGATGAAAATGTCGAAGACCGAAAAAAAATCTGGGACAATTCGATTAGCTATTTACAGAGTGTAATTGGCGCATAAATTTACCTATCTTTGTCCCTAATAAAAGTCGGCTAAATATACGGTTTAGCGATCAGGCATGTTTTATATGAAGAAGGTACACGCATTAATATTACAAGCATTTATAAGACCATTCATCGTTACTTTTTGTATAGTGATGTTTGTGCTTTTAATGCTTTTTTTATTTAAATACATTGACGATTTAATTGGGAAGGGATTCGAATGGTATGTTATTTTGGAGCTTATAAGCTACCAATGTGCCGTTCAATTGAGCATGGCCTTACCGCTATCCATGTTATTATCCTCGATAATGACCTTTGGAAATTTAGGTGAAAGTTATGAGTTGGTAGCCATCAAAGCTGCGGGTGTATCGTTGAGGAAAGCAATGACGCCATTATTTGTATTAGTGGGTTTATTCGCCAGCGGCTCTTTCTTCTTTTCAGACTATATTTTGCCGGTGGTGAATCTTAAAATGGGGTCGCTGCTTTATGATGTACGGAAGAAAAAAGCGGACTTTTTAATTAAGCCCGGAATTTTTAACAATACCATACCCAATTACTCCATCCGTGCCAAGAGTAAAAGTAAAGACGGTACAACACTCTATGATCTAACGATATACAACAACGACAATAACGGCAATGCAGGCAGCAATGTACTGCTGGCAAAAGAAGGGTATATGTACTTCTCCCGCGATCAGCAGTATATGATTTTAAAACTGATTGACGGCGTACGTTATGAGGATGCCAGGTCCTCCAACTCGAACAACTATGACCCACGGCAGCAGTTTACCCGTTTTTATTTCGAAGAGACCGAACAGAAATTCGATATGAGCTCCTTTGCGATGAATAAAACAGATGAAAATATGTTTAAGTCGCACCATCAGATGTTAAATCTTAAACAGCTGAAATTAAAATCCGACTCCAACAAAATAGAACTGGACAGCATAAACCTTATTACGAGTAAAGAATTTAAGCATGGAGTCCTGTTTACGTCCAATTATTATAACGAAGGTAATGTTGGCAACGCTAAAATAGTACCCTCTGCAACTATTATGGATTATGTACCCGTGCATGACCGTCGGCAAATTGTTAATGCAGCAATGAGCCAGGTACAGCAATTTAAAGATGGAACTTTTAACCGCTCTGCAGAATACCAGGCAATGGTGGAAAAAGATATCCGTTATGATATTGAATACCACCGCAAATTTACATTAGCAGTATCCTGTCTTTTGTTGTTTGCTATAGGGGCACCCTTGGGGGCGATTATCCGTAAAGGAGGGCTTGGAGCGCCCGTTGTTATGTCGATTATATTCTTCCTTATTTACCATATTATCTCCACCGTAGCCGAGAAGTCGGCTCGAGAAGGTGCTATCACCCCATTTTGGGGAATGTGGATGGCGATTATTGTATTAACACCATTAGCGGCATTTTTAACGTATAAATCGACCACCGACTCGGCACTTTTTGACTTAGATCAGTACAAAATTAAAGCACAGTATGCATTGAACTGGGTCAAGGAGAAGCTAAAACTGCAGCGAAAAAAAGTGTCATCCTAACTTTATGACGCCAGTATTAGAAAAGATTAAAAAAACAACTATACTTTTGTACTTAGAAAATTTAACGTATCCATGGATATCAAATTAAATACAATAGAAGAAGCTATTGAAGATATTAAAGCGGGAAAAGTTATCATTGTTGTAGATGATGAAGACCGTGAAAACGAAGGAGACTTCGTTACTGCTGCCCGTAATGCTACACCAGAAGTAATCAACTTTATGGCTACCCATGGCAGAGGTTTAGTCTGTGCTCCGCTTACCGAAGAGCGTTGTTTAGCCCTAAATTTAACGCCTATGGTAGGCAAGAACACAGCGGTGTATGAAACTAACTTCACGGTATCCGTAGACTTACAGGGATATGGTTGTACGACTGGTATTTCAGCGTCCGACCGTTCTAAAACTATAAAAGCATTAATCGACCCTAATATTAAACCCGAGGAACTCGGTCGTCCGGGACATATTTTCCCATTAATCGCAATGGATGGTGGCGTCCTACGCCGAACAGGACATACCGAAGCTACAGTTGACATTGCGCGCTTAGCTGGTTTTGAACCTGCCGGTGTATTGGTCGAGATTTTAAACGAGGATGGTGAGATGGCAAGGTTACCGGATTTAATGGAGGTAGCAAAAAGATTTGATCTTAAAATAATTAGTATTGAGGATCTTATTGAGTACCGCCTTAAACATGATAGCTTAATTAAGGATGAAGTTACCGTTAATATGCCAACTGCTTTTGGTGATTTTAAAATGCGTGCTTTCACACAAAAAAATACGGGCGAGCAACACTTAGCGATTTATAAAGGCGATTGGAGCCCTGATGAACCCGTTTTAGTAAGGGTACATAGCTCCTGCATGACTGGAGATATCTTTGGCTCCTGCCGCTGCGACTGTGGCCCTCAACTACATAAAGCCATGCAGATGATTCAGGAAGAAGGCAAAGGTGTTATCGTATACATGAACCAAGAAGGCCGCGGTATAGGTTTGGTAAATAAGTTATTGGCCTATAAATTACAGGAACAAGGTGTAGATACGGTAGACGCCAACCTTGAATTAGGATTTAAGGCAGACTTGCGCGATTATGGTGTAGGCGCACAGATTCTACGTCATTTAGGCGTAAGTAAAATGCGCTTAATGTCTAATAACCCAACAAAGCGTGCCGGATTGGTGGGTTATGGTTTGGAGGTTGTAGAAAATGTTGCTATAGAAATTGACCCCAACCCCTTTAATGAGAGTTATTTGAAAACTAAGCGAGATCGTATGGGTCATACCATATTAAAAAACACATAAAAATACAAGAGCTGTCCTCCCTACCAAGAAGACAGCTCTTTTACTTTATAGGTAGCGTTGCTATATAACGGAAGTCAGCACAGGAGGAATTATTCCACATTCCATACCTTATCCACAATTTACTGTTGTTTATATCCTGGCTGTACCGCTCCTGCAGGCCTTTAGCAAAAAAAATCATATGCTGGACTGTAGAATGCCGGACTATTGTTAATAACCATGTTGATAACATTATGTTTATCCACATTTTAATTTCAACACCTACTCAACAAAGCTACATTCCTAACAAAATGTGCATAACCTTGTTGATAAGAGTGGCGTTATTAACACTCGTGTTAAACGCATGATTATAAGCGACAATAAGATTATACGGATGAAGTTTTTAACCTTAAAAAAACAAAAATGTTAATAACATTGTTAAAAAGAACCGTAGGATATATAATACATTTATTAACATCAAGTAATTCACAATAGCATTTTAAAATAGAAAAATTATGTCAAATCCATTATTTATACAAAAAGCGTTTATTGATGGGGCCTATATTACTTCGGCTAAAACATTTGAGGTAATAAATCCATCGACAGAAAAGGTTTTAGGAACATTACCCGATCTTACTGTCGACGATTGTACTGCCGCTATTGAGGCCGCAAATAAGGCTTGGGAAAGTTGGCGAAATGTTGCCCTTGGCGAACGTATTAAAATTGTACGTAAGCTCTCGGAACTGGTCGAACAGCATAAAAATTATATTGCAGAGATTATGACATTGGAAAGTGGCAAACCTCTGGCGGAATCTTTGGGCGAGGTATCGTACGGCAACTCTTTTATCGAGTGGTTTGCTGAAGAAGGAAAACGTATGTACGGAGAAACTATACCTTCGCTACAGGGCAATGCACAGTTGAGCACTATTAAACAGAGTGTAGGCGTTGTTGCGGCCATTACACCGTGGAATTTCCCGTTGGCTATGTTAACCCGTAAACTAGCCCCGGCCTTGGTTGCAGGATGTACTGTGGTGTTAAAACCGGCATCACAAACGCCATTTACCGCCATTGCACTGGCCGAGCTAGCACAGCAGGCGGGCATTCCGAAGGGTGTTTTTTCTGTACTGTCCTCGACAGATAGCAAAGGTATAGGTAAAGAATTAGCGACAAATCCATTGGTACGTAAGATTACGTTTACCGGATCTACTGCCGTAGGTCAGACTTTAATGGAACAGGCTGCCTCTACCCTAAAACGTATTTCCTTAGAATTAGGTGGCAATGCTCCATTTATAGTCTTTGACGATGCAGACATCGAACAGGCAGTAGCCGGTGCTGTAGCCGGAAAGTTTAGAAATGCCGGCCAGACTTGCGTTTCTATAAATAGGTTTTTTGTTCAGGAAAAGGTGTACGACAAATTTGCTACCCAACTTGCTGAAGCGGTTGGAAAACTTAAGGTTGGTGATGGTTTTGAAGAGGCTGTACAAGTAGGTCCGTTAATTAACAAAAAAGGACTTGAAAAAGTAAAGCAGCATGTTGCGGATGCGCTATCTAAAGGTGCTACGCTAGCCTGTGGAGGAAATACCATCCAAGGCAACTTTTTTGAACCTACGGTACTAATAAACGTAGCTGCAGACAGCTTGGTTGCATCGGAAGAAACCTTTGGTCCTTTATGTGCCTTATTTAAGTTCGAAACAGAAGATGAAGTTATCGCCTTAGCCAATAATACCCCGTATGGACTAGCAGCGTATTTTTACAGCGAAAATATACACCGCTGCCAGCGTGTCGCAGCGGCCTTAGAGGCCGGTATGGTAGGCATAAACACGGGATTAATATCCAATGCTTCGGCGCCGTTTGGTGGCGTAAAGCAATCTGGAATCGGTCGCGAAGGTTCAAAGTATGGCTTAGATGAATACCTGGAAATTAAATACCTCTGCTACGGTAAGTTTTAAACTCGGGTAGTTGCATAGCCCCAAGCCTTGAAAGGATTAAGATTATTAAACGAATAAAACTTGGGGCCTATGCTATAACACGCTAGGCCTGCCTTATTGAGCATGCTACATTTCAGAATAAAAAGGGGCAACACCTGTCAGCTGTAGAGTATTCCCAGGAATCTATGCGCCATATCTAGCGAAATTTGGCAGGAACGAGCACACTGAATAACCGACATAAACCAGCTACAATACAAGAACCCTCGCCTATTGTTGGGATATAACCTTGCCGAATTAACTCCATGATAAATTTGTTTGGGCGCAGCATAAGGCTATGGCATTATTTAAGTTTATTGCGTACACCCGATACGCCCATTGCGCGGCCAACAGTAACGTATGAAAGATAAACCAAACCTATTATAACGATGAACCCTGCCCCTATACGGAGAATGTTCTTTACCAAAGATGGTACCGCAAACCGAACATCATAAAATTAGGATTCACTTTATCTTGATCGAAATTATATTTTAGCTTGTAGCCGGCATAGACAGATAAAGGAATCGGTTGAAAAGAATAACTCAAACCTATCTGACCATTTCCTATAAAATAGCTCGCTCTATCTTTAACCCGATCTCCATCTTTAAAGGTGCCATGGTTAAAAAAATCCTGGGCTACACCAGCTCCTAAAAAGACGTTAAAATTGTTTTGTTTTTGATCCAAAATAGCAAATAAATAATCGCCCCCTACAGAGACGAAAGTCGAACGACCATGCACCTGCGCCTGAAAAGCCGAGTGTCTGCCGATATCATACTTTCCTTGTACACCAAAACTTGCGGGCGTGACATCCTTTTCAAATTGTACATCAGCATAAAATCCAAAGGCCCATTTATGCTCTTGGGCATACAGCAGCTGCATACCCATTAAGCCATAAAATAAGGCAAGTAATTTTTTTATCATAGCGTTTTAATTAATCCACTTTTTCGCCTTTACGACGTCGGTAATTCTTATATAACTTTATTAAAAACATTAAAACTATAGCCAGACCGATTAAACCCACTAATCCATATACAAGGTTTAACGCAGACTTCAAAACCACAGCAAAAACAATGGCAAACATGAACAGCGTTGCGACCTCATTCCACATGCGTAAGCGCCCGGAAGTTAACGTCGAGGTTTGATCCCTGAATTTATACATCAGTCGCTGCGTACGGAAATGATAAAATACCATACCAGCAACAAAAAGCAATTTAATATGCATCCAGCCCATAGAAAGCAAGCCTGGATTAACATAAAGCATCAACATGGCCGACAGTATAGCCATATACATGGCTGGCGTAGTGATTACCCACCACAACCGATTCTCCATCAGCGTAAACTGTTGGTGTAATATAGCATACGCATCTTTGCCTTTGTCTTTCGCCTCTGTATGGTAAATATATAATCGGGGCATATAGAATAAACCCACCATCCAACAGATAACAAAAATAATATGAACCGCCTTGGCATAAAGATATAACATAAGGCAAAATTATAAGGTAAAAATAAAAATGTAAAGATAAAAAATTAGGAGGAAAAGTAACGCCAAATGGTGATTACTCCTCCTCCTTTATAAAATCTACGTTTTACGTATTCCTACATAAATGTTAATAACGGAAACCTTTAACTACATCAATAGCATGTTTTACGTTATCAAAAGGGATATCTGGCATAATGCCATGCCCTAAATTAAAGATAAATCCGTTTTCACCGCGCATACGCTCAAAAAGCTGAAGTATTTTAGTCTCTATTACTTTTTTATCGGCATATAATACAAATGGATCCAGGTTACCCTGCACCGCCATACCTGAAGGTAAAGCCTGTTTAATATTTTTTAAATCAGCATTCCAGTCTACCGAAACAACATCAGGATTTGCTTCAGCCATAATTGGCGCAAAAACAGAAGAACCTTTACAGAAAGAAATAACCGGAACGGTACGTTTTATTTTAGAAAGGATATACGTATTATACTGGTGCGAAAATTCTTTGTAGTCGTTCCATGAAAGCGCTAAAGCCCAGCTATCAAATAACTGAATAGCATTTACTCCAGCATCGATTTGCATATTCAAATAATCTACCGTTACATCCGCGATTTTTTGCAGAATTTTATGAGCCAATGCAGGTTCATTATTCAACATCAACTTCGTAAGTTTAAAATCTTTAGAAGAAGCACCTTCCACTAAATAACTTAATATGGTGAAGGGCGCACCTGCAAAACCAATCAAAGGAATACGACCATTTAAGCGCTGCTGAATAACGCGGATAGCATCCGCAACATACTGCAACTTATCCAAACAATCTGTTGCCAACTGATCTGCAGCAGCCATAGAACGTACCGGATTAGCAAATCGTGGACCTACCCCCTGCTCGAAGGAAAGATCTCCCCCCATAGCCTCTGCTGTAACCAAAATATCGGAGAATAAAATGGCGGCATCAATATCCAACAAATCAACCGGCAACATCGTAACATCGGCGGCAATTTCAGGAGTTTTGCACATCTCCAAGAAAGAATACTTATTTTTAATTTCCCAATATTCCGGCATAAAACGTCCAGCTTGACGCATCATCCATACTGGGGGTCTCTCGGTTTGCTGTCCTAAAGCAGCTCTAATAAACAAATCGTTTTGTAAAGTTGTACTCACTATATCTTATTTATATGTATTTACGTCGTTTTTAATTTTTTCAATAATATCTACCTGCCTTTGGGTAAGTTTAAGTTTTAAAGCCAGGTCAATATAAGCCTGTACCCTATTGTACTGTTTTTTACGTAGGTTAATATTAGCCAGATTAATCAAAACCATTCCTTTTTCCACATCCTTGCGCCAAGGCAAACGAGAGGCAAGCTGAAAGTGCATTTCAGCCTCATCGATATTCCCTTCTTTTAAGGCAATGTTTCCTAACATAAACTCATAAAAATTCCTTCTCCCTTTACGAAGGTAATCCGGATTTTTAATGTCGCTTAAAAGGCGTTTTGTTTTTTCGTAATCTTGCCTATGAAAGGCCTGCGTAGCTAAAAATACGGTCCCTTCTCGATACTGGCTCCATACCATGTAACCAATAATACCCAACAAATAAATACAAACATTATAATACCCCGATACCACAGCATACGCTAAAGCGATAGCTGCCAAGGCAATACAAATTAAGCGGAATCTTGTATTCATGCTTAATCTTCGGTATGCCCTTCCGGACTATCTGTAAATTTATACCCCACACCACGGATCGAGTGAAAATAGATAGGGTGCTTTTGATCAGGTTCGAAATACTTACGGAAAGTAAGGATAAAATTGTCGATAGTACGTGTCGATGGGTATACGTCATAATTCCACACCGTTTCCAAGATCTGCTCACGCGAAACAGCCTCATTACGACGCTCGATTAACAACTTCAGCAACATCGTTTCTTTTTTCGTTAAAGAAGTAATCGTACCATCGGCCAAATGCAATTCATAAGAATTAAAATAAATGGTTTTATCGCCAATAGTATAAGAATTAAGCTCTTTAAGATCTTCACCTTTCATACCACGGCGAATAAGATTACCCACCCTTAAAATAAGCTCTTCCAAATTAAAAGGCTTCACCAAGTAATCGTCGGCACCTTTTTTAAGACCTGTGATACGATCTTCACTACTATTTTTTGCAGTAAGAAACATAATAGGCACTTCGGTATTCTGTAAACGTATTGTTTCAGCGACCTGAAAGCCATCGATTTCCGGAATCATAACATCCAGAACAACCAAATTAAAACGCTCCTCTTTAAAAATTTTCAAGGCTTTTTTACCGTCCGTCGCTGTGGTAACGCGGTATCCTTCCAATTCAAGGTTTAACTTGATAGCCTCTAACAAATGCTCCTCGTCTTCGACTAATAATATTCTTTGCTTAGTTTGCATAATTTTCAAAAGTTACTTCAAAGATACTTCCTGAAGGTGCATTATCCATCACCTTAATAGAAGCATCATGTTTTTGTAAAACAGATTTCACTATGTATAACCCCAAACCAGTACCTTTGGTTTTACGGGTAGACTCATTTCCTACACGATAAAATTTATTGAAGATCAATCGTTTCTCCTCATCCGGAATGCCGGCACCATGATCGGCCACAGTAAAAACCAACGATTCATCCTTTTTATACAGGGAAACCTCAACATTGGCACATGGCGGTGAATATTTAATCGCATTTTCCACCAAGTTAGTTACCACATTTGTAATCGCAAACTTATCGGCGTGTAAGGTAATATTTTCTTCAATATTAGGTTTTAGGATTTCCGTTTTACAGGCATTTTTTTGCAAGCGGTCTAAAATATCATGAACAAGCTCGGAGAGGTCAAAATCTTCCTTCGGAAGAATAAAGCTCCGATTCTCCAACTTTGTCGCCAACAGCACATTCTCTACCAGGTAATCTAAACGCTCAATATCCTTAAGAGAATTGCTTAAGAACATTTTTTGCTGCTCGCGATCCAAATCCCTTTTCAAAATTGTTTGTAGGTATAATTTCACCGATGCCAGTGGAGATTTTAATTCGTGCGTTACAGCCAGCAGAAAATTTTGCTGCTGCTGATGGTAATAACGCTCACGGCCCAGATGTTTTTTAAGTTTGATAACAGCTAAAGTAAAAATGGCCAGAAAGATCAGCCCCTCTCCAATTATCATTCCCTTTCTATCGGGTACGTGTTTAACAAACATATAACCCCAACCAATCAATTGGCATAAGGCATACATTGCTAAAAGGTAAAACCAAAATATTGCTCTTCTCATCTGCTACGTTTCCACAAAAGTACTTAAATACCTTATTATAATAAAATAGGTTCTATATTATGACACTAATACGAAAATCAACGTTTTTATTATTACCAAGAGCACCTATATTTGCATATGTTTACCCACAAAAAAGATATTTTCTTCGACCTCGACCATACCATTTGGGATTTTGATAAAAATGCAGAAGAAACATTGCACGAATTATATGCGCATTATAACTTTCAGCAGCTATTTGGCCATGCCACAGCCGATAACTTTATAGCCACCTATACGGTAAATAATCGTAAAGTATGGGAGCTATACCACCATGGCAAAATAGATAAAACCACGTTACGTAAATTACGTTTCGATAATACCTTTATTGAACTCGGCGTAGATCCCGCGCTTTTCCCGAAGGATTTTGAGGAACAATACCTCAGCACCTGTCCGACGAAAACCAACTTGCTACCCCATGCGAAAGAAACATTAGACTATCTATATAAAGGGTACAACCTGCACCTTATATCCAATAGTTTTAAAGAAGCCTGTGAGCAGAAGATAAAGAATAGCAACCTCGGTCATTACTTCCGTACCGTTGTTATATCTGAAGATTTTGGTGTTAACAAACCCGATCCACGCATATTCGAGTATGCGTTAAGAAATGGAAAAGCCGATAAGCCGTATTCCATTATGATTGGCGACAATATCGACGCAGATGTGCGTGGTGCACAAAACGTGGGGATGGAAGCCATCTACTTTAATGCCGTTGGAGCAGAAAAACCAACCGATGTGCCCCATATGATTGTCGACCTTAAAGAGTTAAAATCCTGGTTTTAGCACCCAGAAAAAGCAAAAAGCCGTAGGTATTAATCTACGGCTTTTATACGCTTACTACATGTATTATTTTAACACCTTAACGGTTACGTTTTTCAACCAAATATCGTCGCCATGATCTTGGAAACCGATAACACCAGACTTCGTTGTGCCCCCTACGTTGGATAGCAACTCGTACGCCAAAGGCCATTTATCTTTACTGAATTTACTTTTGTCTAATAAAGCGATCCATTCTGGCGTCCATAACGTGTATTCCACTACCTTAACCCCATTCTGGAAATGCTGTACCTTCCCATTATTCACAACAATCTTCGCTTGATTCCATTCGCCCACAGGTTTCGCATTTTGTGGTTTTGCCGGAATCATATCGTATAAAGAAGCCGATTTACGGTTGCCGTCTACGCCATTTTTAGCATCTGGATGGTTATCGTTGTCCAATAACTGATACTCCGGACTCGAAATATAGATAGGCTGTCCTTTTATCTCCTTCGCTAAAAAGAATACCCCCGAGTTACCTGCTTCCGAAATTTTCCACTCGAAAGCTAATTCAAAGTTTTTGAAATCATGTGCAAAAATCAAATCGCCACCTTCAGGGTTTGCCAGCCCCGGGTTTTTAGAGAATTTTAAGGTACCGTTGTCAATAGACCACTTGTTAGGCACGTGTTCCTTATCGTATCCACGCCATCCTTTTAACGAAGTTCCATCAAACAAAATATAAGCGCCTTGTTTATTTTTTTTAAAATCTTTTAGGTCAACCTTTGGAAGGTCCAATAGCTCATAATTTGGTTTCACTTGTTCAAAAGAGTTTTTTTTCTGTGCAAATGCTGATGTTATGGTAAACATCCCCACCATTACACATGTAATTACTAGTTTTCTTTTCATGGTTTTAATTCAAATGATAGTAAATTTAAAAAAGAAAAGCCAATTCCAAAACGAAATATGGCTATTCATTAAACAAAATTATAATCTTCTCTTAATATCCACCCTCACCTTCCATAGGAGCTGATTCCTGATGATTACGTTTATTTTTACTTAAGTCTTGTAAACCGAAACGGTATGAAAATGTTAGACTTACGGTGCGTTTAGACCAGCGGAAATAATTTTCCATATATCGCGTTGCCAAATACGACTCGCTGCTAAATCTACGGGAGTCAAATAAATCCCGAACATTAAACAACAAAGAACCTTTACCTTTTAATACATCCTGACGAATTGCCGCATCTACACCATACATGCGGTGCATTTTTCCCTGTGCAGTATTCATTGGCGTTCTGTAATCGCCACGCAACTGCAACGATGTAGACTTCGCAAACTTCACATTCGTGGTTAGATTGGAGCTCCAGGCAAAGCCTTCGCGAGATGCCAGATTAAACGCCTTATCCGGGTTAACCTTTAGGTAGAATAAGTTTACATTCGCCGTTGCATCCCACCATTTAAAAATATTCACCTTAGACACGATTTCCACACCGCCACTATTGCGATTCCCCATGTTCTCCCAACGCATAAAGGTAGCATTCCCACGACCGGCTAAATATTCATTAGCAATAGGATCGTCAGTACCCAACTGCAGCGGTTGAATCATATCGTTAACACGACGGTAATACGCTGAAGTAACAAAATTCCATGTATCGTAGAATTTGGCGAAGCTTAATTCCACCGAATGAATATCCTCCGGTAAGAGATTTGGATTACCTTGACGGATATTTAACTCGTCGGAAAGGCTCACAAAGGGGTTTACCTGCCAACCTCTAGGGCGTTGCACCCTTCTTGAGTAAGAAAGCTGCACTTTATCCCCCCCTTGGTTTACATTATAACTTAAAAATACACTTGGGTACAGCCTAAAATAATCCAAGCGCCCATTATTGGTAGGGCCGATAGCGCCCAAGCTATCGAAACCTGTAATTTTTGTTTTTAAATACGCATCTTCGGCGCGTAATCCTACCTGTACGCCAAAACGAGAGCCAAGTTGACGTTGGTAATTAGCATACAGCGCATGTACCCCAGATTCCATATCGAAATAGTTTGAGGCACGATAGTCGCGGCCCCAATTATTATTAGACAATAAGGTGTCAGAAAGTTGGTTTTCATCCGAGTTACGGATAATACTACGGTACCCCGCTTCAAATTTATGATTCTCCCCTAATGGCAAAACATAATCCACCTGCATATTCCAGTTTTTACCCTTCTCGTAGGTCGTGCTGGTACGTCGGCTTTCACGAGAATTTACATCATAAGTCTGGTAAAAAGTGTTCGTACCATCTTCCTTATCACTACCATACGTAACATTCGCCGTTAACTCCTCACCTTCGCGTTTCAGCGTACGCTTAAAGTCGAAGGTTACATCATACCCCAGGTCATTTTCTTTCTGACGGGTAACACGATTCGACAGGTTGTTAAACTGGTTTTCAAAGGTATACAAGATATCATCACCACGTTTATTATCGCGTATACTCATATTCCCACCCAAGCTAAAGGTAGTTTTATCGTTGGCATAATAATCAGCGCCCAAGCGGAACGAATTGTTCATTCCTTTTCTAAAGCTTTCTGCCGATGTATTGGTAATACTAGATGCTGCCGTTTCTTCACCATTAATCAATTCTACGGTACGTCCACCATTTTCCCCAGGGTTATTACCGCGGCGGAAATTATAGTTACCAAAATAATTAAACTTATTATTTCTATAGTTTAAAGTTACGCCTGCATTGTAGGTATCATAACTACCTGCCGTAACATTGGCCGTACCATTTAAACCGGTACGAATATTCTTTTTCAGAACAATATTTACAATACCCGTCTGACCTTCAGCATCATACTTGGCAGAAGGATTGGTAATAATTTCCACTTTTGCTATCGCATCTGCCGGTAAAGATTGTAAGAGCTTGTTCACATCTGAACCCGCCATGGCCGATTCTTTACCATCAATTAAGATTCGAACCGACGACCCCCGTAAACTCAACGAGCCATCTGCATCCATCTGTAACGTCGGTACATTGCCTAATAAATCTTGCGCGGTACCTCCTGCAGATACCATACTCTGTGATACATCAAATACCTTTTTATCGATACCCAACTGTAACTCCGGAACGCGGCCTTGCACCACAACCTCCCCAATTTCCTTTCCGGCCTCTTCCAGTGAAATCGTCCCTAAATCCAAGGTCTTTCCGGCTTCGATCAATACATTGTCTTTTAAATAATCGACCATTCCCACAAAAGAAATCTGCAAAATATAGCGTCCGGTTTTTACGTCAGACATTAAGGCGACACCTTCAGTACTGGTTTGTCGGCCTAAAACAGGGGCTTTCGTTGTTGGATTTAATAAGGTTACACTAGCGCCCATTACAGGATCACTACTACCTGCCTCCAGCACTTTCACACGTAATGCTCCTTGCTGGGCAAATGAAAAAAGAGGGATAAATAAGAATAAGAAGTGTATAAGCTTTATGAAGCTTAATCGTTTAAGTTGCATAATGAAGTGAGCTGTCTAAACACAAAAATGCTTAATTCGTCACAAAAATCAACTATCGTAACTATTTTATTACCTATAATTAATCTACGGAAACCGTTAATCCTTCAGATTTAAGGATTTTGCGATACACTTCCATCTCCGTGAAAGAGCCTTCCAGAACGGCACATTTTCCAGCGGTATGCACCTGCCAAGCAATGCGTTCCGCTTCGGGTTCAGTATACTGTAAATGATGCATTAAGCAATAGATTACATGGTCAAAGGTATTAATTTCATCATTCCATAATATTAAACGATGACTCTCTTTTACTGATGCCAAAATTTCTTCTAAGGTAAAGGTTTCCTGCGCCGTTTCTACACTCATAAGACAAAAATAGTGTATTTTTCAAAAAAAGAGTAATTTTGACACAATTTGAATAAACTTAAGTAAAGCATTATGTTTCAGACACGAATTGCTGGTATAGGACATTATGTTCCGAAAAATATATACAGCAACCATGACCTTACCCGATTTATGGATACAAGCGACGAATGGATTCAGGCACGAACAGGGATCCAGGAACGCCGTTTTGCCGATCGCTTCGGTGAAACGACCAGCAGTATGGGGATAGCAGCAGCAGAGATGGCTATAACACGTGCCGGTATTACTGCGCAGGATATAGACTTTATAATTTTTGCTACACTCTCTCCAGACTATTATTTTCCGGGATGTGCAGTGTTGGTGCAGCGGGAAATGGGTATGCAAGAAGTGGGTGCTTTGGATATCCGTAATCAGTGTTCGGGTTTTATTTATGCTCTTTCCATTGGCGACCAGTTTATTAAAACCGGTATGTACAAAAATATCCTGGTCATAGGTTCGGAGAAACATTCTTTTGCGATGGACTTCAGTACGCGTGGACGTGCGGTGTCTGTAATTTTTGGCGATGGCGCCGGGGCGGTAGTTTTACAGCCTACAGACGATTCCAAATCGGGTATTCTAAGCACGCACCTGCATGCCGACGGGACGGATGCGGAAAAGTTGGCTATGTATTACCCGGGCTCGGCAAATGGTATGCACCTGGATAACCCTCCGGTATGGCCAGATGTTGAGCTTGGCGGTCTTTTTATGACGGAGGAGCTGGTGAAAGATGGGTCTATATTCCCATACATGGACGGACAGGCCGTATTTAAAAAAGCGGTAGTAAAGTTTCCGGAGGTCATCCTGGAGGCATTAACTAAAAATAACCTCACTACCAGCGATATCGACTTGCTCATACCGCATCAGGCTAACCTAAGGATATCGCAATACATACAGAAAGTATTACAGCTTCCCAATGATAAAGTGTTTAATAACATTCAGAAATATGGAAATACTACGGCGGCGTCTGTGCCTTTAGCGCTTTCTGAGGCTTGGGAAGCCGGAAAAATAAAACCTGGCGACTTGGTATGCTTGGCTGCTTTTGGTGCCGGTTTTACTTGGGGCGCTGCTTTGGTAAGATTTTAAGTTCAGTTCTTGGTTATAAAGAACCAAGAACTGCATACTATGTTTAAACCACACGCACCAATAACCCTTTCAGGTATTCACCCTCGGGGAATGAGGCCCTTACAGGATGGTCTTCTGGTTGTGAAAACTGTCGGATAAATTGAATCTCTTTGCCGGCATCAAGGGCTGCCCAAGCCAATACTTGTTTAAAGGTATCTATATCCATGGCTCCCGAGCATGAAAATGTAGCCAATAGACCGCCACTTTCTAATAACAGTAACCCTCTTCTGTTTAGATCTTTGTAGGCGCGAGAAGCTTTTTCAAGCGTAGAGCGTGAAGGCGCATACTTCGGTGGATCCAGTACAATAAGATCAAATTTTGCCCCTTCCTCCCCCAACTGGCGCAGGTATTTATTTACATCAGCGTGCACTGCGGTATGTTTTAGGGTATCAAAACCATTGCGTATTACATTATTCTTTAAGGTTTCTATCGCCAATGCAGAGCTATCTACCGAGGTTACTGCTGCTGCCCCTTGGCGGAATGCATTTAATGTAAAACCTCCTGAATAACAGAAACAGTCTAACACATTTTTACCCTGAACATACTGTGCTGTTAGGGCTCTATTTTCACGCTGGTCGCAGTAAAAGCCTGACTTTTGCCCTTCGATAATATTCACTTGGTATTGAATACCATTTTCAATAATGTCGACAAATTCCGGTGGTAGCTCGCCCCATAATAGGCCATTGGTATCGGGTAGACCTTCGTAATCGCGCGACTTAAGATCGCTACGCTCATAGATACCCCTTGGCGCTAACTGTATCGCCAACTCATCGACAATAATTGCTTTAACACGCTCTACCCCTGCCGCATGCACCTGTATGGAAATAAAATCGGCGTACTTATCCGCGATTAAGCCGGGCAAGAAATCCGCTTCAGCAAAAATTAGGCGCACCGTATCGTTGTTATCTCGCAGTAAATGCCTTCTATGCCCTACCGCTTTCTTCACTCGGTTACGCCACCATGCCTCGTTAATCTCTTTATTCGGGTCCCACTCCAACAAGCGCACCGCCACCCGCGAGCTGTTGTTGTAGATACCATAAGCAATAAACTCATTATCGCAATTATATACCGCCGCGACATCACCATTGGAAATGCCGGGCTGTATGTTGGCAATAGCACCCGAAAACACCCAGGGGTGCAATTGCCATGCTGCCTTATCTTTACCTTTATTAAGGGTTATTTTATTCATCGCAGCAAAAATAGCGAATTTGACTACAAATTCGTTAAAAGATACGCTTTAAATGCAGCAAAATCTGTGGAAAGGGCCGCGGCTTGTTTTTCCTTTTCGGCTAACTTTTCAGCACCCGCTGGCCAGTCGACCTTTTCAAAAATATCAGCATCGATGGCATCTGGAAACTTACAGGCATGTGCTGTAGATAGAAATACCGACGCATATGCACCTGGATTATCTTTACGGTAGGCCTCGGCTGCGAGATAAGCAATGGCAGTATGCGGACAGGCGACGTATTTGTATTTTTCGTACAGTTCGTCCATCCCTTCTTGTGTTGCTCTATCGGTATAGGTATACGAGGTTACCATCGCTTTCAGCGCATCTAAATTATGATGAAAAAGGTCTTGGATACGCACCCAGTTGCTTGGATTGCCGACGTCCATTGCATTCGACAGGGTTTGTACGGAGCTTTTAGGGCTGTAAGTCCCCGATGTCAGAAAACGAGGTACCGTATCGTTTACATTCGTGCCAGCCACAAAATGTTTTACCGGAAGCCCCATTTTATAGGCCAGTAATCCGGCGCCAATATTACCAAAATTCCCACTAGGAACGGTAAATACCACCTGATCTATACCTTGTGTCTTTAGTTGTGCATAGGCCCAGAAATAATAAAAAGTCTGCGGAATAAGGCGTGCAATATTTATAGAGTTTGCCGATGTAAGGCGCAGCTTTCCATTGAGCTCCGCATCGCCAAAGGCCTCCTTTACCAACGCCTGGCAATCGTCGAAAGTACCATCAACCTCTAAAGCACGAATATTTTGTCCATTGGTTGTTAACTGCTCTTCCTGCACTTTAGAAACTTTCCCTTTCGGATATAAAATCGTTACACGTGTACCTGCAACACCCAGAAAGCCCAATGCCACAGCACCGCCCGTATCACCCGATGTAGCCACAAGAACATCCAACAACTGCTCTCCCTGCTTAGAGAAATACCCCATAACACGGCTCATAAAGCGAGCGCCAAAATCTTTAAATGCATACGACGGCCCATGAAATAGCTCCAGCACTGCCGTTTGTGGATCTAATAGTTTTACGGGTGCATCAAAATTTATAGCCTCATCGATAATTTTCTTTAAATCTTCCTGAGGAATATCGTCCCCGATTAGGGCATGGGCGACTGTAAGCGCAATTTCCTGTAAATTATATTGCTGTATATTTTGGATAAACAAGGGGTCTAAAGTCGGAATATGCACCGGCATATATAAACCTTTATCTTCAGGTAAGGAGTTAAAAACAGCTTCTTGAAAAGAAACACGCAGATCTTTATTGTTTGTACTGTATAATATCATGGTATAATAACGTAAAAAATAGTCAATTATGCATTAAATGGTAATACTTTCGGGCCATCGATGTTTACCGACGACACATATTTGAAGCTGTCGATGTCGTTGGCAGAAAGGTGTTGTTGAATTTTTTCGGTAACGACTTGAGCAACCTCCTGCCCACGGGTAATGGCTACGACGGAAGGCCCTGAGCCCGAAATACCAAAACTTAAAGCACCGTTATCTAAAGCAATCTGTTTCATGGCATAGAACTCGGGAATAAGAATTGCGCGCGTTGGTTCTATAATAACGTCGTGCATACTACGACTAATCAAGTCATAATCATTTTGAAATAAACCCGCCACCAAGCCGGCAATATTTCCCCATTGGGTTACGGCATCCTTCAGGGCTACCTTTTCTTTAATAAGCTGCCTAGCATCGCGTGTCGGTACATCCACCTGTGGGAATACAATACCGGCATAGAGCTCCTCAGGTACCGGCAAACGCACCATATCCAAAGGCGCATACCCACGGATGAGCGTTATGCCCCCCAGCAGTGCCGGGGCCACATTATCGGCATGGCCATGGCCACATGCTAAGCGCTCGCCCTCCACACAGTAAGGCATGAGCTCTTCCTTAGATAACGGGTTGCCCAGGAGGCTGTTTATAGCGAAAAGACCGGCAACGGTACTCGCCGAGCTAGACCCTAATCCCGAACCTATAGGCATATGTTTTATTAATTCAATCTCAATACCCAATTCATTTTCTATACCCAAGTCTGTTAACAGCATCTGAACACAAGCACTTACGGTATTTTTTTGTGGATCCAAAGGTAAACGGCCAGCATCACCCTTAATGGCACGAATACGCACGCCAGGCTCCGCCACACGATACATCAACACCTCATCACCAGGCTCGTCAACAGCGAAACCTAGCACATCAAAACCACAGATCATATTGGCTACCGTAGCTGGAGCAAAAACACGTACTTTCTCTAAAATATGGGCAAAATCTATCTTTTTATGGACCAGATTTCCGGATTTATTATCTACAGACATTTTATATATTTATTACAACAGATTAAAACTTATTAAGCGCCAACATTCACTAAATCGGCAAACACCCCTGCAGCTGTAACCTCAGCACCTGCGCCAGGTCCTTTTACCACCAACGGTGTTTCTTTATACCGCTCGGTGGTAAATGATATAATGTTATCACTACCAGAAAGGGCATAAAATGGGTGATTATCGCCTACCATTTCCATAGCAATAGAAACTTTACCATCTTCCAGTTTACCGATGTAACGGATGACCTTGTTCTCGGCTGCGGCTTTATCTTTTAAGGCATTGAAATACTTTTCCGCTTTTAATAATTCGGTATAAAAATCGTCCACAGATGCTGCGCTTAAGCATGCCTCAGGAAGTATAGCCCCTAATGCTACATCAGCAGATTCAATAGCATGTCCAGCATCGCGCCCTAAGATTAACATTTTACGCATAAAATCTACCCCACTTAAATCATCTCGAGGGTCAGGCTCGGTATACCCTAAGGCCTGCGCATTTTTCACCACCTCATAAAAAGAGGCATCCCCGATAAAATTATTGAAGATATATGAAATTGTACCCGATAGAATGGCTTCGATTTTTAAGATTCTATCCCCACTCAGCATCAAGTCTTTTAACACCCTAACAATCGGAAGGCCTGCACCAACATTGGTTTCATAGAAGAAATCGACTCCATGTTTACGGGCGGTTTCGTGCAAAAGGTTATACTGCGCATAATCACCTGAATTGGCAATTTTATTGCAGGTTACCACAGAGATATTGGCTTTAAAGATATCCACATAATACGTCGCCGGCAACGGACTCGCCGTGTTATCGATAAATACACAGTTTGGAAGGTTCATTGATTTCATCTTCTCTATAAAACTACCCATATCGGCCAGCTCACCTTTTTCGTCAAGTACAGCCTGCCAATTGCCAAGGTCTATGCCAAGCGCATTGAATACCATTTTCCGGGAATTACAAATCCCTACCACCTGAATGTCAATATCGTTATTCTCCAACAAGAAGTCATGCTGCTTATACAATTGCTTAAATAAAGTCGCTCCAATATTTCCTGTTCCTAAACAAAATACATGCAAAGTCTTTTTAAGTTCAGCAAAAAAAGCATCGTGGACAGCGTTTAATGCTTTTGCTAAATCACTTTTACCTATAATTACCGAAATATTAAGCTCCGAAGACCCTTGAGCAATGGCACGCACATTGATACCGTTGCGCCCCAAAGCATGAAACAGCTTCCCAGACATACCAGGCGTACGTTTCATATTTTCGCCAACGATAGCCAATACTGAAAGATTGTTTTCTACTTCGGGCATAAGAAGTTTTCCCGCTGCCAATTCCAATTCAAACTCCGCAGCAATCAGCTTCAAGGCCTTTTGCGCTTCATTAGGCTGCACAGCGAAGGTTATACTATGCTCCGATGAAGATTGCGTTATCAGCACCACATTAATAGACTCACGTGCCAATAAGGTAAACAGACGACCTGAAAAGCCCGATTTCCCAATCATACCAGAACCTGATAGGTTAATTATAGAAATATCTGAAATGCTGGAAATACCTTTTATTGGATAAGTCGAGCAACCCGAATCAAACTGTATAATTGTACCAGCAAGATGCGGCTCGAAGGTATTGCGTATAGCAATCGGAATTTTCTTCATAAACGCAGGAATCATCGTAGGCGGATAAATAACCTTAGCCCCAAAATAGGAAAGCTCCATCGCTTCGGTATAAGATAATACCGGCAGGGAGAAAGCCTTCTTCACCATACGAGGGTCTGCGGTAAGCATTCCGTTAACATCCGTCCATATTTCAATAACCGTAGCATTTAATACCGAACCAAAAATAGCTGCTGTGTAATCCGACCCACCACGCCCCAAGGTGGTAATACGACCGGCCTCATTCGAACCGATAAAACCCGTTACAAATAAAAGCTTATCGGCATGGCTAAAGGTCAACGATTGTATAAGTTGCGTTGTTAGGGTCTCATTTAAACCCGCATGGCCGAAATTACTATCCGTTTTAATATAATAGGACGCATCCAGGTAGCTAGCAGCCGGTATATCCTGTTCCATAATTTTCGACAGCATATAATTCGAGAAACGCTCCCCAAAGGATAGAATAAGATCTTTACTTTGGGCACTTAATTCTTTCAATGCAGAGACACCCTGCAAAATATCATCCAGTTCATTCAATAATAATTTCAAACGGGTAAATACAGGATTTTGATATTTTACGGCGATAAGTTTTTTCACCACCTCGAAATGACGCTCTTCCAAAATTTTTAAGTCCGTATCAAAAGGTTTGCCTTCGGCAGCATTTTCCGCCATCTGTGTTAAAAGATTCGTAACACCCGACATTGCCGATAAAACGACTAAAGGCTGTTCCCCCTTTTCATATGCTTCCTTTACAATTGATAGAACAGCCTGTATACTTTCTACCGTTCCAACCGAAGTCCCTCCAAATTTTAATACTTTCATTGGTCTTAATATATTTTTTTGTTAATAGCTTAATCAATTATAGATACAAAAAAAGCCTTCCCCAATTTGGAGGAAGGCTTTTATATTGTGTGTACTTACGATATAACAATAGAATTACTTCCTCCGAGTTTTATAGCCGGTGGTAATAATAATAGTTGAAATAATCGCTGTATTAAACATTGTTATTTTAAAATTTTAATAAATATAGTACAATAAATTCAATAAAATCAAATATTTTTTAATTTATTTTCAATTAATAAAAACTTAAAAGCCGTTAAAACATTACAAATTATGTTAAATACCCTAAAGGAGGGAAACAATAAGGCGCTGATTATCAGCAAAAACAACGCTTAAATATGTTAAAAGTTTGTTAAACTTATGTCAAAAAATTTGCAAACGTAAGCTTTAAGCTTTATATTCGTTCAGCATTCGATAAAAAATAGCGAATGTGAAGGAAGTTGTAATTAAAAAAAAGCGATTTAATGAACACAAAAAAACTAATAGCAGGAATGCTATTTATAGGCTTTTGTCTAGTCTCGCACGCACAAACAACAAACAAAAGTAAAGGGGATCAAGATAATCTAGCGAAAGAATATTTTTCGCAGATTATGGGTGTTGCGGTAAATGCGACCACAAACACTAAACTTTACCAGTTTGTTTATGATTGGTTAGGAACGCCTTATCGATTAGGAGGAGATTCTAAAAATGGTATCGACTGTTCTAAGTTTTCTCTAGCGGTTTATGAAAACGTATTCAATACGACTATCGGTTATAATAGCCGCAATCAGTTTGACAACGTAACTCCAGTACGTAAAAATGATCTTCAACCCGGAGATTTAGTGTTTTTCAAAATCAGAAGTAAAAGTATTACCCATGTTGGTGTCTATTTAGGCGATAATAAGTTTGCACATGCATCCTCCAGTAAAGGTGTTATGGTAAGTAACCTTAATGAAGCTTACTGGCAACGTTATTACTACAATGGTGGCCGCCCGAATAAAGATGATAGCCGTACAATGACAGCAGATGCTTCAAGCTATTAATCCATACGAAGAAAATATTTAAAATTATTTAATAAGTCCGAATGTAAACCCTGCATTCGGACTTTTTTATTTATTTTAGCCTAGTCAAACTTATGCTATGTCAACGAAGAAAACTTTAATACTTAACAAAGCGCAAATACAACAAAAATCTAAGCGTATCGCCTATCAGATACTGGAAGACAACTTCGAGGAAAAAAATATTGTATTGGTAGGTATTGCCGACCGAGGTTATATTTTTGCACATCGCTTGCAAAAAATCCTTCAGGAAATTGCCAAGGATAAGGAAATCGAACTGATAAAAGTTACCATACAAAAAAATAAACGCAACTTAGAAGCAAGCACAGATCAACCTGTAGAATTAGCCAAAGATAAGGCTATCATAGTTATCGATGATGTATTAAACAGCGGTCGTACCTTAGCATATGCACTCGGCGCATTTATAAATGTACCCTTAAAGAAAATGCGTACTGCAGTACTTATAGACCGCAGTCATCATAAATTCCCAATATTCAGCGACTTTTACGGCCTTAAGCTATCAACCATACTAAAAGAAAATGTGGAGGTCTGTCTAAAAGAATTTGACAACGAAGAAGATGCTGCATGGTTAATTTAACCTAAGGCTACAGCGCACAAAATTTGCTATTAAATAAAAAAGGTTGCATACTGTTGTAATAGACAACAATATGCAACCTTTTTTACACCCAATAACGCCTAATCAGCCCTAAAGTACAGGCCAAATAAATAAAACCTTAACGCAGGTTTACTTTAAGCTTCATTCCAGGTTTTATCAAACTTCCTTTCAGGTTATTATCACTTTTTAATTGCGCCACTGTTACCCCTTTATGTCTATTGGCAATACGTTCTAAAGAATCTCCGCTTTTAACGGTATACAGCATAACATTTGTAGTCGATTTCTTTTTACTGGCGGTACCCACATTTTTAGCAAGCTTATTGTCTATGGCTTTTTCTACAATAAGACTACGCCCCACAATAGGGCTTTTGCTGCTAAGATTATTCCAGGCACGAAGGTTCTGCACCGAAACATCAAACTTGCGCGAAACTGTCGCTAGCGTTTCTCCGGGTTTCACCTTATACCTTTGTGGTACGCTATGGCGTATAATGTCTGCCGGACCATTATCCTTGTCTGGCTCCCCCTGTGCCAGCGGTGTTAAGCTATTCAGGGCAACATACAATAAGCTATCATTAATATTGCTGGTTTGCGGCAATAATAAACGAACTGGGTTATCGATAGACGCCTCTATCCTATTCTTTTTAAAAGCAGGATTATATGTTTTTAACACAGTTAAACTTACCCCAACAGCATGTGCAATGTTTGCAAGATCAACAGTTTTATCGACCATCATCAGTGTATTGGGCATATCTAATTCCGTAGAAACCGGACGGATATCATGAAACTCGGCATTAGACAACACATAAGTCATAGCGATATACTTCGGAATATAATTACGGGTTTCCTGGGGTAAATAGGGCGATAGCTCCCAAAATGTTGGCGACTCAATACCCGAGCGGGTGATGGCTCTGGCAACACAACCACGCCCACAATTATAGGATGCTAAAGCAATTAACCAATCGTCAAACTGATTATAGGCTTCTTTCAGGTACTGTGTTACGGCATAGGTAGAAGCATAAGCATCCTTACGTTCATCTATATTGCTGTTCATATCCAAATCATACAATTTTGCCGTACCATACATAAACTGCCACGGTCCTACAGCACCGGAAGTAGATATCAAGTGAGGGTTTAAGGAAGACTCCACTAGAGAGAGGTATTTAATTTCGTCCGGCACCCCAGCTTCCTTGAATACCTTTTCGTAAATCCCAAAATAATGCCTACTTAACCCCAACAACCTGTTCATATAAGGTCGATAATTTTGTGACGTATATTTTTCAATATAGCTTTTCACCTGCGAGTTAAAATCTAATGGAATATCTTTGGTAACGGCACGCATCCGTCTTAAAATCCCTATATCTTCCGGAGCAACCTCGAGTCTAGGGTCAACATTTTCTTTGATGGAATCCAGATCGGCACTAAGCTGCCGTTTTTGTATTTCTATAATGCTTATTAAGGAACTATTTAGTTCTTCTTTATTACGATCAATTGCTATTTCTTGTGCTTTAACTGAGGAAAAAGTAAGTACAGCAACAAAAGATAAATAAATCGGAAATCTCATGTGGTTCTGTTTTAAGTAAACCTAACCCTATAGCGCTATATTGGTAAATTGGTAACGGTGAGGGCAGGGCAAAAAAAATAAAGATTCCATTACGACAAAATCATAATGAAATCTTTACCCTATATTTAAACAATCATTTACGGATTGTTCTTATTTTCATTTGGTGTATTCGTATTAGAAACATCCGAAGATGAGCTATCTTCACGTTGTCCATCTTTAAACTCCTTAACACCGCGACCAAGTCCACGCATTAATTCCGGAATTTTCTTACCTCCAAATAATAAAAGAACCAAAACAACGATAACGATAATTTCTTGGGTTCCTATGAATAACAATCCTGATGTATACATTTTCTTTATATTATGCTTAATAAATAATCTATTTAAAGTACAGAATGACAAATATACTTATTATAAGTTATATATTCTGTAACTATCTTGCTAACCAAGGTGATGGGTCAAATTCCCGCATACCCTGCATTAATCCAAAGTTCACGTACGAATAGCCTAAATCTGCATCACTGCCGGCCGTACCAATCTGCTGTCCACGGCTTACCTTTTGTCCACGTCTTACCGACACGGAAGCTAAGTTAGAGTAAAAACTAAAGTACTCCCCATGTTTTACAACAACAACCCCAGGCAATGCCTGCACAACCTCGCCATCGAACACCACCTTAACACCCGCATTTGTAGAGGTACGGATAGCCACATCCATATCATCAGAAGTTAAACCGCCAACAACTTTACGACCAAAACCGCGAATAATATTTCCCTGCGCCACAGGCCACGGTAAGCTACCACGATTTGATTTAAAATCGGCCGAAAGTTTTGCGGATTCAGGTGTTGCGCGCAGCACTTCACTATCCGTTTTCTTAGGTGTTTTCTTCTCCACCTCAGCGACAGGTTTACCCACCTTTTTGGCTTCCAGCTCTGCCAAACGTTTACGCTCTAACTCCTCTTTACGACGCTGTTCCGCAATTTCACGTTGTACAGCAGCACGCACTAAAGCCTCCGTCTTTTTCTTCTCTTGTTGTTTTTGTGTCAGCTGACCTTTAAAATCTTTCTCTTGATTGGCAATTTGATTCAATTGCGATTGATGTTCAGAGCGGTCTTTTGCGATAATACTACGTTCGTTTTGTTGCTCCTTTAAGAGTTCATTCTGCGTTTTTTTATCCCGTTCTAATTGCGCGATTTTCAACTCAATTTCTTTTTTCACCCCCTCAATTTCATTCACCTTAATTTTTCGGGCATCTGTAAATTGCTGCAAATATTTCACCCTTCTAAAAGCCTGATTAAAATCTTTAGAAGCGAAAATAAACATCATTTTATTATAAGCGCTTTTATTGCGAAAAGCAAACATGATCATCTTCTCATAGTCGGCCTTCATTTTTTCCAGCTCGGCTTTCAACGCTTGCACAGATTTTGTGTTCTCATTTATCTGCCTACTTAAATTGCTGACCTCCGCGTTAATGACCACAATTTTATCCTCCCGAAGACGCAGCTGCTGGCTCAAGGCATTAACCTCCCTTTGAGAGAGCAATTTTTCCTTTGTTTTAGCCGCCAATTCCTTCGACAATGCAGCAATATCGGCATTAATTTTCTCCAATTGCTTTTTTAGCTGCGCACTACTTTGCGCGAAAGAAATCTGGGTACAGCCAAATACTATAATGATACTAAAAAGTACTTTCTTAAAACTCATGTATTGCTATTTGTTAATTAGCTTTTTGTGAAACCACCAAAAATAAATATATCTAAAGTACTAGCCTAATAAAAATTGGAATTTAACACCTTTTAAGACTAATCCACACGTTTATAACGCTGTGGAACCGTAAAAGGCATATCCACCTCCTGGTTAAAATCCACCCTGTTATAGTCTAGCAAAGCATTAACGACAATCTGGTGCGCGTTTAACTTAATATTCTGGTTATGTGGAAAACTAAATCCCGATACCGTATTAAAGTTGCCATAAAAAGCTTCCAAATTTTCATCGCTTCCCAACAAGTTCAACCGAAACACCTTTGGTCTATTATTCGCATTTAAACTATACTGAAAAGAAACATTTTCTTTTACTCCCACCAGCTGCACTTCATCGGTTGCACTAGCCACTGTCATTTGGTCGGTGCGTATTAAAGCACGTGAAACGTTGGCCATCAGCAGGTCTTGTAAATTGGCAAAACTAATGCCTGGGCCCGTATACCGGTGTATATACACAAAAGGCTTGGCTATATACTCACTTTGCATTTTATTTAAAATCTTGACACTATCCGGCGTAATAAGCACCCGTGCGGCCTCAAAATTCAAAACCGTAGCGGTTACAGATATCCAGATAGCCTGATCCCGCTGTATACGGATATGCATCGTAACGTCTTGCTTATCCTTACCCAGCTCTACCCTAGCCTTTGCCCTGCCGGTAAAAGTATGGAAATCTAAGTTATTTATGGCAAAAGCCTCGCCGGCATTAGGCTTTGCTACATCGATTTTAGGCTGCCCTGTAATATTTTTTTTTGTTTTACAACCTACTGCCAATAAGGCAATACCTAGTACTATCCACCACTTATTCCACATAGTTTTTTTGTTTAATCTTTAGCTGTACCTTTTCCTTATCTATACCTACACCCAAGGTAAGTGCTTTTTCCCATTGTTTTATAGCCTCCTTTTGTTTGCCAACTTTACTCAAAATATCGCCATAATGTTCCAATAATACCGCCGACGGTACAGCCGATGCTTTGACGGCCTTTTCTATCCATATTAAGGCTTCCTGGTACTTCTCCTGCTGAAACAGCACCCAGGCATAAGTGTCTTGAAAGGTTGGCGAATTTGGTTCCAACTCATTCGACTTTTTAGATAAAGCAGCCGCTTTATCTAAATCATGCTTGCGCAATGAAAGGTAATAAGCAAGATTGTTCATCGCCGTAACATTAGTGCTATCCAAGGCTATAGACTCGGTATAGGCTACATCCGAAGCGGATTCCATTTTCAACTGATGATACAGATCACCTAAAGCGCTGTAAATAATGGAGCGTAAATAACTATTTTCTTCTTCGCTATGATCCAGAGCCAATTCCAGGAACTGCCTACTTCTATCGAAATTCTCCTTCACCATATAGGCTAATCCTGTAAAATATAACAGCATCGGATTTCCAGGATTTACCGTTAAAGATTCTTCACCATGACGGATCGCCTGATCGACCTCATTTAAGCCTAAATCCGTATTAATTAACATACGCCAGGCATCGATATGTTTAGGGTTTAACCCAACTGCAGTCATAAACATAGCACGGGCTTCCGTCATTTTACCACGACGCCAAAGTACCTCCCCCTTCATGACATGGCTTTCGGCATACCGCGGATGCACCAGCACCAAGGCATTGGCTAAAAGCTGCACCTGATCCAGAGAGAAGTCCTTCACATCAGGCACAAGGAGGTTAAGCATAATGCGGTGTTTATCCATAAACTCTACCTTATTGGATTCAAACGCCTTTAACAAGGCATCAAATGCCAGCTTAGATTTATGATCTTCCTTGTAAGCAGCTGCTAAGTCCAGGTTTAAGATAGGGTCATTTGTTATTTTCATGCCCTGCGCTAATACCGCCAGCGCTTGTTTCGTCTTTTTATCCTGCAAGTACGCATACCCCAGGGCAGAATACACTTCACGCAGGGTAGACTTCCCCGCCAATGGGCGCAACAATACTACAGCATCGTTATATTTCTCATGGGCTATATAATGCTCGCCCATAACGACCTCTAAAGTATCCGAGCCATAGCCTTTTTTTAGTTCATCCTGATAGATGGCTGTAACCTCATCCATATTTCCCTGTTTAGAAAACAGCGATATCAGATCCCGAGAAATAGAACTCACCTGAGGGTGCGCTGCGCGCATCTCCTTTAATAAGGCTATCGCATCCGGTATATTTTGCTTGGCACGATACAGATCCAAAACATAATTGGCATAAGCCAAGCTAGGGTCGTATTGATAGGCCAGCTTCGCATTTATGAGGGCACCGTCGTAGTCTCCGGTTTGCCCGAGCACTAAGGCTTTAGCATAATATACATCTGCAGCTTGCGGATATTTATCCGTGATATTATCCATCTCCCTTAAGGCCTGTGCAAAATCGCCAGATTTAAGTTTACTTTCTACCAGCAGCAATTGCTCCCGATAAGGTTGCACCGTTTGTGCTTGCGCATGGCTTAAACCAGCCCAAAAGCAAAGCGCAAATACAAGTTTCTTTAAGGTTTTATAGTTTTTATTAATAGTAACCAAATCTTTTATCATCGTTTATATCATTATACGCTATCACTAAGGTAGCTTATTACGCACAAAATTGCGCATTATCACAGCTAAAAGTTTATTTTAGACCTCTTAATTAATGTTAAAATATTTTTAAAGCAGGTATTTGCGATATTAAAAATAAAAACTGTACCTTTGCATTCCGATTGTAGTGATTACAATCTAATAAATAGTATTAATTAATTAAATAAAAGCAAGTGAATACGTTAAGTTACAAAACTGTCTCTGCCAACAAAAACACCGTTAACAAAGCGTGGATTGTTGTTGACGCTGAGGGCGAGATCTTGGGGCGCTTGGCAAGCGAAATTGCGAAAGTAATTCGTGGTAAGCACAAGCCTTCTTTTACCCCACACGTAGACTGCGGTGATAACGTTATTGTTATCAATGCAGACAAAATCAAGTTGACTGGAAACAAACTAGGTGACAAAACTTATGTGCGTTACACAGGTTACCCAGGTGGTCAGCGTTTCGTTTCTCCAAAAGAATTAATGGCAAAACACCCAGAGCGCATCATTGAGAAAGCGGTACGTGGTATGTTGCCTAAAAACCGTTTAGGTCGTCAATTATTCAAAAACCTTTTTGTTTATGCCGGTTCAGCGCACAAACATGAGGCACAGAACCCTCAACCAGTTAAATTTTAAGGAGAAACATTATGTCAACAACTAACACTTCAGGAAGAAGAAAAACTGCTGTTGCTCGTATCTACTTAGGAGCTGGTGGCGGAAACATTACCGTAAACGGTAAAGACTACAAAGAGTATTTCCCAACATTGCCATTGCAATACATTGTTACACAATCTTTATCTGTAGCAGAGTCATTAGCAAATTTTGATGTGAAAGTTAACGTTCAAGGTGGTGGTGTTAAAGGTCAAGCTGAGGCCGTACGTTTAGCAATTGCTAAAGCCTTAGTTGAGCTTAACCCAGAAGTAAAACCTGCATTACGCGCGAAAGGTTTAGTAACACGTGACGACCGTATGGTTGAGCGTAAGAAACCAGGACGTCGTAAAGCACGTAAAAGATTCCAATTCAGTAAACGTTAATCAAAGGAGGATCACAAAATGGCAAGAACTACTTATCAAGAATTATTGGATGCAGGTGTTCACTTTGGTCACCTTACTCGTAAATGGGACCCGAAAATGGCGAAGTACATTTTCATGGAACGTAACGGAATCCACATTATCGACTTGAACAAAACTCTTACGAAATTGGAAGAAGCTGCATCAGCTATCAAACAAATCGTAAAATCAGGTCGTAAAGTTTTATTCGTAGCAACGAAAAAACAAGCAAAAGAAATCATCGCACAACAAGCGAAGGCAGTAAACATGCCTTATGTTACTGAGCGTTGGTTAGGAGGTATGCTTACAAACTTTGCAACAGTGCGTAAGTCTATCAAAAAAATGTCTAACATTGACAAAATGCAAAAAGATGGTACATTCGATGTATTGTCTAAAAAAGAAAAGTTGATGATTCAACGTGAGCGTATCAAATTAGAAAACCTTTTAGGAGGTATCGCTGATTTGAACCGTTTACCGGCAGCATTGTTTATCATCGATGTGAAAAAAGAACACATCGCTGTAGCAGAAGCTATCAAATTGAATATCCCTACTTTTGCAATGGTAGATACAAACTCTGATCCTACAAACATTGATTTCCCAATTCCTGCAAATGATGACGCTACTAAATCTATTAGCCTTATCGCTGGTATTATCGGTCAAGCTATCGTTGAAGGATTAGATGAGCGTAAACGCGACAAAGAAGAAGATGCGGAAAAAGAAGCTGCAGCAGCAAAAGCGGCAGTAGATAATGGTGAAGCAACAGATGCTGCTCCAGGAAAACGCACTCGTAAAGCAAAAGACGGAGAATAATATTCTCTAACATAAGCCGGATAAACAAGTGTAGGTTTCTGGAAGATAAACTTCCTTAACCGTCGCTGTTTTTCCGGTTTTTTTGTTTAAAAGACAAAACTTAACAATGTTTTCACACAGTTTGTTAACATTGTTCATAACTCAGGTGTAATTTTATTAAAAAAAGAAAATATCATGTCAGTACAAATTTCTGCATCAGATGTAAACAAATTGCGTCAACAAACCGGCGCAGGTATGATGGATTGTAAAAAAGCATTAGTAGAAGCAAACGGAGACTTCGAAGCGGCTGTAGATTATTTACGTAAAAAAGGCGCTAAAGTTGCTGCAAGCCGTCAAGACCGTGATTCTAACGAAGGTGTTGTTATCGCTAAAGCTACTGCTGATGGTAAAATTGGTGTTGTTGTTGAGGTTAACTGTGAGACTGACTTCGTAGCTAAAAATGCTGATTTCGTAGCTTTCGCAGAGAAAATCGCTGCGGTAGCTTTAGAAAATACACCAGCTTCTTTAGAAGAATTAAAAGCATTAACGGTTGATGGAAAAGTTATTTCTGAAGCGTTAATCGAGCAAACGGGTGTTATCGGCGAGAAAATCGACGTTTCTAAATACGAAACTGTTGCTGCAGATAAAGTTGTTGCTTACATCCACGGTAACTACCGTTTAGGTGTGTTAGTAGGTCTTTCTGCTGATGCTGAAGGTGTTGAAGATGCAGGTAGAGACGTTGCTATGCAAATTGCAGCCATGAACCCTGTAGCTATCGATAAAGATGGTGTTGATTCAAAAACTATCGAGCGTGAGTTGGAAATTGCTAAAGAGCAAATCCGTGCTGAAGGTAAACCAGAAGAAATGGTTGAGAAAATCGCGGCTGGTAAATTGAACAAATTCTATAAAGAATCTACCTTATTGAACCAAGAGTTCGTTAAAGATTCTTCGAAAAACATCGCTCAATTCTTAGATTCAGTAGCTAAAGGATTAACAGTTACTGCTTTCAAACGCGTACAATTAGGAGCATAAGCTTTTATAAAAATAGAAAAAGCCGGATTTCATTGTCTTTTGAAATCCGGCTTTTTTAGTTCAACTGCAAAGTATTATCTAGGCCGATGGGAGATAAAATGGTTTTTCAGCTTATCCAGGCCAATATCCTCCTCCACTTTATCCAACTCATAAAGCCATGCTTTTTCCTGCAGCATTTCTACCCTTTCCTTCGAATTTATCAAATCCAAAGGTTTTACCCTAAATTCCTTACTTATAGGCTGGGTTTGGGTTTGCAGATCCCGGCTATGGCGTAAAATCTGTAGCTGAAAGGTCGGCCATTTACCAACTGAGGAGAAATTTGCGGTATACACCTGCGCATAGTCGTGTTTAGGTATGCTATTCGCAAATACACCTGTGGTTTTGCTACCCGATACTTCGGCAATGCTCACCAACAATTCATAAGATGTTTCATTAACGATATAGAATTTTGCCAAGCCATCTTTTTGCTCACCTGCTACGGCCATAAAAATACCTTTACCCACAAAAGGAAGGTTCTTGGTAAACAGCTCTTCCTCCCGATCATCCTCCGGCAAACGCATATTTCCATGCACCAAGGTAACCTTTGTTTTCAGCACAGGTATTTCAAAACCTGTATCGTCTGTCACCCCAATAATATCGTTGGCCTGTATAGACGTTATATGTCCTTCAATAGGTTCATCGACAAACCGTACTAAATCTCCGATTTTATAGTTCATTTTTTATCCTTTCTATCGATTTTATCAGATAATCAATATCTGTTTTATCATTATAAATATGTAGACCAATCCGTATACCCCCACCCCTAGGGAAACAACGAATACCGAGTTCCAATAATTGGGGGTACCATTCCGGTGGAATTTGTAAGTTCACAACCGACGATTTTAGAGCGCGCTGTTCCGCTATAGGTAGCAATAAATTATGCTTTTTAAATGCTTGGTAGGCATAATCTCTGAGTTCGTTTAAATAAGCCTGAACATTTTCCAATCCAATCGCATTAAAAAAATTAATAGATTGCAGCAGCGTACCATGGCTCAACGTATCTTGATGCCCCGGCTCAAAAAAGGTATTCAAAATTGTTTTGTTACTCCACATCGCCTCCGTAGGTCTATCCATTTGCTGCGCCTTAGCGTAAAGCATTGCTTTTAACCTATCGGAAACCATAAAATAGCCATTTCCAAAACCAGCCATAAGCCATTTATAGCCGCTTCCACCAACGGCATCAAAACCAGAGGCCAAAAAGTCAAAGGGCTCCGTACCTAAATACTGCGTTGCATCGCCAATAATTAGCAAATCCGGAAAATCATTCCTTAACTGCTTAATAAAGTCTAAGTCAATTTTAACGCCGGATACATACTGTACAATGCTTAACAGCAAAATCTTTGGTTTTTTAGTTGCTACAACCGCACGGATGTTTGTTTCAATAGCAGCGTCTACAGTAATCCATTCCACAGGGAAACCCCGATATAGTACAGGGTAATTTAAGGATGGATAATCTTCATGTAGTAAGGCACAGCTTAAGCTGCTATCCAAACCTTCCATCAGTGTATTAAAACCGAATGAAAAATTCGGAACCGCAAAAATATTCGCTGTCGGGCAATTAAACATCCCACCAAAAGCCGCTTTAACAGTATCTATAAATGGCCCCTGCTGCTCACGAAGATCACCCTTCGGGTTAAAAAAATCATACTCCCGCTGTCTCCGCCAGGCATGGTGGCTCTTGGGTAGCAAGCCATTTCCTGGGGTATTAAAATAAGATATCCCTTCAGGAATATCGAAATAACTTTTGTAATCCATTTTTTGTAAAGGTTTGGTTGTTTAGGTAGCTTCTAAAAGATGCCGCTTCAATTTCTACAGCCCCCATAGAAGCAAGATGATCCGTATACACCTGGCAATCAATTAACTTAATATTAAAATTCTGACAAAGATAAATTAGGGCCGCTTTAGATGCATTCGAAACTTTTGCAAACATACTTTCGCCGCAGAACACCTCGCCAAACAACACACCATATAACCCACCAACTAAAGCACCTGCTTGCCATACCTCAATACTATGGGCATAGCCCTCCCGATGCAATCTGCCATATGCTTCCTGCATATCATCCACAATCCAGGTACCGTCCTGATCTTTACGTGTTATGTTCGAGCAATTTTTAATTACCGCGTCAAAACTTTGATTAAAGGTGATATCAAAAGTATTCTTTGCCAGCAATTTCTGCATAGTTTTGCTCACCTTAACCCCTTCAGGTCGTAAGACAAAGCGGTCTAAAGGTGCATACCAAAGAATGGGGCTATCTGCGTTATACCAAGGGAAAATACCTAAGCTATACGCTTTGAGTAACCTTTCGGTACATAAATCGCCTCCCACAGCCAATAAACCATCTTCCTCCGCATAGGAAGGATCCGGAAAATCGTAATGCGTATTATCTAACTGAAATATCATGGGTTAAAAAAGCCAGATTATTTAATCTGGCTGTCTAGTTTCTTTACTGATTTCATCAAATAACTTATCCATATGTTCGACGTAGGAATTTGTATCATCCAAAAAGAACTCCAACTGAGGCACAATTCTAGTTTGATTCTTTATACGAGTTCCAAGTTTGTACCGAATTTCATTCGTCTTCGTTTTAATGGCTGCAATATCCTGCGCGGCGGTATTGGTATTCAAAAAACTTAAATAAACCCGTGCAATGGCCAAGTCTGGCGTTACACGTACCTTTGTAACCGTAATAAACGCTCCTGGCGCCCATGCCTTCCCATCACGGTGAAAAAGTTCAGCCAGGTCCTGTTGAATTACACCGGCAAAACGTTGCTGTCTTTTGCTCTCTGTACCCATTGTAGTAATTTTTATGTATCCCTATAAATTAAGAAACAAAACCTTAACGCCTTGTCTCTTTCCACAAATATAATTATTTCGATTGGTATGGCTGTTATATTGCCATGAAGATCGGTCTAAACAAAGCTATAAAGCATAAAAAAGACTTGTCTCGGGCAAGTGGACAAGTCTTTTATCAAAAAATAGTTTACAATTGGTTAGGTAATTTCTTTCAAGTTTTAAGACTTAGCGGTCTATCATTATTTGGTGATTTATTTTTTTTGGTTACAAAGCGTGAGTATTAACTCACAATATTTTCAATTTCATCTCCCTTTGTGTTACAAACATAACGAGATATTTACGATAATGAAAATTATATTTCAAAAAAAAGTAAGTGGTTACTTTATTGTATAATTATCTACTCACCCTCCATTTTGGAAGAAATTGAATCTGCCCTACCAAATTCATTACGATAAACCTTAAACAGCACCCCCATGGAAGAAAGAATAAGAGGGCCAAAAATCAAGCCTAGCATCCCAAACATATTCAGTCCTAACAAAACCCCGAAAACCGTAATCATGGGAGGCACATCGCCTAATTTTTTCAATATTGTAAAACGGAGGATATTATCAATACTTCCTACCAGCAAAAAGCAATATGCCAAAAGCCCCAAACCGTTTACAGTATTACCCGTAGCCAAAACCACCACACATAAAGGCACATATATAGTCATCGTTCCTAACACGGGAACGATAGAAGATATCCCTGTTAAAATACCCCATAACACAAAATTATCGACGCCAAAAAACCAATACCCAAACATAGCCACCAGACCTTGGCAGAGACCCAAAATGGGGATTCCTAAAGCATTGGAGCGCACCATTAAATCCACTTCATGCCAAACCTCCATTTTACTTTTTAACGAAAAAGGAATAGCATTGGCTATATAATTTTCCATTTTCTTATAATGCACCTGCATAAAAAATAGCACAAAAAAAGCTACCAATATATTTACCGCTACTTCAACGACAGAGTTCAAAATACTCGGTATATACTTGGTAAAACGTTGCAGTCCGGCCAAAAGTGCTTCGTCTGAAAGATCGATTTCGCGCAACATTGGCTTATCACTCATATATTTCTTTACCAAATTAAACTGCGTTACAATTTGATCTGTATTGCTCAAAATTTTGGAAATCTGTGGAGAAAGGTAGTTTATAATACCCCAGAGCGGTAAAACTATAAAAACCAAAGACAGCAGGATAAAAAGAATACTCGTCAAACTTTTATTCCAGCGCCGGTTTTCCGTAAGCTTGATATAACTACGTCGGAAAAGAATGTACATCGTAATGGCACCAAGAAAACCCGGTAAATAATAGATAAGATTCTTAAAAATTAAAATTCCAATAAGGATGATAATCACAATCAGCATAAGCTGATTTATCGAGGTATTATGAATCTGTTTATTAGCCATAGCCGTAGGTTAGTGTATTTCTTTTACTTTACGAACACTGAACAACATTATAATTGCTCCTAAAAATAAGACAAACCAGCCCCATTTCAGGTGTAAGGTTTTACCCAACAATCCATCCGCCAGTTTAAAACCAAAATAATGGTTGATTTTAAAATATACTGCAGCACATCCTAAAATACACCAACCTAAAAATAGCCTGCTTATGCCTAAAAATAAACCCACCTTTCGTAAAAAGAATACCAGTACAGAAACCGACAATAAGCCAATCGTAATAAAGAATAAGCTGTAATCCGTTTGATAGAGGTTCCAGTTTCCTACAAATGGTGCTTTTAGAAAAGGACATAAAACCGTAGATAATGCTGCCACAGCAATACCTGTAAGTGCAATTGGTTTGTTTAAAATATACATGCTGTAAAGGTAGATTTCATCTCCCAATATAGAAAATAATAAATGCTCGCTAAATGAATATTTAACGCTAATTCACCTATTTGAGTTTGCAATAAGACACATGGAAACCAGATTTTATACACCTAAAATTATGACAGCGATCATATCGCGTAAAAAGCAAAATATTAAAACACAATATATCAACGTGTTACAAAATAAAAGTTGCTATTTAAAAACATTCTAAATTAATTGCTTTGACAGATTTCTGACACAACCAATAAGGTTTTTAGTCTACATTTGCATCAAGTTAGTTGAGCTAGAATCAAAGGAGTTGAAGAATTTAAAAGTTATAGCATTTACGCACAAGCATGTTAACCTAAAAGATTTAGGGAATTTGGTAATTTGTAACGAGGAGTTAGATTCCAGATTGATTAATCTTAAGAACAGCTTGGATATTCCCGAAATATTCTATATTGCTACATGTAATCGTGTGGAGTTTGTTTTTTATGGTGCACATGAGCTTACAGATGATTTTATTGCTCAATTTCTTGATAAAATGAATTTCTGTGTTCCTACAGAAAGAATGCAATGTTATTTAGGTCAGGTTATACGTTACACAGGTCTGGATGCACTAAACCACTTGTTACGGATGTCATGCTCGTTAGAGAGTTTAGTAGTCGGTGAAAAAGAGATTTTAGCACAAGTGCGTCGTGCCTATGAAAAATGCCGTGAAGCTGGTTTTACTGGCGATTTCTTACGTTTAATGATGGACCGCTTGGTAAAAACAGCGAAAGAGGTGTATACGTATACGAGTATTTCACGCAACCCGATATCAGTTGTTTCTTTGGCCTACCGTAAGCTGAGGGAGGTTAAACTAAGCGAGAACCCTAGAATTCTGGTCATCGGTTCTGGAGAAACCAACCAAAATTTGGCTAAATACCTAAAAAAACATAAACTCTCTAATTTTGTTGTTTTTAATCGTACAGTAGAAAATGCTAAAGCGCTAGCACAAGAGTTAAACTGCACTGCATTTCCACTGGCAGAATTGCCACAGTATAAGCAAGGTTTCGATATTATGATTACCTGCACGGGCGCCGCAACTTCTATCATCGGCACAGATTTATACCGCTCTTTATTAAATGGCGAAACCGACAAAAAGATTATTGTAGATCTTGCTATTCCAAACGATATCGATGCCGAGGTTATTGCCAACTTCCCGATACATTATATCGAGGTATGTGGCTTACAAGCTATCGCCGAGAAAAATATTCAGGAGCGCTATAATGAGTTGGAAAATGCGGAAAAAATTATTGACGAGAACATAAAGGAATTCCTTCCCATCATAAAACAACGTCGCGTGGAGGTTGCCATGCGCCAGGTACCTGATAAAATTAAAGAAATTCGTGCGCTTGCTATGAATGAAGTCTTTGCACAAGACGTCAATAAATTAGACCCTCAGGCACGTGAGGTACTTGAAAAAGTTATTAACTATATGGAAAAGAAATACATTAAGGTTCCTATGGTAATGGCTAAAGAGATTCTTGTAAAAAACACACAAGACTTCGAAAACAACTAATATCATTTTTTCGTTACCTATTTAAAACATACTTTAATCTGACATAAAAACGTCGGAATATACGGTCTTTTGGCTAAATTTGCCTGCATATAATCCCTATTAAAAAAAATCTTTCGTTGTGAATAGAAAATTAATTATTGGTACCAGAGGTAGTGAACTTGCATTATGGCAAGCAAACTATGTTAAAGACAGATTGGCAGAAATCGGAGTTCAAGCCGAGTTAAAAATTATTAAAACCCAGGGCGATATTATCCAACATCTGCGACTAGATAAACTGGAAGGTAAAGGATTTTTCACCAAAGAATTGGAAGAAGAATTATTATCATCAAAAATTGATCTTGCTGTTCACTCACACAAAGATTTACCTACCATAAACCCACCGGGATTAATTATTGCCGCAGTGTCGGAACGTGAAGATCCTGCAGAAATTATTATTATCCATAAAGACTGTGTCGATATTAAAAAGAGGTTGTCATTAAAACATAATGCCACAGTAGGTACTTCGTCGAACCGACGTAAAGCACAATTGTTATCGGTACGTCCGGATCTTGAATTTGAAGACCTCCGTGGTAATTTGCAGACCCGAATTCAAAAATTGCGCGACGAAAAATATGACGCTATCGTACTGGCAAAAGCGGGTATCAGCAGGTTAAATATGGAGCTTTCGGATTTTCATTTGGAAGAGATCGCTCCGGTAGAAATTATTCCAGCGCCTGCGCAAGGGGTATTGGCAATACAAATTAGGGAAGAAGACACCGAACTTTTTGCTATCCTTCAAAAAATAAATAATACAGAAGTTGCCAAAGCTATTGCTGTAGAACGTAAGGTATTAAATATGTTCGATGCAGGTTGTCATGCTCCACTGGGGTGCTATTGCCGTTTCCGCGATGGCAAATATGAGTCGTGGACTTCCATTGCGGCCGACAATGAAGATTTTCCAGATCGTATCTATTTGCAATCGGAAACAACGGAGGGCATGGCCGAAGCCATATTTGAAAAGTTTAGTAAGGAACGGAAATTACCTGCTTCTGTATTTATTACACGCGACCTGGACGAAAACTCTTACTTGGCACGTGCATTAAAAAAGCATCATATTAAGGTTGAGGCACGATCGTTAATAAAAATATACCCTACCATACATGTTTTAGACTCTTTCATTTTAAAGCGTGCCGATTGGATTTTCTTTAATAGTAAAAATGCCATCGAACATTTCTTTAACTTAAACCCATTGATCCTTAAAAAGACAAAGCTTGCCGTTTTAGGTCGTGGATCGGAGTCTACCTTAAGAAAATACGGCCGCGTAGCGGATTTTTCGGGCGATGATTTAGGCATCAGCACCGACGAAATCACCCAGAAATTTGCCGAATTGGTCGATGGCCAAACGGTTTTAATACCTCGCGCTAAAGACTCTTTAATGAGTATTCAAAAGGCGTTAACCGAGCAAACTAAGGTTATCGATATGCCTATTTACGAAACCGTCTTAGAGCCGAATGTAGACAAATCAAATGCCGATGTTTTAATATTTACCAGTCCAAGCAACGTAACCGCATATTTCCGCGAGAACTTAGCTGATCCGGAACAAAAAATAATTTGTATAGGCCACTCTACAGCACAGGCTATAGAAGAAATGGGGCTTAACTATACACTACCCTTTTCACCGGATGAAATGGGATTGGCGGAAGCCGTATACGGAATATAAAAAACATACGCAGGCAAGACAACACAGTTTCTTGCCTGTGTTTTGTACGCTCATTTCTTAAATTTAAATACATAACAATGCTTCAACGTCCGAGAAGAAATAGAAAATCTGCTGTCATTCGCGACATGATTCAAGAGACGCACCTGTCGTCGTCAAACTTAATTTTCCCCTTATTTATTGTAGATGGAGAAAAGCAAAAAGTAGAGGTAAAGTCTATGCCAGGCATTTACCGGTACGGTATTGATAACCTATTGCATGAAATTGAAAGTTGTTTGAAATTAGGCTTGAACAGTTTCGACCTTTTTCCTGCAGTAGAGGAATCGCTAAAAGATAAATATGCTACGGAAAGCTACCGTGAAGGCACCTTATACCTACGGGCTATCGAGGCGGTAAAGAAAAACTTCCCTGAGGCTTGTGTAATAACGGATGTAGCCATGGATCCGTACAGCTCGGACGGGCATGATGGTATTGTTGAAAACGATGAGATTCTTAACGATGAGACCCTTGCAGTATTAGGGAAAATGGCCTTAGCGCATGCACAATCGGGGGCCGATATTATTGCGCCTTCGGATATGATGGATGGACGTATCGGTTATATCCGAGAACTCTTGGATCAAAATGGCTTTAAGCATGTATCCTTAATGTCGTATACGGCAAAGTATGCCTCTGCATTTTATGGCCCTTTCCGTGACGCTTTAGGCTCGGCACCGAAGAAAGGGGACAAAAAAACATACCAGATGAACCCTGCAAACAGCCGCGAAGCGCTTATTGAAGCCCAGTTAGATGCTGCAGAGGGTGCAGACTTCTTAATGGTAAAACCAGGCTTACCGTATTTGGATATCATTAAACTCCTAAACCAGAATTTTGACCTGCCTATTGCAGCGTATAATGTATCTGGCGAATATGCTATGTTAAAGGCGGCAATTGCTAACGGATGGTTAGCAGAAAGTGCTATATTGGAGACCCTTTTAAGTTTCCGTCGTGCTGGTGCAACGGCCATCCTCACGTACCATGCTAAAGAGGTACTTGAAAAAGGTTGGGTTTAATGCTATAATTTTTTACGTGTTCTAATCAAAAAAACATGACAACAACAGATATTTCAAGAGAAAAATCGGCTGAATTATTTGAAAAAGCTAAACACTATTTCCCTGGTGGCGTAAACTCTCCTGTACGTGCCTTTAAATCGGTTTATGGCACACCACTGTTTATCGAGCGTGGCGATAAAGCCCATTTATGGGATGCCGACGGCAATGAGTTTATTGATTTCTGCTGCTCCTGGGGGCCATTGATTTTAGGCCATAACAACCCCGAAATTAGAACCGCCGTGGAGGCGCAATTGTCGAAGGGCTTGAGTTTTGGAGCGCCTACCGCATTGGAAAATCAATTGGCAGAATTGATCTTAAAGAATAATAGCCTTATCGACAAAATTCGTTTTGTAAGCTCGGGTACCGAAGCCGTAATGTCGGCCATACGATTAGCAAGAGGTTATACCAAGCGAGATAAAATAGTGAAGTTTGATGGTTGTTACCATGGACATTCGGATTCGCTATTGGTAAAAGCAGGATCAGGTTTGGTAACTTTTGGCGAAACATCCTCCTCTGGTGTACCGAAAGCCTTTGCTGCGGAAACCATTGTTATTTCGTTGAACGATAAGGAGGCCTTAAAACAAGTGTTTACCGACTTTAAAGACCAAATTGCTGCGGTTATTATTGAAGGTATTCCGGCAAACAACGGACTTTTAATTCAAGATCCAGAATACATCCATTTTTTGCGGGAAATAACCCAACAGAATGGCACATTATTAATTTTCGATGAAGTAATTACCGGCTTTCGTATAGGTTTTGAAGGCGCCGCCAAATACTACGGTATTAAACCCGATATCCTAACCTACGGAAAAATTATTGGTGGTGGTATGCCAGTAGGTGCATATGGCGCTTCTAATGAACTAATGAGCCATATTTCGCCAGAAGGTACCGTTTACCAGGCAGGTACATTATCAGGAAATCCGGTTGCCATGGCGGCAGGAATTGCAGCCTTATCCCTATTAGCACAACCTGATTTTTATAGCAATTTAGAAAAAACAACGCAGGCTTTTGTAGCTGATCTGCGTAACTTTATTGAAACGAATAACCTGGAGGTTCAATTATTTACGGTTGGTTCAATTTTCTGGTTTGCTTTTACAGCGCAGCCTACTATACAGCGTGCCGATCAAATTGACCCTGCATCGATGGAGAAATATAAAAAAATGCATCGTGAATTGTTAAATAGAGGTATATACTTTGGTCCTTCTGGTTATGAAGTTGGCTTTATTTCTGCGGCACATACGGCTGAAGATTTGGCGCTAGCTAAGGATGCGCTGAAACAGGCTCTACTGGTTGCATTCCAGTAAAATTGTAGGCCTTCATTTTATGGCAATATTTTTGCTAGAGGTAAACTTTTATAGCGGATTAATCGTCTTATATTAAACCTTTAAACATAAACAATTCAAATATGAAAAAAATATTACTTGCTTTAGCTATTGCTAGTGCGTCATTAGTAACGCTTAACTCCTGTACAAAGGAATACATAACCAATACTCAAGAAGGAGTAAGCTACGTTTATAACTTAAAATCTAATAATTGGAGTCGAATAGGTAATTCCAGAACTTATGAAGCCGTTATCAATATTAACGATTTGGATGGCCGTTATTTCGAAGATGGCCATGTAAGTGTAGCTGTAAGCTTGCCTACTGCTTCAGGACAGGAAGCTACTTACGAAATTATTCCTGCAACCGTATTGGATTTCCGTTATAGTGCAAATTATTCTATTGGAAAAGTAAGAATTTTTGCAGACTATCTTACCGATCAGCCTTTGAACCCAGGGGATATGTCGGTAAAGGTGGTATTAACAGATGCCAGAGTAGGAAACTAAAAAATAAGGCTTGCAAGTATGCAAGCCTTATTTTTTATATTAATAAGCCATTTTGAAAAGCAAAAGTAATCAGCTGTGCTGTATTTTTAACCTGCGCCTTTTCGATCAGCGACAATCGATACCCCTCCACGGTTCTTTTGCTCAAAAATATCTTCTCGGCAATCTCTCCATTCGTCAATCCTTGAGCAATAAATTTTAAAACCTCGATTTCTCGTTCGTTAAGCCCAATCTTTCCATCCTCATTTGTAGGAATATAACTCGGTCCACTACTGTACTGTGCATATGTTTCAATAAGTTTTTTACTTAATTCAGCACATAGGTATGTACCCCCATTTGAAATATGCCTCAGGGCAAACATCAATTCATTGTATTCTACATTTTTAACTAAATAACCAGACAGCCCTTTACTAAAAGCACCGATAACGACATGGAGGTCAGCAAGAACGGAAAACATTACGACTTTAATCTTTGGATGCTGCTTACGCAAATATTCCAATAAGGCTAACCCATCTATACCCGTCATTTGTATATCTGTAATGACCAAATCCGCTTGGCCACCATCGTCCAAAAATTTTATTGCCTCGCCCCCCTCGCCTCCCTCGGCAACCACCTCAAAATCAGTACTCGAGTTTAGCAACATTTTTATGCCACTGCGCACCACCATATGATCTTCAACTAACAGAACCTTTACCATAATATCATTGATATTCTTTTATTCTATATTAGATTACTCCGCTATCCGAATTATTGAAGGGCATAGCTACTATGTATAAAGATACGTTTCATCGTACAAACAACATAGTGTAAAATAATAAATACGCAGTTTAACACGTACTTATACGGTTCATTTAGCTACAAATAAAATATGACAGAGGTCATATTTTTACACAACAAACTGTTTTTCAGCACGTTAACACACGCTCTTAAAGATAAAAATATAACCATAAAGTAACTAAATTACTTTAGCATAATATTTTCTTGCATCATTCTTGTAGCCTCTTATACAAGGAACTTAAATTAACACAAAATGGAAAATGCAAAATTGAATATTCTCTTTAAAGAAAAAAGACCCTATTTAAATCGCATAGCGGCAAGATTTACGACAGACGAGGATGAAAAGGAAGATTTAATCCAGGAGACTATTTATAGATCCTTATCTTCTATTGAAAAATTCATTCAACATCCGAAGTTAATGTCTTGGTTGTTTACCATTATGAAAAACACCTATATTAACAATTATCGAAAAACAAAAAGATTTGAGACGATGCAGCAAAACTTTTTAGTTTCGGACCAACCTAAGCATGCAAAAAACAGGGGTGAAAGTCAGTTTGTAAATGCCGATATCAACAGTGCGTTGAAAGAACTATCCAACGATAACTACCTTATATTCACCATGTTTCTAGAAGGCTATAAATACCATGAAATTGCACAGCATTTTAATATACCGGAAGGAACGGTGAAAACTAGAATCCATGTCTCCAGAAAATTCCTGCAGAAAAGACTAAGTACATATGCAAACTTTAATTAGTCAAAACCTTAGATTATGTAGGTATTAGTGGTAATGCATAAACCGAAAATAGCTACATATAAAAACATATAATTTTTAAAAGAGCTGTCTCAAAGTAGGAGATGGCTCTTTTTATATATGCCAGATCAGAAGCATGTCTTAACAATTAATTTACCTAGTAGTAACAATGATTAATTATTCTTTCACAAAAATTAATTATTAAAAACATAACACCATCAATAAAAAAAAACACCTTAACCGCTAGCTATCAACAGCTTAAAAACTAAAAATACAAAAAATACAAACGCATAATTTAAAAAATCCTGCAGACCGTTAAAAAAAGTAATATAACTAGAAATAAAAAGGAGTTAAAAATAGATACACATTCAATTTTTTTAACTTATATTTAGAAACTAACAATATTACCTTGAGGTCTATTATGAATGCAACATTTAAAAATTGTGATCAAGAACAAATACATCTTTGTGGTAAAATACAAGATTTCGGTTATCTTTTGGTATTCGATAGCAGCCAACACTGTATAGCTTACAGCGCTAACATACCCGAACTATTGCCCATAGCAACACCTATGCCTTTAGGGGTAGGCATAGAAGAAATCTTGGCAAAACTACGCTTTGAAGATACTTTTGATTTTTCTGAAGTACAGATAAAGGTCCGCGAAGGGCAGCGTCTAGTATTTAATACGGCTGTTTCCGGCAGAAAGATCTACCTAAGTATCTATTTACATCAGGATAAGTATTACTTAGAATTTGAGTCTAAAAAGGAGTACAACCAATCCTATGTTTATTTACAAAACTTTTCACGTCACCTGGATCAAAATAAGAATAATATATGGGGCGCACTATGTGACAATATAAGCTCAATCATTCAGTACGACCGCGTTATGGTATATCAATTCTTAGAAGATAACAGTGGTATCGTCGTGGCAGAAAAGGTGATTGATGGCTTAGATAGTTTACGCGGGTATCGATTTCCTGAGTTTGATATCCCAGCACAGGCGCGAGCGCTGTACAAGAAAATGCCCTCTCGTATGGTTGCTGATATTAATAGTACTGCCTGGGACGTAATAGGCCTTGAAGCGAATGAACTTGATTTAGGATACACCGGTATTCGTGCGCTATCGCCAATGCACCTCCATTACCTGCGCAATGCCGGCGTAGCAGCGAGTGTTAGTTTTTCAATTCTTATCAACGGCAACCTTTGGGGACTTATTGCCTGCCAAAATCGTGCCCCTAAACACATAGACCTTGGCCAAAGGCATCTTTGTTACTTTATAACGCAACATGCGGCAAACCTTTACTTAACATTGAAAACTGAGGATGATCTAAAATTTAATGAGCTAAAAAAAACCATTGAACTGGAAATTAAAGAGAAGCTTCTCGTTCAAAAAAACATATTAAAGGTGTTTCAGGAAATCGGCCCAAAGCTTATTGCCACTGTTGCAGCAGATGGTATGATTATCCGGCATCCACATCATAGTATTGCTATAGGCATAACCCCCGGGCTTGAGCGTATTGAGCATATCCATAAAGATATAGTAGAGCATACACAGGAAACCTTCTATATTACGAAAGATTATAGGGAACCTTATACCTTAGCCGAGGGTGAAGTTCGTTTTCCTGGAATTGTAAAAATGGATATCGACCAAGATCATACATTTTCTGTGTATTGGTTTCGTAAGGAGCAAGTAGTGGAAGAAATATGGGCCGGTAACCCGGAGAAAAACTATGCTTACGACGCCAAAAAGAAAATAATATTAATCAGTCCGCGAACATCATTCCATGCCTGGAGACAGTTAGTGAAAGGAAAATCATCCAATTGGTTGGACAAAGAAATTCTTTTTATCCGACGCATAAAACAATTAATTCAGGGCTCTATCGCGACAAAAATTGCCGAAATCCAGCGACTGAATGAACAGCTCATGGAAATAAATAATAGCCTGGATACCTATACACATACCTTAGCACATGATTTAAAAAACCCACTATCATCGATTAAATTAGGCGCCCAGATGATACTGCAACGTAAAGACCTTAGCCCAGAATTATTAGAGAAAATTGCCCTAAATATGTTGGATGCGGTGGAGCTCATGAACAATATGATGAATATGATTTACGACTTTTCCAAGGCCAAATCCTTTGCTATAAAGATTGAAAAGGTACAGACGGAACATTTTATCCATCAACTGATAAGCGATGGAAAAAAGCGGTATAATGTGCCTCATTTAGATGTGCATATCGGTGATCTACTGGATGTTAAAGGCGAGCAGACCTTACTGTACCAGATGTTTATGAACCTAATAAATAACGCCATAAAATTCAGCAGTAAAAAAGAGAAACCAGCGATAAAAGTGAGCAGCTACGCTACCGATAAACACATCATCTATAAAATCAGAGATAACGGAATTGGCATTCCAAACGAAGAATTAGCCAATATTTATGAGATTTTTAAACGCACACGAAATGCACATGTGTTTGAGGGAACGGGTGTAGGTTTATCTATTGTAAAACGAATCATTGATCGTTTAGAAGGTGATATACAGGTAGAAAGCATCATCGGGGAAGGTACGGCATTTAAGGTGTGCTTTAAGCATTAAGCAATAGGCACGAGCAACGGGGACGGGCAAGGGAACTAACGCTACTTAATGCTTAACACAGCCCCCTCCCCTTACTTTAAAAGTTCCCTTGCGTGCTGCAAAGCGGCTTCACCAGGTGTCTTCCCGCTTAACATCTGCGCAATTTCTACGACCCTTTGTTCCGCCGTTAATAACACCAGGTTGGATTGAGTTTTTTCCTGTTTATCTTCTTTGTATACCTTAAAATGCGCTTTCCCTTTAGAGGCTATCTGCGGTAGGTGTGATATAGCTACAACCTGCATATTTTGAGCAAGCGCTGCCATTACCTCCCCAACACGAAGAGCGACTTCACCTGAAATCCCTGTATCGATTTCATCAAATACTATGGTAGGCAAAGCCGATGATTTAGCGACTAAGGATTTTATCGCCAACATTACGCGCGACAACTCGCCACCCGAAGCCACCTTATGTATATGCTGTAAGGGTTGCCCCTTATTTGCTGAGAATAAAAACTGCACCGTATCTAAACCCGTAGATGTTACAGCGTTAATATCCAATAAGTCGAGTGATATTTTGAGTTGAGCATTGGGCATCCCCACCTCTTCCAGTGTCGTAGCGACACTTTTTTCAACTACAGGCACGACTGCTAACCGTTTGTTATGAATCAGGGTTGCTTGTTTTAATAGCAGCTCCCGATGTAACTGCAGCTCCTGCTCCAAGCGATCCAATAGCGCATCCTGATTGGAGGCAAACTGCAACTTCTCTTCCAGCTGTTCCTTAAACTGCAGCAGTTCAACATCAGTATCCAGGCGGTGTTTTTTTAATAGGGAATAAATAGCACTTAACCGATTGTTTACCTCGTCCAGACGCTGCTCATCAAGATTTACACGACTCTCTTCATCGGAGATTTCATTCGCTACATCTTTTATCTCAATATAAGAACTTTGCAGTCTTTCCGCCAAGGCACTGGCATTATGCAAATATTTGCCGGCACCATGCACCTGTTGAATGCTATCTTTAAGCATCGATAGCACATTTTGTTCGGCATCCGCCAGCCCCTGTCCAGCTAAGTGAAGACTACGTTTTATATCTTCGGCATTTTCCAGTTGTTGCTGCTCAATTTCCAAAGCTGCAACCTCCCCAGTATAGGGGTTAACGCGCTCCAGCTCCTCATATAAAAACCGGTTATAATCGAGTTCCGCATTCGCCGCCGCTAACTCCTCTTGCGCATTTTTAAGGTTTTTAGCTGCTTGTTTAAAAGTTTTCAATTTTTGTTGAAAATCATGCAGCAGTTGTATATTATCGGCCAGACTATCCAAGACAAAAAGCTGAAAGCTTTCGGTATTAATCTGCAAGGTGGCATGCTGGGAATGGATATCAATCAAACGCTCACCCAAACTTTTTAGCGTAGCCAGCGTCACCGGTGAATCGTTGACAAAGGCACGCGATTTACCATCTATAGCAATCTCCCGACGAATTATGGTTTCCGCTTCGAAGTCTAAATCATGCAGGGTAAAGAAGTCCTGAAGGGCATACGAACGAATATCAAAAGTAGCTTCAATAATACATTTTTTTTGGACATCAAAAAAAGGTTTCCCTTCAACCCTATTTCCTAATATCAGACCTAACGCCCCCATTAAAATAGATTTCCCTGCTCCCGTTTCTCCGGTAATGATATTAAGACCTTTATCAAAGGCTATATCAAGTGTATCTATTAAAGCATAGTTTTTGATGTGTAATTTAGCTAACATAAAATATTGCCGTTTTGGATTAAAGCTGCTATTTATCTTTTCAAAGATACTGTATTAGCACAAGCTTTAAAAATACGGCTCATGGATAAAACTCCCAAAAAAAAATTAGTTTTGTAGATATGCCCGATTACAGTACCTCTTTAAAAAAGTATATGCCTGAAGCTGCAGCTCCTGTAATTTCGCAATGGATAAACGATACAGGCTGTAGGTTTAAGGTTACGCGTAGCAGAAACAGTAAATTAGGTGATTATAGAGCACCATTTAAAGGTTCTTCCCATCAGATTACGGTCAACCATGACCTTAACCCCTATTCTTTTTTGATTACCACAGTACATGAGTTTGCTCATCTTAAAACCTATCAAGAGCATAAAAACAAGGTTAAACCCCATGGAAATGAATGGAAAGAAAACTTTAAAATGCTTATGGAGCCTTTCTTAAATCGCGCTATTTTTCCTGCTGACATTATACAAGCTATAGCCCAATATTTAAACAACCCAGCCGCATCTTCTTGTACGGATATCAATTTATATCGATCCTTAAAGCGGTATGATACCCTACAAACTCGCGCTGTACATTTGGAAGACCTACCGATAAACAGTTGCTTTCAATTGGAAAATGGACGTAAGTTCCAAAAGATGGAAAAACTGCGTAAAAGATACCGATGCATCGAACTTCATACGCAGAAAGTATATCTCTTTCACCCCATTGCCGAGGTATTTCCAAGCGAAGATTAACGACAAATGATATCTTAATCGAAAAAGCTGTACTTTTATTATTTAATTATTAAACGATCAAACCACTATGATTACGAAATACCTCTTTGTGGCTAGCATGGGTCTTGCTTCTTTGTTTAGCGCGTGCCAATCTGCTGCACCCACGCACGATGGCGGAAGTCTGGACAGCACCGCCTTACAGGCCATTTCCGAAGAAAGCTATAAAGCCAATGTAGCTCAACTGGCATCCGACGAGTTTTTAGGACGTAAGCCTTTTACAAAGGGGGATACCCTCGCCGTTAATTTTATTGCCGATAGGTTTAAGGAATTAGGACTTCAGCCTGCCAATGCAGATTCCTACTTCCAAGAAGTGCCTATGGTTGAAGTAACGTCAAAACCTAAAAATAAAACGTTAAATTTTCAAGGACCGCAGGGCAGTATAAACCTTAATTATCTGGATGATTTTGTTATTGGATCCAGAAAACTGGAGACAGAAATTACCATTCCTACAACGGAATTGGTGTTTGCAGGCTTTGGTATTGTCGCGCCGGAATATAAATGGAACGATTATGCAGGATTGGATGTTAAAGGAAAAACGGTGGTAGTTCTGGCATCTGACCCAGGACACTACGATAAAAATCTTTTTAAAGCCGATACGATGACCTATTATGGGCGCTGGACTTACAAATATGAGGAGGCTGCACGCCAGGGTGCAACGGGGGTATTGATAATCCACGATACCAAAGCTGCCAGTTATGGGTGGGATGTGATACGCTCAGGCTGGACCGGACCGCAGCTTGACTTGGCAAACAACGCTGAACCCAAAACGGCATTTGAAGGCTGGCTGTCTGCCGACGCTGCAAGGGCTTTATTTAAAATCGCTGCTCCAGGTACAAACCTTGTTGAGCAGGCCTTGAAACCTGGTTTTAAAGCCGTTCCTATGCAAGTTTCTACAACCATTACCTTGCAAAATAACCTACGGTATGCAACCTCTAATAATGTAGTTGCAAAGATTGAAGGTAGTAAAAGACCGGAAGAAGTAATAATCTATACGGCACACTGGGACCATTTAGGTGTAGGAGAACCTGTTAATGGCGATTCGATATATAATGGGGCTGTAGATAATGCAGCTGGTGTAGCGGCACTATTTGAAATTGCGAAAGCCTTTAAAGCTGCAAAGGTAAAACCCGAACGAACGGTGTTGTTTATTGCCCTAACGGGTGAGGAAGAGGGTTTATTAGGCTCGGCTTATTATACAGATAACCCTTTGTTTCCGTTGCGTAAAACAGTCGCTAATATCAATATGGACGCCTTTAACCCTACCGGTGAAACAAAGGATGTGTCGGTTATAGGTTACGGGCAGTCGGAAATGGACAATTATGTGGAACATTCAGCGGCTAAATTCGGCCGTATAGTACAGGGAGAAAAGAACCCAAGCTCGGGTGGATTTTATCGTTCTGACCACTTTAACTTCGTAAAGAAAGGTGTGCCAGGGCTTTTTATGGGTAGCGGAAATACCTACATCAGTACAGATACGCTGGCCTTAAACTTGCGCAAGGAAGCGCTAAAAGGGCGTTATCATGCCCCTTCCGACGAGCTGGATGCGCATTGGGATTTCAACGGTATATTAGCCGATATCCGCCTTTTCTTTGATATTGGTTATACCTTAAGTAGGGAAAAAACATTCCCACAGTTTAAGGAAAAATCAGAATTTAGAGAATTAGGCTTAAAACGACTTACAAAATAGTACTTTTGCATACACAGAAGAAAGTGAATTAAATCTTAAAAACTATGTTAACAGGAATGAAACACCTACACTCCACTTTGGCCATCGTTTTGTTGGTAGCTTTAGTGCTATCCATTGTTATTACATTGGCAAACTTTTTAGGCAACAAAACGTACAACCGTAAAATCTCCCTTTTGGGGCTTATTTCAGCACATTTACAACTTGTTGTTGGTTTGCTGATCTATTTTACCTCTCCACTTGGTTTATCCAGTTTTAAAGGTGAAAACATGAGCAATAGTCTTTCGCGCCTTTACTTTTTAGAACACCCCCTCATGATGATTATTGGTATTACATTAATCACCATTGGCTATTCTAAAGCGAAAAGAATTTCTGATGATAAAAAGGCAAACCAGACCGTTTTGATTTTCTTTATCCTCGGATTAATCGCTATCCTGTCAAGAATTCCTTGGGCTACATGGTCGTTATTTCAATAGTATAAAAAAAATAGGTGCCTAAAACGGCACCTATTTTTTTTTACTATGCCCCCATCAGCGGGTCTGTTTTGGAAACCCCTCCGGTTTCAACATGGCCTGCAAAACGCTCTGACCAGGCTGTATTTCCTTTAATTTGCAGTTGAAAATCATACCAAGAAAAGCTATCCTTCAAGGGCAGCACAATATCTATTGTTGCATTTGCTGGAATAACCTTGCTAACTGTAGGCTTATTATACCCCAGGTCTTCAATTAACAATTCTTTGGCCGCTGGTGCAGTATTTTTTACTACAAAAACAAGATTCCCTGTAGGCTGCGCCTCCATTTTTGCAGCAAACTCATACCGGCAAGATAGCGTTAGCCCACTATTTTCGGCTGTCCCTTTAAACTCACGGTAAAAACCATTGGGTCCATATACCCTGAAGTGGTAGCCCCTATGTTCAAATTTCGACAATGCCCAGCTATCCGATAATTTATCTCCAGCAGCGACAGCATACTCCCAGGTTTTCCAAGTCTCACCATCATAGGCGTTCATGGCATATACTAAAAATGGTGAACCTGCGCTTTTAGCTTTAAAAACATTATCCTGTGCCTGAAAAATAATGGAGAAACTATTGCGCTGCTGGTCAAAAACACCGTCAACGTATAATTCATAAGGGATAGCATTGGCAGGTTTAACCCCTTTTTCCTGTTGTGGAAAATACGGCGACTGCTTCGGGTCGGTATTGATAAGCTCAATTTCCTGCTCCGACAAAGATTTATACGTATGTGGAATATCCTTAAACTTTGAATTCTGGATATTGCGCAGAAAACTATTTTTATCCAGCGCCTTAGGATTTGCTATCTGCGCTCCAGTATAGGGTCTAAATATCGATGTAAGATCGCCACAGATGCTTCTACGCCAGGAAGAGATATTCTCTTCCACAATGTTTTTATTAAATTTATGGGCGATAAAATGTTCCAAAAACCGAATGGAGGAAGTGTGGTCAAATACTTCGGAATTTACGAAACCACCTCGTGTCCATGGCGAAGCTATAAGCAAAGGAACCCTGTAGCCAAGACCTATTGCACTCTCGCGTAAGCGATCTGCCTTTGCAGATGGATTTGTTTGTTGATCGTTTAATACAAAATCTAAACGAGGATCTATGCTGGAAGAAACTTTACCACAATTCTCCTTATACGGATGCGGAACGGCATACGGGGGCACATGGTCGAAAAAACCATCATTCTCATCGTAGGTAAGAATAAAAATTGTTTTCTTCCATACCGCTGGATTTTCCAATAGTATTTCCATAACCTCATTTACATACCAAGATCCAAACCAAGGTACGCCAGGATGGTCCGAGAAATTTGCCGGCGACATTAACCAACTAACCGTAGGGAGTTTATGATTTTTAACATCCTGCCTAAACTGATGTAAAACATCACCTTTAGGGATCTCCAAGCTACGCTCCACCCCATTATCATCATAGCTTACGGTTGTTAACTCATGGAAATACGGATCGCTATCGTTTACAGTAAAAGCGTTGGTATTTAAAGCCTTTTCTATTGGCGACAACCTATTAAATGCCTCCTCCGTATAAATTTTCTCCTTACTATCAATCATTAAAAGCACTTTTTGAGCCGCAATTAAACGTTGTTTATCGGCTTCAGAAGAAGGACTATCCCCGAGACGGTTTATTTCATCCTGAACATAGCGTTTACGCTCGGCCATATTTTTCAAACTGCTGCTATGCAAGCCTACATGATAAGCCTTAAAATACTCCAGCACATTGGTTCCAAAATTCCCTAACCAGCTACTTTCCTTCGTACTTAAGCCATAACCCAGCGTCAGTTCATTCTGGTATACCCGCCAACTAATGCCCTGTTCCTGCAGGCGTTCGGGAAAAGTTTTCCAATCTAATGTCGGTTTCGTATAGTCCGATATATTCCACAAATGTGCTTTTGACTCTGCTGTATTGGCTTCGCGCACAGTACCCGTCATCCAATACCAGCGGTTGGGGTGCGTCCCCGTGATACTAGAGCTAAAATGCTGGTCACAAATTGTAAAAGCATCAGCCAAGGAATAATAAAAGGGGAAATCCGTCCGGTTACAGTAGCCTAATGTTAAGGGTACATCCGCATATTCCGCATTATATGGCTTTTTAACATCCAGCCAGCGGTCATACTTACCATGGTTACGCGCATCCGTCTGATCTGCCCAACCATGCGGTGTAGACCCCATCCATGGAGCTTTCGTTTCCGTAACATTTAACCGAAAGGGCGCATAAGTTTTACCCTCTGCATTTGTTTGAAGCCACACCTTATTTTTATTGGGTAGCTGAATGGCTCGCGGGTCGTTAAAACCACGTACCCCCTTCAGGGTGCCATAAAGATGGTCGAACGAACGATTTTCCTGCATTAAAAACACAATATGCTCGGCATCATAAAATGTGCTGCCAGCCACCGGATTAATGGCCAATGCCCGCTGTATGGTATCCGGCAAAACCTGCAGCAATGCCGTACTCCCTGAAAGCAGCGTTGCTTTTTTTATAAAATCTCTTCTGTTTGTGTGCATAACATTCTCCAATATTGTCATTAGAAACTATAACGTACCCCCAATTGCACCTGATAAGGATTACCCGTTAAGGAAGCTACGCCTGCATTAGGGTTAATCTGGTAAGTATATTCTTTTTTGTCGGCGTCAAAACCCCGTATTGACATCAGATTCTGCTTACCCAAGGTTTTATCTACGCCCCAATTTTTATTTAAAAGATTGGCGAAGTTGAAAACATCCGCCGACAGCTCTAAGGCATGCGTTTTATAAAACTTAAATTTCTTACTTGCACGCACATCCCATACCCCATAGAAGCGGTTTATGCCACCATTACGTGTTGCAATCTGCCCTATATGGCCGGCGATGTATTCTTTAAATCCCTTATCTGCATTAGGATTGTCCAAGATTGCCTGTATCCCTGTACGCAGCGCACTCGCATTGTTGGTATTATTCGGATCGAAAATAAAAGCCAAATCGTTGCTGTTTACAAAGTCACCATTTACATTCCCATTTACCGCGACCGAATAACGCGTACCACCGATTCCAGCATAACGAACCCCGATACTTACCCCATAAAAGGTAGGCAATGTACCATACAACACCACCTTATTTCTAAACTGGTTCGATGAATACGTCATCTTTGAAAGATCACGAGGATCTTCAGCCGTCATTAAATCCAATGTCGCTGTATTCGCAACATTACCATTATAAGACGTATTATCCTTGGTGTCATTCCAGGTATAACTCAGGGTAATCTGACCGTCTTTATAATAACGAGCCGTAGCATCCAATACCAATGCATATTGATTAATTTTACCCTCGCTCACCAACTCCAGCACCCGGCTTACCTCGGCACTCTTACGCCCTGTTGTCCAATCAGCAGCACCATTTTTCGGGTTGATTCCCGTTGTCGGCACATAAACCGCACGATTATTCTCGTTGGCCAACCTAAAGAAAGGGTTGTCGACCATATTACGGTCAACATACATGTAATTATTACGCGCAAAAGACATTAAAAAAGTAGCCCCAACGCGAAAACGATCCGTAATAAACCTATTGTATGACATATTAGCTTTATATAAAGTAGGCACCTTAATACCTTTACTATTCATGTTAATCGTACTCACCTTTGCTACACCAGGAAGGTCAAACAGCTCTTTTCCTGGTGCTGAAGCTGGGTTATCACGGTAACCGATAAAATCAGGCCTTGGCACCAAAGTACCCGAAAGATCCACTGAGGCGACCTTTGTGCCATCGTTAAGCATATTATTCACCATAGCATAATTGTTTAAGTTAGAGCCGAAGATACCAGCACCGACACGTAAAATATCCGTTTTACGCTCGCCCATATCCCAGGTTAGCTGAAAGCGAGGCTGCACCTGCAACGTTTTCACACCATAATCCGTGCGTAACCCTAGCGCCTTTTCTACCGATTGGTTAAGTGCAGGGTGGTTAAAATAATGCGTATAATCGGTACGTAAGCCTAAGGTAACATCTACCCCGGCACCTAAATTAGCCTGTGCCTGCCCATAAAGGCCAGCATTTAAAACAGCCTGTTTTACCGCAGCATCATCGACCAAAGCAACCTCGCGGGCATAGCGATATGGTTGCAGATTAGCAAAGTTCTCCAAGCCACTAAAGTAAAAACGACCATTCATTTCACTTGTTGCCAGCGAACTTAGCTTAGTATACATAAGATCCACACCAAAGCTGTAGTTTACCCGGCCTTTTGTCCAGTAGAGGTTATCCACCAACTGCAAGACATGATTTTTAAATGTTTCCGGAAGATAACGTTGCCGCCCTAATTGTATGGTTGTTGTAACCGGTTTACCATCAATCTGCGACTCCACCTGTTCGACAATAGCGCGCGGGATATTCGTTGAAGGCAGTTGTGCATTCGGACGACCATCATCCATCGTATACAGATACTGAACTTTTAACTCGTTCGTAAGGCGCGGTTTCAATGCTGTACGCAACGAAGCCATAAGGCTGTTATCGGTCGATAGATGCGAGCCATACACTTCATAAACATTAATTGCACTGTTATCGCTCACCCCTAGGTTGTTCATGTCGCGTACGTAGTTATTACGAATAGTAAGGAGGTTTTTAGTATTCAACTGCCAGTCGACACGTGTAAATAAAGTTGTTGTAGGCCTTTTTCGGTCGAAGGCCCCTGTTTGCTGTGAAGATGCAAACCCATATGCAGAACGAGCAATATCCAAATACCGATCTAAGGTACCTTGCGTAAGATTAAGGCGTGCTTCATCCGCTGCAGAGCGGATATCAGCGATATAAAAAGGTCTAGAATCAGCTTGCTTATCTAAAGCGACAAAAAAGTGCGCTTTATCTTTTACGATGGGACCGCCAAGAGAAAACCCAAACTGATAGGTAGAATACTCCTGATCAATTTTATTTCCGCGAATATCATAAGGGCTAGACAACCAGCCGGTACGTCCATAGGTAAAAACACTACCTGTTAACGTGTTTGTACCCGATTTTGTCACGGTATTAATGGTCCCCCCACCAGCACGCCCATACGTTACATCATATTGATTTGTAGCTACTTCAAACTCGCGAATAGCCTCCATAGATACCGAATAAGGGCCTCTATTAGTGGTACCACCAGACAATGGGCCGCGCGATGTCATGCCATCGATAGAAAAATTTGTTGACGAAGCAATCTGCCCTGATAACTGACTACCATTACTAAGTGGCGAGAGATTTATTAAGGACGTAAAGTTCCGACCGTTAACAGGAAGTTTTTCCAAGTCACGTGCTGTAACAGCAGTAGATGCCCCAAGGTTACGGATCGTATTTTTCAAATTCGTTGTAGCCGTTACTGTAACCGCTTCCAACGTAGTATTCGATTCACGCAGACTAAAATTTAGGCGCAGCTGATCCCCTTGATTTAAGCTATACCCCTGCTCTGTAGCTTCGTGGTAATTCAAGTGTTTTACCCGTATGGTATAGGGCTTACCTAAGGGAAGTTGTTGGAATAAATACGCTCCGTTTTCATTGGTAGTAGTCGTATTCTGAAATCCGGTAGATTCATTTTTAACGCTAACAGACACCCCTGCAACTGGTCTATTGTTACCGTCGGTAATTACGCCTAAAATACTTGCATTGGTGGCTTGCGCAAATACATCAGGACAAAACATGAGCGTTATCAAAAGCGTTGATAACAACATCGTAAATAGATTTTTCATTTTTAATTAATATGGATAGATAATTTGATACATATAAATTTGAGCCCCATCATCCCTATGATGGAGGAAGAAGATTAATAATCACTTTATTAGGGTATCGGTGATACAGTACAGGGCAATTTTTAAACAAAAGCTGTAAGACCGTATCTAAGGAGTTCGGTTGTAATGCACTGTTAGGTATAGGAAGTTTGCCCGAGAAGCGAATGCCTTTCAAATCATCGGTATAAAATTCAAAGTCTACCGGATAAATCGCTTTCAGCTGCTCTATTACGGTAGGTAGAGGTGTATCATCGTAATGTAACACCAAATTACGAGCTCCAACAGGTATGTCGATTGGGCCTCCTTTTCAAACCGTGCAAAACGCTCTTGCTGCCATAACAGCGGCTTTAGTGCCTTCACATCTTGCCTAGGATCCAATTGCCACTCCTCGCCCGGGTTCAGGTACACATCCTTAACATTAGGGTCGGCCTTTAACGCCTTAACAACAACTTTACCTTCCAGTAAGTGCACCTTAAGCGTTTCTTTTTCCAGCATATGCACTTTAAAAACTGTACCTAGAGCTGTAACGGTATACCGGGCTGCGGTAACAACAAATGGTTTGGTTTTATCTTTGGCTACCTGGAACGTCACTGTTCCTATTCGAACTGTTATAGCACGGTTAGATTGACCATAGTCGTGGCGATAGTGTACGGCAGCATTTGGTGCCAGTATAATTTTGGACCCATCTGGCAGGGGTACCTCCTGCTCCTGAACACCCAAGTTTTGCCGTACAATATAATTCAGCTCAGCGGCCTCCGCGATTTCGGTATTAACGCCATGATGCAAGTTGCGTACTGCGACTGCTACACCCAAACCTAGGAGTAACAAGATCGCTACAGCAATTTGCCAGCGGTATGTTTTTTGCTGCCATTGTACTACGGGTACCCCATGCGTAACCGCTATTCTTTGGAGAATAATTGCAAACAGCTGTTCCTTTTTTTCCGGAGCAAGACCTATATCAGGGCCCCGCCTAAGGTCCTTTTCGTATTCCTGTTCAAACTGAGCTTTTATTTCATCCGCTTCCGCCTCCAAATGTGTAAGCAGATTTTCTTTTTCGCATTTCTGCGCCTTACCCGACCAGAATTGCTGTATACCATGCCTCAGTTTTCCTATCATATAGTAAAAACTGAAAAACGCCTGAAAGGGGATGATTTTTGAGGTTAAGAAATTATGAAAGAATTGTAGCGTAAATATAAAACCCAAAAACTAAACTACAGCAAGAGCTATAGCGATTAGAACGGCACTCGATACCAGGTAAGGGTATTTTGTATGGATATAATTGCGGATTACTTTATTAGCCTGTTTAAGGTAGTCGGCAACCGAATTAGCGGATATACCTAATAGCAGCGCAACTTCTTCCTTGGATTTCCCCTCGTAGCGGCAAAGTTGAAATACGCGACGCATACGTAGCGGAAGCTGCGCTACAGCCTCTTTCAGCAAATGCAGCTGTTGAAGATAAATCTCCTCCTGGTCGTCCTGCTGCATGGCCAAATGTGATAAAGCATGATAGTCCGCAACATAAGACAAGGAAACCTTTACCGATTGTTTTAAAAAATCCATAGATTTATTATGGCTTACCACAAATAACCAGCCCGCAATAGACCTATCGTTCAGCTTATTCCGGCTTTCCCACAACTGCACAAAAACATCCTGTAAGATATCTTCCGCATGCCCGGGAGCTTTTACCAAACGTAAAATATTAGCATAAACAACATCACAATACCGATTATAAATCAAGGCAAAAGCGGTTTGGTCCATAATAGGATCAGGAAACAGCCGTCGTTCTGTTTCGCTATTTAATTTAGTTTCCATTATTCTTAAGCAAGGGATCTGTATATATACATGCTACAAAACTATCCAAGAAAAATAGAGGAAGACACAAAGGTTAGGTTATGAAATTGTTAAGATTTAACGCTTTTCAAAAATCAGTGCTTTTGGCTATGCACCGAATCAACAAGGTAAAAAACAACGGCTGTGTGCCGCAGTGTTGGGCGATAAAAAAAAGCAATTGCATAAAAACAGGATAGAACACAAATGCAATATACACGTATCTTAAATCGTTTTATACAGGGAATAACATAAGCGGCTTAAAATATTTTCTATAATCTTAAGCAATCATATTTTTTTATAATAATATAGCATTAAATCCCCGAAAATATTTAATTTCACTACCTTTACGATCGAACTTTATGATAAATAATTAAAATGAGTGCAGATATAACAAAACTAGAATCAATTGCTTCTCAGGTTAGACGCGACATTGTACGTATGGTACATGGCTGTCAATCTGGTCACCCTGGTGGATCTTTAGGATGTACAGATTATTTTGTAGCCTTATATTTTAATGCGTTAAAACACGACCCTTCCTTCCACATGGATGGCCAGGATGAAGATGTATTCTTCTTATCTAACGGTCACATCTCGCCGGTATTTTACAGCACCCTAGCGCGTGCAGGATACTTCCCGGTTAGTGAACTAGCAACCTTCCGTAAAATCAATACCCGCTTACAGGGGCACCCTACCACACACGAAGGGCTTCCAGGCATCCGTATTGCATCGGGATCTTTAGGCCAAGGTCTTTCCGTAGCTATTGGTGTTGCGCAGGCTAAAAAATTGAATAAAGACACAAACCATGTTTTTGTGTTAATGGGAGATGGTGAATTACAAGAAGGACAGGTATGGGAAGCGGCATTATATGCTCCACACAATAAAGTCGACAATTTAATTGCAGCAGTAGACTACAACGGTGCGCAGATTGATGGACCAACAAATCAGGTGTTATCCTTAGGCAACTTAAGAGCAAAATGGGAAGCCTTCGGTTGGGATGTGCTTGATATTGAAAAAGGTAATGATATGGCCGCTGTTGTTGCAGGTATTGAAGAAGCCAAAGGCCGTACTGGAAAGGGTAAGCCTGTCGTTATTTTGTTGCATACACAGATGGGCTATGGTGTAGACTATATGATGGGAACACATAAATGGCACGGTTCAGCACCAAACGACGAGCAATTGGCGAGTGCATTAAACCAACTGCCAGAAACTTTAGGAGATTACTAGTAAGGTGCGCATCGATTGGATAGAATATATCCCTATCGTTATCACATTTTACTGTTAAGTTTTTCTTATTTACTTTTTAATACAACATGAAAAAATACACATATACTGAGTCAAAAGATACCCGTTCAGGTTTTGGCGTCGGATTATTAGAGGCAGGTCAACAGAACGAAAACGTAGTTGCACTATGTGCAGATTTAATAGGATCACTTAAAATGGATGCTTTTATTAAGGAGTTTCCAGAGCGTTTTTTCCAAATTGGTATTGCCGAGGCCAATATGATGGGCATTGCTGCCGGTTTAACAATTGGTGGTAAAATTCCTTTTACCGGAACATTTGCAGAGTTTTCTACGGCTCGTGTTTATGATCAGATACGTCAATCTATTGCCTACTCCGACAAAAACGTGAAGATCTGTGCTTCACATGCAGGTTTAACGTTAGGGGAAGATGGTGCCACACACCAAACGTTAGAAGATATCGGTTTAATGAAAATGCTACCGGGCATGGTGGTTATCAATCCATGTGATTTCAACCAAACAAAGGCTGCTACTATTGCTATCGCAAAATACCATGGCCCAGTATACCTGCGTTTTGGAAGACCTGTAGTGCCTAACTTTACACCGGCAGACCAAACTTTCGAAATCGGGAAAGCCGTAATGTTAAACGAAGGTAAAGATGTTACAATTATTGCTACCGGACACTTGGTATGGGAAGCTATTAAAGCAGGCGAAGAATTGGAGAAATTAGGTATTGATGCCGAAATTATTAACATCCACACCATCAAACCATTGGATGAAGAAGCGGTATTAAAATCTGTTGCTAAAACGGGCTGTGTTGTTACGGCTGAAGAGCATAACCGCTTAGGAGGTTTAGGTGATTCAGTAGCACAGGTATTAGCGAAGGAACTTCCTACCCCACAAGAATATGTTGCAGTAAACGACAGCTTTGGTGAGTCGGGAACTCCAGCTCAGCTAATGGAAAAATATGGCCTTAATGCGGCTAGTATTGTTGCGGCAGCCCAAAAAGCAATTAGCAGAAAAAAATAATACATGGAAGATGCGCAAATCATAGCTATGTTTGCCGCAGAAAGCTCCCGCGAGGAGGCTTTCGGTCATTTGTTGAAGAAATATCAACAAAAAATATATTGGCATGTCAGACGCATGGTCATCGATCATGACGATGCGGATGACGTGACCCAAGATATTTTTGTTAAAGTATGGCGTAACTTGGATAAATTTAGAGAAGACTCTCAATTGTATACCTGGTTATATCGCATTGCAACAAATGAATGCATTACATTTCTAAACAAGAAAAAGCAGAAGTATAATGTTTCTTTAGACGACGATAGCACCTCATACCTGGCGGAAACATTAGCGAGTGGGACCTATTTTAATGGCGACAAAGCGCAAATGAAACTACAGCAGGCTTTATTAACACTGCCTGAAAAACAAAAACTTGTCTTCAATATGAAGTATTTTGAAGACATGAAATATGATGAAATATCCGAAATTTTGGGCACTAGTGTCGGCGCCCTTAAAGCATCCTACCATCTTGCTGTAAAAAAAATAGAAAACTTTTTTAATAGCCACGATTAAACCTTTACTATTAGATTGTATCTAAAGCTACACAATGAAGGAAAAAGACACATATAACGAATGTTCTAGCAAAACAATTTTGCCAGATTCTTTGCGTCAATCGTCTTTTGTTGTCCCTGAAAATTTCTTTATCGAGCAGCAACAACATATTTTAAACGAAATAAAACTTCCTGCCATACAGGATATTACAACTTCAGTACTGCCCGACGATTATTTTGATCAGCTTTCTCAAACTATTCAAAACAAAATTGCGGAAGACAGGTTGAAAGACCTTATTCCTAAGGATGGTTTTTCAATTCCTACAGGATTTGAAGCCCACCTGCAACAGTCTATTTTAGCCGAAGTTGCCGAAGTAAAGTTGAAACAAAACGTTGCGGAGGATGGTTTCGCTACAGCGGATAATTATTTCTCTACGTCGGCTGCACAGCTTATGACGCAGATAAAGGTACATGATTGGAAAAAACAAGAAAATCCGTTTACTGTACCAAACAATTATTGGCATACCTTGGAAAACAATATTCTAGGGGCTATAAATCCTGCAAGTAGCGATGCGGTCAATACACCGAAAATCGTTCCACTTGCCCCGAAAAGAAATTGGATTAACTATATTTCTGGTGCCGCTGCTGCTGTGATGCTGCTTATGGGTGCTGCAGTGTACTTTATGTGGCAACAAACTGCTGCTGTTACGGAGGATAGTCTTCAATTTGCTAGCCTTTCTGCTGCCGACGCTGCTGACAATGTGCCTACTTTAGCGCTACAAAATATTAGTGATGAGGACTTGGTGAATTACTTGGCGCAGGTTTCCGAAGGCGAAGATTTGATGCATTTGGCCAAATTTATGGTAGATAACAGCGACGATTCCATACATTTAGATAATAAGGTTGAAAACGAAGATATTGAGGAATATTTAAATTACATGTTATAATGTCAAGATTAAAGTATATTATCACCACGTTGTGCTTAGTATTCACTCTTCATTTAGCAACATATGCCCAGCAAGAGAATTTTGAAGCTATAGAAAGTGAAAAAATTGCTTACATAACCAAAGAGCTAAAATTAACCCGTGCAGAAGCACAGCGTTTCTTTCCCATATACAATAAGTATAACGAGGAAATGTGGGACTTAAAAAAAGCTAAAAGAGGTAATACTACGCCCGAAGGTGCTAATTCATTAAGCGGAAGCAGAGACGTCATTGCCTTTGATGCTAAAGAGGTCGAGATTAAAAAAAAATATAGAGCAGATTTTACCAAGGTAATCGGTCAAGCACGTGCGTCACAATTTTTTCAGGTTGTTGAAGACTTTAACGACTTGTTAAGGAACACCCTCCAAAACCGTCAAAATAGTAGCCGTAAGCGATAAAAATAAATCGAATAGAAGATTATAAAAAAAGCCGTAAGTTTTAGCTGTTTACCAAACAGTGTCGTACTTACGGCTTTTTTATAGGCTATAAGCTATTACCGGCTATGTATTACGATTTTTGCCTGTAATTTTTCATTGGGTAAGTTAGACTCCAAATCCCCTATTACAAGAACACTATAAATCTCCCTACTTATCAAATTTTGCGGTTCTATAGTCAGCAATACGGTATTAGAACCGGAAGCAGCTTTAAATTCTAATGGACCGGTATTATGTGTAGAAATCTCTTTAAAATCACTAACTCCCTTAAAAGCTATATTTGCAAAAAGTGGCTTATCCTCATTTCCAATATACAGCGACAACGGGCTTAGGGATTTCCCCATATGCACAAAGCGAACTTTAGCATAGCCCTCCCGGGGTAAAATAATATTATCCTCAGTGAGTAAACTTCCTACCTCCTTATCCTCGTACAAAAATAAACTATAAGCGCGGCCAGCAGTCAGGCTGATGTTTTGTACGAGCTGTTTACGTTCCTTATTATCAAAGAAACTTTCCACCTCCAGTTTATTCGTTCCGGGTAAAAAGTTTTTATACGCGGCATAGCGGCCAAAATCAAAACTTCCTGTAAGGGTATATAAGGATGCCGCTCCTAATCTCCCCACAACCGAGGTTGATCCGGGAATAAGATTAAAGGTAGCCACCGCCGCAATATTACCAGGCGTATCGTTAGGACGATTTAAGGAAAGGCCGTCTTTATTACAGCCAGTAATCAAAAGCAGGATAAAAACCCCAATAAAACTAAAGCAAGCCCGCATATATTATTTTTTATACTAATTTAAAGATTAAAACGTAAATGATCTTAATAATGCTACAAACTAAGAGTTTTCCCCAGGAATAGCTGCCATTCTCCAGTTTTTTTTTAATAAGTTTGTATTAGGAAAAGTATACAATTTTCAATGGCATATAAAGGAAATACATTTAAAAACAGTAGTCTGGGCAGGGCAAAAAAAGAAGCTTCAAAAGGTGCTGCGCCTGTAAAAAAAAGACCTCCACTTATTAAGTCTTTTGATAGCATAGATTTCACTGAAGGGCAACGGAAATTTTTGAAGATATTAGGGTTGTTTTTCCTGCTATGTTCATTTCTGTTTGCCGTAGCATTTATCTCCTATCTATTTACATGGAAAGAAGACCAAAGTTATATAGCAGCAACCAATGGAGGTTGGGGTACACTCTTTAAGTCGACAGAGGAATTACAGGATGAAAGTGCCGATTTGCCTATTGTAGAAAATAAACTAGGTAAAATTGGTGCCTTATTGGCGAACCAATTTATTTTTGAGTGGTTCGGGGTAGCTTCATTTTTCTTTATATTGATATTTTTTGTTTTAGGTTACAAGCTGTTATACAAAAAGTCTCTATTTCCAGTATGGAAAACTATTTTATACTCTTTTATCGCGATCTTATTCTTATCCTTTACCCTAGGTTTTATTCAGGATTATATTACAGAAACACCCCATATTTTAGAAGGAAAGTTTGGCTTCTGGACCAACAATCTTTTAAATGCACAAATCGGTAAGTACGGCGTTGGCGGTTTGCTTTTGTTTGCCTACTTAACGGCATTAATTTTAATTTACAACCTTGATCTTAAGGTTTCATTGGGCCTTGGAAAAAAACAATACGACCTGGATGAAGAAGAGGAGGATGAGGACGTAGACATAACGCCGAAAGCTAATATACGCCATACCGAAACGCATACCGACGATATCAGTATTGATGGCGCTGTAATTGAAGTATCAAACACCCTTAGTAATACTAGTAATACAAGTAATACAAATAATACGGCAGCTCAGCAAACTATGGTTCCCCTAAAGGAGAGCTTAAATGACCGATATAGTCATTTACGAAACGAGCCTATAGTGGCAGATGAGGAGGATGAACTGGATAATGTGGAGGCCGCAGAAAGCGTTACTTTCAACGTTAAATCTACCGTAGCAGATACAGATACTAACCATGCAAATGCTTTCAGCGCCTTCAGGGAGGATAATAATGCGATAGAATTATCGTTAAACGATTCTTTTACTGAACCAGAAATTGAGCTGGAAGCCGAAGAGGAAAAAACAGGACCGGTGTTATCGGTGGAGAAAGCTACCGAGGAAAAACAGATCACAGCAAATGATTTGGTAGCACAGTTTGGAGAGTACGATCCGAAGTTGGACCTTTCGGGATATCAGCATCCTTCGTTGGAGTTATTAAAAGATTATGGCTCCGGAAAAATTGCTATCAATCCACAGGAACTGGAGGCAAACAAAAATAGAATTGTAGAAACACTACGCAATTATAGCATTGAAATTGAACAGATTAAAGCTACCATAGGCCCTACTGTTACCTTATATGAAATTATCCCTAAACCGGGGGTGCGTATTTCTAAAATTAAAAACCTGGAGGATGATATTGCTTTAAGTTTAGCGGCATTAGGTATACGTATCATCGCGCCGATGCCAGGGAAAGGAACGATAGGTATTGAAGTCCCTAATAGCAGCCCCGAAATGGTATCCATGCGTTCGGTACTGATGACAGAGAAATTCCAAAAAACGGAAATGGATTTGCCTATAGCATTGGGAAAAACAATATCCAATGAAGTGTATATTGCCGATTTAGCAAAGATGCCTCACTTACTGGTTGCGGGTGCTACCGGGCAGGGTAAATCGGTAGGTATCAATGCAATTTTAACATCGTTGTTATACAAAAAACATCCCGCAGAGTTAAAATTTGTTTTGGTAGACCCGAAAAAAGTGGAGCTCTCGTTATTTAAAAAGGTAGAACGACATTTCTTGGCAAAACTTCCTGGCGAGGAGGATGCTATTATTACCGATACTAAAAAGGTAATAAACACGTTAAACTCGCTTTGTATTGAGATGGATCAGCGTTATGATCTATTAAAAAATGCGCAGGTCCGTAATTTAAAAGAATATAATGTAAAATTTGTCAATAGAAGATTAAACCCTGAGGAGGGACATCGATTCTTACCGTTTATAGTTCTTATTGTTGATGAGTTTGCAGATTTGATGATGACGGCAGGAAAAGAGGTGGAAACACCGATAGCACGGTTAGCGCAATTGGCAAGGGCGGTAGGTATACACCTCGTTATTGCAACACAGCGCCCATCGGTAAATATTATTACCGGTACAATTAAAGCTAACTTCCCCGCAAGGCTTGCTTTCCGGGTGCTATCTAAAGTCGACTCCCGTACAATTTTGGATTCGGGAGGTGCCGACCAATTGATTGGTCGTGGAGACATGCTTTTAGCTACCGGGAGTGATTTAATCCGCATTCAATGTGCATTTGTCGATACGCCAGAAGTTGAAGGTATTTCCGACTATATTGGCAGTCAGCGTGGTTATCCTTCCGCATTTATGTTACCCGAATATGTGGATGAATCGGGTGAAGGATCAGGTTCGTCAGATTTCGATTTGGATGATAGAGACCAACTTTTTGAAGAGGCAGCCCGACTTATTGTTATGCATCAGCAAGGCTCTACCTCCTTGATTCAGCGTAAGCTTAAATTAGGGTATAATAGGGCCGGACGTATCATCGACCAGTTGGAAGCAGCTGGAATTGTAGGGCCGTTTGAAGGCAGTAAAGCCAGAGAAGTTCTATATCCGGATGAATACTCCTTGGAACAGTTTTTGGAAACATTAAAAAAGTAACATGAAGATGATGAAAAAAATTGCTCTTGCTTTATGCTTAAGTGTGGTATCCACCTTGAGTATGGCACAAACAGATGCCAAAAAATTATTGAATGAGGTCGCTAAAAAATACAAAGATTATAGCAGCATACGTTCAGACTTCAGCCTATCGGCACAGGACGGTAAAAATGGCAGCTACAACGATAAGGGTATAATGTACTTCAGCAAGGCAAAAAACCAATATGCCATAAAAATGCAAAATCAGGAGATTATTTCTGATGGTAAAACCATATGGAATATTGCGAAAGACTTGCAGGAGATACAGATTACCGATGCGGAGGAGAATGACGCTACTATAGGACCAACAAACCTGTTTACCTTCTTTCAAAAGGGGTATGCTTACAAATTACAAACCGCAGAGAGGATACAAGAGAATGGCAAAACAGAAAATCTTTCGGTAATAGAGCTACAGCCCTTAGAAAGCAAAACAAATTATAAGAAGATCAAAATCCGGGTGAACAAAAACAACCATATTCATGATGTGGTGGTATTCGATAAATCAAATAATCAATTTACATATACTCTAAATACACTATATGTAGGAGAAAAATTTCCGGAAAGTACATTTGTCTTCAATAAAGACAGGTATAAGTCTTATGAAATTGTGGATTTAAGATAAAGGCTTTTAAATTGGCAATGGCCTAACACTTGGTTGCAGTATGTACAGAAAAGGTAAAGCGTAGTATTCTACACTTTACCTTTTCTTTTGTAGCTATAACTCTAATTTGCTTACAGATAGAATGCAAGATAAAATCCCTCCAGCTAGTATAGCTGCAATAAAACTAAGCAAATCTTTTAAAATAAATAGGTGTTTTTATGTATAGCAGGTCAGAAATTAATTTGAGCACTCCAAATATTCTATTTTAGGTTAACAGTTATTTAAAAACATGGCATGTCGAAGCTATATTGAGCAGCACAGACGAAAAGGCCAAAATTGACCTCAATAAAAAGAACAAGTAAAGTCATGCCATATACATAGGCGCAAATGCCTCCAATAAAAACCCGACACAAGTAACACTTACGGTGAAGTTTCTAACAAAAGGATGAACCCATGAAAACTAAATGCAGCCTATTGAAGATAACATAAAAAAAAAGTAAAGAAATAACATATTTTTAGAAGTACGTTATTTCTTTACTATACCTTTTAGCAAAAAATATTCTTACACCAGCGCCCCATTTAAATTTAACTACATGGACGCTTACACCGAAACAATAACCCTCATTTTTGGCACCAACAGTTTCATAACAGTCCAAGCTGCAATATACGAAAGCGCACATATCGTAAACATTATGGTATATCCCGTTTCAATACTACCCAACTGCTGATACTTATCAAACAGCCATCCGCCTAACTTGGATAACACCACCCCGCCCATTCCTCCAGCCATACCACCAATTCCGACAACTGTTGCCACAGTATGCTTTGGAAACATATCCGAAACCGTCGTAAAAATATTTGCCGACCAAGCTTGATGTGCTGAAGCACCTACGCCGATAAGCACGACCGGCAGCCAATAAGAAACACCACCAAAAGGCTGTGCCAAGAGTACAACTAAGGGAAACAACGCAATAATAAACATAGCTTTCATACGTCCATCATAGGCCTTATACCCTTTATTAATATAATACATTGGAAACCAACCACCACCAATACTACCAACCATAGTCATGCTATAAAGTACCGCTAGCGGCAACATAATATCCGTACCAGTCATATGGTACTGATCTTTAAGATAAGAAGGCAACCAAAATAAGAAAAACCACCATACCCCATCGGTCATAAACTTCCCTAACACATAAGCCCAAGTCTGTTTAAAAGAGAGCAGCCTATACCAAGACGTTTTCGACAGACTTGCTGTTTGCGGATCTAGGGATGGTGCGGCCACATCGCCGTCCGCATCACTATTGATATGTGCTAATTCAGCTCGCGACAGTCTTTTTTGCTCCTCGGGTTTATCATAAAAAATCCACCAGAATACCAGCCATATAAACCCCACCACACCCACAACAATAAAGGCCGACTGCCAGCCCCATTTTACGGCCATCCAAGGCACCGTCAACGGTGCCAGTACGGCACCAATATTAGAGCCAGAGTTAAAAATTCCCGTTGCCAAAGCCCGTTCCCTTTTCGGAAAATACTCCGCTGTAGTTTTTATTGCAGCCGGGAAATTACCCGACTCCCCAATGCCCAGCACAACTCTAGAAATCGAGAATCCAAGGATAGAAACCGAAAGACCAGCAAAGCCAAGTTTGGCTAAAATTGCCGCTGCCGAATACCCTATTTCTATGGAATAGGCATGTATAATAGCCCCAAAAGACCATAAAACGATGGCAATAGCGAAGCCCTTTTTCGTGCCAAGCCTATCGATAAAACGGCCCGCAAAAAGCATAGATAAAGCATAAGAAAACTGAAATGCCGCCGTCACATTGGCATAATCAGATTTGCTCCACCCAAACTCCTCCTCCAAAGTCGGATGCAGTAAACTTAACACCTGCCTATCCAGGTAATTGATGGTTGTAGCAAAAAATAATAGCGCACAGATAGTCCACCTATAGTTGCCAATGGATTGGTTTATCATAATTTGTTATCGTGTTTATATGGTTTATACGGTTTATATTTAGTCTGCTAACGATGCATTGTCACGTTACCTGATTACTAAAAAAATACTGCTTTGCATTGCCATAACAAATGGCCGTTATTATTTCACCTATCCACTTGCTATCATTAGGTAATACCCCGTTTTCAACATCACGAGCGAAGATATTACACAACAAACGACGAAAATACGCATGCCTGGAGTAAGACAAAAAACTTCTGGAATCGGTAAGCATACCAATAAAACAGCTTAACAAGCCCATATTTGATAATGTATTTATTTGCTGTTCCATACCATCCAACTGATCTAAAAACCACCATGCCGATCCAAACTGTATTTTTCCACGAATACCGCCAGACTGGAAATTCCCTGCCATAGTAGCGAATACGGCATTATCTGCGGGATTTAAATTATAAATAATAGTTTTAGCGAGCTGATCGCTGGCATCGAGGTGATTTAAAAAATTCGAAAGACCAACCGCCTGACGATAATCGCCGATGGAATCAAAGCCTGTATCAGGCCCCAGAAGCTGCAACAAACGCTTGTTATTATTTCTTATCGCTCCGAGATGATACTGCTGCACCCACCCTAGCTGATGGTAACGTTTTGCAAGACTGCTCAGTATATAAAATGCAAAAGCCTCTTGCACGACCAGCGATGCCGAAGCATCATCGCCATCCAAAACTGCACGCAATACCCTGTTAATTTCCTCCGTAGAAACCTGCCCTTGCAGAGGCAATTGGCCCAAACCATGGTCAGCAATACGACAACCTGCGGCATGAAAAAAATCAACACGCTTAAACAACGCGACCAGCAAAGTATCTAAATCAAAAATAGCCCCCCCTGCAGCAGCGGCAAGCTGTGAAATATACAACCTAAAAGAATCCCCCCCGCCAATATTTAAACACCTATCCGGCCGGAAAGAAGGAAGCACCTGTGTTTTAAAATCCGAATTTCCCAATGCTAAATGTGCATCAAGCGTATCGATAGGATCATCCGTTGTGCCGACCATCTCCACGTTAAAATGCTGTAATAAACCTCGGCTAGAAAACTGATCGCGCTGCAAACACTCCTTGGTATGATTATAAATTCCTTCAGCACTAACGCCATTTAGCAATTCCGAAACACCAAAAGGATTTTTAAGCTCCATATGCGTCCAGTGAAACAAAGGATTACGTAAAGTATACGGCACCGTTTCTGCCCAATGCTGAAACTTCTCCCTATCGCTAGCATTTCCCGTGATAAACCGCTCATCCACACCTAACACCCGCATTGCCCGCCACTTATAATGGTCACCCTGCAACCAAATCTGTGTGATATTCTCAAACTTTCTATCCACAAAAATCTCCTGTGGAGAAAGATGAGCATGATAATCAATAATTGGCAAATCCGCTGCATAATCAAAATACAACCGCTCAGCCAAATGTGACTGCAATAAAAAGTTAGCACCTATAAAATTTTCCATTATTAGCCTATTTATTTTTCAAAAACGATAGCACAAAGACCCATACCTAGATCCATAAACGAGCAGATTAATAGCCGCCCAAAATCCCCAACTCCAAGCCACGTAATTCTGCCAAGCCACGGAGGCGACCTATAGCCGAATACCCAGGGTTCGTTGTTTTATGCAAGTCATCCAACATCTGATGACCATGGTCCGGCCTGAAAGGAATTGGGACAGCACGGCTCGCATTCTCCGCCGATAAAGCGACCATTACCCGATACATATCCACATCCCCATCCAAGTGATCCGCTTCATAAAAATTACCCCCATCGTCGCGTTTTACATTACGTAAATGAGCGAAATATACCCTTTCCTTTACCACAGAAAATATCGCTAACAAGTCATTATCAGGGCTAGCACCTAAAGAGCCCGTACAAAAACAAACACCATTAAAAGGTTTATTAACGCCCGCTAGTATAAACTCAAAATCCTCCTTACGAGATGCGATACGCGGTAAACCCAAAATCGGATAAGGCGGGTCATCCGGGTGAATGGTCATTTTCACGCCATTCTCTTCACAGACATCAGCGATTTCACGCAGGAACCACAGCAGATTCTGCTGCAAGCCCTGACGCCCCAATTGCTTATAAATTGCAATACTAGCATTCAAATCCTCCAAAGAAATAGCCTTTTCACTAGGGATACCCATTAAAATAGTATCCGTAAGCATAGCCATTTCAGCAGCGGTATAACGCTTGTATTTCAAATTAGCCTCAGCCAAAACCTCCAGCGGATAATCCAACGCCGCATCCGTACGCTTTAGCACAAACAAGTCAAAAAGTGCCAAATCAGACCAATTAAAATACAAGGCTTTAGCACCATTCTTCAGTTCATAATCCAGTTGCGTACGCGTCCAATCTAATACAGGCATAAAGTTGTAACAAACTGTTTTAATACCACAAGAAGCAAGGTTGCGTAAAGTCTGCTTATAATTTAAAATTAAGCTATCCGCAGCTTCTGTCCGCGTTTTTATGGCCTCATGCACCGGTACACTCTCCACCACTGACCAAGTCAAGCCAGCATCTTCAATCTGTTGTTTACGCTGTTGAATATCCGCCACAGGCCAAACCTCACCATGCGGAATATAATGCAATGCCGATACAATTGAAGTAGCTCCAGCCTGTTTAACATCCTGTAAGCTCACCGGGTCCTCCGGACCATACCAACGCCAAGATTGGGTTAATCTATTTTTTTTCATGACAGCAACCATTAAATTACACACCCGTCCAGGCGGTAAAACCACCATCAACATATAAAGTTTCACCATTCACAAACGCCGAAGCGTCACTTAACAGAAACAACAAAGCGCCCTCCAATTCTTCAGGGTTGCCCAAACGTTTAAATGGAGTATTAAGAACAAATTTCTGTCCGCGTTCTGTATACGAACCATCCCCATTCGTTAGCAAGGTTCTATTCTGTTCCGTTAAAAAAACACCCGGTGCGATCGCATTAACGCGCACCTTATCACCATAGCGTAACGCCATTTCTGTTGCCATCCAATTGGTATACCCAACGATTCCAGCTTTAGCGACCGTATAGCCCAAAACACGTGTAAGGGCAGCATGCGAGGCTAAAGAGGCAATATTTACGATACTTCCAGCCCCCTTTTCGGCCATAACCCTACCAAAAACATGAGTAGGAATTATAGTCCCCATCAAGTTTAAATCCAATGTTTTAGCGATGTCCGTCATACTGGCCGCAAAAAGGTCATCCTCAGGGCCCACCGTAGCGCCGGGGATGTTACCACCAGCGGCATTCACCAAAGCATCGATGGTACCCCATTTTGCAAGAATCTGCTCCCTAGCCAGCAGCATTTCAGCCTCGACCAGCACATCCGCTTGTATGGCCAGCGCTTCACCACCTAAACGCAATACCTGCTCTACACGTTGCTGAGCACGCTCCGCATTACGCCCAATAATGGCCACCCGAGCCCCCCCTTCTGCCACAGCATTGACAAAAGACTTGCCCAGCACACCTGTAGCCCCAGTTATAACCACAACTTTACCCGAAAGGGAAAATTTGTCCAATATGCTCATACTTATTTTTTTTAGGTTCGTGAAAACTAAAATTGCTAATCTCCAGGAGAAATAAAAAGCATATTGAAGTATTTATTTACGAAAACGTTATCGTAAATAGGTCTAAGAGTAGATTCCATAAAAGGCTGACAATTTGTAATTTCGGTTTCAACACGTATAACTATGCAAGCTACATCCAACACTACGGTATTGTGTTTTGGCGAACTATTAGTCCGTTTACAAAGTACAGAAGCGTCATTTTTCACGGCCAATACCGGGCAATTAAAAATATATCCCGGCGGATCAGAAGCAAACGTCGCGGTGACATTAGCCAAACTAGGCATCCCCACAAGATACCTCAGTGTCGGGCCAGACCAGATGTTAGTACAGGAAATCAAAAGCTGTTTACAATCTTATGGAGTCGATACCTCAGCATTTATCCATCAAGGCGACCGTCTAGGAAGCTATTACCTCCTATCCGCAAACGGACTAAGCAATGGCGATGTAATTTACGACCGCAAATATTCGGCATTTAGCCAGCTCAAAGCCGACGCTATAAACTGGGATGAGCTGCTTGATACGGTAGACTGGTTTCATTTTACGGCACTAACACCCGCATTAAATCCAGCGCTTGCTGCACAGTGCAAAACAGCATTAGCGACAGCCCATAAAAAGGGAATTACAGTTTCCGTAGACCTAAACTACCGAAGTCGCCTGTGGCAATATGGCCAGGAACCCATCGAAGTAATGCCTACACTGGCACAGTATGCCGATGTAATTATGGGAAATATATGGGCGGCTCACAAAATGTTAGGAACTTCAATCGATGATTCCTTAAACCGTAATACCGATAAGGCCACCTACAATGCCTTTTCAAAGCAGTCGGCAGCAGAAATATTTGATAAATTTCCGCAGTGTAAGCATGTTGCCAACACCTTTAGGTTTATGGATAGCCCCCAACACAACCTATTTTATGGTTGCTACCACAGCCGTACGGCCGATGCCATATCAGAAAGCTTAGAGACCCATGTGGTTATAGACAGAATAGGATCTGGAGATGCCTTTATGGGCGGACTGATATACGCGTTAGTACAACAATTGAGCCCGCAACAAATTATTGATACAGCGACAAAGGCAGGTTTTGAAAAACTATTTATAGCCGGAGATTTTGGTTAGAAATACCAGGCTTAGCCTGTACACAAAACCTCTACCACTGCATAAAAAATACATTAACCTACAACAAAAACCATCTTATGCACCGATTATTAACAACCCTAAAACAAGCCCCCATTATACCCGTATACTACCACGATGATATCGACAGTTGCATAGCCACGCTCGAGGCCTGCTACGCCGGAGGAATACGTATTTTTGAATTTGTAAACCGTGGAACCTATGCCGAAAGAAACTTCGATGCCCTGCTACAGCACCGGGATACCTATCTTAAGGATTTACAATTGGGTATAGGTACCATAAAAACTGCGGCCCAGGCAGCAGCATATGTAAAACGCGGTGCCGACTTTATCGTAAGCCCAATAGTTACAGCAGAAATTGCAGCCGTTGCGAAACAACATTCCATAAGCTGGATACCAGGCTGCATGACCCCTACGGAGATTTCTATGGCCGAAGTATTCGGAGCGCCTTTAATAAAACTATTCCCTGGCGACAGCCTAAAGCCCAACTTTTTAAAAGCAATAAAGCCACTGTTCCCAGACCTAAAGTTTATGCCTACAGGAGGTGTAGATATAACGCAACAAAGTATAAACGAATGGAAACAAGCCGGTGTATCTGCCATCGGCATGGGGTCCAAGCTGTTTGATAACCCAGAAAACACAACCGATTTAAGCTGGTTAAGCCGGCGCTGTAACGCTGTACTTACCTACTATTTGAACAGTGCCGTGGTGTAATCGTAAACGTAAAAAGCTAAAATGCCTAACCTCTGTAACCTGTAGCGAAGAGGAAAGATAGCCTAAATAATAAAGCAAAATAGGTGTCCTTTATGGGGACACCTATTTTAATATTTGAAAATCCTTTGGGGATTAATCTTCTTCTTTCGAAGCTAACAATTGATCGTACTCTTCACGAGAACCTACGATAATGTTACTGTATTTACGTAGACCAGTACCTGAAGGGATTAAGTGACCAACGATAACGTTCTCTTTCAATCCTAACAAATCATCACGTTTACCTGCGATAGCAGCTTCGTTCAACACTTTCGTAGTTTCCTGGAAAGATGCTGCCGAGATAAATGATTTTGTACCCAATGACGCTCTGGTAATACCTTGCAATAGTGGGCTCGACGTTGCTGGAATAGCATCACGAACCTCAACTAATTTCAAGTCTTGACGTTTAAGGTTAGAGTTCTCTTCACGTAATTTACGTAACGTTACAATCTGACCTGGACGTAAAGTATTTGAATCACCAGCGTCTACGATTACTTTCTTGTCGTACAACGAATCGTTCTCCTGCATGAAGTCCCATTTATTTACGGCCTCTTTCTCTAAGAAGCGCGTATCTCCTGGATCCTCAATATTTACTTTCTGCATCATTTGGTGAACGATAGTCTCGAAGTGTTTATCGTTGATTTTTACCCCCTGTAGGCGGTAAACCTCTTGGATACCATTAACGATATATTCCTGTACAGCCGAAGGACCTTTGATCGATAAGATATCTCCAGGAGAAATCTGACCATCCGACAATGGCATACCCGCTTTGATAAAGTCATTATCCTGCACCAAGATATGTTTCGACAATGGCACTAGGTAACGTTTAACTTGACCATCACGCGATTCGATAGAAATCTCACGGTTACCACGTTTCACACCACCTAAAGATACAACACCGTCAATTTCTGTAACAACAGCCGGGTTTGAAGGGTTACGTGCTTCGAATAATTCGGTTACACGAGGAAGACCCCCTGTAATATCTCGTGTTTTACCTGTAGAACGAGGAATTTTCACTAAGATAGCACCATCCTTAACTTTCTGTCCGTCGGATACAGCAACGTGTGATCCTACTGGAATATTGTATGAACGGATAATCTCCCCTTTGTTGTCTAAGATTTTGATCATAGGGTTTTTAGTCTTATCGCGTGTTTCGATAATAACTTTTTCCTTGTGCCCCGTTTGCTCATCAGACTCTTCACGGAAGGTAACCCCTTCGATAATTGCATCAAATTCAACCTTACCTGCAAACTCAGAAATAATAACTGCGTTATAAGGATCCCAGTCTACCAATTTAGCACCTTTTTCAACCTTCTCTCCTTCTTTAACAAAAAGGTTCGAACCGTAAGGGATAATCTGTTGGTAAAGTACTTTTCTATCGTTATTAACGATTTTAATCTCGCCAGAACGACCCAATACCACTTGGAACGGACCATCTTCACCTTCTTTTTCAACGGTACGTACGTTTTCAAACTCGATAGTACCCTCGTATTTCGCAATGATTGTAGATTCAGCAGCGATGTTCGATGCAGTACCCCCCACGTGGAACGTACGAAGTGTTAACTGTGTACCTGGTTCACCGATAGATTGGGCAGCGATAACACCGACAGCTTCACCCATTTGTACACGTTTACCCGATGCCAAGTTACGGCCATAACAACAAGCACAAACACCACGTTTCGACTCACAGGTCAATACCGAGCGAATGTCTACCCCTTCGATACCCGCCTCTTCAATCGCTGCGGCTACTTCTTCGGTAATATCCTCGTTTGCAGCAACGATTAATTCATCCGTTACCGGGTGTAATACATCGTTCAACGGTGTACGACCTAAGATACGGTCATATAAAGGTTCAACGATATCGTCATTATCTTTTAAAGCCGTTGTATAGATACCACGTAAACCACCACAGTCATGATCCACAACAATCATATCCTGAGCCACATCATGTAAACGACGTGTTAAGTAACCCGCATCGGCAGTTTTCAATGCCGTATCGGCCAAACCTTTACGCGCACCGTGGGTAGAAATAAAGTATTCTAATACCGAAAGACCTTCTTTGAAGTTCGATAAAATCGGGTTTTCAATAATCTCACCACCAGAAGTACCTGATTTCTGAGGTTTCGCCATCAATCCCCGCATACCACACAACTGACGAATCTGCTCTTTAGAACCACGCGCTCCAGAATCCAACATCATATAAACCGAGTTGAAACCTTGGTTGTCGTTGGATAGAATATCCATAACGTGCGCTGTCAATCTGTTGTTAATACGCGTCCAGATATCGATAATTTGGTTGTAACGTTCGTTGTTGGTAATGAAACCCATATTATAGTTGTTCATTACTTCATCAACCTCATTCATCGCTTGTGCAATCAATTCCGCTTTAGCAGCAGGAATATTTAAATCCTGCAAGTTGAACGAAAGACCACCCTTGAATGCTGTTTGGAAACCAAGTTCCTTCATATCATCCAAGAATTTTGCAGCACGCGCCATACCGGTAGACTTCACGATTTCACCAATTACATTACGTAATGATTTTTTCGTTAAGATTTCGTTGATAAAACCAACCTCTTCAGGAACGATTTGGTTGAAGATAACACGACCTACTGTCGTTTCGATAAGCTGTAAAGTAAGCTCACCGTCTTTATTTTTATCGTAAGTTCTTACTTTAATCCAAGAGTGTAAGTCGATACGTTTCTCATTCAAGGCGATAATAACCTCCTCAGGAGAGTAGAACGTACTACCTTCACCTTGCATTTTACGCGTTTCATCAGATTTACGGCCTTTAGTAATATAGTAAAGACCCAATACCATATCCTGAGATGGTACCGTAACCGGAGAACCATTTGCAGGGTTTAAGATATTGTGTGCCGCCAACATTAAAATTTGGGCTTCCAAAATTGCAGCATTACCTAAAGGTAAGTGAACCGCCATCTGGTCACCATCGAAATCGGCGTTGAACGCTGTACACACTAATGGGTGTAACTGAATCGCTTTACCCTCTACCAAAGTAGGTTGGAAAGCCTGAATACCCAAACGGTGAAGCGTAGGTGCACGGTTTAATAATACAGGGTGTCCTTTTAATACATTCTCCAGGATATCCCATACAACCGGATCTTTACGATCTACGATTTTCTTCGCTGATTTTACGGTTTTTACAATACCTCTTTCAATCATCTTACGAATGATAAACGGTTTGTAAAGCTCGGCAGCCATATCTTTAGGAAGACCACACTCGTGTAATTTTAAGTGCGGGCCAACGACGATTACCGAACGAGCCGAGTAATCCACACGTTTACCTAATAAGTTTTGACGGAAACGACCTTGTTTACCTTTTAAGATATCCGATAAAGATTTCAAGGCACGGTTACCCTCCGTTTTAACGGCATTTACTTTACGTGAGTTATCAAATAAAGAATCTACCGCCTCCTGCAACATACGTTTTTCGTTACGTAGGATTACTTCTGGAGCTTTGATCTCGATTAAACGTTTTAAACGGTTGTTACGGATAATAACACGACGATAAAGGTCATTTAAATCGGATGTTGCAAAACGCCCTCCATCCAAAGGCACTAACGGGCGTAACTCCGGTGGAATAATAGGAACGATTTTCACAATCATCCACTCCGGTTTATTTTCGATACGCGTATTCGCACCACGGAAAGCCTCCACAACATGAAGACGTTTCAACGCTTCATTTTTACGCTGTTGCGACGTTTCGTTAGCCGCCTGGTGGCGTAAATCGTATGATAATTGATCCAATTGAAGGCGTTTCAACAATTCCTCCAACGCATCAGCACCCATCTTAGCGATGAATTTCTGCGGATCATTATCGTCTAAGTATTGGTTTTCTTTTGGCAAAGTATCCAAAATATCCAAATACTCTTCCTCTGTTAAGAAGTCCATATAAGAAATACCATCATCTTCTTTGATACCGGCCTGGATAACCACATATCTTTCGTAGTAGATGATCATATCTAATTTCTTCGTTGGAAGACCTAGTAAATAACCAATTTTATTAGGTAGCGAACGGAAGTACCAAATATGAGCCACAGGAACCACCAAGTTAATGTGTCCCATACGCTCACGACGTACTTTTTTCTCGGTTACTTCCACACCACAACGGTCACAAACGATACCTTTATAACGGATACGTTTATATTTACCACAGTGACATTCATAATCTTTTACCGGACCGAAAATACGTTCACAGAATAAACCATCACGTTCTGGTTTATACGTACGGTAGTTGATAGTTTCTGGTTTAGTAACCTCACCACTAGAACGCTCCAAAATAGTTTCTGGAGAAGCTAAGCTTATCGTGATCGAAGTAAAGTTACTTTTGATTTTATTATCTTTTTTGTAAGACATACGTTGTATAACTTAAAGATGTATGTGAAAGCATAAGAGACTACGAGAATCCCTTATGCTTATATTTTTGCTTGATTAATCTAATGTGATGTCCAAACCTAGACCACGTAACTCGTGTACCAATACGTTGAACGATTCAGGTACAGATGGAGTCGGTAAGTTATTACCCTTAACGATAGCCTCGTAAGTTTTAGCACGACCTACAACATCATCGGATTTCACAGTTAAGATTTCCTGAAGGATATTGGATGCACCGAATGCCTCTAATGCCCAAACCTCCATCTCACCAAAACGCTGACCACCGAACTGCGCCTTACCACCTAGCGGCTGTTGTGTAATCAAGGAGTATGGTCCGATAGAACGCGCGTGCATTTTATCATCAACCATGTGCCCTAATTTCAACATATAAATAACCCCAACAGTTGTAGGCTGGTCGAAACGATCCCCTGTTAAACCATTGTATAAGTACGTACGACCAGATCTTGGTAAACCTGCTTTTTCAACCCACTCTTCAACCTGGTCCATTTCAGCACCATCGAAGATTGGCGTAGCAAACTTCATTCCTAATTTCTGACCTGCCCAACCTAAAACAGTTTCGTAGATCTGACCTAAGTTCATACGAGAAGGTACCCCTAGTGGATTCAACACAATATCAACCGGTGTTCCATCTTCCAAGAAAGGCATATCCTCATCACGCACGATACGGGCAACGATACCCTTGTTACCGTGACGTCCAGCCATCTTATCCCCCACTTTCAATTTACGTTTCTTAGCCACATAAACTTTCGCCATCTGCACAATACCAGAAGGAAGCTCATCACCCACAGAAACAGCAAATTTCTCACGTTTGAAAACACCTAACTCCTCATTCAACTTAATGTTATAGTTATGAAGAGCAATCTTGATCATATCGTTTTTATCCTCGTCTGTTGTCCATCCGAAAGGATTAACGTTAGCATAGTCAAGATCTGTTAATATTTTTTGTGTAAACTTAGCACCTTTAGCTAATAACAACTCCTTATAAACATTATAAATACCTTGGGAAGTTTTACCGTTCACAATGGTAAATAATTTGTCTACCAAGCGTTCTTTAAGGTGACGTAAGTTCTTCTCATGTGTAAGTTCTAATTTCTCTAAAGCTTTACGCTCTACCTCTTTAGACATTTTTTTCGCACGCGAGAATAATTTGGTATCCACAACAACCCCTTTAATTGAAGGAGGTGTTTTCAAAGATGCATCTTTAACATCACCCGCTTTATCACCAAAGATAGCGCGCAATAATTTCTCCTCTGGCGAAGGGTCAGATTCACCTTTAGGTGTAATTTTACCGATTAAGATATCACCTTCACCCACTTCAGCACCCACACGGATAATACCATTTTCGTCCAAATCTTTAGTTGCTTCTTCCGAAACGTTAGGGATATCAGCCGTTAATTCCTCTTCCCCACGTTTTGTATCACGCACTTCTAATTCAAACTCTTCAATATGTAAAGAAGTAAAGATATCCTGAGACACAACACGCTCAGAAATTACAATCGCATCCTCAAAGTTATATCCCTGCCAAGGCATGAATGCAACCTTCAAGTTACGTCCTAAAGCTAACTCACCATCTTCCGTAGCATACCCCTCACATAATACCTGACCTTTAGAAACTTTCTGTCCTTTCTTAACGATAGGTTTTAAGTTGATACAGGTATTCTGGTTGGTTTTCTTAAATTTAATTAAGCGATATGTTTTAATATCATCGTCGAAAGACACCAAGCGATCATCATCCGTACGTTCGTAACGGATTTTAATTTCCTGTGCATCCACATATTCCACGACACCATTACCTTCCGCATTAATCAAAGTACGTGAATCGGAAGCCACACGGCCTTCCAAGCCCGTTCCTACGATTGGCGCTTGCGGGCGCAACAAAGGCACCGCTTGGCGCTGCATGTTCGACCCCATCAAGGCACGGTTCGCATCATCGTGTTCCAAGAAAGGAATCAACGAAGCCGCAATCGAAGTAATCTGGTTAGGCGCAACGTCCATATAATCCAATTTCTCAGGCTCGATAATCGGGAAGTCACCCTCATATCTAGCTTTAACCTTAGGATCTTCGAAGTTACCCTTATCGTCATAAATAGCGTTTGCCTGCGCAATCGTTTTACCATCCTCATCTTCTGCAGACAAATACACAACAGGCTGATCTACGGCCACTTTTCCGTCTGTAACCACACGGTAAGGTGTTTCGATAAAACCTAAGTTGTTAATTTTAGCATGTACCGACAACGAAGAAATCAAACCAATGTTTGGTCCCTCCGGTGTTTCAATTGTACAAAGACGACCATAGTGTGTATAGTGAACGTCACGAACCTCAAATCCGGCACGCTCACGAGAAAGACCACCAGGACCTAAAGCAGAAAGACGACGCTTATGCGTAATTTCGGCTAATGGGTTGGTTTGGTCCATAAACTGAGACAACTGGTTCGTTCCAAAGAACGAATTGATTACAGATGATAATGTACGTGCATTAATCAAATCTGTAGGTGTAAATACCTCGTTGTCGCGGATATTCATACGCTCGCGGATAGTACGCGCCATACGCGCTAAACCGACACCAAATTGCGCATACAACTGTTCGCCCACCGTACGAACACGACGGTTCGACAAGTGGTCAATATCATCCACCTCAGCTCTAGAATTGATCAAGTTGATCAAGTACTTCACAATAGCGATAATATCTTCACGCGTTAAGACTTTCGTCTCATCAGGAGTACCCAATTTCAATTTACGGTTTATGCGGTAACGACCAACATCCCCTAAATCGTAACGTTTGTCTGAGAAGAATAAACGGTCGATAATACCACGAGCAGTTTCCTCATCAGGTGGTTCAGCGTTACGTAATTGGCGGTAGATATGCTCTACGGCTTCTTTTTCCGAGTTTGAAGTATCCTTCTGTAATGTATTATAGATGATAGAGTAATCCGCATTGTTTGATTCATCCTCTTTCGTTAAAATAATAGATTTAACGCCAGCGTCGATAATTAAATCAATGTGATCCTCTTCTAAGATAGTTTCACGTTCAAAGATGATTTCGTTACGGTCGATAGATACTACCTCACCTGTATCCTCATCCACGAAATCCTCTGTCCACTTATTCAATACCCTTGCCGCTAAACGACGACCAACGTATTTCTTTAATCCTGACTTACTAACTTTTACCTCGTCAGCTAAATCGAACAAGGCTAAGATATCCTTATCCGAGTCGTAACCGATAGCACGTAATAAAGTAGTAACCGGGAACTTTTTCTTACGATCGATGTAGGCATACATCACGTTGTTTACGTCGGTAGCAAACTCGATCCATGATCCTTTAAAAGGAATTACCCTTGCCGAATAAAGTTTTGTACCATTTGTGTGTCTACTCTGACCAAAGAAAACACCAGGAGAACGGTGTAATTGAGATACAATAACACGCTCCGCACCATTGATAACGAAAGTACCTTTTGGTGTCATGTACGGTATAGTACCTAAATATACATCTTGTACGATAGTTTCGAAATCTTCGTGTTCTTCGTCATTACAAGATAACTTCAATTTTGCTTTCAAAGGCACGCTATACGTCAATCCACGTTCGATACACTCTTGGATATCATAGCGTGGTGGATCAATAAAATAATCCAAAAACTCTAGCACGAAAATGTTTCTTGAATCAGAAATAGGGAAGTTTTCCGCGAAAACCTTGTACAACCCTTCCTGATGGCGATTGTCAGAAGTAGTTTCTAATTGAAAAAACTCCCTGAAAGACTCCAATTGCACATCCAAGAAATCCGGGTAATCAATAACCTTTTTACTTGTAGCAAAATTTACTCTTTCTTTTTGAATATTATTGTTTGCCAAGGGAATAAGATTTTAGTTTATAAAAAACTGAACTTAAATATGCCGTCTTTTGTATGTAAAAAATTGTGCACGGCATAAGCACAATCTACACTTATACGATAAAACAGGAATAGACTCTGATAAAAATCAGAGTCTAATCCTTAAGGTGTTATTTGAAATTATTTAATTTCAACAACAGCACCAGCTTCTTCTAATTGTTTTTTCAAAGCTTCAGCTTCGTCTTTAGAAACACCAGCTTTTAATTCTTTAGGAGCTCCGTCAACTAAATCTTTAGCTTCTTTCAAACCTAAACCAGCTAAGTCTTTAACTAATTTAACTACTGCTAATTTCTGACCACCAGCTTCTTTCAAGATAACGTCAAATGAAGTTTTCTCTTCAGCAGCAGCACCACCTTCAGCAGGAGCAGCAGCAACTGCAACAGCAGCAGCAGCAGGCTCGATACCGTACTCATCTTTTAAGATATCAGCTAATTCTTTAACTTCTTTTACTGTTAAGTTAACTAACTGTTCAGCAAGTTGTTTTAAATCTGCCATTTTATTGTATTTTTTTGAATTTACTTAAATAATAGTTGTTAATTAATGTTACGAACAATTCTTGTGAGAGGAGTTCGTTAGCCTCTGTCTTCTAAAGCTTTTAATAAACCTGAAACTGTATTTCCGCCGGATTGAAGAGCAGAAATAACATTCTTCGCAGGAGATTGAAGTGCTGCGATAACGTCTGCAATAAGTTCGTTTTTAGATTTAAGATTAACTAGAGCATCTAGTTGATTATCTCCAACGAACGCTGTTTCTTGAATATAAGCTGCTTTCAATACCGGTTTATCACCTTCTTTGCGCAATTGCTTAATCAATTTTGCAGGAGCGTTACCAACTTCAGAGAACAATAAAGTAGACGCACCTTTCAATACGCTTTTAAGTTCTTCTGAGTCAATTCCAGCTTCGATTAAGGCTTTCTCAATAAGAGAGTTTTTAGCAACTTGCATTGCAATACCCTGATCGAAACATTTACGACGAATTCCATTGATTTTTTCCACAGATAAATCAGCAGTATCGGCAATATAGAAATTACCATAAGATTTAATCTGTTCGGCTAAAGCTAGAACAATTTCTTGTTTTTCTTCTTTTCTCATGATTAAATTCCTGCTACTGATTTAGTTTCTACATGAATACCAGGACTCATTGTAGAAGAGATGTGGATACTTTTAAAGTATGTTCCCTTAGCTGCAGAAGGTTTTAATTTTGCGATAGTTTGTAATACTTCTAAAGCATTTTCATAAATCTTCTCCGCCGGGAAGGACACCTTACCTACCGAAGTATGGATGATACCTGTTTTGTCAACTTTAAAATCGATCTTACCGCCTTTTACATCAGTTACAGCTTTACCTACTTCTGTAGTAACTGTACCTGTTTTAGGGTTAGGCATTAAGTTTCTTGGACCTAAAATACGGCCCAATTTACCTACTTTCGCCATAACCGAAGGCATAGTGATGATAATGTCAACGTCAGTCCAACCACCTTCAATCTTACTGATATAGTCATCAAGACCTACGAAATCTGCACCTGCCGCCTTAGCTTCTTCTTCCTTATCAGGAGTACATAAAACTAAAACACGAACAGTTTTACCAGTTCCGTGAGGTAATGTTGCAATACCACGAACCATTTGATTCGCTTTACGTGGATCTACGCCCAAACGCACGTCGATATCCACAGAAGCGTCAAATTTAGCCATAGTAATATCCTTTACCAAAGCCGCAGCTTCTACTAAAGAATAAGCTTTACCAGCTTCAATTTTGGATAGTGCCGCTTTTTGATTTTTTGTTAATCTAGCCACTTTCTTAAACTGATTTCGTTAATTAATTTTTCCAAGGAGCGTCACCGGAAACAGTGATACCCATACTACGCGCTGTACCAGCTACCATTTTCATCGCCGCCTCAACAGTAAATGCATTTAAATCTGGCATTTTATCTTTAGCGATAACCTCAACTTGCTCCCAAGTAATAGCAGCAACTTTTTTACGGTTAGGCTCTCCAGATCCACTTTTCAATTTCGCTGCGTCTTTCAACTGAACAGCAACTGGTGGAGTCTTGATGATAAAATCAAAAGATTTATCCGCATAAACAGTGATTACAACCGGCAACACTTGTCCTGGTTTGTCTTGCGTACGAGCATTGAACTGTTTACAGAAATCCATAATATTCACACCCTTAGCACCTAAAGCAGGTCCTACTGGAGGAGATGGATTTGCTGCACCGCCCTTAACTTGTAATTTTACTAACGCACTGACTTCTTTTGCCATTTTGTTTGTTATTTAATTTGTTAAATGTTTGTTAGTAAGTTGGAAGCAATACTGTAACATTTATTTTTTTTCGTTTAATATATCGAGCCTCGCTAAACGCTCAGCACAACAATTAAACGAGGTGCAAAGATATATAACTTTTTAATATCAAGCAAGTTTTTTACATTTTTATTTTATCAATTCCGCTTAAAATCCTTCCACAATTTGAACCGCTGATTTGAATTCATTAATTCCGCTTTAGCCTGCCTATCCAATGCCGAAAATTGCGTTGGCGTAATACCATAAAAAGCCTTAAAAGTTTTACTAAAATACTTGGGGTCGCTATACCCCAACTGGTAAGCAATTTCACTAATAAAAAGATTAGTGTCGCACAGTAAAGCCACCGCATTACGCATACGTACCAAGTTGATTAATTCAATAACAGAAAGCCCCGTAATTTGTTTTACCTTACGGTACAATACCGGTCTGCTCATGCCCAGCTCATTGGATAAACGAACAACATTCAACTCAGATTCGGTTAAATTATCCTCAATAAAAGCGAGCACCTTTTTCAAGAACGCATAAGTCTCGCCATTCAAGCCCTCATTTTCAAACTCCTCCTTTAACACCAAATCCTGGATAAAAGTCTTACGAAAGCACTTTCTAGTATACAGAATATTCTGAATCTTTAACGCTAGCAATTCGATATTTACAGGCTTCACCAAGTAGTCATCAGCTCCCGCATACATGCCCCTACGCATATCCACATCCGCAGATAAAGCCGTTAACAGCAATACCGGAATATGAGCGGTAGCACTATCCTCTTTAATTTTTTTCAGTAAGGACACCCCATCCATATTCGGCATCATCACATCTGAAACAATCAGATCAGGCATTTTACTTTGAATAATATGTACCGCATCATCACCATCCTCGGCCAAGATTACCTGATAAAACGTTGCTAAGCCTTGAAATAAAAAGTTTCTGATATCCTCGTTATCGTCCACAATCAACAGCAGAGGCAACGCAGTATCTGTCGGTGTAAGAAAAGTATCAGCATCGCTGTTTACAATATCCTGAAATGTTACAGATAACACCTCCTCTTGCTTTTGCTCCACAGCAGCGGTATCCAAAGAGTCGGGGATTAACTCATCCAAAGTAAAGTGACTATTCCCCATAAGTAAGTCCACCGTAAAACAAGTAAAAGAATCCGGGCTATCAGCAGCACAATGACTCTGCACATTTAGTTTACCATGATGGCGCATAACAATCTCCTTAGCCAATGCCAGGCCAATACCCGTTCCAAGAGGCTGGCCTCCCCCCTGTTTATTATCCGCCTGATAAAACATCCCAAAAATGGCCTCATACTCGTCCAAAGGAATACCATGCCCATTATCCCAAATCTGAACACTTAATACCTGCGGGCCATTTAACTTTTTTAAAGGCAACTGCAGTAAAACCACTTTTATTTCACCCGCTTTAGGCACATATTTTACCGCATTAGCCAACAGGTTATAAAAAACCTTTTCCATCTGCACCCGATCGAACCACAACTTAGCGCCATCCGTTTGATCATCAACGATTAGTGCAACCTCCTTTAAAGCAATTTGTGATTTAAAAGAATAAAGCACCTCATTTAAAAATACCCGCATCGAAAATTCCGCCACCCGAAGGCGCGTATGCCCGAGTTCATTTTTGCGTAAATCCAATAGCTCATTCACCAGCTTGAGCAGCTGCTGACCATTTTTGTGCATCGTCGTTAATGTAGGTTTTAACTTATCCGTATCCGGCATACTGGGCAATATATTATCCAGCGGCCCTAAAATCAAAGTCAGTGGCGTACGAAGTTCATGAGATATATTGGTAAAAAAATTAGCTTTCAGCTCAGCAATTCTACGTTCATTCTCGGCCTCCACACCTTTCATTTCTAGCTGGTGCTGAAGGTCAAGCCTAGATTTCAGAAAATGCACAACCAAGTAAACCATCAGAAGCAGAAAAATGCCATACAATAAATACGCCCACCAGGTTTTCCATGGCGGAGGCAGGATACTAATTTTTAACTCCACAGGGCGATCCGACCAGACCCCATCGTTGCTGGCCCCTTTAATTTTCAAGGTATACGTTCCTGCCGGCAAATTAGTATACGTAGCCGTTGGTATAGACACATAATTCCAGCGATCATCAAAGCCCTCCAAACGGTAAGCATACCTATTTTTTTCGGGAATAATATAACTTAAGGTAGCAAAATCTACGGAGAAAAAATTCTGTTTATACTGCAGCACAATTGTCGGTTCGGTAACAATATTTGCCTTTAAAGGGCCCTCATCATCCACCATAATAGACTTATTAAAAACCTTAAAATCCGTAAAAGCAACCTTCGGCATATAAGCGCTATTCGGAATATCCTTCGGAAAAAAAGCCGTAATCCCATGCGTACCGCCAAACAACAACTCGCCCGATCTACTTTTGCAAACGGCGGCCATGGAAAACTCATTTCCGACCAAACCATCCTGAATATTATATTTTTTTACGGTTCCATCCTGCGGATTATACGACCCCAAGCCCCTATCGTTACTAAACCATAATAAACCGTCGACCTCTACAATACCATAAAAATCATTGATGGTATTCCCCCTGCCGACAGGTTTTATACGTTTAAAATTCTTTTTTTCGTAGTTAAACGTATTAACGCCATTTTTAAAAGTACTCACCCATAGTGTACCCTTACTATCCTCGAACAGCGAAATAATAACATTGCCACTGATGCTATTCTCATCCTGCTCGTCATACATAAAATGTTCAAAGGTATTTTTGCCGTGCCACCTAACATTTAAGCCATAGTCTGTTCCTATCCACACATTTTTGCGGCTATCGATAAAAACTGTACGCACCAAATCTGAAGTCAACCTATTGCCCCCTTTTTGGTTATGACTATACCGAGCAATAAAAGTATCAGACTGCGCATCTTTCACCGATACCCCACCCCCATATGTACCAATCCATAAACGCTGATCATCGTCTTCAATAATGCTATACACATTATTACTGGCTAATGCTGACGGCGAGTTTAAATCGACTTTGAAATGCTTAAACGTTGAAGATCCTTTTTTAAGAAAATTTAGGCCCCCATTGTAAGTACCCACCCAAAGGTTTTCCTCCTTATCCAAATAAACCGCTTTGATATGATTGGTACTTAAAGAATTTGGTTGCAATGGGTCGTGCACAAACTTTTGAATTACGGTTTTATCTGCCGATAAATAATTAAGGCCTCCACCTTCGGTTGCAACCCAAAAGTTAGCCTTCGCATCTTGGATAATACCGCTAACAACATCATAAGAAAGGCCCGTACTAGCGGCCTGCCGGCTATAATTTTTAAAAACCGGAATATTACGGTCAAAGACATTTACACCACCATAATAAGTTCCAACCCAAATAGAGCCTCTATTATCCTGCATTATAGGCCGTATCGAATTATCACTTATAGCATAAATATTACGCTCATTTTTTTTAAAAGAAGTGAACCCCGATTCTTCCGTATAATAGAACAGCCGATTAATGGTACCGATCCAGTAGCCGCCAAAACGATCAGCAATCATACTTCTAACATCGGTACTTCCCAATGTGCCATTGTCTACATTATGGTTATTGCCATAATAAGAAAAATGATTCTTCTTTTCATGAAATACATTTATACCCCCTTCTTTTGTACCAAACCAAAAGACATCAGGTTTCATCTGAAAAACAAACCTTACATCATTACAATTCAGCTTGCCGGGGGTTTCCCGAAACACCCGGATTAAGGTATGTTTACCCTTAGGCGTAAACGGATGAAAGAGGTAAATTCCGCCTACCGTACTTAACCAAGCACGACCATAGCTGTCCTCAAAAAACTGCTGCACATGTCTACTGCCCCCTATGCGATTTATGTTATCGGGTCTGTAACCATCAAAAATCAGCTCCAATTTAAGCGGTTCAACTCCGATCCAAAGAACATACAAGCCCTGGGAAGTGCTAAACCAAAGGTTACCTTTACGATCTTCAGTAATGGCATTAACCATGGGTAAGCCGTCGGTACTAACGGGAATAGGTATAAGTTTAAATTTATCCTTATTCCGATCATAAAGGTTTATACCCCGTGCCGTGCCGACCCACATACGCTTCTTTTTATCCTCAAAAATTGAAGTTATATAATTGTCGGACAGGGAGGTGCTATCCGACACTATATTTTTATAGGTAACAATTTTTTTAGCATCGTACCGATTTAAGCCATCCCGCGTACCGACCCAGATAAACCCCAGATGATCCTGTTCGATAGCGAAGACCGAACTTTGTGACAGCCCATGCTTGGCATTCAGGTGAAAAAAACGAACGCCATCCGATTTGATCTGGCTATATAAACAAGAGGAGATAACAATACAGGCGAATAACAGTAGGTATTTCGTAGCTTTCATAGGGTTTAATTGGGAATACCATAATATATAAAATTAGCGTAAAAATCAAATAAACTTAATTTTTATAGGTAAAATCCCCTACCTATTACCATGTAAACCTCCAGCGCCACAATTCAGCACCCTCGGCAGGAATCGTTTTAAATCGGCACAGGCCATACAACATGTCGCCCTGTAACGATCTCTACATTTAACGCCAAGAAAACCTGTATTATAGCATTTCACTGGAGAGATCGATCATTGCCGTACCGATGTTATCGGCATGCGCTGTAACGACAACTTTGGCTCCCGTACGCATTAAGGTTACCAAGGCACGGCCATTGTAAACCTGCAACCTGCTGCTACCATCCGAGGTACCTTGGTCCACTCGCAAGTACCCATCGCCAGCAGCTTGAAAGTTTATATAATCGCGAGCATCCAAACATTTGACTCCATTTTCGTCCCGTAAATACGCTTCCAAAAGCACCGAATCGCCATGATCTTCTAGAACTTTGAAACTTACCATCGCCGGCTTCCCCCATTTTGAGGTCTGGTAGTACTGTACAATCGAATCGCGAACGCTATGATCCCCCTTACGGGCAACGACTTCAATTTTATTTTCGCCCGTAACAAACTTTACCATCCATCGTAACCCGGCAGCAGGGAAATCCTGGCTATTCCGCTTGCGTACCCCTAAACTTAGGCCATTCACAAACAATTCTGCTTCGTCGCAGTTGGAGTACACCTTCACCATGCGTTCCTGCCCTTCGTCGCCCCAACGTATCGGCCAGCTATGGCCATAAATATGCGCCATAGGCTTATCTGCCCAATACGACTGGAAAACATAAAAAGACTCCTTCTTCGTTAAATTACGCTCGACAACGCCCTTTTGATTTACATAAGGCACCGGGTTTTCTGGCCGTAAAGGCGTGGAAAAATCCTTAAATGGCCAATAGGCCGTACCTGTTAACCAAGGCATGGTTTCCTGTTCTTTAAGGTGCCAATCGATAAGGTTAACGATATAACTTTCGCTCCAATCCCCATCTTTAGATACACGTGCAGGACCGCCAAATAAAGAAGCATCACCAGTACGCTCATCGACAACACTGCTTGCTGCAACCTCCGGTAGCCCCTCATCGGGAGTTTCCGAATGCCTGCGAGCATGGCTATCGCCGCCCCATTCTACATGTAGAAAACTATGGGTTTGGTTAAATTCGGTAAAACTAGCCGCTTTATAATCGGTATATACACCACGATACCAGCCGGCCCAAATTGAAGGCGAGTAAACATCTACAATATCCTTGCAGAAATCACATCGACGGATAGCGGTCTTTCGAGAAGGATCTAAACGATGAGACAAATCGTTTAACGCTTTCATATACGTACGGATTTGCTCCTTATCAAAAGTTTGAAAATCTCCGGGCCAATCGTTTTCATTACCCAGGCCCCAGATAATAACAGAAGGATGGTTATAATGCTGTTCAATCATATGTGTTAACATCCGTTTCCCCTGCTCCTGATACAGCGCTCCCCCCAAACCTCCCCGGCACCAAGGTATTTCTTCCCAAACCAAGATCCCTAAAGCATCACAGGCTTCCAACACAATGCGAGACTGCTGGTAATGCCCTAAACGAATAAAGTTTACCCCCATTTCCTTCATCAACCGCATCTCTTCCCATATCTGCTCCGCGGTCATGGCCGGGCCAACACCGGCATGATCCTCATGGCGGTGTGTTCCTTTAAGGAGCAGGCGCTTCCCGTTTAACATAAAAGGCCCTTTATGTATAAACTCAAAAGTACGAAAACCTATTTTTTGCGTTGTTGTAGCCGTATCACGGCCATGAACAACCGTAAGGGTTAGGCTGTAAAGAGTAGGTTGCGCTGTAGACCACAATTGTGGGTTCTTCACCTCCAGTGTACCAATAGGCAGATCAGCTCCCGACGAAAGGTCAACGCTCGCGCTGTGGCTACTGATTTTTTTACCCTGCGGATCGCTGATTGTAAGCAACACCTGTGCAGCCTGCAAAAGCTGAGGATTACGGAAGCGTGATCGCACAGCGATGACACCTTTTTTCCCTTTGTTATCGACCTTAACATCCGCAAAAAGCTGTGCTACAGAAAGTGCAGGCACATAGTTTAAGTTTACATAACGATATAATCCGCCATACAGATTAAAATCCGACAAATCGGAAGGTATAAGCTCTAAATCGCGGGTATTATCCACACGTATCACAATAGGTACCTTACCTTTAAAACGAGCTACGGCAGCGGTATCTTTTTTATAGCGTGCTACAGCATCAGTAATGTCGGCATGCCACTCATCATACCCACCAATATGTTCTTTCACCATTTCCTGATACACATAAACCTGAGTTTTCTGGCCTGCACCTTCAAAATGCAATAGCGTTCTCCCCGCTGGGTAAGGATTACTTATATCCAAAAATGTTCGATACCAGCCTGGCCCCTGGTAATAATTAGCAAATGGAGCAACCGCATCATACTGGTTATAGCTATGCGGCAACTGGATAGTCTGCCATATTGGCGATGCCTCGGGTGCGCCATCGCCTACTGGCCGTACTGCCTCCCAAATGCCCCCTAAGTCCTGTTTCACAAATTCCCATCCCGACAGTAAACGACTACTTTGTTGGGCATAAAGGAAAGAAAAAGTACAGCAAAAGGTACAGCAAAGTAAGCATAAGATTTTTTTCACGTTTATAATTTTTGGTTACGACTAAAGCCAAAAATCATGATTTCACACCTTTTCAGGGGGTGAAAATTGGTTATTATAGAGGAATAATCGTTCTAAAAGATAAAATATAAATTATTTGCCCAGCAAAAGCCTCACCTGATCGCCCCAAGCACCTATCACAAGGTCAGGGATACCATCGTTATTAACATCGCCGACGGCAATACCCCAACTTCTGCCATAGGTAGACTCGGGAATAACACTATCGGTAACCAAGGTAAAGTAGCCGTTACCATCGTTTTTCAAAGCCTGCACCTGATAAGCCTGAAATGGCGGTATCATAATAGCACTTAAAATAATATCTATAGCGCCATCACGATTATAATCTATGCTGTGGGCAGCATAGGTAGAAAATTCAAAATTTGGTATCCGCTTTTCGGTTTCATCTTTAAAAAATCCGTCTCCCTGATTGATAAACAAGCGTGCCCTAGGGTCGTTATCCCTGCCACCACCATTGCTCGCAAGGTTTGCAAACAGCAGATCAACCTGACCATCAGCATTGGCATCAAAAGCAATAACCTCACGGGTATGTAGGGGTACCGTTTGTGGTAGCGCCCCTTCCTTTTCATAAAAATTGCCTTTACCATCATTAAAATAAAGCCGATTAGGTGCCACCTCATTACCGATGACCATATCCAAGAAACCATCGTTATTTACATCCACCAGCTTTACCGATTGTGTTTGATCCAAATGTGGCGGCAAGCTCCTGGACGAAGCGTTGATAAAGAACCCAGGGTTATCCTTGTTATTCAACCACAAAAAGTTAGCGGGTTTATCACCAGAGTTTCCGATAACCACATCCAAAAGGCCATCGTTGTTTACATCACCAATAGCTAAGCCATTGGCTTCACTTTTCCCCAGCAACCTATCGCTTACATTTTTAAATGTTCCATCGCCATTGCCCAGGTAGAATTCATGATTTTGGTCGTCCTCGGCAACAAATATCACATCGAGCAAACCATCGCCATCAAAATCACCAACACGGACATGTTCGGTGTCGTGGTTTGCATTTAAAAACACACCCCTCACCCAGGTAAAGCGCCCTGTACCATCATTTAAATACAAGCGATTTGGCTGTGACTCTAATGCCAGTACAATATCCAGGTGGCCATCCCTATTAAAGTCTGCCAAAGCGACATCCAAGGCATGGGTCTTTTCATCTAAAGGCAAATGCGTCGTGGTTACATCGCTAAAAAATCTGGTTTCAGTATTTTTTGTTTGCGCCAAGCAGGCTGTACAGCATAAAAACGTGCATATACACATGGAGAATACAGGAAAAATAAAAGGTGTCATAGGTTCTAGATTTAGTTAATCAACTGAATTTCAACCCTAAATATAATAAATCTCTGGCAATAGCAGGGGAATTATTGGCAATGGCTGAAAATCTAAAACCGCAAGCAGCCTAAATATTAACTATTAGTCTAAATTAATTTTATAAAAAGAATTATTATAACCTGGAGAAAGGAAAAACAAAGAAGGTGTCCCAAAAGGTCACCTTATTTGTTTTTATAAAATCTGTTTAAACTTAAAAAATATATCTCTATATAATAAAGTAAATAAAAGAGCTATGCTTATTAAAATTTTTAGACAAGCATCTTGATCTAATACTTTTTGAGATGTGAAATATGCATATAAAGAATACTCTATAAATATTATTAGTAGTATACTTAAAATAAAATAAGTTCCTTTTTTTATCTTAAATGAGAAGTATAAAGGAGCTGAAAACAATATAATATCTAAAATAGGGAAGAAAAGAATAATCCACATATAATAAAATAGATCTTACCCATTTCTAATATTATTCAACTGTAATAATTTAAAGTCGCCATTTAAGACCATTAGAAATAAATAACTAGGCTTTTTCATATTAATTTCTTTTATAAAATTTTGATGGGTAATATGAAAAATCACGCATTGGTTGTCCACCTGTACGTCCTTCACCCATTGCTGGTGGTGAATAACCTTTAATAGGGGCTGTATGCGTTGCCTTAAATGATGGCTTTCTATAATTCATTAATGTGCTATTTGTGTTATTTAATTTGAGTGATGCTGAGGGAAAAATATACTCTTTGCTATTTCGTATATCAAACGTAATATTCTCAGTTCAAATTGATAGGCCCCAGATTATTCTTTGCTTCCCAACCATTATTAAACCTATTCTCAAAGCCCTCACCTATATTTCCCAATAAATTGGCTCCTTTCAGAACAATATTATTGATAAACATAGGATTGTTCATTGCATAGTTATACGGTGAGACATTATCAAATGCCTCCGCTAGCGGATCCACCACATTCCACCGCCCTATCTCCGCATCGTAGAACCTCGCTCCGTAATCATATTGGCCTCCTAACTCCTGCTAAATCTCTTTACCATTGTAAAGGTACTTATTTATACCTGCTGATACAATACGCTGTTTTCCGAATGGGTAATAATCGTCCTGCTGTAAGACCTCGACTTTATTATTCACCGGGTTTCGGTATACCGTAGAGCGGACATTACCCAAATGATCTGTCAGATTATACCGGTAGTTATAGGTATTGTTTACTGTATTCCGATAAGCTACACCCTCACCCGTATGGATAAGTTCAATAGCTCCCGAGCTGTATTCTATACCACCCACATAGTCCCGATTGCCTCCTTGGTTGGAGTATTTCCGCAACTTCGTTCCCCTAACATCGTATAAATAACCCACACGTACCGTACCGTTACAAGCACTATCCGGCAGATTAAGGTGGTTATACCTGATGTTCATCCCCATGCGGTCTCTGCTAGTATTCCCATTGCCATCATAGACATAATCCGATACCGACTGTAGCTGTCCGCTAAGGCTCTTGAGCCTATTACCCGTATAAGCATAATTTGTTCCTGTGGCATGGTTGTCCCTATTTAAAGTGCTGATATTACCCCTATCATCGTAACTCAAATGCTCACTTATTACGGTACCCGTACTTACCCCACTCTTCAGCCGGTTCAGTTTGTCATAAACATAGATAAACTTACTGTCCATGCTAGCACCATGCCCCCAGTGTTGCTGGGCGATATTACCATTATACGGGCTATTTGCCAACAGCTCTCCATCGAAACCTACATGATAATCTAGAGCATAACTAAAATGTGGTGATGTCGCGTCGCGGAACGGCTTTTGACAAACGTACGCTGGATCGCATCCAAGAACTCGAACAGCTCGAGGAGACCAAAAAACAGACGCTATATGACCTGATTGACACGTACATCAGGGATGCTAAAGCTCGTAGGGCATATAGCTTATAACCAACACCGCCCAATCCGGTGAAAGATTGGGCGGTGCTGGTTTTACTTATTCTCCGACATCAGACTATCAGACAAAGATAAAAGGAGAACAGAACAAAAAGTATTGACCCCACGGTCAACCAGCCATATTTACGCTTTTCCTGTTTAGACCACTTTTCATATCTGTCAAAGTATTTTATGTATTTATCCTGCTTGAAAACAAACACATAACAGATCAGACCAGAGCCAACCCCACAGCCTATTATAAGCGGCGTGGATATGCTTACTTTCAACATCATCAGAACAGAAAAAAAGAAGAGAGCCAAACCGCCCCAAAGAAAACCACCGGCAGCTACAGTACTAAGACCAAACCGCTTGTCTCCCCATGCTTTGTTGATTTCCTGATGAATATCAACACCCATTTTTTCGTGTCTCTTCTTGATAAAAGGTATCTTAGCCAAAAGCCAAAAAGGATTAACTTTATTAGATAAAAGATGTAATCTATATTCAGCCTTATAGAGGCAGTAATGAACAATATTTAAGTAGCTTTCGATTTTATCCACAATTATTTACCTTCCATGATAATGATTCACTGCCTGCCCGGCCCATTCGGCGCCATAGTACCCTCCAATAAAACCTCCTATGACACCACTAACCCCTCCAATTAATGCTCCGGGAACAGCTCCCACGCCGAAAAAAGCAGAACCAACGACACCGCCCCCAACAGACCCCGCCTTGGCTCCTAACCAAGCTCCCGCTAATGCGCCTGCCAATTTTCCAGATGCCAGTTGAGCATTATATCCAAAAGTACCTCCGTCCATCTGATATCCCCTATAGGCCTCAATCCCACCACCAAGAACAGTTGCTGCCACGGTAGCTCTACCTGCCCATTTATACATCCCAGCAGCCCTATACGCTCCTGAAAGCCCTCCTGTATACTGATTTCCTCCCCATGAGCTATTATAATACTTACCATTTTTACCCAGCCAATAACCAGAAGGATTAGTTAGTGTTCCTGCCCCGCCATAAAGAGCACCTCCAATATCCAATGCTGATTTCGTCCCATCAAATCCAAAGTTTGCGGCTGTTACAGAATTAATGTTGCCCATCAAGCCAACAGCATCACTAACTCTTCCCTGTGCATTACTAAGCCATCCGTCGCTCTCGAAAGTGCTTCTTCCTGTTACGGTAACAGCGTCCAACTCCCAACTAAAGCCATTATCGGCACTGATGATATGGTTTGACATATCATTTATAGATGCTCCACTACTATTGTTGAGATAATTGAAAAAAGAAGAAATCTCATCGGGATCATCTATGGTTATATTGCCGTTTGCATCTACCCGGTACATCCCATTAGGGTCGTGAAATAGAATGGGATCGTTTCCTACATAGGCATAAGGAGAATACGAAGAATACACTTCCGCCAACGAATCCACCACATTCCACCGCCCGATTTCAGCATTGTAGAAACCTCGCTCCGTAATCATATTGGCCTCCTAACTCCTGCTGAATCTCTTTACCATTGTAAAGGTACTTATTTATTCCTGCTGATACAATACGCTGTTTTCCGAATGGGTAATAATCGTCCTGCTGTAAGACCTCGACTTTATTATTCACCGGGTTTCGGTATACCGTAGAGCGGACATTACCCAAATGATCTGTCAGATTATACCGGTAGTTATAGGTGTTGTTTACTGTATTCCGATAAGCTAAACCCTCACCCGTATGGATAAGTTCGATAGCTCCCGAGCTGTATTCTATACCACCCACATAGTCCCGATTGCCTCCTTCGTTGGGGTATTTCCGTAACTTCGTTCCCCTAGCATCGTATAAATAACCCACACGTACCGTACCGTTCCAAGCACTATCCGGCAGATTAAGGTGGTTATACCTGATGTTCATCCCCATGCGGTCTCTGCTAGTATTCCCATTGCCATCATAGACATAATCCGATACCGACTGTAGCTGTCCGCTAAGGCTCTTGAGCCTATTACCCGTATAAGCATAATTTGTTCCTGTGGCATGGTTGTCCCTATTTAAAGTGCTGATATTACCCCTATCATCGTAACTCAAATGCTCACTCATTACGGTCCCCGTACTTACCCCACTCTTCAGCCGGTTCAGTTTGTCATAAACATAGATAAACTTACTGTCCATGCTAGCACCATGCCCCCGGTGTTGCTGGGCGATATTACCATTATACTGACTATTTGCCAACAGCTCTCCATCGAAACCTACATGATAATCTAGAGCATAACTAAAATGTGGTGATGTCGCGTCGCGGAACGGCTTTTGACAAACGTACGCTGGATCGCATCCAAGAACTCGAACAGCTCGAGGAGACCAAAAAACAGACGCTATATAACCTGATTGACACGTACATCAGGGATGCTAAAGCTCGTAGGGCATATAGCTTATAACCAACACCGCCCAATCCGGTGAAAGATTGGGCGGTGCTGTTTATTGGTTGGTTATTTCAGCTTCTCTATCCCTAAATGTATTACATATAACAGGAAGCCTAAAATGATCGTACCGACTAAGATCGCCAACCACCAGTAAGGAAGAACCCATAAAACATAATATTTTAATGACGCCGGTATATCCTTATACCAGACACCTGTGTAGTAGCTTCTCTTAAAGGCATCATCATATAATCCCATTACGTAGGTAAAGACCAACATAACAACAAAACCAAGTAAGAAATAAGCCGTAATCTTTCTCATCTGTTAGCATTTTTATGTGGATCCTCTTCTTCAAACAATTTATTCCAGTCGTTGATAGAATACGATTTATCACCAACTTTAACCCCCGTAAAATTACCTTTCTTATCCGTGGAAATTGAAAACCTGAAACTTGTAATATCTCTCTTGTTTTCGCCATCTAAGCTACTGAAAGGCAAACCCTCATAAAAACCGACTCCTATAAAAAGGTTTTGGCCACTTGGATCCGTAATAAAAGCCTCTGTACTCGGGAAGTTGTCACCCGTGAGTTTTCCACTTATATTTAATGTCCCTGCTTTCTTATTTTCGGTAATTGAAAAATCGGAAAACACATCAATATTAGGTGCCCCTGGAACCATAGGGTTAGATCCCGCTACATGGGCCCCAAAGTTGAAGGTCTTGGCATCACCATTCGAACGAGTTGTAAATTTCCCCTCAAAGTTTACTGCAGGAGTTTCTGTATAACTGCCGGCAATCAATCTATGAGAAGTAGGACTACTCATGCTGTAGTACTTAGGTTTGTTTTATCTGTATCAAAATTTATCCGTTGATGCACTCTCGCCGTGGCTGTTGAACTTGTAGTATACCCTCTATTAGCACCATCGCCATGAAAACCACCTCCAAAATAATTGAATGGAGCAAAAGCCCTAATAGTTATGGGATACGGGATCAACCCTCCTATATCAATAAACCTCAATGGATTATTAAAGGCATAAGCATAAGGAGACCACCGGTGCATCTTCTCCGCCAACGGATCCACCACATTCCACCGTCCTATCTCCGCATCATAAAACCTTGACCCATAATCATATTGGCCTCCTAACTCCTGCTGAATCTCTTTACCATTGTAAAGGTACTTATTTATTCCTTCTGATACAATACGCTGTTTTCCGAATGGGTAATAATCGTCCTGCTGTAAGACCTCGACTTTATTATTCACCGGGTTTCGGTATACCGTAGAGCGGACATTACCCAAATGATCTGTCAGATTATACCGGTAGTTATAGGTGTTGTTTACTGTATTCCGATAAGCTACACCCTCACCTGGAGTGTCTACCTTTGTTGAGACGAATTACTTGAGTTCGAAATTAATATATTTGAACAATGGCAAAACAATATGACAATGAATTCAAGGTTATGATAGCCGAGCTATATAAATCTGGAATAACGGCAAAACAGATCAGTGATGATTACTCTATCCATGACAGTATTATAAGACGATGGAGCCGTGAGTATGATTCCAAGTCTGGTGATTTCTCTAAAAAGAAGGGATTATCAATTGAGGAGAAAGAGTTGAAGGATTTAAGAAAGCAATTAAAGGATGTAACCGAAGAGAGAGATATATTAAAAAAGGTAGTAGCCATCTTCTCCAAGAGCGACAAGTAATATATGAGTTTATCTTAAAGAACAAGGATATTCATACTGTTGAGAAGATGTGCAAGTGCATGAGATTGATTAAAAACTCTTATTATCATTGGCTTCGAAATAAGGATAGACAGAGGATTACCTCATCATCGACATTATTTCTTAAAGACCGAATCAATACTATATTTGAGCAGAGTAGACAGATCTATGGGAGTTACAGAGTTCAAAAAATACTGGAACGCGAAGGGCTTATTTACTCCCGTTCTTATGTAGGATTCTTGATGAAGAAAATGGGGCTGAAAAGTGTCTTGAGAAGAAAATTCACGATAACTACCAATTCAAAACATTCTTTTCCAATAGCAAGTAATGTTCTTGATAGAAGTTTTGAAAGTCTAGAAATAGGCAAAAAGTGGGTATCTGACATTACCTACATAAGAGTGAATGATGGGTGGAATTATCTGACTACAATTATTGATCTTGCGGATAGAAAAGTGATTGGATGGTCTTTAAGTGATGATATGACAACCAAAAATACAATACTTAAAGCTTGGTTATCAGCGAGAGGAAACAGAGATATTCAACAAGGACTCATTTTTCATTCAGATCGCGGAGTACAGTATGCTTCAACTAAAATGACCAATCTTTTTTCTTTTAATAGAAAGATAATACAAAGCATGAGTAGAAAAGGTAATTGTTGGGACAATGCTGTAGCCGAAAGTTTCTTTAAAACAATAAAGTATGAGTGGCTATATAGATTCAAATACACTTCCTTGGAACAATTATCAGATTCTATTGCCGAGTATATAAAATGGTATAATACAAAAAGAATACATTCCAGTCTAGGCTATCGAACTCCGCTGGAAATGGAAATCAAATTAAAGAGTATAAGTAAAAAGGTGGCTTGAGAAAATTAGTCCTAAAAACATTAGGTAGTCCACTGAACTCGATGCGTTCTATCAGCAACAGACCCGAACGGCTCACTACACGCACCAAATCGCCAATATTAAAGCCTGCTTCTTCCAACCATATCCCGCTAAGGTTCAGCCAAGGCACATTCTTTCCGGTTGCTCCCATACAACGGCTCTGACTGGGGCGGAACTTGCCCTGTACTTTCACTTGTTTCTTGTTCTCTGATGCCATAGGAAAATATTTTTTAAGATTTTTAAATGGAACTATCAGACACAAAAGTAAATTATATTTCCAAAACCAACAAGTCCTATCAGCTTTTTTTATGTCTTTTATTTACATAAATTTGTAATTCCTTACGATTATAGGACACATTTAAGCACTTTAAGCAATGGAAACAGGAACTATTATTACATCGCTCCGAAAAGAAAAAGGATGGTCGCAGACTGATTTAGCCACAAAAAGCGGTGTTTCCCGGGAGATGATTGGTAAATACGAACGTGGAGAAGCTGTGCCGTCTATTGAAGCGGCTAAAAAAATTGCGGACGCTTTTGAGGTAAGTCTGGATTACCTGGTAGGAGAAGGTGTAAACAGCAAGTTTGATAAAAAGACCGTAAAACGGCTGCAGGATATTGAAAAGCTCGACCCCGCCGATAAGGAACACGTTTTCGCTATGCTGGATGCGTTCCTCGCTAAAAACAAATTACAGGCTATCCTTAAATAAAAAAGCCCGCAAATGCGGGCTTTGGTATCTACATTTCAACTAAAAGGTATTTTTGTAGAACAGTCGGCAACTCGCCTGATGTATTCGTTCGGACGAATTCACTAATGCTAAAATGAAAATCATATACAGCTTTTTCAAAATCTGCAAATATCGTTTCTAACACTGTTGATGAAAAAGAAGCAACAATTTTTAATTGCTCTCCCTGCCTTGAAAACTCTAATGTTTCAGCATTTTCTGTAAACTCAAAATATTCCTTAGCGGTATTTTTTGCTTTTAGACTACTAACAATCATTTGCAAACAATAGGCAAAGTCTAACAATGGTATCCATTCCCATTCCATTTCAATCTCTGCATCAGACGAAATTAAAGACACATTACCCAATAAAAAATTATATCGGATTTCTTCATCAGAGATATACTCAAGTTCTTCGGGCTGCTCTATTATTATTTTATACTCTATTCTAAACATTGTAATACTTTTTAAAATGGGAACGCAGTAATAACATTTCCGTTTGTTCCAATAACAACTCTCAAACTTGATGCAGGTGCACCACTTGAAGTTGTGCCAATTACTCTTCCAAAATTGTATTCTGCTATTGTTCCGGCACGCCCCATTGTATTAGCCCGGAAAGCACCTTGTGTTGTCGTAGTGTTAATCATACTCTTTAAACCCGCCCCGGTTGTCCCTTCCGCAAATTTCCCTGCACCTTTAGCGCCACTCGTAAACCAATGGCGAGCAACTATATGGTCTAACCCTTTTTGGGTTAAATTAGCTGCTCCGGGCTTTAGTAATAATTGACCTCCCCCCTTAGCGGCATTATCACCATACAAGATCTGCTTACCACCAATAAGGTTACGATTATTATCAACAATCCCCTCTTGAAAGATGTAATCTACAAATACTTTTTCATTCTTTAAAACATCAGTCCAAAAGTTACGTCCGCGAAGCAAGTTGCTTCCACCCTGTAGCATACCACCTGCAACAGCACCCATCAGCCCCACTTTACCAAGATGTTCAGGAGGAAGACGAATACCACCTAACCACCGTTTACTTACTTTATATAAAAAAAGTATAATTTCTTGGATGTTATACTTCAAAAAATAGGTTTATTAACACATAATCCGGTGCATATATGGACAGTTTCGGTAAAAGATTAACGGAATGCAGAAAAGCAAAAAGCCTTTCTCAAAAAGATTTGGCAAAGGCTTTCGGTACTTCACATACCACTATCGGTAAATATGAAAGGGATGAAATGACACCTTCTATCGAAGCTGCCAAAAAACTCGCAAAGATTTTGGATACGACGGTGGGCTACCTATTGGGAGAGAACGAACAGGCCGACCTGTTTAAAGACCCCGCTATGTTAAAGAGGTTTCAGGATATTGCAACACTCCCCGAAAAGGAAAAGGAATGCCTGCTCACTACCGTTGACCACTTTATCAAAGCAAGCAAGATTTCTTTGATGTAAAACAAAAACGCCAGGCTTACAGCTTGGCGTTTGACTGTTATTAAATATTAGGCAATGTTTCAGGCTTTAGCCATAGAGATATAAATTCCTTATCATCGTCAATAACGACAACGCAATTATTTATAAACTCAACAGCATTACCTTTCTTTACTGGATTACCAATGCATAGCCACCCACTTTGAACATTAATAAACATTGGCAAATCATCTTTGCTTATCCTATAAGAAAAACCCTCCTCTAAATTATCTGCAACTTTCAAAATGCCAGTATTGTATTGAGGTGGTTCATAATTGGACTTTTGCCATTCTTTATATCCACAAAAACCCCAAAGCTGAACAATCTTGTTATCATCATCAACTGCCGACAGGTTTAATCTATTTATCACGATATCCAAATTTATCTCTTGTATTGAGGGTTCTGTCTCAAAAGAAAACTCCTCTGCATCATAGGTTAAGCGTTTAGAGTTACCTATAAAATCTGTATGATCAATTATAAACTTCATAGGTTACTATTTGACGAAATTAAAATGATAAATGACATTTGTTTTAGGGTTAATACCTAACTCCCAAATTCCTTGAGAACCTCTAAACGTACCCGGCACCTTCCAATTCATACCTCCTTTAAAAGTAGCATCAATACTTCCTTTTCCAGTTGACATAATCTCTTGAATAGTTAAAGGTGAATTCATATAAGGCCTTGATAATTGCCCTTTATTCGCTCCTTTGGTAACAACCTCTGTTAAATGTTTTCCAGCTGATTTCGTAAAAGTATATTCAGCAGCCTGCACTCCCCCCTTAGCGGCATTATCTCCATACAAGATCTGCTTACCACCAATTAGGTTACGATCATTATCAACAATCCCCCTCTTGAAAGATGTAATCTACAAATACTTTTTCATTCTTTAAAACACCGGTCCAAAAGTTACGTCCGCGAAGCAAGTTGCTTCCACCCTGTAGCATACCACCTGCAACAGTACCCATCAGACCCACTTTACCAAGATGTTCACGAAGAAGACGAGCACCGCCTACCTGGACAAGGATCTTCTAAAACGTATCGAGGATATTGAGAAGCTGGACGAAGCCACTAAACAACACTTGTTCTTCCTGATTGACAACGTTGTTCAGAACTATAAAACGAAAAAAGCCTTTAATAAATAACAAAGCCACCTAATCGGTGGCCTTGTTATTTATAATCTGTTACAATTTCTGTTTGGCTATCTTATACTTCAACTGATAAGACTGTGGTATTTTACTAAATCCTATCTTATCTATACTATCTACGAAAGCTAAATAATCTTTAGCTTCCCAAGCCTTTGATGCAGCTTCTAATACCTGGTTTTGCATTAACTCAGATGTGTAATTTTCACTTTCTTGGCTGAGAATACTTTTCAATAGGCTTACATTCCCTTTTAATAATTCAACGCCTTCTTTTGTTTCAAAAAACAAAGAAAGATTCTGCACAAAAACTTTTGAGGTTACTTGCTCAATAGGCAATGCAGAATAACCCCAAAGCTCTACAACCGCATTGTCATTCAAAGGGTATAATGTTTCGCCCCGTCTACCAATCTCCACAAGGTGCGACTTATCATAATCGTTAAACACCAAATTCACTTTCATAACAGAAGATTGAAAACGTACAATGTTTTTGATTTCCTCCGCTATCGTAAATCCATACTTTTGAAGTATTGGCGAAAGGTGCGTTTTTACAAGTGTATTAAATTCCATAACCCAAATTATTTAATTGGTGGTAACCAAGCTCCTTGACTTGGGTTATAAATCCAACCTCTCCCCTGAAGGATTGACCTTTCTGCATTTAAGAACCCTCCTGTTGGTATCAAATTACCATTAGGTAGTCGGTAAGAATCAAAAATAGGTTTACCTAACCCCATTTCCCTACGCAATGATCCATAGTTGGCTTTCCAATTTAGCTTAGGTGTTCCCTTATTAGGAAGGTGTAGCATATAATCCCCTGCTTTCCAGCCTGTGGACTTGGTTGTTTGCTCTGCTCCCCACTTAAAAAAATTCAGCCCACCTTGTTTCCCCCCCTTAGCGGCAACTACTTTCCTTACTTGAGCCTCATAATACTAGTCTTTCTGAATACTCCCAATTATAGCAAATTTAGAGTTATTTCTTAATTCTTCTTCACTTAAATTATCATCATAATCTTTAAAAAGCAAACCACCATTCACAGTTATTAAACTAGAACCTTTATCTAGGTCATAAAAATTATTTTCAACGTGTCTAGGTGATAAAATTAATTTATCACCTTTAACACCTTCAAAATCTAAATGGTAGTTAGTTCTAAATACCAAGCAAGTTGCACTTATTATTTTTAGAATTATACCCCTTATAATATTTTCACCATCCGGACTATTAAAATCCCAAGGTTCACCAACAGATATATAATAATTATTCTTACTCATAGAAATTATCTTAAAGGTTGCGAATTGATAAGCCTTACTTTAACCGGATCTAAAGTCATAAACTCTGCACCTCTTCCAGACATTCCGAAAGCAGATTGAACTTTTGTTCCATTACGTAATAAGGTTGGATTATTTAAAATCTGAAATTCTACTCGAAGAGTAGGAGCACTTGGTAAAGCTAATCGTTGTTGGGCGCTTGCCGCAGATTTATAAAGATCTTTAGTAAAAAAGGTTTCTCCTGCTCTTCCACCTCTAAGTAATCCTGTGTTTTGAACAGCCATTAATTCTGCTTCCGTCATATATCTAAAAGCACTACCTCCCCCCTTAGCGGCAACTTCTGCCCTTACACCCAAAAAATCATTGTTTGCGGCATTTGTATTCGCCACAAAAAACAACATCAACGATATGAGGTACAACCACTTTTTCACGGTTGCTAAGTTAAACATTATATCCTTTTATCGTTTCTTTTTCAAGTGAAGGTTTCAGGTGAAGAAAAAGTTTAAGGCTCGATTTTTTGTAAAGTAAAAGGAAGGGCTGGCTTTGTGTGTCGGGCTTTTGCTTTATAAAAAATGAGCATCCAAAGGGGTTTGGGGCATTGGAAGATTGCCCCAACTATAACTGTGGCTTTGCCACTCCTTGCTGCCGCAGGCTTTACACTTGCCTGACCGCAGGGAGGTGTACAAACAACTAAAAACAAAAGTTCCCTTTGCTGGTGATACCGCTTCCGGGTCGGGTCGGGTTGGCAAAAGGAACGGCTACAACAAAGCGGCAATGGCGTTGGGGTGCTTGCATAAGCGTGGGATTGCCGCTTTGTTGTGTGTGGTGTTGGCTATTTAACATAATGGCGACTTATAGGATCTGCCCGTGTGGCTGGATGCTCGCATAAGCGTGGCAAGGGCTGTACTATAAGACCGCATTATGTTATTTAGCTCCGGGCAGTTTTTTTCTGGCGGGATTTTTTGTTTTGTGCGGTGGGTGCAGCTCTTTGACACCGCAGGTACGAGGAGGCAATGTGCTGCAGGTGCGGTGGGTACAAAAAGCGTGACAGAAAAAACTGGCTGCAACATCACAGGGGCAGTGGAAGCGTTGGATTTTGTGCGGCGGACACTGACCAAGCCGTTCCTGTGCGGTGGCGGATGGGACTTTATTTCATCACAGGCAAAGGGAACTTTTGTTTTTACCGCTTCCTTTTTCTTTCATTTGAAGAAAAGAACTTCATTGCAACGGATGGAACTGCAACACGTATTGCCGAAGGTCTTCGCTGTCCTGTTGCCTGTACCGCTCCACGTTCTCCACCCGTTTAAAACCTGCGTAATATTGTGTTTTCCGTAGTCCGTATTGTTTTATCCAAAGGGTTATCCTCGATTGTCTTAGTTGGTTCAGGCGTACGATGTTGTAACCCGTTTCTGTTCCCAATGCCCTGATTTGGTCGTTTAAGGCTTTGAACTGACAATGAAGATTGGTAAAGTTGTTGGCCTGTGGACTGATTAATTTTTCGGTGCTTTTATCCCTGTGGTTTTCGATGTAGTGATGAAGCTGTAAGATTTGATGGGCTTCTAAAAGCAAGGTTCTTGCTTCTTTTCTGCGGTTGCCTCCGGGAACTTCCAGTTTTCCGGTCTGCAGGTTCAGGTGGCCGATTTCCAACCGTTCTATATCCCTTTCGTCCAATGCCTGGCAAATGGTAAGGCCCAACAATATTCTATCGCTGTGCCGCCAAAAGCCTTTCTTTGCCTTGGGTTCGTAGCTGTCGTAAATATGGCCCAGTTCTTCTTCGCTGAACAAAACATACTGCTGCTTTTCTATACCCCTTATCCTTACCTGATAGGCAATGTCGGGGATTTGCATAAACCTGTTGTAATGGCTGACGGCTCGTAGATGTTCATTGGTAACTTGTTTTGATTTCCCTTTTTGCAGGTCGCCGATGTAATTCAACAGGTCTTTGTAAACAGCTTCTTTTATGCTGATATTTCTTTCTGTAAGCCACGTTTGATAATGGTTTGAACAATACAACATCCGCTGCCTTGTCTTTGCTACAAAGCCGTTTTTGATTAAGTATGCCGTAAATGCTTTTTCCATATTTTACTCACTGGATTTTGATTTTTATTGGTGTTCGTGATTTGCTTCGCTTAATTCAAGTGAAGAAGTTATTGGTTCAGCTCTTCAACTATCCGTGTATAGATTTGTGTGCTGTCTAAACTTTTGTGTCCTAAAAACTTACTGATTTGTTCCAACGGCATTCCCTGTTGCAAAAGATGCGTTGCTATGCTGTGCCGCAGACCGTGTAAACAAACTTCCTTTTGTATGCCTGCTTTGTTCAGCAGGTATTTTAAACGCTTTCCCAATAAATCGCTGCCCGGTTGGTTGCCTTTCAGGTTCAGTAAAAATGCAGTGCTGTAATCTTTGGTAAAGTAGGGTCTGCCGTAAGTTTCATAGTCCTGTAAATCTCTTATGATACATTCGTTTATCGGTATAAAACGGCTCTGGTAGTTCTTGCCCGGTACAACGTATAAAAGTTGCTTGTGGTAATCAATGTGCTTTTTCTCTACTCTTATCCCTTCGCTGTAACGCAAGCCACAACCGTAATACAGGCTTAATATTGCTTTATCCCTTAGTCCGTTGGGTGTTTCATCGGTGGCGTTGTAAAGGGCTTTGATTTCGATTTGTGTCAGGATGTTTCTTTCAGTCGTTGCTCCGGGTTCTACAATGATGTTTCCGGTAAATATTTTCTGCCCGCCTGTCAGCTCTAAGTATTTGCTTAAAAGCCTGATGACATTGATATGGCTTTGGATGTAACAACTGCTTAGACCGCCTGCTTTCTGCCTGTTCTTCCGTTGGTGCAAAAACTCGTTATAGGCTTCCAATACCGTTGGTATTACTTCGTTTAACTCGTGGATATGGTGTTGTATCAACCACTCAAAAAATGCCTGTAGCTGCCTTTCATAACTTTCTATCGTGGTCATTGCATAGCCCAACCTTTGCAGCCATTTGGTAAATTCGGTTTGGTAGGTGCTGTATGGGGTCGGGGTTAAAATATATTGTCCGCTTACTTCCATTTTATTTCTTATTACTTACTGAGCCTTATTACTTTATTTACAGCTTGTTGAGTGAGTAATTGGGTTGATTACTTACTGTTACTCACATTACTTACTGCCTCTTTTGCTTTGATGTTTTGTAAAGCCTTGTCCAATGCGGTTTCTATGCTGTTTTTAAGGTCGTTGTATTCTTCTTTTTTGGTAATCTCGTATTCATAGCCGCCTTTGTATTTGTTACCGCCAATGCTTTTTACATAGCCGTAGAAGTGCAGGGTTTTCAGGTAATGGTTCAGGTTGTGCGGATTGATTTTTAGTTGCTCTCTTATCTCGCTTCGATAAAAGCTGTGCTTCTTTTCCTTTTGCAGCAATGCTTTCAGCGTTTCCAGAAAGTCACGGCAAGCCTTTGTCAGTTCATCGGATTTGGCAAGCAGTACATCGTTTAAAAGCGCATTGGCTAAAATAATATCTTCCAATGTGGTTTCTATAAACGGGTTGCCGTTGTGGTCTTTTTTGATTTCCCTTTGGTATTGGTGTACAAAGGTTATCGCTTCTATGAACTGTAAATAATGGGCATTGGTGCGTAACGGCTTGAACACGCTTTCCGGTATTATCAGTTTATCGGCATAAGGGTTGACCACATTGATTTTCCGGAACATCAACTGCAAGTCCTGTAACAGTTCCTTGGTGCTTTCTTCTTCGGCTTTGTTGATTTTGCCCGCACTCAATAACCTTTGGTACTGCATTATGCTTTGTTGTTGGGCGTCGCTGTTGTCCAAGTATATCAGTAAACAACGGTTGGCGTTATCTTCGTAAATGCGTTCTTTGGTGGTTGTTCCGCTTAAACAAATAGGGCCTTCCACTTCTAAGAGTATTGTTGTCATATTGCCCTTGCTATCCTTCATCGGTACGATTTTGCTTACATAGCCTTTGCTTTGAAGCTCACGCAATACATACAAAACGCTGTTAGCTCCGTCCATATCTTCAATAAGAATGAGCTTGTTTTTTAAATCGGTCTTGCCAACGTAATACAAGGCGTTCTCTGTGCTGGCAGTAAAACTTAATTGTGCTGTCTTGGGTATGAGTTCTGATATTCTTTCTTGTAAATAGGTTTTACCTGTACCACTTGCTCCCAAACAAATAATGTGTAAAGGGTTGTTGGTTAGCCTTGATGTGAACACCGTCCACATTATAAGCCTGTTCGTTTCTTCTCCTATTACACCTGTTTTACCGATTAATTCATCGATTTTTTTGTACAGGATTTTGCTTTGTAACAGCTTGGTTAGTTCTCGTTTTCTAAACTCCGTTAATACTTTGGGCTTTTCCGCTTTGGGTTTCTGTTCTTCTATCTTCGCATTGCGGTAATCTTCCAATAACGTTATCAGTTCCGCTATGGCGTAGCTTATTTGTTTGCTCCCGGTTTCCAGTTTCTCGCTTGCCCTGCGGATAAATTTTTCCGCCTGCTCTTCGCTGTATAAATCAAGGTTGCTCTGCCGTATCGTATGCAATGGGTTCAGGCTCTTGGCTACCTGTATTTTCAATGTAATCTTTAGCTTATCCAATGGATACAAGGCAATACCGCCAACAATGGAGAACAACAGGTTTTCATACACAAAGCTGATGTAGTCGGCATTGCTCGTGTTCAGCCTCCCGATTGTTGTAATGCTTGGTGGCTGTTCGTTTTTTTCTTCATTTGAAAAAATAATTGCCTGCGGTGGCTCACTGTCATTTGAAGAAAAAAGTATCTGTCTTTCATTGATTAGGTGCTGTAAGATTTCCGCTTCGTGTCCTTGTATCAGGCTGTTTATATCTTCTTCATCAGGCGTTGCAACTGCTGATATAATTACGTTGGGTAAAAGCTCGTGTAAGGTTTCGCTGTGTTTTTGTGTCCATTCCCGCCCTGCTGCATCGCCATTGAGGAACATAATGATTTCTTTCAGCTTCGGTAAGCTCTGCAACGCTTCCTTGTGTTCATCGTTCAAAACATTCGTTCCATACAATGACAACGTTTTGTAAGTAGTGTAAAGCTGCAAGGTTGCTGCGTCTATAATACTTTCGGTGATGATGATGGTTTCCGTTGCTGCTGTCGGATAGTTTGGATAAAGTCCTTTTCTGTGTGCCGTATAAAAATGCCTGTCGTCTTTTCCTTTGCTTTCAATATTTCTACCGTAAAAACTAACGATGTTATTTTGCTTGTCTTTGAGTGGAAAGACAATACAGTTTTTCAGCTTGCTGTAATATGTGCCGTTATTGTAACCAACTTCTAATTTGGCATTGTAAATGTTTCTACTCTCTGCGTAGGCTCTCGCTTTGCTGCTGCTGTAAAAGCTCTGCTTTATTTTGGCAAAGATTTCTGTCAGGTTTTCGGGTTGGATAATTGGTTTTTGTATTACTGGCTGTTTGCCATTGCCGATAAGGTTTTCCGCTTTTTTGATTGCTTCGTGTTTGGTGCAGTTATCTTTGTCCTGGATGAACTGTATCGCATCTATTGCCTTGCCATTCTTTGAGCAGTTACCGCTAAAGCAAAATACCGTGTTCGTCTCCGCATACACCTGCATACTCGGATTTTTATCATCGTGGAAGGGACAGCATATCATTTTATTCCTGTTCGGCTGTAATCCGTAGTGCTGCAATACGCTTAGTATGCTCAACTGTGCTTTGATTTCCGCTATTTCCATACGCTAAATTATTTTTTGACTATTTAAGCAACAAGGCAAAGACAAACATAATTGCCTTATTAAGCAACACAATTTAACCAATCGTGTTTTAATATTGCTCAAACAAGCACTATTTTGTAACTTTGTTGCTCAAATAATCATTATTTCGGTATGGACATAGCTAAAAAGATAAAACAAATCAGGGAAGCCAAAGGAATGACTGCCAAAGAAGTGATTTCTGCCGTTGATATGGGGGCTGCTATGTACAGCCGTATTGAAAACGGTAAAACAGAACCGTCTTTAAGCACTCTGGAAAAAATCGCCAAAGCTCTGGGTGTTACCTTATCGGATTTCTTTACCGATGAAGATGTAAATACTGATATAAATTCTTATGACGGCTCGCTGATGGAAAAGGTAAGAGCCATTGAAGCCCTTAGCGATGAAGAAAAGAAAACTGTATTCTCTATTGTAGATGCCTTTGCAGGTAAGAAAAAATTAAAGGACGCTCTCTCAAACGTCCTTACTGATGTAAAATAGACAAAAGCCCCGAAAATCTGGGCTTTTGATTTTACTTTAATTTCAATTGAGGATTATCAAACAGCAAATCAATATAACGATTATCAGTTGTATTGACAGTTAGCTCTAAATTGGTATCATTTATTTCTGATGATAGAACCATACTTATTATACCTAAATGTTTTTCTAAATCAGTATAAGCACTCTCTGAGCTGAGTTTGCTTTTTGCATCAGTCCAATTCTCAATAGTCCATATACAAGGCTTATCAATATACTGACTGCTTAAAGTATCATAATATCCTCCAAAATGGATTTCAATTTTATCGTTATCCATATCATAGCAAAATTTATTTGCTACTTCATCATCAAACGAATATTCTAATTTCTTTTCCATATTAATACTCGTTTATCTGATTGGAATATGAGCTGCGGGGCTCTTATAGTTCACTGGATTTAGAAAAATATCATAGGCACTTTTGTTTCCTCCGTAATTTAAGTGCATATGATTAAATGGCGTTCCTGGTTGTGGCGGGTCTAATCTAATTTTCATACCACCACGTTCAAAGTGCATCATTCCCTTTCCGTCAAACACTTTCTTAAATCCTGCACCCTCTATATCCTTAATTAGCTGACCCCTTTCTAAATTACCTGCATTTTGAAGCCATTGTTTAACGCCTGTACGACCTGCCCCTAACGAAGTACTCGTCTTAGCGGCAACTACTTCCCTTGCACCAAAAAAATCACTGTTCGCAGCATTTGTATTCGCCACAAAAAACAGCATCAACGATATGAGGTACAGCCACTTTTTCACGCTGCTAATTTACTATTAATAATCGGATTGGCTTTTTCTTTCAACTGATTTTTCAGGTGAAGAAAAAACAAGGCTCGATTTTTTATGTTGGCTTGGTAGCGGAGCGGACAAGGCAATATAAAAAATGAGCAGCCAACCGAAGGGCGGCAGTTGCCCCCAAACGCAAGGAAAAACAGCCTTGAGCTAAACGGCTGGACGGAAGCTGTGGAGCGTAGCGTAATGGCTGACGGACAAGCCGGCCGGAGAGAGGAACGAACGAAGGCCTGCGAGCCGCACTGCGAGTGGAGCAAGGGGGCTGCAAGGGAGAGCCTGACAAGGCGGCTTGCAGCTCTGTAGGAAGTGGAACGCAGGGTTTTTGTAATTTTCATTACAAACAAAAACCCGGAGTGGAACTGAACTACACAAGGCTTTCCTTATTCTTCGCCGGAGCGGAGCGGCGGCAACACAAACAAGGTCAAGCCGAAGCCCGATGCGACCCGCAGGCGAGCAAAATTAGGGCAGGCGGTGGACGTGTTGCGGCTGAACGAAGTGAGTGAGGAACGAACGTAACAAAGTAAAGCGGCAAAAGCGGACAAAGCAGCCTGCCGTGACGACTGACAGAGGAACCGCAAGCAGGATGACAAGCTCGGAGCTTTAGCGGAGACCCGAAGGGCGTCAAGGCTTCCCGATATACCGCTGAAAAACAAACATTCCATAATCGGGATGCCTTGACGGCTTGGCGGCCTGCTTTGCTGACGACAGAAGGAGGAACACCGCTTTTCCTGCGTTTGGGGGCACGCAGTTCAGCGGAGTGCCGAAGCGTGGGCAATGGGCGTGGATTGGTGCGGTGGCTTTCCTATTGCAACGGATGGAACTGCAATACATATTGTTTCAGGTCTTCGCTGTCCTGCTGCCTGTACCGTTCTACATTTTCTACTCTTTTAAAGCCCGCTAAGTATTGCGTTTTGCGTAGTCCGTACTGCTTTATCCAAAGCGTTATTCTCGATTGCCTGAGTTGGTTCAGCTTTACGATGTTGTAACCTGTTTCCGTTCCCAACTGCCTTATTTGTCGGTTCAGGTTCGTGATTTGGTCGTGAAGATTATCGAACTTGGCAGCCTGCGGACTGATTAGTTTTTCCGTTGTTTTGTCCCTGTGGTTTTCGATGTAGTGATGTAACTGTAAGATTTGATGTGCTTCTAATTTCAAGGTTCTGGACTGTTTCCGTCTTTGCCCTGAAGGGATATAGATTTCGCCTTTTTCAAGCTGTAAATGTTCCAACTCTATGCGTTCAATATCTCTTTCGTCCAATGCCTGATAAATCGTAAAGCCCAATAATATTTTATCGCTGTACCGCCAAAAGCCTTTCTTTGCTTTGGGTTCGTAGCTGTCGTAAATACGGCTTAGTTCTTCTTCACTGAACATTACATTCTGCTGCTTTTCTATACCCCTTACTCTGACCTGGTACGCAATGTCGGGGATTTGCATAAACCTGTTGTAATGGCTGACGGCTCTTAGATGTTCGTTTGTTACCTGCTTGCTTTTGCTTTCCTGTAAATGCCCGATGTAGTTCAACAGGTCTTTGTAAGCTGCTTCCTGTATGGTAATGTTTTTTTCCGCAAGCCATTGTAAATAATGGTTCGTACAGTACAACATTCTTTGCCTTGTTTTTTCTACAAAGCGGTTTTTGATCAGGTATGTTGTAAAGTCGTTCATTATTCAGATGATTTTTCATTTGAAGAAAAAAGTTTTATGGGTTCAGCTCTTCCAATATTCTTGTATAAATCTGTGTGCTGTCTAAGCTGCGATGCCCTAAAAATTTGCTGATTTGCTCCAACGGCATTCCCTGCTGTAAAAGGTGTGTCGCTATGCTGTGCCGTAAGCCGTGTAAACAGATGTGTTTCTGTATCGCTGCTTTGTTCAGCAAGTATTTTAAACGTTTTCCCAATAAATCGCTGCTCGGTGGATTGCCTTTCAGGTTCAGCAAAAAATATCGGCTGTAAGGCTTTTCAAAATAGGGTTTGCCGTACACTTCATAATCCTGTAAGTCTTTTATTATCCTTTCGTTTATCGGTATAAATCGGCTTTGGTAATTCTTGCTCGGTACTACATACAGTAATTGCTTATTGTAATCAATGTGTTTTTTCTCTACTCTTATCCCTTCGCTGTAACGCAAGCCGCAACCGTAATACAGGCTTAATATTGCTTTATCCCTTAGTCCGTTGGGTGTTTCATCGGTGGCGTTGTAAAGCTGCTTTATTTCGCTTTGTGTCAAGATGTTTCTTTCTGTCGTTGCTCCCGGTTCTGCATAGATATTGCCCGTAAATAGTTTCTGCTCGCCTGTCAGCTCTAAGTATTGGCTTAAAAGCCTGATTACATTGATATGGCTTTGTATGTAGCAACTGCTTAAACCGCCTGCCTTTTGCCGGTTCTTCCTTTGATGCAAGTATTGATTATAGGCTTCCAATGTCGTTGTATTGACTTCGCTTAGTTCGTGGATATGATTTGCATTTAACCACTCAAAAAACGTCTGCAACTGCCTTTCGTAGCCTGCTATCGTGGTCATTGCATAACCCAACCTTTGCAGCCATTTTACAAACTCGCTTTGATAGGTTTTATAAGGGGTCGGGGTTAAAATATGTTGTCCGCTTACTTCCATTTTTATTTTTATTCGCAACTGGATTAAACATTCTTATTATCAATGATTTGAGTTGCTAACCCGCTTCATTCGCAACTGTTCGCAACATTCGCAACTGCTCCAAAGCCTTGTCCAATGCCGTTTGTACGCTATTGCTTAATTTGGTGTATTCTTCCCTGTGGGTAATTTCATACTCAAAGCCTGTTTTGTATTTGTTACCGCCTACTATCCTGATGTAGCCGTATTTGTTGAGTTGGGATAAGTAATAACGTAGATTATCGGGGTTTATCCGTAGCCATTGCCTTATATCACTTCGGTAAAAGCTGTGCTTCTTTTCCTTTTGCAGTAAGGCTTTCAGCGTTTCCAAAAAGTCCCTGCAAGCCTTTGTCAGCTCATCACTCTTTGCCAATAAAACCTCCTTCAGTAATTCATTGGCTAAGGCTATATCTTCCAATGTGGTTTCTATAAATGGGTTGCCTTGCTCGTCTTTCTTTACTTCCCTTTGGTATTGGTGTACAAAGGTTATCGCTTCTATAAATTGCAGGTAATGGGCATTCGTTCTAAGCGGTTTAAATACACTTTCGGGGATTATCAGCTTATCGGCAAAGGGATTGACCACGTTGATTTTTCTAAGCATTAACTGCAAGTCCTGTAACAGTTCCTTTGTGCTTTCTTCTTCCGCTTTGTTGATTTTTCCTGCACTCAATAACCTTTGATATTGCATTATGCTTTGTTGTTGTGTATCGCTGTTGTCCAAGTATATCAGTAAACAACGGTTGGCGTTATCTTCATAGATGCGTTCTTTGGTGGTCGTGCCGCTTAAGCAAATAGGTCCTTCCACTTCTAAGAGTATCGTTTTCATATTGCCTTTGCTGTCTTTCATCGGTACGATTTTGCTTACATAACCTTTGCTTTGCAGCTCACGCAATACATACAGTACGCTGTTTGCTCCGTCCATATCTTCAATAAGTATCAGTTTGTTTTTAAGGTCGGTTTTGCCAACGTAGTACAATGCGTTTTCGGTGCTGGCGGTAAAACTTACTTTGTGCTGCTTGGGTATCAGTTCCGATATTTTTTCCTGTAAATACGTCTTGCCTGTTCCGCTTGCTCCCAAGCATATAATGTGTAAAGGATGGTCGGTTAGCCTTGATGTGAACACCGTCCACATGATGAGCCTGTTCTTTGCTTCGCCTATTACGCCTGTTTTGCCTATTAATTCGTTCAGCTTCTTGTAAAGGTTCTTGTTTTGTAACAGCTTTTGTAATTCCTGTTTTCTGAACTCGGTTAATACCTTGGGCTTTTCCGCTTTGGGTTTCTGTTCTACTATCCTGGCATTTCTGTAATCTTCCAAAAGCGTTATCAGTTCCGCAATGGCGTAGCTTATTTGTTTGCTGCCTGTTTCTAATTTTTCCGATGCCCTGCGGATAAATTTTTCCGCCTGTTCTTCGCTGTATAAATCAAGGTTGCTCTGGCGTATCGTGTGCAATGGGTTTTGGCTTTTGGCGACCTGTATTTTTAGCGTGATTTTCAGCTTATCCAAAGGATACAAGGCAATGCCGCCAACAATGCTAAAAAGTAGGTTCTCGTAAACGAATGACAGGTAATCAGGATTGGAAGTATTGAGTTTGCCAACCGTTGTAATCGTTGGTATGATTGAGGTTTCAGGCTCTTGCTTTTTTTCTTCATTTGAAAAAATAATTGCCTGCGGTGGCTCACCGCCATTTGAAGAAAAAAGGATTGTTCTTTCATTGATCAGGTGCTGTAATATTTCCGCTTCGTGTCCTTGTATGAGTGAGTTTATATCTTCATCGTCTGGCGTTGTAACGGTTGATATAATTACGTTGGGTAAAAGCTCGTGTAAGGTTTCGCTGTGCTTTGCTGTCCATTCCCTGCCCGCTTCATCGCCATTCAAAAACATAATGATTTCTTTCAGGTTCGGTAAGCCCTGCAACGCTTCTTTGTGTTCTTCGTTCAGTACGTTTGTTCCGAACAATGACAATGCTTTGTAAGTGGTGTAAAGCTGTATCGTGGCTGCGTCTATAATGCTTTCGGTTAGGATTAAAGTTTCCGTTTCTGATGTCGGATAGTTCGGATAAAGTCCTTTCCTGTTGGCTGTATAAAAATGCCTGTCGTCCTTGCCCTTGCTCTCTATGTTCCTGCCGTAAAAACTGACGATGTTGTTTTGCTTGTCTTTGAGTGGAAAGACGATGCAGTTTTTCAGCTTGCTGTAATGTGTGGCGTTGTTATAGCCCGCTTCTAATCTGGCGGTGTAAATATTTCGGCTCTCTGCGTAGGCTCTTGATTTACTGCTGCTGTAAAAGCTCTGCTTTAATTTGGCAAAGATTTCATTCAGGTTTTCGGGTTGTATGATGGGCTTGGGTGCTGCTTGCTGTGTTAGTATTCCTATCAGGCTTTTGGCTTTTAGTATGGCTTCGTGTTTGGTAATGTTTTCTTTGTCCTGTATGAACTGTATCGTGTCTATTGGCTTGCCATTCCTGGAACAGTTACCGCTAAAGCAAAAAACAGTGTTCGTGTCCGGGTACACCTGCATACTCGGGTTCTTATCATCGTGGAAAGGACAGCATACCATTTTGTTACGGTTTATCCTGATACCGTAATGCTCCAATACCGTTAGTATGCTCAACTGTGCTTTAATCTCTTTTATCTCCATTCGATTTACTTCTTTAACAGTTCATAGATGTGGAGCATTTCACTGTTCAGCGCTCCCATTATCCGTTGAAGCTGGCCGAGCTCGTTTAGAATATCTTCCTTATCAAAGTACTGGTAGCCTCTGGCGTTCATCTTTTCCCGTATGGTATGCAGCATCTGTACGGGGCTGCTTACCTTCAGGCTCTCGCTGAACAGTTGCCCGATATGCCTGTTGAGCTCTTGTGTATCCGGTTGTTTCATTGGGCAAGCTTTTTAAGGGTTTGCTTTACTTCCTGCAGGGCGGCCTTGTATGCTTCCTGCTCTTTTTCTTCTTCGCTGAACTCAATGCGTTCTATCAGCAACAGACCCGAACGGCTCACTACACGCACCAAATCGCCAATATTAAAGCCTGCTTCTTCCAACCATATCCCGCTAAGGTTCAGCCAAGGCACATTCTTTCCGGTTGCTCCCATACAACGGCTCTGACTGGGGCGGTACTTCGCCTGTACCTTGACCTGTTTGTTATTTTTCTTTGCCCTAAAAAAATATTTTTTTGTCAAACTTGTTTGGAAAATGTACACATCTCTTTTCACTTAAACAACAAATATCTATTTCTTTTGCCAACTTATTTTGACTAAATTTGCATCATTACAGTAAAATCAATTGACTTTAGGCAATTATGTTGAACATTGGAGAGCGTATAACACAGCTTAGAAAGCAGCAGAACCTTTCACAGGATGAACTGGCAAAAAAGGCCGGAGTGTCCCGTACCATTATCGGCAACTATGAACGGAACACCAATACGCCTTCCATTGAGGTATTGATAAAACTGGCGAAGGTCTTTAATGTAAGTGTGGATTTTCTGATCGGTGAAGGAGAGCTGGCCGCCCTGGACAAGGATCTGCTAAAACGTATCGAGGATATTGAAAAACTGGACGAGGATACCAAAAAGCACCTGTTCTTCCTTATTGATAACGTTATACAAAACTATAAAACGAAAAAAGCCTTTAATAAATAACGTACTTTAAATGGTAACATACATTGAGTTTGGAAACATTTTCAATTTACAAGGCATTTCTAATTATGCCCACGGATGCAATTGCGCTGGTGCAATGGGAAAAGGTATTGCCTTACAATTTAAAAACAAGTTTCCCAAAATGTATATTGAATATAAAAGATTATGCAAAGAAGAGCTATTCTCATTAGGTGATATATACACTTATGATTATGGCAATGGAACAATATTTAATCTTGGATCTCAAATAACTTGGAGAACTAAAGCTGACATTAACGCAATAGAAAGCTCTCTAATCAAAATGCTTTCTTATGCACAACAAAATAATATTCTCAAAATTGCATTACCCAAAATTGGGGCTGGATTAGGTGGATTAAATTGGAATGATGTAAAATCTTTAATTAATATAGTAGCCAAAGACTATCCCAATATTGATTTATTTGTTGTTGAAAATTACAAAGATTTTTAAATCAAAATGCCCCGAAAAATCGGAGCATTTTGATTTTTATTGATTCCAAATTTCATTAAATTCATCTTCTGTTATAAAGTCTGAGTCATTTAATTCAAGTTCATCCAAAGATTGGTCATATAGCATTGATTCTCCTTTATGAGGGTTCTCAGACGTCAGTAGAACTCTACCTTTAGAGGTTTCCTCTATTTGCCTAACTGCTTCTCCATCCAGAAAATGAATATAAAATAAAATATTTTCTTCATCCCAATATTTCTTTACAAATAATTCCTGCATATAAACTTTATTTAAAAATCGAAGTCCCGTGATTAATTATTCGCCCATTTAAAGGCAAGCTACTAGTACCAGGAACCAGAAAATTATGTGGAGCATTTTTAATTACATTTAACCCACTCATATCTACATCAATAAAATGTGTAAGCTTTTTAGAGTTCCACGGCACACCAAATAAGCGTCTTGAAATTTGCCCCGAAGTATACCCACTCGTTAAATCTGTGAAGTATTGACCTGCCCCGTGCCTTGCATTCTTAACTCCTGTTGATGCAAATAATTCTCCTGACTCCATAATTGCTTTATACCCTGCTTCAGTTGTATAGTGCCTTAACGTATTTCCTCCCCCCTTAGCGGCAACTACCTCCCTTACACCTAAAAAATCAAGTTTCCAACCAACTTATCCAACCACTCGGCTAAGTTAAAAAATAATCGCTACCATTTGTCTTTCATATGGTTTATTCTGCTGCGCAACCACCTCAATATTATTTTCCCAAAAGAAAGGAAAAAAAGAAAGCTGCTTTTCAAGCGGAAGCACGCAATAAAGCCCCGATTTCTCGGGGCTTTGGTTATTTTGAATACCTATCTTCTATCTCTTTATTTTCTTTAAGGCGTTTATATAAATATTGACAGGCCTCATCTTCATTGGTAAATATCCTTGTTGAATGCTTTTCTCCCCACTCTTTAAAATAGACTTCATATTCGACAGAATAAATACCCTTCCTAATCGTTAGGGAAAGTTTATCATCATCACTGGTTGAACCATAAAGACCCTGTAAATAATACCTATCCTCAGGCACTCCCAATTCTTTTAACTTTATAGATAATTCCTGTAGTGTCATAGTTATAGCTTAAAATCGTGTAATAATTCCCCTTCTAATCAGTATGTCTGCCCCCACAGGTGATTGAAATTGAATACCAAAACCTGTTTGACCACTAAACATTCCTGGCGAAGCCAAAGATTTTTGAAGTTCAAAAGGCTTTAAAACTTTAAATTGTGTATAAGGAGATAATCCTGGGGGAATAGACCTTGCCCCATACGAAGTACCAGGAGTGGAAAACCATTTGCCTCCCATTGCTCCATATCTATCTATTACTTGACCCGGCATTAAGAATGTACGTTCCGCCGTACCTGCGACCTCTGCTACAGCTGGATACTTTGTTACTAATGCAGTACTCGTCTTAGCGGCATTATCTCCATACAAGATCTGCTTACCACCAATAAGGTTACGATTATTATCAACAATCCCCTCTTGAAAGATGTAATCTACAAATACTTTTTCATTTTTTTAAACACCAGTCCAAAAGTTACGTCCGCGAAGCAAGTTGCTTCCACCCTGTAGCATACCACCTGCAACAGCACCCATCAGACCCACTTTACCAAGATGTTCAGGAAGAAGACGCACACCACCTAACCAACGTTTACTTACATTATATAAAAAAAGTATAATTTCTTGGATGTTATACTTCAAAAAACAGGTTTATTAACACATAATCGGGTGTAGATATGGACAGTTTCGGTAAAAGATTAACGGAATGCAGAAAAGCAAAAGACCTTTCCCAAAAAGATTTGGCAAAGGCTTTCGGTACTTCACATACCACTATCGGTAAATATGAAAGGGATGAAATGACACCTTCTATCGAAGCTGCCAAAAAACTCGCTAAGATTTTGGATACTACGGTGGCTTACCTATCGGTGTTGATAAGTCCGCCTACAGCAAGATTGAGAAAGGAACCAGAAGTTTGACCGTGGATGAACTCCAAAAAATGGCGCAGCTCTTTAACCTAACCACCGACCAGATTATTAACTATGACGGCAAGATGCTCAAAGAAGTAATTATGGAGGATAAAACAGCCGTTGAGCAAATGAGGCTCATACAACAGCTTTAAGAAGAAGACAGACAAACTATTTTCCGCCTGATTGATAAAATGCTAACCAATAAAAAAATTAAAGATTTCTTTGCTAAAAATGCAGCTACATTATAAAAGCAAAAGCCCCGAAAATCGGGGCTTTTGTTATTTAAGACAATTGATTTAGAACTTTTTTGATATTCTCATCTTTAGACAGATCCCAATACCACCATTTATTAGGATCGTTCCTTTCTAATTTAAACCTCCGCTGATAAGAAACTCTAAATAAGCTTAAAAACAATTTCATAACCTTTTCCTGCTCTCCGACTGGTAGCTCTGCTATCTTTTTCAAATTATGATAAGCGACCCCCTTGAGCAAAAGAACGCAGGGCGTAAATGTTGGCTTTAGCCCACTTTCACGTATCGCATCGCCAATGTCTTCATCGGTAGGTTTTGATTGTAAAACCAAAAAGAGCAGGTCATTTAAAAATTTATTCCTATGCACCAGGTCAAACACCTGAAATTTATTGAGTAAAACTTCATAGCTAGCCAAACCCTGACCAAACTTATTCACCAGTATTTCATCTTGCAGCACCATATTTATTTTGGAAAAATTGTAATGAATGGTTTAGTTGGATCGACAGGACCCTTGAAGATATCTATCATCCTTGGTAAATTATCAATTCTAGATGGCGCTCCTGGCAATGAGTTCTTAATCTGCTTCCACTGCTTATTGGTCAAGCCTTCTATCACATAATCCCAATCCGAAGTAGCTTTAGCTGTGCCACTCGCCCTACTGCCGACCACATTTATAGGCTTACCTATACGGGTTGCAGCATTTTCTATTCTTGCCAATTCTCCTGCGCTTAATAAACTCTTTCCCCCCTTAGCGGCAGCCCTATTATTCCTTTATTATTTTTCTTTTTGCTCTTTCCAACGTCTCAAAAAAATCATCCAACTCAAAGACTATCTTCTCAGTTAGATAAAATTCTATTTCTAATTTTTCTGTTTCTTGATTGATTTCCGCAACTAAAATTTCATTGCACCAAATTTCAGCTACAAGATTTTCTCTATCAGGAACACTTGATATTTCTATATTAAACTTGCTCATAATTTTTATTCTAAAAATCCAATAAACGTTTTACCATCACCACTAAATCTTGCTCCTTGACCTCCAGGAATTCTATATTCCAATACATTCCCAAATCTTGCGTGATGCCTTATAGCATTGGTTGCATTAGGATTAGTTAGTATTCCATTTAAGACCGTTTCGCCTTGAGAATTTATCGCTGCTGCATTTCCTGTAGCTTTTGGAAAAATGCTCCCAGTTCTACTTCCGTGTTTTTGCAGTGCCCTACCAACTGCCGTAAAGCCTCCTTTATCTAAAGCATTTCCTGTTTTCAACAAACCACCTACCCCCCTTAGCGGCATTATCTCCATACAAGATCTGCTTACCACCAATTAGGTTACGATTATTATCAACAATCCCCCTCTTGAAAGATGTAATCTACAAATACTTTTTCATTCTTTAAAACACCGGTCC
>NZ_JBMOUC010000006.1:0-203925 GCF_049319645.1 Sphingobacterium sp. Mn56C
TTTTAGGATCTACGTAATCGTTAAGTTTTAATAATGCCTGAATTAAGGGAAATGCAGTTCCTTTTTCTAATAACTCATTTTCGTGTTCTAATTGATATTTTCGAAATCCTTCGATATTTTCTTTTTCAAAAATTTCGTTTTCTTTTTCCAGATTAAATAACGCTCTTGAAGAAACACCTACAACAAGTATTTCGGAAAAATCTAATGCCATAATTTTTAATTTGTGATGTTGGTTGGGTGCAATGACGCATAACGGGCCAAGTATTGGCGATAGTGGCGGATTAGAAAGACTAAACTTTCAATTTTGCACTAAGCAAAGCAAAAGCTTTTTTTATTTACTAAAATAAGAAAAAAGGAAATATAAAAAGCTGTTGCGGATAAAAATGCACAAACTTTCTATATTTCCCTTAACCCGCCATTTCGCCAATACGATGTTAGTGGTAGTTTTATTTCATTTTATATTTCTACGAAAATAAGTCGAAAACAACTCAAGTGGCTTATCTTTAATGATTTCATTCACAAAACTTAATCCATCATTAGTAAGCGTGTTAATTTTAGTAAACGGTCCCCATTCTTCTGGCTTCATGAATTTTCCTTTCACGATATATGTATTCTCATAACCAACTTTTTTTTGAAAAAAGGCGGAATCCATTTTCACATTACGAGTGGTATCGTCATAATGCGTCAACATAGCACCAACGAATTCAGAGTCTGAGTATCCACTTATATAGACAATCGGATGATGCCCTTTTCGTAATTCTCGGTGTCTCGCTCTTAAAATGTCGCCTGGTTTGAAATTATTAGAATTCATCTTTATTTTTCCGCTTATTGGGTTATTATTGATTTAATTGATTTTCCGACCGTAAACAGTAATCTTGATGTTAGGAATTACTTCAATAGCAATCCCCTTCCCCAAACTAAAACTAAAGCTTGCTTTCTTTACAATTTTTCCATTCGCATCATAAAATGTTCCTGATGAAGAATATGCAATCTTACCATTGTCATGACAAGCTGTTCCAGATGATGAATAAGCAATTTTCCCGTTGTCGTGATAGGCAGTTCCTGAGTCACTCCATTTTATTTTACCATTGTTATGATATGTTGTAGCCATAGTTATCTTATTATTTGTTTTATATAAATTAATTAATACTGTCCGCAAAAATTACCACTAACATTGTTTTTTCACGAAACCAAACATGGTGTAGCTTCGTAAAACAACACCTATATGCACATTTCGTTAAATTTGCTATCAATATAATTAGTTTTTTGTAAATTAGACACTTAGTAAGTTGTTTTTTGTGGATAGCGAAATAAAATAAGTTGAATTAATTTTATTTAAGTATGGATAGCGAAACAATACTAAAAACCTTACATAACTGATTGCAACTGCAACGATATGCCAATAATACCATTAAGTCATATTGTGGTTATGCCCAATTATTTTTAGAGCATATAAATAAATATCATATACTCCATGAAATACCTCTTGCAGAGATTGAGGCTTTTATTAATGAAAAAGTACTTCAAGACAACATTAGCGCATCTTATCAACGCTCTTTAGTAGGAGCAATCAAGAAAGTTTATGAGTTAGTTAATAATCAACAGATAGAGTTAAACTATTTATATCCTAAACGAAAATCAACTCCAAGTCCTTTAGATTTTTTGTAAAATAAAACACCCAACTTTAGATTTTGGGTGTAAAACTGGGCGCCTATGCTTTAACCGACTGCTATCAGTGTTTATTGCAAGTGTCGAGGAATTCAAACCCTTAAAATTAATCCAAACAGAGTTTCTACAAAAATAAATATTAACAAAAATCACTATATTTATCCAATAGCAATTGCAGCTAAAACGTACATCAAAGCAGTGCGTTATTCGATGATTTTGGAAAAACAAAACTTATAACCAACTGATAAAGAGACTAAAAAAACCAAAGGAGATATTCCCCTACGGGCTACAAAAAAAACAACTCCAATGCGTTGCTTTTTGCTTTATAGTGCCTTTTACGCTGAAATCAGGGACAGTTAACCCAACTCACTAAATAACAATTCAAGACTCAGATAGAGCGATGGCATCAGCTTTTAAATTATCTGCTCATCGTCGGATTGATTTCCATACTGAAGGAGTTTTAAACCAGATCTCTCCGTTCATTTTGAATAAGCACAAAAGATAAAAAACCATTTGAAGATATCGGGATACTTTATACAGCCGAGAGGGATGTAAATACTTTTTTATCCACAGCAGAAAACAGCAAATTACAGGAAATAACAATATCAAGGTAATCAGGCGAATACCTCGAGAATAATAAATTAACCAATCTAATTAAAATTCTGTAATTTAAGATTTTGGCGTTAGCAGTTTATAACAACTTAATTTAAAGATATTTTAAATTAAGAATTAAATGCTAAATTAGCATGCTATCCTACTCACTATTAAATATTTTTAAATTTATAAGAAGATAGACAGGCCAAACCGCAATTTTATTGAGTTTAATGCTAATTGATGAACAAAATATTACCAGTTTAATTTCATTTATTGACACCGAAATTGAACCAAACACAGGTAGAATACTTGATATAGGTGCAATTAAACAAAACGGCGGTCAATTCCATAAAGGATCTTTAGGCGATCTTGTCCAGTTCCTCAAAGGCGATTATTATGTGTGCGGGCATAACATATTAAATCACGATATAAAATATATAGGTAAGGCAATTTACGATGCTGGTATTAACCCATCAAACATAATTGATACCCTTTACTTATCTCCCCTACTATTTCCGACAAAACCTTACCATGCCTTATTGAAGGACGACAAACTTCAAACGGAAGACACAAACAACCCGTTAAACGATTCCATTAAGGCACGGGATTTATTCCATAGTGAGGTTACCGCTTTTTGGCAAATTGATGAAATACTTAAAGAAATCTTCTACCTTCTCTTAAATTTTACAAAGGAATTTGCTACATTCTTTAAGTTTATAAACTACAGAAGTATTAATACTGATACAGAAGCCCTGGTTAGATTAAAGTTCCGTAACGAAATTTGTGAGGGTGCAAATTTAACCAAAATAATAGCTGAACATCCTATTGAACTGGCGTATTGCCTGGCATTGATCAATTCATTTATAACCCATAAAACGGTTCACTCCATTACACCTCCCTGGGTTCTTAAAAACTATCCCGAGGTGGAACGTATCATGCGATTGTTACGGAGTAAACCCTGCATAACCGGTTGTCATTACTGTAATAACACCCTTGATATTTACAAAGGATTAAAAAAATTCTTTGGTTTCGATTCATACCGGACTTATGGTAACGAACCGCTTCAGGAAAAAGCCGTTAAGGCAGCCGTTAATAACAAGTCTTTACTGGCTGTTTTCCCAACAGGTGGAGGAAAATCAATTACATTTCAGGTTCCGGCGCTTATGAGTGCCGAAAATTCAAAAGGATTGACTATCGTAATTTCTCCACTTCAATCGTTAATGAAAGACCAGGTGGACAACCTCGAAAAGAATGGCATAACCGAAGCCGTTACCATCAACGGACTTTTAGACCCTATTGAAAGAGCCAAATCATTTGAAAGGATTGAAGATGGTTCTGCTTCTATTTTGTACATTTCTCCTGAATCACTACGGTCAAGAACGATTGAAAAGCTGATTTTAGGCCGGAAAGTTGCGCGTTTTGTGATTGATGAAGCGCACTGTTTTTCATCATGGGGACAGGACTTCAGGGTCGACTATCTCTATATTGGCGATTTTATAAAACTGATTCAGGAAAAGAAAAACCTTGAGGACGGTATCCCGGTGTCGTGCTTTACTGCAACGGCCAAACAGAAGGTAATTGAGGACATACGCAATTATTTTAACGAAAAGTTATCGCTCAATCTTGAAGTTTTCACCTCAAAAGCGTCAAGAACTAATCTTCAATACAAGGTATTTGAAAAGCAAAATGAAGAAGAAAAATATTTAGCCGTCCGGGATTTAATTGAAGAGAAAAACTGCCCTACTATTATTTATGTATCCCGAACCCGAAAAGCTTATCTGCTTGCTGAAAGATTAGCTAATGACGGCTTTAGCGTAAAACCCTATCACGGGAAAATGGATAAACAGGAAAAGACCGAAAACCAGGACACCTTTTTAAATGGTGAAACGCAAATTATGGTGGCGACTTCGGCCTTTGGTATGGGGGTAGACAAGAAAGATGTGGGCTTGGTCATTCATTACGAAATCTCAGATTCACTTGAAAACTACGTGCAGGAGGCAGGGCGTGCAGGCAGGGATGAAAATATTTCTGCTGATTGCTTTGTACTGTTTAATGAAGAAGATCTCAGTAAACACTTTATCTTGCTTAACCAGACTAAACTTTCGATAAAAGAAATCCAACAGGTATGGAAAGCTATAAAAGATATTACAAGATTCCGCGCTAAAGTATCTAATTCAGCATTGGAAATTGCCCGCAAAGCTGGTTGGGATGATAATGTGGTAGAAATAGAAACACGCGTTACTACTGCAATTGCTGCTCTTGAAGATGCCGGATATCTTAAACGTGGACAGAACATGCCGAGGGTATTTGCTAACAGTATTTTATCTAAAAATGCTCAGGAAGCGATTGATAAAATAAACACTTCCGAAAAATTTGAAGAAAAGCAAAAGGAGCAAGGCGTACGTATCATAAAGAAACTCTTTTCAACTAAAAGCCGCAAGCAGACCAATGACGAAACTGCCGAATCAAGGGTAGATTATATTAGTGATCACCTGGGTATTGTAAAAGAAGAGGTCATTAATGTGATAAACTTGCTGCGTGAGGAGAAGATTCTGGCAGACGCAAAGGATCTGACTGCATTTATAAAGAAAGTAGACCATAAAAATCGATCTCTTTCTATTGTAGAGACGTACAGTAAAATTGAGAATTTTTTACTTCCGGTTTTTAATGAAGAAGAAAGGATTTTTCATTTGAAAGAATTGAACGAGGAGGCTGAAAAAAATGGCTGTGATGGTGTGAATACCAATAAACTGAAAACAGTAATTAACTTTTGGTCTATTAAAAGCTGGATTAAGAGGAAAAACGTAGAACATTCTAAAAATCATATTGCTATACTCTGTCTTCAAAATAAAGAGCAATTAAAAGAGAAACTTGAAAAACGGCATGAACTTGCAAAATTTATCGTTCAATTTTTTTATGATAAAACCAGTATTGAAGCCACAAAAAATCAGCAAGATAAAGATGAGATTTTGGTGGAGTTTTCAGTACATGAGCTAAAAGCCGCTTATGATAATAGCTTCAGTCTTTTTAAAAAAGAAATAACTATTGATGATATTGAAGATACGCTGTTCTATCTTTCACGAATTGAGGCCATAAAGATAGAAGGCGGTTTTCTTGTCGTGTATAATCGCTTAACCATTGAGCGAACCGAACAAAATAATAAAAAGCAGTACACGAAAGATGATTATCAGAAGCTCAGCCAGTTTTACGAAAGTAAAATCCAGCAAATTCATATTGTGGGTGAATATGCGCAAAGAATGATTACCGATTACCGGAATGCACTTCAATTTGTGGAGGATTATTTCCAACTCAATTATAGTTCTTTCTTAAACAAGTATTTTAAAGGAAGCAGGCAAAATGAGATTAGGCGGAATATTACTCCTGCAAAATTTAGACAGCTATTCGGTGAGCTCTCTCCTACACAGCTAAAAATTATTAATGATAACGAAACACAGCATATTGTTGTTGCTGCAGGTCCGGGTAGTGGAAAAACTAAGGTATTGGTGCATAAACTGGCTTCGTTGCTGTTGATGGAAGATGTTAAACATGAACAGCTATTGATGCTGACATTTTCAAGGGCTGCTGCTACCGAATTTAAAAAGCGTTTAATAAAGCTGATTGGCAATGCCGCGAACTTTATTGAGATTAAAACGTTCCATTCGTATTGTTTTGATCTTTTGGGTAAGGTAGGCACCTTAGAAAAATCGACGGATATTTTGAAAACTACCGTCGAAAGAATTAAAAATGGCGATGTTGAGGCCAGCAAAATTACAAAGACCGTCTTAGTTATTGACGAAGCTCAGGATATGAATGCAGATGAGTTTGCTCTTATTAACGCATTAAGGGAGCAGAATGAAGATATGAGAATTATTGCTGTGGGAGATGATGACCAAAATATTTATGAATTTAGGGGCGCGAGTTCTAAATATCTTGAGCAGTTTATTTACGATAACAAGGCTGTAAAACACGAATTGGTTGTAAATTACCGTAGTAAAAGTAATTTGGTTGCATTCTCAAATCAATTTGTCCGACAAATTCCTCACAGGTTAAAAGAAACACCAATTATTGCTAATCAAACTGATAATGGAAAAATCAAGATTGTTAGATATCAAAGTAATAATCTGATTACACCGCTTGTAACTGATGTAACAAACACAGATCTTTTCGGAACTACGTGTGTACTCACTAAAACAAACGAGGAGGCTATCAAAGTTGCCGGCCTGCTTTTAAAGAATGGTATTAATGCAAAACTGATACAATCTAATGACGGTTTTAGTTTGTATAATCTTGTTGAAGTCCGGTTTCTACTGGATAAAGTAAATTTAGGGACTGATATTTACACCATCAGTGATGAGGTTTGGGACAATGCCAAAAGAGAACTAATCCGTGCTTACCGTAACAGTAATAAATTAGAGATATGCCTGAACATTATCAAAGATTTTGAAACCACGAATCCTTACAAAAAGTATAAATCTGATTTAGAAGTTTTGATCCGGGAATCTAAACTAGAGGATTTTTATAATGAAAATGGCGAAACAATTTTTGTGTCAACTATTCATAAAGCTAAGGGTAAAGAGTTTGATAATGTGTTCCTTTTACTTGAAAATTTTAATATAACATCAGATGAAGCTAAGCGTCAATTATATGTAGCAATGACAAGGGCAAAACAGAATCTAAATGTACACCTCAATGCAAGCTATCTCGACTATTTAGCAGCGGAAAATCTTAAACAAATCGACAATTTTGAAACTTACGCCACACCGGATAAAATTGCTGTACATACAACACTGAAGGATATCTGGTTAGACTATTTCATCAAAAAACAGTACCTCATCTCACAGTTGGTAAGTGGCGATAAGTTATTGGTGAAAGGAGATGAATGCTTAAATTCAAATGGACAATCTGTGTTGAAATTTTCAAAGCTACTCATTAAGAAAATTGAGGAAATGGAGTCAAAGCACTATACATTGAAAAGTGTAAATGTGAATTTCATTTTGTACTGGCTTAAGGAAGGAACTTCGCAGGAAATCAAAATAATCTTACCTGAGCTTTACTTTGAAAGTATGGAGTATAAGTAAATTAATAGCGTCCAGGATGAATAATACGCACTATTCCTATTAAAAGATTTAGTTTAACTATTCAAACTAATCAAATTAAAAGCGACGACCCTCAGAAATATCTAATGTTTTTTCCAAATCCTCCAAAAAGTGTTTTGAGACTTGTTCGGGTTGGGCTACAAAAAAAAACTCCAATGAATTTATATTTGCTTTGTTGTGGTTTCTACGCTCAAATAAGGGACAGTTAACCCAACACACTAAATAACAATTCAAGACTTAGCTAGAGCGATCGCAGCAGCTTTTAAATTATCTGCCCATAGTCGGATGTATTTCCATACTGATGGAGTTTTAAACCTCATGTCTCCGTACATATAACAAATAGAACAAAGGATTTTTTAACAGGTTTTTACTCTAATTTCGGCGTAGAACTGCTATCCACCGTCGACTGCCTTCGAGAAAATGAAAACCACGATACGCCGGCACCCGCAAATGCCGACTTCCCAATCTTACAAACGCTATAACCTACAAAAGGCTGAGAGTACTTAAATCCAGCCAACAACCTCAGATCAGCTTCTCCAAGTTTTATCCTCCCTTAGCGCCTGTCTGGCTTCAAGATTTCTATTATTCAAAAAAAATAATATATTTACCTAATATATAGCCGCTTAAGCCCTAGCCTACACCTAGACCTACAGCAATTTTAGCAGACCAACAAAATACTACCCACTTCGTGTAACGTTTCATCTACAAAACAATAAAACCATGGTTTTGCAGGGGTAGATAAACGGGGTTGTGCTATCCGTGGAGACGTTAGCATCTTTTTACAACACAATAAAATATTAATCTTAGCAATTCTATTAACCTAAAATAAATGAACAATGATGCAAATAGAGATAAAAGGGAATAAAATCAAAGCTCCACTAAAAGGCAACGACGTTTGGATAGCTAGAAGTCCGGAGGAGGAAATACGTCAAAATTATATATGCAGACTGGTCAATACGTATGGCTTTACAATTCAGCAAATGACGCAAGATTACGACTACTCGACTTTAACGGACAAAAAGATAAATTTTGATATCCTCGTATGGAAAAATGAAACTAGCCGAATGGATAATGAAAAACCTTTAATATGTATTGAATGTAAATCCGATAGCATCATCATTATACCAGAGGATTATTTCATAGGAATTGATATTTCCAAACAAATTGGAGCGGAGTTTTTTGTGGCTACAAACTCAAAGCAAACTAAAATATATGCTAAAGTTTTCAAAATATCGGAAAAAGGACAGCCCAATGAATTAATAAATATACCGACGAATGAACAAGCGCAGGACGCCAACAGTGTTGCCGTTTTACTGGGGCAAACAAATGAATTTGCTCGCGAGGATTTTAGTAGGACGCTTACCAAATGCCATAATATAATTAGGAACAATGATAAACTATCTCCAGAAGCTGCATTTGATGAAATAAGCAAAATTTTATTTGTTAAAACCTTGTATGAAAGGTCTAATATGGATGGCAATATTTTTAGCGAAAAGATCTATTTAGATTTAAAACAAAATTTTGTAACACTGCCTTTGCATAAGAATTTGCCTTTTTACCAGGAGCTTTTCGAAAAAGTAAAAAGGGAATGGGTAGACGATGACTTATTTGAGAAAAATGAATTAATACGTGTTAGAGAGAATAGCTTTGAAGCTATCGTAAAGGAATTGGAAATGTATAATCTTGCCACTACTTCGGATGATGTTAAGGGTATTGCCTTTGAGAAGTTTTTAGGGAAGACATTTCGTGGGGAATTAGGTCAATTTTTTACGCCTAGATCCATGGTCGATTTTATGGTGGAAGTGCTTGACCCACATGAGGGGGAAACGATTTGCGATCCTTGCTGTGGTTCAGGGGGCTTTTTAATTAAGGCTTTTGAATATGTCAGAGCAAAAATAGAAAACGACATTCACCTAACCAAAGCGGAAATAAAAGCAACCTATTACAATGCCAGGTATGCCGAGCTTTCAGAAAAAAGAAAAGCAGAGATTGATAAAAAAGTTACTAATTTCTTTACGAAGCTTAATACGGAGCTGGATATCAATAACCCCAAAAGTAGAATCCGAGCACTGAGCTTTGACTGTATTTTTGGTACGGATGCCAACCCGAGGATGAGCCGCACGGCAAAAATGAATATGATAATGCACGGGGATGGACATGGCGGTGTACACCATAACGATGGTTTGCTGAATGTAAATGGAATTTTTGAAAATCGATTCGATATCATTCTTACAAACCCTCCTTTTGGAAGTCGTGTCGAGAGATCGCTTAAGATTACCGAAGCGGATAAGTATAAGGACTTGGATCGAATAGCAAAATACCGGGAACGTTACGGTAAGGACTATGATAATGCCTTAAAACAAATCAATGATCATATTGGTAGACCGTTACTGGACTTATATGAAACTGGAAGTATGAGCACCCTAACGGAGGTTTTATTTATTGAGCGTTGTTTGAACTTGCTAAAACCTGGAGGAAGGATGGGGATTGTGCTGCCGGAGGGTGTTTTAAATAATATTAACTTGCAAAGAATCAGAGATTATGTTGAAAGTCGGGCTAAAATTTTACTGATTGTCTCTATTCCGAAGGATGTTTTTATGGCAAGTGGGGCAACGGTGAAACCTAATTTGCTGTTTTTTAAAAAATTTACCGTTGAGGAGTCTTTAGCGTATGAAAAAATAAAGGTAAGGCTGCACCAGGATGTTAACAGGAAGTATGCATCGGACTTACAGCCTATTCTTGATTCCTTGAAATGGAAAGGTAGGGAGGCTATGGATCGTAAGGAAAAAACTAAACTTCGTGCTCAGCTAAAACAGATTGAGGCTAGCATTGCTGCTGAGGTAAAAGCGGGCGTAAAAAAAGAATTTAATTACCAGGTTCCTATTGCTAAAATTGTTAAAGCGGGTATTAGTACAACGGGGGCAAAAATTGAAAATGAATTGCAACCGCTAGCCTTGGAATTTAAGGATTATAACGACCACAATCAGGTATGGAGAAAATCAGATAGATGTATTCAATATCAAATTAGGGCTGATGAGGTATATCGATTAGCGATGCAGAATGGAGTCCTTTCAGACCCAGAGATTTTTTATTCTAAGTCATCGTTATAATGCAGACACTAGCAAAAAAATATTTAACCTTTATCGATGCGTCCAAATTAGCACGTTGGAGTGTGCAAGGTTTATGCGATACGGTGGTCAGCTACTCGCATAGGCTCTCGTTGTGCCGAATCGGAGATTTTTTAATACGCAATAAATGTATGATCACGCTTGATAAGGCTACACTGTATAAACGGGTTACTGTTAGAATCAACAACAATGGGGTGTCTTTACGTGATACCCAAATGGGGATGAACATAGGCACAAAAAAGCAATATCTGGCAAAAACAGGGCAGTTTATTGTTTCTAAAATTGATGCACGTAAGGGTGCTTTTGGCATAATTCCAGAAGAGCTTAATCATGCCATTGTGACGAATGATTTCCCATTGTTTGATGTGGACACCTCCCTAATAAACCCTCGGTTCTTGCTCTTAATAACGACTACAGAACCGTTTATTGGCTTTGTGCAGAGCTGTAGCCGCGGAACAACAAATAGACAACGCATGGACATGGATTTGTTCTTAGCGCAAAAAATTCCCTTACCTTCAATTACGCAACAAGAAATAATTGTATCAAATTATTACAGTAAAATCGAAAAAGCACAATCCTTGAGCCTGCAAGCGGTAGTTTTAGAAAGAGATGTCCAGGAGTTTATACCTGCAATTTTAAGCTGTCGTTCTAACGACTTAACCGCTTATACGAGCACTGGATTATTAAAATTTGTCGATTTTAGTAGCCTTGATGTGTGGGGCGTTGAAAAAAATAGCAGTGCTAGGGTTGTGCTAAACACCGCGTATAAAACACTCCCCATACGTGATTTATGTGATGTGGGTAGTGGTGGAACGCCAAGTAGAAATAAAAAAGAGTTTTATAATGGACGTATTCCTTGGATAAAAACTGCAGAGGTGTTGAATGCTGTAATCTACGACACAGCAGAAAAAATAACGCCTGAGGCGATTGATAATAGTACGGCGAAAATTTTCCCTAAAGGGAGTTTAATTATTGCCATGTATGGCCAAGGCTTGACGAGAGGAAGGACTGCAAAATTAGGAATAGATGCTTCAACAAATCAAGCTTGTGCGGTGCTGTATAATATTAAAACGGATTTAATTTTAACCGATTTTCTTTGGATTTATTTAATAGGCGAATATCATAGACTTCGTGCATTGGCGAGTGGGAATAACCAGCCTAATCTTAATGCCCATATGATAAAAGAATACCGGGTTGTTATTCCTCCCTTTGCTTTGCAGAAGCAAATAATAGAAAACTATAAAAACTTGAAAGAAGAAATTAATCAATTGTTAATCCATGCTGAACAGCTGCGGGCTCAGGCTGTGGATGAGTTTGAAAAGAACATATTTCGATAAACAGCACCGTTGCCTAAGGGCATATTCATACCTTTCGGGATTATTGGATTCTGGCACACGCATAGCCCTTAGCGCTTTAGCTGGTACTTTGAATCCAACAATCCTTACTCCCGCAAAAGATATGCTGTAATTTTATCTTCCGGCACTCTTGCCTCCGCAATAGACTCCTTTTTAACGACTTACAACTTGGCGCCTCCCGCATGGCTTCTTATTTATTGAAAGTGCTAAAGCTGTTCTGCTGCTGCCTTCTTTACCCCTAACATGTTAATGCTAATTGCTATTAGAACCCTAACATAAACATGTTGTTCGGCAGCTAAAACCATTGTATTCACTAGAAAATGATTTTTATTTACAGAATAATCAGAAAAGATTACCCGGAAAGTGCGCGTCACTATTCTTTAACAACAAACTGATTAGCAGCAAACTAGCCGCCTGAAGATTAGGCCTTTTAAAATTACCATAAAATGAAAACAAAAATTTCAAGCTCAAAGAATTGCAGCGGACAACGCCTGTATGTTAAACCCCTTATTTCGGTGCAGGTGGTAGAACTTGAGCAAAGCATAGTAGCAGGGTCTCTGGTACAGTCTATAGACTCGGACGTTAAACATCATTGGGAAGAGGTGGAAGAGCAAACCCATGATGTACGGAATAATTACTGGAACTAAACCTGTTGTATCATCGCATCTATATCAGCATGAAAAATTCAAATTATAAAATCTTATATCTATTATTTTTGACACTCTCGGTCTGCTTGTCTTCGTGTCAGAAAGATAATGACCCGGCAAAACAGGGTAAAGGAAAGACTGTAGTAACGGCTAAAATGAACGGTATAGCCACAGGAAGTTCTACGAATACCTTGGCTCCTGGCTCGCCACAAACAAAAAACTCCGCATTGGCCATACAAAAGGTTACCGTACCTTTTGGTAAGGACTTACGTATTACGGCGACTTTAAGTGAGCGTACTGCGCTCTTGGAAGATGCAGTAGGTGGATCGGCTAAAAAAGCGCAAACAAAAGCCGTTACACCGGGTGTAATTAGCACATTTTATGGCAATTATACTATTTATGTCTATAAACAGGGGGATAGTAATTTATTAGCAACTATACCTTGTGTATTTGGTCAAAACAACAGCTTTGAACTTGACCCTGGCGCTTATAAATTTGTTATTTCTGCTTTTGGTAATCCCGCTGGTACAGGGCCTGATAGGGATCCTTTAGCCCAAGAGATTCATAAAACCATTACCGCAACCGATAATGTTTTAGATATTGTGCTTAAGCATTTGCTGACCGAAATAACGGTTGAATTTAATGCCGGCAATGGACGTACTATTTCTGCTATCGGTGGCGGCACTATTGAACCGAGTTATAATAACTATACGTTTAATGAGGCGACTGGCGTGGTGGCTTTCGCTGGCGTGCCAACAGCGAGAGCGCTGAACTTCTCGGCTATGCAACCGGGCCAAATTTGGCAGAGTGATCCGGTCATAATTGCGGTACCTCAAACCATTAATAATGGCAAGATTAAATTAGACCCTGTCACAATTAATGGTATTACCGGAAACGTGGAGTTGGAGGGCTTGACGTTAAGACAGGGTGTTCAATATCATTTGACCTTGAACCTCGGCGATAGGGAGGGCATTCCGTATGACGGGGAAACATGGTCGATTGGTAACTTAACGTATAATCCAGGGACGCAGCAGTATGGCTTCAGCGGAATCAACGGCATTGGAAACTATTGGTTCGCAGGACGTACGCTGCCAAAAGTTGTGAATGGCAATAATTATGGTGCAAACCATCTAAATGGTGATGTAGGTGACCCTTGTCGACTCGTAAAGCCGCTTAACACTTGGAGGCTGCCGACGGAGGCGGAAGTGAAAAGGTTGATCAGCAGTACAGAGGCTAGACCGCCAAAAAGATATACGGATTATTACGATGGAACTTCTGCCAGCCCTACTGGTGTGTTCTTCGGCACTCCTACAACATTCAATGGTCCGAATCATCCTGGAGCTACCAGGGATAATTATGTCTTTATCGTACTGGCAGGCTATTATTCGAATGACGATTCGAGTGTTACTGGCACAAAAGATAGGGAGGCTTCTTATATGGTAACGGGAAGTACAGAAAACATTTATAAAGAATGGTTCTTTACCGGTACTCGACGAGAAATTGCGTATTCAATTCCAGAGCCACGTTTTCCTAATGTCGGACGGGCTATGCAGATTCGTTGTATAAAAAGGTAAAGAGAAATATAGAATCAATCAAATCATACCTATGATGAAACCTGAATAAGGTTCTTTTAAGAAGAGGGCGTTCAAAAGACGCCTTCTTTTGTCTTTGGCATAAATCTGTGTTTAATAACTTTTCCTTTCGAATATTAAAAACCGACAGGCCTAACAGCTTTCTACTTACTGCAGCAATAGAAAGGTAAAATGCCTTTACACCGTTGTTTCTCCCTGGGTAGAAGTGCCTCCCTACCACTGCACTTCTCATCTAGGCACTTTTCCTTGGATTCTTTGGTGGAAAGATTATACCTATGCTATTCCCAATACTTTTTTTATAGATTGAACAGCAATAGTTTCGTCGTAGAAGTCTAAGCGTATGTTTATAGATATAGTATGTAATCATAGACTAGGCTACGTACCGAAAATACATAACATAAAACATACAAGATAAAATTAAAAAACTCTATGGGCATCATTCCCCAAAAAAGAGTAGCATCATTATATAACTACAGCGTACCAGATTATGAATTTTATGGAAGAAAAGCCTATGGTAAAATTATACATCACCTCAACTTTAAACCTATAAACTAAAAGTTTCTTTATATATGGAAAAGTATATTATAAGGATTAACATACTGAAAGTTCTAAATACTATACCGCTATATGCGTTGATATTTTCAACAGCCCTCCTTTGTTTTTTTACAAATCTGCTTTATGCTTACTTTTATCCCCCCTATTGCAATCTACATACTTTTCTTACCTTAAAAGAGCAATTTATGTTGCTTGTCGTGCTATCGCCACTGGCAGAAACAATTTGTTGCCAAGATATTGTTTATAGAATAACAAAAAACCGATGTCCAAAAAAATATAGTGTACTACTATCGGCACTACTTTTTGGATTTCTACATCTAGGAAGCTACATAAACGGATACGTTCCTGCATTTTTAACCGGTGCATTTTTAATGACCTTATATATTATTGCTTTTAAACGAACGAAGAAACTGTCCATTTTATCTGTTTACTCAGCGCATGCATTACATAATCTAACGAGCCTTATTTTCTACTACTTATGTCCGAATTTTTCACCCTAACATACTGCTGTACATACCTTGTAAACAGCAAAACACGAGAATAGACGGCTTTTAAGGGCTGCAAATTTTCCATATTCCAATGAGGTGTGTAGCCCTACGATGATTTAGCGATTAATTACGTAGACCAGCCTCTAAACTAAGCTTCGCCATTGCATGTAAAATAGTTTTTATTATGTTCCAATATGTATTGCAATTCCTTTTAGTACCTTTGCCGCGATTGGATTTTATATTGTTCGGATCCAAAAAATTAAAAAACCTTAAAAATCTGACAAGTAAAGATTTAACTAAAAAAATATTACATCTAACGCTATGAAGATCCGCGCATTTGCACCGCTACGCTATAACCCAAAGTACCTGTATTATTTTGGTTTATTGGTTACTTTAGTATTGACGTTCTTAGAGTTCTCGAAAGGCCGCCATCAAAATTTTATCGTCTTTGCCGATTCCTCGCGTGATTTTTGGAAGGGTATAAGCCCGTATACCGATGAGTGGGTTACGGCACATGGACGCTTCTTTTTATATACCCCCATATTTTCGGTGTTGTTTAGCCCCTTCGCTTTTCTTCCGGCATGGTTGGGGCCCTTTGCCTGGAATATCTTTAACTACAGTTTATTTTTCCTGGCCATTTTTAAACTCCCGCCAAACTTTAGTGATCGGCAGAAGTGCAATATGTTTTTGTTTACGCTCTTAATATTAGGCCAAAGTTTACTGTCTTTTCAATACAACGTTACCGTGGCTTATATTTTTTTATTTGCATATAGCCTGATGGAACGGAAGCAATTTTTTTGGGCCATAGTATTGATTATGATTTCGGGAACGACTAAGGTATATGGTATTTTTCAATTGGGCTTACTGCTGTGCTACCCGCAGTTGTGGAGAAATATGGGTTATGTGCTCCTTACTGGTGCGCTCTTATTTTTGCTGCCTTTATTAAAACTAACCACCACCGAGTTTCTGCCCTATTATGGCGAGTGGTTGTATAGCCTTTCTAGCCACCATAGCACACAGGTTTTCGACTCTATTTATTATATCACGCCCCTATCGGAGTTTCTATTACCGCACTACCGCACCATACAGCTTGGTGCTTTAGGCATCTTAGCCATATTACTGATCGTAAACCGCAAAAAATATAATAACATGGCCTTCCGTGCGCAGGCACTGGCGGTACTTATGGGCTGGACAATTTTATTTAGCGATGCTGCCGAGCGCCATACGTATGTTATTGCCTTGGCTGGCTACATGTTGTGGTATTGGAGTCGGTCGACTCCCCTGCTTATCGACAAAATTCTCTTTTGGGCAGCATTCTTTTTCCTTTGTATCGTTCCAATTGATATTTTTGTGCCCAAGCCTGTTATGAACATAATATGTTATACGTTATGGCTGAATGTGTGGACTTTTCTAATTATCTGGCTCAGAATGGTTTGGACAACCTTCTTGTCGCCTACTGAAAATCGTCCTCTATTATATTAATTACTATTACACGCATGCAACAATACTACGACATGGATATTGTACTTCCATGTTATAATCCGCAAGCGGATTTTATAGCGGTACTGGACCGTAGGTTTTCTGATTTAAAGGCCGCCTACCCAGACAAAAAATTAAGACTTATTGTTTCCAACGATGGCTCGACGTGCAATTTTGACCCTCAAGTGCAGAAAAAGCTGCAACAAACAATTCCGGGAACACTTATTGTAGACAATAAGAAAAATGGCGGCAAGGGGGTAGCCGTACGTGCTGGTATTGCCGCATCGACTGCGCCTTATACCCTCTATACGGATATAGATATGCCTTACTCCTTGGAATCTATGTGTCAGGTTATCGATAAAACTTTTGCAGATACGGATATTGTTATTGCCGTGCGCAACAGCAGTTATTACTCTAAACTAAAGCCTTTACGCAAATTAATGTCGCATGGTTCACAGCTGATGAACCGTTTATTTTTAGGGATAAAATTTACCGATACACAGGGCGGATTGAAGGGGCTTTCGCCCAAGGCCCGAAAAATAATGCTACAGACACGTATTAAAGATTTTTTATTTGACACCGAATTTATCGTATTGGCAGCGCGTCAAAAAGATATCCATATTGTCAATATTGAAACGAACCTTCGCGAAGAGGTCGTAATGTCTAAAATGTCGTTGGCCGTACTAGTTCGTGAGTCATTAAACTTTTTTAAAATAGCAACCCGAAGATGATCGTAAACCTTACTTTTGACGTTGAAGAGTTTGATTTCCCTACCGAGCGTGGGCTAGAAATAGCATTCGAAAAGCAGCTTTCCGTTTCTACGGAAGGATTGGAGGGGCTATTAAGGATGTTGGAAAAACATCAGGCTAAGGCGACCTTTTATGTTACGGCAAACTATGCACAGCATAAGGTCAGCATCGTCAGACGTATTTTAAGTTTAGGCCATGAAATTGCTTCGCACGATTTCTATCATGCTCCTGGCAGCAAATTGATGCCGGCGAAATCAAAAATAGCCTTGGAAGCGATTACCGGAACACCGGTTATCGGCTATCGGTCGCCACGTTTGGCAAAAATTTCTGCCGATGAGCTTGCTGCTGCCGGATATTTGTATAACTCGTCGATGAACCCAACCTGTGTGCCTTTTCGGTATAATAACCTGCTAAAACCACGCAGCATATTTAAAGAGGGCAGCATCTTGCAGTACCCGACCTCCGTATCCTGGCCTTTGCGCATACCCTTATTCTGGATTTCTTTTCATGTCATGGGCTTTCACTTCTACAAAAAGCTGGCTTATACGGCACTGAAAAAAGATGGGCACCTCAACTTGTATTTCCATCCATGGGAATTTTCAGACAGGCTTGCGGATAGCGAGTTTGGGGTGCCTGGTTTTATTGCCAACTGCTCGGGAACGACGTTGTTAAACAAACTGGAACGTCTGATTGTTGACTTAAAAAACAGAGGATGCGACTTTCAAACGACTAAAAAATACCTTGGATTTGATGTATAAACTAAAACAGCTGTTCGCGAAGATCTTCAGCTATTCTATTGTCCGTTTTATATGTGTCGGTGGTATAGCGACAGTAATAAACTATGTCATATACCTCACACTGGTGAGCGCAACGTTTAACCCGAATATTGCCTACCTCCTGGCCTTTTCGGTAAGTATTGTATGTAATTATTTTTTATCGTCGTATTTTACCTTTCAGGTTAAACCGTCGGTAAAAAGAGCGCTGCAATTTTTAGCGGGACACTTGATAAACCTCTGTAACGAACTTATCTTGCTGAATATATTTTTACATGTTGGCGTTAACAAGTTTTTTGCGCCTATATTTGTGGTTCTAATCGCCTTTCCACTTAATTTTATTATTGTTCGTTATGCCTTAAAAGGAAATCCTGTGGAAACGGTGTTACGATGGTTCAAAAGCTTGAAAAGCGGTTAATAAGATTGGAAAATGTAGGTTTACCGATGTTATATTTTGACATTCCCCGCAAAATGGGTTACCTTTGGACAGGAAATGAAAGGGTTTATCGTAACTATACTCGCGTTATGTTTACTGGCACAAAGCTTCGGTATTGCTTGGGTTGTGGCGGGTTTTTACCATAATCAGGATTACTATTCTCACAACGAGTGTATTTTAAAATATGAAATCGTAAATACCTGTAAGGGGACTTGTATTTTAATAAAGAAAATCCATATACAGCAAGAGCAAGAGCAGAAAAACCCGGACCTTAAATTAAAAGAAACGTTGGTATTGTCGTTACCGGTAGAACATCCGCGGTGGGATTACAGCCTGCCACAGCTGGAAAACCGCCTGCCACAGCCGTCGGCAAAATATATTAACCATTATGCTTTTGCACACTCGGCGCGCATATTCCATCCTCCAGTAGTTTAGTACGTTTACATGCATATCGCTGCTTTTGCAGCCTTTCGTATTGCACCATCTTTCATCAGGAATAGGGCAATATTTGCTAGTACATTACATATTAAACTTCAACATTTATGTTTACCAACATACGAAAAATTGCACTGCAATGTTTAGTTGCGGGCTTTATGCTATCGGCTATGGTAGCCTGCAACAGTAGTACCTCCTCAAAAAATGAACTCCCGATATTGGGAGAGCGAGAAACACAAACGATAATTAGGGATGGTAAAGAATACCAAGATACCATTTACCATGTTATTCCAAAATTCCGTTTTGTGGATCAAGACAGTAACTGGATCAGCAACCAGGAAGTCGACAACAAAATTTATTTGGCAGACTTCTTTTTTACAAGATGCCCTACGATTTGCCCTCTATTATCCAAAAATGTATTGGCCATAGCACAGCACTTTAAAGATGAGCCCAATTTTATTATTCTATCCCACAGCATAGACCCCAAATACGATACCCCACAGGTGTTAAAAGATTATGCGGAAAAGCTTGGCGCACCTCAGAATTGGCGCTTTTTAAATGGCCCGCAGGAGGAGATTTACCCTATTGCCGGCAAGGATGGTTATTTTTCTTTTGCTACCGAAAACCCGGATTTACCCGGCGGTTTCGACCATAGTGGTGCCTTAACCTTGGTCGACAGACAGGGGCATGTTCGCGCGGTGTACGATGGCACAGATGTCGAATCGGTGGATAAGGCTATACAGGATATTAACAAGCTTTTACAGCAGAAATAAATACGCTTAATAAAAAATAAAATCATGAAAATAAATGTAGTACCTCAACTTCTGGCTGCAGCATTACTTATGCTGGCTGCAGCTTGTGGAACGCCAACATCGCCAACATCATCAACGTCTTCAGCTGGCCATACTACGGCAGAGGCTATGGACTTTGCAGATTATACGAAGATTCAGGATACGGTCTTTCAAGATAAAAATATCAGCCTTTGGGCCAAGGATAGTTTGACCAGTAAATTTGAAAGCATTTTTATTCGCTTAACCGATAAAGAGGGTAACCCTGCAGCACTTACCTCCTTGAATTACGATGTTAAAATGGATATGGGAATGATGGCGCATGGAGCCCCTTTCTATCCCCTAAAATCTTTAGGCAATGGCATTTATCAAGCGGATATTGTTTTTATAATGCCTAATATCCGTGATATGGGAAAGGGCTGGTTGTTACAACTGGCAAACAGCGGGCTTAAGGACAGTAACGATACGCTATCGATAGCCTTGCCTGTGAAAGAGGCTTCTGTAGATCGTACCCTCGCGACAAATACACAGGCTGATGGACGTGTTTTTGTAAGCTGCCTACTGCCCGATCAGGCCAGTGTAGGTGAGCAGCCTATTCATTTTGTATTGCATAAAATCGAAAAGGATGCTTTCCCAATTGTGGATGGCTATAGCATAGAAGTGGAGCCTTTCATGCCGGATATGGGCCATGGATCTGACAAGAATATAGCAGCCAAAAGTACTGGTGATGGCCATTATGAGGGCAGGGTAAACTTTAGTATGAAGGGGCACTGGGATATAAAAGTGCGCTTGTTAAAAGATGGTAAGCCTGCTAGCGAGGAGCTGTTGACCTTCCCTGTTCAGGTAAAATAAAGACCTATAGCTCGAAAACATCATAATTTCACAGGTCGCTAATGATAATTTTTTGATAATCTTGCCTTTCTAAACAAGATTGTAATTAAATTAGCGTTACATTAATAAAAAAAACTTACTATGGCAGATAGAAGACAATTCTTAAAGAATAGCCTTGGGTTAGCGGCAGGTGTGGCCTTGGCAAATTCGAGCAGTGCTTTCGAACATATTAACTTGGGTAAAAATGCGGCTTTACGTTTTGAGGTAGAGCCTCTCCCGTATGCATATGATGCCTTGGTCGATGTGATCGATGCTAAAACCATGCAGATTCACCACGACTTGCACTACGGTGCCTATGTAAAAAATGCTAACGAGGCTTTGGAGCAGGAAAAGGTGCAGGTAAAAAATGTAAACGAGCTTTTTGCACAAATCGATAAATATTCGGCTAAGCTTCGTAATAATGCCGGCGGTGCATACAACCATGCATTATTCTGGAAGGTAATGCGCAAGCCACAGGCAAACAACGCTCCGACAGGGGCTTTAGCTAAGGCTATAGACCGCGACTTTGGGGGCTTTGAGCAGTTTAAAGAGCAGTTTGCAAAAGCCGCAGCTTCGCAGTTTGGATCGGGCTGGGCTTGGTTAATTGTACAGAATGGTAAGCTTAAAATTACTGCTACCGCCAATCAGGATAACCCTTTAATGGGCAACCAAGTTGAAAAAGGAAAACCTATTTTAGGTCTTGATGTTTGGGAGCATGCTTACTACTTACAATACCAAAATAAACGACCAGATTACATTAAAAACTGGTGGTCGGTTGTAAATTGGGATGTCGTAGCTAAAAGCCTTAACGCTTAATCGCTAATCGCCTATTCGCCTAAGTAAAGGCTTTTATATTGTACCGGATATATGGAAAACAAGTTTTCCATATATCCGTTTTTTATAGCGCCCAGCCTCCATTGTCTCCTCGATCATTTGAATCTAACCTACAATGGCCTCAGCCGCTCCAAGTAATTTCCAAAAAAACAAATTAAAATATCCTTTCTTTAGGAAAAACAAATGCAGTGTAGTATATTTGAAGTCGTCAGATGATATGATGAATTAAAGCATGAAACCAATCAAAAGAAAATCATTAGCAGAAGAGGTCGCTGAGCATCTGCGTCATAATATTGAGCGTGGTGTGTATAAATTGAACGATAAACTACCCACCGAACCTGAATTGATGACAACGTTTGAAGTCGGCCGCTCTACAATCCGCGAGGCGATAAAATACTTAACCCAACAGGGCTTTGTTAGTGTACAACAGGGGCTTGGAACGTTTGTTATCAGCCATGTGAGCAATAGGGATCTCGATGCTAAAATTGAACGTGCTGATTTTGCGGATATACATGAGGTGCGACAGCTATTGGAGCTTAAAATTGTCGAAAAAGCAGCACACAACAGAAAGGATGAACACCTGAAGGAGATGGCCAAAAGTCTGCAGGAGCGTAAGCACTATGCGCATCTTGGTAATATTGAGGAATCTATCCATGCCGATATTAGATTCCATACGATGTTAGCAGAAAGTTCGGGCAATACAATTCTATTTGCCTTATACAAAACCCTATCGGACCATATCGCTAAATTCTTTAATCATATCTACAAGGATACAGCTAGCTTCACCGATAGTCAAGACCTGCATGAAAGCCTTTTGCAGGCCATTAAAGCTAAAAAATCGGCTGAAGCCTTACATATCTTAAAGGAAATTATTGGAAACTAAAAAAAAATTAACTCAAAACATCAGATGACCTGATGACTTAAAACTATGAAAAATCAATCCCCAGCAGCCAGCTTATCGACGAACCAGACGGTATACTCCATCCTTTTCGCGATAAGTTTTTCGCATTTATTAAACGACCTTATACAGTCGGTTATACCAGCAGTATATCCCCTATTAAAAACAAACTATGCCCTATCGTTTACGCAAATCGGAATAATTACCCTGGTATTCCAGTTAACGGCATCTATACTGCAACCCTTCGTTGGCTTATATACCGACAAAAATCCGAACCCGAAATCTTTAGCATTGGGCATGTTATTCTCCTTATTAGGGCTGTTATGCATCGCCTTTGCCTCCAATTTTTATTATATCTTGGCATCCGTTAGTTTAATTGGTATGGGCTCTTCTATATTTCACCCGGAAGCCTCCCGCGTTGCGCATTTAGCATCGGGCGGAAAAAAAGGATTGGCACAATCTATATTTCAGGTTGGGGGCAATGCCGGAGGTGCTATAGGCCCATTGCTGGCGGCGTTAATTGTTATTCCACATGGGCAAAACTACATCAGCTGGTTTGGTATTTTGGCCGTTCTGGCCCTATTTATTTTAACGATTGTCGGGAAATGGTATGGCGCTAATATAATCCCCAAGCCGATAAAAGCACCCCTATCAAATTCGTCCAAAGCATTGGATCAATCGGCACAGCCTACGCATAAAGCATTACCGAAAAAGACGATCGCCTTTGCCATTGGAATATTATTGGTATTAATCTTCTCGAAGTATTTTTACATGGCGTCGATGACAAGTTATTTCACCTTTTATTTAATAGATAAGTTTGGGGTTTCTGTGCAAGAGTCGCAGATTTATTTGTTTGCTTTCCTGGCTTCAGTAGCTGCCGGAACCATTCTTGGAGGCCCCTTGGGCGATAGATATGGTAGAAAAGTAATTATATGGATTTCTATTTTAGGGGCAGCACCGTTTACCCTATTACTGCCGCATGTAGGGCTCGAGTTTACCATCATACTGGCCATTATAATCGGTCTGATTATCTCGTCGGCATTTTCGGCAATCCTCGTTTATGCCACCGATCTTATCCCCGGTAAGGTGGGCATGATTGCCGGACTATTTTTTGGTTTCGCCTTTGGTATGGGTGGAATAGGATCGGCAGTATTAGGGTATCTCGCCGACCATACCAGCATTGAATATGTCTTTAAAATCTGCGCTTACCTCCCGTTGATTGGTGTGGTAGCCAGTTTTCTGCCTAAAATGGAAAAATAGAACATTAGAACGCAACAACTTAAAAAAAAGCCGCTCATTGCTATACCCAGCAGCGAGCGGCTTTCTTACAATTATCAGGTTAAATGCGAAAAACTTAACCCTTAAAAGAGGTGTTTATAGTTAGATTTTATCGTATCAAATACCTCCTCCATCTTTCCACCCAACATCAATTTTGTCATAGCCTTTGTCATGCCGACCACCTGCTTAAATTCAATCTTTGGCGGCAAGGCTAAAGCATTTGGGTTGGTAAAAACATTTAACAGGTAGGGCCCATTGTGCGCTAAGGCGCGCTGAACGGCATGTTCTACTTCCTCCGGCAAGACAATGTTTTCACTCGTTATGCCCATGGCTTCACCAATTTTAGCAAAATCGGGGTTTATCATATCCGTCTGGTTGTCGGGCAGCCCTGCAACCTGCATTTCCAACCGCACCATCCCTAAAGTTCGGTTATTAAATACAATAATCTTCACCGGCAGATTGTACTGATGTATAGTCGCCAAATCGCCCATCAGCATGGATAGACCACCGTCGCCACATAACGCAATAACCTGTCTTTCAGGATGCGCCAGTGCCGCCCCTATCGCCATAGGCATCGCATTGGCCATTGAGCCATGATTGAAAGACCCCAACATACGCCGTTTACCTGTAGCACGGATAAAACGGGCACCCCAAACACAAGACATCCCTGTATCTACCGTGAATATAGCATCGTCAGTAGCCTGCCTGCAGAGGGTGTCGGTTAAAAACTCAGGCTGTATATTCTTTTCTTTTCCACTATCCTTCACATACACATTCAGGTTTTCCTTAACCTTCTCGTACAGCTTTAACTGGCTTTGTAAAAAGCTATCATCCGTTTTCGGGCGCAAAAGTGGAATTAAGGCCTGAAGAGTATCGCGCACATCACCACAAAGCCCCAACTCCAGCTGCGACCGCCTTCCTAAGCGCTCCGAGGCAGTATCGATTTGCACAATTTTATTTTTTGTCGGCATAAATGCCTGATATGGAAAGTCGGTTCCCAATAGCAGCACCAAATCAGACTCGTGCATACTATGGTAGGCCGATGGCAACCCCAATAAGCCTGTCATCCCAATTTCATTGGGGTTATTATACTGTATACCCATCTTTCCGCGGAACGTATACCCCACCGGGGCGTGTAGGTATTTGGATAACTGCACAACTTCGCTATGCGCCTTCTCGGCACCTATACCACAAAAAAGTGTAATCTTTGTGCTGGTATTAATCAGATCCGCCAGCTGTTGCAGCTCCTCGTCATTCGGCCGTATCACAGGATTGGTAAAAAAAAACTGACTTGACGTTAAATTTTCTTCCGCCGGAAGCTCCGATACATCCCCGGGAAGTCCAATAACAGCAGCCCCCTTTTTACTAATGGCATGCTGAATGGCATTCTGCAACATCCGTGGTGCCTGCTGAGGCGTCATAATCATTTGATTATATACACTACAATCGTCGAAAAGTTTAAGGGTATTGGTTTCCTGGAAGTAATCGGTTCCAAATTCGGGTGTATTGATCGTCGACGCGATAACCAACAATGGGGTATGTGCACGATGCGCATCATAAACACCATTTATAAGGTGCACATGGCCAGGGCCACAGCTGCCGGCACAACATGCCAGGCCATCCAACTCGGCTTCCGCTGCGGCAGCATAGGCGCCGACCTCTTCATGGCGCACATGTATCCATTCAATTTTTCCATTCCGGCGTACCGCATCATTCAAATGATTGAGACTATCTCCCGTAACGGCATAGATACGCTTGATGCCCGCATCGACCAACATATCCACCATCTGTTCTGAAACATTCTTACTCATAAGCTTTTTATTTGTTATAACAACCTAAACCCTAAATTGTTGGCAACCCGCCGATCGATAATCCTAAAAAATAAGTTGTATTTACTACATTTGGAATTATTTAAAGAGTATACATGCGTGTAAATAAACAGACCGGCGAAAAAAAGCCCTTTCCTAGTGAGCATATTATTCTGGAAGCTGAAAATATGGCTACAACAGAAATATGTAGGCAGGAACACCCGGAACCCTTCCATAAATTCAAAATGCTGAAAGACCACTTTCTGCTTTTTGTTATCGAGGGCACACATATCGTACAGATTGGTGAAAACCGTTATACCGTACAAGCGGGCGAAATGATGCTGATAAAAAAGGGTACTTATACCGAATTTATTAAAACCGGAAACCCCAATAACAGACATATTTACGAGAGCGTATCCTTCTCGCTGAAAAAAGATATCTTAATAGATTTTGTAAAACTTCTTGAAATTGAAGGCAACAAATTGCCGCAAAATAAAGTGCAGGATGTCATCGTATACCCCTATGGTTTACGTTTGCAGTCGTTCTTGACTTCGTTAAAACCTTACTTCGACGACAATGAGGAGGTGAAGTTAGGCCTTTTTAAGTTAAAGATTCTAGAATTGTTATACGATTTATCGCAAAGCAACCCACAGTTTATGCAGCAGCTCATGGCTTTGAACCAGCATGAGCCTTCCGACCTGCTTACCACCATGGAAGCGCATTACCTGCAACCGCATTCGATCAGCGATTTGGCTTTTATTTCGGGGCGCAGCCTGTCAAGCTTCCGACGCGAGTTTGAAGCTATATTCCATACCACACCGGCCAAATGGATACAGGAAAAACGTCTCCAAAAAGCCCGTGAATTATTTGTTACGACACAGTTGTCTATTGCTGAAGTTTGTTATACGCTGGGTTATGCAAATGTTTCCCATTTCTCCCGATTGTACAAAAGCCACTTCGGAGAAAACCCCAGTGAAACAAAAAGTCATAAAAATTGAATCCCATAGAAAAGCGAAGTTTTTATTTTTATTAGAACTTTGTTTGTATACAATACGTTATAAATTAAGGGTATAATAAAGATACGATACTATGGAATACAAAAGACTAGGAAATTCAGGGTTATATGTTTCAGAGCTTTGTTTTGGAACGGGAACCTTTGGTGGCGTACATGGGTTTGAAGCCTGGGGAAGCACTCAGGTGGCGGATGCAAAACGCATAATCGATGCTTGTATGGATGCGGGTGTCAATTTTTTTGATACGGCGGATATATACTCACAGGGCGTTTCTGAGGAAATTTTAGGACAGGCAATTCGCGGCAAGAAAAGAGACGATTTAATTATCTCCACGAAAGCAACATTCCCCTTTGGACAGGGGCCTAACAACCAAGGTTCATCGCGCCATCGTATTCTTCAGCAGGTGGAAGGCAGCCTAAAGCGCATGGAAACGGACTATATCGATGTCTACCATATGCATGGCTTTGATGCGTTGACACCAGTGGAAGAAACCTTGCGTGTATTGGATGACTTAATACAGTCTGGAAAAATTCGGTATATCGCCTGCTCTAATTTCTCGGGCTGGCATTTAATGAAATCTTTAGCTGTTTCAGCGCGTTACGGCTGGAACAAATACATCGCCCATCAGGTATATTACGCCTTAACCAATAGGGATTACGAATGGGAATTAATGCCGCTTGCTGATGATCAACAGGTGGGCGCCATTGTTTGGTCGCCCTTGGCTGGCGGTCGCTTGGGTGGTAAATTCGGCCGCAATAAACCTTGGCCTACGGCCGGAAGGGTTGCCGAAGGTGGAAGTCCGGTTCATGAAGACAGCATCGAAAAGGAAAAGCTTTTCCGCATTACCGACACCTTGGAGGCTATAGCCGCAGAAACGGGAAAAAGTATACCACAGATTGCACTAAACTGGCTGCTACAACGCCCTACCGTATCTTCTTTGATTATTGGTGCACGCGATGAAGCCCAGCTACAGGACAACTTGGGGGCGGCTGGCTGGAGGCTGACGGCGGAGCAGATGCAACGTTTAAACGAGGCCAGCAAAACGAAAGCTCCTTACCCGTATTGGCACCAAACAGAACGGCCGGAAATAAACCCTGCCGTTAATATATTCAAGTAGAATTTACACAAAAAAGGACCGGTTTAATTTCCGGTCCTTTGTGCTAATCTATGGCTTTTCCAAAAACCTTTTCATAAGCTTTTCTTGGCTTACCACGAAAATATACCTCCCCACGGTAGTTGTATCCAGACTTTTCCAAGATTCGCAACATCCCTTTATTATCAAAATTAGTGTCTATACGCATGCTAGGAACCTGCTGCTCCTGCGCCCATAGCTCCACAAATTCCAACAGGCGCTGCGCAAGCCCCTTTCCCAGGTATGCTGTAGCGATAGCTACTCGATGCACCACCACAAAACCCTCTGAACACTGCCAGGTACCTTCAATATTCGCGTAGGCGGGTTCATCGTCGATAAGTACAGCGGCATAACCGATTACCGATCCTTGATCGGTTAGGACATAACCTATACCTCTTTCGACATCGGCCTGTATAACCGTTGGGTTGGGATATCCATCCTGCCACTGGTTGCTACCATCTTCCTTACGCCGCTGTATTGCCCCTTGTAAAATTTGCCATATTGCAGCTTCATCGGCAACTTCGGCCATTCTAAATGCTAAATCCATACTGAAAAATTACTTTTTTATTTACTTCTTTTAAATATGTGCTGTATTTTCCATACTACCCACGCATTACCCAATGCTAAGGCTAAGGCGCAGTACAGCAACAAGGGTATCCCAAAATACTGGACGACATAACCGCCCACCAATGGTGTAATGCCTTGCATTATCAAAGGCCATCGCCCTAACTTTCCGATCCATAAGGCGTAATTTGTCCGGCCGAAAATCGCATAGGGTAAGGTACCCCGCAAAATCGACCGTTGCCCATTTCCTATTCCGAACAATAGCACTGCGACAAGCGCAAATGCGGGCCCCAACGCTAACAAACCTACAGCTACGACTAATAAAGCTGCCGACACCTGCGATAGGTGGAACGGCGATATCCGTCGCCAACAGAGTTCTATTAAACGCGCCCCCGATTGACTGGGTCCCAAAATTGCAGCTATCCCAATTACTGCCGACATCGTGATACCTTGATGCGTTAAAATTTCAATTAAATATACCACAATCAAAGTGCTTAACATCGACCCTAATACAAAATGGCTGGTAAGTAAGCGTTGCAAATGCGAGGGTTTCACCGCAGCTGGGGCTTGTGGCGTATCGCCTTCATCTGGCGGCGCGTTACTTACCCTATCGCCAGCAAAACGAAAGGCCAAGGCATGTATGGGCGTTACCAGTAACAGCAGTAATACGGCGTATAATTGGCAGGTCTCACGCCAGCTAAAATAGGCTAAAAATTGAGATAACAAATACCACGATATTGTAGGTGCCAAACTGGATAGCAGGGTAATAAATACTATAGCCTTGGTCGTTAGCGCGCCATAGCGCTGCGCTACCGAAGCAAATAGGGTATCGTATAAACCCATTCCCATGGCTATACCTATTATGAGCCAGCTACATAAAAATCCAAAAGCATGGGTTGCATACGATAGCATAAACAAGCCCACGGCCATTACCCAGCCGGCAAAAAGGAGGAAGCCCTCGCCGGAAACACCTTGCTGAATGATACGTCCTATGCGGGGCAATATAAAACCAGATACCATCAACGCTACTGACAACGCTCCATAAACGAATTGGTAACTCCAGCCCATTTCTAATCGTATAGGAGCCGATAGCACCGATAATAAAAAGTAAGACCCTCCCCATAACAAGATCTGCCCAGCGGCAAATAGTATACTGCTGCACCATTGTCCCAATCGCATGCCCGATATATTTTCTACATTTCCCATTTTATACCAACAAAACTGCGCAGTATTGTTAAATTTACAAAACGCTATTTTTCGATATCATTAATAGATAAAAACGATTTACAAATGGAACTCAGGCAACTTAAATATTTCCTCAAAGCAAAGGAACTGAACAACTTTACCGAAGCAGCAAAGGCACTATACATCAGCCAGAGCACCTTATCACAGCAGATTAAACAGCTGGAAACCGAGCTCGACACCTTATTATTCAACCGTATTGGAAAAAGAATAAGCCTGACGGAAGCAGGTGAGCGTTTTGCGGTTTTTGCACAGCAGAGCATTAAAAAAGCAGAAGAAGGAAAAGCCATGCTGATGGACCTGCATAACCTACAAACAGGCACGCTCACCATAGGCGTAACCTTAGGTCTACAGCATATCTTCACGAAGGCCTTGTTAATTTTCGCCGAGCGCTACCCGAATATACGTATCCAAGCCATCTTCGGAGCCTCCCACCGGTTGGTGCAAAACTTAGAAAACCTGGAAATGGATATGGTACTGGTATTCAATGAAGTACAAGACAACCCTATCTATGCCTACCAGCCGCTGTTCGAGTCGCCCCTAGCCATGGTAAGCAGCATACATTCGCCCTATGCAAATAAGAAAACAATAACACTAAAAGAGATGGAAAAATTGCCACTATTGGTGGCAACAAAAGGTTACAGTACCGACCATGTGATAAGTAAGGCTTTTCTCCAAAAAGCCTTAAACCCAGTTTTTAGCATGGAAATTAACGATATCCCTACGGCATTAACGCTCGTAAAAACAGGAAACTGGCATAGTATACTGGTGCAAACTTCAGTATCAGATAAAGACCTTGTTACCATACCCATCGCCGATATCACACAGAAAAGAATGGCCATGCTTATCCAAATTAAAGACGCCTACGAAAAAAAAGCGATGCAATTGTTTAAAGCCACCCTTGAAGCCTGTATAGCAGAGTAAATGCCGCTAAATCTCCTAAACCTCCTAAACCTCCTAAACCTCCTGGTGGTAAAAAACGAAAAAGCATCCCCAGCTATAACAACGGAAATAAGACACCAAATTGAAATTGATTGATTTTAACGGTTTTATCCACAGCCGTATTATCGTATTTATTATTCCAATTATAGCGGCCAAAAACACGTTTTCCACGCTGTTTAGACCCCAGCTCAAAACCTATAACATACGATACCTGATGCCGAACCTGAATATGCTGATTATTCAACTCCCGATTTCTTTCCGAAGTAACATTACGGCGTATCTGCGGCCCCGCCTGTAGCGTGAAAAAATCGGCAACAGAATACCGTAATAATAGAGGGAAATCCCAGCTTTTAACACCAATTTTAGACTGCGCCCCCTCATTCCCGTTGTCAACCCACACCCTATTACGGCTATACAAAACCTCCGCCTGCAAGCCTAAATTCTCGGTAAAATCTAAAGATGCATACGGCCCAACCAGCCATCCCCATAAACGTTCATTTCCACGTTCATTCCCGGTGGCACGAGCCAATGTTGCACCCCCCATAACCCCCAAATGGAACACGGGCCCCCGCCGCTGACCATAACCACCACCCCAATGCTGTGCCTGTACTGCAAAAGGCAGTACCAAAATGCCAAATAAAAAACTAAGAACCTTAACATTACCCCTAAACCTGTTCAGCATGTACAATTAAATTTTAGTAAACGAATAAATCAAATAGATAGTAAGCACAGCCCCTGCTACCCGTAGCAATTAAAACTAAAGGAGCCTTACCAACGTGATTTTTATATCGGCAGTGCAGTTGCCTGTGCAGCAATAAGCTTCGTATGATTAAACCTAGCCGCATAGGCATAGCCCATAATCAACTGCATAATTAACGTTGCAATCAAGAGGATTATTTTAGTTAAGAGGCGCATGATGTATATTTAATTAATTCAGAACAATATACAGGAACAAAACAACAGCAGATATTCTTTTGTACAAACCCCCTATCTTTTTATACCAAACCCCACGATCAAGAGCTACACACATATAAGCCCGGTACCCCTACCTGTTGCTATTCAGGTACTCGGCCAAAAATTCCTCCTTAAACATAACCCCCAGAGGAAGCTCCATATCATTGACGAAAACAATATGGTTGGAAACCGCCGTAACCTGACCTAAATTAACCGCAAAAGACTTGCTGGTACGTTTAAATAATAAGGATGGCAATTTTGAAAGTGCCGTTTTTAAATTCATAGCCGTAACCAGCTTAGTACCCGACTGCAGGTAGAGGACCACATAATCTTTCATCCCTTCAAGGTATAATATATCCCGAAAAAGCACCTTATGTAACTTCCTGTCCGCTCGTATAAAAATACACTCTTCAGCCACACTATCGTACTCACTTTTTTTATATGTATCCATCAGAAAAGCATGGTATTGCAATGCCTTATCCACGGCTTTACGGAAACGCTCCTCCCGAATAGGCTTCACCAAATAGTCTACAGCATCCACCTCATAACTGCCCAATGCATATTGCGCATAAGCCGTTGTAAAAATAACCAATGCCTGCTGTGGCAGAGACCGGGCAAAATCTAACCCGTTCATTCCCGGCAATTCGATGTCCAGAAAAATTAAATCCACCACATTATCCGACAAAAATAATTGCGCTTCAACGGTATTTTTAAAAGCCCCCTTTATCTCTAGTTCGGGAACCGTATGAATTAAGTTGACCATGCCCTGCCGGGCAATAGGTTCATCGTCTACAATTATGCAATTCATAAATACAGTTCTAATTTTACGTAAAATGTTTGTCCGCGATCCTCAATTTGCAAGTCATATTTATTCGGATAAAGCAGGTCAAGGCGTCTCGATATATTGGCAAGACCTATGCCACTATCTTTTTTAGGCTTCATTTCTATACCATCCAGCTTTTTGGAGTTTAAGCACACAAAAGTCAGCACAGCATTTTTAACCTCAAAACTCACCCATACAAAAGTTGGTTTCATATTATCCGTATTATGTTTTACCGCATTTTCCACAAAGGGTATAAACAACATCGGAGCCACCATTACATCACTAAAAGTCGACATGCGTACAATATTAAACGTAAAATCATCCCTACGTGTAGACTCCAACTGCAGAAAATCAGCAATAAATGCGATATCTGAAGCCAAGAAAACCTTATCCGAGCTACATTCATACAACTGATAGCGTAATAAATCCGAAAGGTTTAAAATCATTGAAGAAGCCTTTGTAGGCTCCGACTGTATCAGTATGTGCGCATTATTTAACGTGTTAAACAGGAAATGCGGATTTATTTGACTCTTCAGCAACGACAACTCCTGCTGGTAGTTTACCTTTTGGATACGGTTAAAATATTCCAGATTACGTATCCAATGCTGAAACAATTTATATGCCGTCGATGAAGCCAACAAAATATTATAAGCTATTAAAAACTCCAATAAAGTAGATAATAAGTTTTCCGGTCTTTCACGTTGCGCTACATACCTATAGGCGTCCAATACGTCATCTACAACCACAATAATAACAAAGGTTAACACCCCCAACCCCAACATAGTTAATAGGTAAACATAAAACCTCCCCTGCAACAAAAACCGTGGCACCAACCAATAAATATTTATATAAATCTGAATTATAAGGTAGGTTGTTAAAGCGATTTTCACCATCCAATCGATATGTATAGGGTACTCCCGCTGCCCATCTCCAGGGTTTAATACCAGCAATACAAACATAATAAGCAGGATAAGATGGCGTGTCCAACGGTACTGCGGTGATATTAAAAACGCATACCACACCTGTCCTGAAATATTTTCTTCCGCAACGCGAATCCCCTTATCAAACGGCATAATTAATCATTCTATTTTTCGTGTGTAGCGCAACAGATATATAGCCTAAAAAGAATGGGTTATTCCTGTTTTACAAAGGCCAAATATTAATGCAGCTGCGCGCTATACAAAGTCCATCTCCAAAAATAAGAGCCTAAACCATATCGGCATTTATTTTTAGACCAAAGGTCTCCCTTTTTATACGTAGCTGACACTATCAGCTTCTTGGCTTCGTATAAATTAATACCTTGTTGGTATAAATTAAAAAGAAGTAAGCCCTGCCAAAGCCTATTTTAGGGAAATTTCAAAATCCAGAATAGCATGTATGTAAACTGTATTATCATCGTTTTATTTGCCTTGGCCATATCCCGGGTATTATATGCCTTACACCTAAAACGTCAATGTGAGCATCGATACCTAAAACTTCGCGTGGAAAGATGGAAAAATGGTAGAGGATGCATTAAACCATAGTCGATGCACGGCGCACCACCATGGCGTCCATCACTTCCGTACGTAAGGGTGCCTTAGGATCTTTTATCTGTTCCAGTAAAAGGTTTGCTGCAACATGGCCCATATCCGATAGCGGCTGCTCTACCGTGGTAAGCTGCGGGTGTACCATTGTCGATAACACCGTTCCTGAAAAGCTACCTACCGCCACTTCAGCAGGAATATTAACGCCTTGCTGCAATAAATAATTCATAGCTCCTATTGCTAAAGTATCGGTAAAAGCAAATATAGCATCAAAGCTAATCCCCTGTTCATACAGTTTTTGAACAGCCTCCTTTCCGGCATCTACGGTCAGCGATTCCAGCTTTACAAGTAGTTCCGGAGCATACATATTATATTTTTTAAGAATTCTTTCGTATCCGATGCCACGCTCCACGGTATTTCGGATCGACACGGGTCCCATCAGATAAACAATTCTTTTTTTTCCGGTTTCTATCAAATGCTCCACCATCAGCGACGCTTTTATCGCATCATTGACCCCAACTTGCGACACCGTTAAAGTTGGATTTGGCCTACGATCAAAAAAAACTAATGGCATTCCCCGATCCATAATATCTTTATACAGGTCCAGATTATGGCTTTCATGGCATGCATTTATAAGAATACCATCCACCTTCATGCCCTCCAAAAACAGCAGATGCTGTCTTTCCATTTCAGGGTCCTCATCACTAACATTTATTAGAATACGATAACCCAGCGGGCGCAAAACACGTTCTATTCCCTGCAATACCGTTGCCGTAAACGGTGTTACCATCTCGGGCACAATTAAACCTATAGTTTTCGTTACGCCATAACGCAAATTTAAGGCTATAGGATCTGGTTTATAGCCCAACTTCGCTGCGGCCTGCACTATTTTTTCTTTCGTATCCGGATGGATTCTACTGTTAGGAATAAAGGCGCGCGATATTGTCGATGTAGATAGCGACAAGTATTTCGCAAGATCTTTTATTGTTGTCCGTTTCATCGTAAGCGCTAACTAAAGTAACCGTATACCGTATTATGAAAAACAAAAGTAATAAAAACATTTAGCACCCAAATACCCGTGGGAACGTCAACATAACAATGGGAACGTTCCCATTGTTAATTTGACGTATATCAGTAGGTTATATTGAAAATATTGCAGTACCTTACGCTTCTTTTACCGTCTTTATATAGAGAAAAAAAATAGTTATGGTATCATACAATTATAAGCCAGAAGAAGTAACAGCTGGTATCGTGCACATTGGTGTGGGAAATTTTCACCGTGCACATCAACAATTTTATATCAATAGCCTTTTAACGCATACCGATCAGTTAAATTGGGGAATCTGTGGTATTAGTATGCTACCTACAGACAAACCTATTGTCGATAGCCTCCGGGCACAAGATTTGCAGTATAGCCTCACCATCTGTGGGCGCGATGGCAACAATGAGGTGCACAAAATCAGCGCCTTAAAAGAACTGATATCTGCCGTGGAAGAGCCCGCAGCTGTGGTGCAGAAAATTGCCGAAAAAGCAATTAAAATTATTACCCTAACGATTACCGAAGGGGGATATAACTTAGATAAGACGACAAACGAATTTAATCTGGCAGACGAAAAAGTAAAACAGGATATCGCTAATCCATCTGCACCACAAACGGTCTTTGGTTTTATCGCCGAAGGCCTTCGTCTGCGGAGAAAGTATAATCATGGTGGCCTAACCATTTTGTCCTGCGATAACCTGCAGCATAACGGTAATACCGCAAAAAAAGCATTTCTAACATTTCTTGCAGCGCAGGATCCTGCCTTAGCAGCCTGGGCAGAAACGTTTATTACCTTCCCAAACAGCATGGTAGACCGCATTACGCCCGCGACTACAGCGGCAGATATCACCCGACTTAATGCAGCTTCAGGCTGGGATGATAAGGCTCCAGTATATTGCGAGGATTTCCACCAATGGGTTATTGAGGATAATTTCGCTGCCGGACGGCCTGCCTTAGAACGCGTTGGAGTACAGTTTACCAACGATGTTACCGCCTTTGAAAACATGAAATTAAGTCTTTTAAACGCATCCCATACCCTACTGTCGTATCCTTCATTTTTAAAAGGGTATCGCAAAGTGGATGAAGCGATGCAAGACAGGAGCATGAGGACCTTTATCCGTAACTTCATGGATATTGATATCACTCCCTACGTTCCTGCTCCTGCAGATACAGACTTAGAAGTATACAAACAAACGTTAATAGAAAGATTCGCCAACCATTCGGTAAGCGATCAAGTGAGCCGTTTATGTTTCGATGGCATATCCAAGTTCCCGGTATACATTATCCCTAACCTTATAAAAATGCTGCGTGATGGTAAAGACCTTACCCGTATGGCATTCCTATTTGCATCGTATCGGCATTACTTGGTAGCAGCGAAAGACGATTTGGGCCAGCAATACAGCATTGCCGAACCTTGGTTACATGGCGATGATGCCTCCATTCTTGCTTCGAAAGACCCCCTAGACTTTCTCCAGTTTTCGCCTTTTAAAAGCGTTAACCTAAGCGAGAGTGCAGCATTTGTTAATCTATACGGCTATTTCGTAATTCAGCTGCAGCAGTATGGTATGGCGAAGACATTACAGACAATAGTGGGATAATTGAAACAGGTATGCAGGTTAATAGTAACATAAAGCAACCCTCGACAGGGCAGCAGAAGCGTATCACGCCCCTTGTAATCGTGACGTTCATTTACTTTATTGTGGGTTTTCTAACGACAGTAAATGAACAATTGCAGGCGCCGCTGCAATTTACTTTTTTGCATAATGCAGGCAGTCTTAAAAATACTTTTACCACCCTGGTGTCGTTCTTCTTCTTTTTAGGGTACCTTATAAATGGCACCTTAGGAAGTAAGTGGGTGAATAAATTTGGCTACCAAAAAACCATCTTGCGTGGACTTATTTTTATGATTTTTGGTCTGGCCATGTACCTGTTGTCTGCCTGGATGGGCAGCGCTGCCGCCGACTTGCAGGTAAAAATAGCCGACGCACATATTCCTTATGCTTTTTTGGTATTTCTTTCGGGCTCTTATCTCATGGGTACAGCCGCAGCGATAATCCAAGTGGTCGTAAACCCCTATGTCGCCTCGTACGACCTGGCGGGCACACAGCCTGTGCAGCGTTTAAATATTACAACGGCCATAAATTCTTTGGGAACAACATCGGCACCTTTTTTTGTTACGGCCGTTGTATTTCATGGGTTAAGCATAGAAAATATACATATCAGCCAGCTTATTCTACCCTTCTTTGCAATTATGGGAAGCGTAGTGCTGGTATGGCTCCTTACCCGACGGTTGCAGCTGCCTGATATTGCACATACACGTACCGAAAATGGTGAAAAATTACCCCGCAGCATTTGGTCGTTTCGACACTTCGCTTTGGGTGTGCTCGCTATATTTTTCTACGTGGGTACCGAGGTTGCTATCGGCGCCAATATTAACCTGTATGCTTTTGAATTAATGGAGAAAGGACATCCTATTACCTTCTTTGGCAAAACAGATATTATTGTTGGCAACATGGATTTGGGTATACATGCCTTACTATCTACCCTCTATTGGGGGGGCTTTTTAGTTGGCCGTTTTGTATCCAGCTTTTTTAGCCATATATCGGCAAGGACGCAACTTGCCGTCACCACAATTATGGCTACCATATTGGCTGTAATCACTATAATAACACAGAACCTATGGTTTCTGGTGGCTATTGGACTGTTACATTCATCGATGTGGAGCTGTATTTATTCGTTATCGATTAAAGGGCTCAACAAATATACGTCTAAAGCTTCGGGGGTATTTATCTCCGCCGTATTCGGGGGCGCTGTTTTTACCCTTATACAAGGTGGGTTAGCGGATATCATGGGAACATGGCGCTGGACTTGGATCTTAACCGTTGTTTGCGAACTGTTAATGTTGTACTATGCACTCTATGGCTCTAGAATAAGAGAAAAAGATATTGTAAATTAAGCCTATTAAAATTTTTATTACCTATAAATCGCGTATAATTTGTCGCTATGACTGCTAAAGATAATTCAATAGCCTGCTTTGGGGAGGTACTATGGGATATATTCCCGCCAAATAATAAACAAGCCGGTGGGGCGCCCTTTAATGTGGCCTACCACCTTAATAAAATGCATACGCAAGCAACCATGATCAGTAGCGTGGGCAAGGATGGCTTGGGACATGAAATATTAGAAAAGATTAAAAATTGGGGTATATCTACCCAACATATCCAAGTCGATAGCCTACACCCAACGAGTACTGTTATTGCACATATCGACGAAAATAATGAGGCGCATTACGATATTTTGGAGCAGGTGGCCTGGGATTTTATTGAGCTAAAAGACACGGATAAGGCACTATTGCAACAGACGAAGGCATTTGTTTTTGGGTCGCTAGCTGCACGTGCGGCGGCGTCCAAAAATACATTATTCGAACTGGTGGAAGCCAGTTCTTTTAATGTTTTTGATGTGAATTTACGCCCCCCTCATTCGGATATTAAAACCATTAAGGAGCTGTTGCACAAAACACAGCTTGCTAAATTTAATAAGGCCGAACTTAAGCTTGTCCTTTCGTATACCGGAAAAGAGTATACTACGGAAAAGGATGCGCTACGCTATTTACAGGATATTTTTGACCTTCAAGAGATTATTGTCTCTAAAGGGAGCAAGGGTGCTTTGTATGCGAAAGGGGATGCGGTGTACCGCTATCCTGCTGTTCCGGTTACCGTTGCCGATACCGTCGGCTCTGGCGACTCGTTCTTGGCTGGATTTTTATCGAAAAGATTTCAGACCGAAGATGTACATGAAACCATGTTGCAGGCCATCTGCCTGGGGGCATTTATAACTTCCAAATTCGGCGCATGCCCAGACTATACTTACGCTGATTTTGAAGACTTTAAAACCTTACACAAGGCTATTCAGCCGTTACCATTTTAGTGGCGCGCTGCTAGGTTATATGGTATAGTTCATGGTTGGCTATATCAAAAAAAACAGCCTTTCTTGCTTAACTAAACATCGTCAAAAGTGGCCCTCTTATCGTGTGGCCACTTTTTTTGTACTGCAATCCCTGCTCCTGCCTCTGCCCCTGTGCATCGACATCTACGCTCCCCGGTAGTCTACCTTAAGCAAAACCTGTTATTCTAATAGATAGAAAAAACCAAGGTTTAACGATGGTGCCTTATTTACGTTGATTATAGAAAAGACACCCGCCTGACAAAGTAGCTGTAGCTGAAACAAAAAGTCATAAAAATTGAAGCTTTTAGAAAAATCCAAGCCAACAATTTTGACGTTTTTTGTGTTATTAATTAAACATTAAAAACGATGGAATTTAGAAAATTAGGAAATACAGATTTAGACGTTTCAGTAATTACCTTTGGCGCTTGGGCTGCCGGCGGATGGATGTGGGGCTCAACAGACCGTAAAGATGCGGTAGATGCCATTATAGCTTCGTATCATGAAGGTGTTACCTCAATTGATACGGCCCCTATTTATGGTCAAGGGACCAGCGAGGAGATCGTTGGTGAAGCGATTAAAGGTCTACAGCGTGATAAGGTGCAGATCTTAACAAAATTTGGTATGCGCTGGGATTTGGAAAGCCCTAGAGGGGATTTCGCCATGAAGAGCAAAGATAACAGCGGCAAGGATATCGATATCTACAAATATGCAGGTAAAGAGTCGGTTATTAAGGAGGTGGAAGACAGCTTAAAACGCTTGGGAACAGATTATATCGACTTAATGCAGATTCACTGGCCGGATACTACGACGCCGATAAGCGAAACTATGGAGGCCTTGGAAACGTTAATACAGCAAGGAAAAATCCGCACTGCGGGGGTAAGTAATTACAGCACATCACAGGTTAAAGAAGCACGGGAAACTTTAAATATTGTAAGTAACCAAGTTCCTTATAGCATGTTAAACCGTGATATTGAAAAAGAATTGGTGCCTTATGCTGTGGAAAATGATTTAAGTATTATTGCTTACAGCCCAATGGAAAGGGGTTTATTAACGGGCAAGTACTTTAAAGATGTAAAACTGCAGGACGGTGACCACCGTAGTGGATACTTCCAGAAATTCGATGCCCAGCGCATACAGGCATTTTTACAGGCAATTGAGCCCTTGGCAAAGGAGAAAAATGCAACCCTATCGCAGTTGGTATTACGATGGACTAGTTTACAACCTGCTATCACCGTAGTATTAGCCGGTGCCAGAAACGCTACCCAGGCCGTTGAAAATGCCAGAGCAATAGATGTGAATTTAAGTAGTGATGAGCTTGCTTTTATTAATAAGGCTTTAGAAACAAATAACCTATAGTCGGAGCCAGGTATTTTGCAGCTGCAGTAACACAATAAAAAGCCGTACGCTGTCGGTCAAATTGACCTCAGCTGTACGGCTTTTGTATGGAAAAATATGTTTTCCTTATTTTTTAACGATTGCCTTTACGGTTTTCATTTCTCCATTTATTTTCACCTTTACAGTTTTCGCTACCGGCGAATAAATACGGTATGCCGTTACTTGACCATCTTTCCAGCTGAAGTCTAAGGTATAGTTGCCCCGGGCACGTATCCCCTGTACCTGACCGGCTTTGCGCCATGCATCCGGAAGTGCGGGTAAAAAGTCCAAAAATCCTTCTTGGCTCTGCAATAACATTTCCGTAACTCCGGCAACATAACCCAAGTTACCATCGATTTGGAATGGCGGGTGTGCACATAGCAAGTTTTCGTAGATACCGCCGCCATTATTATAATCAATACCCTCGCCACCGACTAAAGAGATAAAATTATTTACAATACGGTGTGCACGATTGCCATCCTGCAACCTCGCCCAGAAGTTCATTTTCCATGCCATCGACCATCCTGTAGACTCATCGCCACGGGCCTCCAAGCTAATGCGTGCCGCCTTTGCCAATTCCGGCGTAGTATTTACACCGATCTCACGTCCTGGATGTAACGCAAACAAATGCGAAACGTGACGGTGGGTATCCTTAGGATCATCTCTATCCGTTTCCCACTCTTGTAGCTGCCCCCATTTACCAATTTTTGCTTTTAGCAGCCTCTCGCGCATATCAAATACACGGTCACGGTAGCTTTTATCAATACCCAAAGAATCCGCCGCCTCGACATAGTTGGTAAACAAATCATAGATAATCTGCTGATCGTAGGTTACGCCGTCCTCTGTAGGGCCATGCTCTGGCGACCAACCGTTTGGCGCTACCAGGGTACCATCTTCACGGCGTTTTAAATGGTCGTCCCAAAACTCTACAATCTCCTTCAAAATCGGATATGCGAAGTCTTTTAAGTATTTTTTATCTTGGTTAAAAGCGTAATGCTCCCATAATGCCTGTGCATACCATGCCGACCCCGGCGTATTCCAGGAGAACGATTCTCCACCGAAAATATTATTCTCGGTACGTACCGTCCATCCACGAACACCTGGAAACTCCTTTTGGGTATTTTCCTTTTTAATCTCGCGCAATGCATTAATATAATCCAAGTACGGCACATGACTATCTACTAAATTTGCAGGCTCTGCCGGCCAATAGTTCATCTGCACATTAATATTCGAGTGATAGTCTGATCGCCATGGCGGTGTATTACTGTTGTTCCATAACCCTTGAAGGTTTGCGGGAAGACCGCCCTTGCGGGACGAGCTGATTAGCAAGTACCTGCCATATTGCGCTAATAGCACTTCTAAGGCTGGATCCTGTGTTTTTTTATAATCGATGATCTGCTCCTTGGTGCTGGCAAAGACCTTCTTTGCTGTTGCCGATTGGATATTTAATTTAAAAGTATTGTACAAACGTTGGTAATCTTGCACATGACGTTGTTGAAGTTGCGCCACTGTTTTAGTGCCTATATTGGCTAAAGTGGTTTTATTTTTCAGCGCAGGAGCGTCACCTTTCCATTTATTGGCACGGATCGGTGCATAATCTGTCGCTGCCACTAGAAATAATGTAAAAGCATCTACCCCTTTAAATTCTAAGGCTGCAGCACCCTGACTATCTTTTCCAAGTTTTACCTCTCCACCTTTATTTACAATCTTTAAGGTTGCACCGTATAACATACCATTTTCCAGACTAGCGTCTATAGTAAGCGTATTGCCATCGCCTTTAACTGCAGCACCATGGGCATCCACCAAACGGATATTTCCAGTGAAAGCTCCTTTTTTCGATGCTTTATAATCGAAAACTAATACCTGATCCGGAAAACTGGCGAAGTAGTTGCGTGTAAACTGTACGCCATTTTGGTTATATTGAACCTGATGGATGGATTTTTCAATATCCAGCTGTCGGGTATAGCCATGAATATTTCCTTTTCCTTCAAAGGTTACAAAAACATCAGCAAAAGCCTGGTAAGCACCAGTTTCCTGCTCGTCGCCGGTCCATAATGAGTTTTCATTAAACTGAATATGCTCTTGGTCGGTGCCGCCAAAGATCATTGCCCCCAAACGCCCATTCCCAATCGGGTAAGCCTGCGTCATCCAGTCTTTTGCCGCCTGATTGTCGCGTAAGCCCAGCACTGCATGCTGCTTTGGTTGGGCAAAACTTACAATAGGCGCTAACAAGACTGCTAAAATTACTACTGCCTTAAATTTCATATTACTGTTCTATTTTGTTGCTTTTGGATGGCCATAAATCGATTTTTTCTGCTATGCCTAAACAATGCATACACATAGGTTATCGGCTTTATTTTGCTTTTTATACGATTGGTGGCCCTTTCAGCCTGCAAAATAGATATAAAATACGACCCTTCAAATAGTATAGAATAGAATTGATGGGCGAGCGGTTACCTTGCTCCCGCAATCGCCGATAAGGATAAGCGCTCAAAAATGGTATAAAACAGGTTGAAAAATGCATAACCCCAGGAAAACATCGGTAAAAAAGCATTATTTTTCACAAGGTAGAAGCACTGTAACAATTTTAATAAACAGCAAATGGCTAGGACTAATCGATGCATACATCAAAACCATCGAATAGCAGACTTACCTCCCAACCTGGCCTTCCGGCCTTAGATAGGGTGAAATTCCCGAAGTGAACAATGAGGTATTAACCAGCCACATGGCGAATTTCCTAAAAAAGGTGCTCGACGACCTACAAAGGTCAAATACTCCAACGGAGAGCAGTCTATTTCTGTATTAAAAAATCGGCATAAAAATCAGGAATTGGCGACGCACGAATAGCGTCAGCAACCTCGGCAATAGGGTAATCCAACTGCACAATATGGGCATCTATCCGCTGCTCATGCAAGTGAAGAATAACATAAGAAGCCAAACGATTGTCCTCTCTAGAACGGCCTACAGAACCACCATTCACAACCCATCGATGACCAATTTGTTTTACAAAAGAAAGATGGGTATGCCCTATCGCCAGTACATCGGCATCGGCCATATTAAGCTGTTTCTCAAAAACAGCATCCCCTTCAGTTGGATACAAATAGGCATCGTTACTTTCTACCGTAGCATGTACCAAAACAATAGTCCAAACCCGCTTGCCTACGGTATACTGTAACCGACGCTCAAATGGAAGGTTCGCTAAATATGTTTTATGCGCCTCGGAGATGGTATCCTTCGAGTAATTTATCGCCTGTATACGGGCCGCCGTTTCTGTCGCATTATGCTTTTGTAATGGGATAATAGGTAGATTCCTGCCGATCCGCTCATCATGGTTGCCCAAAATGCAAGGTATATTTTCCTGCTGCAAGCGATCTATCACCGCATTGCCCCAAGGCGCAAAATCTACCAGATCGCCCAAACAATACCGTTCTTGTATACCCCGAGATTCTATATCCTTCAATACCACCTCCAAGGCAGGCAGGTTAGCATGTATATCGCTAATAAGCGCTATTTGTACCATATGCAAACAATTAAAAATTGAAACAAAGGTACAAGGACATACACGAATCGCATGGTATTTTTCAAAGATTAAATGTCTATTATTTTAGAATATACACATTAATGCGCACCCATTTTGGAGAATAGATTGATAACCAATACCCCAGCAATAATTAAAATCAAACCCAAAACAGCGGGCAAATCGGGCGTTTGCTTAAACAAAAATATGCCAATCAGTGTAATTAATACAATCCCTACGCCCGACCATATGGCATAGGCCACGCCGACAGGAATCGTACGTAGCGTAAGACTAAGAAAATAGAAGGCACATAAATAGCCACCAATTGTTATAACGGAGGGCCATAACTTAGAAAATTCTTCAGACTTCTTTAAAAATGTAGTACCTACAATTTCAAAGGCAATAGCAAGTAATAGATATAGACTTCCTTTCATTGCACTAAAATACAAAAGTGAAACTAAAAGTTTCGATATTTAGTACGCACAAAATGGTAAACACCTGTAAATAGGCACCTAAGGGCGAATGCCGTTTTAGTATGGTTAGTTTACAAGGATATACTGGTATTCGGAAGAATGTTTGAGCGCGGAAATAAGAAAAATAATACCCCTGCGGATAGCGTAGGTATCGATTGGGTGATTCACTGATTTACGGATCCCTTATAAGCAGCACCCGTTATAGGCAATAAGATTACTGCAAGTATAAATTTGCCGATGGTTCAACGTATCAGGGATTCCTTCGCCACAGGCCTTAACAATGGAGTTTTGCGGCATACCTTACCCCAGTTGGGAGCACTAACTACAGGCCTTAAAGGTGTAAAAGAATACCACCAACCAAACTATACCTTTGGCTAGAAAGAATAAAAACGCGCCAATACCGGCGCGTTTTAACCATAGTTTTTTATTACTTTTCTTTTCTTCGTTCATGCACAGTAAAAGCTTATTTTATACCATTGAAGATACTAAGAATATTGAAATAATGAAACTGCTTTGCTTATTTACTCCGCTACAGCAGTAGCAAAAACATTACCAAAACGCGAGAATGTTTCATTCGCTACCTCCACGGCACGCGCATGTGTCGCTTCATCTGCCCCATAATGGTTCAATACAGCCGTAAAAGCCGCCCACATTTTACCCGTATTTTCACCGTATCCCGAGAAAAAGGACGTTCCTTGCGTGATACCATACTTATTCAGCATTTGAACAATATATGGCCCCCCCATAATGGATCCTTCCAACACATACAAAGCCGATAATGCCTCTAGTGTACTGTTAATGGCTGGTACCTCCACAGCCGGAAGGTCTGCGACAGACCCACCTAATTCCTCAATATCTGCTTTGATATACGAAGAATCACGGCGTTCCGCTTTATCGGCTAAAACATCCAGTCCGGTAAATGGCGCTACAGCTTTCTCTACTGCACTGAAATAGGCATAAAAATTCTTCAATACCTCTGCATAATCTGCATTAGAGCGGATAGCTTTTAATTGACGAACAACGGTGCCCTCCAACTTTTGGTGAGCTGCCGTAGTATTTTCTTTAATATTTTGACTTAACATTATTCTTATTTTTAATTAAAACGATTCTATACAAATATTCGTATTTATTCGCTGACTTGTATGCTGATTTTTGATTTATCATGTATGAAAATTGGCATACCGCATAGTTGATAAGCAGGCGAAGTTGCAAACGCGTAGTTACGATTTTATAGTGAACTTTTTACTCCCTGCTGGCACCACGAGGTAATCAAAGGTAAAATAGGATTTCGGCGACGTTTTAACCCAGGTAATGGGGTCTAATAAGTCCTTATATAAACTCAACATTCTAATTTTTGCATAATCGCCATTGGCCAACCGCAGCACCAGCGTTCTTGGCGACACAGTACCAGCAGCCACTGTTTTCAGCCCATTTGGCAAGGCGTAGGCCACATGTTCCTTCTCCTTGCTACCATCGCCAATAATGGTGCCACTGTAATCATAAATATACCAGCCAATGCCATCACCGAAATCACCCAGTTTATCCGCACCAATTATATCCGTAGCCGTTCTAAAAAGATTGTCGTCAGGGATATCTACAACGTCATCGAAAGCTTTTTCTAAAATCAATATGCCCCCCTTACCTGCAGAGCCATTTGAAATATTATGGCTATCCTTTCCGTTATTCCCTCCTACAAAACTATGCAAAGTTTTACCAAAAGAAATATCCCAATGTATGCTTTTGCTTCTGTCGTTGGCAATTATCTTTTGTGTCCGTAAACTATACAAAAAAGGCTGGGTTTCGTCGGTAGGATTTTCCGTAACGGAACCGGCTGACAGGTTTGAGATACGGTGTACTTTGTAATACAAATCTGCAATCGGGGTTTCCGGCACTTGGGGCACTTCCGGAATTGTATTGTTCGGACTATCGCCTTTGCTACAGCCCGTTATGGCCAATAATGCGACTAACATAGTCAATAATCCTAATGGTATTTTATTGTTTCTGATAATAGCGTTCATAAGCTTAAAATTAAAAATTTATACATCTACGGGGAGAAGATGCACCTAAATATACAGCACAATACCTGTAATCCTGGGTATTGTGCTGTACTCTATAATAGGAACAACCTATTTAAACTCTTGGTAATCGATAGAGTAAAAGTAATAGTTTGTTGGTTGCACCTCTTTCTCCGGTTTTTCGTTGGAATATGTACTATTGACAACAAATTTAAATTGAGGTTTATTATCTTTTAAAATAATAAAAGTACGGTTGGCAACCGGAATCAGTTGATGGTTTGGATTCCCGGAATAAGTTATCCAACCCGCTGTTGTCGCACTATTTAACCCTAGTTTACCTTCTGCTGCCTCCGTAAACGAATCTGTAGCTGTAACCTGATCAAAACTTTTATCGATAAAAGCCAATTTGTAACCTTTGCTTAGGTTCGCTTGCATAATATAATTTCTACCTGCTCCTGCCAAGCTTAATGCCCCATCATTAGTGGTACCGTCATTTTCTTTGAAATCATAATAAAAAGATGCATTTGGTGTACCTACAGCTGTTTTATTATCGTTTAATACGCCCTGTCTAAATTCGCGCAATTTATAACGGTTACCGATACGTGTTAGGGTACCTTGCACATCTTTGCTCACCGAAACCTTAATTAAATCTACCGTTTCGCCATCTTTAACTTTCACCTTCGCATTGTATTCTGGAACTACGACCTCTTGATTATCATTGTCTTTATCTTTACTGCAAGATAGTGTCCCGAAGGATATTGTTAAAGCTAACGCTACGGCCGCTAATGTGTTAATTTTCATGGTTTATTAATTTTTAATTTATGTGTGATTATTAATTTGTTTTTAAATCTTTACTGCCATCCTGCTGCACAAAATAGCGGAATGTAAAATATGGGGCTGGCCAATTCATATTTGTTACCGCCGGAGGGTTGCCTTTATAGGCATTTATTAATTGCAATTTTGCGTATTTGCCATCTGGCAGTCGGATGATATAGCTGCGGTTCGGCAAGGCCTGCATAATATGAGTATTCATGCTGTATTGAAACCATCCGGTAGATAATTCCGTTGCTGCCCATCCGATTTTATTTAAATCCGAGTTTGCAAACTCCGTATCAGCAGGCGCAGATTGCACATTTTGATAGGCTTGCTTCAACAGTACTACCCCTGTATTTTTTGCGGCACCACCAAAACCAGGGTTACCCGTTTTTTGGGCGTTATTGACAAATATCTCGGAGTTATACGGACCGGTAAAGGCGATATCCCAATCTGCCGATTTCAGCCACTGTGCCGAATCGCTTGCATTACGTATCCATATCTGTTTTCTATCCTTAAAACGGAATAAGAAAATGTGAGCAGCGCGCTTTTCCTTGCCCTCCACATCCGACCCCATAGAGGCTTCCGTATCGCCCGCCAGGTCGTATATAACCGTACTTTTACCATCTTCTAAGCTTACCTTAGTATCTGTATCATCTTTTCCGCAGGCTACTAGGCTTGCACAAAGTAAACCGGCCATCATACAGCCGCCGAATCGCCGTAAGGGAAGGAAGGCTTTAAATTCGTTGATTATCATTTTTATTGTCGTCATCGTTTATAATATTATGCAGACCTAAATTTTGAAAGTCTGCGGTTTAATTTTTTATCCATCTATAACTTAAACCACCCAAAATAACACGCCCTGGTTGTCCCAGCATATACATATGTGTAAAATTCAGTAGATTATCCGCAATAAGTCTAACGGTCAATTTACGGTTCCAAAAAGCCTTTTCAACCGTTAAATTCAACAGGGTATGTGCCGGCACAAAGGCGTCGTACTTATCGATAAATTGATTTCCTGAAGTCTCTTGAAATGCATATTTACCTCGAATATTTGCCCGTAAATTAATATTCATATCCAAGGGGCGATAGGTATACAATACCTTAAGGTTCAACATATGCCTGGAGCGATCCTCGATACCCCAATAATCTGAAGGCTTAGGGGGGCGCGATTCCCCTGTTATGGGGTTATTAATAGTTTGGTTGTAGGGGTATTTTCCCGAACGAATACTATCCAATACACTTAAATCTTTTGCAATGAGGTACTGGTATCCTGCAGAAACTTCAATATCTCTAGTTACTTGATAGCTCGTCGAAACCTCAAAGCCTGTATTCATCGCCTTAGGAAGATTCCGATAGGTATAAATTTGATTGATGCTGGTGCCATTACCTACCGAAACATTATTGATTTGGTTGTTTATACGATGATAGAAAACGGAAAATTCCGTTCTAGATTTCCGTGTAGGCTCCCAAATAAAGCCGATATTATTGGACCAGCTTTTTTCGGCTTTCAGGTTATTGGCGGCGAGATTAAGCATATACCTATTCACATAACTAAGTTCTCCCTGTTGGTCTAAGGCATTTATAACCTCACGTACACGGTCGCTGCCTACAACCATATAATTGGCCGCAGCATTATAAAACACCTGATAGCGCATTTTATAATCCGGCGCTTTAAAGCCCATACCCGACCCCGCTTTTAAGGTAAGCGTTGGAAGCAGCGCATACTGCAAGCCTACACTCGGGCTCAAGCGCCCAGCATAGACATTGGTATAGTCATAGCGTAACCCCAAGGTAGTATTAAGCTGCTCGCTTGCTTTCCATTCGGTCTGCAAATACGCAAATGCAGACTGTAATGATTTTGTACCATCCAGCTGCTTATCATCCATCTGTTCGATGCTTCCCCCCAAGCCACCGACAAACTTAAGGGTCGGCAGTGCTGTATAGGCCAACTGTTGCTCCACACGATGTACCTGCTGCCCGAATTGATCTGCCCCCGCCAGTGCTCCTTGTTTTACCCATTGGGCATCCATAGTATTCTGAAAACGGGTAAAATAATAGCGGCTCATGCTGCGAACATTCGCATTAAACTGATGGTCATAACTGGCCGACAGATTTAAATCCTGATCGCGTTGTGTATTCTTAATAAGTAAATCTTGAGACCAGCCATTGAGCATGGTAGAGTTTCGCTCAGCATACCGGAACGTTGCGCCTAAAGTACCGTTTTTACTGGTACGGTAGCGCAGCCTTCCCTGAAAACTGTAATTGTCGTACGGTGCAACTGTGGTTCCTAAGGTCATGTACTTCTTATCCGTATTAAAACCGTCTGTGCGATAATAATTCCCCGATACCACCATCGACCCACGTTGGTTAGCGAAGGGTGTTTCTGCCTCTACTGTGGCATCCACAATATTCAGATTGCCATACAATACAGAGGCCATTGCCTGAGGTACTACAGCGCCATGCCGGGTAATAATATTAATAGCGCCTCCTAAGGCATCCGAACCATATAAACAGGAGGATGCGCCTTTAATAATTTCTATACGCTCGATATTCGTTACCGAAATACGAGAGAGGTCGAAATTTCCGTTATTGCGCCCTAACATGGGTTGCCCATCGACCAAAACCATAACATAATTACTACTGAACCCCTGTATCTGAACGCCAATTGCGCGCGATCCGCCAGCAATATCATTTACCACAGCCACCCCTGTCTGCTCTTTCATTACCTCATCCAAACGCCGACTGCCCATCAGTTCTATTTCCCTACGGGTAATAACTTTTACGGGCATAGCAGCCTGCTCGGCCTGCAATAGGTTGTCTACAGCACGTATCTTCGCTGTAACACCGACGGCTTCAATCTGATTGTTTTCCTTAATTAAGGTGATATCTTTTCTTATATTTTTACCCTCCAGGGTAACATCCTGCTCCTGTTTGTAATAACCTACCGCCGAAACAACAAGCTGGTAGGTGCCCTCGTATAAATTTTGAAAAGAGAATACCCCATTTTTATCGGTTTTAAAAACCTTATTGTCCGGATAAAGTGTTACCGTAGCGTCAGGTATGGGTCTTCGCAGACTATCTAGAATGCCGCCAGAAAGCTGTCGCCTTTGTTGCGCATATACGCCACTGCCAAAAAGCATAAGCAGGAGAACCAAGCTGTACGAAATTTTATCAAGTCCCTTATCCAATGTTATTTTATTTTTATTCAGTCTAAATAGTAGTACAAAAAACGGAAATACCTTCCATAAAAACTATATGAAAAATGTCAAAAGTTCTATTCAAAGTGATATGCATTTAATGATAAACAACATAAAATACAAAACAAAGCGCTGAATTACAATATATTAATTAAAATTATAGCGCTGCCGTATAGTATATTAAAATGTTATATTATTTGTATTTAGACTCATTATTGATTTGCTTTGTAATTTAAAACGCAGGCCGTTGCGACGTCAAACTTTAGTATTACGTTCCTAAATCGGCAACAAATAAAGGATACAGGACACATGAAAAAGAAGATAATAAATTCGCTAATGCTGCTGATGGCTACCCTATTTACGACAATCAGCCATGCACAGGAACAACGTATTATAAGCTTAGGTAGCGCAATTACAGAGACAATTTATGGCTTAGGTCTTGGCGACCACATGCTGGCTACAGATGTGACCTCTGTGTCTCCGAAAGCTGCTGCCAACCTTCCGCGTGTCAGCAAAAACAGATCGGTATCTGCCGAAGGCATACTAACCTTTAAACCCACCATCGTGTTGGCGCCACAAGGTGATGTGCCCCATGCGGTTATTCAACAAATACGCCAGTCGGGTGTAAAGTTTTACGCGATTAAGCAAGACTATTCAGAAAAAGGGGCCTTAAAATTTATACAGGATATAGCCGATGCCTTGGAAGTTTCAGCCCTGGGAAAAACGGTCGTAAACCGCACGAAGCTAAGTTTAGCGAATGTCTCCACAGTCGTTAAAGAGGAATTGAAAAACAAAAAAACACCGAAGGTATTGTTTATTTATGCGCGGGGTACCGGCACCATGAGTGTGGCCGGTAAAGGAAGTAGCTTAGATGCCATGATAACTCTTGCCGGAGGCAAAAATGCAATCCAGGAGTTTTCAGAATTCAAACCCTACACTACGGAAGCTCTGGTGCAGGCCAATCCGGATATTATTCTGATGTTCGATTTTGGTGCCAGCAGTTTAGGCGGCTTAGAGGCTATATTAAAAATGCCGGGTGTAAGGCTTACCGAAGCCGGAAAAAATAAACGTATAGTTACTATGAACCCTTCTCTGCTCGTGAATTTTAGTACCCGCTTACCAGAAGCTATTATAGAATTACAGAAGGCTTTTTTTGAATAGTTTTCTATATACCGTACTGCATTTTCCTATTGATTAAAACTTTAACGTGGATAAAAAACAGAAAATCGTAATTATAGCCCTTTTACTGGCCTTAATTTTAGTTATACTCTTTGCTTTAGGTTTAGGAGCGTTCTATATTCCTGTGGGTAATGTTGCTAAACTGTTGTTGTACAAAGTTGGTTTTATTACGGTACATCCAGACTTAGCCCTCCAGGAGGATGTTCTCTTTATAATCCGCATGCCTAGGGTATTGTTGGGTTTATTGGTGGGTGCTGCTTTAGGGATATCTGGAGCGGCCATACAGGGGATCTTTAGAAATCCATTGGCCGAACCGGGCCTTATCGGTATATCCTCAGGAGCATCTTTATTTGCCGTATTGATTATTGCCTTTGAAAGCTTACTTTTTGTGGGTATAGGCCAATGGTTAGGGTATTATCTCCTTGCATTTGGGGCTTTCTTTGGTGCCGGACTGACGGCTTTTTTGGTGTACCAAATTGCTAAAAAAGATGGCCGTACGTCGGTTACGACAATGCTGCTCGCCGGAATCGCAATCAATGCCTTTGCCGCGGCTTTAACAGGATTGATGACTTATATGGCGACCGAACAGCAACTGCGTACCATTACTTTCTGGATGTTGGGCAGCTTGGGCGGAGCAACCTGGGAGAATACTATTGCCGTAGCACCTTTTATCCTTCTCCCCCTTATCGCGCTGCCGTTTTTTGGTAAATCTCTCAATGCCTTTGCATTGGGCGAAATGCAAGCCGACTTGTTGGGCACGCGTACGGATGTAGTAAAGCGCTCCGTGGTAATATTATCTACATTGGCGGTGGGCGCGTCGGTTTCCGTTTCGGGTATTATAGGCTTTGTAGGGCTGCTGGTCCCCCATATTGTGCGCTTATTGGCGGGTGTCGAGCACCGTTATGTATTACTGGCTTCCTTACTCATGGGGGCTTTGGTGCTTACCTTGGCTGATGTTATTGCGCGTACTGCGGTGGCGCCCATTGAACTGCCTATTGGTGTGATTACAGCATTACTCGGAACACCGGTATTTTTATATATTTTAATAAAAGACAAATAGATGCTGCGTATTGAAAAAATAACCTACGAAGTAAAGGGGCGCAAATTGCTGCGCGACGTTTCCTTTCAGGTGCGTAAAGGCGAGATTTTGGCTTTACTGGGCGCCAATGGTGCCGGCAAATCTACCTTAATGAGCCTACTCTGTGGCGAAAAGAAGCCTACGTCTGGCGCTATTACGCTAAAGGGGAAGCCTTTGGAGGAATACGACCTTCGGGAGCTTTCGAAATCTAGAGCCATGTTGTGTCAGCAGCAGCAGATGACTTTAGCCTTTACTGTAAAGGAAATTGTGCTGATGGGCCGATATCCGCATTACAAAGCGTCGCCTACAGCAAACGATTATGCCATCGTTGCGGAGGTTATGGAGGTTTGCGGAGTACATACTTTTCAGGATCGTAATATTTTAAGCCTTTCCGGAGGCGAGCAACAACGTGTACAATTGGCACGGGTATTGGCTCAGATATGGGATAATCCGGATAGCCTTTTATTATTGGATGAACCTATTTCTGCCTTAGACTTATATTACCAACAGAAAGTTATGGCGATAGCCAAAGCGCTTGCCAGAAAGGGGTTTATGGTGGTTTTGGTTATTCATGATGTAAATTTTGCCGCAACGTATGCCGACCGTATTCTGATGCTTAAAAATGGGAGAAAGCTTTTCGATGGTACTCCGATTGAGGTATTAAACACCCGGGATTTATATGCCGTATTTACGGTGGAAACGGCAGTGGAAATAAATGCCAAAACCTTAAGACCTTATGTACGCTTAGAGGAAATGCCCATGGATATTACTTCAGCACAGCATTCCTACGCAGCATCGGAAATAGAGCATAGCCTCCTTCAGCGGTACAAAAGTTTGAAGCATAACCTCCCGCATTTAAAGATCCATGATATCGCTTTAGCGCTGGAAATTTCAGAAGCCGAAACTTGGTTGTTGGATACCGAAAAACTAGTAACACCCATGGCTATAGATTTCGAACGCTTGTTCCCCTTCCTGCCGCTATTGGGAACGGTAAGGGTAAGAACAAAGAATAAAAGCTGCATACACACAAAATATGGTATTTTTCCTGAGGTTAAAGGGCACGAAAATGTGCATCTGTTTTTAGGTGATCGTATCGATTTACGATTTTTTACGAAACAGTGGCATGTGGCTTTCCTGGTGGAAGAGAAAACCGAAAGATCGATTCTTATTTTTGACAAATTCGGACAGGAGATCCATGCCATAGAATTGCTGATGCAGGGTAGTGACTTTGAAGTTTTTGAGCAGCTAAAAAAAGAATTCGGATCGGTAGAGAAAGGGACCTTTAGTTTTGCTAAAGAAGAGGCGAAAACGCCTAGGGCCCCTACCTTTGATTCGGAAACGCAGCAAAAAGTATTTCAGCAGGATTGGGAGGCCTTGCACGATACGCATGCTTTTCAAGCGTTAATTAATAGCTATAATTTGAGCAGAATTCAGGCTTTACATGCGGCTGACATCCGTCGCGCACAAAAATGCGATCTTTTTGCTTTCAAAGATATTCTTCGTAATTGTGTAAACCAAAAATTGCCGATAATGATATTTGTGTACAACAGCGGGGCCATACAGATTCATACGGGAGTTATTGAGAATATTATAGATCAGGGTCACAAATATATAATTAAGGATGAGGACTTTACCTTCGAACTTAGTGCAGAGTGTATATCTTCGGTATGGGTGGTTTCAAAACCCACAACTGATGGGGATGTGCATAGCATAGAGCTCTTTGATAGGGACAATAACTTGGTTGTACAGCTTTTTGGGAAACGAAAACCTGGGGAGCCTGAATTGCAACAGTGGGAGGCTTTGGTAAGGCCTAAACTTACCCTTATTTAGAGACATTTTAAATAGATGGGTTTTGTGCCATAAAAAACACTACCTTTAGTGTACTGCGGTACGCTTAAAGAATTATTATGCGGATAAAAAGTAAAATACAAGAATTAGACGAATGGCTTTTTATTGAGGATATTCCGGATAGTTATATCCCTGAAAAACCTTTGGTAGAGAACCGCTTGGAAATAAACCGTACGCCAATAAAGATGGTTAATTTTCAATTATCTACCTCGGGTTTGTTTATCTTACATAGCAAAATGTCTTTTGATCGGCCGGTACATATACATACCGAGGTCGAGGGGGAAGCCATTACCAGCCAATTTATATTTTTTAAAGCGGTAGACAGCAAGCTTCCCTATGGTATGAGTCGCCATAACATCCGTTATATCCCTTCCGTAAAATCCATACATGAGGTAAAACCGGGGATTGAATATACATACTTTATTGCCGTAATATCTAAAGATTACTACCTAAATCTTATTAAGAGAGATTCGGTATTACATAAGCATTTTGTGGAGGAGATTGAGAAAGGGGAATATGTATCTTTTTCGCAGGAGGAGCAAATGGCAACTTACGAAATGCAGCATACCATTTCCGAATTAATTGAGTCTAAAAAGACCGGGGAAATTCGCCGGCTACATACAGAGTCTCGCGTGGTGGAGTTATTGATGTATCAGTTTGAACAGTACAACGATAGGCATTTGAATAACCATACGTTATTTAACGATGAGGATATAGAAAAACTGGAATTATCACGGCAGATTTTAGAACAACGTATCGCGAACCCTCCAACACAAAAGGAACTCGCTGCCGAGGTGTTAATGAGTGAGAGTAAATTACGTAAGGATTTTAAGGAGTATTTTTCGGTGACCATACATGATTACCTGACGCGCGTGCGGATGGAAAAAGCCCGTACGTATTTATTGGAAGATAAGTTATCTGTATACGAAGTGGCCTTACTGACGGGTTTTGGCCATCAAAATAACTTCTCTTCTGCATTTAAAAAATACTATGGCATCTCGCCCGGCGAATTAAAGGCTTAAGGCCATATATACCTGTGGCATAGGGGCGGCTTGTAGGCGTCTTTGTTGACCTCTAAAATTTCACCCTGCTAGCGTAACGACGTTACCCTGAATTCTAAAATAAATTCCCGTAATTTGTAATACTTAAACAGCTGTAGCATAGAATAATGATAATATTGGTAGTAGAAGATGATACCAGGGTTTCCGAATTAATTCAGCGCGGGCTGGAAGAGCAGGGCTTTACCGTTGTTTTAGCCTATGATGGCTTGTCGGCAAAAAAACTCAGCCTTCAGCAGGACTTTGATCTTATGATTACCGATATTATTTTGCCTAAGATCGATGGTATTGATTTGTGTAGAGAGGTTAGGTTAACCAAGCCAGATTTACCTATAATTATGCTGACGGCATTGGGTACCACCGACGACAAGGTGGATGGCTTCGATGCTGGAGCGGATGATTATATGGTTAAACCCTTTGAAATGCGCGAGTTGTTAGTGCGCATTCGGGCGCTATTAAAACGCAATGCCAAGGGGGCACATACGACAGGTTTTATCCTGCGTTATGCAGACTTGGAGATGAACTTGCATACAAAAATTGTAAAAAGAGGTGCGCAGGAGATTAATTTAACCCCGAAAGAATTTAAGCTTTTAGAATATTTGATGTTAAATCCGGAACGTGTATTATCGCGTGTAGAAATAGCCGAGAAGGTCTGGGATACGCATTTTGATACCGGAACAAACTTTATGAATGTGTATATCAACTATTTACGCAATAAAGTTGATAAAAACTTCGATACAAAACTTATCCATACCAAATCGGGCATGGGTTTTATATTAAAAGCAGAAAAGACGGAATAGGCAGGATGAAAATCAGAACTCGTTTAACGCTATTATTCACTTTAATTACAGCGCTTATTTTGCTGTTATTCGCCTCTATAATTTATTTTTCAGCAAGGAAGGATCGGGAGAACGAGTTTTATGAACTGCTAAAACGCGAAGCTTTTACCAAAGCCAAGGTATTTCTAAACGGCAAGGTGGATGAGAAAACATTACAGGATATTTATCACTCCAACCGACAGATATTAAATGAGGTCGAGGTAGCCATTTATAACACCAATTTTGAGCTTCTTTACCACGATGCCGTAGACATCGATATGGTCAAAGAAAACCGCAGTATGATTCAGGATATCTTTAAAAATAAAGAGATACATTTTTATCTGAAGGATTGGCAGGTTGTCGGTACGCTTTATACGTACGACAATAGTACTTATATACTTACGGCAGCAGCATATGACCAGTATGGTTATACGAAACTGAATAACCTGCTACGCAACTGTATTTTGGTATTTTTTGGCGCTGTATTGTTTATCTTTTTTATGGGTAGGTTTTTTGCACAAAAAGCGTTATCTCCTGTGAGTGATATGATTGATCGGGCCAAAGAAATTTCCGCCAATCAATTACACTTACGCTTAAAAAGTAAAGATAGCCAAGACGAGCTGTCCCAATTGGCGAATACCTTTAATGATATGCTAGTCCGCCTGGAAGATTCTTTTGAGGCGCAGAAACATTTCGTCTCCAATATTTCCCATGAACTGCGTACTCCCCTTGCCGCAATAATTACAGAACTTGAATTAACAGGTAGCAAGGAGCGAAATATTATGGAGTACAAATCGGCCATTCATCATGCCTTGCAGGATGCGCAACGCATTGTAAAGCTTATCAATAGCTTATTGGATATGGCCAAAGCAAATTATGATGCCTCGGAAATTGTTTTTAAGCCTCTGCGCATTGATGAGGTATTGCTCGATGCACGCCAACAGGTACTGTATGCTAATGCAAGCTACAATATTAGACTTCACGTTGACGAAAACATCGAAGATGAAAATGATATGATGGTGCATGGCAATGCTTATCTGCTAAAAGTGGCTTTTGTAAATCTCTTTGAAAATGGTTGTAAATTTTCGGCTAACCACCAGTCTGAGCTCTTTGTCTCTAAAGCTGATCGGAACCTGATCCTTCGGTTTGAAGATCGTGGCATCGGCATTCCTGCGGCTGATATTCCTTATATTTTCACCCCTTTTTACCGTGGCGAAAACAAAAACTTTGCCGACGGCAATGGTATTGGCCTCTCGCTTACCAAACGTATTATAGAGCTGCATCAGGGTGCAATATCCCTGGAATCGGGTGCCGGGCTTACCGCTTTCCTGTTACGCTTACCGCATCTATAATGGTGCTCTAACGTTTTTCTAATATTTTTCTACCTGCGCTCTAACGCCCTTTACATCTTTTAAAGAAGACCTTTGTATATCATTTTAACGGATATACAACAATGACGACTTTAGACTTCACTCTCCGCCTGCTTGTCGCCCTGCTTTTGGGAGGCTGTGTTGGCTTTGAACGGCAGTGGCGCCAAAAAAGTGCCGGCCTACGAACCAATACTTTGGTGTGCATTGGCTCGGCAGCATTTATGCTATTGTCTATACGTATCGCTGGAGATGCCACCGGCCGCATTGCTTCCTATATTGTTAGTGGTATAGGCTTTTTAGGTGCTGGTGTTATTATGAAAGATGGCCCCTCTGTGAAAGGCTTAAATACTGCAGCAACAATTTGGTGCTCCGCAGCTGTCGGCGCCCTATCGGGAATGGGGCTTTTTCAAGAGGCTTTTATCCTTACAGGTTTCATAACATTTACGCATTTTATTCTGCGCCCTTTGGGCACCTATATCCATCAGCAAACATTCGACAAGACGAATGCCGCCACAGATTACCGCTTAGTATTAGTATGTAAAATAGAGGTCGAAAACCATATTCGGGTGTCATTATTACATATGTTGGAGGTAGAGGACAAAATTTTACTGCAGTCTTTAGCGAGCGACGATAACTTAGATAAAACACAAGTGACCATTTCTGCGTTGATAAAGAGTGTGTCTCCTCAAGATAGTCTGATTGAACGTATAGCTAGCAGACTAACTTTAGATGAAAATGTTACTAAGGTTAGCTGGGAAATTGTCGCTACGCAGTCGGAAATGTAAAAAAACCAAGTATTACCAAGAAAGCTGGATCGCAAACTTAAAAATATTGATCTTATGTTGAGGTTAAGAAAAAATATCAAAAACCCATTTCACAACAGCATCAGTTCGGGTGTAAATGATGCTAACGTAACAAAATTACGTAATGTGGCCAAGCTTGACAAAAGATTGACCTACGCCCTTTTGGAAAGTAATGAAGAGGGACTATCGGAATGGACTGCCCAAGATCGCAGGCAAAAATATGGCCCCAATGAGGTGCAATACCAAAAGGCATCTAGCTGGTATATGCAGCTTTTACAGGCTTTTGTAAACCCTTTTATATTTATCCTTTTAACGATTGCTGTTATTTCCTTTATGCTGGATGTCGCCTTGGTAACAGCGGAGGAACGGGATTATAAAACGGTAATGGTGGTATCTATAATGGTATTAGTTAGTGCGCTACTTCGTTTTACACAGGAGTATCGTAGCAACCGTGCGGCCGAAAAATTAAAAGGTATGGTAAAAACTACCGCTACCGTACAGCGCAAATCCAAAGGTAAAATGGAGCTGCCTATTGCCGAGCTTGTTCCCGGGGATACCATCTTCTTGTCGGCAGGAGATATGGTTCCTGCCGACTGCCGGGTATTACATAGCAAGGATTTATTTATCAGCGAGAGTATGCTTACCGGTGAAGCCCTGCCTGTAGAAAAATCGTTCTTGCCCTTGCGCGATACGGATAACCTGCAACCGCTGGCGCTGAACAACCTTTGCTTTATGGGTACCAATGTCGTTTCTGGATCTGCTACCGCTATTGTTATCGCGACAGGTAACGACACTTATTTTGGCAATATCAGCAAAAGTATTACCAAAGATCGTCCGGAAACAAATTTCGATAAGGGGATCAATAAAATCAGTTACCTATTAATCCGCTATATGTTGGTTATGGTGCCGATTATCTTTTTGGTAAATGGGCTGCTGAAACAGGATTGGCTCGAAGCTTTGCTTTTTGCTATTGCAGTGACGGTAGGACTAACGCCGGAAATGTTGCCTATGATTGTTACGGCTAATTTAGCCAAGGGCGCTGTAAATATGAGTAAACGTAAGGTAATCGTAAAGCGACTGAATTCCATTCAAAATATTGGTGCTATGGATATCTTATGTACCGATAAAACAGGAACGTTAACCTTAGATAAAATTGTTTTGGAGAAGCACCTTAATGTTTTCGGACAGGAGGATGATGAGGTACTAAAATGGGCGTATCTTAATAGTTTTCATCAAACAGGATTAAAAAACTTGATGGACAAAGCGGTATTAGAGCATTTTGAACTCGACGACTACCTGAAAGTTGATGAGAAGTATATTAAGGTGGATGAAATACCATTCGATTTTGAACGTCGCCGAATGTCGGTAATCTTAAAAATGCAGAATGGCAAACATTTGCTGATCTGTAAAGGTGCCGTGGAAGAAATGCTTGAGCTTTGTAGTAGTAGCTTTTTGCCTGGAGAAAACCGCTATGTTCATCTTGAAAACGATCAAACGGTAAAAATGGACGACCGTATGCGCCAGATTGTATTGGATACCTCAAAAAAAATGAACGCTGAGGGTCTCCGTGTTTTAATCGTGGCAATACGTGAGTTTGATGCGGCTCACCCGCTTACCTACAGTCTGGCTGATGAAAATAACCTTACCTTAACGGGGTTTATTGGTTTCTTAGATCCTGCAAAACCTTCGGCAAAACCCGCTATACAAGCGCTGCAAAATCTTGGCGTGGGTATTAAGGTGGTTACCGGCGACAATGAAATTGTAACGCAGAAGATATGTAATGATGTGGGTATTCCGGTGCAGGACATCGTAAACGGCAACGAGCTGGAGCATATGTCGGAAGAAGAACTCTTAAACTGCATCGACCGTGTATCGGTATTTGCCAAACTCAATCCGCTGCAAAAAGTTCGCGTAGTGGAGGCCTTACGCAGTAAGGGCCATACCGTAGGGTTTATGGGCGATGGCATAAACGATGCTGCAGCGCTAAAAGCTTCTGATGTCGGCATTAGTGTAGATACAGCTGTAGATATCGCTAAAGAGAGTGCGGATATTATTCTGCTGGAGAAGGATCTTATGGTGCTGCGTAAGGGCGTGATTTATGGCCGTAGAACTTTCGGTAATATTATAAAATATATTAAAATGACGGCCAGCAGCAATTTTGGAAACATGTTTAGCATGTTGGGGGCGAGTGCATTTTTGCCTTTCTTACCGATGTTACCGGTACATCTTTTAATACAGAATTTATTGTATGATATCTCACAAATCGCTATACCTTGGGATAAAATGGATGAGGAATTCCTGGCCAAACCTAAAAAATGGGATGCTTCTTCGGTATCGCGATTCATGTTATACATAGGCCCCATAAGCTCCATTTTCGACTTTGCAACCTTTGCGCTCTTGTACTTTGTATTCAAAGCAAATACGGTAGAGCATCAGGCGCTGTTCCAAACGGGTTGGTTTGTGGAGGGCTTGCTATCACAGACCTTAATTATACATATGATACGTACCCGTAAAATACCTTTTGTACAGAGCTGGGCCGCCGCTCCGGTGCTGGCGTTAACCTCGCTCATTATGCTGATCGGCATCTTGATTCCGTTTTCACCCTTTGCGGCAGCATTGAAAATGGAACCTCTTCCGCTGGCATTTTTCCCTTGGTTAGTTGCTATTCTCGTGGGCTATTGCTGGATGACACAAGGGGTGAAAAACTGGTTTATAAAACGGTTCCATACTTGGCTATAAATGCACCAACAGCATGGTAACCCCAGCCTATTAGATCGGCAACAGCTGGGGTTGCTATTTTTTGATAAACAGACCTTGGTTTACTGCTTACAGCCTGCTGGCTGCAGCTGATATTATTAATATTTTTATTATGAATAACAAAATCTACAAACAACAAATTCGACAGCTTTTTGCATGTGCAACAGCGCTACTGGTTTTAGTATGCTCCTGCCATGCGCCAGCGCCAGAAACAGAGATCCCCTCGTATACGTTTAAGGATAGCATTATTACCCTCGCCGATAGTAGTCCTATCGTATCTAAGATACATGTACACCCGGTAGAAGAGAAGTCTTTCTCGCAACAGTTGGTAACGGCAGGTATTGTCAAAACTATACCGAATAGCTATGCGGAAATTGCACCTCCCTTTGCGGGGCGTGTCTTACGCTCCTTTATAAAACTTGGACAGACGGTGCAAATCGGAACGCCGATTTTTGAGATGAGCTCGCCAGCTTATTTCGCCGCACAGAAAGAGTATGCCGATGCACAACAGGAGTATAAACAGGCTGAACTTAACTGGCGCCGACAACAGGACCTGATCAAGCATGGTGTTGGGGTGCAGCGGGAGCTGGAGGAAGCGGAAACGCTTTTTCAAATGCAAAAAGCGGCTTTATCTAATGCCAGTGCGGCCTTAAAAATATTTCAGGTTGACCCGAAGCAGGTGCAACTGGGGCAACCGCTGATTATCCGCTCGCCCATAGCTGGGGAGATTGTAACCAACAATATTGTAATCGGCCAATATGTCAAAGAGGATGCGGATGCTTTAGCTGTCGTTGCCGAACTTTCTAAGGTTTGGATCGCAGGGCAGGTTAAAGAAAAGGATCTGCCACGACTTGCTGGCCTCTTGGAGGTGCAAATACAGGTGCCGGCATTTCCGAATGAACAAATTAAAGGTCAGATTTTCCATATTAACGAGAACGTCGATGAGGATACCCGTAGTGTGGAGGTGCTCGTAGCCTGTGAAAATAATAAGCGGGTATTGCGCCCCGGAATGTATGTGTCTTCTATCTTCGGGAGCCAGCCTAAAAATACGCTGTTAATACCAACAAAAGCCATTATGCAGAAAGATAATACGCAGTATGTGTTTGTGCAGGTGGGCGATAAAAAATTTAAAAAACGAATCGTTACAACCGACGGCACGCACAATGACATGTCTATTATCGAATCTGGCTTGAAGGCTGGAGAACATATCGTTAGTGACGGAGCAACGCTATTATTACAGGCTTTATAAAAGGGCCTCTTTCGAACACTTTAAGACATAAGAAATGAACAATATCATAAAATTATGCCTACAGAAGCGCTGGGTAATGGTTACCTTGTTTTTACTACTCGCCTTCTTTGGCTTTTATTCATGGAAACAGCTTTCTGTGGAGGCTTACCCGGATATTGCGGATGTTACCTCGCAGGTGGTAACGCAGATTCCTGGCCTTGCTGCAGAGGAGGTTGAGCAGCAGATTACGGTTCCGTTGGAACGCGCTATAAATGGCTTGCCGGGTATGCATGTGATGCGTAGTAAAAGTACATTTGGCCTTTCCATGATTACCCTGGTATTTCAGGATGGGGTCGACGATTACTGGGCGCGTATGCGTATTCAGGAGCGCTTGGATGAAATCGACTTGCCCTATAATGCTAAACCGGGGCTGGACCCCTTAACCTCTCCCATTGGCGAAATTTACCGCTATATTATCGAAGGTGACCAACATGACCTGCGGGCCTTAACGGATTTACAGAATTTTACAATTATTCCGCGCATAAAACAGGTGTCGGGTGTGGCGGATGTCACTAACTTCGGCGGTATTACCACACAATTTCAGATTGAAATTGACCCTTTAAAGTTAGAACAGTACCAGCTCACGCTAAGCGATGTTATCGCCACTGTGGAGGAGAATAATGTGAATGCCGGTGGTAGTGTCTTAACGCGTGGCGACCTTGGTTATGTGGTTCGGGGTATTGGTCTGATCAAAAATTTGAAGGACCTCGAAAAAATTGTCGTGAAAAGCGAAAAGGGTGTTCCTATCTTCTTGAATGATCTTGGAAAAATAAAATATGGTAGCCTGGAGCGTAAAGGTGTTTTGGGTTATACCGATAGGAATCGTAACTATTCGGAAAGCATTGAAGGGATTGTTCTTTTGTTGAAAGGACAAAACCCGTCGGCCGTATTGGAGGGGATAAAGGAGGCTGTAGATGAGCTGAATAACGGTGGTTTGCCTCCTGGTGTGAAGATTCATACTTTCTTAGACCGTACAGATCTGGTAAATACCACTTTAACAACGGTGTCTCATACTCTTATGGAGGGAATGGGTTTGGTTATTATCGTGCTTATTGTCTTCCTTGGCAGCTGGCGTGGTGCTTTATTGGTTGCCATTACCATTCCGCTATCTTTACTTACGGCCTTTATATTAATGCATTTCACCGATATCCCCGCCAATCTTTTATCCTTAGGGGCCATAGATTTTGGAATTATTGTCGATGGTGCCATCGTTATGTTGGAAACGATCCTTAAAGAACGTGAGGAGGATCCGCTCAGGGAGTTTCAGGAAAAAACTATTGCCATACGTGCTGCGGAGGTTGCAAAGCCTATTTTCTTTGCTACGCTTATTATTATCACAGCGTACCTTCCTTTATTTGCTTTTGAACGCGTAGAAAAGAAATTGTTTACACCAATGGCATTTACCATAGGTTATGCCTTGTTTGGCGCCCTTGCGGCGGCGCTTTTGCTAATACCGGGGTTAGCCTTTGTTATTTACCGTAAACCGCAGAAGATATTCCACAACAAATGGCTGGAAAAATTGGGCCATGCTTACCACAACCGTATTGAGCGTATTATGCGGAAGCCCAAGCAGATTTTTATGCCTATTATTTTGGTGCTAACGGCAACGGGTTTTTTAACGCATTTTGTGGGTAAGGATTTCTTGCCGCCTTTGGATGAAGGATCTATCTGGCTGCAGGTACAGTTGCCTCCTGGGATATCGGTAGAAAAGTCGAAGGAACTTAGCGATACACTGCGCAACCGCACCATGCGGCATGCGGAAGTAACGTATATCATGGTGCAGGCGGGTAGAAACGACGACGGAACGGACCCTTGGACTGCCTCTCACTTTGAGGTGTCTGTGGGCATAAAACCGTATAAGGAATGGCCGCGTGGTAAAAAGAAACAGGACTTAATTGAGGAGCTTGCAAAAGAGTATGATGATCTGCCGGGCTTTACTGTTGGGTTTTCACAGCCTATGATTGATGGCGTAATGGACAAAATTTCTGGCGCACATAGTGAGCTGGTTGTTAAGGTGTATGGGGATGACTTTAAGGAAACACGACGTATTGCTGAGGAGGTGCTTTCAACACTGAAAACGGTGCCTGGGGCCGTAGACTTAGCCATCGACCAGGAACCTCCGTTGCCGCAGTTGCAGATTCATGCTGACCGTGATAAAATTGCGCAGTATGGCCTTAATGTATCGGATGTTGCCCAGTTAATCGAGGTCGCAATTGGTGGTAAGGCTATCTCGCAAATTTTTATCGATAATAAGGTGTATGATATTAACTGCCGTTTTATTGAAGATCGTAGAAATAGTCCGGAAAAAATTGCTAACCTCATGCTGACATCGAGCTCGGGTGCCAAAATTCCGCTGTCGCAGGTTGCGGAGGTGCAGTTAAATACGGGCGAGAGTACCATTACGCGGGAGATGAACAAACGCCACCTTACCGTAAAGCTAAATGTGCGTAACCGTGATTTACAATCTTTACTGACGGAGGCGCAGCAGAAAATTGAAAAACAGGTGAGATATGACCACGAAAAATATACTATTAAATGGGGGGGGCAGTTTGAAAACCAAAATAGAGCGTATTCGAGACTTGCGTTTATTGTGCCGCTCGCACTGGCGATTATGTTTATCTTGCTGTATGCTGCGTTTGGATCATTTAGACAGGCTGCACTGCTGATTAGTATTGTTCCACTGGCTTTATTTGGTGGTATGCTGGCCTTAAATATCCGTGGCATGACGTTGAATGTCTCCTCAGCAGTAGGTTTTATCGCTTTATTTGGTGTCGCCATACAGAATGGCGTGATTATGATATCACATATTAATCACCTCCGTCAAACGGGCCTCCCCTTAGGGCCTGCTGTACTTCAAGGTGCGCAGCACCGTTTCCGCCCGATTTTAATGACGGCAACCGTAGCCGTATTGGGCTTGTTTCCTGCGTCTTTAGCAACCGGCATTGGATCGGATGTGCAACGCCCTCTCGCTACTGTTATTGTCTATGGTTTATTGTTTTCTACAATCATTACTTTATTTGCACTTCCTGCATTATACTATATGATCGAGAAAAAATGGGCCAAACCTGTTACACCTCAAAATACAATATCCGATGAGAATATTTAATGCATTATACATGGCCTTGCTATGTATTGCTTTGCTTACGCAGCAGGCTTTCGCCCAGGGTTTACCGGCAAACCCTGCAGAAAAACAAGGGCCGCTGGACTTTAACAGCTTCCTGCAGGCGGTTTTACAGCATAATATCGCGTATGCCGCCGAAAAGTTTAACGTTAATATTGCCGAAGCTGAGGTAATGGCGGCACGGGTTTTTCCGGACCCTGAAATTAGTATGGGCTGGTTTGATAACGGCGAGCGTAGGCTAAATATGGGCTACGGCTTTAGCTCTGAGCTTACGTGGACCTTAGCGCTTGGTGGCAAAAGAAAGGCTCGTATTGATCTGGCGAAAAACCAGGCTTCTCTGGTGCAGCTGTTGCTTGCAGATTACTTGCGCAATATGCGGGCTGATGCGACATTATCTTTTCTTCAAGCTATGCAAAACCAGCGCCTTTTGGAGGTATTACGCCAATCGCATCAGAATATGCTTGAAATTGCAAATGCGGACAGTATACGTTTTAAATTGGGCGCAATTTCTGAAGTTGATGCCCGCCAAAGTAAATTAGAGGCTGCAAGTTTGTACAATGAGATTATACAAGCTGAAGCGGATTGGAGAACCAGCCTTACCGACCTCTCGGTTTGGCTAGGCCAGAATCCGGATAGCTATATTTTGCCGGCAACACAGGAGCTTACGGGCTTTGTACGGCAATGGCCCCTAGCAGAGCTTATTGTTGAAGCGCAAAATAATCGGGTGGATTTAAAGGCTGCTCTTCAACAAAAATCTATTGCCGAGAGTACATTGCGCCTGGCGAAAGCAAATAGAGCCTTGGATTTAGGCCTTTCTGTGGCTGTGGAACAGAATGCTTATGCGCGCAATATTATTGCGCCTACGCCTGCCTTCACCAAGGTCTCTGCCGGACTGTCGGTACCTTTAAAGTTTTCAAATAGAAACAAGGGGGAATTGCTGGCTGTAAATTATGAAATTGTACAAAATGAAAAGCAGTACCTACAGCTGGAGTTGGAGGTTTCTGCTCAGGTTACACAGGCGCACCAACGCTATCTTGCTGCACAAAAACAACTGCAGCATTTTGACCATGGCATGTTGCAGAATGCCAAAGCTATATTGGATGGTAAAATTTACAGCTACAACCGTGGGGAGTCTTCTCTTTTAGAGGTGTTAAATGCGCAGCGTACTTACAACGAGCTGCAGTTAACGTATTATCAAACTCGCTATCTACAGGCCATGACTTTAGTGGAGCTCGAGCGTGCTGCGGGTATCTGGGATATTAACTTTTAATTGGGGGAAACATGAAAACAGTAAAAATAGCATTTTTTATCGCATTCGTATTCAACACATTACGTGTTTACGCACAGCAGCATACTGCCAACGATTCGCTTTTTCTGGCTTACGATGTACAACAGCGTACGTATTGGGGCTTACAGGCGGGATTAAATTATACTTCGCTTTATGGTAAGGATATTTCATCGCTATTTGCAGATGCCAAATCGCCGTATAAACCTGCTGCACAGGTGGGCCTATTCATGGAAAATGTATTGTATAAAAATTGGCGCCTACGCCACGAGCTTAACTTGATCTACAATCGTGCTGGTGTTCATCTTAAAGACGAGCAGGATGGAATTTTTAAATCGCGAATTGCGCGTCTTGAGGTTGAGGTGCTGCCTGTTGTGGCGGTGTATCAATTCCAGAGGGTACAGGTGCAGCTGGGCCCTTATTTCAGAACACTTGCGGCGGCCAATATTTTACGACAAGATGGCAACGGTAGCGTTTATAGGGATAAAGATATATATGGTACCGCAGACAATAACGAGACGACAGCCTTATACTTGCAAAAGTTTGATTTCGGCGCTCAGGCTGCAGTACAAGTTAACATCGCGAAAAACTATGCGCTGGCCTTTAAGTATAGCCGTGGTTTTACCGATATTTTTCAGCATGCCAACAGCCTCACAGAAGGGTCTCCTTTTCCGCAAAAGGTCTATATTTTCAACCATAGCTGGCAAATCGCTATTGCCTATAGCTTATAGCCTGTGATATATATACGCTGTAGGCTGCAGCCTGCAGTGTATATTCCGCAATACCTACTCTGCTTTATTGCTCCGTTGTTGGCGGGCTTGGTTTCATTTGGTTTGGCCTTGTATCTTCTACACCTAAAGCTATACACTTTACAGGCAGTGGGCAGTGCCTTCGCCTATTGTCAAAATGTGGATTAATACGTACCTTAACAGCCTGAATATTTTAAGTGTGCCAAGCTATGTGCAAAGAAAAACATTGTTATCCCTGTAATATTTGGTTAAAACAGAGTATTGTTTTTGCCACTGCAGCAACGACATTACTGGGCTTAGCATCTATTACCAGCGGCGATTTCAGAACGGGCTTACTTGCACAGCTAACCTTATCGTTTTTTATTGTACTCAGTATTTCCTTAATCAATATTTTACTGCATGTTTCCTTTAAGGTTGAAGACCCTATTAAGTCTCCATTCTACGTGAAGTTTATAAGTTTCTCCGTAACGCTCGCTATTATTGTCGCCTTCCATTTTCTGGGCAAAGCGTTGCATATTCAGGATCCTCACTATAAAGAAATGTCGCAGGGCTTCTGGAACAACTTATTTATGATGAGTATTCAGGCTATACTCCTCAATACCATTGTATTGCTGTGGTTATATTTCATTATGTCGGAACACGCCAAGGTACAGAACCAATTGGAAAGGTCTCGCCTGGAGAAGGCGCATGAGAAGGCCTTAAATTTAATGTTACGCCAACAGATACAGCCGCACTTTCTTTTTAATGCACTTACCACATTGAAATCCTTAATACGAAAGGACCCCAATCTTGCGGAAACTTATTTGGTGCAGTTATCTAGCTTTTTACGGCAGTCTATAGCCTCGGTAAAGGATGGCGAATTGGCGAATATAGCGCAGGAAATTCGGGTGTGTGAAGATTATATAAGCATGCAGCAGATGCGCTTCGGTGAGGCCTTGCATTTTACGATCGCTATTCCACAGGAGCTGTATCAGCAATCGTTGCCTATATTTTCGTTACAGCCTTTGGTAGATAATGCGTTAAAACACAACAACTTTACAATCGACAGGCCACTAAAAATTGAAATCGAAGAGGATCAGGGGTGGATTGTCGTAAAAAATAATAAAAATAGTAAAAACACCCCGGTAGAGTCGAACGGTAGCGGGTTAAAAAACCTTCAGGACCGCTATAAAAACCTTATTAAACAGAGTATAGAAATTGAAGAAACCGAGCGTTATTTTAGGGTAAAGATTAAAATTGTTGATGTCCATGAAAGTGCTTATAATTGAAGATGAACCTTTAGTTGCTGAAGATCTTATAGCCACACTAAGCCGTGTAATGCCAGATTGTGAGGTTTTAAAACACCTACAGTCGGTAGAAGAAAGTGTAAACTATCTGCAGGAAAATAAAGTCGATATTGATCTTATTTTCTCCGATATCCAACTTGGTGATGGCATTAGCTTTCAGATATTTAATACGGTGCCTATTGAGACTCCCATTGTCTTTTGTACAGCCTATGACAATTATGTATTGGATGCCTTTAAAACCAACGGCATTGACTACCTGCTAAAGCCTATTTCGGAAGCCGCTGTGCAGGCTACGCTACAGAAGTATTATACCCTGCAAAAGCAATTGGGCAGAAAACAGGCATCGCCGACGCCTGCCGGCACCGACTATGATACCTTGTTAACGGCTATGCAGCCCAAGCTGGCTAGCATTTTAGTGCATCAGCAGGATCGTATTATTCCATTAGCAACCGACGAAATTGCGCTCTGCTATATTGAGCTGGAGAATGTGTTTATAAAAACCTTTAAGGGGAAAGACTTTATGCTTCAAAAATCTTTGGATGAGCTTGAAAAATCATTGGGCAATAACTTCTACCGTGCCAATAGGCAGCATTTATTGGCTAGAAAAGCACTTAAACATGCCAGCTATACTTTATCGCGTAAATTGCTTTTAGATATTCATGTCGACTATAAACCTAAGGTTTATGTAAGTCGCGAAAAGGCTACGCATTTCTTGCGTTGGCTGGCGGGTTAGCGTCGTACCTGTATGCCTTAGACCCTATTATGAAGGGGTGCAGTGCCTATCGTCTTTGGCTTGTGTTTTACAGGATAGCAATACCTTCAAACTGGTCACGATTTTCTATTCATAGAGCTTAAAAAGTAGCCTTGCATTAACCTTGTGGGTCGGCTGTGGCCCTGGGCTTAATAAATTGGCACAGGCCCCGGCAAAAGTTAGGCGTATGGAGGCTTACCATGCTGTTTATCTCCCATTACAGGGTTCCGCTTCACCCTGATATTTGTCCGATTCAGGTCGAAAAGCGCTGTACTTTTGTTTAAGGTTATGCAAGTTTGTACAGATTAAAAAAACAGCGTTATGTATAAATTTGTAAACATTTTTAAAACGACGATTTTGTCTACTCAAGATATGAAGTTGGCTCTCGATACCTTGTATGCTTTCAATATACCTTTACAAGCCACTGTTGATTTATTAGATGAGGATAAAGTACTCCGTGTAGCGTCGGACTTTAACCTTACAGATCGGGTGCAACAGCAACTTGAGGAACGTAATTTTCTATGTGAGGTGATGGAAACTTATCACCTGGGCGAACCGCTTGTCTAGGGTTGCTTGATTTACTAGATTTAGCCAGGATTAGTTAGGATTATCCTGGTTTCTTTTTGTTTTTCTTTTAAATGCTAAACGCCTTAACTGCAGTAAACCTACAGTAAGCTTACGTTTGGATTTAAAATGTGGTATCGCCAATACGACCAGCAGTGAAATGCAGGCCGAGGTACCCAAAGCACCACCATATCCGGTAAAAAAGTGGCTGGTATTGAGATATATTGACGTAAATATCAACCCTGCAATACTTATGCCCATATAGGTGCTCATCTGCTGCGCCGATACCATTCCAATAAATGAAGCTCCAATAAATACCACCGGTATATGTTGAGTTAAATATAGGGGCAAAACATCTGGAAAGAGGTACAAAACCCCTGCAACAAGCAGGGTTAGTCCTGCCGAGGATCGTACAGGCCCTTGGTTGAGTTTTACATTTACATAAAATGTAGCACAGGCACCGATAATTCCTGTAAGTAATAATAGAAGGATTGCCATATTTTACTTCAGCAGATAGATTAAAAAATAGGTTATTGCCACGCCTAAAAAGGCTAGGGTACCCAACTTCCCTCCCACACCTTTTAAAAGACTTTTAGAAACAATAAGCAGTACAGCAGTAAAAAAACTGGCCACCAGCACAAAGGTGAAATCGGATGCTACACGTGTGCTCGACATCCCGATAAATGCGCCGCAGTAAAGCGGAGTAGGTAGGTTGATAAGATAATCTGACTTTTTATGCAGTTGGGGAATAAAGGAGGCTACTGTACCCACAATCGAGGCCCCCAAAACTGGCCCCAAGCCCAACCGTTGGTTTAGGTAGTACGAACATACGGCACCTACCGGTACCCAGGCCGCGATTTTATACGACTCAAACTCGTGGACATCATGGTGTAAATCGGTAGACCACCGATAGGTATATAGCGTAAGCAATACGACCGATATAATAAACACCAATACCAGGTACGAATTGGTATTCTCTTTAAATATGGCGAGTAAAAAGAATATCTGTATTAAAAACAGTAACACAATAGTTCCATACCGAAAGAGCAATATTTTATTCATGCGGCAAAAGAAATATAAAATTGAAAGATAGAAGCCATTTCCATACATGGCCTTTGTAATACAGGCAAAGGTAGGTAATAATCGTGGTATCAAAAACGCAAAAAAGTAAGAATAAAGGAATTATAGCTCCCCTATTCTTACTTTTTTGTCGCCTTATGTTATGGCCTTAAAATCTATGACTCCGGTATAACATCAATGGTGTCTATAAACGCCATGTATACTAACGCCCTCATACCGATAATGCTTGTAACTTTGTTCTTAATTATGCTGGATAATCGTCTGTAAAAACTCGGCAACGGTTTGTGGTTTACGCCCCAAAATATGCTGTAGATCGCCCGTTGTTTTACTAAATTCCCCCGCTTTAATACTGGCAATTATACCGGCAAATAGGCCTACAACTGCCGCAGGAAGACCTGCTGCTGCTAAAGCCTGTTGGTATTCGGCGCTGCTGGGATCGACAAACTTTACGTCTGCATCAATAATATCTGATAGTATATGCGCGATTTGCGGGAAATTTACCGTTTCAGCGTTTGTTAAATCAATGGTTTGCCGACTATAATCTTCCGATAATAATACCTTAACGGCGGCCTCAGCTAGGTCATTTCGGGAGGTAAATGCTACTTGCGTATCGCCTGCCGGGGCAAATAAGGTTTTGTTACTACGTATCTCCGTACCGATTATATCGAGTAATAAATTCATATAGATACCGTTGCGTAGGATCACATAATCCAAGCCACTATCTTTCAAGAAGTTTTCTGAAGCCACATATACCGGCATTAAACCATTTGGCGAATCTGCAGCCGTGGAGGTATATTGAAAACTGGTGAACAGCAATTGTTTAACCCCGGCCTCTTTCGCCGCTTTAATAACATTTTTATGGTGTAGCTCGCGATTTTCCAGATCATTTGAGGATACAAATAATATTTTTTCTATTCCTGCAAAAGCCTTGACCAAAGAGGCATAGTCGCCATAATCACCGATACGCAATTCAGCGCCTTTATCGGTAAGATCTTTCACCTTAGCTGCCGACCGACTTAATACGGCTAATGGCTGATCAGTGTTTTGTTGCAAATATAGTTCGGCTGCAACCTTTCCTAAATTTCCGGATGTTCCTGTAATTAAGTTCATTTTTTATCGTTTTAAATATTATACTTACTTTTGGTAAGTCAAAGGTAAAAAGTAAGTGGTCTTTAGACAAGAACTTACAAGAAAGTAACACACTTACCTAGGCGTTTGTTTTGCTGATTATCAGCATTTTAATTTTTACTTTTTATGAAAGATTTTTCAAATACCGAAAACTGCCCGGTCCGAAATGTGCTCGACAGGCTGTCGGACAAGTGGACAACTTTGGTTATTCTTGTATTAGGCGAGCAGGGGAAGATGCGTTTTAATGAGTTGCATAAAAACATCGGCGACGTATCCGAAAAAATGTTAACTGTTTCCCTCCGTAAACTAGAGGCCGATGGTTTGATTGCACGGCAGGTATTTCCGGTTATTCCGCCACGGGTAGAATACCAACTTACAGATTTAGGGAAAGATTTTTTACCGCTGATTCACCGTATATCGGATTGGGCACATGCCAATATGCAACAGATATTAACCAACCGTAGTCGATTTAAACGTTAAAGATGTCTCAGAAAACCAATGCTGTACGGCTTTTAGATACGGCAAAAATAGATTATGAACTCCGGGAGTATGTGGTAGACGATCACGATGTTAGTGCCGAACATGTTGCCTTATCGCTGGGGTTAAACCCGGAGCTGCTCTATAAGACCTTAGTTTTAAAAGGTACTAAAGACCCTTATTTGGTTGCTGTTATTCCAGGAAATGCGCACTTAGACCTCAAAAAAATAGCCCGGGTTTCCGGAAATAAGTACTGTGAAATGTTGCCCATGAAAGACCTGCTCTCCGTTACGGGCTATATTCGTGGGGGCTGTTCGCCGATAGCGATGAAGAAACCCTTTCCGACTTTTATAGAGGAGCTGGCACAACTGGAAGATCATATTTCGGTCAGCGCTGGCAAAAGAGGACTTCAGATTGTTCTGAATCCCCATTCGCTAGCAACAATTACGCAAGCAAGCTTCTGCGACTTGCTGGGCTGATGTCCTGCACAAAAATTAGGCAATCTTTTGCTGAATATTTTTCCATGTTTCGTAATACAGTTTACCGCCATACAATTGTTGTTCTAAACGCTTACGTTGTAGAACAGCGATTAAAATAACAAGAAATAATGCCAATAATATACCGCAGCCTAAGAGCATATGATGAAAAAGCCAATCCATAAGGTTTGTAAATATTTGCTTTTCGGGCATAAACTTGTTGGCCACAAAAATACCCCCGAATAGAAGCCCCGTTACAATAGATAAAGCCAGAGTAACCTGCTGCCAAACTTTAGCCTGCCGTACACCGTCGGTAAAAATAGGGGTACCACTCCACTTTTCTAATGCCATCATTTGCGCATCTAGATCGTCTTCGACTTTAGCCACCGGAAGCTGATGTTGATCTATAAAGGCATGCGTTTTTGTTAATTCTTTCTTCACAAAATCTATCCTTAATAAGGCATTTCCTACGTTGTTTAATACATTCATTTACCTAAAAAATTTATTCCATTATTGATTTCTACAGCCCCTATAGAAGTAATGTATTAACGACCAATAGATTGCAATATATCACTGATTATAGGGGTTGACAGGCTCTTCTTAACAAAAAACATACCCTTTTTATTTGCTTTACAATTGTTTTGAATTTTGTTTATTCCCTAAAAACATATCTTTACTCCTTAATCCATATGATATGAAAAATTTTATGTCTGTTGCCGTGGGTATGTTACTCTTTGGAGCATGTACATTTAATGCGCAAAATAACGAATCCTTTACTGATACAGCAAATACCATAACCATCAAGGAGCAGGCTGAACATATGCCAAATACCGAGGAATCGACTTTTACACGTACACCTGCATTTGGAAGTACGGAAAGTGTAAAAAAAACATTCTCACATTTTGTAGCGCAAGGTTATATTGATACCATAGATGCAAAGAAACGCCCTTTGCTAAGCGGGAATCTTCAAAAATTGTTACCCAAAGAATATAAAATTCTGGCTTCAACGCAAGGTGATATCTTTCAAAACCAGGAGTCGGATGAGGCATTAATAACCTATAACACAGAAAAACAACAGGTTTGCATTGTCTTATACGATAGGATATTAAATAAATTGGGCCTGTTATACCAGGATTATAAAGTGGTAAATGGTCTATCGAAAGCAGATTGCAGTTTTAGCTTTGCTGGTACCGTAGATTATTTACTGATGCAGGAGCTTGCAGAAAATGAAGATGAAATTAAGTTTAATGGGGATAGTTATTTGGCGGATGAGGGAAATGCTGGCCTCCAGGTTACCGATTTGGCCGCACACAAAAATATAGAACTCGCTGCTGGTTGTTTCGCCCCTAACACCGATAAAAGTAACTTAAAAAATAGCCTAGTGATAGCAGTAAGCGCGGTATATGCGGATTATTTGGCCTTTAAATTCCATAAAAATGCAGGCTATTTTGAACTGTTTTATGGGCAGGCATTTGCGGACTAAGTTTCCTGTTAAGGCATAGGGCTTGGGTTAGCCTTATAGCAAATGACGTATGGATTTTGAATAGTACCTGCTGCGTATCCAATATTGCCCATACCAATAACCTAGGCTAGGGAATACTACGGAAGCAATCGTAGACAGGGAAAGGAGTTCAAATTCATTTAAGGATAAAAAATTGGCAAAAGGCATCCAATGCAAATTAAAGCCAAACATAGCCACATATAACAAGAAGAAGTTTGTATCGTCTTGTAGAAAATTACTATCCTGTATGCCTTTGTTAAACATAATAAAACATAACAGCAGAAACAGGTTAATACCAAAAATCCAGCACAAGGAGCGGTAAGGCTGTTTGTATTTGGCATTTAAAAACCCGCCGATACAGCTGATTATTATGGCCGCAGCCAAGGTTACAACATCCGCGACAAAAGAACGATCTGGCATATGTGCTAGCGTTATTATACCTAGTGGTGTACACATCAATGCCAGAAGAAAAGAGTAATTCATAGTACATTTAATTTTAAATAGAAAAGCGTAATACAGGACTACGCTTTTCAACAGAACAGTTAAAAATCAGCAATATAGCCTACCGCTAAAATCTTTCTTTACAAAAAGGTGTATTATTTATTATCAAAGTCCTGCTCGGCAGCCTCGGTATCATCGGCACTTTTTCCGAGCCACCATAGTATGGTACCGACAATTACTAAACTTACCTTTATGCCCCACGCTACGCTATCGCCCCAATTGTAAATCCATACCAGCAGGCGAGGTACAGCATTAAAAAAGTCCAAAACAATGGCCATAACGCCAAATAATAACAGTATAGATCCAATTCTTTTCATAGCGTTGTATTTGTTTATCGTATTAAATTGTTTACCTCTTGTTGCCTACAAAATTGCTGCATTTCAGGCTACCAAAAAATCCCCAATTTCAGCCAATTTTCATACAGACAAAACTAAAGCGCTATAAAACAATACGTTACATCATAAAATAAAAATCGCTTCTGGATACCCTCGAGTTCCCTGAAGCGATTCGCATTAATGTATTATGCACACGATAACAATAGTAAACATTACCAAATGAGCATTGTTACGGCATGAATACCTTTATTAAAGTTTGGAAAAATTATAAAAACTAAAAACCCCTATTATTAGCCATATTTCACGCCTGTTATTTTATAATCAATCCATATTCAATAGCTTTCGTAATCACAGAACTTAAATTGGAGGTCTGAAACTTCTCAATCAAATTCTTGCGGTGGCTATCTACAGTATGGGTGCTTATAAACAACTTGTCGGCGATCTGCTGCGTAGTCAGTCCCAAAGCTGCTACAGCCAATATTTCCTTCTCTCGGCGCGTTAGTTTTGGAATGGTATTTAACCCTTCTTTTTCTTTTTTATTAAAAATCTGTTGCGTCTGCATACATAAAAACTGTTTTCCCTCATATACCACCTGTATGCCCTGCACAATCTCATCTACAGAAGCATTTTTCTGGATGTACCCTGCGGCACCTTCTTTTAATGCACTATTTATGACCGCAAACTCATTATGCACACTTAGCATAATAATCTTCATCGCAGGCTGTTTTTTGCGTAGCGGTTTGATAAGCTCCAAGCTGTTTATATCCGTTAGATTTATATCTAACAGTAAAATATCGATAGCCGTATTTTTTAATGCCGTTTGCAAGCTCATGGCGCTGGAAAAGCATCCTACGATGGCAATATCGTCCTTTTTTTCCAGGATATTTTTCAGTCCCTCCATCAAAAGCGGATGGTCGTCGGTAATCGCAACATTAATCATATATTATATTTTAGGAAATTGAAACTCTATGCTTGTGCCGAGATTTACTTCGGAATGTACAGTCATTGTACCGTTTAAAAATTGAACCCTAGATTCAATATTATGCATTCCTGCAGACTTATTTAAGGCTACATTTGCGGTATCGAAGCCTTTTCCATCATCTTCAACAAGTACGGTATAGTTTGTTTCAGCCTCTACAAGCTGAATAATAATCTCTGTTGCATTGGCGTGCTTTATAGCATTATTTACCAACTCCTGGACAATACGATACAGCAACAACTCTTTTTCCTTCGACAAGGACTGCGTATAACTCAAGAACTGAACATCAATATCCAGCAGATCATTCGACATCCGGATAGCATATTCATTTAAAGCCTCTTGAAGACCATATTTTACGAGTAAATCGGGCATAAGGTTATGCGCTACACGCCTCAACTCATCCACGGCACCATCCAACTGCGCAATAGACTTTTCCATTTCAGACTGCTCTATACCCGTTATTTTGTCGTACAGATGGGTCAATTGAAGTTTTGTTCCCGACAATAAACCGCCCAAACCATCGTGTAAGTCGCGCGCCAAGCGTCCACGTTCCTGCTCCTGCCCCTTTAAGAGCGCTGTAAGGGTTAAAATATTAGAATTCTGCTTTTCTTTTTCCATTTCCAGGTTATGCACACGCTCGCGTTGTCGTAAGCTACTTTTCGTTTGCCGATAGGCATAGACCATCAGCCCTAAAAAGATAGCAAATGCCGATATCAGCAAGACATAGAATTTATTGATCCGTTCTTTGTACAACAATTCATTTTTATAACTCTGAATATCTTTTTCTTTATTTTGAGTCTCCAACCGTGAGAGCTGAAGTTCTTGAGCTCTTTTTTCCGACTCCAGCTCGGCAAGCTCCAATTTATTACGTTGGTATTTTTCATTAAGTTTCAAGTTTACCAACTCCTGGTCCTGCTGTATACCCAGTATCTCCATTAACTTAATCTGCTGCTCTCTTTTATCCGCCTCCAACTGTAAACGCAGCATTTTCTGCTCCTGCCGCTCCTTTTCAAACTGTGACTCCAGGCGCTTGCTCATCGACATTTTATCCTGATCGTAAATGGCCTTATAGATTTCGGATGCATGTTTACTGAAACCCAAAGCCTCCCAATAATTTCCCTCCATTTCACTAACGCGGCTCAGACTTTGGTAAATAGACAACGCAATATTTTGGTCTACAATACTGCTCTCATTAATCTTGCTAAGCGCCAACAACAAATACATTTTGGCCCCCTTAGCATCGTTCTTCTCCAATGCCATCTCGGCCATAATACCATAGGCCGATGCCACATGGTTTACTTCGTTGGTTTCTATCCCGATATCTTTAGCCATATTCGCATAAAACATCGCCTTATCCCTGTAGCTATCCGGATAAAAACGGAAGTATAGATTTGCTAGGTTATTAGCAACAAAAGAAAGGTTTGAGGGTATAGCAATATTGTTTACATTTTTTTGATAGGTTTGAATGGCCTGCAGATAATACTTCTCCGCTAAATCACGTAGAGACTGCTGGTCGGGCTTTTCTACAAACTGTTGCTCATACATATACCCCATACCCATATAGGCCTCGAATATCGCATTCGCATCCCCCTGTTTAATCGCTACATGCAAGGTTAGCTTACTGTATTTTACATGCAGCTCAGCATCGTCCCAATTGGCATAAATGCTACTCAACTCCTTATAAACAACCGATAAACGGCTTAATAATGTCGCTGAAGGGGGCGCCTGTTCATAATATTTTGCGGCATTTAAAAAGGCCTGTACCGCCGTTGGCTCTCGGCTATTACGCACATGCAGCCAACCTTGGCAATAACTTACGTACCCCTTTATCTCCAAATCCTTGGTCTGTTCGCTGAAGGATATAGCTTTGCGGATGGCATCTGCAGAAGCATGCTGGTCTTCCTGTAACCGATAATTCATAGCCAAGATGCTATACAAGTATGCCGCATATTTGCCGTCAGATGCTACCTTTGCCGTCTCAATATTATCCTGTAGAATGGTGAAAGCTTTAGCCTTTTGGTCGTTAAAAAATAATATTTGTGCATATTTCCCAGCGACCTCATAACGCTTATTGGTCCCGGGGAAGGTATTTTCATATTGGTTTTGAAGATTTACAAGCATCTCTTGGCCAACTAGCACATAGGGGAATAGCCATAAGCACAGCAGCGCAGTTATTTTTACCAAGAATTTGCTAAAACCATCACAAGTCATAGACACAAAATTAAATACTTCGCAACTGAAGTGAGGAAATAGAATGAAAACTTTAGTTCTAGCTTTCGCATTAGCGAGCTAACAGTTTCCTTTATTTCTACCGCAGCAGCATCAAACTGCTAAAATAACCTTTTACAACTATTCAAAAAATCCCTAAATATCATGATTTAAAATCAATCTCAAAGGATAACGTTAACAAGCTAAAGAAATTAAGGAAAAGAAATAAAAAAATAAATCATCTGATGTTTGATATAAACATCTTACCTTTGGTTAAAATAAATGCCCTATGGTACATCGAGAACGACTTTCCGATAAGATTGCAAAGCAGCTAGAACATGATATCCAAAGCGGGGTATTCAAGGAGGGACATAAACTACCAACCGAACCCGAGTTAATGCAACGCTTCCGTGTGGGGCGAAGCACCGTACGCGAAGCCATAAAATCGCTCAGTAATGCGAAGGTACTACGAGTTCAACAAGGCTCGGGGACTTTTGTACGCACAAGCGCACCTGCAAGGGCAAGCCAAGACATAAAGGCCGCGAAGTTTGAAGAAATTAACGGCGCCCGTCGCCTCTTAGAGGGCGAAATTATTCGCAAGGCCTGTAAGACAGCGACAAGCTTGCAACTACACGCAATAGAACAGTGCCTTCAGGATAAGAAGACCGCAATTATAAATAACCAACGCGAACAGTGTATTCAGGCTGATATTCGCTTTCACCTAACTATAGCACAGGCCGCCAACCAACAGGTATTGCTGGCGATGTACCAAAATCTAACGGCACTGATGACTGATTTTTTTGAAGAACGCGAGCCGCGAGGCATACAGTTTTTTGCGTTGAATTTTCACCTTCATGAAAAACTATTTCAGGCCATCAAAAACAAAAACGAAATTCAAGCACTTCATATACTGGAGGATATTTTACATACAAATTTTTAAAAATGACCATACTACTTTTTACATTTATCCTTTTGGTTGGCGCTTACCTCGCCGGTCTTTTAGGTTCTTTAACTGGCCTTGGCGGTGGTGTTATTGTTATCCCGATGCTTACACTGATGTTTCATGTTGACCTTCGTTATGCGATTGGCACAGCTTTATTGGCATCTATAGCGACCTCTTCGGGTGCCGCATCGGCCTATGTAAAGGAGGGCATTACCAATATTCGTTTAGGTATGTTGCTAGAGATTGCCACCACACTAGGTGCTGTAATTGGTGCTATGATTGCCATCTTTATGCCAACCAATACCATTGCCATTATCTTCGGTGTTGTTTTGATATTTTCGGCATTAATGACGGTACGTAAGAAAAATGAACAGCCCGAATTAGTAGGCAGCCCCTTGGCCGAAAAATTAAAACTGAACAGCAGCTACCCTGTGAATGGTGAAAAAATACCGTATAAGTTAAGTAACGTAACGGGTGGATTTTCTTTAATGACCGTAGCAGGAATGCTATCTGGATTATTGGGTATCGGTTCTGGATCTTTAAAGGTGCTCGCGATGGATACCATGATGAAAATCCCATTTAAGGTTAGTACAACCACCAGCAACTTTATGATTGGCGTCACCGCTGCCGCCTCCGCCGTCGTATACCTGCAACGTGGTTATATGGATCCGGGCATTGCTTTTCCAGTTATTATTGGTGTTTTAGGAGGTGCCCTTACGGGGGCTAAAATACTGCCTAAAATAAACCCTAAAACCTTACGTATAATATTCGCGGTAGCGATTACCCTGGTAGCTATTCAAATGATGGTTAATGGTGTACAACAGAAATTCTAAATAAAGATGAAAAAATATGCTTCCTCCGCCTATTGGCAAGACAAAGATATAGAGATAATTGTAGGCAACATTTTACGTATTGGTGTGGTTATAGCCTCTATAACCGTTGCTTTAGGCGGTATTATTTATCTCCTATTGCATGGTCGTGAGCACATTCCAGATTATACTACTTTTATTGCTGAAGGCAGCAACAACACCAGCATTTCGGGAATTATAAACGGTGTTAAGGCTTTTAATGCGCCTCAGATTATTCAACTGGGGGTGGTATTCCTGATTGCTACGCCAATTTTACGTATACTCTTTTCGCTGTTTGGATTTATCCTTGAACGCGACAAAATGTATGTTTTTATTACGCTGATTGTATTGGCGATTATCGTAGTCAGTATCTTCACGAAATAATAGAACCCCTGTTTCGCATCAGGGGGATATTGCAGCAAAGCGGTGCCTCAGATTTTACAATCTCAGCACCGCTTTGCTCGCTTTGGTATAGCCATTAAATACCCCTCTTTATTGGCTTTATTCGGCGTCTTTTAATTCTTTAACGGTAATATACTTTGCCCCCGTTGGATCTTCCCATACAGAGCCTTTAATCCATATCGTATCACCTACGTCATAGCGTTTAAACGTTCCGCCATACTTCTGTAAATTAACCATGCTTATGGTTGCCTTATACGTAGTACCTGAGGCATCTTTCAGGGTCGCCGTGTAGCCATCCTTACCCTTTTCAATCGCCGTAATTTTACCCTTAACGGCATGCTCCTTTTCCGTATTAATATCTCCCAAAATATCCTTGACCGTAACATAGGTCTGCCCTTCCTGATCATGCCAGAAAGATCCTTTTACCGAAACGTCATCCCCCACCTCAAAGCGTTTATAGGGCGTACTGGATTGCTGCAGGTTAACGGCACTTATTGTCGCATGGTAGTGATTACCATTACCGTCTTTTATTGTGGCTGTATACCCATCTTTACCGGTTTTTACTTGAAGCACCTTTCCCGATACACTCAGGTCCTGTATTTCCGAGATTTTAATGTTCGGATTTATACCTTTCGAATTTTTTAACACCCCGGACTGTGTTTTATCGGCCGATTTTGACTGCGAGCCGCAAGCTAGGGTCAACATAAACAGCGCGACTGCTGCAGTTAATAGTACTAATCTCATCCCTATAAATTAATCTTTTAAACCATATTATTTTAAATACCGTGCCTTTAGCAGCTGTAAAGATGCCACCATGAAGTATAGCACGGAAATTATAACTGCATCTTCTATCCCACCATCAAACAATCAAAGCCCATACCACTTTTTTGCTCACAGCGATGGTATAGGTTAAATACGCGTCAATAGTACCTTATAAAACTGTTTGCAAAAGCAGAAGAATAATACCGATAATAGCGGGAAGCGCCTGTACAAAAAAGATTTTTACCGATGCAGTAACCGCGCCAAATAACCCTGCAATAGCCACACAGCTTAAAAAGAAGAGGGCTACATGCTGTTGCCATAATGGATCTGAAATAAAAAAAGACCAGATTAACCCAGCCGCTAAAAACCCATTGTATAAGCCTTGGTTTGCCGCTAAACCTTTGGTGGGTTTAAATAGCTCTGCTGGTAAGGCATCCTTAAAAATTTCTTTGCCTTTACTTTCCCAAGCAAACATTTCAAACCATAGGATATAAAGGTGCTCTAATGCCACAATGCCGATTACAATTTTTGCTACTAATTCCATTTTCTGTAGGTTTATATTTTTATGTTTATATAATACGGTAAAACCTACCTTATAGTTTTAGACTTTCATTTTAAAGCCTTCATGGCTGGCTTCAAAACCGATTTTAGTATAAAAACGGATCGCATCGTTGCGTCTTTTATCCGATGTTAGTTGTAGGTAGGTCGCCCCCTGTGCTCGTGCTCGATCTACGGCTAAGGAGAACATAAGCTCGCCAAGGCCTTTACCGCGGTAATCCGCATGAATACGCACGGACTCTATAAGCGCTCGTTTGGTGCCTCTGTTATTTAAAAATTGGATATAGGTAATCTGCATGGTGCCCATTATCGTATCCTCCTGATCTACCAATACCAACAATTCCTGGTTTGGGTTGGCATTGATAACATCAAATGCTGTATAATACGCAGGATCTAACGGTACGGTATACAACTCGCGCGTTTGTCCTAACACATCGTCTGCGTACATCTGTATCACTTGGGGCAACTCATCTCTAGAAGCTATTCGTAATTTCATCTTTAAAGCTTAAATTTAAAATTCCGACTAAATATAGTCGGCAGGCAAATCAATGCAATTTTGAGCATATGTACAACTAAATGCAAATGTTTTGCATGGCCGATATCCAGTTGACCCCCAAGGTTTCGACCTAAATTAAGGCGTATCTTTCCTATTTTTGCCTTTCATAACCCTACAGATGCCGGGTAATACAGCTTTTAATCTTCTACAAATTTTTTACCCGCAGCACGCATTCCAAAGAAAAATAGACATACAACAGCTAGTGCTAAAAAGTAAAAGGAACACTTCCAACTGGCATCCCAATCGTGCAACTTTCCAAAAATTGGAGGCCCAAAAGCTGCAATTAAATAACCTATAGACTGTGCCATACCTGACAATTTAATTGCTGTAGCACTGGATTTCGTACGCAGCGAAAAAAATAAAATCGATAAACTAAAGGATAGTCCATTGGAAAGCCCTAGTAATATGGCGGTAAGGTATATGAATCTGGACTGTAAAAAGGCAAACATAAAAACTGATGCCAACATCAACATACATACAAATATAATCATGGCCCGTTGATCCTTCATTTTGTTCGCCAGGATGGGGCCAACAAATGTAATGGGTAACATAGCAAATTGAATGGTAAACAACACCCAGCCGGGCTCCCCTGCCTGCATACCAAAATCGACCAAGACTGCCGGCAACCAAGACACTATGCTATAGAATATTAAAGACTGCAAACCCATAAAGATGGAGATATTCCAAGCCTGTGCAGATTTAAAAACATGGATACTCGATTGCGCAAGGGTAGCTATGTCTTCCCTCCTGCTCCGTTTAGTAAGGAGTAGCTCTACACCAACCACCAGAAGTGCAAACAAAGCACCTATAGTCCACAATCCTAAGGAACCCTGCCATCCAAGACCGGTGGCTTTACCAATGCCGGCACTAAAACCCGATGCCAATGCTGCGGTAAGATTCATGGCCACGGCAAAAATACCGGTCATGATTCCCAACTGTTTTGGAAAATTATTCTTTATATACCCGGGAGTGATTACATTACCTATACAAATTCCTAAGCCTATAAGTACCGATCCTAAAAACAACATAGCCACCGACCCGGAGACCCGCAATAAGAGACCCAAGGTTAATACAAGCATTCCATATCCTAAAAAACGATTAATGCTTATTTTCAACGACATGCGACTAACCAATACCGAGCAGGTAGCAAACATAAATAAGGGTATGGAAGTCAATAAGCTGCTTTGGAAATTGCTTAACTGCAGGCTTTCACTTAATTGACTTAATACCGGGCCTACCGATGTAATGGGCGATCGTAAATTACTCGATACCATAATTACCACCAACACTTGAATACTAATCAAGGCCAGCGAGGCATTTTTTTTCTCTAAATCTTTCATGCGTATACAACATTATAGGGTACAAAGATAAATCTGTAATTTTATTTACATTTGTCATTATGTTAATCCAAAACGACAGCCCCAGTGTGAAAGGATCTTTAGAGGTCGATCGTATTAAAAAGCCCTATTTCGTTTGGTTTGAAGAGAATTGGCAGCACGATGATGTATTACATCAGCATGAAAAGGCACAGTTGGTTTATGTAGAAAGTGGATTTCAATACCTTACTGTTGCAGGGAAAATATACCTATTGCCGCAGGGGCATGCTGCCTGGATCCCCCCAAATGCCACGCATAAGACCAATTCTCACTCCGAGAAGATTAAGCTGATGGTTATCTTTTTCGACGTAGATAAGGAGCTCCCGTTTTACCAGCGGGTGGGCATATTTTCCGCTCCTCCGGTCTTGCAGGAAATGATTAAATATGCCGAAAAATGGTCTCAAATTAAAGAAGAGTCGCCAACAGAGACTTTATTTTTAGGTGCCTTATACAACGAACTGCCTCAGTTTGCTGCACAGGCTCTCCCCTTATATTTAGTGCTTCCTGAGGATAAACGCGTACGCAAGGCTATCGATTACTTACATACACATTATACGCGAAATATCGGGATGGAGGAGCTTAGTTTACAGGCCGCAGTATCCCTGCGTACGTTGGAAAGAATATTCAAAAAAGAAACAGGACTAACCTTAAGTAAGTACCAACAGATGTTACGGATTATTAAAAGTATCGAGCTATTAAGCGATCCACAGCTAACGGTTTCTGAAATCGCCTATAAGGTGGGCTATAAAAGCCTTCAGGCTTATACCAATAGTTTTTATAGTATTATGAAAAATAGACCCAGCGCCTTCAAATAAAGACTAAACAACCTCGGTAGTCTCCTTTATACTGCTCATGACGAATATACTTTTGGTTTGCCCTATACCATCGATTTCCGAAAGTTTGTTCACAAAGAAAGAATGAAACTCGTCCATATTTGGCGCTAAAATCTTAAGCATAAAATCAAAATCGCCACTGATATTATAAAACTCCACTACCTCCTTCAATTTACAAACCTCTTTTATAAATTTTGTCGCGACTTTTTTATTATGCGCATTCAAGGCAATCATACAGATCACCGTCATGCCTTTATTTACCTTCTTTCGGTCGATAATTGTCGTATAGCTTTGGATAACACCTAAACGCTCCATACGTTTTATACGTTCGTGTGTTGGCGTAGCACTGAGGTTAATTCGGGTGGCTATGTCGCGCACACTTAACTTGGCATCCTTTTGCAATAACCGTAAAATTGCCAGGTCTTTTTCATCAAGGCTGTAATTTTCTGGATTCATCTGTTCTGTTTTATACCCATCCATCGCCCTCAATAGGGACATATAACATTTGAAAAACAAATATAATAGTCATTTGTTCTAAAAGTGGGCTTTAATTTGAACAAATGTACTACAAAGACTAACTTTGCCCGAAATTTTTTTATACCTTATATGCAGTCACGTAGAAATTTAATATTAATCCTGGCATCGGTTGGAACTTTTGTAGAAGCATTAGATATTGCCATTATTAATTTGACTATTCCTTCCATTCAGGCACAATTTAATATCGGAGCAGAAAGTGTACAGTGGTTACAGACCCTTTACGTGTTATTTTTCGGTGGTTTTATTATTATTGGCGGAAAACTTACCGATCAGATCGGCCGTAGAAAAATATTCCTTTGGGGATCGCTACTATTTATGTTAACATCCTTAGGTGCTGGCCTGGCACCATCTTTTGAAGCCCTCGCCGTATTTCGTGCATTACAGGGCCTTGGCGCCGCATTAATTATGCCGGCAGCATTGTCGATAGTTTCCAATACCTTCCGGGAATCGCAGGAACGTAGCCGTGCTTTAGGAATCTTTAGCTCCTTTGCCGCTATAGGCTCTGGCAGTGGGCTGTCTATAGGTGGTTTATTAAGCACATACCTAAGCTGGCACTGGGTATTTTTGATTAATGTTCCTATCCTATTGGTTACTTTGGTACTGGCCTATTTCTATTTACCACAAGATGAAAAAGATGAAAATATACCCAAAACGGATACCCTATCCGGGATATTGCTGGTTTTCGGCTTATTAAGTCTTACCTATGGCACCCATGAACTGATGCATATTAAAGAACAACCGCTAGTAGTGGGCAGTTCCTTAGTGCTGGCACTCGTATTATTGGGTATTGTTTTTTATAGACTGAAAACGGTTACGGAACCTTTATTCGATTTAGGCTTATTTAAACACACTTCATTAGTTGTATCTAATATTGCATTTTTTGCATTAGGATCGTTTTTTATAGGCTTTTTATTTTTGATTTCGCTCATGCTACAAAAAGACATGGGCCATACTGCGGCTACAGCGGGCCTTTTATTAGTACCCTTCAGCATTCTGTCGGCATTGGTATCCAAGTTTGCTTTGCCCCTTATTTTAAAACGCCTGAATCCGACTCAAATTGGTATTCTTGGCTGGTCTTGTATGTTTGTTGGCGGCCTTTCCTTGTTTCTTGCCGTATTTCTTAACCACCCATTAACCTTAGTGTTGTTTGGTGCTGCCTGCATCTCTGGCGTAGGAATGACCTTTTGTTTTACGAGCCTTTCATTTTTGGGCGTTCGTGATGTAGACCCGGCAAACTATGGCATTGCCTCTAGCTTAACAAGTACAACCTATTTTTTAGGCGCCGGGATAGGTTTATCGTTTATGACTTTATTAAGCCAGCTATTTCCATCCGACTGGGCCGTTGGTGGTCTTAGTGTGCTTATCCTAATCGGTTATGCCCTTTGTGGTATGGCAACAATACTCTATATGGCATACGACGGTAAAAAAGCCGTCGCTTAAAAACCAAAGGAGGTGTCTTTGCGCAAAGATTCCTCCTTTGGTTTTTTGATACCATGCGCACCAATTTTATGCCAGCAATGGTTAATCTGCTTCACCAAGTACAAAGACTCCTGCCTCCTGTTCTACACCATTTACAATTACCGCAACCCGATGCTCGCCGGGGTAATATACACGTGTTGTAATGGCTTTAAATGACTGCCTTCGGCTGATATTAATTTTTTCTGCAGCAGCTACTGTTCGCTCGCTAATCTTGAAGACTTTTTTTGTTAAAGTACCATTTGCTTTGCGGTAATACATGGCATACTCCAAGCGCAACAAAACGGCGTTGGAAGATTTATTCTGCACATCAAACGTAAATACAACCGCATTACCCCAATCTACTACCGGGCTTTCTATTGCAAAATTTGAAAAAGAAAATGCCGTTTGATTTAAGGCAAATAAGGCAACCACCTCGGGATGTGCTTGTTTTAACAATGTACGCGAAGCATGTTTTATTAAGGCATCAATATCTTTAGATCGCCCCTTCCATTCTTTTACGAAGGCCAAAAATACATTGGGGTTATCTTTGGATATATCGTTTAAATGATTGGCTACACTCTTCCGAACCCAGGCTGACTCATCTTCCATTAAAAGATGTAACAACGGCAACACCGGTGTAGGGTCTTTCTTTAATAGGGGTAGCGCCATCGCCCATGGCAACCGAGGGCGACTACCTTCACTTGCAAGTCGACGTACTTTATAATTTGGATGTTGTGCCCAACGCGTCATCTGTGCCAACATCTGCTCCGGATATTTTACCATAAATGGACGCACCGCAAATTCGCAACTTATAAATTGCGTTATATGCTCCATAGCGTTAATGGAAGCCTCAAAATCGTCCAGTCCATAGACTGCTATAAAGTTCGGAAAGATAACATACGCCAGTTTTTCCTCGTCGGGGTAATCGGCCTGAATCGCTGCGGTAATTTGTAAGATAACCGATACCGCCGTTTTATATTCAGGAGGCAGAACGTGCCGTAAAACGGAGGTGGAATGTTCAACTCTTTCTTTCCACTCCATCTCCTCGAAAGTAGGCACATAGATTGCCTTTAAAAATAATTGTGCATTAAAATCAGGTATATAGCGTGCGAAATAGCCGGCTAGGTGATTATAGAAAGCTGGGTTATAAATATTCTTGATTAATGACATTTAATATAACGATTAAGCAGGCAAGATAGCAAAAAATAAATCCGAAAAAATCAGGCCAGGGTCAACACTTTTTTACCAACTTCACACGGATTTTTTCCTTTTTTCAGGCCAAGCAAATTATTGTTGCCCATAAAAATTAAAGAACAAAATAAACTTTTGTCAAATTATCGCCCAGTATTGCCGTTAACTAGATAGATTTTATACTTTTGGTTTTCTACGGTAATTTAAAATGCAATCTTTACAGCGCCTTACTTTAGCACTGCTTACCACATCCGGCATACTGCCAAAGACCACAAAACGGCTGGACGGCATTATGTTTTTTAACTGGGATAATGGGGTGGAGCTTTTTTCCTTAATACCTACGCAGGTACAGTTTTACGTTGTTATATTGGGTAAGTCTGGACGCTGCCGAATTAATGTTGGCGGACATAAGTTTGTTATCAAACCCAATACCGTAAGCATCATCCCCGACATGTGCTGGGTCGCGGCGCATAGTCCTGAGCCGGACTTCCAAGCGAAGGTTTTGCTTTTTGAAAGTAGCTTCTTAAAAATGGCATGGACAAAAGCTTCGGTCTTGGACGACCTTTTGTTTATTAACCCCAACTATCCGCCTGTTTTTCCGCTTTTGCGCTCAAAATACAGGGATTTTATGTATAAATTCGACAAAATATCCCAAGAAATTGAAGATAACTCTGCCTTTGGCATAGATATGATACGCCTATACCTGCTGCAAATGCTGTATGATTATAATCGTATTTGTGAGCTATGCTTGCTTAACTCGGAGACACGGATAAATCGTAAATTTCAGGTTATGCACCAGTTTCGGCAATTGGTGGAACAGCAGTTTCGCATCCATAAAACTGTGGCGGCTTATGCTGACCAGCTTTTTATATCGCCGAAATACCTGAGCGAATGTGTAGTTGAACAGTTAGGCTATCCAGCCCTAAAATTTATTCATAACCGTATTATGCAGGAAGCAGAATACCTCTTAAAATATACTCACAAAAGTATTAAGGAAATTGCTACGGAATTGAATTTCGATACACCGACGCATTTTTCCCGATTCTTTGCCCAGCATAATGGTGTACGCCCTTATACATATAGAACGCTTCCATAATCCTAGAAAGATGTTGCTATACAACCAATCTTAAACCGTAAAATTGGTCTTTTTTTCACCCAAATAGCCCTTTTTCAAGGGTGTAAACGTCACTATCTTTGGGTATATATTTTATACATATTGGTATGATAAAAGGACTATATGAGACGCATATTCAAGTAAGTGACTTATCCGATTCTATACGATTTTACACGGAGGTTTTAGGACTTACCTTTGCACATAAGGACGAAAACCGTCCGATTGCCTTCTTTTGGATTGGCGATAATAAGCAGGCTATGCTGGGCTTATGGGAGCAGAAAGAAAATTTGCAAACGCGGCATTTTGCCTTCTCCAGCACGAAGGAGTATATCTTAAACCATGCGATAGATTTTTTACAAAATAATAGCCTCCAGCCCTATAATTTCTTAAAAGATGGCAGTACTAAACCTATGGTATTTGCTTGGATGCCTGCTTTAACCATTTATTTCAACGACCCTGATGGAAATAGCCTCGAATTTATAGCGCTTCTTGAAGGAGATGGGAAGCCCGAATTAGGGGTTATCTCTTATGAAGATTGGATGTCAAAAAAGTAGAAAACATCGCTTTTAGGCTTTTTTCTACAGAAAAAACACCAATTTTATGGTTTATTAATACGATAAATAATGGCAATTATAAAATCTTTAGGCATTTTTATGTTAGCTGGGTTATGTGAAATCGGTGGTGGATATTTGATGTGGATATGGTTAAAAAATGATAAACCTTGGTGGTATGGCCTTATCGGCGCTTTAATTCTTGTAGCCTATGGTGTTGTGGCCACCTGGCAGGAGGTAAATTTTGCGCGCACCTATGCTACCTATGGCGGTATATTTATTGTCATGTCAATTTTGTGGGCCATGAAGTTTGATGATTACTCCCCCGATCGCTTTGATATTATCGGTGCTGTAGTGGCCTTGATTGGTGTGGGTATAATCTGCTATGCGCCACGAGGGATGGGCGTTTAACAGTAAAACATAAGGAGATGGAAATAGTTAAAATTAATAGCCGTAACAAACAGCAGATTATAGCTTATTTTATAAAAAATTGGTCTACAGATTTTATGGTCACTCGTGGCAAGAAGCATTATATACAAAATCTGGAAGGCTACTTTGTATACGAAGACAATTGCATTATTGGCTTGCTTACGTATCATAAAATAGGAAATGAAATCGAACTTGTATCCTTAGATAGCGCCAAAGAAAACCGTGGGGTAGGAAGTCTTTTGATGGCAACATTTTTAAAAGAAATTGATTATAATACAATTGCTAAGGTATGGTTGGTCACAACAAACGATAACCTGCGGGCCTTAAAGTTTTATCAGAAAAGAAACTGGGAAATAATAGGTTTGCATCTTTATGCTGTAAAGGAGGCGCGAAAAATTAAGGATTCTATTCCGCTCTTGGGTTATGATAATATTCCCATTTTACATGAAATAGAATTAGCCTTAATATTAGACAGATAATACTAAAATAACTCGATGCATATGGAACAATCTTATGATGTTATTGTGATTGGCGGCAGTTATGCCGGCCTTTCTGCAGCAATGTCGCTGGCTCGTTTTTCACATCGGATTTTAATAATCGATGCTGGAAAGCCCTGCAATCGGCAGACGCCGGAATCGCACAACTTTATAACGCACGACGGACAAGCTCCTGCTGTTATTGCGGCTCAAGCAAAAACGCAGGTTGCCCAATATCCTACCGTAACATTTTACAACGCAAAGGCAACAAAGGCTAGGTATAAGGCGGATGCTATCTCCATACAAACGGATACTAAACAGACTTTTTATGCTAAAAAACTAATTTTAGCCAATGGTATATTGGATATTTTACCCCCAATAAAAGGCGCCGAGGCTTGCTGGGGCATCAGCCTGTTACACTGTCCGTATTGCCATGGCTACGAATTTAAAGGCCAGGAATTGGCTGTGATGGCGCAAGGTGAAATGGCCATGCATTTGCTCCCTTTACTACGCCTTTTATCAGCGAAGGTTACTTTGCTTACAAATGGGCCATCCGGACTTTCGACGGATGAGGTACAGCTTCTACAGGCTAAAGATATCCGTATTATTGAAACGCCTGTTTCAGAATTTATCCATCAAAATGGCCATATTCAAGAGGTTCGCTTTGCCGATAGCTATAGCCTACCTTTTGATGCGGTATATGCTAAAGTTGGATTTTCATTAAACGGCTCTTTTGTGGAAGATTTAGCCTTAGCAACGAATGCTGCCGGATATATTGCCGTCAATAACATGCAGCAAACCAACATCCCTGCAGTTTTTGCCTGTGGCGATAATACCTCGCCACAACGATCCGTTGCCAACGCTGTAGCCGCAGGAAATTTTACGGGTGCTGCGGTAAATAAGGAGCTTGCGGCTTTATATTTTTCAACGTCTTAGGTAAAAGCGCCTTGTTTTTTGCTTTATTTACCTAAACATGAAAACAAGGTGGCCTATTAAATTGTAAATTAGGTATACTATCCTTTACACTATTTATGAAACAAACCATATTAGGTAGCAATGGGCAAATTGCCGAAGAACTAGCACGGGAGCTACGCAAAAAATATACAACAGATTTACGTTTGGTAAGCCGAAAACCCAAACAGATAAACGGTGACGATGAGCTTTTTGCCGCCAACCTTTTGGATGCCCAAAAAACTAGCGAAGCGGTAGCTGGGAGCGCAATAGTTTACCTTACCGTTGGCCTTCCCATGGATACGGCTATGATGGAAGAGCAGTTTCCTGTTATGATGCAACATGTAATCGCTGCCTGTAAACAGCATCAAGCAAAGCTGGTATTCTTTGACAATACGTATATGTATGCGCAAAACAATATACCACAGACGGAGGAGTCGGCTTTCGAACCGGTAGGAAGAAAAGGACGGGTTCGGGCACAGGTGGCGCAACTGCTGCTAAACGAAATTAATGCTAAAACCCTGGAAGCAGTAATTTGTAGAGCGCCCGAATTTTACGGCCCCGGTAAGACGCAAAGCATTACCAATACCACCATTTTTGAGGCACTTAAGCAGCATAAAAAGTTGCGTGTTTTTATAAATGATAATGTTCTACGCACTTTGATATGGACGCCCGACGCCAGTAAAGCTACAGCATTAATCGGCAACACGGCATCGGCTTATAACCAAACCTGGCATTTGCCTTGCGACGATAACCGACTGACCTACAAACAGTTTATTGAACAGGTTGGTCTTGTCTACAACAAAAAAATTACGTATACGGTGCTGCCGAAATGGCTGTTAATTTTAGGAGGATTGTTTAATTCGAGGGCTAAGGAAATACAAGAACTGCTGCCGAGGTATGCAACGGATAATATTTTTGACTCAACGAAATTCAAAGCTAATTTTCCTCAGTTTAGGGTAACAACTTATGCCGAAGGTATACGCCTTATAGCTGAGGAAAATTAGTATACTGGGCTTTAGGCTTTTGTAAATACCATGGTCTTGCCCAGCATTGGGGTACCTATATATCCACGTACCTCCAGCTTACCCTTATTGAGGGTAAATTTGCCGCTAAAGGTTTTACCCGATTTAGGGTCATAAATTTTGCCTTCTACCCAGGTATTATCCTTAAAAACAAAACCCGAAAAGACAATTAAGCCCTGTATCGTTCTATCACGCAACGCTGCATCTTCGTTTTTACGGTCTTTACGTGGGGTTTTACCATCCGTTTCGAAAGGTGATTTTATCCATATAATCTTGGCATAAATCTTTCCTGATGATTCATAGACTTCTATTTTACCGTCTTTATCCGGATTTAACCATACCCCATTTGCAGCCGTAATAGACTGTCCAAATGCGGTTAATGTAGCACATAAAAAGGTGCATAGGAAAAGATAATATTTCATTTGTAATGGTGTTTTATGCTTGAATTTGTGGTGGAATTAATTTATAAACAACAGGCGTTACAATACGCGATAGCAAGGTAGAACTTATTAAACCCCCAATCATAACAATCGCCAACGGCGATATCAGCGGATTTGAAGACCAAGCAATAGGAAGTAGTCCGCCGATTGCGGTCATAGACGTAAGGATTATCGGCAAAAAACGTACCTCACCAGCCTTCTCTATAGCTTCATCCAGCGCCATTCCTTCTTTACGCAGCTGATTGGTAAAATCGACCAATAAAATTGTATTTTTCACCTCTATACCTGCCAATGCGACGATACCTACAGTCGCTACAAACGACAGGGTATTGCCGGTGATAAATAAGGCCAGCACTGCGCCTACTACTCCCAATGGTATTACAGATAGAACAATAAGTGTACTTTTGAAGGTCTTAAACTCCAGAATTAAGACGGCAACAAATAGAAAAACCGTTATTAAAATTATGGTACCAAAGCCTCCAAATGTAGCCTCCTTACTTTCGATAGCTCCGCCCATTGTATAACGATAACCTGCAGGAAAATGAAACTTATCCATCTCCTTAACCACGGCGTCTAAAACGTTGCTTTCTGTAAATCCTTTTTGTATAAAAGCATTTACGGCTGCCATGCGTTCTTTATTGTAATGGTACACCTGAGAAGGTGATGCTTCAAAGGTCAACGTTGCCAGCTGTGCCAATGGAATTGCTGTCCCCGCGGCATTATTCACATACAGATTTTCCAGCGATTTTAGCGTTGCTGTAGGGCCTCCGGCTGTGGTAATAAGAATTGAATAGTCGTTATTGTCGGTGCTCGGATCGGCATATGTTCCGGCTTTTAAGCCAACCAATGCCAGGCGGATGGTTTGATCAATAGCCTTTGGAGCAACCCCTAATGCCAACGCCTTATCTCTGTTTATACAAACCTTAAGGTCTGTTTTATTATTTTTAATGGGGTTATTTACATACGCCGTACCGGGAATATTTTTCAATATAGCCTCCACTTTTGCAGTTAATACCTGTAAAGTATCTAGGTTATCACCAAACAGCCGTACCTCTACTGGTGAGGCTACCGGTACGCCCTGTTCAAAATTTCGAACCTCAACTTTAGCCCCTAAATAGGAACTCCATTGCGCACGTAAACGCTCAATAAGTTCAATTTTATCTTTCGATTTTACCTGCTCATGCAGCTGTACAAAGATATCGGCATTAGATTCGTTTTCTGGTGATTGCTGCATATTGTAATAGATCCGCGGATTCCCCTTACCCACATTACTGGTAAAATATTTTACTGCCGCAATTTTTTTTAATTCGCCTTCAATTTCTTGCGTTATCCGATTGGTTGTTTCCCGGTTTCCTTGTAAAGCTGAAGAGATATAAATCATAAACTGCGGCTTCTCGGAAGGCGGAAATAAGCTAAATCCAATAACAGGAATTAATCCTACTGAGGCAACAAAAACGGTGAAGGCTATTATTAAAGTTGTGCGCGGTTTATGCAGGGCTTTATCCAAAATAACACCATAAGATTTATGGATTAACGCTTGCATCTTTCGCAGCACCACATTACCACCTTCGTGTGCGTGGGGCTTTAATAATTTGCTGGACAGAAATGGAACGATAAGTAAGGCGACCAACATAGACCCCAACACCGATAAAATAACCGCCATCGGTAAGCTGCGGATAAAGTCGCCGGCCATCTCGGGCATAAAAACCAAAGGTAAAAAGGCTATTATTAAAGTCGCTGTACAGCCTACTACCGCCAAAGCAATCTGTTCGGTTCCTTTTATCGCAGCCTCCATGCGTGAATACCCATCGCGCATCCATCGTTCAATATTCTCAACGACCACGATACTATCGTCTACAACCAGGCCCAATGCTACGACAAAACCAACAATACTGAGCTGATTTAAGGAGTACCCCAAGGCATTCATTGCGATAACACCAATAGCCAAAGATAATGGAATGGCCACCATCACCACGGCGGAAGCGCGAATCCCCAAAGGGATTAAAGTAAATAATACCAAACCAATGGCAATCGCAAAATCAATTCCTAAGCCACTTAAACGCGCATTAACATTGCTTGCCTGGTCGAAAGTAACCACCATATCGATATTGGAAGGAAGCTTTTTCTTAAAATCGTTTAGTACCTTCAGGTACTGTTCTTGAGATTTGGAAATATTCAATCCCTCTTTCTGTGCAGCATTTACTAAAACACTGTGGTAACCATTTAATCGGGTAATGTGGGTACGCTCGCCAAAAGCTGGGTATACATTGGCAACATCGTCTAGGAGGATATTCTTGCCATCGGCACTACCAATAATAGTCTGCTTTATTTGTTCGATATGCTGGTAGTTGCCGCTGGTATTCACACTAAAAACCTTTTCGCCAGCATTTACGCTACCTCCAGGGATATTCATACTTTCGCTTTGCACTGCCTGAACCACCCTACTGGTTGGAATATGTAGGGCTGCTAAGCGCGCTTGATCCAATTCTATACGTACCTGCTGTTCTGGAAGGCCTGAAATTGTTACATTCTTCAAAGCTTTAACCTTCTGAAGGTCCTCTTTAAGACGGTCAGCAACTTTTTTCATGCCTGCCTGTGACACATTCTCAGAAACAAGTGCAATCTGGAGCACATTTACATTCGAAGGGTCAAATTTTAAAACCTCCATGCTATAAATATTTTCGGGCAACTCGGACCGTACATCACTCATCTCACGGATAATCTCCTGGTATTTGCTGTCGTAGTCGGAGCCATAATCAAACTCAACAAACAAAGAGGCGACACTGTTATTTATGGTCGTTTTAATTTTCTTTACATGGTCTAAAGCATAGAAACGTGCTTCCATAGGTTTTACAACCAACTGCTCCATATCTTTAGGGTTTGCCCCCGGATAAACAACAACAATAGGAAAGCTAGCGGGTTTTGTATCAGGATCTTCCGCACGTGGCATGCGCAATAGGGTCGTTATTCCTAAACCTACAACCATCAGTAACATAATCATTGTAAACTGATAGTTCTTTATTGGATACTTTATTAAACTCATCTGGTTAATTCTTTATAGGATTTTGTATACGAATTGGTGAACCATCTACCAAGTAGGCGCTTCCCGAAACCAAGAGGGCTTGCGCATGCTCCAAACCCTGCTGTACAATTACAGCGTCGTTTTCAATGCGCGCGATATGAACCTTTTGTTTTTTCGCTGTTTTACCATCCTCCGTAATAAAAACGTAGCCTTCCTTGCCATTGCCATCCAACAAAGCTTCAAAAGGAATATGCCAAACCTGCTCCTCTTCGCTACTTCCGCTATGAATCACAGCCCTAGCGAAAACACCGGCAGCAAGTTTAGGTTCCTTTGTCTGGAGTTTTAAAAATACAGCAAATGTTCCCGCACGCGGATCTAATCCTTCCGCCTTTTTATACACGACAGCAGAAAGTGGAGCTGCAGGAAAGGCATCGGTATACACGGTTGCAGCATCTCCAATCTTCAACCCTGCCCACTGCGTATCGCTAACACCAACTTTCAGCAGCCATGGTTTATCGAGCGCACCGTTTACCTGTAACACCGGCGTACCAGGCCCCACGACCTGCCCTTCATGGGCGAGTTTTGCGAGCACATATCCATTTGCTGGTGCTATTATCTTGGAATAGGTTTTGTTGAATGTTGTTGTATGCTCATCCTGACGCGCTAAGTCTAATGCCGTTTTTGCATTCTGTACCTGCTCTAGCGTGGCCACGCTATCTTTGTATAAACGTTGCACACGTTGATAATCGCGGGTAGCCTTTTCTATAGACAAGCTAACCTGGCCAGCTTTAGCATCAATTTCTGCCGTCAATACCGAAGCTAACAGCTGCCCTTTTGCCACTTTATCACCTTCTTTAACAAAAATTCGGTCTATTATACCGCCATTTTTAAATCCTAATACCGTTTCATCTTCGGTCGTGAAAGTGCCTGTCGCGGTAAATTGATTGCCCGCATCCCTATGATGAAGCTGAATTACGGTTACCGGTACAGTATCTTGAATTGTTAGAGTTGACTGTTGTACGCCCGAACGGCAGCCTCCAATAACAAAAAGGACTCCAAGGTAATACAATTTATAGATTTTCATAGTGTTATGTTTTGGATTATTGTAAAGGATAAGATGAAGTTTCACGTTCTAAATGCGCTTGTGCCGTAAGCACCTTGTAAGCCGCTACCTGATACGCTAGCTGTGCATTGGTGTACTGTGTGCGCGCATCTACAGTTTCGATATAGGTATTTACCCCTTCTTGAAACCCGCGTAGAATAAGTCTTTGATAGGTTCCTGCCGCAGCTAATTGCGTGCCTGCACTTTCGTAATTTTTATACTGGGCAATAAGGTCATTCTTGGCCATTTCTGCAGACAGGTTGATTTTTTGTTGCATGTTTTGCATGGTATTCTGTGCCATTTTTATGGCAATACGGCTTTCTTCAACTTTTAATCGGTTCCGCCCCGATGTAAAAATGGGAACGTTAAGTTGCGCGCCAACCATATAATAGGACGAATTTTTATTGACCTTTAATCCTTCGGCTTGCGAACCAAGGTCTAAAAAGGCACTTAACTTGGGCCATGAAACCTGTTTATTCATTTTCAAGACCTTTTCCTGTATTTCAATTGCCGTAGCTAAGGATGCAATTTCTTCCCTGTTTACTATACTAACAGTGCTGCTCTGTAACAAATCTTGTAGGTGGAGTGCCTTCTCATCCTCTAACCGAATTTCAGCATGTTCATCCCGGTTTAGCAACATATTAAAATACAGCAGGGCATTTTTCTGTTGCTGTAACCCCTGTGCAAGTTTTGCCTCGCCTTCCGCAATTTCAGCGTTAGCACGTATAACATAGGCGGGTAACCCTTTGCCCGCCTCTAAAAGCTTTTGATTGACACGTTTACCTTCGGTAGCTAGCTGAATTGCATTTTCATAAATCGCTACAGCGGCTGTTGCGCTAAGGTAATTGTAGTATGCTGTTTTAATTTCTTTTACCAGTTCTCGGCGGTAAATTTCTAATTCGTTTTCGGAAAGGACCTTTTTCTTTTCCTGGATTTCTTTGTTATTACGGATGTCGGTATTATACACAGGCATGCTCGTTCTTATCTTTGCATCGTAGTAATTATGGGGTAAAAAACGAATCTTTTGATTATCAATTGCTGGAAAGGCTTGTGTTTGGGTGAGCTGGTTTAAGGTTTGGTACACGGGGTTTAACATATCGCCCACAGGAAGATCGATCGAGCGCCCCCCAACGGCGGTTGAATACATAAGGTCAAAACCTATGGTTGGTAAATACAGTCGCTTCGCATAGGCTAGTGCATTTGCAGATTGCGCTATGGATAGCCCCTTTTGGGTTACGAGTAGATTATTGGATAGCCCTTCTTTCACATAGGAATCCAATATGGACTCTTGGGCATTAAGCTTGTTGTTTTTGCTGATGGAAAGGATCAAAACCCAGCATAAAATTAATACTGTTCTCATTATTAACACTGTTAAGTATTGGGTTGTTTTTTTTATTGTTATTTTGTTTTTTCTAAAAAATAAACGTAAGATTGAAACACATGATTCACCAAATCCACCACTTCAATATCGGGATTTAATTTGGTAGAGAGCTTTATCAAGTGCCTAGAAATATAAGCACATACTAAACCGTGAACAAGCAACCAGGCCTGTAAGGCTAAAACTTGTGCTGGCATCCCCTTAAAATAGCCCATCTCCTGACAATCGGAAATTGTTTGTTCTAAAAAATCAAACACCCGCTGTCCTTCCGGCCATTCATCTTCTGCGCAGTTGGAATCGATAAAAGCCATGGGTTCTTTCATAATAAACATAACTTCATAAAACTCTGGATTATGTAAACCAAACTCGATATAGGTTTTTCCTATTGCTTTCAATCGTTCGTATGGATGCTCTACGCTCATTAATACCTGAAACTTCTCGCGCAACATCGTAAACCCCTCTTTATGTAGGGCATACATAATATCATTTTTATCTTTATAGTACAGGTAGATTGTAGTCGGGCTAAACTCAATTTCCTTAGCAATTTTACGTATCGATGTAGCCTCATAGCCTTCTTGTACAAAAAGTTTCTTTGCCGCTTCTAAAATACGCATACGAAGATCTTCTTTATGCCGTTGTTTACGTTCTACTATTCCCATGATTATGCAAATATAGTAAACACTGTTAAGTTTAAAAAAAGTAAATAAAAAATGTAGCAAGTTAAGGACTGACATTAAGCCGCATACAAGCGTTCAGCCCTGCTGAAATCTAAGGGAGACCAGGACAGGATATATTAACTATAAGTTTTATTTCAAAGGTTAGGCAACTGTAGAATATACTATCATAATACCAAAACATACAATTACTTATGAAAGTAAACAGGTTTAAACAGTTTAAAAATAGATTTGTTGTTAATTTTTTATCGCATAAACACGATATAATTTAACTATTTAAAAACATTATTCCATAAAATAAAACTAAAGCCGTATGATTTGTGTTCTAATACTGTGATCACGACTAAATTTATTAGACTTAATTATTAGTATTTACCCTAATTATTTTTTTATGGAAACAACATACAGACAAGAAAAAAACAGGCTCTCGCGTTATTTAAACCGAATATCTTGGGGAGCAATTATTGCTGGAGTAATTGTGGCAATTATCGTTCAACTATTACTGTCTTTATTAGGTATTGGTATCGGTTTTGTTAACTTCACTCCTACATCGGATTCTCAACCTTTCAGCGGATTAGGTACCGGTGTAATGATTTGGTGGATTGTAACGGTCTTAATATCCCTGTTTGCCGGTGGCTGGGTGAGTGGATGGTTAGCAACGACAACCAATAAAATTGACCGTCTATTACATGGAATATTAACCTGGAGCATCTTCGCACTGTTTAGTTTATATGTAGTGACTACATCCGTAGGATCAATTATTGGTGGGGTAGGAAATGTTATCGGTAAAAGTTTCTCTGCAGCTGGGGGAGCTATTAAGGATTCCGCACCTGATGTTTCAAATGTTTTAGGGAGCCAGTTGGGTATTGAAAATGAAGACTTGAAAAAACTTAAAGATGAGGCAACAACGCTTCTACGTCAAACCGGTAAAAAAGAACTTCAACCTGAAAACTTAAAAAATAAAGCTGACGAGATAGCGAAAGATGCTAAACAGGCGGGAAAAGAAGTAGGCGAAAATCCTAAAAATGCAGACGATCAAGCGGATAAATTAATAAATAAGCTTTTTAATATTAAAGATGAAGTTTTATCTGAGGTAGATCGTGATGCTTTAGCAAATATCGTTGCAGAACGCTCGGGTAAGTCTAAAGCCGAGTCCAGAGAAACGGTAGATAACTGGGTAAATACTGCTGAAGAGGTTAAGCAAAAGGTTAAAAAATGGTCTGAAGAGGCCGAGCAGAAAGCAAAAGTGGTGGGTGAAGATGTTACAGATGCTCTAGGTAAATTTGCCATATTTAGTTTCTTTGCTTTATTATTAGGAGCCGGCAGTGCAGTTGGAGGCAGCTTATTGAGCAGCAATAAATCTCAATACGATGATGCTGTTAATTCTAATACAGCATCCTATTAAGGCTGAATAATATATTTTTAATCTTCAAACCTACAGCTGGCGCCATTCTAGTGCGCCAGCTTTTTAATTTAACATATAACCTATTTGTAAAGCCTGTATAGCATAGGTTCTCGTAAGCATACTTTTACCTTGGCGGATGCCTGCTGTTGTATAAACTGTATCCATTATCTTTTTAAACCTAGACATAACACTTCATTTTGTAATGTATCGACTATTTTCAAAGATTCCATTGGCCAACCCTTTTCGAAGACAAATTGTTCATAGGCTGCAGTACCTGCAGTACCGCTGCACAGCATGATTTTATGTGCCGCATGTTGTACCTTATACATGGATCGCTCCTCAATATTATCACATAATCGAAGACTTTGAAAGAAAAGTCCATACATAGTATCGCTTTCTAAAAAGGCTATCAACTTTTCTTCGACATAGACACGTTCATCCAGCATGCCTACATACTGTTCAAAAGCATCACCAGCGTGATTTTTTCGAAATATTTCTCGTTGTCGTTCCCACTTTCGCTGTATTTCAGCGATGTTTTTGATGGCGATAATTCGATGCATTACATCCATATCTAAGTGTAAACAGTCAAAAACATAAGCCGTATTTCGGATTATCGCGGAGATCTCCGAATCATCGAAAAAAAACTTCTTACATAACAGCAGGTATTGCAGGCCATTGTTTTTAAACTGTAGTTGATGAACCGACACCTCCCGAATATGACGCTTAAATCGTTTTTCACCTGGGCCTGGCAGCATAGTTACAAACCTAAACAATCCGCATAACAGTTGGTTTGCAGCTTCATTTGCTTTGTCTGGACTTGTAACTGTATTAAAATACCTCAACATCATCTTCTCCACTTAATATTTCTTTCTCTGCCAATCCGCAGTGGGTTTCATGCCTAAAGCGCCTATATTTGCAGACCAATGCAGAAATCGATTCCTGAGCTGTCGTAATAAAACCTGTTCAGGATAGGCCGAGACAACAACCTCGGGAATATGGTACATCAGGTGTCCCGTTTCTTTATAGGTAATTTCATTTTCCATATCCGCTATACCTGGGGATGGATGACCAATTGACAGCGGCAAAAAAGAACGACGCTTAGCTGGCCCAAGATGATCGGTCTTAACCACGCTGAGTTTTTTGAGCAGCTTCTGTGGATCAGCCTCTTTTAAAAACCGTAAAAGATCTTTTCGTTGTTGCTCTTCCAGCAATGTAGCATCACTTCGAAATAACCATGCTTTACCATCCCCAAATACATAGTTTCGCAAATATTGCTGGGCTTTAATTAGTATAGGATCATTAATACTATATTTCAATAATGAATCTTGTGTTTTCGGGAGAAAATGTATTTGGTCCTTTTTACTAAGCACACTTCTAAAAAATTCCTCCATAAAACTTAAAGTTATAAAACTATATTCCTTTCGAAGTTCTCTTTTACCAATTAGGATACCTGGTTTTTTTTTAATTAATTGCTCCTCCTGAAACCAGCATTCCTCTATCAGTTTATTTTTTAAACCTTTAAATTTCACCGGGCAAAGATTCTGCTCGATTATAACCTCTTCCAAACCATTGGAATAACTACCACCAATATCGCTATGCACCCCAGGAAGATACTTTTCTATAGCGCCAGGAAGTTTTGTTAATGCAAAATTAAGCCGGTGTTCATCCATGGCGACAAAATGTACAGCTTTACCAAATGTCCCCAAATTATTGAGCTGTAAGCTATCTATACCACTGTCAAACCCTATATCCATTTTATTTTTAATATAGTTTTCACTCACCTTGCCAATCATTTTTATCTTATCGTTATAAACGTCATCATAAGCAGATACCGTATCGTATAAGCCTATAAATCGTACATTAATCAGCAGCTCATTCAGGTTATTTGCCGACAGGATTCCTGCTTCAAGCAGACAATAGCCAAGGTAACCATAGCTGGGCATCTTTCCATCTTGTAGATATGCCGGGTTTACCTCGGTTTGACTCTGGTTTACATATATGGTCTTATATCGAGGTACCTGTCTAGTTGTTTCAAAATCATTTCCATAGTTCGGTACTGTCTGGACCAGCTCATAGCCATCCTGAACCTCTATAGCTTGAATAAAATCATCCGAAGGCCGCTTTTTTCCATTGACTTCAAAGATAAAATGACGCGCCGCCGCCGCCCCACGGCTGAAACCGAAAACATCTAAGGTCAGGCATTTGAGTGTTAGGTCTAGCGCACCATCCATCTGATCTTTAATTTTTTCCACCAATAATCTACAGCCTTTTCTTACCTTTCCTAATACCCCTGTATCCCCCGAGCCTAAAGCAAGCCCTTCAATTGTATCCCCCTTGTTGTCTTCTGTACCGATTCCTTCCACATATACAGTATACTTTTCTTCCGTGCAAAAAGATAATCTAGCCACATTGGTAAAATCGTTCGCGAAGCTATTATCGGCCTCCCGACGCTGTAACCACAGGGTTTTCCAGCTTCTTTTCATTCCCTTGGCTCTGTATATTTTATGTTCCTCTGCGGTTGCGATATTGGCATCAATTGTTTGATCCTCATATTCATCAACTTTCTGCACTTTTTTCCGTATTTCGGTATTATTTCGGTTATTGCTGGTACCATCGAAGAAAATACCGAAGCTTAGGTGTTTTGCCTCTTTTGAATGCAACGGCACACCACTGTTATACACAAAAGTACCCATACCCTCTAATCTTTCAATTTAAAAAATGTTGCCTCTTCATGGCGATGCAGCCATACTTCCTTACCATTACTGCCCTGCAGCAGTATGGATGCATAACTGTTGCTCAGGTTCACCCGCACCTGCAGTTCCAGCTTCACATCCTTATCCTGCTCACATATCGCCGTGAAGGCATCTTGAATTTCGGACTCTAGAAATTCAAAATCCCCATGATACCGGCGCCCATCCTTTGCTTTCCAGTTGAAGATAATCTCCCGTGGAATAGCGTATCCGCCATCCTGATCGACCTTATAATAAAATACTTCCGGGTCTTTTTCGTCCTGTAAACTCCACTCCTGGAAATAACGATTACGCTCCCCATTTACATGCAATATAATACAATCACCAAGTATAGCCTTATTCTGCAGCTTAAAAACAACCTTTAAGGCATAACGACGACGGTAAAGGTCCCATAATCCATAGGGAATAGCCTTCCCCGCATTGGCCTGCTGAACCGCTAATGGAACTATTCCAGGATCTTTCATTACTTTGGGTCTATACGTACTATCAAATAAAACCTTATCGGGGTAATCTAAAGCCTGGATTTCAGACTGCGGGATTTCAATTTTATAGCCCTGATAACGACCAATTTCCTGCTGCACACCAGGACCTGCAACCCAAACCACCACCACAGCACCCGGAGCAAAACCTGCAAGAATACGTGTATATTCTTCATGGCACAAGTTTCCTTCCGCTCTACGACGTTGGATACCCTTTCGAAAGTAGCTTGCGATCTTCTCTTTATCTAGCGCAGCATCCACCTCAAAAATAGCATCCTCAGCATAAGACAACCACTGCACATATAACCTGTCGGGCAGCAGTTTGGCTTCATGAGACATGCCATTTCCACCGTCTCCCCAATTCCGGGTACCAGCGGTAATACCGCTATACAAACTCACGAAGTCACCGTTCACATTACTAAAACCGCCCCTATAAACCTCTATGGGATAGCCTAATGGGCAACTTTTGCCCTCCTCCCATGAATATTTTTCATCCATATCCTTTTCCTTTCTGATATCAACACAGCTTAAAACCGCGAGAAATAGCGGCAAAAAAACAGCATAAGTTAAAAGCCTCCTTTGAAAAAACAGGCTTACAGCAGCAGCAACAGATAGCAACCTAACCAACCTAACCCGACAGCTACCCCATGTAGATAGCATGGCCGCGCTGAAGCGTACAAATTCATTACCCATAAACCTATAGTTATACTTTTCCTCGGATTTAATATTCCATACAACGCGGGGATCGTTCCTTCTATTCATAATGGTTATGTATTTAACACATCGCTCTGAGACGGAGAAATGCTGTTCGCAAAAAATAAGGGCTAAATATATTGCGGGTGCCCCTTAACATACAACAGCACCGTTATGCTGTTGATAACAAAGCTATTAAAGCTTTTACTATATGCAAGAAAAAATTAGTAAGACGAGGAAGGATTCTTAATTTCAGAACAACATAAAAGCGGAAAAAAAGCGTTAAAAAGTTGTTTTAACAACGGTTTAGACACCTGATGAAAAGCATTCGATACGGTATCGTATAAAAAAATAAAACCCTCCTTTGTCACAAAAAAGAAACCATAAAAAACTATGTTTTCCATGGTGCTCATACCCTCTAATCTTTCAATTTAAAAAATGTTGCCTCTTCATGGCGATGCAGCCATACTTCCTTACCATTACTTCCCTGCAGCAGTATGGATGCATAACTGTTGCTCAGGTTCACCCGCACCTGCAGTTCCAGCTTCACATCCTTATCCTGCTCACATATCGCCGTGAAGGCATCTTGAATTTCGGACTCTAGAAATTCAAAATCCCCATGATACCGGCACCCATCCTTTCCTTTCCAGTTGAACATAATCTCCCGTGGAATAGCGTATCCGCCATCCTGATCGACCTTATAATAAAATACTTCCGGGTCTTTTTCGTCCTGCAAACTCCACTCCTGGAAATAATGATTACGCTCCCCATTTACATGCAATATAATACAATCACCAAGTATAGCCTTATTCTGCAGCTTAAAAACAACCTTTAAGGCATAACGACGACGGTAAAGGTCCCATAATCCATAGGGAATAGCCTTCCCCGCATTGGCCTTTTGCACCTCTAAAGGCACCACGTTATTTTGAGAAAAAAGTTTTTTTCGATACGCCGTATCAAACAACATTTTATCGGGGTAATCTAAAGCCTGGATTTCAGACTGGGGGATTTCAATCTTACGCCCCTGATAACGACCAATTTCCTGTTGCACACCAGGCCCTGCAACCCAGACCACCACCACTGCACCCGGGGCAAAACCCGCAAGAATACGGTTATAATTATCGTCCCACAGCATTCCATCCGCGGCACGGCGCTGGCAGCCCTTGCGAAAGTAGGCCGCGATCTTCTCCCGATCTATAGCCGCATCCACCTCAAAAATAGCGTCTTCAGCATAAGACAACCACTGCACATGAAGCCGGTCGGGCAAGCGCTTCGCTCCATGGGACATGCCATTTCCTCCGTCTCCCCAATAACTTGTACCGGCTGTAATACCACTATATAGACTAACAAAACCACCCTCGGCATTGCTAAATCCGCCCCTATAAACCTCGATGGGGTACCCTAATGGGCAACTTTTGCCCTCCTCCCATCTAAACTTTTCTTCCGTTTTCATTTTCTTTCCTCTATTACCACAACTTAACACCGCCAGAAATAGCGATAAAAAAACAGCATAAGTTATACGCCTCCTTTGAAAAAACATGCTTACAGCAGCAGCAACAGATAGCAACCTAACCAAGCTAACCCTACAGCTACCCCATGTAGATAGCATGGCCGCGCTTAAGCGTACAAATTCATTACCCATAAACCTATAGTTATACTTTTTCTCGGATTTAATATTCCATACAACGCGGGGATCGTTCCTTCTATTCATAATGGTTATGTATTTAACACATCGCTCTGAGACGGAGAAATGCTGTTCGCAAAAAATAAGGGCTAAATATATTGCGGGTGGCCCTTAACATACAACAGCACCGTTATGCTGTGGATAACAAAGCTATTAAAGCTTTTACTATATGCAAGAAAAAATTAGGAAAACGAGGAAGGCTTCTTAATTTCAGAACAACATATAAGCGGAAAACAGCGTTAAAAAGTTGTTTTAACAACGGTTTAGACACCTGATGAAAAGCATTCGATACGGTATCGTATAAAAAAATAAAAAACACCTTTGTCACAAAAAAGAAACTATAAAAATAGAGGCTTACTTTGGAAGCCTCTATTTTTATGGTATGAATAAAAGAATTATTTAGCCTGTGGTACGAACATATCATCAGCACCATCAGCAAGAGGGATATATAAGCGTTCCCAGGTTTTTGTATTCACCATCTCCCAGCTATGACCTGTACCTTTTAAATCTTCAGCAAGCAAAATTACACCAGGTTCAATATCAAATGTCGAACCGTTGCTTACTTTAAAACGAATTTTCCCTTTAAGCGTTACGACATACTGACGACGTGGGGCCGGGTGCGCATTTTTTTCCCAATCTTCGGTTTTATTACTTGCCCAGAAGGTGGTAATATTGGCGTGTTTAAGTGTTGGAATAAAACCTTTTTCAAAACCACAGGTTCCATCCGGATTATTAATCAAGCGTACGGCAGGCATTCTGCCTTCTTTTTCTTCCTCCTTAACAATTACGTGTTTATCTTTCATTGTTGTTGCTGCTGATACTGGCGCTGTTCCTAGAGCCAATAATGACAATGCTACGTAAAATTTTGATATTGTTTTCATGATTATTATGATAATTTTTTTGTTATCCGTTATTAACTATTAATTTTTAATGCTTTACTTCACCTCATACACCGAATCATGCACCATCATACGGTCGAAATAAGGTTTATATTTTGCTACTAAGGCCAAGTGCCCCGGAAGCTTACCATAGGCTTCTAGATCTTCCAAACTATCAAATTCCATAGAAGCATTATAGCTAAAGCTATTATCCATAACGGGTCTAGGTGTTGATGCTGCCGGGCCACCATAACGCAAATTTTTAACATACGGAAGCTTCTTTAATCCCTCAAAAAACTGTTTAAAATCTTCTATCTCCTGCTCCGTTAATGATGGCTTAAGCCAGAACAGCAAATAATGAAAATAAATCTGTTTACCTTTTTTTGTTAAAGGTGCTGCTAGAAGACTGCCCGATACGGTAGTGGCTAATCCAACAGCTCCAATTGTCTGGATAAAATCTTTTCTTTTCATGATTATAATTAATTAAAGTCTATTCTATATTTAAGGACAAACGCCCATTTGTGGTCAGACACAACGGCCTCATTTGCGGCATTGTTTGTATATATAGGTCTATTTTGGGCATCGAATGTTAAACGGGAACTATTTCCATGAAACAATAAAGAAACACCCGCATCATAAATGGCACTCGTTTGATTTAAACCCTTATAGTCGCCCAACTGCACCGACACCGCAGGTTGCAGCTGTAGGTTGTGGTTTTTCGCACTGAAATAAGGCAATGTACCACCAACCTGTGCATAAAAGGTATTCCCAGTTCCTGCGGTTGGCAATGCGTTGCCACTACCATTTAAACTTGCTCCAGTGGCTACCACGCCTGTACCAGGATTGTTAGTACCTGAGAATCGTACATAATTAGGCCCATAATCATTATGCATAGCCATACCATAAGCACTGATAGAGGTTCCTTTTTCTTTGTTTAACGGGGCATCGTAAAAGATATCGGCCGCAAAGCTGCGCATATCATCATGCTGCACCGTTTTATCCAAATCCAAATGCGCAAGGGCATTATGCATATATTCAAAACCACCACCCACGGCCAACACTTTTTTCTTACCTAAGTAAGTTCCTGCATTAAACGGTGTTTCATTGCTTTCTTTATCAAAAAATTCGTAACGGAAGTATCCAGAAACATCTTTATTGCCACGTGTTTTACCAAAGTTGGCCTTATTAAGCACAGGATCTGCAGTAACACCAGTATACGGATCGCCAACCACCAACCTATAATCAAAACGCCCTAATTGTCCTTTAATATAAGCGCTCATTTCACGAACCGTGATATCGGTAATACCACTATTCGAGGTAGCATATAAAGGCAAATCATACAATAAAGTTGCCTGAGGGCCTGTTGTAAAGCGTGAAAGTCCGCGCCAGGTAGACCGACCGGCACCAAATGCCAATTTCGGACTGAAACTATATTCAGCATACGCATCTAACAAATCCATGTAGGTATTTGTTTTACTGTTAACATTGACATTTGTAGGCCCCATCTGCAATACAAAGTATAACTTCTCTGTAGGCTTATAGGTCATCTTTGCACGGATACGACGTAAAGATAAATCAGAAACCCCATTTACAGGATCATTGTTTATCGTGGTACCCGGGTTTAATTGGCTATAACGTGCCCATAATTCCGCGTATCCACTGAAACTAATATAACGTGTATGCTCCTGATTTAGGAAATGTGTAAGTTTAGGGTTGCCAAAGTCATTGGTTTGTGCTTTTACCCCCTGTGTACCCAAGAAGGTTAAACCCAATAAAATTGCTGCGGTAAGATTTTTTCTGTTCATGATCTCTCTAATTATTTGATCTTTTGATAGGTCAAAATTAGAGGCAATAAGCAGGTAGAATTATTAGAAAAGTATTAGAATACAAAAGAATTAAAATATTAATTCCCCAACAATGGCAAACATACCCTGAACGTGCTCCCCTCCTGCGGCACCGAGCTTACGGAAATCTCCCCTTGGTGCATCTGTATAATACGCTGCACAATAGAAAGACCTATGCCATTCCCTTGTTGTTTGCCCACCGACTCCGATCGGAAAAATAAATCGAAAATATGCGGTATATCTTCAGGACTGATTCCTATTCCTTTATCTTGAAAGAGTAAAATAGCCGACCTTCCTTCTGTACGTATCTCCACCTTACAGTTACCATCACTATACTTACACGCGTTAACCATAAGGTTCATAAAAGCAACTTTCAGCAGATACGCATTGCCATACACCAACATTTCATTATCCGCATCGCTGTTGATTAAACCACTTTGATCAAAGGCTACTGCAATTCGATAATCCTTCTCCGCATCCCGAACCAGCAGCTTAGCATCAATAACCAACTCATCCAAGCGCTGTTCGCTAAAAGTAACCTGCGAGCTATCGTAATTTGCACGCGCAAAATCTAATAATGCCGTCGATAAGGTGGTGGCTTCCTTGGCATCCTCCAAGGCACGGTCAATGGTTTTTCTATATTCTTCTACCGTGCTGTTTAATTCCTTGGCGAGCTCCAGCTCAGCCATCATCGCTGTAAGCGGTGTTCGGAATTCGTGTGAGATGATGGAAACAAAATGTCGCTGGTTGTTGAAAGATGTTTCCAGACGATGAAACGTGGTATTAAACGTTTGTATTAACTCGGAAAGCTCATCTTTGGCCTTGCGGTAATAAACACGCTTACTGAGATTATGCTCCGAGACATCCCGTATTTCATGGATTATATGCTTTATCGGTTGAAGAATATAACGTGCAAAAAGAAAGGAGGTGAAAAATATAAAAACAACCGCAACGAGATAGATTATAATCAACATACGTGTCAACTGCTTAATATGCTCGTGACCTGTATTATCGTAGGCGTGGCCTATAATATTATACGTTTTATTTTCGTAGGTATATTGCATGCCCATATAAAGCTCATCCCCTTCCTCCCATGTAAAACGCTTCCCCGATCGAACGGATTCTAATTTCTCTGGTGGATACTGTGCCTCGCCAATATCGGTAAAAACGGGATACAAGTCGGCATCGTATACCGTAATTTGGGCTTCGTTGATTAATTTTTTATTCTGATCGTGCAACTGTCGTAGTTTTTGCTCGCTCAGCTGTGCATCGAAAATAAACTCTGCCCTCCAGGTAATTTTATAGCCCAGTCGATCGACAAACTCTTCCTGCCTGTTCAGTTCGGAAAAATAGTATATGCTAAAGGCAAAAAGCAATAATATTGCGGCCGAAAACAACGTAAATACAAGAGAGGTTCGGGTTACAATTTTCATTCTTCTATAGATAATATAAAGCCATGCCCAGATTTGGTATGAATAAGTTTTTTATCAAAATCCTTATCGATTTTTTTACGCAGGTAATTAATGTAAACGTCGATATAATTTGTTCCCGTATCAAAATTCTTGCCCCAAACATTGCGTGCTATTTCATCACGACTTAACAGAGTTTCCGCATGTCGAATGAAAAAGGCTAAAAGGTCAAATTCCTTTGGCGTAAGTTGTATGGCCATATCAGCACGGAATACCGTCTTCGAACGTAGATCCATGCGTAAATCACTATACTGTAAGGAATCCAGGTCCAGGCTTTGTTCTTTCCTGCGGTTTAGCAGCGCTGCAACGCGCGCATAGAGCTCCCTAAAATCAAAAGGTTTAACCATATAGTCGTCAGCTCCAGAGTCAAACCCTGCAAGCTTCTCATCGATTTGCCCCAGGGCGGTAAGCATCATAATCGGGAGCTTAGGAAACAACGCCTTCGACCGTTTGCTAAATTCTGTACCCCGCATCCGCGGCAGCATCACGTCCACCAACAACAAATCATAATCCAATAGTTGAATCGCTTTGAAGGCCTGTTCCGCATCGGCAGACACATCCACCCGATATCCTTGGCTCTCCAAGCCTTTTTTTATGGCTGAAGATACCTTCTCATTATCCTCTACTACAAGTATTTTCATTAGAACAAAAGTATATAATAGACATGAATACTGTATAAGTAAAAAAAAGACATTATACTAGTAATGCATAAATTGCTTATTTTGTTTTCTATTCGCAAATCTTTAAAAATAAAACCATGAGTTACTGTTCGGTAATAGATATGCTGACACCGGAGGCACGTAAGGCCTTGCATAAAAACTATCACGACAATTATTACGGTTTTCCCATACAGGATGACAATGAACTCTTCGCGCGGCTGGTGCTAGAAATAAACCAAGCAGGCCTGAGCTGGGAGACCATTTTGAAAAAGGAAACATCCTTTCGCTGCGCCTATGCCAATTTTGATATCGCCACCGTGGCAGCATTCACGGATGATGACCGACAACGATTAATGCAAGATAGCGGAATAATACGCAACCGACTAAAAATAAATGCTGCCATTGAAAATGCCAAAACAATTGTACAGTTGCAGCAGGAACATGGCTCTTTTAAAAATTGGTTAACAAAAAATCATCCCAAAACAAAAGAAGAATGGGTAAAGCTTTTTAAGAAAACATTCCGGTTTACTGGTGGAGAAATTGTAAATGAATTTCTAATGAGTACGGGTTTTCTTCCTGGCGCCCACAGCACCGACTGTCCGATATATCTAAAGGTTTTGGCGCAAAACCCGCTGTGGAATTCCTGATTTTCAGAATTTATTAATGGCGTTTACAAAAAGAGATAATAGCTACAGCACATGAAGGAGCAGGATTTAAAACGTATAAGCAGGCTAACGGCAATACAAACACAACTGCAGGCAAAACGTTTGGTAACAGCGCCGCAACTTGCCGAGAGGTTTCAGGTATCCGTACGGACAATTTACCGCGATCTTAAAACTTTGGAGCAGGCGGGTGTACCTATCCGGGTACACGAAGGAAAGGGCTTTGGTATAATGGAAGGATATAAACTCCCGCCGATAATGTTTTCTGAAGACGAGGCCAATGCCTTGATTACAGCAGAAAAATTAGTCTATCAAAATAAAGATGCCTCTTTTATAAAACACTATACGGAGGCCATCACGAAAATTAAAGCTGTATTAGGCGATAAATTAAGAGATAAAGTAGATATGTTGGGCAGCAGAACCTATTTTGGCTTCAACCAGCAGCAACAGCGTAGCAGCGACTTACTGTCGACCTTGCAACAGGCACTGACCCACCACAGGCTTACAAAAATTGACTATAAGGACGAAAAAGCGAATTGTACACAGCGCTTGGTAGAACCCTTTGCCTTATTACATACCGATGAGAATTGGCTGCTTTTGGGCTATTGTCGTTTACGGCAGGCCTACCGCTTTTTCCGCTTAGACAGAATAGCGAAATTTACCCTACTGGACGAACGTTTTGAGTCGCATAATATGACCCTGGAGCAGTATTTTAATAAATTCCATCCCGATTCGTTAAACCCCTGACACGCCCTTGTCAATAACTACCCTACCTTTGTGCTACACTAAAAGATGATAACACGGCTATTTGAGTAGTTTTTACTGCATTCTATACCATAACAAGGCAAATTTGGGATGGATATTACCTATTAATGGGCCATACGTTGGTCGACCATTGGAAAATTTAGGTATGGAAAATGATTATCCGTTGTTACATTTCGTATGTACCTCTTAAACGACACATAATATGACAACCGTAAAGGCTTTAACAATAATGGGCATTGCCGTACGAACAACAAACCAAAACAACCAGGCGGCGCAAGATATGGCAGCGCTATGGACCCGTTTTGTAACGGAGAACATTGCCGAGAAGATCCCTCATGTACAAAGTGGAGTTATATTTTCGATCTATACAGATTACGAAAAAGACTTTACAGGGCCATACACGGCTATTTTGGGGATGGAAGTCTCTAGTTTGTGCGATGTTCCTGAAGGCCTTATTGCCCGGCAGTTTCCGGAAGAAAACTTTGAAGTGTTTACCGCGAAAGGAAAAATGCCTGATGCTGTGGTAGAAACGTGGCAGGGAATCTGGAGAAATGATGCGGCATTAAATAGAAAATATACCTATGATTTTGAACGATATTCCGAAAAGTCGCAACTCGAATCGAATGCTGAAGTTACAATTTATATAGCTTTAGAAAATTAAACTATGAAAAATAGAAACCTTATCGTATATATTGCCTGCTCCTTAGACGGGTATATAGCTTTTGAAAATGATGATCTCAGCTTTTTAGAACGGGTAGAGCGTGAGGGAGAAGACTATGGCTACCAAGATTTTATGACCCGTGTAGATACGGTTATTGTCGGTAAACGGACCTATGATTGGGTGCAAAAAAATGCCCCTGGAGTTCAGCACCCGGATAAAGAGTTATTTGTAATTACACATACCGAAAGACCACAAGAAGGAAACGCCGTATTTTATACGGGCGACTTAAAAACAGGGGTACAGCAGCTGAAAGAAAAACCCGGAAAGACAATATTTTGCGATGGTGGTGCCCAGGTAATAACGCAGTTACTGCAGGAAAAATTGGTCGACGAAATTATAGTATCCCTGATTCCGGTGTTGCTTGGCAAAGGTATCCGATTATTTCAAGACCAACGCCCACAGCAAGACCTTACCTTGCGCAATACTAAAACCTTTGAAAGTGGCCTCGTGCAGCTACATTACCGCGTTAATAGCTGATGGTATTTCGGGCTATATTTTTAGTAAGCATTTCTTGTGTGCTGTTGATGGGATGCCAGCAGCAAGCACAAAACCTCGTGCAAAAACAAACAATAATGGAACAAAAAGCGAACCCAGTTGTGTATTTCGAAATTCCGGTAAACGATATAAACCGGGCGATACGTTTTTATAATACTGTTTTTGGTTTTGCCTTCGAAAAGGAGCAAATTGATGGCAACGCGATGGCACACTTCCCTTTTGAAGACAGCATACGGGGAATCAGTGGTTCTTTAGCCAAAGGCGATAGCTATATACCGTCAACGAGGGGTGTTCTTTTATATTTTTATACCGCGTCAATCGAGGAAACGGTAAAAAAGGCAATCGAAAATGGCGCTGCGCTAGTATACCCTATTACTGAAAACAAAGATCTTGGTTTTGCTATTGCCGAGATTCAAGATAGCGAGGGAAATAGAATCGGTTTACACCAGAAATTATAAAGTACTAACTTACGCTTTCAACCCTTTTTTTATAAAAAAAAGCTTCCAGTAGATGCGTTGTACCTACTGGAAGCTTTGGCTTTATCCTATTGACCGATTTATCGTTGCCTTATTTTAAAACTTCTGCTAAAAATAATAAGGTATGCTGCCAGGCTCTTTTGGCCATTACCGCATTATACTCTGGCGATTCTGGGTTTGTAAAGGTGTGTCCTGTATTGGCGTAGGTTATTATTTGCCAATCGGCTTTACCGGCATCCATTTCCAGGATCAGGTTATCATAATCGGCCTTACTAACGGATTTATCGGCTGCCGGATGTTCTACTAATATTTTCGTAGAAAAAGCAGTCTGTGCACGGTCGGCAGCTTTGCCTAAACTGCCATGTATACACACCACTCCTGCTACCGGAAGGTTGCCCCTCGCGGCCTCTAAAGCCCCTGTTCCCCCAAAACAGTAACCTATAACTGCTACCTGTGTAGCGCCAGCTTTTTTAAGCTGCTCCAATGCCAAGGTAATACGATGCTGATAGGCCTTATAATCGTTTTTATATTGCCCTGCGATTTGTGCGGCGCCGGCATTATCTACAGGTATATTTCCTTCACCATAAATATCGGCAATAAAGGCTATATAGCCTGCTTTCTCCAAGTCCAAAGCTGCCTGCTTGGCTTCGTTATCGATACCCTTCCAGGCTGGGAGAATCAACACACCGGGGAGTTTTTTTCCGGAGTTTTCGGTAACGAGACCCTTTAATTGTTGTTTGCCATCGGTGTAAACCACCTTTTTTAGTTGCTGTGCGTGAACCACTAGGGCACCGACAATGCAGCATAGCGTTAATGATAACTTTTTCATCGTAACAAGATATTTGTTTATTAAAGCTACATTTTTTTATGCATACCTTACTATGTCGTTCAGGCTAAACCATAAGTATGCGGCTAGCAATGGCAATAATACCCCAATATCTGCCAAAAAAAGGGCACCAACTTTTTCCTTGGCACCCAATTAACTAAACAAAACGAATTACTTAAAATTAAACACCGCCTTGAATACAGCCATCCTACCGCGAAGCTCATACCGGTTCTGAGCCTGCATATTGGCAGATATGGTATAGGTTTCAAAGGTCTTTATATTGGCCATATTAGTAAGGTTCAACTCGAAATCGGTATTCCATTTTTTGTGCCTGTACCGCACAAAAGAGTCGAAAAATAGGTAGTTAATATCTTTCAACCCCGGTTGATGGGAGAATATATGGCGTGCAGCCATACGCACATGAAGCACTTTAAAAACATAAACCGGAAATGACAGGTGCTGCACTGTATTAAAAGTATTCCTATCTAACCCTGCAGTGCCACCACTTTGGCGCGCACTTGTCCAGGATAGGTTGCTGGTGTAATTTAGGTTTAGGTTGTTTACAATTTTAATATCCATCGACGGACTTAAACCGTAGGTTATGTTTTTAAAAGGCAACAGTTCATGGTTAAAAAGCTGGTTATAATCGACCAGGCTCCAGGAGGCATTTAGTTTAATACTACTCGCTAATGCGAATAGATACTTGTCGAAACCTACCGATGCTGCGTAGGTATTTACCCGGTTATCTTGCTTTAATAGTTCGGTTTCTGTTGTCGTATCGGATACTGTATTGGATACTATATTACTCGATGTAGATTGAACATAACGTATACCGAAATTTAAAAATAACAGCTGTAGGCTGCGCCCGAATTTATAGTTTACATCAAAATTATTATTTACATTTTCGTTTAGCGTTCCGCTATTACGGGCTATTGTTCGGTAGTTTTTAATCAGCAAGCCACGATACAGGTCTGCAATGTTACCAAATGAAGTATTCCGCTGGTACGAAAATGTCCACTCGTCTTCCATACCAACGCGATACTTGGCGTTAAAACTCGGGTTAAAAAGCAGCTTATTGCTCTTTTCGTGCAATTCGTAGCGTTGATCTTTATAGTCGGTATTTTGCAGGGCCAATGGAAGCACTAAGCGCGATGAAAACCGGTTTTTACGCCATTCATACTCCGCGTTAATATGCACTCTATACCGCAACCAGCGCATATCATTTACCGTAGAGTCTACTGCCGGAGATTGCCAAATATCCCCTTTCCGCAAGTCTATCGCGGATTTTAAATGCTGACTTTCCAGCATGGTTTCTACAGCATAGTACTGCCCTATACGACCATTAGGCAAACGGTAGCCCACCTGTCCGCGCGTAAAAAAGCTCGGTACTTCGACCTGTTGTAAACTTTCGTTGTAATTGACATTGTCGTTTAACAGATGCTCAAAAAGCCCGGGCTGCAGTGTCAACGACTGCGGTTTATTGCCATAGTTTACATACCACTTAGCCTGTATAATATGGCCATTAGCAAGTGCTGGCACATAGTCTATACTATTGGAGAAGCCGCGAACGCTATGCCTGCGATTAACCCCTATTACACGGTCGTTACCCTGAATATCCGCGCGAGCCTGTTCATTTTCATACTCCAGGGATAAGGTATTTTTAAAATACTGCTTATCCGCATTGCGCTCCAAATTAATATACCAGGCAGACAACCATTTTATCGCATCAGCGGCCTGCTGTTCATCAAATGAAATACTATTTTTACCGTCGTTATACGTCGTTGTAGTGGCAAAATCACGTTCATTTTTATCAAATACGGCCTGTAGATTCGTTTTTATCTGCCAGTTATTTTTCTTGTTTATAAGGTAGTTTGCAGATAAGGCGCCCGAGTTGTTCCTATAGTAAAGCTGCTTTGGCAGCATGGGTGCCGATACCGTACCTAGGGAGAGCATATTGTCTACAGGCGAAGCGCCCATTTTTGCTAAAATACTCTGACTGTTAAACCCGAAAAAATCGGCACTTAAATCGTGCCCCACATTATTGCCCTGCAAAGCATTGATCATTTTATGCTTCTTATTGAATAAAATACTGTTTACTTCTACATCGTATTGATGCGGTAAACCTGCGCCCAATTTTACCTGCCCTGTAAGGGCGAGTTTAGCCTCATCCTTTAGCACGAGATTTAGCGCTACATCATCGCTGTAGCGTTTGTTCTTCAATACCTTCATATGTTCATGGTTGTTCAATACCTGCACATCCTGAACCATTTTATGTGAAATGGTTTTAGAGCCTATCGTATAACGGTCGTCTAAAAGATCATCACCATCAATGTAAAAGTTCGAAATCGACTTCCCTTGGAACTTTATACGGCCATTTTCCGATACCTCCATCCCTGGCATACGGCGAATTACCTCTGCTATAGAGCGGTCTTCCTCCTTAGCAAAGGCACTTACATTATAAGATAAAGTATCGCCTTGCCTTTGTATAGCCGGTCGACTTTTAATGACGATAGAATCCAGCAGAATAGCCTGCTGTTCCATTTCAATTCGCAGGTCTACCAGCCTGGTCTCCACAGGGAACACCATTTTTTTATAGCCCAAATGATTAATTTCTAAAATAGCCCCTTTAATATCCTTGTCGGTAGTAAGCACAAAGGAGCCATTAGCATCGGTGGTTTTAAAGGCGATAACATGTCCCTCTTCCGATTTAAGCATGACGGTTATGGCTTTTAACTGAACCTTGGAACTCTTATCCAGCACGACGCCATTTATATGCTTTTGCTGTGCAGATATGGGGTTCGTAAATAGCCAAAAGAATAGTAATAGAATAGCCCTATTCCACATACTATTCGTCGATTTCGATTGGGTTGTTTGTCAGCTCAGAAGGTTTATAGCCCTCTTCGTTTTTTATCGTAATGGATGTTAATTTATTCATTTCCATAGCGCCAGCACTACTGCCACTTCTTCCTGTAACGGTAAAGGAATTTCCTCCCGCAGGCGTCCCCGCTGTCGAAGCTGTTCCGGATGAGGATAGAATTACGCTCGCTTTTCCTCCATTCGCAGCAGAGCTTTGCTTTGCCTGTATATAAGCCATAGGATTGGCCTTGAATGCCTTCTCTAGCTTCTCGACCTCTGCTGGGGTAGATTTTATGGCTGCATCCGAGGGGCCAAAAGCAACTTTACTGTCCGCCGAAACCTTATCAAAACCTAAATACGTAAACGACACTTCATTCTTATCATCATGCGCCGAAAGAATCAACCCTGGCAAGCCATGTAATTTCCAAGGGCCAAAGCTAAAGGGCAATTCGGTCGTAAACCAAGCCACGTAATTTCGTCCGCGAAAGTTTGTAGTTGCTTTTTGACAAGTATAACCTCCGATATCTGTGGTTTCGTCCTGAATTTCCCAATCTTGCACTGGATACGTGCTAGCTAAGATAAACTCGTCCCGCGATATACGCACCACTTCCACCAGGCTATGAGCGGCAGGTTCCAATAAATAACTCTCTTTTATAGCATTGGTATTTTTACTAAAAACCACACGCCCCCCAAAATCGGCAGCCTCCATCTGTCGTTTTGTTTCTTCTTGCATCCGCGTGAGCGAATAACTGGTATACCAACTTTGACCATTTTCTAAATAGGTTACAACCTCATCGCGCGTAAACTTTTCCCGCTGCGTGGTATCATTCATGTGCTTAAAGGTATAATGAACCTTGGCTATAGGCCTCTCCTGCCCATATAATCCAATAATCCCTGAAGTAAATAGTAGGGTTAACAAGTATCTTTTCATAGTACATTTGATTAGTAAAACTAAATTACGAAAATTTCGTAGAATACAAATGTTATTTTTGATTTACTAAAAAAAAGCTACAATCCCCCGATAAAAAGATTATTAAAACCAATGAATACGAATACCATCTTTTTCCATTTTCCGGAAATACGTCATTTGGCGTTTTGCATAACGATGAATTTCGGTTTCTAATTTCGCGACAAAATCGGTATAAGATAACCGACGCTGGAGGTAATAAGCCATATACTTATACTCCAAGCCATAATACTCCAACTCCTCAAAGCTTAACCCATTCGCATGCAAGCGTTCAACCTCAGCCAGCATCCCTTGATCTAAACGATTCTTCAGCCTATCGCTAATACGCTGTCTACGTAATGCTAATGGAGGTTGCAAACCAATAACTGTTGCCGAATATGTCGGCAACACCTGCAGCTCTGCCATAGGGTTTGCCTGCAGCCAGCGGCTAATCTCCAAGGCCCGTATCATCCGCTTTCGCGAAGAAAAATCTACTTTGAAGCCTAATGGTAAAACCGCATCCGCCAATACGGATTTGCAGTACTCCTTACCATAGCCCTCGAACTGTGCTCTAAACTGCGGGTCAATGGGCACTTGTGTGTATGGCTTTTCATCCAGTAAGGCCTGTATATAAAAACCCGTACCTCCACAAACAATTACCCGCTTACCCTTGGCTTTAATAGCAGTAAAAGCCTGTTCAAAATCTGTTAAAAAACGCGACACATTATATTGTTCGCCAGGGTCTAAAATATCAATTAAATAATAAGGTATGTCCGCGTACTCGTTTAGGTCCTTTCCGGTACCAATATCCATGTGTCGGTATACCTGCCTAGAATCGGCACTTATAATTTCGGCATCTAACATTTGGGCCAGTTCGACAGCAAGTTTGGTCTTGCCACTAGCAGTTGGGCCCAAAATAATTAACATATCTTCAGACAGGAAAGACGTTTCCGTCTGAAGATATGCATATATGGCTTGGCTGTTTATCACAGCACAAATTTAGTCCATTTTTCGTTACCCTCATTACTTTTTACAACGGTATCGATAAAGGCCATACCACGAACACCATCGTTGACATTCGGGAAATCTAATTCCTCTGCTGTCGGTGTCCTGCCTTCACTCTTTGCCGATACGGTAAAAGCAAAATTCCGGTAGATATTACCAAAAGATTCTAATAACCCCTCTGGATGTCCCGCAGGAATACGGGTATTATGTGTTGCAAAAGAGCTTAACGTATACGGTGCAGCATAGTTATTTCCGGTACGGTAGATCTGACGTGGCTGGTCCAACATCTTAATAATTAAATTATTCGGATCTTCGTTTGCCCATTCTAACCCACCTTTTTCACCATAAACACGAATGCGTACTGCATTCTCTTCACCGGCAGAAATCTGTGATGCCATTAACACACCTTTAGCACCATTTTCAAAACGTAACAATACCGAACCATCATCGTCCATTAAACGCCCTTCTACAAAGGTGGTAAGATCGGCACATAACTCGGTAATACGCTGCCCGGTAACATACTCCGCTAAATGCGCGGCATGCGTACCGATATCGCCCATTACCAACGATTTACCTGACCGCTTAGGGTCTGCACGCCAAGCTGCGCCAGCATTACCCTCGCGCTCCGACAAGCGGCTTAACCATCCTTGTGGATATTCTACCACGACTTTACGGATTTTACCAAAATGCCCTTCTTTCACCATAGCTTTAGCCTGTTTCACCATCGGATATCCCGAATAAGTATGCGTTAAGCATAGTGTACGGCCGGTACGCTCGGCAATCTCCTGCAGCGACAGCGCTTCTTCTAAAGAAACTGTTATAGGCTTTTCTACCACCACGTCAAAGCCATTTTCCATTGCTAATTTCGCTGGAGGGTAGTGCAAAAAGTTGGGCGTAACAATTGTTAAAAAGTCCATACGCTCGCCTTCAGGCAATAGCGCTTCTTTTTCGATCATAGTCTGGTAATCTGGATATACCCTATCCTCGGCAACGAAAAGTTCTCTTCCTGATTCTTTAGAGATCACTGGATCGATACTGAATGCCCCGCACACCAGCTCAATCTTTCCGTCCATGAAGGCCGCAATACGGTGAACGGCGCCAATAAAAGCATCTTTTCCGCCGCCTACCATACCCATACGTAATTTACGTTTCATATAATAGTATAATTAAGTTTATTGTTGATAAGAATCTAAAATACTAAAATTTCATTATAGAAGACGTTTTAATTTTAAACTGCCCTTATTTGAAACATAATAATCTACTATCGCTGGCGCTCGAGACAAAGCAAAACGCTCTCCCTGATAGACGGCAAATTGTTGTGGTCCAATTTCGCCAACAACATGAAAACCAATAGCTTCTAAAGAGGAATCTTTACACCAATCCCTATCGGCATAGGTCATAATATCTTGTGGAGCAAAGTCTTTTATAAATGCATTTAGAAGTTTTGATATCCCTCCTATAACCAATGTATCATTTTTATGGCAGAAACGGATAAGTTCGAAAGAGCGATGTGCAGGCCCTAAATTTCTAAGAATACGCGCCCCGCTAAATACCGCTATCGACACCAGTTCGCCATCCGCAAATAGGCCATACCTATACTTGCCGGGCATCGCCCCTTGCAAGTGATGCGCATCGAGGAAATCCATCGTGACATTTTTATCCAGCCGTGCGACCACCGTTTCGCGCGCATAGATACGCTCGCCTAAACCATGCATACCGCGAAGGCGGTTTATGATTTTAACGGCACTAGAACCTAGTAAATCTACGTCCAAATGGATGGTAGGTACAGTAGAATGATCGGCCTGTCGAGCAGCCGTCGGAGCGTAGATCCATAACCACATTTTCCCTGTATATACGGCAATCTTATCGGGGTAAACCTGCTCATCCTGAAGCCCTACCCTTTGACGCAAAAGCACCATAAATCTGGCTATTCTTTCATCCAATTCTAACATCGCATCAAAATTACAAATTATTCCTGCAGTTCCTTATCGTAAATTATTGGTAACTTTACCGCACAAATTTGCAAGATGAAATTACCTATAGTAGCATATGGCGATCCTGTATTAAGGAAAAAAGCCGAAGAAATTGACGAAAATTACCCCAATTTAAAAGAACTTATCGACGATATGTTCGAAACCATGTATAATGCAAGAGGCGTAGGATTGGCAGCACCGCAGGTTGGCTTACCGATTCGTATGTTTGTGGTAGACGGCTCTCCATTTGGGGAAGATGAGGAGGACGAACCTGGCGACCCTAGTGTTATCGGTTTTAAAAAAGTGTTTATCAATCCGATTATTATCGAAGAAACGGGTGAAAAATGGTCTTTTAACGAGGGCTGTCTTTCTATCCCTGATATTACCGAAGAGGTAATGCGGCCGGCAAATGTATTGATCAATTACTTAGACGAAAACTTCGAAGAGCAGGAGGTTGAATTAACAGGTCTTGCTGCGCGAATCGTACAGCATGAATACGATCATATCGAAGGGAAGCTGTTTGTGGATAAACTGGCTCCGCTAAAAAAAACAATGCTTAGAGGCCGCTTAGACGCTATAACAAAAGGAAATATCCGTGTTTCCTACAAAATGAAATTTCCACAGCAGAAAAAAGGAAGGTAGCTGTTTCCGTATTTCGATGCGGTATATATAAGCCCTATATGGTATAGCAAATTAAGGTTAATTAAACCTACAAGACTGCTATATATGTAGGGCTTATCTTTTCGGTTAGGCATTACGAGACGACAAAAATATAACCTGCACCATAGACACTTTCAATCCTGATTTTATCCGCAGACTGTAGCATTTTTCGCAATCGTGAAACAAAAACCTCCAGACTCTTGCCACTGAAATAGTCGGTATTGCCCCAAAAACGCTGAAGAATATCTTTCTTTTGTAACAATAAATTTTTATTTCGCATAAAAAACTCCAAAATCTCGGCTTCACGAACCGTTAACTTCTGTTGCTTACCATTAGCAAGCTCCAAGATTAACCGGTCCAGGTAAAGCACAACATTACCTATATTTAAAGGCTCCTTCACCGTTTCTTCTAAGGGTTTTTCTACCTGTAATTTTAGCACATTTTTCAACTTCAGCACCAATTCTTCCATTTCAAATGGCTTACCGATATAATCTATAGCGCCAAGCTCCAAACCTAAAAGCTTACTTTTATTTTCCTGCTGCGCCGTTAAGAAAAAGAAGGCTTGGTTCGGCTTTATTCGCTGTAGCTGTTTAGCCAAATCAAAACCATCCATATGAGGTAGCTGTACATCAATTACCACAACTTTAAATGCCGTTGATTTACACTCTTCCAAAGCCTGCTCTGCCGATGGGCTCCATACCACCGAAATCTCCTTGAAACGCAAATATCGCGATAATACAAGCCCCAAATCGGGCTCATCTTCAACAAGTAATATATCTATATTCTGTTTGTCTGTAACCATACATCTTACCCTTTAATTGTAATTGGAATTTTAAGCACAAAACGGGTGCCTTTGTTCAGGTCCGAAAATACTTCAATTTGCCATTTCATTAAATCTAGCGAAGCTTTTACATAATATAAACCTAACCCCAGACCTAACCCTTTACCCAAGTTTGGCGCATTTGACTTACTGCGGTAAAATTTACCGAAAATAGCGTCCAGCTCCTGTGGCGCGATACCGACACCATTATCCTGCACACACAGCGCTATACCGGTAGCATTACGCTCCCAGTAAAAATGAACCGCTGGTTCGCCGCTGGTATTGAATTTATGGGCATTGGAAATTAAGTTATCTAGAATTGTAAAATACACACTTTCATCCAGCCATACCTGCTCATCATTTTCCAACGCGGTATACTGCACTTTTATTAAACCTAAATACCGAATAGAAAGATCTTTAAGCAGCATGGCTGTAACCACAGATATAGCAACATTGGTTTTTTCTAACACCTGATCTTCCAGACGAACAGCATCCATTACCTGCTGCACATATCGGCTTAAACGTAAAGACTGCCTTTCAATAACGGCGCCCATACTACCGATATCTTCTTCATTTAATAGCTTCCTTTCATCTTTCAAACTTTGTGCACATACCAATATGGTCGTAATTGGCGTATTAAATTCATGCCTTATATGGTTTAAAAATTCGGTTTTAAGCTCTGACTCTTTACGCTGATCGACCCAATTTCTATAGGTTAAATAATTGATCATTATCGTGAGGCCTATGCACAACAAGGAAAAAATAAATACCGGTAGCATATCGATCCATATCCGCAGCAAGCGGTTAGGATAATCGACAAAAAGACTATAGGTAAACCGGTATATCGTCGTGCTCCCTGCAGTTACCGAAAGCTGTAAAACTTTGTTATTTGGATTACAAAAGCTTAGTGTTCCTGCAATTTCGCCATTTACAGCAGATTGCCCATTTAAATATAGGGGATAGTATTCGTTACTATGCTCAACATACAATTCTATCTGCTCGAAACGCAGTTTATACACTAAACGGCTATCCAAATTATTCTTGCGGATTATCTGCTGTATAATACTGTCCATAGGCTGCTGTTCCCGCATTTTAGCGAAAAAAGCCTGCAGCACCGAATCTCTTTTCGTTTCATATTGTGCTGAACCGGATAATTTTAATTGCTTTAAATCGGGAAGATTCGGCTCCAGGTACGCAACAAACAGGTTATTTCCGCCCGGAAATAATTTCTCGTTCATTACATAGGTACCGTATGCTTTCTCTATCCTACTGGCTTGAAAATTCTGGAAATTTCGCTCCTTATATTGATAGGTATTAAAGACCAAAAAACCGATTAACAAACATAGCAAAACAGATATGCTTAGTAAAACCCATCTATAATACTTTGGATTATTGCGCCATATCATGCTATAAAGCTATAACAATTCTATAAATACCAAACAGCATTAAGCTTTTGTTAAGCATTTTTTAGGCTTCCGTTAAACACATGTTAATACATTTACTACTAGCTTTGTTAGTGTAATTCAATTATCTATATTTTTATGAAAAAATTATTCTCTTTATTGGCTGCTGCCATTGCCTTGGGTTTAGCGTCGCCTACTCAAACGCAGGCGCAGGTAAAGCCAGAAGCATTACGCAAACAGCAACTAGACTTCGTAAATTTAGGCTTCGGTATGTTTATACACTATGGTATGCCTACATTTATGGATCAGGATTGGTCTGACCCAAATGCGTCATTAAAACTATTCAACTCGCCAAAATTGGATGCTAACCAATGGGCTACAGCTGCGAAATCAGCTAATATGACTTACGGCTGTTTAACAACAAAACACCATAGCGGTTTTCCAATTTGGAACACCAAAACCACAGACTACAATGTTATGAATACGCCTTTTGGTCGTGATGTGGTGAAAGAATTTGCTGATGCATTTCGTAAAAATGGTCTTAAAGTTATGTTGTACTACTCTATTTTAGATACACATCAAGAAATTAGACCTAATAATATTACAAAAAGCCACATTCAATTGATTAAAGATCAATTAACCGAGCTATTGACAAACTATGGAGAAATTCACTCTTTAGTTATCGATGGCTGGGACGCACCATGGTCGCGTATATCGTATGATGATATTCCTTTTGATGATATTTATTACCATATAAAATCCTTACAACCAAACTGCTTGGTTATGGAGTTAAACTCGGCTAAATATCCAGGCGAAGCTCTTTTCTACTCCGATATTAAATCTTATGAACAAGGAGCAGGACAGTTTATCTCTAAAGAGCACAACAAACTTCCGGCGATGGCATGTTTACCGTTGCAGCAGAACTGGTTTTGGAAAAAATCTTTCCCTACAACTGCGGTGAAGGATGTAAAACAATTGGTAAACGAGTTTGTAATCCCTTACAACGATGCTTATTGTAACTTTATGCTTAACGTTGCTCCAAATGCCGATGGTTTAATGGACGAAAATGCATTGGTAGCCTTGAAGGAAATTGGTAAACTATACAAGCAAACACCAAAATACACTCAATTGCCAGCATACGAAGCCCCTATTGTTAGTAGCAATATTGCCAAAAAGGTATATAGCAATAGTAGCTGGAGTGATGATATGAATATTATGGATTTTGCAAATGATGATAACTTCGGGTCAGCCTGGGTATCCAATGCGGCAGCATCAACGGCTCCTTGGTATGAGTTAACTTTTGATCGCACAAAATCTTTTAATACAATTGTTATTACTGAAGGTAAAAATAACCCTGCAACCTACACTGTAGAGTATTTTAAAGACGGTAAATGGTATAACCTAAACGCAGCAGCAAAAGAACAAGGAAGAATTAAGATTTTCCGCTTCGATGCTGTATTGGGATCTAAAATACGTCTAAACATTAAAACGAAAAATGCGGCACAGGCAGTCCTTAACGAGGTTGGTGTGTACAACGAAAGACGCTAATAGAATCATACATTCAGCTTATAGACAATTTTCAAAACAAAGCGGCCGGGTAGATACCCGGCTCTTTGTTTTATAAGCCTAAAATAGATCTATTGAAAGCCGCATCAGCACCTGTAGAAGCAAAGTCATCAAATGCTTTATCGGTAACACGGATAATATGATCTTGAATAAATTTTGCCCCTTCTGTAGCACCGTCGATCTGATTTTTAATGGCACACTCCCACTCCATTACTGCCCAGCCATCAAAGTCATACTGCGTAAGTTTACTGAAAATTGTTTTGAAGTCTACCTGCCCATCACCCGGCGAACGGTACCTGCCAGCGCGGTTTAACCAACTTTGGTAGCCACCAAAAGTCCCCTGCTTACCTGTAGGGTTAAATTCAGAGTCCTTAACATGGAAGGCTTTAATTCTTTCATGGTAGAAATCAATATATTGTATATAGTCCAGCTGCTGTAAAACAAAATGCGATGGGTCGTATAACAAACAAGCACGCGGGTGGTTATCTACTTTTTCTAAAAACATCTCATAGGTAATACCATCAAATAAATCCTCGCCGGGATGTATTTCATAACATACGTCTACACCACATTCATCAAATGTATCTAATATTGGTCTCCAGCGGCGGGCAAGCTCCGTAAATGCTTCATCCACCAACCCTTCCGGGCGCTGTGGCCATGGATGGAAATATTGCCATAATAAAGAACCGCTAAAAGTTGCATGGGCTTTAAGGCCCAAATTTTCAGAGGCTTTTGCTGCATATTTAAGCTGCTGTATTGCCCATTCGGTACGTGCCTTAGGGTTATTTTTAACCTGATCTGGAGCAAACGCATCGAAAAGCTTGTCGTAAGCCGGGTGAACGGCCACCAATTGCCCCTGTAAATGTGTAGATAACTCGGTAATCTCCAAGCCTAACTCCTGAAGTTTGCCTTTATATTCATCCGCATAGGTTTTACTCAATGCAGCTTGCTGTAAATCGAAATACTTCGCATCCCCTGTTGGAATCTGTAGACCTTTAAAGCCTAAAGATTTTGCCCATACAGCGATATTTTCTATCGTGTTAAAGGGCTCTTCTTCCGAAATAAATTGTGCTAAAAAAATGCCTGGTCCTTTAATTGTTTTCATAAAATGATTTAGTGATATCTATAAAGATAGAATTTTATTCCTTGATATGCTATTCATTCCTAGCAAATTATGGCACTAGTTTTCCTTATTTTTGGCTGCAATCCAGAGCGACATATACTTGTTGGCATAATACTGTTGCTGTTGTAACAGCGATCCCCAAAAATTTCGTGCCCTAAATTCGGAAAGATCTAACTGCCTGTCTACAACCCATTTTAACAACTGCTCTCTTGGCGTTGTTGCAGCAAACTGCGCATTAAAAAGGGCAAAACCTGTATCCCTGCAACGTTCCCATAGGCTTTGATTAGCATATAGCTCTACCGCCTTCGTAACAAAATCGGTATAATCGTTACAAACAAAACCATTCCATTGCTCCCCCTTTGCCATGCCTTCTACGCCGACAGACGTGCTTACTGTAGGGGTACCCGCATACATGGAATCTACAAATTTACCTTTTTGCCCTGCCCCAAAAGGAATCGGTGCCAGCATTACCTTATAGTTTGCCAAACATGCGCGTGCATCCTCGGCTCTACCTTTTATAAAAAACTTTTCTGCAGGCTTATGCAACTGCAGTACCTTTTCTGTGGCATAAGCTCCATAAATATGCAGCTCGGCATCGGGAAGCTGCTTTCGCAACAGTGGCCATATGTTGCGTTTCAATACCTCTACGGTGCGCCAATTCGGTTCGTGTATAAAATTGCCTATAAAAACAAAGTGCTTACGCCCATCAAAAGAAGGGCTGTTTTGCTGAAAATCTGCTGTCAGTTTATCTTCTTGAAAGGGGTAATATAATAAACGCTCCGTTTCCATAGAGAACTCCTTTTCCAATAGCGCCATCTCTGCCTCCGAAATAATTAAAGCTACATCTGAGCGCAATATAGCGGGTATTTCTCGCTTCGCAATTTCATTTTTATACGATATTGCCGTTCCCTTTTTATAGGCCTCTTGCCGGGCATGCCTTACAAAATGTAAATCTTCGGTATCTAAAATTCGTAAAGCCTGCGGACAATTTGCGATCACCCGGCCTGCATATTGCTCCTCCACCATAAAACGATCAAAGACTACGACATCAGGAGCTAAGTCACGAATGAAGGTATCAAATGTATCATCATTCAATAATATAGGGTGTTCTTCTACTCCCATAGCGCTAAGGTCATGCGAATGTGCCGATTTACTTGCCGCCGAAGCAAAATGAACCTCGTGCTCTTTCAGAAACAATTGTATCAGCTGCAACATACGCCAACCTGCTGCTGATGAGGTAGGTTCTGGCCAGATAAAACCTATTAGTAATATTTTTAACATAAAGAGACCGCAAATTAGTTTTTTATTATCTTTATCGGTAATCACAAAATTAGACAATTAAATAAACCAAATTGATGACTTCTTTTCAAATTATTGAGGACAGTACCGTATACGATGCAATTGTAGTCGGTTCGGGTGCTGGTGGAGGTATGGCGGGCTATATCCTTGCCAACGCCGGTCTCAAGGTATTGATGTTAGAGGCTGGACCCTTTTTTGATCCTGCCAAAGATGCCTTGCAATTAAGATGGCCTTGGGAATCTCCTCGTCGAGGCGCGAGTACTACACGACCTTTCGGTGATTTCGATGCCGCCTTTGGCGGATGGCAGTTGGAAGGTGAACCGTACCAAACAGTAAAAGGAACCGAATTTGATTGGTTCAGAGCACGTATGTTGGGTGGCCGTACTAACCACTGGGGTCGTATTTCATTGCGTATGGGACCCGATGATTTTAAACCTAAAGATGGGGTCACAGATGCTTGGCCGATTACTTACGATGAAATCAAGCCTTTTTATGACCGTGTTGATAAAATGATTGGTATCTATGGTACCAAAGAAAATTTACATAATGAACCGGATGGTATTTTCCTTAAACCTCCTAAGCCGAAATTAAACGAGCATTATATTATGCGAGGGGCAAAAAAAGCAGGCGTAACGGTTATCCCTGGTCGTGGCTCTGTATTGACTGAAGCACTGCCGGGTAATAAAGACCGTGGTACCTGTTTTTATTGTGGCCAATGCGGGCGGTCGTGTAAGGTTTATGGCGACTTCTCCTCCTCTTCTTGTCTGGTAATTCCTGCCATGAAAACAGGAAACCTTACCGTAATCGATTGGGCTATGGTACGCGAGGTGTTAACCAATGATGAGGGACAGGCTACGGGCGTTTCTTATGTTAATGTTCAAGATAAAAAAGAATATTCTGTAAAAGCTAAAACGATTATTCTTGGTGCCAGCGCTTGCGAAAGTGCCCGCTTGATGCTTAATTCTAAATCTGCAGCTCACCCTTCGGGTATCGGAAATAGCAGCGGTTTAGTAGGTAAATATTTACACGACTCTACCGGTGCCGACTTGGGTGGTTTCTTACCGCAGTTGTTAGACCGTAAGCGGTATAACGAGGATGGTGTAGGCTCGGTACATATTTATTCGCCTTGGTGGTTGGGCGACAAAAAACTAAGTTTTGCGCGTGGCTACCACATCGAGTATTGGGGGGGAATGGGTATGCCGATGTATGGCTCCATGAACGGTACACCGAGTTTAAACAATATGGTACCTCGTACGGATGGCTTACCGCAAGAGAGTGGCGGTTATGGTGCTTCATTAAAAAGAGATTATCGTAGATTTTATGGTTCTGGTGTAGGGATGAGTGGTCGTGGAACGGCAATCGCACGTAAAGAAAACTATTGTGAGATTGACCCTAATGTGGTAGATAAATTCGGGATTCCAACTTTAAAATTTAATTATACTTGGTCGAACGAGGAAATTCAACAGGCCAAACATATGATCGACACTTTCCAGGAAATTATGCACGGCATGGATGCTATTATAACATCAAAAATACCTGGTGCAGATACGTTGTATGGTTTAGCGACGCCTGGAAAAATTATTCATGAAGGGGGTACTACGCGTATGGGCGACGATCCTAAAACTTCAGTTTTAAATAAATGGTGTCAGGCACACGATTGTAAAAACCTTTTTGTCGTGGATGCTGGCCCTTTTGTTCAGCAGGGTGATAAAAACCTTACCTGGACAATACTCGCTTTATCTATGCGTACAGCGGAATATATTTTGGAACAGAAAAATAAACTTAATAGCTAAGCCATGAATAGAAGAGATTCACTAAAAGCCCTAGGTTTGTTGGCCGCTGGTACAACAGCGGTGCTGGCCACAAACTCTTGTGATAGTAAACCCAAGCAAAATACGGCGGCAGACGCCACGGATAAGCTTCCTGGAGTGCAGGAATTTGAATACGAACGTACAAAAAAACTTCAGGAAGAGGTGTTTTTCGATGCGCATGAGATGGCAACCATCACGCTGTTGGTGGATATTATTATCCCTAAAGATGATATCTCCCCGGCAGCATCGGAGGTTGGTGTGCCGGCATTTATCGAATTTATTGTGAAGGATATTCCCGATCACAAACTTCCTATGCGTGGCGGCCTGAAATGGTTGGATATTCATGCACAGAAGAGGTATGGTGATGTTTTTTTAAAGATTAAAAACGATCAGCAGATCGCTATAATAGACGAAATCGCTTACCCTTCAAAGGCCAAACCTGAAGTGGCTCAGGGGGTAAGTTTCTTCAGCAGATTGCGCAACCTGACATCTTCGGGTTTCTATACTACTGAAGCTGGTATTAAAGATATCGGTTATATGGGGAATAGACCCGGCGTTTGGAATGGTGTTCCAGCAGATATTCTGAAGGAACATGGTTTCTTAGATGCGTAATATTAAGGATTAAAAAAAAGGGTTTTTCTTAGCAGAAAAACCCTTTTTTTAGGTATCTGGCCAATAGGGTATGGCATTCGGTAGCCCTTTACAGGCTGATGCCTACTTCTTCGCTTTACATAGGCTGGTTAAAGCGTGTTTAATTTCGTATTTTTGAACTTTCAATACAAAGCTTTTATTTATGTTAGGTTTAAAACTATTAACAGACCCTAGGTGGGCAAATATTGCGGAAACCAATATGGAAGAAATTCTTACAGACCATGCTTGGTGTGAGCAGAAGGCTGCTTCTAATGCGATTATGCTTATTACGCAAAATCCGGAATTTGAAGACCTAGTTCACGAGCTTACCGCAATTGCTTTGGAGGAGATGGAGCATTTTAAGATGGTCATTGAAATTATTAAACAAAGGGGGTATAAACTGGGGCGGGAACGAAAGGATGATTATGTGGGGCAGCTCCTAAAATTCTCTAAAAAAGACGGTTCCCGAAACATGGCTTTTATCGATCGTCTGTTGTTTGCTGCCATGATTGAGGCACGAAGCTGTGAGCGCTTTAGGGTGCTTTCAAAAAATTTGGAAGATCAGGAACTTGCTCAATTTTACCATGATTTGATGGTTTCTGAAGCCAATCATTACACCACATTCTTAAACTTTGCACGTAAATATTCTATCGATGTTGATGTCGATAAACGTTGGAAGGAATGGCTGGAGTTTGAAGGTCAACTTATTCAATCTTATGGTAATAAGGAATATATTCATGGCTAATATTTCTTAAACTATATTAAGTATTTGGTAGCTGTACTGGTTTAACTTTGTTCTTAGAAAAAGGAGATATAAAATGTTAGAACTAGGAATAGGAATGTTTGGGGACTTACAGGTGGACCCTACAACCGGAAAAATACAACCGGCGCAACAACGCCTTAAAGAGATTATTGAAGAGATAAAGCTAATGGATGAGGTTGGCCTGGACTTCTTTGGTATGGGTGAACATCACCGGGCTGATTACGCGGTTGCTTCCCCGGAGATTATTCTGGCGGCAGCATCTACTGTTACTAAAAATATAAAACTGGGTTCTGCAGTGTCTGTTATAAGTTCTACAGACCCCGTTAAATTATTCCAGGATTTTGCTACGGTAGACTTATTGTCTAATGGTCGTGCGGAACTAATGGCTGGACGGGGATCTTTCACCGAATCTTTCCCCCTATTTGGCTACGATTTAAAAGATTATAGCCTGCTTTTTGAAGAAAAGTTGGATTTATTGCTTAAGCTTAAATCTAATGAAACAATTAACTGGACGGGTAAATTCCGTAAGCCTTTAATAAATCAAGAAGTTTATCCACGTCCGACTAAAGATGGTCTTCCCATTTGGGTCGCTGTGGGAGGAACGACTTCCTCTGTGGTACGGGCCGGAAAATTAGGCCTTCCCGTTATGTTTGCGATTATTGGTGGTGCTTGGCAGCAGTTTAAGCCTCTTTTCGAATTGTATAAACAGACGTATTTAGATCATGGCCATGATTTAGAGCAATTCCAAGTTGGGGTACATATGCACGCTTTATTTGGCGATAATAGCCAGGAAATTGCCGACAAACTGTACCCGCTTTATAGTAGACAGATGAATCGTGTTGGTGCTTCAAGGGGCTGGCCTCCTTATCAGAAATCGCAATTTGACTTCGGTAGATCTCCACATGGCCATCTTATTGTGGGTGATGTAAATGAATCTGTTGAAAAAATATTGCATATTAAAGAGGAATTTGGTTTAACGCGTTTCTCGGCTCATATGGATATGGGAAGCCCTGACCATAAGGATATGATGAAGTCTATCGAGGTTTTTGGAACTAAAATTGCTCCGAAAATAAAAAGTTACTCGTAAATACCTAAAATGGCGCTTAAAAAGCGCCATTTCTGTTTAACCTGTGTGCTGTTATGGAAAATCGGTATTATTTGCATCCTTAACCAAACGAGCTACAATGAGAAGATATATTTTAACCTTTGCTATAGCTACAGCCCTCCTGTTTTTAGGCTGTGGCAATCGGAGTGCAGATATGCTGTCGACAGAAAATGTTGCCTTAAGTGATATTCCTGGCGATGCTGCTTTTGCTAAAGTAGATGCATCCCAAAGCCCTGTACCTGCCAACGCGGAAGAGCTAAACAAGGCTGATCTTGAGAACGTCGATCCAAAAACAACGGTTCAGGATAAAAAAATAATTCGTACGGGTAATATTTCGCTGGAAGCGAAGGATATTAAAAATACAAAACGTAGTATAGATGCTATGGTAAAAAAATACCAGGCTTATTACGAACAGGATAATATTTCTGCGGGCAATAGCTATACGAATTATAGCTTAACTGTACGTATTCCTGCTGCTAATTTTGAAGGGTTTTTAAAAGAATTGGAAAATGGTTCGGATAAAATTACCGAGAAATCCATGCAGGCCAATGATGTTTCCATGCAATATTATGATCTATCTTCGAGATCAAAAAGCAAAAGGATTTATCTAGATCGTTACCAAAAGATGGCCGGTAGTGCTAAGTCGGTTAAAGAGCTACTGGAAATCGAAGAGCAAATACGAAAATTACAGGAGGATATTGATAGTAACGAATCGATGTTACGTAACCTCTCCGGACAGGTGTCGTATAGTACGTTAAGTATAAATATTTATTACTCTGTATCGGGCAATATCTCTTCTCCAAATTCATTTGGATCAAAACTCAAAGAAGCTATAGGAAGTGGCGCTGCACTTATCGTCGATATCGTTATAGGCTTACTAAGTATTTGGCCTATTGTTGTGCTGCTTATCACAGGCGCTGTCTTGTTTTTACGTTGGAAGAGAAAAAGATTAAAAAACTAGAATACATAGAGCTAGGCACTAAATATTGGTGCTTAGCTTTTTTAATTTTTACTTTTTAATTTTTATTTTTGAGTATGATAACACAATCCACATCTGGAATTAAGGTATCGGTAGCGTGTATTTATCAGCCCGAATACTCGAATGCTGAAAATATGCATTTTATGTTTGCCTATCGTATTATTATCGAAAATCAATCGGATTATACTGCGCAACTCATCAGCAGACATTGGGATATATTTGATGCTATTGGCGAACATAAACAAATAGATGGCGAAGGTGTAGTCGGCGAACAGCCTATTTTATCTCCTGGCGCTTCGCATCAATATGTATCTGGCTGCAATCTAAAAAGCGAAATTGGCTATATGGAGGGGCATTACACCATGATACGAGAATTCGATAATAAAATCTTCCATGTAGAAATACCTAGGTTTAATCTTATTGCCAACTTTAAGTTAAATTAACAGGTCTTTGTAAAAAACTTGTCCTCCCCTGATTTTTATCCACATACACAATAAATAAATTACTTATTTTTGTGCTTGGATAGCTATGTCTGATAAAAAATATACAGCTTTAATATTAGGTTCCACGGGTTTAATAGGGATGGAATTACTAGTATGCTTATTGAAAAATAAAGCATACAAAACCGTCTATGCTATTACGCGAAGGCCTCTCGGTATACAGCATCCTAAACTAAAAAATACAATAGCCGAAATAAACGATGTAAGTTTACAAATAGCTGATTTACAGGTCGATGTATTTTTTTCTTGTTTAGGTAGTACGAAAGCTAAAACGCCTGATCTGAAAGATTATTATGCCGTAGATCATGACTACCCTATCGAAGTTGCCAGGATTCTAAAAAAGAATGGTTGTAAGGCTATTGCTTTTGTTTCAAGCATCGGCGCTAATGTGCATGCAAAAAACTATTACCTTAAATTAAAAGGTGAAACTGAACGCGATATCGAACGCTTAGGCCTCGATAGTACGTATATATTTCGCCCTTCCCTGCTTATCGGTGACCGAAATGAAAAACGTTTCGGCGAGAAGATAGCCCAGGTTATAAGCCCCTTTCTAGATTTATTGTGCTTCGGTAAATTTAAAGATTATCGTAGTATTCATGCTAAAACAGTAGCTTCAGCCATGCTGAACGTTTCGCTAAAAGGAGAAAAGGGTACACATATTTATCAAACACAGCAAATAAAAAATCTAGCGTGAGTATAATTAGTACAGAACAAGTAGGCCATTCTTTCAACGATAGGTGGCTATTTAAAGACCTTCATTTTGGTGTACAAAAGGGAGACCGTATTGCATTGGTAGGGATAAATGGCACGGGAAAGTCTACCCTATTGAAGTTATTGGCGGAAGTATTCCCTCCACAAGCGGGGAAAATTGTAAAAGAAAAAGGTATCCGAATTGGTTATTTACCGCAGGAGCCTGATTTCACCGGATTAAATACCATCAACGATTTTATTTATAGTGCCGATAATGAGCAGCAACAGCTTATTAAGGAATATGAGGAATTATTGGAACAGGAAGAGGTAGATCAAAATAAATTGGCGCTGATCTCGGATAAGCTTACGGCTTTGGAGGCTTGGGAATATGAAAATAATATTAAAACTATTCTTAACCGTTTGTCTATTTCCAACTTTGATCAGAAAATCGATAGCCTTTCTGGTGGACAGAAAAAACGTTTGTCTCTAGCAAAATTACTGATCGATGAACCGGATGTTTATATCCTCGATGAGCCTACCAACCATTTGGATATTGAAACTATTGAGTGGCTGGAAAAAATCCTTACAACGGGTCAAAAGACTGTAATTATCGTATCGCACGATAGGTATTTCCTGGATAATATTTGTACCGAAATTAGAGAACTCGACAAGTCTAATATTTTTTCCTATAAAGGCAATTATGCCTACTTCCTGGAGAAAAAAGCAGAACGCGAATATAACGATGTATTATCTGCAGAAAAAGCCCGTAACCTACTCCGTAAAGAATTGGAATGGATGCGTAGGCAGCCGCAAGCTCGGGGTACAAAGTCGAAAGCCCGAATAGATGCTTTTTACGAGCTGGAAGAAAAATCTAAAGGCCCGCGCGCGGATGACAAGGTCCAACTTTCGGTTAAGGTTTCTAGACAGGGTTCTAAAATTGCGGAATTGGAAAATGTTGTTAAAGGTTTTAATGGGAAGACTATTATTAAGGACTTTTCCTATACGTTTAAAAAGGGTGACCGTATTGGTCTCGCTGGAAAAAATGGATCGGGTAAAAGTACATTCCTGAATTTAATTACGCAGGAAATCCTACCGGATGCGGGTACCATTGAAATCGGTGAAACGACAAAGTATGGTTACTATAAACAAGGGGGGCTCCAGTTTACCGATGGTGAAAGGGTTTTAGATGTGGTTAAAAATATAGCGGAGTATATTATGATGGCCAATGGCGATAACCTTACGGCTTCACAATTATTAACGCTATTCCTCTTCCCTCCTGAAAAACAATTTGGCCTCGTAAGTAAGCTTTCTGGTGGTGAAAAAAAACGCTTGCAGTTGATGCGTGTATTGATGGCTAACCCAAACTTCTTAATTCTGGATGAGCCTTCCAATGACTTGGACTTGGATACCTTGAATGTGTTGGAAGAGTTTTTGGTGAATTATCCGGGGGTCTTAATCTTAGTTTCTCACGACCGTTACCTTATTGATAAACTTACTGAACAGCTTTTTATTTTTGATGGCGTAGGTAATGTAACGTTGTATAATGGAAATTATGCCGACTTTAAACTTGAACAGGAGTTAAAAATTAAAGAAGAAAAACTTCAGAACAAAGGACAAAAGTCTACTGAAAAGAAAGAGGTTACCCCTATTGAGCCGAAGAAAAAACTAAGTTATAAAGAACAGAAAGAATATGAATCACTAGAATCTGAAATTGTTATTCTGGAAGATCGTATTGCTGAAATGTCAAATTCATTAAATGAATTAACGGATCATACTCGAATCTCAGCATTAGCAGAGGAAATACAAAACCTGCAGTATAGCTTGGATTCGAAATCTGAACGCTGGTTAGAATTAGCAGAATATATATAATGTTTCACGTGAAACACCTACTAAAAACAAATGTTCCACGTGAAACCAATCGAGAAATATGTTTAATAAATATAATGTAATTGTTGTTGGCGCTGGCCATGCGGGTTGTGAAGCCGCTGCTGCTGCCGCTAATTTAGGTTCAAGTACCCTCCTTATCACAATGAATATGGGGGTGATAGCTCAAATGAGTTGCAATCCTGCTATAGGTGGCGTTGCTAAAGGACAGATCGTTCGTGAGATTGACGCCATGGGCGGATATACGGGTATTATTGCCGATAAATCTACCCTACAGTTTCGCATGCTAAATAAGTCTAAGGGGCCTGCCATGTGGAGCCCTCGTACACAAAACGACCGTATGCGTTTTGCCGAAGAATGGCGTTTACAATTGGAGTCTATTCCAAACTTGGACTTATGGCAAGATACCGTAAAGGAAGTTATTGTAGAAAATGGTACCGCTAAAGGTGTAGTTACGGCGATGGGTATTCGTATTGAGGCCGATGCTGTAATTTTAACCAATGGTACTTTTTTAAATGGTGTAATACATATTGGAGAGAAAAAATTTGGCGGCGGAAGAACCGGAGAGAAATCTGCAACCGGACTTACAGAACAGTTGGTGTCCTTAGGTTTTGAATCGGGAAGAATGAAAACAGGAACGCCTCCACGCATTGACGGCCGAAGTTTAAACTATGCTTTAATGGAGGAACAATGGGGCGATACAGAACGTGGACGTTTTTCATTTACGGATGTAGACATCCCTACCGAACAACGTTGTTGCTGGATTACGTATACCAACGATAAGGTTCATGAAGTTTTAAAAACTGGATTCGAGAAATCACCTATGTTCACGGGTCGTATTAAAGGTCTTGGTCCAAGGTATTGCCCTTCTATTGAAGATAAGATAAACCGTTTTGCAGAAAGAGACCGTCATCAAATCTTTGTAGAACCGGAGGGTTTTAAAACAGTAGAAATATATGTAAATGGCTTTTCCACTTCCCTACCTGAGGATGTGCAACAGAAAGCAATTCGCCTGATTCCTGGTTTTGAAAATGCGAAAATGTTCAGACCTGGATATGCCATAGAATATGATTATTTTCCACCAATGCAGCTGGATCTTACCTTAGAGACTTTACGGGTTAAAAATCTATTCTTCGCCGGCCAGATTAATGGTACGACCGGATATGAGGAAGCTGCAGCTCAGGGATTCGTAGCTGGGGTAAATGCGCATCAAAAAATAAACGACCTTCACGAGCTTATTTTAAAACGCTCGGAATCTTATATTGGGGTTCTTATAGATGACTTGGTTACGAAGGGTACAGAAGAACCTTACCGCATGTTTACTTCCCGAGCAGAACATCGTTTGTTATTGCGCCAGGATAATGCAGATATTCGTTTAACACCTATGGCCCATAAAATTGGGTTGGTATCGGATGAACGTTTACAAAAGGTGCAGCAAAAAATTAAAAACGCAGACGATATTGTAAGCTATATGCAACAAAATTCGGTATCTGTAGAAAAAATGAATCCCATTTTGGAACGGGAAAATTCGAGTCCATTAACGCAAAAAGCACGCTTTTTTAATGTATTGAGCAGACCGCAAATTAATATTCAACAACTTGCTGAAGCCGACCAGGATTTTGCAGGTATGCTGTCTACCTTCGATCAAGAGACCATTGAACAAGCGGAAATAAAAGTGAAATACGACAGTTACTTCGAAAAGGAAATGGAGATTGTTAACAAAATGAAAAAAATGGAGGATAAAGAAATTAATCCTAATTTTGACTATTCATCCCTGACTTCCCTATCCATTGAAGCTAGAGAGAAATTGCTAAAGGTAAAACCGAGAACCTTAGGTCAGGCGTCCCGAATATCGGGCGTATCACCTTCGGATATCAGTGTTTTAATGGTACATATGAATTAAAAAATAAAATCCATTTAAGCGATATTAGAACGCCATAAAAATATGATAGAAAATCCTGAATTTAAAAATACCGATACGCATAAAACCTGGAAGGTTATTCCCCAGGTTTTCCTATTAACATTTATATTTTTAATATCGCTTACCCTATTGCGTTGTGCCAATATGCAACGCCCGACGGGTGGTCCTAAAGATTCAATTCCCCCAAAAGTGCTGAATGAATCGCCCACAAACTTTAGTAGAAATTTTAAGGATAAGGAGATCGTTATAACCTTCGACGAGTATATTAAATTGGCTAATCAGTTTAAAGAATTTAGTATCTCTCCGGACCTGGAAAAACAACCGGAGTATAAAATAAAGAAGAAAGATTTACGCATTATTCTTCCTGATTCTTTAGAGGAAAATACAACTTATACGATTAATTTTGGTAAAGGATTGGTGGATTTTAATGAGGGTAACCCCATCGTCAATTACAATTATGTCTTTGCTACTGGCCCGGAAATCGATTCTTTGACGATAAGCGGACAGGTGAAAAATGCTTATACCCAAACTTTCGATTATAAGGATGACAAGGAGGTTCGCGTTTTATTAATCCCTACCCGGCAAGATTCTATATTCGGTAAAAGGAAAGCTAATATTTTTACTTCTGTTGATTCCACGGGAAACTTTACTTTTAGAAATTTAAAAGAGGATACGTATAGAATATATGCACTTAAGGAAACGAATAACGATAGAATTTATAATAGCCCCGAAGAATTATTAGGTTTCTTAAAAGATAGCCTTGTTCTGAGGGAGAATATTAAGGAGGTTAAAATTGAATACTCAAAAGGAAAACCGAAAACTTATAGAACATTAGAAAAAAAGATTGAAAAAAATGGTACCCTTTTATTAACGTTTAACCAACCGCTAGATAGCCCTCAGGTAAATATTATAAGTCCTACAGGACTTAATGCTACAAAAATTGTACGCTATTCGGCACATCAGGATTCCGCATTTGTATTCGTTGAAAAATTAGATTTCGACTCGATAAAATTCCAAATCATGGAAGGTAAGGCGGCAATTGATACTGCGCTGATTCGAAGGGGAAAAAATGATAAATATGAACAGAATATCCTGCCCATACTTAACATTACGAATAAGGTAGACAAAATTAAACATATAACCTTAACCAGCTTCTTCCCTATTACCGCCGTGGACAAGAGTAAGTTGCTTATACATGAAGACTCTGTTTCTAGAAGAAATTTTCAGCTCCAACAGGATTCATTGAATAAAAATTTATACCATATTCGTTTTAATTGGCGGCCTAATAAAAATTACGAGTTAGTCATTCAGGAAAAGGCATTATCCGGACCTTTCGGCGAGTTTAACAAGGAATTTAAAAACAAATTTACCTTGGATGAATCGAATAATTATGGCGATATAAAATTTAAAATTACGGGGCTCGAAAAGGATATTCAGTATGTTGTCGAGCTTATTGATGATAAAAGAACGAAAATATTCGATACCCAAATACTTGAAAATATCGACGAGCTGAACTACTTAAAATTTCCTGGTGGAAAATATACGTTACGCATATTTAAGGACCTAAATCGCAACGGCCGATGGGATGGTGCTGATGTTTATACCTTAACCCAGGCTGAGCCGATATGGTATCTTGAAAAACCATTTACGATACGTGCCAATTGGGAACAAACAGAAAATATAACGGTTAGTTTTTAAATGCATAAAAAAAGGAGTCTTAATCAGACTCCTTTTTTTATGAAAACCAACTGGAATATAATACATAGTTATGGGGTAATTTCTCCAGTAGTTTTACCTGTTCCTCCGTTAAGGGTTTAATTTTTTTTGCTGGAACACCAGCGTATAAAAATCCGGATTCACAAATCATATTTTCCAATACCACAGCACCGGCGGCAATTATTACCTGGGACTCTATAACGGCCCTATCCATTACAATTGCACCCATACCCACCAATACATGATCGTGGATAGTACAACCATGTACAATAGCGTTATGTCCAATATTAACATAGCTGCCAATATCTGTACCATTACGCGCATAGGTGCCGTGTAGCGTTACGTTATCCTGAATATTGGTATAATCACCAATTTTTATATAATTTACATCACCACGCAGCACCGCATTAAACCAAACGGAACAATGTTTTCCAAGCGTAACATCCCCCACAATCGTACAGTTTGGAGCCAAAAATGTATGCGCATCAATAAAAGGAAAACTATCTTTAACAGGAAGTATTGTAGCCATAATATATTTAAACTATAGTATCCATCAAAACATCGGAATGACTGGGGTAATCGGTCGTATAATGAAGACCTCTACTCTCCTTTCGATTCGTAGCAGATTTTACAACCAAATATGCCACTTGTATAACATTCCTAAGCTCGCAAAGTTTGACGGATAATTTTGTACGCTTATAAAAAGATTCGGTTTCTTCATGCAATAAGCCTAACCTACGCCTTGCTCTTTCCAAACGAAAATCAGATCGCACAATACCGACATAGTCACTCATAAATTTTTGTGTTTCTCGTAAATTGTGGGTAACTAAAATATCCTCGTTCAACAGCTTTGTATTGGAATCGTCCCAATCGGGTATCCCCTCTTTAAAGGTTAATTGATCAATGTTCTTAACAGCATCCATAAATATTCTATGCGCATAAACAGCGGCCTCCAAAAGCGAATTAGAGGCGAGACGATTTGCACCATGCAAGCCCGTAAAGGAACATTCGCCGCAGGCATATAAATTCTTAATAGAACTCAATCCATACGCATTCACCACAATACCACCACACAAATAATGTGCTGCCGGCGTAACCGGAATATAATCATTAGCCATATCCAATCCTATGGAAAGGCATTTTTCATAAATATTTGGAAAATGGGCTAGCAAATCGGCCTTAGAACGGTGGGTAATATCCAAATAAACGTAATCTAAACCCGACTTCTTCATTTCTGCATCTATCGCCCGCGCCACAATATCACGTGGTGCCAGGGATGCCCTCTCGTCGTACTCCTCCATAAAAGATTCGCCATTTGCACGCCTCAAAATTCCGCCAAAGCCACGTACAGCTTCGGAAATAAGAAAGGCAGGGTATTCGGATGGATTATACAACGATGTAGGATGAAATTGAATAAATTCCATATTACCCACTTTTCCTTTGGCACGATACACCATTGCAATACCATCGCCTGTAGCAATAGTCGGATTTGTTGTACTCGCGTATACATGACCGGCTCCACCCGTTGCCATAAGCGTAACCTTGGATAAAATCTTCTCCACAACACCGGTATGTGTATTTAGAGCATAAATTCCATAACATTCTATATCGGTAGATTTTTTATCTACGCGCAGCCCCAAATGATGCTGCGTAATCAGGTCTACTGAGAAATAATGAGTAAGTATATCAATGTTCGGATTTTCATGAATTTTGGCCAGTAAAGCACGTTCAATTTCATAACCTGTTATGTCTTTATAGTGCAAGATACGATGCGCAGAGTGGCCACCTTCTTTGGCAAGATCGTACGTACCATTGGATTCCTTATCAAAGGAGGTTCCATAGGCTATTAACTCGGCAATACGGTCCGGACCTTCCTTTACAACGTTTTCCACAACCTGTGGATTACATAATCCATCACCTGCAATCAGGGTGTCTTGTATGTGTTTTTCAAAGCTATCAGCGTGATCGGTAACCACCGCTACCCCACCCTGTGCATATTTTGTATTCGATTCATCCTCATTGGATTTGGTAACTATTAACACTTTTCCACATGCAGCGGCTTTTAGTGCAAAACTTAATCCGGCAATCCCGGAACCAACAACTAAAAAATCAACTTTTCTTCCTGACATATCCTAATTCTAGACGATAAACGTGAAACAAATTAACAAAATATGTGGAAAACGTGTAAATAATAAGTGAATTAAATTTTAAAACTATTTATTATTCCACAATTCACAGTTTATTAACATAACTTTTCAGAATTTACCAAGGTAAAAAGCGATAGATATTAACAAAATGTGAACAGCTATTACTCCACAAAAAAATATGGATAAAATAATCGACCAAAAATTAAGACCCTGATAATCAAAAACAAAATCGTGGAAAACTGTGTATAAATTGTGAATAAACTACTAATATCCCAAAACCAAAATTTAAAACTCCCAGGTTATCCCCATTTTCCACACACTAATAAACAATAAGAAGATCCTTTATTTAAAAAATTATTATTTATTGAAAAAAAGGAATGTGGAATTCGTTTGATTTTCTTTGATTACTTTTGTAGCGTTGATTTACCTCGAGTTATTAACATTAAAGCAGAGAGAATGAGTATAACTTTCCAAAAAGACTTGGAAGCCAAAGGTTTTATTGATGTGCCTATAGATCCAACGGTAGATTTGGTACAAGAAATCAAAAGGCTCAAGCACGAAAAAAATGCGGTTATTCTGGCGCACTATTACCAGGATGCAGAAATTCAAGATTTAGCCGACTATATTGGAGACAGTTTAGGGCTTTCTCAACAAGCCGCCAAAACGGATGCCGACGTTATTGTTTTTGCCGGCGTTCATTTTATGGCTGAAACGGCGAAAATTCTTTCGCCAACAAAGAAGGTTTTATTACCCGATTTGAAAGCGGGCTGTTCCTTATCCGACAGTTGTCCGCCACATTTGTTTGCTAAATTTAAAGAATTATACCCTGATCATCTGGTAATTACCTATGTAAATTGTACGGCCGAGTTGAAAGCTTTATCGGATATTGTCTGTACTTCGAGTAATGCCGTCGAGATTGTCGAAAGTCTGCCTCTAGAGCAAAAAATAATTTTTGGCCCGGATAGAAATTTAGGCGATTACGTTAAGAAAAAAACAGGCCGTGATTTAGTGTTATGGAATGGTGCTTGTATGGTTCATGAAATTTTTTCGCAGGAAAAAATCGATGCGTTACGTGAAACATACCCTGGCGCCAAATTTATTGCCCATCCGGAGTGTGAAGATCATATTTTGGCATCGGCAGATTATATAGGTTCTACATCAGGAATGCTTAAGTATACCATTGAAAACGAGAGTAATACCTTTATTGTAGCCACAGAATCTGGAATTTTACATCAAATGCAGAAGGCTAATCCCGGAAAAACTTTTATTCCGGCTCCGCCAAATAATGCTTGCGCATGTAACGATTGTCCGCATATGAAATTAAACACCTTAGAGAAATTGTATACCTGTTTAAAATATGAATCTCCGGAAATTACACTCCCTGAGGATGTTATAAATAGAGCACAACGTCCTATTGCGCGTATGTTGGAAATATCTGAAAAGCTTGGATTATAGTTTTTTAGCTTTTTTATTTTAAATATTAATCTTTGAATTGAAATTATGTTCGATAATAGGGAAAAAACCGACCTTAATAAGCTCGGAGAATTCGGTTTAATTCAACATCTTACCCAGAGCGTTGAAATATCGCAACCTACAACGGTTAAAGGAATTGGTGATGATGCCGCAGTTTTGGATTTTTCTGGAAAAAAAACACTTATTTCAACAGATTTACTCTTAGAGGGTATTCATTTTGACCTTCGGTATGTACCATTGAAGCATTTAGGATACAAGGCGGTTCAGGTAAATCTGTCTGATATTTACGCGATGAACGGAATTGCCTCACAAATAACGTTTTCCATCGGATTATCTTCAAAATTTCCGCTTGAAGCGGTCGAAGAAATTTATGAAGGTGCATTAATTGCTTGCAAAAAATTCAATGTAGATCTAATTGGTGGCGACACTTCTGCTTCTGCCCAGGGTCTGGTTCTTTCGGTAACCAGTATTGGTTATGCCGATGAACAAAATATTACGTATAGATCTACAGCCCGTGAAGGTGATTTGCTCTGTGTATCAGGAGATTTAGGTGGCGCTTATGTGGGCCTGCAATTGTTGGAACGTGAAAAACAGATTTTTTTAGAAAATCCTAATATTCAGCCTGATTTAGAAGGTAAAGATTATATTGTTGAAAGACAACTTAAACCTGAAGCACGTAAAGATATTATCGAACTTTTGGAAGCGTTGCACGTGAAACCTACCGCCATGATTGATGTTTCGGATGGTTTAGCATCCGAAATTTTACATATTTGTAAAGATTCCAATGTGGGCTGTAAGCTTTATGAAGAGAAAATTCCTATTGATCCGATGACTTACGAAACGGCGCGTGACTTTGGTTTGGATCCTACAGTTTGTGCTTTAAGTGGTGGCGAAGATTATGAATTGTTATTCACTATTCCGCAATCCGATTACGATAAGATAAAAGGTCAACTTGATATTACCGTTATCGGCCATATCACGGAACCGGAGGCGGGGAGACTGATGATTTCAAAATCTGGAAATGTACATGAAATAACGGCACAGGGCTGGAACGCCTTTAAAAAATAGGCGTATAAAACTTTATTAAGTAAAAGTAAAAACTGCAAGGGAAAAAAACTAATTTTGCTTTAGATTATAAATCCCAAAGGAATAGCGACTTGTCAATCGGTTTTAAAATTAAAGTTAACTTTAATTAAACTATAAGTTTATATTTCTTTATTCTTTCATGTTTTTACTTTTACTTAATAGTATGATGAAGCCCTTGTGGATACCTACGGAGGATTATATAAAGTCTTCCCATTTATTTGATTATAAGCGCTTTGTGAACGAAATTTATATTTCTTCTCACGAAACATATGCGCAGCTCCATAAATGGTCTGTAGATCATCTGGATGACTTTTGGTACAGTATACTACGGTATTTTAAGATAAGCTATTCGGGGAGTTTTGAGAACGTTTTAAATTGGAACGAAAAGGAGGCTGATTTTACGCAAACAAAATGGTTTGAGGGTATTTCTCTAAGTTATGCAGAGCATATTTTTAAATCGACTACGACCGACAGGCCTGCAATTAAATATACCAATGAAAAGGAAGCTTACAGGGAGGTATCTTGGTTGGAGCTTTCTGAAATGGTAAGTAAAATACAACAATTTCTAATCGATAAAGGGCTGCAAAAAGGCGATCGTGTCGCAGCTGTATTGAACAATACCGTAGAAACTGTTGCTATATTTTTAGCCGTTAATGCTATAGGTGCCATATGGTCCTGCTGCTCTCCAGATTTTGGTGATGTCAGTATTTTGGACCGCTTTGCTCAGATCGAACCTAAAGTATTGTTTATCGATACGGCTTATCAATATAACAACAAACTATTTTCTAAACAAGATACTTTACACCTTTTAATGCAGGGATTACCTTCCTTAACTACTGTTGTAGAGCTTTTTTCTGCTCCATGGGAACAGATTTTTAACGATTATAAAGCCAAAATAGTAACCTTTGAAAGGGTGCCTTTCTCCCATCCCATTTGGATATTATATTCTTCGGGTACCACCGGGAAACCAAAGGCTATTACACATAGTACCGGCGGTAATCTTCTAGAACACTTTAAAGCTTTGGCTTTACACCAGAACGTCAAAAGCGGGGAAAATTTCCTCTGGTATACAACGACTGGCTGGATGATGTGGAATTATGCCTTATCTGCACTCTTATGTGGTGCAACCTTATGTATTTTCGATGGTATCATCAATCATAATGCGCATCAAACGTTTTGGAATTTCCTCAAATTGGCTAAGGTCGACCACCTGGGCGCTGGTGCTGTATATTTTACCGCTATTAACAATCTTAAAATTGAAAACTATGCTCCTAAGGTAATTGGTTCTACGGGCTCTCCACTGCCTGCTGCAACATTTGAAAATCTACAACAGAAATTCCCAGATGTACATATTATATCCCTCAGTGGTGGTACCGATGTTTGTTCTGCTTTCCTTTCGGGCTCGACTTTGCTACCCGTATATGCAGGTACATTGCAGTGTCGAACTTTAGGTGCTGCAATTGCGGCATATAATGATGCTGGGGTTCCTGTATATCAGGAGCTGGGTGAATTGGTGATTGAAAAACCTATGCCTTCCATGCCTATTTTCTTTTGGAAGGATACCGATAGGGTGAAGTACAAAGAAAGCTACTTCCAAAAATTTCCGGCTGTATGGAGTCATGGGGATTGGATTAGTATACATGATAATGAAAGTGTTACCATTTTCGGGCGTTCTGATGCTACATTAAATCGGGCTGGTGTACGTATTGGCACGGCAGAGATCTATAATGCCGTAAATTCCTTACCTCAAATAGTCGATTCTTTAGTAATTACTAAAGATTATAGCGACGGTACCTCGCAGATGTTGTTATTTGTTAAATTGACTGCTGGAAATAAATTGTCGGAAGATATGATGCAATCCATAAAAAATTCCTTAAGAAAACAATATAGTCCTAGGCATGTGCCTGATTATGTTTTTGCTGTTGATGATATTCCTTACACTTTAAGTGGTAAAAAGCTTGAATTACCGATTAAAAAGTTGTTCGCCGGAACTGCCCTGGAGTTGGTTGTATCGAAGGATATTATGCGTAATCCGGAGGCTTTAGATGGCTTTCGTGAAATTTTTGAATCGAATTGGTCGTCTTAATTTGATTCCATACCATACCCTAATAGGCCATAGGTATAGCAGGGCTATAGTATGGCCTGTTGTGCTGTATATGCGCAAAATTATGTTTGTATCACTCCTACATTATAGCGGGGTATATCTGCATTATTATTGGCCGCAGCTATGCCTAAGCTTATAATTTTTCGGGTCTCCGCAGGATCTATAACTCCATCTACCCATAATCTGCCTGCTGCATAGTACGGGCTTAATTGTGCCGTATATTGGCTTGCTATATCTTTTAGTAAAATTTCTTTTTCTACCTCCGATAGGCTTACGTTTTTGACTTTTAAAGCGGCTTCTTGAATTTGTAATAATGTTTTACCTGCCGATGCCCCACTCATAACAGCCATTTGCGCTGTGGGCCAGGCGTATATTAAACGGGGGTCATAGGCTTTGCCACACATCGCATAATTGCCTGCACCGTAACTATTGCCAATAATAAAGGTAAATTTTGGAACGACCGAATTGGCCATGGCGTTTACCATTTTGGCGCCATCTTTAATAATTCCGCCCTGCTCGGACCTTGATCCTACCATAAAACCGGTCACATCTTGTAAGAATACTAAGGGGATTTTTTGCTGGTTGCAGTTCATAATAAATCGTGCTGCCTTATCTGCAGAATCTGAATAGATTACACCTCCCATCTGCATTTCCTGGGTACCACCGGCCTTCTTGGCTTTTACTACTTCGCGTTGATTGGCCACAATACCGACTGCCCAGCCATCCACCCGCGCTAATGCACAGATTATCGTCTTGCCGTAATCTTTTTTATATTCTTCCATGGACCCTTCGTCGACTATTCCCAACAATATATGGCGCATATTATAGGGGGTTACCCGATCCTCGGGCAGTGTGGTATATAAAGAGGATGCGGGTAGTTGGGGTGCGATGCTCGTTATTCTGGAGAAGCCTGCCTTGGGGGAATCCCCGAATTTGTCAATTATATTTTTAATGGCATCCAGGCAACTGGGGTCGTCGGGATATTTATTATCCGTGACGCCAGATATTTCGGTGTGCGTTGTTGCTCCTCCTAAGGTTTCATTGTCAATAACTTCGCCAATCGAAGATTTTACCAGATAGGAGCCGGCTAAAAATACAGAACCTGTACCTTCTACAATTAACGCATAATCGGACATGATGGGCAGGTACGCACCGCCAGCAACACAAGAGCCCATAATAGCGGCAATTTGTGGAATTCCCAAAGCCGACATTTTTGCATTATTTCTGAAAATACGACCAAAATGTTCTTTATCAGGAAAAATTTCGTCTTGCATAGGCAAATAAACACCCGCCGAATCTACCAGGTAAATTATAGGTAGCCTATTTTCTAGGGCAATTTCTTGTGCACGAAGATTTTTTTTGCCTGTGATGGGAAACCAGGCTCCAGCTTTTACCGTTGCGTCGTTGGATACTACAATGCAAAGACGTTTTTTTACATATCCCATAACGACAACGACACCGCCATTTGGACAGCCTCCGTGTTCCGCATACATACCGTCGCCAGCAAAGATGCCGATTTCTTGGTACGGCATATCTGCATCTAAAAGGTATTTTATACGCTCCCAAGCCGTTAATTTTCCTTTTTCTTTATGTTTTTGAATTTTGGATATCCCACCACCTTGTTGTAATTTTTCGGTTTTCTCTTTTAGAAGTAAAAGCAGCTTTTCCATACGTAGGGATTTATAATTTTAATGTTTATAAAGGTAAAAAAGAATATTTTTTTATAAATATCATAAAATATTATTTGTTTTTTGTAATATTTGTAATAATAATTATAAACTAAAAATAGACTTAAGTAAAATTTCATTATGTATACTGCCATTGAAACCGAAAACATGGCAATGATACGTGCGAGTGCACGTGAATTTGCCCGACTTGAAATAAAACCCTATATAATGGAATGGGATGAGAAACAATATTTTCCGGTAGAGCTCTTTAAAAAAATGGGCAATTATGGATTTATGGGGATTTTAGTGCCCGAAGAATATAAGGGCGCTGGTTTAGGTTACCAGGAATATATTACTATATTGGATGAAATTTCAAAGGTCTGTGGTTCAATAGGATTATCGGTTGCCGCACACAATTCTTTATGTACGAATCATATTCTTTCTTTTGCCAATGAGGCTCAAAAACAGAAATACTTGCCTAAACTGGCTACAGCAGAATGGATAGGTGCTTGGGGACTTACCGAAACGGGGTCTGGGTCGGATGCCGGTGGTTTAGCTACAACCGCTGTTCAGGAGGGCGACTTTTGGATTATTAATGGTAGCAAAACCTTTATAACGCATGCTATTAGTGCTGATGTGTTTGTGGTAATGGTGCGCACGGGTGATAAGGGTGATAAACATGGTGTTACAGCATTTATTGTTGAAAAGGGTACAGCAGGTTTTACTGCTGGCATGAAAATCGATAAATTAGGGATGCGCGCATCTGAAACAGCGAGTTTATTTTTTGATAACTGTAGGCTGCATAAGGATCAGATTATTGGCGATGTAGGTAATGGATTTGTACAGGCATTGAAGCTTTTGGATGGGGGCCGGATTTCTATTGCTGCCTTATCTTTAGGTATTGCCCGTGGGGCATATGAATGTGCCTTGAGATATGCGAATGAACGGGAGCAGTTTAACCAGAAAATATATGATTTTCAGGATGTTTCCTTTACCATAGCAGAAATGGCAACAAAAATTGAGGCCGCAGAATTATTGGTCCGTAAAGCCGGTGATTTAAAAGATAGGCACGAGAAGGTAACGAAAGCTGGCGCTATGGCCAAATTATATGCTTCAGAGGTTGCTGTAGAGGTTTCCAATCAGTCGGTACAGATTCATGGTGGTTATGGATTTACCAAGGATTTTCCAGCTGAGAAATTTTTTAGAGATGCTAAATTATGTACCATTGGCGAAGGCACTTCGGCAATACAAAAAATGGTGATATCCCGTGAAATTAAAAAAGATGTCTTATAACCCTAATATACAGCTGGTAGAATGCCCGAGGGATGCTATACAGGGCATTACACATTTTATTGATACCGAAAAAAAGGTCGCGTATATCAATCAATTGGTACGCAGTAACCTGTTTGAGTATATAGATTGTGGTAGTTTTGTATCGCCAAAAGCGGTACCTCAAATGCAGGATACGGCAGCAGTATTGGCAGATATTGAATTGATAAATGAAACGAGGTTATTAGCTATCGTTGCTAATGAAAGGGGAGCTGAAGCGGGTTTAAAATCAAATAATCTGGCGTTTCTGGGTTATCCTTTTTCCATCTCAGAGACCTTTCAACAGCGGAATGCAAATTCCAATATAACGGAATCTTTTCAACGGGTGAAGCATATACAACAGCTGCTGGCTGGCGGATCCAAAGAATTGATTGTATATATATCCATGGCTTTTGGTAATCCCTATGGCGATATGTGGAGTTTGGAGCTGGTCGTGGATTGGATTAGTAAATTAAGTGCGTTAGGTGTTAAGCGATTTTCTATTGCAGATACTACTGCCGAGGCTATTCCCGAACAGATAAATGAACTTTTTACCGCAATTTACAACATCTTTCCTAGGCTGGATTTTAGTATTCACCTGCATTCGTCCAGACCTATGGCTGCGCTAAAGATTGAAGCGGCATATGCCGCCGGCTGCAGACGTTTCGAAGGTGCTTTTTTAGGCTATGGTGGCTGTCCTTTTGCCAAGGACGAATTGGTAGGTAATATTCCAATGGAGATGCTGATCGATAGATTTCAATCTGCTCCTCCAGCGGCGGTTTTCCCTTTAATGGACGGTTTTCAAAATATGATCACGCCTTATGGAGTATAAGTATATAAAGGTTGCTATTGCTGCTGGGCGAATGAATCTCACCCTGGCACGCCCGGAGAAAAGAAATGCCTTTACCCCTACTATGGTTAATGAAATCGCGCATGCATTAGAGTTTGCGCATAACGAAAACGACGTGCGTGTCGTTGTTTTAAGGGCTGAAGGACCAGTGTTTTGTGCGGGAATGGATTTAAAGGTATTCGAAAATCCGGACCTTGATGACCGCAATCCGGCAATTGAAAATAGGAATATTTCTTTAGGCGAAGTATTCGATAATTTCCATAAGCCGATTTTCGCCATAGTAAAGGGTAATGTTATCGCTGGTGCCTTTTTAATGATTTGTGGCTGTACTTATGTTTATTGTGATAGATCGGTGCAATTTAAACTACCGGAATTGGCATTAGGGATTTTTCCTTTTCAGGTATTAGCCAGTTTGTTAAAAATACTTCCCGAAAAAAAAGTATTGCAGTTATGTTTGGAAACAGATTATTTTGATGCGCAAAAGGCTAAAGATCTTAGTATTGTCGATGGCTTTTTGGAGGATACGGATGTGGAGGCTAAAATTCAAAGCTTGGTTACATCTAATCCAATAGCGCTAATGGCGGGTATACAGGCTTTGCGTAAGCTGTCTGCTGTTCCTAGGGATAAACAGTACGAATACTTAAAAACCGTATTGGATACTTTGCGTTAGTTTATGGCAGTGTTCGCAATGTTTGACCACTATTTAATGGGGTTATTTTTGTGTTACAATAGCCTTATGTCTTGTTTTTTTTCTTATGAAGGGTTTTTATTGTTTTTAAATTGCCCTATTATTTCTTTATAAATGGTGTTTTTTATTAAAAATTAAAAAACTACCAAAATCAAATATTGCTATTTTTTGATTTTCAATAAATTTAAGAGCTGGATTTCTTAATTTTCTACGGTGCATAAGCATGCAGCAGTATACAATAACCTAGGCTTTTTTGGGACTATACGGGTCGCTAAAGCACAGATATTTTGTTTTTTTGGAATGAAGATTTAGTAGGCTTTATCGTAATCAATAGGGTGTAGCATGGGAATGCCACATCTTGATTGCGGATGCAGGTATAGCTTTCTAAAAATACGAGGTAGCTGGTATATGTTGGGAAATTAAGGGCTAATTACATTAAATAGCTGAAAACTACGGTATTCAAATTATGCTGTATATGGATTTGATTTTTCGATCGCAAAATTATTATAACCCATACCGACTTCAATTTCTAATAATTTCTGCTGTAACATTTCTAAAATTGCCAAGAAATTAAATACAAATTGTACCTTATTTTCAGAATGTCGAAGTATGTGTTGGAAATCTAACTTCTTATTTAACGCAATAAGCTCTGTTATTGCTTTTTTCTGTTGCTCAATGGTGTATGGATATTTTACAACGGTATGTTTTACGGGTAAAACACGGTGTGTAAAGTGGTACATCATCTTCTCGTAGACAATCATAAGTTTATAGAGGTCAAACGACGCAAGCTCTTCTTCGGTGAATTGTCTTTTGGTATGTTTTAGATCGTAGGCAATATTAGCTCGATGGTGTAATTTCTCCCTGTTATCTTCAAAAACTTTTAATTTTTCGCAGACATCTTTAAACTGCTTGTAGAGGATAAGTTTTTGTACAAGCTGCTCCTTTAGATCTATTTCATTTTCGTTTTCATCCAATTCCGGACGCGGTAATAGCATCTTGGCTTTTATACGCATTAGCGTTGAAGCGACAAATATAAACTCCGAAGCCAATTCAATGTTTAAGGATTGCATTTGCTGTATATAGGATAGGAAATCATCCGTAATTTTGGAAATCGGAATATCGTGGATATTTAATTCGTCTCGCTCTATAAAGAACAATAATAAATCAAATGGTCCTTCGAATTGCTCGAGCTTAATTTCGTAATTTGTTGCTTCCATAAACTAATTCAAAAGTAGAAATTTAAAAGGAAAAAATGACAAGTCTATCTTTTTTAGGTGTTTTCCATATTTTATTTGGAGATATATAGTTATAGTTTATAGAATTAATTGTTACTTTGTATCTTATTTCTAAACTTTTTTAGGTATGCAAATAGAAGCTGAGGCACTTTTGAAGAATATACAATTTCCTTCGGATTTAAGGAAATTAAAAGAGTCTGATTTAGAGGAAGTTTGTAGAGATCTTAGGCAATATATTATCGATGTTGTATCGGTGCATGGGGGCCATTTTGCAGCAAGCTTAGGTGTGGTGGAACTAACGGTAGCCTTGCATTATGCATTGAATACACCCTACGATCAAATTATTTTTGATGTAGGCCATCAAGCTTATGGGCATAAGATTTTAACGGGGCGTAGAGCGCAGTTTCATACGAATCGGATTTTTGGCGGTATATCGGGTTTTCCAAAGCGCGATGAGAGTGAATATGATGCCTTCGGTGTAGGGCACTCCTCTACTTCTATTTCTGCTGCATTAGGTATGGCCGTTGCTTCTGCTTATAAGGGGGAAACGGACCGTCAACATGTTGCTATTATTGGCGACGGGGCTTTGACCGGAGGTATGGCATTTGAAGCCTTAAATCATGCGGGGATCGAAAAATCCAATCTCCTGGTAATATTAAACGATAACTGTATGTCTATCGACCCTAATGTTGGGGCAATGAAGGAATACTTAACCAGTATAACGACATCAAAAAGTTATAATAAATTTCGGGATGAATTAATTGCCGTATTGGCGAAAATATCTAAAAATGGCCCGGACGCTTACGGTTGGGCAAAAAAATTAGAGCAGAGCATTAAAGGAACACTGCTAAAGAATGCCAACCTATTCGAATCTTTAAATTTCCGCTATTTCGGCCCTGTGGATGGGCACGACGTCAATAAATTGACTAAAACATTAGAGCATTTAAAAGACCTTCCTGGTCCTAAATTATTGCATGTAGTAACCGTAAAAGGTAAAGGTTATGCCTTAGCAGAGAAAGATCAAACAAAATGGCATGCGCCTGGCTTATTTGATAAAATTACAGGCGAAATAAAAAAATCTACTTACGATAAACCGCAACCTCCAAAATATCAGGATGTTTTTGGCCATACTTTGGTAGAGCTGGCGGAAACGAACCCTAATATAATGGGTATAACCCCGGCTATGCCGAGCGGTTCGTCGATGAATATTATGATGAAGGCCATGCCAGATCGTGCCTTCGATGTGGGTATTGCGGAGCAGCATGCTGTAACGTTTAGTGCTGGTTTAGCAACTCAGGGCTTAATACCTTTCTGTAATATTTACTCTACTTTTATGCAAAGGGCCTATGATCAGGTGATTCATGATGTGGCTTTGCAGAAATTAAACGTTGTATTTTGCCTCGATAGGGCTGGCTTGGTGGGTGCTGATGGGCCTACGCATCACGGTGCTTATGATATCGCTTATATGCGCTGCATTCCGAACCTTACTATTGCTGCGCCTATGAACGAGGAGGAGTTGCGTAATATGATGTACACGGCACAGTTAGCAAATAAAGGTGCTTTTGTTATACGTTACCCTAGAGGTAATGGCGTGATGCCCGACTGGAAAAGGCCGTTTAAAGAGTTGCCTATTGGTAAAGGCCGTAAATTGGTAGATGGTGATCAGGTGGCTATCTTAAGTCTAGGCCATACCGGAAATGAGGTGGCTAAAGCGCTTACAACATTAAATTCTGAGGGTATATATCCGGCACATTACGATATTCGCTTCGTGAAACCATTAGATGAAAATTTACTGCATGAGGTATTTAAAAAATTCGATCGTGTAATAACGATTGAAGATGGTTGTCTGCCGGGTGGTTTTGGTGCGGCAGTATTGGAATTTATGGCCGATAATGGCTATAATGCTCAGGTTGTACGTCTGGGTATCCCGGATGTTATTGTTGAACATGGTGAACAGGATGAGCTGTGGCGTGTTTGTCATTACGATGCCGAGGCTGTAATAACAGAGTGTAGAAAATTAGCCAATTCGCAACCTACGCATACTATGGTAGGTTAAAAGCTACGCCAAGAAAAAATAGTAAATGCCACAAGAAATTGTGGCTTTTTTTTTGTGCTATACTTATCCGTTATGCATAACCGTATTTCCGTTTTTAAGTTTTCCACAGCAGCATCTAAACACCGGGGTTTTCCGTAGAAAAATGAAAAGAAATGAACGCTTCTGGGGCTTTGTGGAAAAGTATTATTGGGGGGTGATTTTTTAAATTAAAAGACGTTAAAAATTGAATTAAATCGCTGACTTACTGCAAGTTGTCTTTTTTTTGGCTTTTCATTTTTTTAGCTCAAAAAAAATTGTCATCTTCGTTGTGAGCGAAAGTTATAAACAATTAATGTGTCATTAATTGGTTTTCAAGTTATTAACAATTTTAGAATGGAAAAAACGCATTTAGGCGTATGGAATAATTGTCTTCAAATCATAAAAGATAATATTCCAGCGCAAAGTTTTAAGACATGGTTTGAGCCGGTGAAAGCGGTTCGTCTGGAGGGAAACGTTTTAACTATTCAGGTACCAAGTTTATTTTTTTACGAATGGTTGGAGGAGCATTACGTAGGTATACTCCGCAAGACTGTGAAGAAGTTTTTAGGCGAACAAGGCCGGTTAGAGTATAATATTGTTGTAGAGAAGTCGTCCGCAAATACGCCTTATACAACAAATTTGCCTTCTAATGGTAATGGAGCGGAAGCAAAAAAACAATCTATTCCTGTTCCGGTTGCGTTAAATAAAAACATAAAAAATCCATTTGTTATTCCTGGATTGAAAAAGTTGCAGGTTGACCCTCAATTAAATCAAAATTACACGTTCGACAATTTTGTGGAAGGTGAATGTAATCGTTTGGCACGTTCAGCGGGTTATGCGGTAGCCAATAAACCGGGGGGTACTTCCTTTAACCCTTTAATGTTGTATGGTGATGTGGGTTTAGGGAAAACGCATTTAGCACAAGCTATCGGTAATGAAATTAAGAAAAACTTGTCCGATAAGTTGGTGATTTATGTGTCTTGTGAAAAATTCTGCCAGCAATTTGTTGACTCTTTAAAAAATAATACAATCAATGACTTCGTAAATTTTTACCAAGCTATGGATGTTATTATTATGGATGATGTACACAATTTTGCTGGAAAAGAGAAAACACAGGATATTTTCTTCCATATCTTTAATCACTTACACCAATCGGGGAAACAGATTATTTTAACATCAGATAAAGCGCCTAAAGACTTGTCGGGTTTAGAAGAACGTCTGTTGAGTAGATTTAAGTGGGGCTTATCTGCTGATATTCAAATTCCAGATTTGGAAACTAGAATGGCCATCTTAAAGAAAAAAATGTATTCCGATGGTATTGAGCTTCCAGAAAATGTGGTGGAGTATGTGGCTACGCAGATTGATAATAGTGTGCGCGAACTGGAAGGGGCTATGGTTTCTTTATTGGCCCAATCTACGTTGAATAAAAAAGAAATCGATTTAAACTTAGCAAAATCAATGTTAAAGAATTTTGTTAAGAATACGCATAAAGAAATTTCTATGGAATATATTCAGAAATTAGTATGCGAATATTTCGAAGTACCTGTAGAAATGGTAAAGTCTAAAGTGCGGAAACGTGAGATTGTGCAAGCCCGCCAGATCTCGATGTACCTAGCTAAGAACCATACCAAATCATCATTAAAGTCTATTGGTAGCTTCTTTGGTGGTAGAGACCACTCTACCGTAATTTATGCCTGTCAAACTGTTGAAGATCTTATTGAAACAGATAAGAAATTTAAAACCTATGTTCAGGATATTCAAAAGAAATTAAAAGCTTCTTAAATAATCTTAAGGCTATATTATAGCATAGCCTAAGTTATTTTTTTGTCTTAAGAAATAATAAAAAAGGCTGTTCAAACTATTTGAACAGCCTTTTGTTAAAGATCTAATACCAGCCAATTACTTAACTTTAGCAGCTTCTTTTTCTTCCAGGTATTTTATGAAAAGTGCTTTTTGCTCATCTGTTAAGTTTTCAGAAATTTTGGAGTTAGCTGTAACTTTAACACCCCTAATCTGTTCCTTTTTAGTTGTGTCATCCAAGTCTGCATTCGCTTTGATCGCTTGAACAGCCGTAATTTTTTCTAGTTCAATGGCGTATATCACCTTTTGCTGCTCCTCTTTAAGGGTAAGCTTTTGTGTTAGCTCCGTAACAATTTCTTGGGCTTTCGTCTCGGGGTTTACTTGTTGTCCTTGTGCAAATGTCAATGTTATTGCAAATAAGAAACTCAATCCAGTTAAAATTAATTTTTTCATACTATTTAAATTTTAGTGTCCAACATGAATTTATAAACGATTTACACGATAATAACTCCGATTGTACTCCTTTTATTGCCTTTTTGTATCTTTAATGTTACAATTTAACATCACTTAACATTTTACATTTTTTCATTTTATTAAAAAATTACCTTTCTTGTATAGTGGCAAGATCTTATTAAATAAACAGATAAGGCGCTTTTTAAGCGTGTCTTACCTGTTTATTTATGACCTAGCGGATACTTTATTTGCGTCTATTTGTTTGTTGTTGCAGCAGCTCGTCGTACTTTACTGCTTGCTCCTTTGTTAAGAATGATTTAATTTTTTGATTTTGCTTATCAAATATTTCACGCCATTTACCTGGGTCTTGATTTCCACCTTTTCCTTTAAAATCTTGTTGGATTTTTAATACCGATTTATAAATAGAGTCCTGCTGTGGTTTATCTAGTCCTAGAGATTGTGTTAAACGTTCTGTTTGCACTTTTGCAATTTCTTCAGGGCTTCTTTTTTGTTCAGACCTGGGACCACGTTCCTGTGCAGTTGATACCGCAATGCTAAGTATAGCTGCAAAAATAAAGGCTGTTAAATTTTTCATAAAATCTATATTTTTTTGTAATAGATTAAATGTCAGGAATTTATTTTAGTTAAACGAGCAGGGAAAGTAAAGTTTAGGGAAGTTTAACCTTCCTTAATACTCCTTAACACTTTTAAGGTAGTTTTCGATGAAGGTATCGAAGGTATGCTGCTGCTGATCTACGGTTTTTAAGTGAATAGGAATATAATACAACGGCAACGTTTCAAAAGTATGTACGGGTATACGTTGTATATCCTTTTCTGTGGTAATAATAATTTTTTTGTCGCTAGTGATGGAATGGTATCGCGTTATTATCTTTTCAAAATCTGTATCGTTGTAATTGTAATGATCTGAAAACTGAAGTAATTCTACCCTATTCCCTGTTTTTAGCAAATATTGCACTAAGGGTGTTGGGTTGGCAATGCCACAGAATAAAAGGATGTCATAGTCCGTTAAAGCATCCGGTAATGGTTGTTTAGTAATGGACAAAGGGAGCTGATAAAATATTCCAGTATAAAATATTGGCGAGCGTGTATACTTGCGTAAAATATGTTCGATATGTGCCTTTTGTTCTTCAGTTATTACTTCGGGGCACTTCGTAATAACAAGTAAGTCTGCGCGTCTACTGGCCGATAGATTATCCCGAAAATCACCTGTAGGTAGGGGCAAAAGCGGCTTAAACAGGGAATAAAAATCGAATAGCAGTATACTGTATCCAGGCTTAAGTTTTCTGTGCTGATAGGCATCATCCAAAATTACCAAATCAAACTTATCCTGCAGTTTTTTTATTCCAGTTACCCTATCCTCACTTACCACTACGGTAATCTCGGGAAATTTACGCTTAAATTGTAAGGGTTCATCGCCTACCTGCGCTGCGGTAGAATCGATAGTTACGGTTCTATATCCTTTGGTTTTGCGGCCATAACCTCTACTTAAGGTAGCCAAGGTGTATCTGTCTTTTAGCAAACGTACCAGATACTCGGTCATCGGGCTCTTTCCTGTGCCTCCAACCGCCAAATTACCAATAACAAGGGTAGGAATTGTTGCCGTGTAGCTTTTAAATATATTTTTGTCGTAAAGACGGTTCCTAAGCCATACTATAGCTTGGTAAAGCAAACTAAAAGGCAAAAGTAGCCATCGAAACACCTTTATCATTTTTTTACAACCTTTAAGCCAACATCAACGATTCCTTTTAAAGGGCTTTCATTCATATTTTGTGCTATTTTAAAGGAATATAAGCCTGTATCCGGAAAGACTATATTTTTTAGTGCCAAATACTGGTATTCATATAATCCAGCTACGGTTTTGCCTAACCACTGGCCATCGGGTTTTGCTAATATTATTTCCTTGCTATAGGAAGTATCCTGTAAATTATTTCCTTTTTCTTGTAGCTGAAGATAAATATTCGAAAACTCATACTTATGCGTATGCCGTAGGTTTATATAGACATCGTAAGCTTTACTTTTATTTGATATATAAATATCAAACTGCGGTTTATTTTCATAAGACCAGCTTCGATTTTCTATAGGTTTATTCACCTCATAATACGCATTATCGCTGCAAGAGGATAGGCTGCAAAGGGTAATAATGCTATAGAAAAAAAACTTGTTCATACGTGAAAAAGGGCGACGAGTATTACTCGCCACCTTTATTTTGTTTTTCGTTATTTCTGTTTCTGTTCCGGTTATTGTTATAACGACGACGTTTTTGCGTATCGGGTTTATTATTGCCGGTCTCCGAATCTGCTCCCTTATTTTCAACTGTAACCTTTGCCTCTTTTTGAGCTTGAGGTTGCGGTTTTTGGTCTCTATGTTGCCTTGGCTCTCTTGGCTCCCGTTGTGGTTGCTGTTGCCTTGCAGGATTAGGTTTTCTGTTTTCTTTGGTTTCACGTGCCTCAGTAACCGTGCCTTCTTTTTTATTTACAGGGCTTACTGAAGATTTCGGTTTCACCTTTTTCTTTTTACGTTTTTTATTCTTTTCGTCCAGACGTGTTAAGCTATCTTGACCGACAACATTTTCGTAATCCAAGATTACCGGTTTTTTAGATTCCGTTTGCTGTGGAACATGGCCTAATGATTCGGGCTTTTGTCCTTTTTTGTTCATTTCAGCAAGCTCCTTCACCTTTGCTATAGGCAATGGAATCCAACTTTCAGCACCAGGAAACGAAAACCACATCGTTTTTTTGAAGATATCTGTTTTCTGTAAATAGGCCATACCATTTTGAGTTTCTATACGATCAACGTCATTTGGTATATCGCGCAAGGCATCCATATAACTGTCTAACTCAAAATTTAAACAACATTTTAACTTACCACACTGTCCAGCAAGTTTAAGGGTGTTTAAGGACAAATTCTGGTATCGGGCCGCAGAGGTAGATACTGTTTTAAAGTCTGTAAGCCAGGTGGAGCAGCATAACTCCCGCCCGCAGGAGCCTATCCCCCCCAAACGGCTAGCTTCCTGCCGCATACCGATTTGCCGCATCTCAATACGGATACGGAAAGATTCGGCCATTTTTTTTATAAGTTCTCGAAAATCAACTCGCCCTTCTGCGGTATAGTAAAAGGTAGCTTTCGTTTTATCACCCTGATAATCTACATCCGAAATTTTCATGGATAAACCCAGATCTAACGCCAACTTTCGAGCCTTGTGCATGGTTTCCCATTCCAGATCTTTTGCCGCATTATATTTGCTAACGTCTCCTTCGTTGGCTTTACGATATAATTTCTTCGCAACAGATTCTAACGTTATGTTATTTTTCTTCAGCTGCAACCGAACCAATTCCCCGGTTAGGGAAACGTGCCCAATATCATAGCCTCCCGTTGCGGGCTCTACAGCGACCATCTCCCCCATTTCTAGGTAAATATTGTCGGCATTTATAAAGTAATCCTTTCGAGATCCTTTAAAGCGTACTTCAACAATGTCGAAGGGTTTATAGTTAGATGGCAGGTCCATATCAGACAGCCAGTCATATACATCTAATTTATTACATCCGCTGGTCATGCAAGAACCGTTGTTATTACAACCTGCCGGAACGGTACCTAATTTACCTGAACCACAGCCACCACCGGATGAGCAACTACCACATCCCATATTTATTTATATATATTGAGTCCCACTTGGGAACGTTTGATACTTAAACAATAAAACCAATTGCAAAGATAAATCTAAAAATAATATTTTAGGATTACCATTTCTTTCAATACCATAATGAGCCTTTTCCAGTAAGTTTATCGCTTCTTCAAGCTGCTCAAACTGAAATAACCCACTGAATTTTTCTACAAAACCTAATTCTTCCTCCTGTAGAAACACCAATTTACGCATACCTTGCTGATATAGAATAATCTGCCGCAGCATATTTATGGCATAAAGTAAGAAACTTTTTTGATTTTCCCTACCCCATTTGGCTAGGTTTTCTTCTGTTATAGAAATAATATCCTTACCACTATCCGTAACAATATAACGTAACCACTGCACTAAAGTGTCGAAAGATGCCTTTTCGCCTTTATGGCGGATTAAATCTAAAGCCTCCTGTAAATTACCATCGGCTATAAATGCAATTTCATTGGCTTGATTTTTATCGATTTTTTTTTCCTCCATAAGATAACCTGTTATCTCCTCATGTTGAAGCTTATGGATTTTCACTAATTGTGTTCGAGAGATTATCGTATTAATTATTTTGTCTTGGTTTTCGGCGACCAAAAGGAAAAGTGTTTTCTCTGGGGGTTCTTCAATAAGTTTTAACAGCGCATTTCCTTGGCTGTCTAAATACTCGGGAAGCCACATGATTAGTACCTTGTACTCCGCTTCAAAAGATTTTAAACTTAATTTTTTAAGGATTGCATGCGCCTCCGCGATGTTGATGTTGGCTTGTTTATTGCCCGCATCTAAATGCTCTCGCCAATAGGAAAGCCCTAAATAGGGGTTTTCTAAGAAACATTTGCGCCATTCTTCGATATAAGCGCTTGCCGTTTCTTCTTTGGACTTCGCATAAAATGGATAAGAAAAGTGAAGATCGGGATGTATAAGCCGGCTATATTTACGGCATGACGCACAGGTTCCACAACTATCGTCTGCTTGTTTCTCGGTGCAGTTGATATATTGTGCATAGGCTAAAGCAAGCGCTAAGGAGCCAGATCCCTCAGGGCCTAGAAACAATTGTGCATGACTAACTCGGTTGGTTTTTACCGTATTGATTAAGTGTTGCTTAATACTTTTGTGGCCTATTACTTCCTTAAATTGCATATCGATATCTGTACAAATGTACTAAAATTTAAACGGAACATTTTAAAAAGGTTATGTGGGTTTATATGGTAAAACTTAATTCTTTTATGTATTATTGCATATAAAAAAATACTTACGTTAGCAATGAGATTTATAGTATCCACATCAGTATTATTGAAGCAACTACAAGCAATTAGTGGTGCATCTAGTAGTAGTACCGTTTTACCCATCTTGGAAAATTTCTTATTTGAAATCAAAGATAATATCTTAACGATTTCAGCAACAGATTTGCAAACCAGCATGGTTACATCCTTGCCTATTGAGGCTAAAGAAGAAGGTCGTGTGGCTATGCCTTCAAAGATTCTTATTGATACGTTAAAAACTCTTCCCGATCAGCCTGTAGCATTTTCAGTGGATACCGCTACGTTGGCTATTGAAATTTCTGCTGGAGATGGAAAATATAAGTTAAGTGGTGAAAACGCCGAAGACTTCCCAAAAATTCCCGTTGTGGATAATGTTTCTACCTTGAAATTTCCAGCCTCTATCTTAGCGGAAGCAATTAATAAAACCATATTTGCCGTAAGTAACGATGAACTTCGCCCTGCAATGTCGGGTGTGTTTGTGCAGTTGGGTGAACAGAATATTACTTTCGTTGCTACGGATGCTCATCGATTAGTGCGCTATCGCCGTACGGATGTGAGCACCGATAAATCTACTTCGATTATCCTTCCGAAGAAAGCATTGACGTTATTAAAATCTTCTCTGCCATCCGACGAAACGACGGTATCTTTAGAATATAATGCTACAAATGCTTTTTTTCAGTTTGGAAGCATCAACCTTATTTGTCGCTTAGTAGACGAGCGTTACCCGGATTATGAGGCCGTAATTCCGCAATTAACGCCTAATAAATTAACTGTTGATCGTTCTTTATTCTTAAATACTTTACGTCGTGTAGTTATTTTCGCCAATAAAACTACCCATCAGGTTAGATTAAAAATTAGTGGTAGCGAGTTGCATATTTCTGCGGAAGATCTTGACTTTGCCAATGAAGCACATGAGCGTTTAAATTGCCAGTTTGAAGGTGAAGACTTAGAGATTGGCTTCAATGCCAAATTCTTGGTGGAGATGTTAAATAACCTAAACTGTGAGGAGGTGGTTCTGGAAATGAGTACACCAAACCGTGCTGGACTTCTATTCCCTGCAGTAAAACAAGATAATGAAGATATTCTAATGTTGGTTATGCCAGTAATGTTGAACAATTACAATTAATCGAAAACGACATTGGAACTGATAACTTCACTTATTGATTTTATTCTGCATATTGATAATCATTTGGTAGAAATTGTTAATAATTACCAAATGTGGACTTACCTTATTCTGTTTCTGATAATTTTTGTGGAAACAGGCGTAGTGGTTATGCCGTTTTTACCGGGCGATTCTTTATTATTTGCTGCTGGTATGTTGGCTGCACAGCCTAACGATTTAAATATTTGGATATTGATTGTGCTGTTGCTTATTGCTGCTATAACTGGTGATTCCTTAAACTATGCCATCGGTAAACGCTTTGGAATGGGCATTACGCGCTTTAAATTGTTTGGTAAGCAGGTGGTGAAAGAAGAGCAGATTGCGAAAACGCATGCCTTTTATGAAAAATACGGTAGCAAAACAATTGTTATTGCCCGCTTTGTGCCCATTGTTCGTACCCTTGCTCCTTTTGTTGGCGGCATTGGAAAAATGAACTACGGTACCTTTATTACCTATAATGTTGTAGGTGCTATACTTTGGGTAGTGGGCTTAACCTTAGCAGGCTACTTTTTAGGTAATATTCCTTTTATACGGGATAATTTTTCAAAGGTAGTGCTGGCCATCATATTTTTATCCGTTTTACCGATTATATTCGAGGTATTGCGGGATAAGTTTTCAAGCAAAAAGGAAGTCCAATAAGACTTCCTTTTTGTTTTTCTACTGTATACCTTTATTTCCAAGGGGAATATCCCTCGTATTACACAAAATTTTTCCCTACTTTTGCATATGATAAAATCAATGACCGGATATGGTGTAGGTACGCAGGAAAATGCGAAGGTTAAATACACTGTTGAGATAAAATCGCTAAATTCAAAATTTTTAGAATTAGGCATACGTTTACCTAAGGCGGTGTCTGATAAAGAATTGACCCTTCGTGGTGAATGTGGTAAGCTTATCGAACGTGGGAAAGTTAATGTCTTGATTTCTTCTGAATACGCCGACCAAACGGCAAAAGCTTCTTCCATAAATGGAGAGCTCCTTAAAAAATATTATCAGCAACTTAAAGATATTGCCACCGAACTTGGCGAGCCTAACGAGAGCTTGTTTCAAGCAGCTCTAAATATGCCTGAAGTAATTTCTAATTCCGATGATGCAGTGGATGAGGATGAGGGTAAAGTGTTAATGGATGCGTTTTATGCCGCTGTAAAACATTTTAATACCTTTAGACAGGATGAAGGGATGGTGCTTAAAACGGATCTTGAAAACCGTGTAGGCCTTATCTTAACTTATCTTTCTGAAGTGGAGGCTGTGGAAGGCGACCGTATCCCTTTGATTCGTGAACGTATCCATCAGTATATGGAAAAAACTGTAGGTAAAGAAAATATCGATCAAAATAGATTTGAACAGGAGATTATCTATTATATTGATAAATTAGATATTACCGAAGAAAAGGTACGCTTAAGAAGCCATTGTGATTACTTCTTAAAGGCCTTATTAGCATCGGATTCTAATGGTAAAAAATTGGGATTTATTTCTCAAGAAATGGGACGTGAGATTAATACTTTAGGTTCTAAAGCGAATAATGCAAACATACAGCAGATCGTAGTGCGTATGAAAGAAGAATTGGAAAAAGTTAAAGAACAGCTTTTAAACGTACTTTAAGAAATAGTATAATGACGGGTAAATTAATTATATTTTCTGCTCCTTCTGGTGCAGGAAAAACAACAATTGTAAAACATCTATTAACAAAACATAGCGATAAAATAGCCTTCTCAATTTCTGCTAGTACGCGTGAACCCCGCGGTACTGAAGTCGATGGCAAGGATTATTATTTTATATCCAAGGAAGAATTTTTGCATAAGATTGCCAAACAAGAGTTTATCGAGTTTGAAGAAGTGTATTCCGGTACTTTTTACGGTACACTACGTGCTGAAGTGGAACGTATTTGGGCACTGGGCAAGAGTGTGATCTTTGATATCGATGTAGTAGGTGGATTGCGCTTAAAATCTAAATTTCCCGATGAGGCTTTAGCAATTTTTGTTAATCCCCCATCTTTGGAAGTCTTGAAGCAGCGTTTGTCGGGCAGAGGAACAGATTCTGAAGAGAAGCTGCAGGAACGTTTTGCTAAGGCGGAGCATGAATTAAGCTTTGCCGATAAATTTGATGTTATCTTAAATAATTTTGATTTAGATACCGCTTGCAATGAAGCGGAAAAGTTGGTGTTAGACTTTTTAGAAAATTAACGGATCAATCTACCGTCCGGAACAGGTGCTTTGTGCTGTGGACGGTAGCTTAAAAAATGTGCCAGCTATGAAGTTAACCGGTCTTTTTTTTGGGTCTTTTAACCCTATTCATGTAGGGCATTTGATTATAGCCAACTATATGGCCAATTATACCATGCTTGATGAGGTGTGGTTTGTCGTATCTCCACAAAATCCTTTTAAAGAAAAAAAGAGTCTTGGAAATATGTACGATCGTTTAGAAATGGTAAATCTTGCCATTGCGGGTAGTGAGAAATTAAAAGCTTCTGATATAGAATTTTCTTTGCCTCAGCCCTCGTATACGATTGACACGTTAATACATCTACATGAAAAATACCCCAATAGGGAATTTGTTCTTATTATGGGTGAGGATAATTTGGTAGGTTTTACCAAATGGAAAAATGCCGATATTATTCTACGCGATTATAAATTAATGGTATACCCGCGCCCTGGTTATGATGCCGGCGTTTTAAGACAGCATCCCGCAGTTACGATGACGGATACTCCGGTTATGGAACTATCCTCCACTTTCATTCGTAAGGCTATTCAAGCTAAGCAGAGTATTCAGTTTTTTACGCCCGAAAAGGTTATCGAATTTATCGATAAAAAAGGCATGTATTCTTAGCCAAACGCAGTTTCTGCTTTTTAGGCTGTTCCACGGGAAATCTTTCCTGAGGCTTGTTGTATCCGGATGGTTCTGTAAAACGCTAAGCTGGAGCAGAAGTGGATTCGTAAATGCCCTGCCCAGGGCTTATTTCGGCTCCTGTCTTTAAGTTGGCTTGGGCAAGGTATGTCAAGATATGCCGCGGGATATGGGGCGTAGTGTAGGGAACATATTAAGGCCTTTTTTTGCAGCAACGTTTTTTATGCCCTCCCAAAGAGTAATAATTATAAACCAGCCTTAAGTATAGCTTTTGGTTGTAGGATCTTGAGATTTAAAATTTTTAAAACCTTATTACTTAGCGCTTGTTCTATTGATAGAAACTTTTAAAAAACGGAGGAAAAAATGGACAAACTAGATTTAAAGGGAAAATGGAACGAAATGAAGGGTAAAATTAAACAAGAGTATGCAGATTGGACCGATGATGATTTAAAATATGAGGAGGGCAAGGATGATGAATTATTGGGGCGTTTGCAGCAGAAATTAGGTAAAGCACGAGAAGAAGTTGTCGATTGGTTGAAAGGCTTAGGCTAGACCCAAAAAACAAATTGTTAGATAAGTTGCTCAGTTTTCTCGGAAGACTGGGCTTCTTTTTTTTTATTACCTTAGTGCCATGGCAGAATTAAAACCTACAATATTGGTGGTTAACGATGATGGTATCACCGCTCCAGGTATAAAAGTACTTTTGGAAGAAATGCAAAAAATTGGCCATGTAATCGTGGTCGCTCCGGATGGCCCGCAGTCTGGAATGGGCCATGCTATTACAATTGGTAAACCCTTACGCTTGGATAAAATTGATCTTTATGAGGGTGTTGAAATGTATAAATGCTCGGGCACACCTGTAGACTGTGTAAAGTTGGCTGTGGATAAAATCTTTAAAGGTAGAAAACCAGATTTGTGCGTTTCGGGGATTAATCATGGTCTTAATTATTCGATTAATGTGCTTTACTCTGGTACCATGTCTGCTGCGGTGGAAGGCGCCATTGAGGATATACCTTCTATTGGTTTTTCGCTCGATGATTTTTCGCACCATGCGGATTTCTCCCATTGCCGCTCTTATATTTTGGGAATAGCCAAGCAGGTCATGCAAAATGGCTTGCCCAAAGGTACTTTGCTGAATGTTAATTTTCCGCATATCGATACAGGTATTAAGGGGGTTAAAATCTGTAGACAGGCTACTGCCAACTGGGTAGAGGAGTTTGATCACCGTATTGACCCTAATAATAGAGAATATTTTTGGATGACGGGTAAATTTCAGTGGAATGACAGAGGTGAGGATACCGATGTTTTTGCTATTAATAATGGTTATGTATCCGTAGTACCTACACAGTTTGATATGACGGCTCACCATGCTATTCCGGAGTTGAACTCCTGGAGTTTTGATGTTTAAGACAAACAGATGAAAGATTCTCTTTTTTTTGGCACAATTATCGGCAGTATCGCCCCTTTGCTGGCTTTTGCCCTTAACAGCTATACAGCCTTGCAGGCCTTATATTTTGCCGATAAGCCCATAGCGTTGTTTGTTGTGGCTGCTGGTATTAATTTAGTGATCATGCGATTTACCTATCGGGCGGGTAAGGAAAACCTGGCCAAGGGTATTATGCTGATTACATTTTTAGCCATGTTGGTTTTAATACTTGGCCAGCGTTTTAAAATTTACTAGATCTTGATCTTTTGGTCATATTATTATTATATTTTGAAAGGACAGTGGTATCCCTTGTTGCGATCCTTAAATTTGTATAATTAAAAGATAAAAAATGAAGTTAAGTTTAGGTTTCTCCCCCTGTCCAAATGACACGTTTATATTTGATGCTTTAATACATCATAAAATTGATACGCTAAATCTAACGTTTGATGTGCAGTATCATGATGTAGAAACCTTGAATCATAAGGCTTTTCAGCAGGAGCTCGATATTACCAAATTGAGTTATCATGCTTTCGCGTATGCACAGGAGCATTATGAGCTACTGGATGCGGGCTCTGCACTGGGTTTTGGTGTTGGCCCCTTGTTAATTACTAAGGATAAGGATTTGGCTGCTGCATTGGCACAATATGCTGGAACAGAACTTCCTGAAGAATATAAAAATTTACGTATCGGTATTCCCGGTAAATTTACAACAGCGAATTTTTTAATGGGTCTGGCGTTTCCTACGCTGCTGAATAAGCAGCAACTGGTGTTTTCGGATATTGAAAATGCACTGCTACAGGAACAGATAGATATCGGCTTGATTATTCATGAAAATAGATTTACCTATGCCAGTAAGGGGCTTCATAAAATTGTGGATCTCGGCGATTTTTGGGAAAAAACAACACAGAGTCCCATTCCTTTGGGCGGTATTGTTATTAAAAGAGATTTGCCTGATAGCCTCAAGCAGCAGGTAAACAATTTAATTCGGGAGAGTGTAGAATTTGCCTTCCAAAATCCAAAATCAGGATTCGCCTATATCCGCTCGCATGCTCAGGAGATGGATGAGGAGGTGATGTATAAACATATTGAACTTTATGTAAACCAGTACACTAAAGATTTGGGCGATAAGGGGCGGGCGGCAATACGGCAGATGTTCGATCGCGCTAGGGCGTTAAAACTAATACCCGAAAGCACTAAAAATATTTTTCTTACCTAAAAAAATTAGGAGTGCCGTTGCGTAGGCAGGCACTCCGTTTTCCATCGCCTTTAGGGCAGCTCTTCCCGCCTGTATGCTACTGTAACTCGTTTATAGTATGGCACTAATCCGTATTTACTAGGGTGAAAACCTAACAGCAAATTAATGTTGAGTTACTAATTAGTTTATATGCTACCTATAGTTTTGTGCAATATTAATCACAACTATATATGCAATTTATAAAATCTACTAATCGAAGTATTTTATGCTTACAATCCTTGTTTGTATTGCTGGCCATCTTATGTGGCGCTACAGTATTTGCGCAAGGAAATTTAGCCTCCCTAACTGGGCATGTTGCGAATGCAAATCGTGCTGCCGTAAAAGGGGTGACCGTACATGTACGCAATGAATCTACAGGTTTTACAACCAAGTCTGTGACCAATGAAAGGGGAAATTTTGATATTAAACAGTTACCACTGGGTGGCCCGTATACGGTTGTGGTAGAAGATATGGAGTTTGGTAAGGGTACCGTTTCGGGCATTAACCTTAACCAGGGGGATGTAGCACGGGTAAATATAGATTTGGTTGCATCTACGGCTTATTTAGATGCGGTGGAGGTAAAGGCGTCGGCATTGAAAAATACAAAGGATTACTTGGGTGCGGCGACCGCATTTTCTTCGCAAACTATTCGTTCCTTACCCGTTAATGGACGTAATTTTACCTCATTGACAGATTTGTCTCCTTTGGCAAAGGGGGGCAGTATTTCTGGACAATTGGGCTCGTCTACAAATTTTACCATCGATGGTATGAATGCTAAAAACCCGACCTCTGCCGGGTCAACCACAAGTCGTAGTGGTGCACCCTACTCTATTTCTATGGAGGCTGTGCGCGAGTTTAAGGTGGTAACCAACCAATATGATGTTACTTTTGGACGCAGTGGTGGTGGTACAATTAGTGCGGCAACAAAATCGGGTACCAATACCTTAACGGGTTCGGCTTTTGTTTATGGCCGTGCAGATTGGCTAACAAGTCCATACGATATTCGTGGTAATAAGCGTATCGGTAATTATTCAACTTACCAGTATGGTTTCTCCTTGGGAGGGCCTATCCTTAAAGATAAACTTCATTTCTTTGCCGTTTGGGATAGACAACAGGATAACCGCTCTTTGTTGATAGCGGATGTGCGTTCGTCGGCAAATGAGGCTTTGTATAAAATTAACCAGACGACCTTAGATCGTTATTTGGGCATTGCCCGTTCTAAATATGGTGTTTCAAACCAAGCGCAGGTTGGTGCCATTCCAAAGAAAAGAACTTCCGATGCGGTTTTTTTACGCTTAGATTGGCAAATTGATGAAAAGAACTTGTTAACGGTTCGTAATAACCTTACCTACGATTATAACCCTATGGGCTTGTCAGATAATACGAGTATCAATATCTTAGAATCTTATGGTAATGACAAAAACTTTGACAATAGTTTATTAGCGACCTTACGTACATCGCTATCTTCCCGCTTAACAAATGAACTGAAGGTACAGCATTTATATGTGTATCAGAATAGTACACAAGGGGATCAGATCGGTAAGAATTATATCCCTCGTGCTATTGTGGAGAATGTTGCTTCGTCTATCGATGGTAAAACCTTGACGACAAATATTCAGTTGGGGGGGCATCGTTTTGCGCAGGAAGGGTTTAAAAATAATGTTTTCCAGTTTACAGATAATCTATACTATGACACGGATTGGGCCAAGTATACCTTTGGTGTAGATGTTATGGCCTCTAAATCTATTTCGCGTTATGGCTCGGAGGTGAATGGCAGATTTCACTTTACGTCAAGTGAAAACAAAAGTGCCTTGGATAATTTTGAAGACCTTAAGCCGTATCGCTATTATAGAGAGGTGCCTTTGAAGGATGATATCTCTGTGCGTGGTACTATTGTCAATGTTGGCCTTTACGGACAGATGAAAAAGAACCTTGCTCCTGGTCTAGAAATGACAACGGGTTTGCGTTTTGATTATGCTTCGTATCCCACAGCCACGTATAATGACTTAGTTTTTAAGGAACTTGGCATTCGTACAGATAATAAATTAAAGTCTTTCATTGCGCAGCCTCGTGTACAGTTTACTTGGGATATCAATGAAAACCAACGGGATATTATTCGTTTAGGTGGTGGTATTTTTGCCTCGGATATTAACAATTATGTTATTATCAATAACCTTACTTTCGATGGTAGTAATTTAGCGACTGTGGATGTACGGGGTAACGATGTGCCTACACCTGACTTTATAAAATACCGGCAGGATCAAAGTGCTATTCCTGCTTTGGATAGTAAGTTCCAAACAAAAACAATTAATTATACTGGTGATGACGCTAAAGTGCCTACAATTTATAAGGCTAATTTATCGTATACGCGTTTCATTACCGATAAATTTAAAGTGGGTGTTACGGGTTATATGACCTTAGCGCGTAATAATTATACCTATGTAGATCGCAATATGGTTAAGGATCCTTTCTTCAGATTGGAAAATGAGGGTAACAGAGGGGTGTTTGTTCCTAAAAACTCTATCCCTGCCAATGGGCAGCCGGATTGGCAGAAAGGCCGTATTTCTGATAAATTAGGCCGTGTACTGGAGTTAACGAGCCAGGGGAAAGTGAATCAATTTGCCGTGGTGGTCGATGGTACGTATAATTACTTTAAGGATGGTATACTGAACGTAAGTTATACTTGGAATGATACCAAAGATAATACCTCTTTTAATGGGAATGTGGCCAACTCCGCAACGCTTTCACAACCGGTAGCGGACGACCCTCGTGATTTACGTGCGATCACTTATTCTGATAATCAGTTTAGACATAAAGTTGTAGTATATGGTACGTTACCGACGTTTTATGGTGTTAACATTGGCGTAAGGTATACGGGTATTGGCGGTACACGTTATAGCTTATTGGCTGGAGCGAATGTGAATGGTGATTTCGTTACCTCGTCGAATGATTTAGCTTATATTTTTGATTATAAAAATGCAGCAACACCTGAACATTTAAGAAAGGGCCTACAGGCGATATTAGATAATCCTGAAGCAAGCCAAAGTATGAAGGATTATATCGTGAAGTACGCCGGTAAAATTGCCGAAAGAAACGGTGGCGAAAATGATTTCTTCGGTACTGTGGATCTACGGGTTAGTAAAAACTTTAGGTTCTATAAAACGCATGCTGTTGAAATTTCTGCTGAGGTTTTTAACTTCGGTAATATGTTGAAGAAAACCTGGGGAGTAAATAAATCTTTAGGCAACCAGGCTATTTATCGCTTACAGGATAAAAATGGTTTTGATCAATCTACAGGTCAGTTTAATTATAATGTGAACAGTATTGGTCTGGCGAGCCCTTCTGGTAATCCTTATCAGGTGCAGTTGGGTGTGCGATATGCTTTCTAAATTGTATCAAAATTTTATTTGTAAGGGGCCCTTTATGGTGCCCCCAAATGTTTAGACACATTTAGTTCGTAGAATTTGTTATTATAATGAGCTCGATATTACATCGGGCTCATTCCGTTTACATGGTGTTTTATCTTTTTGGGTGGTAATTGCGGGCTTAGCGCTCTTTGGGGTTACTGCACTCCGTAAAGAAGGGCTATGTCGGGTAGGCTGACTTAAAATATCCGCTACTTAAGCGGGTCGATAGCAATAATCTATGGATTTATTTTGGTAGATTTGGTACATGAAAAACGACAATATTTAAGGCTTTGAAGCTAATTTTTGCCTTAAAAACGCTTTCTTTTGATACCTTTATTCATATAGACAGGAATTTGAAAAAAAATCGCTGTTATTGTGAAAGTTATCAGTTCGAATAATTAAATTTGCCCGGTCGGTGCCAAAATGTCTTGATTTTGTTTTTGGAGTCAATTTTGTGCATGAAGTAAGAGATAAAAATATATTATGTTAAAATTCTTAAGTAAATTATTTGGTAGCAAGTCAGAACGTGATATCAAAGCTATTCAACCTATCGTTAACAAGATTAAGGAGGAATATAGTAAACTTACCAACTTGTCGCATGATGAGCTACGTGCTAAAACGACAGAATTTAAAAGTCGTATACAAGAATATTTAAAAGATATAGATAGCGAAATTGCTGACCTTAAACTTAAGGCAGATGCCGACGATACTGATATGTCCGTAAAAACGGATATCTATGAAAAGGTTGATAAATTAAATAAAGAAAGAGATAAAAAGCTTGAAGAGGTTTTATTAGAGCTCTTACCTGAGGCTTTTGCGGTGGTAAAAGATACGGCACGCCGTTTAACAGAAAATTCGGTGTTGGAGGTTACAGCTACTGAATTTGACAGAAATATTGCCGCTCGCAAAGCGAATGTTACTATTCAAGGGGATAAGGCTTTATGGAGCAATAGCTGGAGTGCCGCGGGTACGCAGGTTACCTGGAATATGGTGCATTATGACGTTCAGCTTATTGGTGGTATTGTATTACACCAAGGTAAAATTGCCGAAATGTCTACGGGTGAGGGTAAAACATTAGTGGGTACTTTACCGACTTACTTAAATGCCTTATCTGGTCAGGGAATTCATATCATTACGGTGAATGATTACTTGGCAAAACGTGACTCTGAATGGAATGGACCTTTGTTTGAATTCCATGGTTTAAGTGTTGATTGTATCGATAAACATCAGCCTAACTCGCCTCAACGTCGCGACGCTTATAAAGCGGATATTGTCTATGGTACGAACAATGAATTTGGCTTCGACTACCTGCGTGACAATATGACACAAACACCTGATGCAATGGTGCAGCGTAAGTTGCATTTTGCGATGATTGATGAGGTGGATTCGGTATTAATCGATGACGCACGTACGCCATTAATTATTTCTGGCCCTATTCCTATGGGGGATCAACATGAGTTCTATCAGTTGAAACCTAGGATTGAGAAATTGGTAAATGCACAAAAAGCGTATATTAATACGGTCTTTAATGAAGCTAAAAAGGCAATTGCCAATGGCGACACGGATGCTGAAGGTGGTGGCTTAGCTTTATTCCGCTCTTTCCGTGGTCTTCCTAAAAATAAAGCCTTAATTAAGTTTTTAAGTGAAGGAAACCACCGCCAGATTTTGCAGAAGGTAGAAAACTACTACATGGCGGAGCAGAATCGTAATATGCCGAAGGCGGATAAAGATCTGTTCTTTGTTATTGATGAAAAGAATAATCAGGTAGAGCTTACGGAAAAAGGTATTGAATTGATTACCGCTTCGGGTGAAGATCCTAGCTTCTTTATCTTACCGGATGTAGGTACTGAGATTGCAGAAATCGAAAAATCTGATGTTGCTTTAGAGGAAAAGGCTGCACGTAAGGAAACGTTATTGCGTGATTACTCGGTTAAGGCGGAACGTATTCACTCCATAAACCAGTTGTTGAAAGCGTATACCTTATTTGAAATCGACGATCAGTATATCGTTGACGAGGGTAAAGTGAAAATCGTTGACGAGCAGACGGGCCGTATTATGGATGGCCGTCGTTACTCGGATGGCTTACACCAGGCGATTGAAGCGAAAGAAAACGTGAAGGTTGAGGATGCTACGCAAACTTATGCTACGATTACTTTACAAAACTACTTCCGTATGTATCACAAGCTTTCGGGCATGACGGGTACGGCATCTACTGAAGCGGGTGAGTTGTGGGAAATTTATAAATTGGATGTTGTAGAGATCCCTTCGAACAGGGGTATTCAGCGCCACGATAGAGAGGATTTAATCTACCGTACAGCACGTGAAAAATATAATGCGGTAGCGCAGGAAATTCAAACCTTAACCGAGCAAGGTCGCCCGGTGTTGGTGGGTACTACATCGGTGGAGATTTCGGAATTGTTAAGCCGTATGTTGAAGTTGAGAGGCATTAAACACAATGTGTTAAATGCGAAACTTCACCAAAAAGAAGCGGATATTGTGGCTGAAGCTGGTCGCCCAGGGCAGGTAACCATTGCGACAAACATGGCTGGTCGTGGTACGGATATTAAGTTGTCTGAGGAGGTTATTAAGGCGGGTGGTTTAGCAATTATCGGTACGGAGCGCCATGAGTCTCGCCGTGTTGACCGTCAGTTAAGAGGTCGTGCCGGTCGTCAGGGAGATCCCGGATCGTCGCAGTTCTTTGTATCCTTAGAAGATCAGCTAATGCGTTTATTTGCCTCGGAACGTATCTCCAATATTATGGTGAAAATGGGCGTTGAAGAGGGCGAGGTTATGCAACATAGTATGTTGACTAAATCTATCGAACGTGCACAACGTAAGGTGGAGGAAAATAACTTCGGTATCCGTAAGCGTTTATTGGAGTATGATGATGTGATGAACTCGCAGCGTACTGTAATTTATTCTAAACGTAAAAATGCACTTTTCGGTGAACGTTTGGATGTGGATTTGAATAATACCATCTATGATGTGGTGGAGGATGTGATAACGGAAGCGAAAGAAGGGGGATCTTATGAAGAATTCCAAATCGAAGTTATTCGAATATTTGCCGTAGATCCTGCGATTACTGCAGCAGATTTTGCGTCTAATTCCATCGCGCAGTTGTCGGATAAATTGTTCCATCAGATCATAACGCATTATGAACATAAAGCGAAAGCACTAGGCGAGCAGACTTTACCTGTTTTAGAGGGAGTATTGGCCGAGCGGGGTGATATGGTAGAAAATATCGTTGTTCCTTTTAGTGATGGTATCCGTGGTATTCAGGTTTCTACGAATCTTAGAAAAGCGGTGGAGACTAAAGGCGCGGAAGTTTTCAAATCTTTCGAAAAAGGTATAGTTCTTGCTTTGATTGATGAGGCATGGAAAGAGCACCTTCGCGAAATGGATGATTTGAAACAGTCTGTGCAGAATGCGGTTTATGAACAAAAAGATCCTATTATTATTTATAAAATGGAGGCTTTTGAATTGTTCAAGTCCATGTTAGCTTCGATGAATAAGGAGATTGTAAGCTTCTTATTTAAAGGGGAGATTCCTGGACAGCAACAGCCGGAAAACGTGCAGGAAGCAAAGCCTGTTCCTGCTCAGCCTCTGCATGTTAAAGCAACAAAAGAGGAGTTGACATCACCTACAGGGGTGTCTGAGGAGGATTTGGATACGCAAGCAGCTCCGGTTACTCAGCCTATCCGTAAGGAACAGACGGTCGGTAGAAACGATGAATGTCCTTGTGGTTCGGGCTTGAAGTACAAGAACTGTCACGGCAAAAATGGATAATAATAAATAATTTAATAATGTTGAATAAAGGATTGATTTTAGGTTTCGTACTTTTGGTTTCACAGTTGTCGGTTAAAGCACAGCAGCATTCGGCTGTTGAGGTGGCGAAAGACTCCCTGATTGCTTTGCTGCAGACCTTCAGAGCGGAAAATGAAATCAATCCTACTTCAGCACGTAACACGATAAGTTTAGGGACAAAGCCTGTAAATAAAACCAGGACTACGCGCACCCGTAAAAAGGGCTTTCGTGTGCAAATATACCTGGGCTCCAATCGTAATGATGCCTATGCCACACAAAGTAGGTTTAGAGGGCAGCATGCGGATATGGATAGTTATATTAACTATGACGAGCCCAACTATAGGGTAAAAGTCGGCGACTTTACGAGCCGTACTGAAGCTAATAACTTTATGCGTACTTTACGCAACCAATATTCGAATGTCTTTGTGGTTCAAGAAGACATTTGGGTTTGGGAATAATTAACCACATAACCATGGCCAATCTTAAGAATCAGATTCAACAGTTGGCGAAAGACTTCTTCGCTGAAACGGTTGATTTACGCCGTCACTTGCATAGCAATCCTGAACTTTCCTTTGTGGAGTTTCAAACTTCTGCTTTTGTAAAACAATTTTTAGATACTTTAGGGATACCTTACCAATCGATGGCGAATACGGGCGTCGTTGGAATTATTAAAGGTGATTTACCTTCGGATAAGGTTATCGCTTTACGTGCGGATATGGATGCGTTGCCGATCACAGAGGTGGAGGGCAGAACCTACGGATCTAAAAATCCGGGTGTTATGCATGCCTGTGGCCATGATGTGCACACTTCCTCGCTACTGGGGGTTGCCAAAATTTTAATGGCATTGAAGCCTTCCTTTGCGGGTACAGTGAAACTGATTTTTCAGCCTGGAGAAGAGCGTCTACCGGGAGGTGCTTCGTTAATGATTAAGGAGGGGGTATTATCAAACCCAAGTCCTTCCGCAATTATCGGACAGCATGTGATGCCTTTTATTGAAGCGGGTAAAGTGGGCTTCCGTGCGGGAAAGTATATGGCATCCTGCGACGAATTGTTTCTTACCATCCGTGGTAAAGGTGGGCATGGGGCTCAGCCTCATCAGAATATTGATCCTATCGCTATCTCTGCTCAGGTTATTACCGCCTTGCAGCAGTTGGTAAGTAGGGTTGCCGACCCTCGTATTCCGACGGTTCTTTCCTGGGGTAAAATTATTGGTAATGGTGCAACTAATATCATTCCTGATTCGGTGTATCTGGAAGGTACCTTTCGTACTTTTGATGAGAAATGGCGTACAGTGGCGCATCAGAAAATGAGAAATATGGTGACCGGTATTGTAGAGGGTATGGGGGCGACCTGCGATTTTGATATACAGAAAGGGTACCCATTTTTGGTGAATGAACCAAAACTTACTGAGGAGGCACGTTCCTTTGCTATCGATTACCTTGGTGCAGAAAATGTGGTAGAGTTAGAATTGTGGCCTGCAGCCGAGGATTTTGCTTATTATTCGCAAGAAACGAATGCATGTTTCTATCGCTTAGGTACGGGTAATCCGGCAAAAGGCATTACTTCTGCCGTGCATACGCCGTCTTTTGATATCGATGAAAAGGCTTTGGAGCTGAGCATTGGCCTAATGGCTTATATCACGGTTTCGCAGTTAGGAAATTAAGTCTTTCTTATGTCGTCGCATCATATTGTTCGTGAAAACCAAGAGCCAGCTTTACTTGTAGCGAACTTTCAGGCTTTATCTGCTGAAGATTTAGGGCAGTTGCTGGAATGGTCACCAACCGTGGTAACAAACGAGGCTACTATCGACTTTTTACTTGCCCAGGCTATTAAAGTTGATGTTTTGTTTACCAATTCCAAACCTGTCTTAGGGCAGGAAAAAATAAAGTTGGTGCCTATTGAAGGCGAGTTTATGGAAGACGCGTTGAAATACCTTATTTTAAACCGTTATAGCGCAGTAAATATTATGGCCTCACAATTGTACCCTAACCTATTAAAGTATGCTGAGGGCCTCAATATGGTGCTTTTCTGCCAGGATATCCGTTACGTTTGTGTTAAAAATGTTTTTGAAAAATGGAAACCTGCTGCTGAACGTGTTTTTGTGGATGCGGATCTTCTGAAAGCGAGCGACGGACTTCGTATGTTGGCACCTGGAGTTTTCGAAACCTTGGCTACGGGGTTCTATAAGCTGGAGTTTAATACGCCGGATTTTGTGTGGGTGGGCGAATCTTTCTAATTTCCTTTTATGTGTACAATAATACAGGCTACAAAACAAGATGCAATTGTTATTCATCAGTTGGTTCATCAAATATATTATCCAACTTATAAAGATATATTAAGTGTTGAACAGATCAATTTTATGTTGCATAAAAGCTATACTGAGGAGGCTTTAAAAGATGCTATGGCATCTGGACAGGATTTTTTTATCCTTTGGGCGGATATAAATTTGCCCATTGGTTTTATGTCGGTCGCCCAAACGACAACCGACATCCTCCGCATTGAAAAATTGTATCTTCTGCCCTCAACGCAAGGTAAGGGCTATGGCCTTCGGTTTATTAATTTCGCCCTTGAGGAGGCAAAAAAAAGAAATTTAACTACCCTTGAACTTAATGTAAACCGAGGAAATAAAGCCTATCATTTTTATCTTAAACAGGGTTTTACCGTTTCCCGGGAAGTCGATATTCCTTATTATGGTTATGTGCTTGATGATTATGTTATGCAAAAACCGGTGACCTAGGTTATGGGGTTAACTTTTCTACGCGTGTTGGCGTTTGGCTTCCATCCACAATTCCCTTTGCCCCTATCGCAATTGCTTCTATACTGGATATAATATTACCTATATCTAAGGTGCTAATTTCGTCTTTTACAGTATGGTAATAGATGTCTTTATCGATTTGTGAGGTAGAAAATGTATGTGCCGGAACTCCTAAGGCCGCTAACACAGCATTATCACTTCTATAAAACAGGTTTTGTTTCGTATAGGGATCTGCATGAAAAGTGAAGTCTGATCCTTTTAGATTTTCTTGCATTAAAGCGCCTAAATTAGATCTATCGTATCCTGTAATGTACAGTGTATTAGGGCCGAATTTGGAGTCTTTTCCTATCATTTCTATATTTATCATGGCTGTTACTTGATCAGGATTGATATGGTTTGAAAAATATTTCGATCCAAACATTCCTATTTCCTCAGCAGTAAAGGCTACAAAAATTAAGGTTCTCGCATTGGCATTTTCATTTTTATAGTACTTCGCTAAGCTAATCATTGCCGTAATTCCTGATGCATCATCATCTGCCCCATTGGCAATAGAATCCTGCCCTTCAGCAGCGATAATACCGATATGATCGTAATGTCCGGAGAAAATTACGTATTCCTCGGGTTTTGTTTTTCCGGGAATTATTCCTGCTACATTGGAAAGATTAACGTCTTTTACTGTGTTTTCATGGGTTACTTCGTATTTCTTTGGTCGTTTATCACTTACCACAAATACCTTGCTGCTTTGGTCAATAGCTTGGCTGTTTACTACATTTTGCCGGTCATATATTTTTGCATATCGGCTGATGTAGGAGGCAAAGCTTGGGTCAATAATAACAAGCGCATCACCTTCTGATAGGGCGATTTCGCGGAATCGCTGTGCAAAATTATCTCCTTTATCAATATTTAAGGTCCTTATGCTGGATTTGTTATTCCAGCTGATTTTAGGCGCATTGCTCAGAATTATATAACTATCGGGGTTTAGCACACTATTGTTCCACGTGATACGCTGGCTTTTCCGCGTTATGCTTGTCATGGTAAAAGTTTGTCTATAGCCTGTTTCGGTATAGGGTGTTAAGCCAATTTCTGTGAAGGCTTCTGCAATAACATCGGCCGCTTTATCGGCGTCTGCACTCAGGGCATGTCTGCCGCGCATATCATCGTTTGCTAAGCTATACAACATCTTTTCTACAAAAGAGCGTTCGACAATAGGCTTAGTTTGTGCTTGTGCAACGTGGAGTAATAAATAGGCAATAAAGAGGGCAAGGTAAGATTGTCTCATGGTCAAAAATTTGTTTAAGATAATAAAAATTAATAATTCTTAAGGCTATATGTCATCGTGATTTCGAGGTGAAACACTTATATTTGATTGAATTAAATTTAAAACTATGAAAGAAGTAACTGTTCAAGAACTAAAATCATTTTTAGATACTCATGCAGATTTTCAATTAATTGATGTACGTGAACCCTTTGAATATGAAGTCTCGAATCTTAACGGCTTAAATATTCCATTAGCCGGCATATTGATTGAGGCAGACAAAATTGCCAAAGATATTCCGGTTATCATTCAATGTCGATCGGGTAAACGCTCTGCTCAAGCTGTTTTATTATTGGAACAACAGGGCTTTGATAATCTTTCAAATTTAAAAGGTGGTATTTTAGCGTGGAAAGAGGAAATAGACCCTGAAATTGAGGTGTATTAAGCCTTATCTCAGGACGCTTTAGCAAGGCCCAAATGTATACATACCCTAGCAAATTGCTACTTTATAGGTAAACTTTTGGGTTTTGTTTTTTTCTGCACCTATCGTTCGTAAATTTTTTACGCCTTCCCTTTCGAATACTTATCTTTTCCTGGGCCACTTGCCTCGCCTGATGCTATATCAACACAACTATTAAGGTTTTGCTACTTTGTTTTAGGTAAAACTAATAGTTTCCTCTTTTTCGTTTAGAGTTTATAACAAAAGATAATTACTGTTGTAAATATCTTAAAAATGAAGGCCTTACAGGTTTTACTGTTTAAAGTTGCTTACCTTTAGAGCTAATTATAAATTCTAAAATCGACAGCTATGTCAACAAATCAGGAATATAGCTTTTTCAAAGGTGTAGAAATTAACTTTGATAAAGCGGCTAAATTTACCCGCTTCTCTGGCGGTGTTCTGGAACAAATAAAGGCTTGTAACGCTATCTTACGTGTAAGATTTCCCGTGCGTATTGGTCATGAGATTGAGGTTATTGAGGCCTACCGTGTACAGCATTCACATCATAAATTGCCATGTAAGGGTGGTATCCGTTTTAGCATGGAAGTGAATCAGGATGAAGTTATGGCCTTAGCGGCTTTAATGACCTACAAATGTGCTATTGTGAACGTACCTTTTGGTGGTGGTAAGGGTGGAATTAAAATTGATACCTCCAAATACAGTGTTTCAGATTTAGAACGTATAACCCGACGTTATACCTCCGAATTATGCAAAAAGAATTTTATTGGACCTGGCATCGATGTACCGGCACCGGATTATGGTACCAGCAGTAGAGAGATGAGCTGGATTGTAGATACCTACGCTACCTTATACCCAAATGATTTAAATGCTATGGCCAGCGTTACAGGTAAGCCCATTTCCCAAGGTGGGGTACGTGGACGTGTTGAGGCTACAGGTTTGGGGGTGTTTTTCGGTATTCGTGAAGCTTGTTCCATCGAGGAGGACATGAAAAAGTTGGGCCTTACTACGGGTATTCAAGGGAAAAAAATTATTGTTCAGGGGCTAGGGAATGTGGGCTACCATGCAGCAAAATTTTGCCAAAATGCGGGCGCTATAATTGTAGGCGTTATCGAATATAATGGCGCTATTTATAAGGAAAGTGGCATTGATGTCGATGAAGCGCAGGCACATCGTAAGCAGCATGGCGCTTTACTGGATTTCCCTGGAGCGTTAAATTTGCCTGACCCTGCCACGGGCTTAGAGCAAGCTTGCGATATCTTGATTCCTGCAGCATTAGAGAGTGTAATCCATAAGGGCAATGCGGCTAAAATCCAAGCCAAGATTGTTGCAGAGGCAGCAAATGGACCTGTAACTGCGGAGGCAGATGCAATTTTGATTGCGAAAGGCATTATGGTTATTCCGGACATTTATTTAAATGCGGGTGGAGTTACGGTTTCTTACTTTGAATGGCTTAAAAATCTAAGTCATGTTAAGTATGGACGTCTGGAAAAACGCTTTAGTGAAAATCGGTATTCCGATATTATGGATGCCGTAGAGCGTATGACCGATAAAGTGATGTCGCCTACCGAGCGTAAACTCGTGCAAAAAGGGCCTGAAGAGATTGATTTGGTGCATTCCGGCTTAGAGGATACTATGATGGGGAGCTACCAGGAAATCCGTGAAATATGGGCCGGTACCACTGGTGTCGACGATTTACGTACCGCTGCTTTTATATGCGCGATAAATAAAATTGGCGTGGCTTATGAAGAACTGGGTATATTCCCTTAAACATTAGTTTTACGTGTATGCACAAAGAAATACGTATTTTTGGGCGATGAAGAATTTATTTTACCAGACTAAGCAGGCTTTCTATTTTAGTCTGGCATTTTACAGTATCGCATTTATTTTTATGGTACTACAGGTTTCTATTGCACCTATATTGTTCTCCATATCCTTGTTAGTATCCTTGATATGGGTGTTTCTGGTGCTTCGTGAACTTATGCTATCACGGTTTATTAGCAATAGCGAACGTTTGTTAGTGGTACTGTTTATAATCCTTTTTAATATTGTGGCTGGTATTGTCTATTTTTACTTTTTGCGCGAGCGCGTTATTGGAAAACAGAATTCTTAAGGATGAAAAAACAATTTTTTTTGAGCTTATTGCTTAATTTGGGTATTATATTTTTAATATTAAGTGGGGTAACGGCCTATCAAAAGGGTAACCCTTTGATTGTTGGAGCCTCTATCGCCTTGATTGTGGTGCTGATTTACTTAAAAATAGTACTATTAAAACATGTAAAATTAGATTTTAATGCCAAAAAGGCCGAGAGTCAGAAAAAGCCGGTTGCCAAGAAAGAAACGAAAAAACAACTTAGAAAATAAGCTATAAACGCCATACATCTCTTACAGAAATCATGGTAAGAGATGTACGGCGTTAAACCAAAGTGGTGCCTGTTTATTTTACAAAGGGTGGTTTGCGAACTACAGCCTTTATTTTTTGGTTACGGATGTGTATATATATTTCCGTGCCTTCTTTGGCAAATGCATTGTTAATATAACCTAATCCTACCGATATTTTTAAGCTTGGCGACTGTGTACCCGAGGTTACACGACCTATATTATTACCGTCGATATCTACGATTTCATAGCCATGGCGTGGAATTCCACGATCTATCATTTCAAAACCTACCAACTTCTGGGTAACCCCTCTTTCCTTTTCTGCTTTTAAATTATCCGCGTTTACAAAGTCTTTCGTGAATTTTGTAACCCATCCTAATCCTGCCGCTAAGGGAGATGTACTATCGTCGATATCGTTTCCATACAAACAGAAACCCATCTCTAAACGTAAGGTATCGCGCGCACCTAAACCGATTGGTTTAATGCCAAATGCTGCCCCAGCTTCAAATACAGCATTCCAAATCGTTAAAGCATCTTCGTTTGCCACATAGATTTCAAAACCTCCGGCACCCGTATATCCTGTGGCGGATACAATAACATTTTCTACACCCGCAAATGTTCCTTTACGGAAGGTGTAATACTCCATAGAGGCTAGCTCAATATCTGTAAGTGCTTGTAATGCCTCCGCAGCTTTCGGGCCTTGGATAGCTAAAAGAGCCGTCTTGTCAGATATATCCTTCATCTCTACTCCATAGCTATTATATTTGCTAATCCAATTCCAATCTTTCTCAATATTTGATGCGTTAACCACTAACATGTAGGTTTGATCATCAATCTTATAGGTCAAAAAATCGTCTACAATACCACCTTCTTCATTCGGAATATAGCCATATTGAACTTTACCCTCATACAATTTTGACGCATCATTGGAAGATATTTTTTGAATTAAATCTAAAGCTTTCTCCCCTTTTAAGATAAATTCTCCCATATGACTTACGTCAAACACTCCTACTCCTGTACGTACAGTTTCGTGCTCGTCATTAATTCCTGAGTATTGTACCGGCATGTTGAAACCTGCAAAAGGAACCATCTTTGCCCCTAATGAAATATGTAGTTCCGTTAAAGCTGTATTTTTCATTTTTTAGCTATATAATGTTTGATTACAAAATTAATTATTATGTTCATATATGGGGCTTATATTTTGCAACATTCAAAATTATTGCTAAATACAGGCCCATAAGGTAAAGATTGATCGGTATAGCTTACAGGCTTATTGTTAGGTCTAGAATTTTTAATACCCGCTCGAATTCCGATTGTATGGGCGCGCTAATATCCACCTGTGCTGATGTATGTGGATGAATAAAAGAAAGCCTGCTTGCATGCAACATCATGGTGTCCATTTCAAATTGCTCTTTCCACAGCTTATTTTGTTTGTTACAGCCGTGCGGCCTGTCGCCAAGTATGGGATGGAAGATATGCGCAAAATGGCGCCTTAGTTGGTGCATTCTGCCCGTTTCTGGGTTTGCTTCTACCAAAGTGTAACGCGAAGTTGCAAACTTGCCTTGGGGCAAATCAATTTCCGCCGTTGCCAAACGCTTATAATGCGTTACTGCATTTTGCATGCTGCCATTTTCTTTTTTTAATGGATAATCTATTATCCCTTCTTCCGGACAATGCCCCCGTAATATCGCTAAATAATGTTTATCCATTTTCTTTTCTGCAAATAGGGTTTGCAATAGCTTATCGGTATGTTTATCTAAAGAAAAAAGCAGAATTCCGCCTGTTTTACGATCTAAACGATGTGCCGGATAAACGGGCTGCCCAATTTGGTCCCGTAATAATTGCAGGGCAAATGTGGAGGTGTCTGCAGCGATAGAAGAACGATGAACAAGCAATCCGTGCGGTTTATTGATGGCAATAATATGCTCATCTTGAAAAAGAATATCCAGCATTATAGATTTTTTAAAACGCCAATAATCTCTTCTGCCTTTTCATCAATCTTCGGACTTAACCATACTTTTTTAAAGGCCCCACCACCGATAGGTGTTTCATCCCCTTGCCATTTGATACGTATTAACGTAAAAAGATAATAATTCGTAATCTGGATATTTTTATCTACAAAATCTTTCAAAATTTTGTCACCAAATAGTAGCATACCCATCTCCATCGCATCTTTATGTGCATAGTTAAGCTTCTGTTGGAGGATGGTTTTCGCTTTTTCCTTTATGGCAGTTTCGACCTGCTCCTTGGATGGGTTCGTTAATATGCTGCCTAGCATTATAGCAACCAACAATAGGGCAAAAATTCTTGTTTTCGACATACAACAAAAATAGCTATTATATCAGTTGGCTGTGCATACTATTTTACAGCTAGAACAGGTTGCTAAAGAGCTGTATGGTCCATTGTGCAAAGATGGCTATTACATAAATAATACCAATACACAGCAGGATTAAAACACTGAATAAGCTGATGAGAATTCCTTTTGCACTGCCCTGGTGTTTTCCCTCGAAATAGTGCTCCTGGAGTAAGCGCACATTTTTTTTATTGGCTTTATAGAAAAAGTCAAATACCTGCCCAAAGATTGGGATTGCACCTATCAGCGCATCGAACATTACATTTAACAGCATTTTTACCGCTAGCTTGGAACTTGCTCCGTTGCGAATCATAACCAAAACCAAGACGATTGAGGTGCCAAATGCTGCCACTTGTCCGACGAAGGGTATTAAATTTAATAAGGGGTCCAGACCAAAACTGAACCCCCCAATAGTAAATTTACTGTCCATTACGTTGGACACCTTTTGTATCCAAACAAACTCCCGTTGGCGTTTTTCCAACATGTTTTTATTTGGTAAGGAATTGTGCATATTATTTTATCTCAAAAACAGTATCGATATAATAGTTAAGCTTTATCGGGCGGATATCAATATTTAATTCTTCCGTACCCCCATCTGCTGAATCCATAACGGCAGCACGTGCAAACATGCGTGGTGCAGGTATAAAGTCGTTAAAATTAATGCTTGTATTGTCATTGATTATTAACAAACGACCGATAGCCTGCCCATCAGCACCGGCTAAGATTTCAGCATTTGAACGCGCATCTTTTACAGCAGCTGTTTTAAGCTCTTTTTCGATTTCACGTCTTTTGCTGTGGTCGTAACCACTAATGGAGGTGTTCTGTAAACCTTTAGCGTCAACCTTCTCCATCATGGTGTTTAGGTTATTCAGGTTTGTAACCTTAATTCTGTACTGGCGTGACTGTAAAAGCTCGGTATTTTTCTTTTTATTTTCGTAATTAAAGCTATAGATATTTTGGATTGTAAAATCCTCTTTTTTAACCCCTGCGGCCATAGCACCATCAAACAACTGTTTTTCTAGGACCTCAATACCAACTTTCTTTTTAGGATTATTGTCTGGACAATATTCTTTTAGACTGATAGAAAGGTATATAATGTCTGGGGTTACTTCTCTTTCGGCGTACCCTTTTGTAGCAACTTTACGGCTGTTTTCAATATTCATCGTTTGTGCGTTTGCGAAGGCAATACTGCCCATAATTAACATTAAACTTAAGAATCGTTTCATAGAACTTATTTGTATTTATATAATATTTTAATTTGCTAATACTGCATAGACAGTTCAAACGCTACAATGTTTAATCCTTTTTTGTTTTTTTTATCTAAAAAAAAGATTTATAAATGTTATCTTTAAACAAATTAATACAATAAACATAATGCAAGAAGGTAAAGTAAAATTTTTTAATGAGACCAAAGGTTTCGGTTTCATCATTCCATCTACAGGAGAGAGCGAAATTTTCGTTCATGTTTCTGGCTTAGTAGACAAAGTTCGTGAGGGCGATAATGTTTCTTACGAAATCGAACAAGGTCGTAAAGGTCTTAACGCGGTAAATGTAAAAGTTATCTAATTAGATTCTAGATATATTTATTGTGAAAAAGCCCAGTTACAAAAGATTAACTGGGCTTTTTTAGTTGTTATATTTCTAGCATGTATTTTAGTTACTTTAGTTATTTGGGTTACGAAAGGGATTATTGTCGTTCGCAAATGGATTGTTAGGTCCCGAGAATGGGTTGTTTACGTTGCTTTGCCCATCAAATGGGTTTGCTGTATCCTCCCCTTTCGGATCGGCGCCATATTCATTCTGTCCAAAGTCTCCTTCTTTAATTAATAGGTACAACACATAAAATGCGCCGATAATGGTAAAAATCCATAGGTAGTTCCATCCAGATTTTCCAGTGTCATGTAAACGGCGTATGGTGACAGCCAGCGACGGAATAAAAAGTGCTAAACCATAAATGCTACTTAAAACTCCTGTATCTAAATCTCCATAATTCAGTGAAAAGATACGGTCTGCTGAACTTACCACTAAATTGAAAATAAAATAAAAAAGGGTAAACATCCAATACTCTTTACGTCTGGCGCGACCATTGAAATTTGCATAGTTATCGCGTACTACTTTTAAAAACCATTTCATATTTTTGATTATTAAGGTTAAACAGATATTTTGTTAGTATCAAATATAAACTAATTTAATAATTATGAAAATTTAATGAAAAATTTCTTCCAGAATTTGTAAAGAATGGATTACCCCAAAGTTCTCCGTATGTAGCTTATAAAAATTTATAATCTGCGTAAGTAGGTACTTCCGTTCTTCTTGTTTCATGTGGAATTGGGGGCTATCTTCGTAGGTGCTACTTAAAATGGCATGAAATAAGGCGGTGTGTGGGGCTTGTAAAATGTAACTGTGGCTGGGCAGGTTTTTAGTGAAAATGCCTTCTACAAGGTCGAAGTAAGGTTGAGGCTCTGCCGGAATTGTCGGTAAATAACCTAAAAACCTACTTAATTTCATTAAAAAGCATAAATGAAAATTGTAAATGGGAGCTTGCGTGGCATCCATCCACAATATAGACTGGTAGATAAACTGAAATAATTGCCTGTCTGTCTCCGCATGTTTTAATACCTTGAAGATTACCTCATTTAAAAACATGGCTACGGAAGATTTTACAATATCAATAGGTATATGATAGAGCGTCGGACTTGCCTGGGCTTCCTTAATACGCTGCAAACCATCTCCCTCTTTTAGGTAAACGACCATATCCAAAAGATGCAGCGGTTGCAACATATTTGTACGAATCTTGGCCTTGGGTTTGCGTGCCCCATTTATTATATAAGGCTGCAACCCCAATTCTTCCGTGAAAATTTGTGCTACAACACTACTTTCCGAGTAGTTTGTAACTTTTAGGACTATACCCCTTGTTTTTTGTAACATCGCTTAGGCCTGAAAATATGCTGCTTTTTTGCCTTAAAGGTACGAAGTATTCCGCTATTTGAGGGGCTGTCTTTAGGCATTATCCCCTGCCCCAATCAGGCCTAATTCTGGGTTTGTGAATTGTTGAAAACTATTTTGGTGCCTTTAAGAACGGATTATCTTACAAAACCTATACATTTGCAGCTCACAGCATTCCATGATTATTATTTTTTAAAATAATTCTCCCCCTATTGTTGTAAATCCAAAAAGAAATTTAGATATTTGCAAACTCTTTGCAGGGAATGCAAAGGGGATTTTGTAATTAGACAACATTAAAAATAAATATCATGTCAAGAATTTGTGATTTAACAGGCAAAACGGCATTAAAAGGTAATAACGTATCGCACTCGAACGTTAAAACTAAACGTAAATTTTACCCGAATTTACAAACTAAACGTTTCTACATTCCTGAAGAAGATCGTTGGATTACTTTGAAGGTGTCTACGTCTGCAATTAAAACGATTAACAAAAACGGAATTACTTCGGTTATCAGTAAATTTATCAAAAAAGGATACGTTTAGTAGATAATCGCCTGTTAATTAAAGATATTCATGAACATTAGTCTTTAGAGATTATAATAAAGTAAAACAATGGCTAAAAAAGGAAATAGAGTACAAGTTATCTTAGAGTGTACTGAACACAAAGAAACTGGTCTTCCAGGTATGTCTCGTTACATTACAACGAAGAACAAGAAAAATACTACAGAACGTTTAGAGTTGAAAAAATTCAACCCTGTTTTGAGAAAAGTAACTGTTCATAAAGAAATTAAATAATCCACTTTTGGGAGCCTTGTGTTTCCCAGTTAAACATATTATACCATGGCAAAGAAAGCGGTAGCATCATTACAAAAAGGTGGTGGTAAAGAATATACAAAAGTAATTATCACGACTAAATCTGCTAAAACTGGCGCGTATACTTTCAAAGAGAGTATGGTGCACAATGACAACGTAAAAGAAGTTGTTGCAACAGCTAGCAAATAAGCAGTAGATATTCCTTTTTTAAAGTTTTTCTTTAAAAAATTGAAAGCCGTTTTGGTCTAGTCGCCGAAAGGGCTTTTTTAGTATGGTTCATTTCTGTATATTTGGGCAGATTTTTTTCGTATTACGTTAAGGTAATCATAAATGGGTTTATTCGATTTTTTTAAAAAGAAACAAGAAACTCCTGAAGCCCAAGAGGCGCTGGATAAAGGCTTGGAAAAAACTAAGGAGGGTTTTTTCTCCAAAATCACTAAAGCGGTAGTGGGGAAATCTACTATAGACGACGATGTCTTGGATAACCTTGAAGAGGTATTGGTGACATCGGATGTGGGCGTAACAACGACCTTAAAAATTGTAGATCGTATTCAGCAACGGGTAGCCAAAGATAAGTACGTAGGTACTGACGAATTGAACAGATTGCTAAAGGAAGAAATTCAAGGTTTACTAGCCGAAAATAATAGTACCGACTTTGATAGCTTTGAATATGGCAACCATAAACCGTATGTTATTATGGTGGTTGGTGTCAATGGTGTCGGTAAAACAACAACAATAGGAAAGTTAGCACATCAACTTAAAGAGGCCGGAAATAAGGTCGTTCTTGGCGCTGCTGATACGTTTAGAGCGGCAGCCGTAGATCAGATTAAACTTTGGGGAGAGCGTGTAGGTGTGCGCGTTGTAGCGCAGGCTATGGGCTCCGATCCGGCATCGGTGGCTTTCGATACCATAAAATCTGCCGTTTCCAATGGCGATGATGTCGCAATTATTGATACGGCTGGCCGCTTGCATAATAAGGTGGGATTAATGAACGAGCTGGGGAAAATTAAAAATGTTATGCAGAAGGTAATTCCGGGTGCACCGCATGAAATCTTGTTGGTGCTCGACGCTTCTACCGGGCAAAATGCTATTGAACAATGTACCCAGTTTACGCAAGCTACGGATGTAAATGCCTTGGCTTTGACGAAGCTGGATGGAACCGCAAAAGGTGGCGTTGTTATCGGGATATCGGATCAGTTTAAAATTCCGGTTAAGTATATTGGTGTGGGAGAGAAGATTGGTGACTTGCAGTTGTTCAATAAAAAGGATTTTGTCGACTCTTTATTTAATTAATAATTCGATAGTTTAAAATATAGGGCTCCTCTGGCTGTTCTTAACAGGAGAGGAGTTCTTTTATATACTCCCTTGCAATCCTTTGGGATATGCTGTAGGGCGAAATAAGTAATACATGAAAACAAAAAAAAGTGCCCTTCGTACCGTAAGCCATAAACCTCGTGTAAACGTGGTTACGCTTGGTTGTTCTAAAAATATTCACGATAGTGAGGTTTTAATGGGCCAGTTAAAAGGTAATCAGATCGAGGTGGTGCACGAATCTACAAATATTCAGGCCAACGATATTGTGGTTATTAATACCTGTGGTTTTATTGATAACGCTAAGCAGGAGTCTATCGATACTATTCTCCAGTTTTCGGAATTAAAAGATCAGGGCAAAGTAAATAAAGTTATTGTTACAGGATGCCTTTCTGAGCGTTATAAGCCTGAATTGCAAAGTGAAATATCGAATGTTGATGCCTATTTTGGGACAAATGATCTCCCTGATTTATTGTCGTCAATAGGTGCAGATTACCGACATGAATTACTTGGCGAACGTTTGTTGACTACGCCTTCGCATTACTCGTATTTTAAAATTGCAGAGGGTTGTAACCGCCCTTGTTCTTTCTGTGCAATCCCTTTAATGCGGGGAAAACATGTGTCTAAATCTATCGACGACTTAGTGAAAGAAGCTAAATTTTTAGCATCCAATGGCACGAAAGAGCTTATTTTAATTGCTCAGGATTTAACGTATTATGGTTTAGATATCTATGGTAAACGTAATTTATCTGACTTGTTAAGACATCTTTCAGACGTGGATGGTATCGAATGGATCCGTTTACAATATGCTTATCCATCGGGATTCCCTATGGATATTTTAGATGCCATGAACGAACGCAGCAATATTTGTAATTACCTGGATATGCCACTACAGCATATTACCGATAATATGCTTACCTCCATGCGCCGTGGTACGAGTAAACAAAAGCAGATCGATTTGGTCAATAAAATTCGGGATAAGGTGCCAGATATTGCCTTGCGTACAACGTTAATCTGTGGATACCCTGGCGAAACGGAACAGGATTTCCAAGAGATGTTAAGCTGGGTTGAGGATACTCGTTTTGATCGTTTAGGCTGTTTTACGTATTCGCATGAAGAAAAAACTCATGCGCATACTTTAATAGATGATGTGCCTGAAGAGGTGAAACAAGAACGTGTTGATGCAATCATGGAAGTACAACAGGGAATATCGTACGAGATTAATCAAACAAAAGTAGGAAATACATATAAGGTGCTGGTAGATCGTGTCGATGGCGACTATTTTATCGGCCGTACTGAATTTGACTCGCCAGAGGTAGACAACGAAGTGGTATTAAATGCCAAAGAAAACTACGCTAGAATTGGCGATTTTGTTCATGTTACCGTGGATCGAGCAGAGGATTTCGACCTTTACGGTTCTATCGTAAAATAAGCATACTTCAAGAGTTCTTATGCGATAGGTTTCGACATTTTCTTTAGCCGTTAACCTATCGCTTATGCTTAGTTTATATCTTATAAATACTGCTTAAAGATTGCATATAAAATCTTTAAGTCTTCATCCGTTAAATTTCCTGAATTTATATCTTTTTGAATATAGTGTCTTTTGAAGGCTTTTATAGCTGCTTCCGTATTTTTTACATCATATCCTATTATCCGTAAAGCCAGCTTCGGATCAAAATTTTCTGGTGCTGCCTCTAAATTCGTTCCGTACCAATACCCGAAACCATTTTCTGCCAATTTTTTCCACGGAAACCTACTTGGATCATTTTTTCGTGCCGGAGCAAAGTCCATATGTCCAATAAAATTAGCTTGTGGTATTTTGTAGGTATTTTTTAAGTATGTCAATACTTGGATAAGGGCGTCGATTTGCGCGTCTGTCCATGGATCTGTAGTGCCGTTGTTGTCTAGTTCAATACCGATAGAAGATGAGTTTAAATCTGTATCGTTGCCCCACTTGCCAGCGCCGGCATGGTGTGATCTAAACAGGTCGTTGATCATCTGAACTACTTTTCCATCTCTTCCGATAACATAATGGGCGCTAACCTCTAGTTTGGCATTTTGAAAAGTTTTTATAGTCTGGGCTAAGGAGTCTTGGGCCGTATGGTGTATCATCACAAAATTTGGCTTCCGTGTACCAAAATTTATACTGGCAATCCATTCCTTATTGGCCGTGTTAACCTTTTCTAATTGCCCTATACTGGGGGTTGCGGCATATGTTTTGGAAAACTCTTTGGCTTTGGCTTTGTAGATTTTTTCCGTTGTTGCATACTTACCTTGCTTGCAAGAAGCGAATAGGGTTAAGGAAAGCAGTGCGGTAATAATCGTTCTTTTTGTCATCATTTTTCTCCTTAAATTAGCTGCAATTTAGCTATTTATAATTATAATATTTTCGTAATTATATGGAAAGCCAATAGGTAATGGTTTTAGCTAACAAAATTTCATGTATCTTTGCAGCCGTGATAAAAACAAATAAAATAATCGATATCCGTAGTCTTTCGTTGGAACAATTGAAAGAGAAACTTGTTGAAATGGGCGAGAAGGGGTTTCGTGCGAAACAGATCTACGAGTGGTTATGGCAAAAGTCGATTACCGACTTTGATCAGATGACAAATCTAAGTAAGGAGTTGAGAGATACGCTTAAAGCTAATTTTCAGATTAATTACGTACAGGTAAAACAATCGCAAATTAGTTCGGATAAAACCATCAAGAGTAGTTTTGTTCTTTATGATGGCAATATCATTGAGGGCGTTTTAATTCCTGCTCCCGAACGCATGACGGCCTGTGTTTCCTCACAAGTGGGCTGTAGTTTAACCTGTAAGTTTTGTGCCACAGGTTATATGGATCGTAAGCGTAATCTTAATGCCGATGAAATTTACGACCAGGTGGTGCTAATTGCAAAACAAGCGCAGGAGAACTATAATATTCCGCTTTCAAATATTGTTTATATGGGTATGGGAGAGCCATTGCTTAATTATGCCAATATGATGAAGTCTATCGAGCGTATTACCGCCGAAGATGGGCTTAATATGGCGGCGAAGCGTATTACAGTTTCTACCGCCGGTATCGCAAAGATGATTAAGAAGTTAGGTGATGATCAGGTGCGCTTTAATTTAGCCTTGTCATTGCATGCTGCAAACGACCAAAAGCGGAATGAAATTATGCCTATCAATGAGCAGAATTCATTGAAAGCATTGGCCGAAGCATTGCGTTATTACTATTCAAAAACAAAAAATGCAGTTACCTTCGAATATATTGTTTTTCATAATTTTAACGATGAAATACAGGATGCGAAAGAGCTCGCAGATTTTTGTAAACATATCCCGTGTAAGGTAAATATCATTGAATATAACCCTATTGCATTGGCTGATTTTGTAAATGCAGAGGCTGATAAAATTGACGCATTTGCCGAGTATTTACGGAGTAGGGGGATAGTGACCAATGTACGTAGGTCCAGAGGTAAGGATATTGACGCTGCCTGTGGCCAATTGGCCATTAAAGAAAAAACAAATTAAAATGGTATCTTTAACAGATACCATTTTTTGTTTGATGTGGTGCTTAACCAATTTATAAAAGACTTATTGTATGTATTGCTGCCGGATGTATGTCTAGCCTGCGCTAACGTTCTACGTACAAAAGAAAGGTTCATCTGTATTTCCTGTCGGTACCATTTACCTATTACAGACTACCATACAAGTGCAAATAATCCTATGCGCAGGAAATTGTGGGGTAGATTGAACGTAAATTTTGCTGCAGCCATGTTGTATCTTTCTAAATCATCCCGAGTGGAATCTTTGGTGCATCAATTAAAATATAAAAAGAAACCCCAGGTCGGAATATTTTTAGGCGAAATCTATGCCCCTTATCTGGAGGCTTATCTTCTGCAGTATCCTGTAGATTTAATTGTGCCTATTCCGGTGCATTCTTCTACATTAAAAAAACGCGGGTATAATCAGGCTGAAAAGTTTGCCCAGGGCCTTGGGCTTATGCTACATGTCCCGGTAGATCGGCACATTCTTATCCGCCCCAAAAGAGCGGCAAGTCAAGTAACGTTAAAAAAAATAGCCCGTTTAGATAATCTTGAAGGTGCTTTTGCGCTCCATCCAAAGGCAGTATTACGGCGTAATATGCATATCTTATTGGTTGATGATGTGTTTACTACGGGGGCAACAATATGTGAAGCCGGAAGGTTACTTGTTGCTGCGGGGGTATCCGTTAGCGTGGTTACCTTGGCAACCGCTTAAGTTCTACTTTTTCTACGTTTATAAAATAATACAAAGGCAAAGCTCGACATGCCTAAACCTACAGCATCTGCAAAAATATCCCATACATCTGCCGACCGTGTAGGGGATAGGTACTTTTGTGCCAACTCGGTTAAAATGGCAAAACCTACCGTAACAGTTACTATAGTAAATAGGGTGATCCACTTATTGGCTTTCCGATCGGTACTGTGTATAACGGCCCAATATAGTAGGGTCGTTAAAACAAAAAATATTCCGCAGTGAACAAGTTTATCAAAACCTTCAAATACGGGATATCCGCTAAACTCTTTAGCCGGAAGAAGCATTATAGTTAGCATAAATGCTGCCCATAATATGGCCCATAGATAACTTATTATGTATTTCATTGATTCAAATCTCGGATAAAATTATGACAATATTATTATTTATTAATAAAAATTGTTTCGGACTTAAAATTATTTAATTGATATACAGTGTTTTAGTTGTTTCTTTTGTTTTTTTATAGTACTATGTATTGCAAAGTACCATCTAAAGGATATATCTTTGTATTATTATGATAGCAGAAAATACAATTACCCAAATGCGGAAGGGGATACTGGAATACTGTATCCTATCGATTATTTCGAAGGGGGAAATTTATGCATCTGATATTATTGCCGAACTAAAGCGCTCTCAGTTATTGGTCGTTGAAGGAACCTTGTATCCTTTGTTAACACGGTTAAAAAACAATGGGCTTTTAAGTTATAGCTGGCAAGAATCTACATCAGGCCCACCCCGAAAGTATTATCAAATAACCCCTGAAGGCGTCCAGGTGCTCCATAAATTGGACATTACCTGGAAAGAATTGGTTTTTGCGGTAGAAACTGCATTAACAGAACGTAAACCTAATATTGACGAATAAACCTTAACAGCGTTATGAACAAGACAATCATTATAAATATAAATAGCATTGTATTTCACATTGAAGAGGATGCTTATGAGACATTAAGAAGCTACATGATCGAAATTAAACGGCATTTTAGTGGCTCTACAGATAGTGGCGAGATTCTGCAGGATATAGAAAATCGAATTGCAGAGATGTTTAATGAGCGCATTCATCAGGGTAAAAAAGAGGTTATTTCCATGTCTGATGTGAAGGAGGTTATCACGCAAATGGGGCGCGTTAGTGATTTTGAAACCGACGACGATGCTGCTGCTGAGCCAATTGCACCTGCCGATGAACCTATTCGGGAAGAGACTCGATTTGCCTACTTGGAAAAAAAATTGATGCGTAACCCGGATGATAAAGTAGTGGGTGGGGTATGTAGTGGTTTGGCTTATTATTTTGATATTCATGTTAGATGGGTGCGTGTGTTATTTGTTCTTTTCTTTTTATTGGGCGGTTCATCGGTGTTACTATATGTGGTATTATGGGCGGTTATGCCTTTGGCTACAAGCCGTGCAGATCGCATGTCTATGCGTGGGGAGGAGCCCAACTTGCAAAACTTTAAAAAGAGCTTTGAGGAGGAGATTGACCCTTATAGGGATGATTTTTCTTCGGCTAAAACCCATTTAGCGAAGAATAGTAAAGCTTTCGGAGGCGCTCTATCTGATTTTTTTCGCCTACTTGGTAAGGGTATAGCTTTGTGTATGCTGATTTTTTGCGGCATGGCAATTTTTGGTTTACTGTTTGTTTGGGTGGGTTTTTGTACGGGCATTTTAGGCTATCAGGATGGAATGGTTTTTCCACCTACAGAGTATTTGCCTAAGGGGCATGCTTTAATCGCGATTACGGCAGGTGTGTTGGCCAATGCGATTCCTTTTATCGCTTTATTCTATATTTTCTTACGTATTGTTTTTCAGACGAAACCAATGAATACTTACCTGTCGCTTAGTTTATGGGCGGGATGGATAGTTTCTGTTATTACTATTTTATTTTATATTTTTTGGTCTTTGCAGGACTTTAAACAGTCGACCGTTATAAAAGTGGACAAACCGTTGGCGGTGCAGAATGTTTATCATTTATCGGAAAAGGATATTCATGTTATTGAAGCTTCTATGATGGATGATGGAGAGAAGAAATATTCTTTAGATGGTACGAGTAAACTTGGTTCTGGCTATTTCCGTGATAATATCGATATTAAGTTTCAATACCTAGACTCGCTTGAGAAACCTTTTATACAATACAGTTATTTTGCCAAAGGAAAAACAGCTGCATTAGCCGCAGAGAGAGCTTCAAAAATAAATTATCTCGCAAAACAGACGAAGGGTAAAATTTTGTTTGATAGCCATTTTGTGCTGCCTTCGAAACAATCGTATAGGGAGCAATCGGTTTCCGTGGTGATGTTTTTACCCATCGGTTCGAAGGTTACCATCGACGAATCGCTTCAATATAAGGTGTGGGATCTGCCTTATCTAAATTGTTTAAATGAGTATGCTAATCTGAATAGCGTTAAACAAACGGAATGGATTATGAAAAAATCGGGCTTAAGCTGTGCCCCTGCACACGTGGAACAGTCCAAGAAGGAAAAAAATAAAGGATATGAGGCAACCGACAACGATGAGGAGGCGTCTGATGATTAGGGTTTACTCTTCATTACATTAATAATTCTTATAAATAATATAATCAACCTAAACTAACATGAATAGTATGAAATATTTCTCCTTGCTTATTATCTGTATGCTGGGCTTTGTCTCATTTGGCCGGGCAAAATCGGATCCTACAATAACCGGGAGGATAATAAACCAAAAGCAAGAGGCTATACCTGGGGCATCGGTATATTTACTTACAGCAAATGCAAAAGGCCTTATTAAGGCTGCTATTACAAACGACGCTGGTGTATTTACACTTTCTGGTTATCCGAAAGGTCGTTTTATTGTTGAAGTTTCTGCCATAGGTTACACCAAAGCTGTCTCTGATGCTTTTGATGCAGGAGATAGTGCACTTCAAATTCCTACACTTACTTTAAACGCTATAAATACAGAAATTGCTGCTGTAACAGTTACCGGAGACCTGCCGCAAATTCAAAGTAAAAACGGCAAACTGGTCATGAACGTAGAAAATTCTTCTCTTGCAGCGGGTAATAATGCACTTGATATTCTAAAAAGGGCACCTGGCGTTGATGTGGATAAGGATAATAATATTAGTTTAATGGGGCAACAGGGCGTGAATGTTACCATCGATGGACGGCAGACGTATATGACTGCGGAACAATTGGCGACTTTATTGAAAAGTACCGATGGTAGTCAGATTAAAAGTATTGAAGTGTCTACAACGCGCTCTGCAAAGGAGGATGCCGAAGGTGCTGGCGGTGTTATAAATATCAGCATGAAGAAAAATCGTATGGAGGGCTTTAATGGTAATTTTTTGGCTAGTGCTGCTGCAGGTAAACATTTTCGTGGCAACTCTAGTGTAAACCTGAATTACCGCAAAAATAATACGACGGTTTTTGGTAATTATTCCTATATGGATAATGAACTGGCTATGGATATCGGTGTAAAAAGGATTTTGCCCGATGGTGTTAGTCAAACGGCATTTGATCAATTTACCCTTTTAAAAGAGCGTGATAAAACGCATAACTATAAGTTCGGAATTGAACAGAAAACTTCGGATCGTAATACCTTGGTATGGCAGTTTACCGGAAATAATAACTTGGAAAAACAAGATAGCCGCAGTGAAACTTTGATGGGTGCTCAGCTTGGGGGGATTGTCGACTCTACTTTATTTTCAACGAGTTATGGCAAGAAGTTTTTTGATCGTTATTCCTTTAACTTAAATAATGAATTTAAAATAGATACCTTGGGTAGAAAAATTACGGCTGATGTGGATTATAGCTCCTTTAAAACCAATAACGGTGTTAATTATGGTTATATGACCGAATTTCTTAATCCTGTACGCCCTAATCCTGAAGACCAACGTCGTCTGGAGCAGGAGCGTAGCTTCTCGGATGCTACTATTAAAATCATTGTCGCTAAGGTTGATTATACGCAGCCTCTGGGTAAAGGAACCTTGGAGGCGGGGGCGAAGTATAGCCGTGTAGCATCGGATAATAGCATTAAATTCGAGTATTTGAAGCTGGAGGAGTGGAATAATTTTACCAACCGTACAAATAATTTTGATTATGTAGAGCAGATTACTGCTGGATATATTGACTATGCGCAGCAACTTAAAAAATGGGGCTATAAGATTGGGCTTCGTTTAGAGCATACCAATTCGGATGGCGTTTCTGTAACCATAAATAAACAGGTGAATAGAGACTATTTAGATTATTTTCCATCGGCTTCATTGAGCTACAATCTAAACCCTAATCATGTGTTTAGCTTAAGTTACGCGCGTAAGGTAATGCGACCGAATTACCGTTTCCTGAATCCTTTTGAAGAGTACCTGGATAAACGTACGTTTATGAAAGGGAATCCCAATTTGAAACCTCAGTACACCGATGGGTTTATGCTAAATTATACCTTATATAAAATGTTTAACGTAGCCCTTGGGTTCGACCATGCCTCTGGTGCTATCGTCGAAAGTATAGGGCAGGATACTATTGCAAAGACGACTTGGGTAATACGTGAAAACTTGGCTACACAGAATACGGCTTACTTGAATTTAACCATACCCGCTCGTATTGGTAAGCGATGGACTATATTTAATAACTTAACGGGTATTTATATGAACTTTAAGGGGCCTATTGCTGGCGATGTGGTCAACCAGGGGTCTCTATTTTTCCAAGGTAACTCCACCCATAATTTTAAGTTTAGCAAACAGTTCACATCAGAGGTCGCCATTCGGTATTACTCTCCATTTATATATAATGTTTACCGAATAGAAGGCCGTTTTAACACCGATATCGGACTGTCGTATAATGTAAAGGATCAGCGGAGCTCTTTTAAGCTTGCCGTAACGGATGTGTTCCACTCTAACCATAATAACTTAAAAACTAATTATGGTAAGTTTAATTCCAGCATTGCTCAGTATAACGATAATCAAACCATAAGGTTGACCTTTACCTACAAGTTTGGTAACCTTAAACAGGTCATTAGTAAACGGGATAGCGGTAGTGACGAAAAGGATCGTGCCCTGTAGCTTTACATATTTTATAGGTTTTGTTTAGTCAGAAGGTGCGCGTTATAGCACCTTCTGCTGTTTTCATGGGTCTTGCATTTTTGTGCTTATCTTTTCCTGTGTTTTGGCTGGTATTTTATAGATTACTTCTTAGTTTTGTTTTATGAAATTAAAGAGCATTGCAGTGTTTTGTGCCTCTAGTGAAGGTAACGATAGGGTTTATGTAACGGCAGCAAAACAGGTTGGTGCGTTTTTTGCCCAAAATAATATTAGACTGATATATGGTGGTGGAAATGTTGGGTTGATGGGGGCTGTAGCAGATGCTGTTATGGAAAACCAGGGTACCGTGATTGGTGTAATACCGTACTTTTTAAGCGACAAAGAGGTTGGCCATACGGGTATTACCGAGCTTATTAACGTCGATAGTATGCATCAACGTAAACAGAAAATGAGTGACCTCGCGGAAGGTTTTATTGCCTTGCCAGGAGGTTTTGGAACCTTGGAAGAGCTTTTTGAAATCATTACTTGGGCGCAGTTGGGTTTACATAATAAGCCTGTAGGTATTTTAAATACAAATGGCTTCTATACCACACTTATTGCCTTTATCGATCAGATGGTGGAATCTGGTCTTTTAAAAAAAGAAAATAGAGCGATGCTTTTGGTGGCCGATACGTTGGATGAACTCCTCTCTATGATGGAAAGCTATATCCCCGTGTATGTCCCTAAATGGATCGAAAAGTAAGTATGTTTAGGTTAATCGGGCAGTTGGACTTCCTGCTCGTGTGATGCAAAAATTTTTAGTATGCCTATAGCGAAAGATTTTACCGCCGTTTTTAAAAAAGATTGGGCTATTGATTTTTCCCAATGTTACCCGAATAGGGGGTTGAAAATTCCGGAACTCGCAAACTTGCTGCAGTTAACGGCGGCAAAGCACGCGGAAATGGGTGGTCTAGGTTTTTTTGACCTCCAAGAGGATAACCAGGTTTGGGTGATGAATAGAATGCGTATCGAATTTTATAAATGGCCCGAATGGTTAAATAAGATTGAAATTAAAACCTGGATAACGGAACTTAAGGGCGCCAAGTCTAATCGAAACTTTGTGGTTTCCTCGGGTGGTATGCCTTATATTGGAGTATCTTCACTATGGGCAATCTTTAATACGACAACGCGTAGACCTGATGTTTTGCTGAAGGATAAAAGTCATATTGATGTTTTTCCAGAATTGCAGGCTACAAAGGAGCTCAATCAGCGGCTTAATTTGGATTTTGAACCTGTAGACGCGCTTCTTTATCGGGTGCAATTTTCAGATTTAGATATTGTTAACCATGTGAATAATACCAAATACTTGGAATGGTGCCTTAATGTGGTTGACCCTTGTTATATTTTGGATAAAAAAATTAGGGCTATTGATGTCAATTTTTTAAAAGAGCTCAGCTTAGGAGACCATATCCAAATTGCTAAAGTCATGGATGCTAATCAAATTAAGTTTAAAATCCTGAAGGATGGACAGCTTTGTTTTGGTTGTGTGATTACCTTAAACCTGTGAAAATTTTTAATTTATTCCTGCTGTAATTGAGGTATCTGTTTGTTATTTTTGTTCCACTAAATACTCGTTCGTTATGCAGATAGAAGCCTTATATGAAATCTTTTTACAGCACCCGGTAATTTCTACCGATACACGTAGTATAAAAAAGGATAGTCTATTTTTTGCCTTAAAAGGCGACAACTTTAATGGTAATGCGTTTGCTGCCCAGGCTTTGGCGAATGGTGCGAAGTATGTTGTGGTGGATGAGGAGCATATGGCTGTGGATGATCGTTATATTTATGTAAATGATGTGTTAACGGCTTTGCAGGACTTGGCACGTTTCCATCGCCAACAGCTGAATATTCCTGTAGTAGGAATTACCGGAACGAATGGTAAAACTACTTCTAAGGAGCTGTTGTATGCTGTACTTTCACAACGGTATAAAACGTTTGCGACTCAAGGGAACTTAAATAATCACATCGGCGTTCCGCTGACTTTATTGGCGATTGATAGTAGTATAGAAATTGCTATTATAGAAATGGGTGCCAATCATGTCGGTGAAATTGCTTTGCTTGCCCGTATTGCACAACCTACTTGTGGTCTAATTACAAATGTCGGTAAGGCGCACCTAGAGGGGTTTGGTTCTTTCGATGGGGTAAAAAGGGCTAAAGGTGAACTTTATGATTACCTCCAGGATCATAAGGGGACTTTATTTCTGCAAGGCGATAATCCTTATTTGATCGAGATGTTTAACCAGCGTTCCATAAATAAGGTGTTGCGTTATGGCTTTTCAGAAGATAATGATATTATAGGTAGTTTGCTTATTGCCGATCCATATTTGTCAATTTCATGGCACCAGAAGGATAGCGCTACCGCGTATACGGTGCGAACAAATTTAACGGGTTCCTATAATATAGAAAATTTCCTGGCCGCCATTGCTGTAGGGTTATTTTTTGATATCGATCCAGAGCGGATAAATAAGGGGATTGCGGCTTACATTCCGCAAAACAACAGATCGCAGATTACGCATACTAGTCGTAATACGGTTGTAGCCGATTTTTATAATGCGAACGCTAGTAGTATGGCAGCGGCATTAGATAATATTCGGGTGCTGACGGCTGATCATAAAGTAGTTGTTCTGGGTGATATGTTTGAAATGGGCGACGAGGCTTTTATTGAACATCAGCGCATAATTGAATTGGCTACAACTATACCGCTCGATAGATTGATATTTGTGGGTAGAGAATTTTTTAAACAGCGGTCTGAGAAGGCTGAGTTTTATGAAACGACCGACGATGCTTTAATACAGCTAAAGGATATTAATAATGCTTTTATTTTATTGAAAGCTTCCAGGGGTATGGCGTTTGAAAAGATCTTAGAAATCCTTTAACGGCATCGTTAATGGATTTCTAAGGCTGTAGTAAATATTAGTAATTAGTAACTAGTAATTAATCATTAATTACTTTTTAGTCTTTAGTCTTTAGTCTTTAGTCGTCCTTCTTGGTTATGGGTTTCACCGCCGGTAACGATAGGTTATATTTTACGGATATAAGTCGGATAAGAACCACCAAACTGGCACTAATAAAGGCATTCCAGGCATTGTCTAATCCGAAATGATTAAGTACAACAAATAATGAGGCACCAGATAAACAGGCAGAGGCATAGATTTCTTTACGTAGTATAAGCGGTGTTTCATTCATTAAGGTATCGCGAATCACTCCCCCCATTGCTGCTGAAAACATACCCAACATTATGGCAGCAATATTACTGCTTCCATAATCTAATGATTTCTGTGTGCCCACCACTGTAAAAAAGCCAATACCAATGGCGTCAAATAATGTTAACGTCTTGGCTAGGGTATAAAGTTGTTTGTTGGCGATAGCAGAAATAAATACGCCGATAAAAATGGCGATTAAGTAATTGCCATCTTCCACCCATACCGGGCGAATATTTAAGAATACATCCCGAAGTGATCCTCCACCAATTGCGGTAACAAAACCTATAAAGGTAGCGCCGAAAATATCTATGCCTTGACGATGTGCAGCCATAGCACCAGAAATGGCAAATACCATTGTCCCTAATAAATCAATTCCGTAAATTATGTTCATAATGAAATTTCTGCCAACAATAATACGTAAAATGATGGGTTTCATAAAAAATCAAACCTTAATCTGCTGCGGTATTATATAATAATTGCTCCGAAAACACTGCTTTTTGAATTGTTTAGTTTAATGTTTCTATTTTACATCGCTTGGTTTGTTAATTATTTATCGATAAATGAGTGGGTTACGCGGTTGTGTGGTTTTTTTTCTACAATAGGCTTGGAAGTAATATAAAAATGTCGCTATCTTTGCACCACTCCGCAAGGGAGGGACGGTCGAAAGATTATTGAAA
>NZ_JBMOUC010000007.1:0-198800 GCF_049319645.1 Sphingobacterium sp. Mn56C
TGGATGTTATACTTCAAAAAACAGGTTTATTAACACATAATCGGGTGTAGATATGGACAGTTTCGGTAAAAGATTAAGAGAAGCAAAAGACCTTGCCCAAAAGATTGAGGCTACACGTGAGATTATCGGGAAGTATGAACGCAATGAAAATTTACCGTCCATTGAGATGGTCGCCAAAATGGCTAAGGCTTTTGGCGTTACCGTTGATTTTCTGATTGGGGAAGGCGAAAACGCTTCTTACGATAAAGAAACGGTGGAACGTATCAACGACATACAAAAAATGGATGCAGACACCAAAAGCGTTCTGTTCAACGTCATTGATACCTACATCCAAAATTTTAAAACTAAACAGGCGTTTAGATAAATAACAAAAGCCCGGACTTGCCGGGCTTTTGCTTTATGCTAATTCTTCTTTAACTGCGGGTAGTAAAATAATTTCCCCTTTATCTGCTAACTCTTTTATACCTGATTTTGATAATGCCTTCTCAGCGAATGGTACGATAAATTCACTAAACAACTGTCCTAATTTTCCCTTTCGCTTATCATCGTCCATTGGTTCGTCAAAGTCCAAAATTTCTTTATCCCTTATTTGATTGGTAATATGTCCCATAGAACTTTTTATCAAGTCTTTATTAGGCGTGTATGTTCTATCAAAAGCACCTTGAATAAAAACTTTGACGTTCAAATAGTTACTATTTGCAAAAGATGACTTCTGTAATTCAAGCACAACGATACTTTCGGCACTGTCTTTGAACCAACCGCCAAAAGCACTTTCAAAACCGTTAGACTTAGCTACTTCGCCAAATAATTTCTTAAACTCTTTACTATCCATATATCAATAAGTATCTAAAACAGTTTTCCAATTAATACCCCTAAATTCAGGGTGTTTCAATAGAGTGGCAGGGGATTGTATTTCTTTCAAATACATATCAAGCTGCTTTTGTCCTGCTTTCATTGCTCTTGGGTTAAATGGTTTCAACTCGTGAATAATTCCATTGTTTACATCAAGAAAATCAATTCGTTTTCCACTTGGCAGCCTAAACTCTTTAATACCGTTTGCACCTACTTTGTACGCATTGTGCATTTCCTGTCCAAGCTTCAAGCTGGACTTGGTATATTGTATTCCCCCCCTTAGCAGCAACTACTTCCCTTACACCTCAAAAACAAGTTAATAACTTTCCAATCCAATCTCTCTATGCTAGAGAGAATAATTATTTGTTTTATTTCGCTCTTAGATACGAATTTTGTGGTAGAGCTTCAAAACCACGGAAAGTATTCAAGTAATCCAACTGTAAAGGCATGCTATTACGTATAGCATTACTAATTGTTTTACCATGTTGCTTGGGGCCTAGGTACCCATTTAGGTCATCGTCTGGAAGCCCACGGACTACCCGACTAATTGCACCGCCAGCCGCAAGTTGCCAGCCAAGCCCTACGCAACTAGCATATTCCTGATGCCTCAGTCCGCCGCCACCGATATAATTCAATCCTACTGGAATGGTAAAGCTTCTAGAAGTCAGTTGTGTGAGCGGCATACTAACCAACAGCCGTCCGGAATACTTATCGACAGAGACTCCCGTAACTGCCCGCTCTGCGGGTTTACCTAAAAATTTATAATCTGGAGCGGGAAGACCAGCATTGTATTGTGCATAGACAGCTATGCCAAACAGCAGATTAAATAGCATAAAAAAAACATACTTCATAAGGTCAATCTAGGTATTGGTAATGCTACCAAATTTACAGGTTCAGCCCTATTCAGCATCCTATACTAAAGGACGGTTTTTCCTAATTATCGAAGAATTTTGGAAGGAAAAATATTATTTGTCCAAGCTAGCCTTATAAACTTATGTCCTATTAAGAAAATAAAAACAGCTAAAAATATTGAAAAAAATTACAAGCACAAAGGGTACAGCTAAACACACAAACCCCATACATTTTAAATACACATATTTCCCAACAGCAGACAAACACTAAACCTGAAGCCGCATTTTTCAGCAATACAGCTCCAGGAAATAAAAGCTTACAAAAACCGATATTGCGGTTTAATGCTTATTTATTAACGCCATAAAATACCGCTTTCCGGAGATCACCATCGTCGTTATCGCCAGCATACTCCCAGTACATCGCGCCAAGCATTCCTTTCTGCAAGAGGTACTCACATTTCAAGGCAATAGATTGGGGCGTTTCAAACGTTAAAACAAAGTCACCCTTAGCATTTACCAGATAATCAGCCTTAGCATCGTCATCCCATTTTTTGTCAAAGCCCTCCAGTTTTAAAATATCCTTATAATCAATAAAACCCTTAATATCCGTTTTATTACCACGACCATAAAAAGGAATCCCCAGCACCAGTTTTTCTATCGGCATACCACCAGCAACATGAGCCGCCACCGCCTCTTCGCAGGTAGTCCCCCCCGACATCGACGAGCGGAAAAGGCTAGCATGATGTTTTGGAGGGTTTCCCGAGTCGTAGGTCATAATATTAACAAAATCAACAACAGGGTTAATATCCGCAAAAGCGATATACTTGCCACTCGCCACCGTAGCCAGCGTTAACAGCTTCTTTTTACCAATAGCCTTACGGATATCCCGCATCAGCAGCGTAAAATTTTCAGTATCATCCGGCGAAGCCGAAATCCCAGCAGCAGCACTAGTCGGGTATTCCCAGTCGATATCGATGCCATCCAGATCAAACTGCTTCACGACACGCAAGCAATCTTTCGCAAAAAGATTTCGGTTTCTAGCATCTGCAGCCATCTCGCTAAATCGGCCCGATCCCCATCCGCCAATAGACAAAAGAATCTTAATGTGCGGGTATTTTTTCTTAAGTGCTACCACCTGTTTTAGGCGGTCTTCGTTATTTATACGCACGCCATCGAAACTATCCGTAACATGGCCAAAGGCATAATTAATATGCGTAACAAAATCAGGGTCCGGCAGTACCGAGGTCCAGGAGGTTACATAAGCTATCACCACCTTAGCCGGTTTCTTTGTCGCCCAACATAACGTAGTGCCCAACACAGTAAATACAAATAATAGCGCCGTAACACGACTAAAAAAACTATTTTTCACAAGCATAATGTATAGAATTTAGGTTTTTAATTTTTTAAGTATGTAAGTATTAAGGTGGGTATTCTATTCGTACAAGTACAGCAGTAAAGTATTACATTTTTAACGTATTACCGTATTACAGTTTTACAGTTTTACAGTTTTAACTGTATATACAACTTCTGTAATCCAACAGCAAACCAAAGCATGCTGTAAGCCCATAATAAAGAGCCCCCTACAGCAAGGAAGCTATAATCAGGTTGTTTATAAAAAAATAAAGGAATACTAAAACCCCAGCAGATAAAGTAAATCACATCAGGAGCTAAATAGGTGGTCAATGAATTACGTCCTACAGTCTCGAAAATACCGATTCCCTTTTGAAATTTCTTTATATCCACCAAATAGTAGATCACAATAAGCAGCAATAAACTCAAACCATTGCAAAGCATAGCCCAGCTCGGTGTACCATAAATTTTCGATAAAATAAACCAATTACGGAGGGAAAAGCCAGCCACAATCCAAAAAATCGCAAGGATAACCAAATAACGCAACAGCAAAAATGGCTGCGACGCATACCGGCGTATCAACAACCCTACCAATAGTCCGGCAAGCACAATAGAAGGAACATTTCCGGATAGCAGCACCCCAAAATAACGCCCAACATAAGGGATATGAGGTAACAGACCCTGCTGCGAAAGTATATTTAATGCTACAAACAAAAGCCAACAACAAACAACGAAAATAATACGGTCGCGTGCCAAAAGATAAACCACGGCAGCCGCAAAATAGCCCCAGCCTATAAGGCCTAAGATACCCCACCAACCAATTTCTAAACCTCGGATATTTTCTGCTGTACCCGCCTTAAAAATAAAAACCAAATACAACAACCCCAGTACACCTATAGCCCGTAAAGCTATAAACAAACCATTATACCTACTAGTCTTAGGATATAAATTCCAAACGAGAAAAATACAAACATATAAACATGCAGACCACAGCAATTGAGGCATTTGAGTAAGCGCCGCATTTACACGTCCGCCGTTAAGGATTAGTACCCCGATAAGCAATAAACTCAACGTACGGAAGAGCACATGACAAAAAATACGTCCCGAAGAATCGCCTTTTTTGCGACGTGCTAGGATAGCATATGGAACAGCTATACCCACCATAAATAAAAAACCCGGAAAAACCCAGTCGGCAAGCCCAATACCATCGACATGACCTTCAGTGTGCAACAGCCATTTAGAAGCAGCCGGCGAGAACAAGTCATTCACAAATAACATTAGAAATAACGTCAAGCCACGCATCACGTCGATAGAACGGATACGCGATTTTGTTACCTTTTGCATTTCCTCCATAGCCTCCAAAAATATTAACGTTCAAAAACATTTCCCTTTTTATCGGTCGCTATAACCCACTTGAAAGCATCGATAATCAATTTATTCTGTGTAGCATCGGAAAATATCCCCCTACCATGCCCCATATTTAAATAGATCATCCTATAGGCAGTATTGGTCCACACAATTGGCGTATCCCCGTCGGGGATAATATCTTTTAACCCTAAGGGGTAATTTTCTGGCGCTAATGTCGCCAGTACCTGAATATTTTTATGCGCCCGTGGGCTAGGTTTCCATTGATACCATTCGTTCAAAGGAGCGACAAAACGCTGCGGAAGGCCTTTCACCACGGGATGCTCCGGTTTATCAATAACCACGGTTGCCGGTAAGGGAGGCCAATTATTACGGTAGAAAACGCCGGCACCCAAAAAATCTACAAACCACGGCCAGTTGGTACGCGCATCGTTATAAGCAGCAACATGGAAACCAAACCATCCACCACCGTTTTGCATATACTTTTCAAAGGCCTGCCGCTGTTGTGGCGAGCCAGGCACATCGTTCAACAGCATGACCAAAGCATAATCTTTTAACTTTTCATCGTTCAAATCGTTGAGGTCCTTGGTAACATCAAATACAAAACCGTTACCCTCCGTCAGTTTCTTAAAAAATACGATAGCCTCCTCGGCAAATTCAACATGCGCAGGTTCCACATGCTCGTTGTAAAAAGCCAGCACTTTAAAGCGAGGGAAACGCCCTTGTGCATACAGCTGCATAGCCGTTAAACAGAGAAGGCAGATACATAAAATTATTTTCTTCATAAAATAGTTTAGGTTAAGCGTTAGGTTAATTTAGGAATGATAAAAATCATTAGCATTGAAATTAACCATAAATCCCTTAATATCAAAAAAGTGTACCAGAAAACAGCTATAAATCCTGTCACAATAATATAGCTATTTCCAGTACTAGAAAAAATGGTTAATATAAATTAGGGCCACGCAACTCAATATCCGTAACCTTAATACCACCAGAGCCCAAATTCAAACCTCCGGTACGGATTAGAAAATACACCCTACCAGCTTGATTAAAGGTCACCTTATTTCCCGTTCCTACACAGCGTATTACCGATAACCTCCCCGAATACGCCGAGCCTGTATTAGCACATCCCGAAGTCCAAGTACTCAAGCCAAATCGATTGCCACCACTCTTATATTCAACCTTAGGATCGGGCACCTCCGTTCCAAGATACACCTCAAACCAAGAGTTTGTGGCAGCCTTCCCATCCAAAAACATATCCATAGTATACTCCTTATTCGCTTCAATATCCACGGCCTGGTAAATACCAGCATGGCCGTTTGTGCCTCCACTAAATAAGAAACCATTGTTTATGGCGGTAATATTTATGCCCGGAGTAAAAACCCAATTATGCCATGCATCCGAACGCAACAAATTGGGCGAGGTAATCAGCACCTTTATAGGTAATTCGTACGTATAAAAGCGATCTATTGCTCGTGGACTAGGTTCATATACGGTTTTGTAATTCACCATATGGGTAGGATCGACCTCCGGAATTATGCTTTTCAGTTCTTTTGCAGGCGCAAAATACTCCTTTTGAACACCTTTTATATCGGTAAAAAACACCTTATTTCCTATTGCCGTAGTATCGGTATTAGCAATCCATTCTATCTGCAAAGCCCCTTCCCGCAAAGCCGCATTCGCATAGCTTGTCGGAATAATATACTGTCGATACCTTTCGCCATACACCTTTCCTGCTTTTTCCATTTTCACAGACTTATTGCCGTGGTTATCGAAAGTATAAAAATTAAATACATAATCCCCCTCAGAAAGATTAGCAAGGGTAATTTCCGCCGTATCCACATTATTTGATCTATCCAATGTCACGGTTATTGAGTCGTCTACGCCCTCCTTACTCCAAAAAATCTGCACCCGATTAACTGCCGGATCCGGGTTTACCTTCCACGACAGTTTAATACGATTATCCCCCGGATACACCTTGATCGAATCCACCCTACCCACATAGGTCTTTTCTCCACCCACGAGAAAATCTTTATAATGGTGATCCATTTTTGTGCATCCCCAGAAGCCCAGCAGCAACAGGCTTAACGATATGAATATTAGTTTTATATTTTTCATTGTCTTCATGGTAAATCCAAATTATTTATCTTCAATCCCCCAGAACGCCATTTCGGCACACGAAAATGTCTGCAACATACCCCAGGTTTCTTTTATACGGAAGCGCAAATACCGTACAGTCTGGTAGTCAATAGGAACATCAAACTCTAAACCAGCCGTATGTTGTGCACGATCCTCAGCGGAAAGCTCACCACGGGGTAGTCCAGAAGGTTTATGCGCTTCATACTCCCCTATTAAAGTCCATCCGTCCCAAGAGCCTTCAGGATCGGGTTCGTTGCTGCCATACACATCAAATAACCGGGCCGACATGGAGTTAAAAATATCAGAATCCTGGTTACGCATCCACATCTTAAAGCGACTTAACTGATACTTTTTACCAAGGTCAATGGTAAAATGAAGCGGCACCCCAATATTATTAGGCACGTGAAATACCGAGCTAGGGTCTGTAGTATTACCATCAAACATAAAACGTATCTCTCGAGGCGACAAACCGCTCCAAGTATGCCCCTGCCAAACATCAGTGGGTAAACGCAGGTCTTTAATTTTTGTTCTATCCAATAGATCCTCCTGCAATGGCACAAGATTTACCTTGGCCGTATCGGAAATATTCTTCCAACGATCGCGTATAACCACATAAAATTCGCGCGCCTCCGCCTGAAAACCACGTACCGAAAAAGATGGTTTCTTCTGGCTGGAATAATACGTTTGAGCGAGTACAATAGCGCCAAAATTATTTTTTGTGAGCACATCCACAGAAAGATCACCTTGATTTTCATTTATAAAACTCACATTCAGTCCGCCGAAATCCTCCCTTAGGTTTAAAGTTTCAAAAGCCTCCATTACGGGCGGTGTATCCACATCAACGGTAATATCCAACGGATCTGATTTTATTTCACCCTCACCTACAGCATACAATTTCACAGGATATTTCCCGGCACGAGCAAAACCGTCCAACACCAATTTATTTTGGTATTTAGACACCTTGGCCTCTTTAGCCACGCCCGGGCGTATTTCAAACTGAGCCATTACATACAAAGCATTTTCATCCTTTAAAACAAAGGTTAAAGTTGATTTTCCAGCACCTTTTTCAGCCTGCACTTCCCTGAGCGCCATAGGCTTCTGTCCGCCAGCCGATGGCGTATTCGCCAACTCCTCTTTACAGCCCTGCATCGATAGCAGGACCAACAGCCACAGTACCCATAGTACCGTACCGATACTGCGATTTACATTTTTTAAGGTTGATATTATATCTTTCATTTTTATCAATTTATAGGGAAGCCACTACCAGCCTGGATTTTGAACCAATTTATTATTACGAAGAAGCGCTTGCTCGCTCAACGGCATTAGATAATTTTTACGTAGAAACGTAGGTTGGAATAAGGTTACCTTACGGTAATACCCCTGTGCTGTTTTATCGTTCAGGCTCCAGCCTACAATTGGGGAACTAAGCTCGTCGTGGGCAATTTTCCAACGCAACAGATCCCAATATTGAACACCCTCCAACGCCAATTCATTCCGGCGTTCACGGCGTAATATTTCACGCATACCCGCTTTGGTTTTGTACTTCCCCGGATTGCGGGAGTACTTTGTCCAAGCATCAGCGATAGGCTCCAATTTCACCCTTGCACGCACGAGGTCAGCATATTTATGCACATCGGCAGCGTCAGGGCCTTCACTTTCATTCAAAGCCTCGGCATACATAAGGTACAAATCTGCCAAACGAATTACCGGCCAAGGATAAATCCGAACCGTATAACTAGATGCCTCCACAACATTCTGCGGGTTAATTAACTTCTTTGGCCAATACCCTGTCGAAGAATAGGCCGATGGAATAGCCATGGCCGTAATCTGCCCAGCTTTTCCCATCAGGTAAAACGGATCGTTATCATTAAGGCGGCCTTGACCATACCATATGCCACCATCAAAACCCAAGGTAGCATAAAACCTATTCTCGCGGTTGAAATGAATATTTACCGTAGTATAGCCCTCCTTAATAGTATATTTATCCGCCGCAACAGCCGTTCTTAAGGCATAGCGATTACTGTAGTCGAAAGTTACATCCTCCTCAATAGGCACGCCATGATCGGAGTAAAACATTTCCATCATTTTCATTGGAGGAGCAAATCGCCCCTGCATACTATTATGGCTACGTCCCGGATCCCAGGACCGAGGGGTAAGATCGCGCTGATAACTCTCTGTAGCCACACTGTTGGTATTTCCCCAAATCACCTCCGTATTCCAGCGCTCTGTTACCGCATTACGCACACTCATCTGCACCCGCGTTGTTTCAGAAATTGGCGTCTGCCCTATTGCTTGTTGGTACTCATAAAGTCTATGCCCTACCGACTCACAAGCGTCTACGGCCTCCTTACAAGCCTGCGCTGCCAGCACCCATTTATTGTGGTCGTAATTCGGATTAAAAAGCTGCACACCATCTTTATCCTTAAAGTTGAGGTAATCCACATTCCCATTAAACAAAGGGCTGGCTGCTGTCACTAAAATCTGCGCCTTAATACTTAAAGCTATAGCCTGCGTAATTCGCCCCAACTCCGATGCCTCACTTTCGATTACTGGCGGCAAATATGGCGTCGACTCGTCGATTAATTTCACCATAAAATTAACCACATCATCTACGGTATTACGTTTTACACGAATCACGTCGGTTGGTGAATCTATGGGTAGACTTTCGTCGATAATAGGAATAGGTCCATACATTTTAAAGAGCCAGAAATGATAATACGCCTTTAGAAACTTCACCTCTGCCGTCCATCGATTGCGCTCTGGCTCCAATAGATCAGGAACCTTATGTATGTTCTCCAGAAAAATGTTACAATCCCGCAGAGCTTGAAACATATTACGCCCACCATTCCAACCGTCCCAATAATTTAAAATCGGGCTTTGTACATTCTGTAAGCCCTTGGCAATGCCTAAGGAAGTACCATTATCGCTCGGTATAGGCCATACTTCCTGAGCGCCATAAAATGCAGGATTATTGGCGATGGAATTGTGGTACGGCATCCACGAGTAACAGGTAAAAAGATAACGCTCTGCTACATTGCGCATAGTAAAGGCATTGTCTATTGTAGCGACATTATCCGGGATAACATCTAAATATTTTTGACAGGAGCTAAAAGTTAGCGCTCCCATAATCAGGGTTAATTTTAAGATTTTCATTTCCGTTAGCGATTAAAAGGAAGCATTTATACCAATATTAAAAACACGTTGCACAGGATAGCCCAAACCATTCCCCGCCATCTCTGGATCCCAAAGTTTAAATCCACTAAAGGCCAGCAGATTGGTACCATTCGCGTAAATACGGAAATTGCTCATCTTTATTCGCTCCGTTATACGCTGTGGCAAGGTATATCCCATCTCCACCTGCTTCAAGCGCAGAAAACTACCACTACGCATAAACCAAGTACTCCGCTGTTCGTTATTTTCGATATGAACATCACTCAAGCGAGGCCATAATGCATATAGATTCCTATTATCCTCCGACCAATAGTCTGCTGCATAGGCTTGAATTAATTGATTTTGTAGGGCTCTACCGGCAGCCGGGTCGTTCGGATAATAATGCGCCACGAAAGGTGCCGTAGCAGCCGGGTCTATCCAAAATGAAGAGCGTGCCGATCCTTGAAAGAAAGCTGAAAAATCAAACTTTTTGTACCCCATTGAAAAGCCAAAACCATACATAATCTCCGGAACAGTAGGATAACCAATTGGCGCACGATCCAAGGACGTAATTTGCCCATCGCCATTAATATCTTTAAATTTAATATCACCACCACGCACCGGAGTATTTCCGAAAATCTGCGACGGCGAGTTGGCAACCTCAGCATCGTCGATAAATAAACGCTCGGCAATATAGCCCCACTGCTGGTTAATGCTATAGCCAATTCTACTGAGCCAGGGCTCCTGATATGCAGGTTCCTCAAATACCAGAAACTTACTCGCAGCATAGGTAAAATTTCCACGCGCTTGCAGCCAGAAATTACTGTTGAAACTATGATTAACATCCATGGATATATCAATACCTTTAGACTCAGCTTCCCCCAAATTGGCACTTACAGGAGCTGCCAGTCCCATCGTTGTCGGGATATCATTCCGCTGCATAAAGATATTTTTTCGCTGCTCTTTAAAGGCATCGACAATAATCTGTATCTTGTTAAACAAGCCCAGTTCTAAGGCAACATTCGATTTATAGCCACGTTCCCACGTAATTGCAGGATTAGCATAACGGAGCATGGCAATTCCCGTTCTACCATAACCGAAGTCAGAACCAAAGGTTGCACTACGGCCGCCACTGTTCATATTCAACTCAGAAAGGTACAGAAAACGGTCGTTTTCATTACCGATAGCGTCGTTTCCTACGACACCATACGTACCGCGCAGCCGCAAGTTATTTACCACCGATTTTATCGGCTCCCAAAAACGCTCGTTAGATACCGACCATGCTAAACCTGCTGAAGGGAAAAATCCAAATCTTTTACTTTTCTCAAACCGCTCGGAGCCATTAAAGCCAAAGTTAAACTCCAAGAAATAACGTTTATCATATGCATAAGTACCACGACCGGAAACACCGATATTTCGAAAGGGTAAAGATTGCTGTAAACTGCCGGCATTTCCTTTAATATTATTGCGAAGAATACCTACTAACAAACCCGAGAAGGTATGCTTATCCTGAAATGTACGGTTATAGTTTAACGCATTTTCCATATAAAATAAGGTGCTCACAGTTTTTCCACCTTCCCGATAATCGAGATATTCCGTCCCCCCATTTTCATTCATGATCTGCAGCATATAATCGTTTGTGAATGGGTTTTTGCCCATCATCTGGTAGTAAAAAGGAAAATATTGACGGGTAACCTCAAAGTAGGAATTCCGCGTAGTATTGGCTAAAGACCTGAAAGTAAGGCCTTCGGTTATAAAGGCTAGATCTTGCTTTAACTCCAGCTGTGCCAGCATCATAGAACGGGAAGAGTTTCTATAGCCCTTAACCAAATCGGCATACGGGTTTAAATAATTTCCCGTTCCCGCATTTCCAAACAAAATATGTTGAATATATTGCTGGTCGGCACCAGCAGGATACGATGGCGCAAACAGCGAAGGACTGGTACGCATGATGTTACGGTATACCGTTTGTCCGCCATCTATAGGACCAACATAGTCGTCGAACGAACCATTCATACGTACAATAAACTCCGTTGTTTTGGTGAGGTGCATGTTTACATTGGCACGTAATGAATAGGTTTTCAAGTTAATGTTATTATTAAAACTACTTACCTTAGGTACCTTTAGCACCCCATTATCTTGATTAAAAGCCCCCGAAACAAAATACTGTGCAATAGCACCGCCACCAGTAACGCTCAAGTTGGCGCGCTGGTTCATGGTATAATCCTTAATCAGCTGTTTACGCCAATCTACAGCTGGATACAATAAAGGGTCGTCGCCCGCTATCGTGCGCTCGATCTGCCCTATGGGGTATAAGGTAGCTCCACGTGGATCTCGTGTTAAAACAGCCTCATTTGCCATTTGCATATAGGTCACCGGATCCGCAAGCTTGACATTTGTGGTCGGTGCCGACAGGGAATTTTCTAAGCGGAAATTTAATTTTGCACGTCCTTCTGAACCTTGCTTTGTGACAACCAGGATAACACCATTTGCACCGCGGGCACCATAGATTGCCGTTGCTGTAGCGTCCTTAAGAATGGAAAAACTGGCGATATCGTCTACCTGTAGGCGTGCGAAATCTGTCGTCGTTACTTCCACATTATCAATCAATATCAACGGATCTACTTTATACCCAAAGGTGGTAACCCCACGGATAAAGAAGTCTGCATTATCACGCCCCGGTTCTCCCGAGCGTTGGTAAGCTATAACGCCAGCAGCACGCCCTGCTAATGCCGTTGTTAAGTTGCTGGAGGGGATTTTTAAATCCGCAGGTTTTATAGATACGACCGAGCCAATCATATCTGTTTTTTTTATGGTGCCACCAAAACCAGTAACCACCACTTCGTCTACGGCATGGCTATCTTCCTCCATTACGACATCCAGCACCGCTTCATTCGCTGTGATTTCTTGTTTTATGAAACCCACCATCGAGTACACCAGGGTGGCGCTCTTGGGAACTTTAAGGACATAGCGCCCATCAAGATCTGTTTTTGTACTAAGACTGGGTTTGTCTTTTACAACAATGGTAACGCCATGCATAGCCTTCCCCTCACTATCGGTAACAAGGCCTCGAATTTCAATGTTTTGTGGTTGTACCTGATGGCGTTCACCTAGCTGCTTCACCTGGGTTTTGGCAGCTGCCATTCCAAATGAGCATAGACATACCACCCCTAAAATAGGTAGGACTTTATTCATTATGTGTAAGTTAATTGGTTTAGTGTAATCGGTTATTTCCCTAATAGCTGGAAAATTAATTTAGGTTGTTATGCTTTGCATTTATCCACTCTGGATAAGGCTGCAGGTTGATGTTTTACTTTCTTCGAATAGACCTATGGTATTGAAGGCCGAATTTGATTTAATTTTAGGTTTTGGTTTTGGTTTAGTATTACATTATAAGTTTTATATGTTAACCTGCTTCAATAATTGATTTTCTTTACGGATTAACATTGGCTAATAATTTATATACACAAGATTAACTTGTTGGTTACAGGGGTAAATGTCTAAACCTGCTGCTTTTTTTAGGTAGTACAAATCGTTCTTTTAGGGGGAAAAATTGCTCTATCCGCTTTAAATAGCTGCTATAAGCTTTAAGCAAATGCTTTTACGCTGGAGTAATTCCTAGTATGCATACATGGATCGGTACAAAAAAGCCCCAAAATTAGGTATCCTATACCGATAAGATTTAGGACATACATTCTTGGGGCCTAACTTTTATAATTTATAAATTGATATAGCGTTTAAAACCGGATCACCGATAATTTTTTCAAACTTCAACCTTAACCCTTGATTTTTATACGTTTGCACCTCAGCGACTTCCTCATGTGCTTTTTGTGTACCGGCAACTTTTATCAAGTCGAAATCATTTAACCACAAGCTGTGGTTTAAGTAGACGTTAAATACACGATTCTGAAGTTGTGTGACGACCGCATTCGGATTTTCCAGATCATAGGGCAATGCCTCCTTCTCCTTAGCTCCACTTAACTCTGCGAAATGTAAGACAACCTTATACCTTCCTTCGGGCAATGGGAAAAACAATTCCTCCAGGCCAACCTGCTGCGTTTGATATACAGGGTCCAGATCGGTACCCGCAATATTGCGATCTGTACCGACATTAGCTTCACCACGATTCGCAAGCTTAAAATCCTTACCTCCCGTTAGCCCCCATAACTGCCCCTGCTGCTGGCGCAACGGAATCCAAAGGCGTTTATCAGCATCCAAAACATAACGATTTTCACCTAATGAGAAGTGCACCGCACCTGTATTCTTAAAGGGCTCTACGAAATTAGGATCCACCAGTTGAAAGTGAATACTATCTGTTTGCGTACGAACAACGTTACCCTGAACATCCAAAGCAGCAGCCTTCAAAATATGTAGCCCCGAAGTAAAGGGAACATCAAATATCGCGCTATGCTGCTGCACCGTTTTTGTTGCGATAGCTTTACCATTAACGGTCAATTCGATTTGATGTTGGTTGCTGTATATCTCCAACGGCTGCACTACAGCAGTAATATTGTCTGCAGCAATACCACCTCTATGCCGCCATAACGCTGTTCCTATTTGCAGAAAGGGTTCTTTCTTCAAGGCTGCCTGATAGAGGTAGTAGGTATTTTTAGGGTAACGATCCCAGGTTAACAGCCCTTTATTATTGATATGGGGCATAGATTCAGCGCGGGTTTCCGAATTAAAATCGGAGAGGTTCCAAGCAAAAGCCCCAGCCACAAAAGGGCGGTTAAAAAAATCCTTCAGGTAACCTTTATGGTATAAAACGGCATACTCCACACTTTTGTCAAAACGTATCGGATCAAAAGCATGAATTCTTGGGTCAGCATCGGCGCCATACTCCGTCACCATAAAGGGAATATCAGGCATCATGGCATGGATATGATCCAACTGCTTCCCGAAATCAGCAATGGTGCCACCATACCAGCCTGGGTACAAGTTCCAGCCATTAAGCATCGCAATACGCGTTAGGCCAACACGATGATAAAGCTCCACAGCACCATGGTGCGCCAGCATTGTATACCGGTAGGGGTCTAGCCTTCTGGTAAGGCTGTCCAGCTGTTTGGCAAGTTTATAGATCGATTGAAAATAAACCTCCTGCCGTGGTTTATCCGCATTGAATTTTGGGCGCAGCAGAATTTCGTTCATATGGGCCCAGATAATTACGGAGCAATAGTTATAATTCTGCCGAATCATCTCCTCCTGCATATGCAGGCTATGCTGTGTAAAGGCCGAACTTTCGGTGATTTCATTTACCAGCGGGATCTCTACAGACGTTAGTATACCCAAGCTATCGCAAGCTTCCATAATGGCGGGAATTTGCGGATAATGGGCAACGCGAAGAAAATTACCGCCCATATCCTTTAGAAAATGTAAATCTTGGACCTGTAGGTCGTAGGGAACAGCATTTCCTAAACCTTTAAAATCTTGATGCCGACTTACACCAATCAACTTATAGGGCTTACCATTTAAGTGAAAACCTGTTTTAGGGTCAAAGTGAAAATAACGAAACCCCACATGTGCAATAACCTTATCCAATATAGCCCCATTTTTGTCGAGCAACATCGTTTCCAAGGTATAACGGTAAGGGTTCTCCGGCGACCATAATTTCGGATTTGTTATCGGCTTAAACGAAAGCTTAAACGAATCTTGAGCCCCCAGCTTACCCAATACCTCGGCAACAAGTTTCTGGTTGCTATCCAAGAGCCGCGATTTAATTCGCACTGCTCCTGCCTTTTTATCCTGAAGTTGTACTCTCCCGAAAACCCGAAGCTGCGCCTTTTCTGCAGTGACCTCTGTTGTTTGATAAAAAACCCCTTTAGAGCCAAACAAAGGGTCAGAAAAATGGTTTTTAGGCAATACCTCCAGGTAAACATTCCTGTAAATACCGCCAAAAAAAGTGAAATCCGCAGTTAGAGGCGGAATGTCAGGGTTAAAGCGATTATTTACCAACACGAATACCTCATTTGCTGAGTTAGAAAAATCAATGTAGGGGTCAATGATAAAGGAAAATGCCGTATAGCCTCCAACATGCGTGCCGACAGCTTTTCCATTAACAAATAGCTGTACCTCCTGGTTTGCACCATCAAAATGAAGACGTAAATTTTTACCCTTGTAGGCCGTTAAATTGGGCAACTGCAGCTTGTACCAGCCTTTGTTACGGTAGTAACCTGGCACATCGTCCATCACATCCTGTGTATTCCAGGAATGGGGAACAGTTACAGCACTCCAGCCCGTAGTAGATAAATCTTGGGGATCTGTGGCCAGGCTATCTTTCTTAAATAACCAGTTTGCCAAGGTAATTCTATTGTCGGCTTGCAATTGCTGCTGCCCTATACCTGATTTAGAAAACGCCAATATCAGGAAAGCCACAAAAAAGATAGTATAATATCGCATAAAAACTAAAAATTAAAAATTAACAATCGGCCACTGCCGAATAAACCTGTATTATGCGTAACCAACAAGTTTTATTGTAACTTATGTTTCTAGTTGTTCGGTATTTCTAAGATAAGGAAAATTTAGGTAACCGGGAAGGGTAAAGTCTTTAAAAACCTACTTAAGGCAACAAAAAAAGGCCTTTCCAAAAAATGAAAAGGCCTTTATATTTAATTATAATAATTACTCTTTTTCTACCTGCATATAGTTAAGCTCAAGTGGTGTTTTACGACCAAAAACTTTTACCATTACAGTCAGTTTTTTCTTGTCTTCGTGAACTTCTTCAATTTCACCCGTAAACCCATTGAAAGGTCCGTCTGTTACTTTTACCGATTCGCCCACGTAGTAAGATACATTGATAGATTCGCCTTGTTCGGCCATTTCATCAACCTTTCCTAAAATACGATTTACTTCTGCTTGACGCAAAGGAATCGCCATTCCTGATTTATCACCTAAGAAACCGATAACACTATTCAAGTTTTTGATTACGTGTTCGATCTCCCCATCTAAAGCAGCTTCAATTAAAACGTATCCAGGATAGTAGTTTCTTTCTTTCGCTACTTTCTTTCCATCACGCATTTGATAATATTTCTCCATAGGAATTAAAACCTGTGGAATCAAATGCTGAATACCTAAACGATTTACTTCAGCCTCTAGATATTGCTTTACCTTCTTTTCTTTACCACTTACGGCACGTACTACGTACCATTTCAACGTTTGATCAGCCATACTATTATCTTACTTGGATTTTCCTTATTTAGTGCCGTACAATAACTCTAGCACATTGCTAGAAGCTTTATCCATCACTAAAACTACTACGGCGATTATCAAAGATGCTATAAGTACTACTACCGCGTGATTTTGCAATTGAGACCATGTAGGCCAAGTCACTTTCTGAGTTATTTCCTCGTATGACTCTTTAAAAAAACCAAGTACATTAGCCATAGTTTGATTATTTAAGTTTTGTTAGCAGGGGCACCAGGATTCGAACCCAGACCAATGGTTTTGGAGACCACGATACTAACCATTATACTATGCCCCTGTAGAAATTTTGATGATGCAAATATAGCGTTTAAACACTATTAGACCAAATTTTTTTTACTTTTTTTCACAAATCACTACAACGATTCTGTAGTGAAAAAATAAGCTAATCAGCATCAGCCAATTAGCTTATTTTTATATTTAAAAAATCCGAAGATTAAATAATTTCAGTTACCTGACCAGCACCTACTGTACGACCACCCTCACGGATAGCGAAACGTAGACCTTTTTCCATAGCGATAGGAGAGATCAATTTAACTGTGATCGTAACGTTATCACCTGGCATAACCATTTCAGTACCTTCTGGTAACGAGATTTCTCCTGTTACGTCTGTTGTACGGAAGTAGAATTGAGGACGGTATTTGTTAAAGAATGGTGTGTGACGACCACCTTCAGCTTTTGATAATACGTAAACCTCAGCTTTGAAGTCAGCGTGTGGAGTTACTGAACCTGGTTTACAGATAACCATACCACGTTTGATATCCGTTTTCTCAATACCACGTAACAATAAACCTACGTTGTCACCAGCCTCACCGTAATCTAAAATTTTACGGAACATCTCAACACCTGTTACAGTAGATTTCAAGTTCTCAGCACCCATACCTAAGATTTCAACTGGATCACCAGAGTTGATTACACCTCTTTCGATACGACCTGTAGCAACAGTACCACGACCTGTGATAGAGAATACATCCTCGATAGGCATTAAGAAAGGAAGATCAGTTAAACGTGGAGGAATTGGAATGTAGTTATCTACAGCATCCATTAATTCCATGATTTTCTCAACCCACTCAGGCTCACCGTTCAATGCACCTAAAGCTGATCCTTTAATTACTGGAATATCATCACCTGGGAATTCGTAGAAAGATAATAATTCACGAACTTCCATTTCAACTAAGTCTAACAACTCTGAATCGTCAACTAAGTCGGTTTTGTTCATAAATACTACTAACGCAGGAACACCTACCTGGCGAGCTAACAAGATGTGCTCACGAGTTTGAGGCATAGGACCATCTGTCGCAGCAACAACGATGATAGCACCGTCCATTTGTGCAGCACCTGTAACCATGTTTTTAACGTAGTCAGCGTGACCTGGACAGTCAACGTGTGCATAGTGACGGTTAGCAGTTGAATACTCAACGTGAGCCGTATTAATAGTAATACCACGTTCTTTTTCTTCAGGAGCAGAGTCAATCGAATCAAATGAACGAGCTTCTGACAAACCTTTATCAGCTAAAACTTTAGTGATAGCTGCTGTAGTTGTTGTTTTACCGTGGTCAACGTGACCGATTGTACCAATGTTTAAGTGCGGTTTACTACGGTCAAATTTCTCTTTTGCCATGTTTATGCGAATTAGTAATTATTAAATATTTCTTTGTTAAAAATTTCTTACAAAAATAACGTATTATTTCCTGAGAGCCAAAGATGGGATTTGAACCCACGACCTCTTCCTTACCAAGGAAGTGCTCTACCCCTGAGCTACTTCGGCTTTACAAAAGTCTATTTACAGATTTATGCCCCCACCTAACCTATATATACCTGGAAGATAGAGACTGAAAATCTTGAAAATTATGAGCGGAAGACGAGGTTCGAACTCGCGACCTATAGCTTGGAAGGCTATCGCTCTACCAACTGAGCTACTTCCGCAATTGCTTTCAATATCTCAAAGACCACTGAAAGCAAGAAAAAGTGTGGAGGGAGAAGGATTCGAACCTTCGAAGCCGAAGCAACGGATTTACAGTCCGTCCCATTTGACCGCTCTGGAACCCCTCCAGACCTACAACCGTAGTTGTATTTGAGCCTCCTATCGGAATCGAACCAATGACCTACTGATTACAAGTCAGTTGCTCTACCAGCTGAGCTAAGGAGGCTTTTATTTTTCAACTCTCTAAGAACATCTACTCTTCTGAGTAGCGAGTGCAAAAATCAAATTTTTATTTCATATTTGCAAGAGAATTTTTATTTTTTTTCTGTTGTTGTTTTAAAGAACGCTTTTCAAATCTCGATGTCATTTCCGTTGAAGTGTTATCGTTTTTGATGATGCAAAGATAGGCACAGAATTGATATCTCAAAAATATTTTAGAAAAAAAAGTGCACTAAAACGCTAATTACGCTGATATGCAAGCAAATAATTTTTCATTTAAACGACTATAAAAGTATCCAAAAACTTTGCGGTATATTTGAAACCTCAAAATTGTATGCCGTTTAACATGAAAAAAAGTTTTATACTACTCCTTATTTTGGGGTTTTCCATAGTTGGAAATGCTCAAGAGAATGAAAATTTAGTCAAAAAAATTGCAAAAAAAGTGTTCTCCGCGCAGGGTGATAGCACACGAAGTGCAAGTTTTATGGCCTTACCTGCCTTAGCCTATGCCCAAGAAACGGGTTTTGAATTTGGAATTGCAAGCAACTATAACTTCTATTTGGATAAAAAAGACCCACAAAGCCGTACATCTAGTGTCATGTTGATTGGTACATTGACGACCAAAAATCAAAAAAAGATTAATATCAATACCGATATATGGACAAAAAATAACGATTACCACATATTGGGAGAGCTACGGTTACGCGATTGGCCCTTTAATTTTTATGGTATTGGCAACGATACTTGGCAAAAAGATGAGAATAATTTAGACCAAAAGCTATACCGTGTTAAATTGGATGTAGAAAAAAAAGTGATTTCAAACTTGTATGTAGGCATAAATGCCAACTATGATAACTTTTCTTTTAAAGATTTGCTCGGCGATGGCATTTTTGAACAGAGTAACCTTACCGGTAAAAACGGCGGTCAGTTTTTAGCTCTAGGTTTTTCGACCTTATACGACACCCGTAATGTTACCACCTATACTACTGCAGGTATGTATGCACGCGTGAAATGGGCATACGCACCACGGATATTTAAGGCCGACGATTTTAAAGGTAGCTTGACAGAAGTGGATGTAAAAGGCTTTATACCCTTTAACAGAAAGGTTACTCTCGCTGCGCAGGGTATCTATAGAGGAACGCAGGGTAAAAACATACCTTTTTATGTGATGCGTGATCTGGGCGGCGATATGATAATGCGCGGATATTATTTGGGGCGCTATAAAGATAATAACTATATAGCCTCACAGGCGGAGCTACGCTACCGTTTACACCCCAGATTTGGCGTTTCTGGCTTTGTCGGAACTGGATCTACATTTTCGGATAACCATAAAATAAGAATGGTACCGAGTTATGGTGGCGGATTACGGTACTTCTTCAGTATAGAGCATAGCAGTAGTATCCGTATTGATTATGCTATAGGCGAACAAAGACCGGGAGAAAAAAGACAGTCTGGTTTTTACCTGAGCGTTAGTGAGGCTTTTTAGATTTTATTCGTTGTATAGCTTATATATAGTGTATACCTTATATAGATGTATATTACGAGAGTCCATATGTATACATTATAACATAGATACTCTATACTGTAGGCATGGCATGTGTTGCCGTGCCTTTTTTTTATGGCCTGGGTTTAGGAGGCCTAAAAACAGCTTAATGGCGCCAAAATGGAAACCGCAATTTGAAATTCTCTTTACGCTGCCCCGGACGGTAACAGACAATACCGAAATGAAACATGTCTATACTGACCAACACCGCGTCGGAACGACAAATAGCATCCCATACGGCTTCATTTGCTGTATTCCGATGGATGTCATCGAGAAACACCATAAAAAAGCGATGCTGTAATTCCTCCACCGCTTCGGCACTGGTTTTATCTATGGGTATGTAACAGGCTTTATCCATGGATGGCTCCGTTATAGTATGTTGTAGCTGCAGGGTATAGAAGGCCGCGATATCGGCAATCAGGCGATGTTTAACCGTATGTTTAGTAGGGGTATTCCCTTCAGCATTCTTTTGTTTTGCATAAATCACCTTTTCGGCGAGTTCGTATACAAAAGGGGAATGGGTACCATGCCGGCTATTGGAGGTAAAAAAATGAAGTATTTGTTTCCAGCGATAGAACATACCCGCAAAAGTAAGATAACTTCGCCACAACTGAAACCACCAATAGCTTAAAATGTCAGGGTAAAGGTACTCCCCTTCCCTTCCAGGCTATCAACATAAATATTTCCATTGTGCATCAGCATGATTTGTTTACTTAGGGTAAGCCCTACCCCTGTTCCAGACTTTCGGGTAGTAAAAAATGGGGTAAAAATCTGCTCCTGTATATCGGCCGACATTCCCATGCCGTTGTCGCTTACCTGCACCAAAACCCGATCGTCGCGTAGTATGCCCGAAATACTGATATACGCACCCTCGGTATGTTTTACAGCTTCAATAGCGTTTAGAACAAGGTTTATAAGCACCTGCTCGATTAAGTTCCGATCGGCCTTGAGCAGCATACGGGTATCCTTTAAGATGATATCCATATCTATACCCTTTTGTAATAAGGTTGGTTCAAACAGCTGGTATACATCTTCAAACATTTGAATCAGCTGAATAGCCTGAAAATCGGGCTGATCGACCTTATTTATCATGCGGTAGCTTTTAGCAAATTGTAATAGCCCCTCGCTACGCCGTTTTATCGTATACATCCCCAGTTTAAGGTCATCAATATCCTCGGCGCCAATCTCCCCCCCTAAGCGGTTGTGCAATGTTTCCGCCAGCGAGCTTATCGGAGCAATAGAATTCATGATTTAGTGGGTTAATACACGGAGTAACTTTTGCCATGCCCGGGTTTCTGTTTCGTCGATAGCCTCATTGATATTTTGATAAGCCACAATACGGAAAGATCCGTCGACCGTATCGAAGGCAGCGCTTTGCATCAACAATTTTATTTTCCCCTTACTCGAGTGTGCAGCCTCTACCTGCTGCTGCCCAACTTTCAGGTGTATCGTTTTGTCAAAAAGATCGGCATGCCGCTTTTCCAAACCACTGATATTGCCTAAATGTGGAACCTGAAACAGCAGTTTAAAAGCATCGTTTACCCAAATCACTTTTCCGGTATTAAAATTATAAAAGATAATGGCCGTATCGAGCATGTTGATTACCTTGCTCAGGTATTGCTGCTGAATCTCCTTATCGATACTGATGTTTTTGAAGGTTTCATTTATCGTATTAAAGGCTGCAAGTAAAAGCCCCTCTTCGGTATTCGTATCCTTAACAACAAACCGGCGTGTAAAATCACGGTATTTTACCGCCTCGGCAAATTCTAATACCTGCTTCAGCAGCGACCGCTGCTGCCTGTAAAAATAATAGGCGAAATACAATAATGCCGGCAATAGAATTGCGGCATAGATATAATGCCCGCTAAAACACAAAAATGCTACTGCAACGGCAGCAAATAGCATAAATGCTATAGCTAGAAATTCTTTGAACCTGGTTGTATACATCCCTTTAGATATTGTATTTCTCCAAACGCCGATATAATGCTGCGCGCGTTAAACCGAGCTCCTTTGCTGCCTTACTAATATTGCCACTAAAACGTTCTATTGCCGACTGTATAGCCTTGCGCTCGATTTCCTCCAGGTTGTGCGACACCAATTCTACGGGTTCTATTACGGCCGACTGTTCTATGGGTGAAAACAGGATGTCATCGCCCTGTATACTTTGTTGGTCGCTCATAATTACGGCACGCTCTATGCTATATTGCAGCTCGCGTACGTTTCCCGGGAAATGGTATGCACGTAGCTTCTTTATGGCATCCGTCTCAAAACCCTGTGTGTTTTTATGGTATTTATGGCTATAAAATTTTAGGAAGTACTGCGCCAATTCAATAATATCCTCCCCACGTTGACGTAGTGGCGGAACTTGTATTTCTACGGTATTGATACGGTATATTAAATCTTTACGGAAACGGCTTTCATCGGATAGCGCCCTCAGGGGTACATTTGTAGCACTTAACAAACGAATATCTACCGGTATTGGCTGCGACGACCCCAAGGGCACGACAGCCCTATTTTGTAAGATACTTAATAACTTTGCCTGCTGTTGCAGGCTGATATTTCCTATTTCATCCATAAATAGCGTCCCGCCATCTGCCGTTTCAAAACGGCCTTTACGATCTTCACGTGCGTCGGTAAAAGCGCCCTTTTTATAACCAAAAAGCTCCGACTCGAAGAGGCTTTCGGTTAGCGCACCAACATCGACTTTGACGTATGCCTTCCTGTGGCGTAGCGATCGCTTATGGATTTCATTGGCAATTAAATCCTTACCCGTGCCATTTTCTCCAAGAATAAGGATATTAGCTTCTGTAGGAGCAATTTTATCGATTTTATAGTGCAAATCTTCCATGATGGCCGAGCTACCAATCAGCGTAGGTATCGCGGCAACCTTATCCTTTTTGTTTGTACTAGCAGCAGGTTGTTTTTCGGCAAATGTTGCCTCCAATGTTTGCAACAACTGCTCATTTTGCCAAGGCTTAACAATAAAATCTGCAGCCCCTTGTTTAAGGGATTTTACGGCTAAATCTACCGCCCCATATGCGGTAATCATAATAACCTGGACGCTGGGGTATTTTTCCTTTATTTTACCCAGCCAATACAAACCCTCATTGCCGGTATTTATGGCACTTTTAAAATTCATATCCAGCAGTATAATATCCACAGCTTTGCTTTCTAAAATAGACAGCAGCTTTTCGGGATTAGATTCTACCTGAACCTCCTGAACTTTGGGACGTAACAGTATACGCGCAGCAGTAAGCAGGTCCAAATCATCGTCGACAACAAGTATTGAAGCTTTTTTCATGGTTATACTAAGGTATTACAATTTAAGAGTGCCTGCATAATAATCATTAATATATTTTTGCAACAACCACTCATATTGTTTCACGAGCAGTTGGCTCTGTGCATTATCGACTTTATTTTTAGCCGTTAAAAAAATAACAGAATTGCTGTTGCCCGCTTCAAAATGCACCGTCGCAATACGAAAAGACTCCTGAAAATTTATACGCTGCTCCTGTAGATTTTTGATATGCTGATTTATATTGTCCATATTAAAAATTACGTGAGCCGTAGCCTCACGTAAAGAATTTAAGCGCGCTAACCGTGCATACTGTGCTGCCGACAGGTCTAAACGTGCTAACTTGACTTGATTGCGCACCATAAACCTGGAGAAAATAGGAATACTTAGATGTAAACTTACCGACTTCCCCAGGTTGTTACGCACCTGAAAAAGGAGGTCACGATTGCTACTACTCGAGTAGTTGCTACTAATACCTGCAGCTAAGGAAAGGCTAGGCCAATAGTCTCCTTTGGCAATTTTCAAGGCTTGCTGCGCTTCCTTTATACGCCAGTCTAAAGCATAAATATCGGGAATAGCAGTTTTAGCCTGCTCAAATAACGCTGGATTGCGGCTATACCAGGCCACTTCCTTAGCGTAGTCTATGGTCTCTAGTTTACCCAATACTGATGGATCCATCTGCATCAATGTTGCTAAGCGCACCTTACTACTATAAAAGGCCGTTTTTTGATGATCAACGGTATTCCTATCGATATTTATCTGCCCTTTAAGGTCAAAATAATCGCCCGGCGCAATGGCTCCTTCCTTGTGTAAGGTCTCCGCTCTATTCACCTGCTCCTGCGTAACAGCAAGTTGCTTTTTCGCTTGCTCCAGCATATCTGTCGCCATCAGCACCTGCAAATACGCTTCTATAACATCGAGCTTTAACGCATTTACCTTACTCTGGTATTCCAGCTTACCAGCCTCCAGCGCATCGGATCGTCTTCGTATTTCATGCAAATTTTTAAATCCATCGAAAAGGGGTAATGCTAGGTTTACCGCTTGTTGTCCTGACGATAAATTCTGCTCTACATACTGGTTAGTAATGGGGTCAATATTACGTCCTTGATTCCAGCCCTGATTAATATTTGCGCGCAGATTCGGTAAAAGATTATTTTTTGCTTGTTTAAACTGAATGGCATCGCGTTGGGTATTCAGTTCGTCCTGCAGTAGTGTAGGATTATTTTGTACGGCCAGCTGAATACAATCGGAAAGGGAAAGGTCTACCACCTGCCCCTTCACCGAATGAATTAAACAACAATAAAAGAGTACGAAGAGGAGGTATTTCATTTCTGCTTTTTTAAAACTTATACTTCATAGCATATGCCAAAACAACAAAAACACTAACAGCCAGCATCTTACAGCAAAACTATACACAGCAAGGTGTTCGTTTTCGAACATTTAACTGTCCACCTACGTACAAGTCGATATTTGCTTGCAGGCTGCACAACGTCGGAATACTGTTCGCCTACGCACAAACACTGTTCGTTTTTGAACACAACAGCGCAAGCGCCTCATACATAATACGCTCAATAATAACACATTAAGCATTTGGCACAAGCTTATCTATAACCAAACGAGTATATAACTAATCAGCATACATGAATGGATAGACAAATTGAAAAAAAGAAGTGGACGCCGAAACGTATTCTAACAATTGTGGCTGTGACGGGTATTGTGGCCTTATTAGGCGCCAGTTATTACTTCACAACTGGCAACAGAAAGCTTAATATTGATGCCGAACGCATAACTATTGCCGAGGTAAAAGAAGGCATCTTTCAGGAGTTTATTCCAATTAATGGTACTGTATTACCTATAAGTAGTATTTATTTAGATGCCGCTGTTGGTGGCCGTGTTGAACAGAAATATGTTGAAGATGGCGCCGTATTAAAACAGGGCGACCCAATAATGCGCCTTTCCAATACCGATCAGGAGCTGAGTTTAGTGCAGCAGGAAACTCAGGTGTTAAATTTATTGACACAAGCGCAGATTGCAAGGACGAATGCCGAACAGGTGTCTATAAACAACCGCAACCAGATGGCCGATGTGGAACAGGCCCTACGTGAATCGGAACGTGTATACCGTTTAAACAAAAAGTTATTTGCCGAAAAGGCAATTGGAAGCCAGGAATATGAAAAATCGTTTAACGATTACAATTACCAAAAGCAACGTATTATTTTAACCAAACAGATTTTAAAACAAGACTCAATATCTACGGGACAAAAGGCAAAACAAGATCAGGATACGTATAGCAGAACGCAGCGTGCTTTGCAACTGATGCGTAAAAAAGTGGGTGATTTAATTCTTCGGGCGCCGGTAGACGGACAACTGACCTCTTTTGATGCCGAAATTGGACAGAACAAAAATGCAGGCGAACGTTTGGGGCAAATCGATGTCTTAACGGGGTTTAAGGTTCGCGCAGATATCGATGAACATTATATAAATCGCATTTTCACCGATCTTAAAGGGGAATTTACTACTGGCGGAAAGCTGTATCAATTGAAAATTAAAAAAATATATACGCAGGTTACCAATGGACGCTTTCAGGTGGATATGGAGTTTTTAGGTGCCGCGCCTTCTGGCATACGTAGAGGACAAACATTACAGATACGTTTGGCTTTAAGCGACGAGTCAAAAGCCTTACTTTTACCGCGTGGTGGTTTCTATCAGCAGAGCAGTGGTAACTGGGTGTTTAAATTGAATAAATCGGGTACCGCAGCCTATCGTATGGAGGTGCAGCTGGGTCGTCAAAACCCGGAATACTTTGAAGTAGTTGGTGGCCTGAAAGCTGGCGATAGGGTTATTATCTCGAGTTATGAATTGTACCATACAATTCAGGAATTAACGATTAAAAACTAAGGATAAAGAATATATGATTAACATAACGAATCTTCAGAAATACTACCGTACCGAGGAGGTCGAAACGGTGGCCTTAAATAAGGTGAATATACATGTTAAGGCGGGCGAATTTGTGGCCGTAATGGGTCCCTCTGGCTGTGGTAAGTCTACCCTCCTAAATATTATAGGTCTGCTAGACGATCTGGACGAAGGTAGTTATCTTTTTAATGCTGTGGAGGTCGCTAAGTTTAAAGAGAATAAGCGTTCGGATTTACGTAAACATAATATTGGCTTTGTCTTTCAGAGTTTTAACCTGATCGATGAGCTAACGGTTTTTGAAAATGTGGAGCTCCCCTTGGTGTATACCAATGTCCCTGCAGCTGAACGTAAACGCCGCGTGGAGGAGGTATTGGAAAAAGTGCAGATTATGCACCGCAGAAATCATTTTCCACAACAGCTTTCCGGCGGGCAGCAGCAACGTGTTGCAGTAGCACGCGCCGTTATAAACAACCCGAAATTAATATTAGCCGATGAACCTACGGGCAACTTAGACTCTAGTAATGGCAACGAGGTTATGCACCTACTCACCGAATTGAACGAAACAGGGACAACCATCGTTATGGTAACCCACTCGGAGCATGATGCTAAGTTTGCTGATCGCATTATACGGATGCTCGATGGACAGGTGATTATGGAATCGGCAGCCATAAACAGCTAATTCTATCGACACCCTTGGCTGCCATACGTGCAGAATCACTCCATTTCGCTTATCACTGTGCGTCGATGGGCCAGTGAGACAAAGAAAAGCAGCGCGTAAACATGGCGTGGTAGTTTAACTCAAAATACATTTAAAGCATACATTATGTTCATACATAGTATAAAAACCGCATGGCGTAATATTCGTAAAAATAAGGGATTTTCTATGCTAAATATCGCGGGATTAACCTTAGGGATTACCTGCTTTATGCTACTGGGAGCTTACATTCTACATGAATACAGCTATGATAAATTTTTCGCAGATAGCGACCGAATCGTGTATGTATCTTATGGTTACAAAGGTTCGGAAGATGGCCAGTTTAATCAAACATTTGTAACACCAACAGCGGTAGCTCCTACATTGAAAGCCCAATTCTCGGAGGTAGCATATACCGCTCGTATTTATAGGTATAATAGCGAGGGCTTAGTAGATAATGAGGGGCAACAGATTAAAGAGAATAAGCTTTATTATGCCGACAGGGATTTATTATCCATTTTAACGTACTCAGTTCTGCAGGGCACGAAAGAGCATGCATTGAGCGCCCCCTACCAGATTGTGCTAACGGCGGATATGGCAAAAAAATACTTCCCCGAAGGCCCTGCTGTCGGAAAAGATTTGCTTATAGATAAACAGCCGTGGAAAGTTACCGCTGTCATCGAAAACCCGCCTTCGTATAGCGAGATACGGTTTGATGCCTTGTTGTCCAACCCTCACTTGGCTCGGTACAAAGAAGCAACCTGGGGAAGCGCAAATGATATGACAGTTATACGCCTCAAACCCTTCACCGAACCAGCAGCGCTGGAAAGCAAAGTTAACCAGTATTTGGAAAAAGAATACGCTTTGAGCTTCGCTGATGGCTTCCAATTTAGGGTTTATATGGATAAGCTCGCTGATTTACACCTGCATAAAACTTTGGGTACAGGAAATCGATTGTACATTTATATATTCAGCATCTTAGCCATTTCGATTATAGGTATTGCCTGCGTTAATTTTACAAACCTTGCCTTAGCACAGGTTTCCGAAAAAGGTAAAGAAATTGCCATGAAAAAACTGTTGGGAGCTAGTCGGATACGTTTACTCATGCAGTACCTATTCGATAGCTTTATATTGGTATTTATTGCCGAGGTTATTGCTATTGTGCTTACGGTTGCTCTACTGCCTATATTTAGTCAGTATATAGGTACCGATATACAGTTAAAGCTTGGATACTCGCCCTTATTTTATGTCGCTTTAGTTTTATTGGCTATCATTATCGCTGCCATTGCTGGGGGATGGCCTGCTTTGCTGCTCACGGGTTTGGAGCCCAAAACAACCCTTAAAGGTGGTTTTCTAGGTAAGGTTAAGGGCAGCGGCCTTGGCAAGTCTTTAATTGTAATACAGTTTTGTATCACGACGGTGTTTATTCTATGTACGTTAATTATCGGCCGACAGATGAGCTATATTCAGCAGCTTAACACAGGCTTAAACCGTAGCCAGGTACTTGTAGTGGATGGCGATATACTGCAGGACAACGAGATCCCTACTTTAAAGGAACAGTTGCTCCGATTAAACAGCGTTGCCGGCGTCACAGCATCATATGATTCCCCGGTAAATATACAAGGTGGTTATTCGATCAATTATGCGGAGGGAAAAATGGAGAATTTCAAACTTCATGTTACCGCAATACCTATAGAAAAGGATTTTATTTCGGTGTTTGATATTCCCGTTATTGCCGGAAGAAACCTTAGTGATGCGGATATTTTACAAGCACGCGATACCACGGATGCACAGGTGTATGGTTTTATAATAAACGAGAAAGCGGCCAATAGCCTGGGCTGGAAACCTAACGACGCTATAGGTAAACGAATAGCATTGAACGGTCGTTCGGGCTTTATAAAAACCGTTGTTAAAGACTTTAACTTTGCCTCGTTGAAAGATGAAATTAAGCCTATTGTCTTATTTCCGGAATATAGCTACTTCGGGCAGGTATTTGTTAGGCTCAACGACAAAACAACGGTACAAGAAGGAATAAACAGTGTGGAAAAAGTGTGGAAAACAATGAAACCTTTGGTGCCTTTCGATTATCACTTTTTAGATGATGACTATGCTGCGCTTTATAAGGCCGAAGAGCAGGCAAGCAAAACTATGCGCCTGTTTTCCATACTATCTATTAGTATTGCCTGCATGGGGCTATTTGCCTTATCGGCTTTCCAGGCTAGACAGCGTATCAAGGAAATTGGCATCCGTAAAGTCCTCGGTGCATCTGTTCCTGATCTGGTGTTGATGTTGTCTGCAGACTTCCTGAAAATTGTCGCTATGGCCTTGCTATTGGCGCTGCCTTTAGGATGGTGGATAATGCATAATTGGTTGCAAAATTTCGCATTCCACACTACGCTGGAATGGTGGATATTTCTTCTCGCAGCCTTTCTTGCCTTTTTGATAACTTTTATTACGGTTAGTTTTCAGGCGGTAAAAACAGCAGGTGTAAATCCGATAAACAGTCTACGCGATGAATAATAATTTTTGATATACTGAACGAATTATAGTTACCATGAATATTTTTAAATCTGCATTACAACAATTATGGAAGACTCGTTTGTTTACTTCCTTAAATATTATGGGTCTGGCCATAGGTATCAGTATCTGTTGGGTTGTACTTCGCATCGTAAACTATGAACTTAGTTTCGAAAATGCTGTCCCGAACAAAGAAAATATATACCGCCTTTCTTCGGCTTTTACGAATGAGGGGAAGGTAGACTATAATGGCGGGGTGCCAAAACCGTTATACCAGGCTATACGAGACGATATACCGTATATAAAAACGGTAGCCCCAATTTTTAGGGAGTATAATATCGCATCGGTAGGGGTGCCGCAAACAGGGGCTTCAGCCCGAAAAATTGATGCGACAGAAGAGCTGTTTAAGGTGATGCTCGTAGACTCGGCATACTTTTCAATGGTACCTTACACCTGGTTAGCAGGCCATAAAACAAGGGCACTTAGCCAACCCGATAACGTTGTCCTGACAGCGAAGAAGGCGAAAATGTACTTCCCTAATCTTGCTGTTGATCAAATTATCGGACAAACGTTAGTGTATAACGATACGCTATCGAAAATCGTTTCTGGTATTGTGGATGAGTTGGCATTCCCGACCGAATTTGATGGATCAGAATTCTTCTTCCTGAAGCCCCAAAATTACCCCTTGAATATCTGGACAAATACGCATGGCTCGGATAAGGTCTATATTGCTTTACAAGAAGGCGCTGATATCGCGCAGGTCACAGCTGCAATAAACAAGATAACGGATGATAAATGGTTATACTTTAAAAAAGAAAATAAACCTACTTATACGTATAATCGGAAAATTGTGACAACAAATTTGAAAGAGCTACATTTTGCAACACATTTGGATATCTGGGATACAAGTAAAACCAGTAAAACGGTAATTTATGGCTTGGTGGGTATTGCTCTTTTTATATTGTTGCTCGCCTGTATTAACTATATTAATCTAGTCACAGCACAGCTGCCGGCACGCAGCAAAGCTATTGCCGTGCGTAAAACCTTAGGTTGTCATAACAGGCTGTTGGTAGGTCAGATTTTTATGGAAACATTTATTACGCTGGCCATCTCCCTACTCCTTGCTTTTGTAGGTAACGGCATAGCCTTTAGGTTTTTTAAAGACCTTATTCCTGCAGGTATGGCATCGTATGGCACAAACCTTACTTTTGCCCTAATTATCATCATGCTACTCGTAACGACAGGTGTACTTGCTTCCTTATACCCCTCCTGGCTCATAACACGGGTGCAACCGGTACATATCTTTAAAAATAGTAAGCAGTTTCAAATGGGTAACGGGCAGTTTAACTTTCGGAAATCATTGATTGTTTTTCAATTCTTCATTGCCCAAATTTTCACCGTTTCGGCCTTAATTATTGGGCAACAGCTTACCTATCTGGTTCATAAGGATATGGGCTTCGAAAAGGATGCCGTTGTCACACTGAACCTCCCAAAAAAATTGTTGAACGAGGTTTTCTATAAAGATAAAAGTGGTGAAAAAACAAAAACATTAAAACATGAGCTTCGTTCTTTAGCGGGGGTAAACGGGGTTTCTATAGGTTCCATGCCTTTGACCGACAGCTACTTTTCATCCTCCTTTGAGGTGAAGGATTTACATGCAGAAACACCTATAAGAAGCCAGCTATTTATGAAAAATATCGATGCCGACTATATTGATGTTTTTGAAATTCCACTTATTGCGGGCAGCAATATTACAGCATCCGATACGACAAACGGTTACCTGCTAAACGAAAGTGCAATCCAAGCTTTGGGTTTTGCAAATCCGCAGGAGGCTATAGGCAAGTATATTGGTTCGGGGAATGGCTTTTTCCCTATTGTCGGGGTAGTAAAAGATTTCCACTCCAAAAACTTTTATACAGCCATAGAACCTTTGGCTTTACTCCCTGGCAATAGCCACGATTTAAATTTTCATCTTAAATTAAATGCAGATCCTAAAACATGGAAGGATATTCTTACTGGCGTTAAAGAAAAATGCCAGCTGTTGTACCCGGGCTACGATCCAAGCTTGAAATTTATGGATGAGAGTATTGAAAAATTATACACGAAGGAGCAAAATTTGTCTAAACTTATCAACCTGAGTACGGGTGTTTCTATAATAATCGGATGTATGGGTTTATTTGGTTTAATCACCCTTTCTGCCTTCCAACGTATTAAAGAAATTGGTATCCGTAAGGTTTTGGGCGCCAGCATACCAAATATTATTACTATGCTATCCAAAAACTTCTTTCAACTTATTTTCCTTTCTACGGTATTAGCCATCCCTTTAACCTATTGGCTTACGCATCATTGGCTGGAGCAGTTTATCTATAAAATAGACATCGCTCCATGGCCTTTTATTATTGGCTTGGCTATCGTATGCTTTGCTGCGGGTAGCACCATTGCTTACCAAGCTTTAAGGGCTGCAAAGGTAAATCCTGTGGATAGTTTAAGAGACGAATAGGCCTCTCCCAGCCGCAGGTCTAAGGTTTTAAGTAGCCAATACCAGCGGAAGGACTTTTTGGAAAAACGGAAGAATAGGGTATTTGTTATCCGGAAGGGGGCGCTGTGTTGGATTCGCCTTTAACGGTATTCGGGTTGGCAACAGCGAATTTTCACCGCCTTAATTTATACTTTTACTCCCGCACAATAAAAACAAAAATAACATGCTAAAATTAGAACATATTTACAAATGGTATACCGTTGGAGGGGCACGCTCCTTTGTATTAAAAGATATAAACCTTGAAATTGCCAAGGGCGACTTTGTCTCTATAATGGGGCCGTCGGGATCGGGCAAGTCTACCTTACTTCATATTTTAGGTTTATTGGATGTTCCCGATGAGGGGAGGTATTTTTTTCGCGACGAGGATGTTCTGTCCTTGAAAGAAAAAAAAAGAAAGGAGCTATTTCAGTCTCAGGTAGGTTTTGTCTTCCAGTCTTACCACCTGATTGATGAGCTTACGGTATATGAAAATATTGAAACACCGTTAATATACAAGAATCTATCGGGCAGTGAACGCAAAGCGCTTGTGGCGGATATGCTGGATAGATTTGGTATTGTAGGAAAAAAAGACCTTTACCCAAACCAGCTCTCTGGTGGTCAACAACAGATCGTTGGCATAGCACGGGCACTGGCTGTATCCCCGAAGTTAGTGTTGGCAGATGAGCCTACAGGAAATCTGAATACGCAACAGGGTGAAGATATTATGCGCCTTTTTAAACAGCTGAACGATGATGGCGTAACTATTATACAAGTTACACATTCCGAAAAAAATGCTACCTATGGAAAGCGTATCATTAACCTGTTGGATGGACAACTAAAATAAAAACAATTTGCGCAGAAAAACGGTTTTATTTATTTTAGGCTATGAAGGAAACGGAAATCAAAGCATTGATAGCATTGTTGGAAGACCCCGACCAGGAGGTCTTTCAGCATGTTGAACAGGAATTAATCACTTCTGGCCCGGTGATAATACCCCTGCTGGAAGAAAATTGGCAGGCTTCTTTTGACCCACTTTCCCAAACGCGTATTGAAAATATTATCCACAAAATCCAATTGGAGCAGGTTCAAAATGAGCTGCAGCTTTGGGCTATACAAAATCAAGAGGACCTTTTGGAGGGTTTGCTTATTGTAAGCCGCTACCAATACCCCAACTTAGATGAAAATGCTGTTCAGCTTCAGATAGCTGAAATAAGACGTAATGCCTGGTTTGAAATGATTTATGATATGACGCCCATGGAGAAGGTGAAACTACTGAATAATATTATCTTTCGTGAGTTTGGCTTATCGGGAAACACCAGTAATTATCACGACCCCCAGAATTCTTTTATCAATAAAGTTTTGGAAACAAAAAAAGGAAACCCCATTTCCTTGGCTTGTATTTATAGTATTATAGCCCAGAAATTGGATATCCCTATTTACGGGGTAAATTTACCGAAGCATTTTATCGTTGCGTATTTGGATGATGAAAATCAGGCGCCTTTATTTTATATCAATGTCTTTAATCGCGGGCAGATTATGAAACATACGGATATTTATTCGTTCTTAAAACAGCTTAATCTACCCATTATTGACGACTATACACAGCCTTGCTCTAACATTGCTATTATAAAACGGGTACTACGCAACTTAAAAACGGCTTATGATAATATAGGCAACATGGAAAAGAAATCCGAAGTTGCCCATTTATTAAATCTTATTGACGATATGGATTAACGCGTATCCAAAGCGATAGATTGCGGCACCTGGCTTAATGCCCCTGATTTAACCTCAATCTTATCGTCGGGTGCTGCATTGCCTGTATCCGAAATTTTAAATCTGAATACGGCTCTTGCACTAGGGTCGGCGACATAAAAAAACTCGCCCTTATCGCGTGTATCTACGGCTACATCTAAGGGTTCTTTAAGCCCGGTATTTGGCCCTGTTACAATACGTGTGGGCGTAATAGTTCCAGTTGTTTTATTTTCAGAGAACTTTTCAAAAATCAGTATACGACCTGTTCCGTCGTTCTGTCCACTTCCTTCTGTATAGTCGGTTAAAAATAAAATATCTTTGGCTTTAGCATACGAAATACCACGAATATTATTGGCGCCACTTATGGTTAACACATAGTTGGGTTCGCGTGTTATCTCTTTAGGGCCATCGTTTATAAACATAGACGTAAAGTCTTTATATACCGCAATACCGCCATTATTGTCGGCTTTTGTAACAAAGACATCGTTATTGTCTACATAAATGCCCCAAGGCCGAAATGTAAAAGGCATGCGGTACTTATAATCGGTGTACCCACTTTTACTCGTTACCCGATCGATAACATACATGGACGGCGAGCTGCTGGCTTCAATTAACATTAAATACCCCTGACTTAACTGGCCGCTATTTACAACCGTATAGAATAAACCACGAACTTGTTGAAAAAGCCTGTTTCCGATTACCCCTGAAGTTCCTAGCACTCCATACTGGCTAACCGAAAGTACCTGAATGGAGGTGTCTATGGCCGACTGCACGTTCCTTCCACTTTGAAAAACCAACCCTTTATTGAAGGGCGAGTAATGGATAATATTCCCTCCTTTTGCTGCAGAGCCATACTGCCCTTGAAATTTAGTGAAATTCAAGGTATCCGCAGGGTCCACGACAAATACATTATTCAAGGGCTCGGCACCAGAATTAATGTTATAATCGGAAGTAGAAATATACAATCGCGATATCGACCTTCCTTTAATCGTGGGCTCGTCATCATCGCGCTTACAACCATAAAATAGAGTAAGCCCCAAGCTGCCTACTAATACTATATATCTAAACAGGTTTTTCATTAAAATCTAATCGTTTCGTTATACCTACAAAGATATAAAATAAATAATTTGAAACTCCTTGAATTCCTCGCCTTCATTTTTTTTGCGTAAAATTGCATCTTGGAGAATATAATCATGGATAGCGAAAAAAAACTCGTCCGCGAAAAGCTGGTTTTACCCAATGAAGGGAAGAAATTATTGTTGCATTCTTGCTGTGCTCCCTGCGCCGGTGAGGTTATGGAAGCGTTAATCGCTTCGGATATTGAGTTTACCATATATTTCTATAACCCTAATATCCACCCGCGTAAGGAATATGACATCCGTAAAGATGAAAATATTAGATTCGCTGAAAAGCATAATATCCCTTTTATCGACGCCGACTACGATGTAGACCACTGGTTCGAGCTTGCCAAAGGCATGGAAAATGAACCTGAGCGTGGTGCTCGATGTACGATGTGCTTTGATATGCGCTTCGAAAAAACCGCCGAGTATGCGGCAGCAAATGGTTTCGATGTTATTTCCAGCTCCTTGGGGATATCGCGCTGGAAAAACATGAATCAGATTAACGACTGTGGTGCGCGTGCCGTATCGCGTTATCCTGATATGGATTACTGGACCTTCAACTGGCGTAAAAAAGGAGGTTCGTCGCGTATGTTAGAGATCAGTAAACGGGAGCGTTTTTATATGCAGGAGTATTGTGGCTGTGCCTATTCCCTTCGGGATACGAATAAATGGCGTATGGCAACAGGACGTAGTAAAATTGAACTCGGAACCCAATATTATGGGGAGGAAGATTAAAAATATTTTGCAAAATAATTGCATCCTTAGTTTTTAAATATTAATTTTGCAGGCTCAAATACAAGATTGTGAAGTATCTTAAACAATATAGAATTCCTTTTTCCGGCTTAGCCGCAGGGAAGCACGATTTTGAGTTTGACATGGATAATAAGTTCTTTGATTGCTATGAGCACTCATTGGTAAAAAAAGGTAATCTCCGGGCGCTCGTTTCCCTGCAAAAACAGGAAAACATGCTGATAGTGAATTTCAATATTCATGGAGACATCTTTTTAACTTGTGACATATGTTTAGCTGAATTCGCTGCTCCCATTGAGTTTCAAGAACGTGTAATTGTAAAATTTACACAGGAAGAATGGGATCAAGAAACGGAAGAAGTTCTTATCCTTAATAAAGCCGAGCATGAACTCGATATTGCGAATCTACTCTATGAGTATATTAACGTTCGGGTTCCGTATTACGCAAAATGCGCTGAACAAGGCAAAAACATTACCTGTGACCCTGATATGTTGGCCAAAATTAATGGTATATCTGATCAGGAAGACGCAGAGACAAAAACAGAAAACATAGACCCTCGTTGGGCCGCACTAAAGAATATTAAAAACAATTAAAAAACATTATACGAGATGGCACATCCAAAGCGTAAAACTTCAAAATCAAGAAGAGACAAAAGAAGAACACACTATAAAGCTGAAAGACCTACTTTAACGGTGTGTAAAGAAACTGGTGCTGTACATATACCGCACAAAGCGTATGAAGTTGAAGGTAACTTATACTACAACGGTAAATTGATTATCGAAAATACAGCTACTGTCTAGAAAATATCTTTAAAAGTAAACATCCCAAAAAAGCGTAAATTTTTACTATTTTGCTTTACTTTGGGATGTTTTTTACGTATTATTGATTTAGATAAATAATAACGGATGAAGATTGGTTTAGACGTTTTAGGAGGTGATTATGCCCCTAATTCCACAATTTTAGGTGCTATTGAAGCACAGAAAATTCTTAATAATGATCAGCGGATTGTCCTGATCGGCGATGAACAAGACAGCAAAAAGCGTGTTACAGAGGCGGGGGTAGATAGTGCTTTATTTGATTATGTACATGCTCCAGAAAATATTTCTATGCACGAACATCCTACTAAGGCAATCACTCAAAAACCAAATTCTAGCGTTGCTAAAGGTTTTGAATTGCTAAAAGATGGCGTAATTGACTCTTTCGCTTCTGCTGGCAATACGGGTGCTATGTTTGTAGGTGCTATGTTTAGTGTAAAAACAATCCCTGGTGTACTTAGACCGGCGATTGCAACTAATGTACCGAAGTTAAAGAGTGGTTATGGCATTTTATTGGATGTTGGCGCAAATGCCGACTGTAAACCGGAGATGCTAAATCAATTCGCTCTACTGGGAAGCTTATATGCTGAACATGTATATGGCGTTGATAAACCTAAAGTAGGCTTGCTAAATATTGGCGAAGAAGAAGAAAAAGGTAATATCCTGACCATATCAACCTACCCTCTATTAAAATCAAACCCTCATATTAATTTTATCGGCAATGCCGAAGGTCGCGATTTGTTTACCGATCATGCTGATGTTTATGTGTGTGATGGTTATACAGGAAATGTAGTGTTGAAACTTGCAGAGTCTTTTTACGTAGTAACATTGAAAAAAGGTTTTCAAGATGAGTTCTTTGATCGTTTCAATTATGAGCGCTACGGTGGCAGCCCTATACTTGGGGTTAATGCTCCTGTAATTATAGGGCACGGGATTTCTACTCCCGAAGCTATAAAAAATATGGTATTACTATCCAAAGATATGGTAGAGTCTAAATTTATTGACAAAATCAAATCTGCTTTTAACTAAGATTATATGTCTAAAATTCATGCAGCTATAACGGCCGTAAATGGGTATGTTCCAGACTACATCCTTACAAATAAGGAACTGGAAACAATGGTAGATACAAACGACGAATGGATTGTAAGTCGGACTGGTATCAAAGAACGCCGAATTTTAAAAGGTGAAGGTTTAGCGACTTCCGACCTGGCTGTGCCTGCAGTAAATGGATTGCTTAAAAAAAGAGGAATTACCGCAGCGGATATTGACCTTATTATCTTCTGCACCAGTACACCTGATATGCTGTTCCCTGCAACAGCAAACGTTCTTGCCGATAAAATCGGAGCAAAAAATGCCTGGGGTTACGACCTTCAAGCGGCTTGCTCGGGTTTCTTATTTGGCTTAACAACGGGTGCTCAATTTATCGAATCTGGAAAACATACGAAGGTTTTGGTTGTTGGTGCCGACAAAATGTCGTCGGTAGTAAACTACCAGGATCGTAATACTTGTATCCTTTTTGGTGATGGTTGTGGGGTTGTACTCCTAGAACCTAACGAGGAGGGAAATGGTATCCAAGACTCCATTTTAAAAACCGATGGTTCGGGTGGTCAATACCTAAATATCAAAGGTGGCGGATCCTTAAATCCTTCTACGCATGCTACCGTAGATGCGGGGATGCACTACGCTTACCAAGAAGGGAAAACGGTGTTTAAATTTGCCGTAACCAATATGGCGGATGTTGCACATGATATTATGCAACGTAATAACCTTACTGCCGACGATGTCGCTTGGTTAGTTCCTCATCAGGCCAACAAAAGAATTATTGATGCTACGGCTGAACGGGCTGGACTACCTGAGGATAAGGTAATGGTGAATATCCACAAATACGGAAATACAACTTCCGCAACAATACCGATGTGTCTTTGGGAGTGGGAAAACCAGCTTAAGAAAGGTGACAACTTAATTCTAGCGGCTTTTGGTGGTGGTTTCACTTGGGGCTCAATATACATCAAATGGGCATATTAATGCCTTCTACTTTTTTCGTATATTTAAACCTTTTATTGTTAAACATTTTTAAAAAAAACATAAAACCTACTGTAATATGAGTATGGATATCAAACAAATTCAAGACTTGATTAAATTCGTTTCTAAATCAGGTGTGAATGAAGTATCAATCGAAGAAAAAGATTTCAAGATTACAATAAAAACGAATCAGGAACCTACTTTCGTAACGGCATCTATCCCTACTGCAGCTCCTGTTGTGGCGGCAGCTCCAGTGGCAGCAGCACCTGTAGCAGCAGCAGCAGCAACAGCAACTCCGGCAACACCGGCGGTAGCGGCAGCAGCGAATGATGAGGCGCATTTAATTACCATTAAATCACCTATGATTGGTACATTCTACCGTTCTCCAGGTCCAGATAAGGCTGTATTTGCTAATGTTGGCGATGAAATTACACCTGGTAAAGTATTATGTATCGTTGAAGCAATGAAATTATTCAACGAAATTGAATCAGAAGTGTCTGGTAAAATCGTTAAAATCCTTGTGAACGACGCTCAACCTGTTGAGTACGATCAGCCTTTATTCTTAGTTGATCCAAGATAATCTCAAGCTGCTTTGTAAAGCAGCTTTTTGAGTTTAAATTAAGCGATTCCTATACGCGAAATAGGTTAATTCAAGTCATTCTTTATGTTTAAAAAAATATTAATAGCAAATAGAGGAGAAATTGCACTACGCATTATCCGTACCTGTCGCGAGATGGGCATTAAAAGTGTAGCCGTATATTCTACAGCTGATAGAGACAGTCTTCATGTGCGCTTTGCAGACGAAGCTGTGTGTATTGGCCCTCCTGCAAGTAGAGATTCTTACTTAAATATTCCTAATATTATTGCTGCTGCAGAATTAACAAATGCAGATGCAATTCACCCGGGTTATGGCTTCTTAGCAGAAAACGCTAAATTCTCGGCAATATGTGCTGAATATGGCATAAAATTTATCGGCGCTACAGCTGAACAAATTGAAAAAATGGGCGATAAGTCCATGGCTAAACGTACTATGCAAGAGGCTGGCGTACCGACGGTACCTGGTTCTCCAGGGTTAATTCCGGATGTTAAAACGGGTATTCAGTTGGCTAATGAAATTGGGTATCCTGTTATCATTAAGGCTACTGCCGGTGGTGGTGGTCGTGGTATGCGTATTATCTATAAAGATGAGGACTTCGAACCTAACTGGGACTCGGCACGTACAGAGTCTGCCGCTGCCTTCGGCAACGATGGTATTTATTTGGAGAAGTTCGTTGAAGAGCCTAGACATATTGAAATTCAGGTTATCGGCGACCAGTACGGTACGGTATGTCACCTTTCTGAAAGGGACTGCTCTATCCAGCGCCGTCACCAGAAATTGGTCGAAGAAGCACCATCACCTTTCGTAACGCCAGAATTAAGGGCTCGAATGGGTGAGGCTGCCATAAAAGGAGCGCAAGCTGTAAAATATGAGGGTGCCGGAACCGTAGAATTTTTGGTCGATAAACACCGTAACTTCTACTTTATGGAAATGAATACGCGTATTCAGGTAGAACACCCCGTTACTGAAGAGGTTATAAACTTCGACTTAATTAAAGAGCAGATTAAAGTTGCTGCAGGGATCCCTATATCGGGGAAAAGCTATGAGCCTACCATGCATGCCATTGAATGCCGTATCAATGCGGAAGATCCATTCAATAACTTCCGCCCGTCGCCAGGAAAAATTACAAATTTCCACTCCCCGGGAGGTCATGGTGTACGCGTAGATACGCATGTTTATGCAGGTTACACTATTCCACCGAACTATGACTCTATGATTGCGAAACTTATTACCGTAGCGCAAACGCGTGAAGAGGCAATTAGTACCATGGAACGTGCCTTAAGTGAATTTGTAATTGAAGGGGTGAAAACTACTATTCCTTTGCATTTACGTTTAATGCGTGATCCAAACTTTAGAGCAGGAAATTTCACAACAAAATTTATGGAAACTTTCGATCTATCGGAATATGCCGAAGAAGAGGAAGCGTAATAATTTTGTTTTCATCGTAAAAGAATACCATTCTTATCTTTAAGAATGGTATTTTTGTTTTCTATTCATCGATAACTATGTCATCAAGTAAAGAACTAATTAAAGCTATAAAAGATAAAGGAAAGAGCCTTGAAGGAGAAATGTCTTTCTTCGAACACTTGGAGGTGCTCCGCTGGCACATTATCCGTACAGTAATTGCTATTATTGTTTTTGCTATCCTCGCTTTCTCCTTTTACGATTTTGTATTTAACGACATTATTATGGGCCCCAAAAATTTGGATTTTTGGACCTACAGGATGATGTGTAAGGTTGGAGCATTGTTGCACTTAGATGGCTTCTGTGTTGAACGTATCCCTTTCAATATTATAAGTACCGAGCTTACCGGACAGTTTATGTTGCAGATTAACTCCTGCCTTTTAATGGCCGTTGCTTTGGGCTTTCCTTATTTATTATTTGAAATTTGGCTCTTCGTAAAACCTGCACTTACCGATAAAGAAAGGCGGTCGGCTCGTGGTTTTGTATTTTATGCGACCATCTTATTTGCGCTTGGCGCTTTATTTGGCTATTATATCGTTGTACCTTTATCGATAAATTTCTTAGCGAATGTTTCCTTGAGCAGTGAGATTACAAACCAGATTACCATCGACAATTATCTTTCTACAATTGCTACCTTAACTTTAGGTTGTGGTATTGTATTCTTATTGCCAATCTTAGTATTTATACTCTCCCAATTAGGTTTAATGACGCCACAATTTATGCGTGCCAGCCGTCGTTATGCTATTGTAATAATTTTAATTATTGCTGCCGTGATTACGCCTTCGGCGGATGTTATCACCATGCTTACCGTAAGTGCACCGATGTTTATCTTGTACGAGCTGAGTATTATGGTATCTGCAAATGTGAAGAAAAATCGCGATCAGAAAGAAAAAGAATTTTATAAATCATAAACCATTATATCATGAAAATTGCCATTGGAAGTGATCATGCCGGATTTGAATACAAATCTCAACTTATTGTTTTTCTACAAGAATTAGGTTATGACGTTAAGGATTTTGGAACGCATTCCTTGGATTCTGTAGACTACCCAGACTTTGCGCATCCGGTAGCATCATCGGTTGAAAACGGAGAAAATACTTTGGGTATTTTAGTATGTGGGTCAGCAAATGGTGTGGCCATCACCGCCAATAAACATCAGGGCATACGTGCTGCAATTGCTTGGCAAAATGAAATCGCAGCCCTTGCCAGACAGCACAACAACGCTAATATCGTCTGTATACCGGCACGTTTTATTGATATTGAACTGGCAAAAAAAATTACCGAAACATTTTTAACCACCGAATTTGAAGGCGGCCGTCATGCCAATCGGGTAGGGAAAATTGCTTGTGCTTAAACTTTAAACATGGGATAACGATGAAAAAGATACTCTCTATACTCTTTATCTTACCCATGCTGAGCAGCTGCTCTTATGGTCAGGTACATAAAAAATATGCAAATTTAATAACCGAAAGCACTTCAAAAGCCCACTTAACGGTATTGGCGAGTCCAGCTTTTGAAGGTCGTGGTACGGGACAAGCTGGTGGTAAAAAAGCGGCGGATTATATTGCCGAACAGTTTAAACAATATGGCCTTAAAACCATTACTGCGGATAACTCCTACTTTCAACCGGTATCTTTAATCCGCACTGGATACCAAGTCGATTATTTTAAAATTGGCCAGGAGGATTATGCTTTTGGGAAGGACTTTTTTGTTACGGCCGACAATAATTTTTCGGATATCAACGCAACGGATATTGTATTTGTGGGCTATGGTTTGCAAGACGACAAATACAATGAACTTAAAAATGTTGATGTAAAAGATAAAATTATTCTGCTTATCAATGAGGGGGAGCCTTATGATACACAGGGCAACTCGCTGCTTACGCAGAGCAAACAACAGTCTGAATGGTCATCAAGTAGGTTTAAGCGTATTCAGGCCTTACTAAGGCTAAAGCCTAAAATGATTTTAGCCACTGGCCCAGGCGCACAGAAAATGATTAACCAAGGTTCCGATCGTAACGTTACAGGGCGTATTTCATTGGACGATGGGAAGGATTATGATAATCGGAGGCCTATGCAGCCTATACCGGTTGTACATATTTTGGAAGCTACAGCAGATAAAATCTTAGCGAAGGGAAATTCTTCCTTAGCTGCCTTTGTAAAAAATGCTGCCCAAGGGCCTCAGGCTGCTTTGCATATCCCCGTTACGGTAAACAGCAAAATGGGGATACGAATAGACCGTATTTTTGACCCCAATGTACTGGGAATGATTGAAGGTAGCGATCGTAAAAACGAGTATGTTATCGTTTCCGGTCACTATGACCATGACGGCATATTACCCAATGGTGTTATCTTTCCTGGAGCAGACGATAATGCATCGGGTACCGTAGCTGTATTGGAGCTGGCACGGGTATTTGCTAAGGCTAAAGCGGATGGCAACGGGCCGCGCAGAAGCCTTATCTTCATCGCCTTGGCAGCCGAAGAAAAAGGTTTGCTGGGCTCGCAATATTATGTTGAAAATCCTTTGGTGCCCCTTGAAAATACAGTAGTTAATATGAACATCGATATGATTGGTCGTATTGATGATATCCATCTTAAAACTGGCGACCCCAATTATATCCACGCCATAGGCTTAGATAAGTTGAGCTCGGAATTGCAAAGCATTACCGAAAAGGTAAATGCTGAACATACGAAGCTAAAATTAGATTATACCTACAACGATCCAAATGAGCCTATGAAACTTTATTACCGCTCGGATCACTATAACTTTGCCAAAAAGGGCATTCCTGCGGCTTTCTTTTTTTCGGGTTTACACCCCGATTATCACACCCCGAATGATACGGTAGATAAGATTGAATTTCCACTTATGGTGAAACGTGAAAAACTTATCTTTTATACCCTCTGGGAAATTGCCAATCGCGACAAAAAAATTGTTGTCGACAGCAACAAAAAATAATAATAATCGCTTATAGGACTTCCTTAAATTCATAGCTTGAAAAAACTGCAGCTGCATATCTGAAGAAGGTATGCAGCTGTTGTCGTTGATAAAACTTTTCGTCGTTTCTATTGTTTTATACTAAATCCAATAATTGATTTATGGCCTTTGTAGATTATTATAGTATTTTGGGTGTAGATAAGGATGCCAGCCCGGCCGATATTAAAAAAGCATATCGCAAAATGGCCCGTAAATATCACCCCGATTTAAACCCCGACGATGAGGTTGCTAAAAAGAAATTTCAAGAACTAAACGAGGCGAATGAGGTATTAACAGATCCTGAAAAACGCAAGCAGTATGATCAGTACGGTGAGCATTGGAAACATGCCGATACATATGAACGAACACAGCAACAGCATGCTGGCCATGGATATGGCGGACAGCCTTTTGGGGATTCGGATTTTAACTACAATGGCAACTACGATACTGGAGAGTTTTCCGACTTTTTTGAACAGATGTTTGGCTCTCGATTTGGTTCTAGTAGAAGGGGCTCCTTCAGGGGGCAAGATTATAATGCCGAAATTGAACTTACGTTGCTGCAGGCGGCTACTACGCAGCAACAGACTTTCGCTGTTAATGGCAAGAATATACGTATCACCATTCCGGCGGGGGTGCAGGATGGACAAAAAATAAAGTTGAAAGGTCAGGGTGCTGAGGGCGGCAATGGCGGACCAAAAGGCGACTTGTATATTACTTTCCATATTAAACCTGACAGCAAATTGGTACGGAAAGGTGATGATCTGTATAGCCACCTGGATATAGACTTGTTTACGGCGCTATTGGGGGGCGAGGCCTTGGTGGAAACATTAGACGCAAAAATTAAAGTAAAAATAAAGCCGGAAATACAAAATGGCAGCAAAATAAGATTAAAAGGGAAAGGGTTTCCTCGGTATAAACAGCAGGATTCTTATGGTGATTTTTACGCCGAGATCAATATAAAAATGCCGACCAATCTAACGGATGATCAGAAGGCTTTACTCCAACAAGTTGCGGATTTAAATACCTAATACTATGTCAACAAATTTATTTAAGGTTATTGATATTTGTCAATCCAACCATATTGAAACTTCTTTCGTTCGCGCCTTGCAGCAGAATGGATTATTAGAGCTTATCGTGATTGAGAGTCAGGAGTTTGTTCATGAGGACCACCTACCGCAGCTGCAGCGCTTTTCAAGCTGGTATTATGACCTGGAAATTAATATTCAGGGTATTGAGGTTGTCGAAGATTTGGTCCGTAGAATAGAGCAATTACAAAGAGAGGTAAAACGTTTAAAGCAGGTTTAGTTAGATTTTTTGTTATCTTGCGCCTTCAAAAAATTTAACCTATCATGCAATTAATCTATCAAGGGAAGACAAAAGATGTTTATGATTTAGGCAATCATACCTTTTTATTAAAATTTAAAGACGATGTAACGGGTGAAAATGGTGTTTTTGATCCGGGCGCGAATACCGTTGGCCTTACCATCGAAGGAGCTGGAAAATCAGGCTTAAAAATGACCAAGTTTTTCTATGAACGCTTAAATAGCCTTAATATACCTACACATTTTATTGCTGCAGATCTGGACGAGGTTACCATGACCGTTAAAGAAGCAGAAGTCTTGGGTAAAGGTTTGGAAGTTATCTGCCGTTATAAAGCGGTTGGAAGCTTCTTCAGACGTTATGCGGCATATGCGCAGGAGGCTCAGGCTTTAGATGCCTTAGTAGAGGTTACAATTAAAGATGACGAAAGAGGGGACCCTGTTATTTCGGAGGATACCTTGGCAGAACTGGGCATATTATCTAAAGAGTTATACCAGGAACTTAAAGCATTGACACGTAAAATCTGTGGTATCGTTAAAGAGGAATTGGCAAAAAAAGGCTTGGAGCTTTACGATATTAAACTGGAATTTGGGTACGACAAAACCAACAAGCAGATTATGTTAATTGACGAAATTTCTGGCGGTAATATGCGGGTGTATAAAGATGGAGTATATATTACTCCTTTGGCCTTGGAGAAAGAGTTTTTAGCCTAATATCAAAGCTGCCCCAACTATATAGGGCAGCTTTTTTTATCCTGTCTTAATGCTTTGCTTCTACTTGGATGGTGTCTTGCCTTATGGTTTGATAGCTTTTATCGAGGTAATGTACAAAATAGTTGTTCGGACCGAGTTTTAGGGGCATTTCCTGTCTTCCTTTTTTATCGAGTATCCTAAAAACATGAACTCCTGTTTGTGTGCCATAATCGGCATAAATTTTAATATACTTCGTTTTTTTTAGGCGCTTCAACGGTATCGTCACATCTTCCAGGCGTTGCTGTTCTGTGTCAAATACCTGCCACTGCATTAACCGATTTTTCTTCATCTGCAGCTCTTCCGCATTTATATTAGCTAAATATACTACCTTACAGAATGGACAGGCTTGGTGCTGTGCCCGTTGGGTATAATACAACAGACTAAGTGCTTTATTCTGACCATAGGGAATGTACACATGGCGTATATCGACTTGATTGGCCAGGCTGTCGTCTTTTTGGTAATAATATGCCTTATTATACGTCTTCCGCACATATCCTGCCGTATCTATGGAGGCTTTATGATGTGTTATGGCCACCAGGTGGTATGTCGGACTACCTGTCGTAAAACTTGAAAATAGAATCTTGGTACCTCTTCTGGCCCAAAGATCGAAACTTTGCATAACTACCTTATCATCAGAATATAGACTATCCATGCGTAGGCCTTTTTTCAACTCGTCTGGATAGGGTTTGTAATTCTCATAAACCCAAACATTGACCTTTTCTTTTGGATTAAAATACAAATCTACATCTTGCGTAAAAATGCCGCCACGCGCAAATCTTGACGTCGTACATCCCCCCAGTGTAATACATAGAAAACCAATAATTGCTAAACTCAAATAACGCATAACTTCTTGTTTTTAAAAATCGATATGGATAGGAATTACATCGCGTATACCTCAGGACGCTTGTTAGGAAGAGTGGTTTGCCATGTTCCCGGTTTCCAGTATCTTTGAATATTTTATAGTTTATTATTTATAATTTGTTAGTTAGTAGGCACTTACAATCTCACATGCCGTTCTTTACGGATCAACTTAATTTTACCGCTGTATCCTGCGCATGCCTATATAGCCCTTGCAGACAAAATAAAGCCTATATTTTTAAGTTATCATACTATCCATAATATCGTTTCCTGCTGGTCATAATTTTTAACGTCTCCTTGTATTTTTTTCAAATGTATAGATAGCTCCTGCTAAATATTTTATGCGCTCCAAAACTATAGGTTTCTAGCTTTCGGGAAATATTGCACACGCTGTATTCTATAATTTGAAAGCTGCCAAAGGACCGTTAATTTGGTCTTTAATCTTGGTAAACTCTTTACCCCATGCCTCCACTTTTAAAGGCCGCCCGAAGTAATAATCCTAGATTTACGGTAAGCACGAATCTAAAACTAATTCTGTATTTATGCAACTCGTAGATTAGTTTATACGGTGTATTGGCTAATCCATGCGCCAACGTCGGTTGGATTTTTTTGCTCCATGTTTTGACTTTCGATCCAGCCTAGCAACAATCTTGGCGCGTGGTACTTTTGTGGGAACACGCTTTTTAACGGGTATTAAAGCCCGTTGAACAAGATGTATAATTTTTTTTATAGCGAGCTCCTTATTTGTAAACTGGCTACGGCTTTCGGAAACATCGATCTGTAAAAAACCGCTGCCTTGTAACCGGTTAGAAAGCTTATTTTGAACGGCTATTTTCTCTTCTTGCGATAACAAGTTGGAAGACCAAAAATCCCAAAGTACTATTACCCGAGTCTCCACCTTATTAACATGCTGTCCGCCAGCACCTCCCGAACGGGAAGTTTTGACAATTAACTCTTTTTGTATTAATGCAGGATCTAGTAATTTCATATAAACTTTACGATTTTATTGCAAAACGATTGTAAAACCTTAGTTAACTTTGGCTGTTGTAAATATAAAGACAAAAACTTCATGAAAATAGGAATAGTTTGTTATCCAACATTTGGTGGATCTGGGGTCGTAGCTACAGAACTAGGAAAGGGTTTAGCCTCCCAAGGTCACCAAGTGCATTTCATTACCTACAGTCAGCCCGCACGGTTGGATTTTTTCTCGGAGAATTTATTTTATCATGAAGTTGCCGTTTCTCAATACCCTCTTTTTGATTTCCCTCCGTATGAATCGGCCTTAGCCAGTAAACTCGTAGATGTGGTACGCTTTGAGGAGTTAGATGTATTGCATGTACACTACGCTATTCCGCATGCCTCTGCCGCTTATCTTGCCAAGCAGATTTTAAAATCTTACGGCATTCACATTCCCGTAGTAACGACCTTACACGGCACTGATATTACGTTGGTTGGACGCGACAAGAGTTTTAAGCCTGTTGTAACATTTTCCATCAATGAATCAGACGGTGTAACAACGGTATCGGAGAGTCTAAAAAACCAGACCCTGGAGTTTTTTGATATTACCCGTGATATTGAAGTTATCCCGAATTTTATCGACTTAAATCGCTTTGTAAATAAAAAACGTGAACATTTCCGTAAGGCGATTGCACCAGAGAATGAACGCATTTTAGTGCATACCTCCAACTTTAGAAAGGTAAAAAATACAACAGATGTTATCCGCATCTTCCAAAAGGTAACCGAAAAGGTACCTAGCAAACTGTTGATGGTTGGCGATGGCCCTGAACGTGGTAATGCGGAGGAGCTTTCTCGGCAGCTCGGGATTTCCAACTGTGTGCGTTTCCTCGGAAAACAGGATGCTATTGAGGAAATATTATCGGTATCGGATTTATTCTTGATGCCCTCTTCTTCCGAGAGTTTTGGATTGGCCGCATTGGAAGCTATGGCTTGTAGTGTGCCTGTTATCTCGTCTAATACTGGCGGACTACCCGAACTTAATGTCCATGGTGTTACAGGTTTCTTAAGCGATGTTGCTGATGTGGAAGACATGGCTCGACATGCCGTTTATATCTTAGAAGATTGTGAAAGATTGAAGCAATTTCAAGCCGCAGCATACCGTAGAGCACAGGATTTTGATATTGTAAATATCTTACCTTGGTACGAGCGTTATTATCAACAGGCCATTGATTCATTAAAAAAATAAAAACAATTCCTACTTTGCTGACCTATAGCAGGAAAAAAAATTATATCTTTGACTTTTGGAAAAATTCCAAAAGAAGCAATCATGAAATATAAACGTATCCTACTAAAACTTAGCGGTGAAGCCCTTATGGGTGAGCAGAATTATGGTATTGACATCAACAGAGTCGCTCAATACGCGAAAGACATTAAAGAAATCCATGAACAGGGCTTAGAAATTGCCATTGTTATCGGTGGTGGTAACATCTACAGAGGCTTGAGTGCTGAAAAAGCAGGCATGGATCGTGTTCAGGCAGACTATATGGGGATGTTGGCAACTGTAATAAACAGCATGGCTTTACAAGATGCGTTGGAAAAAGTGGGCTTGAAAACTCGTTTGTTGACCGCGATTAAAATGGAACAAATATGTGAGCCTTTTATTCGCAGACGTGCGGTAAGACACTTGGAGAAAGGTAGAATTGTGATCTTCGGTGCTGGTACAGGAAATCCATACTTTACAACAGATACTGCAGCATCGTTACGTGCAATAGAAATAAATGCAGATGCTGTTCTTAAAGGTACGCGTGTGGATGGTATTTATACTGCAGACCCTGAAAAAGATCCAAACGCTACGCGTTATGACCATATCTCTTTTACCGAGGTATATGCTAAAAACTTGAATGTTATGGATATGACCGCATTCACGTTATGTCAAGAAAATAATTTACCGATTATTGTGTTTGATATGAATAAGCCTGGAAACCTTAAAAAATTGGCTGAGGGTGAACATATTGGCACGCTAGTAAGCTAAGAAAAAAATATACAGAAATATGAACGAACTGATAGCTATAGAATTAGACGACTGCAAAGAAAAAATGACCAAAGCAGTTGCGCATACCGAATCAGAACTTACCAAAATCCGCGCTGGAAAGGCTACGCCTTCGATGTTGGATGGTATACATGTTGATTATTATGGTGCTGCAACGCCACTATCTCAAGTGAGTAATGTAAACACCACGGATGCACGTACTATTGTAATTCAACCTTGGGAGAAAAACCTTTTATCTACCATTGAAAAAGCAATCGTAGATTCGAATATTGGCTTGAACCCGCAAAATGATGGTGTTGTTATCCGTTTAGTGGTGCCACCACTTACAGAGGAAAGAAGACGCGACCTCGTTAAGAAAGTAAAAGAAGAAGCTGAAAAAGGCCGTGTTGGTGTTCGTAACATCCGTAAAGATGCTAACGAATCCATCAAAAAACTTAAAAATGACGGTGCCTCTGAAGACGAAATTAAAGTTGGCGAAGGGGAAGTTCAAAAATTGACTGACATTTATATTGTTAAGGTTGATCAATTGGCAGAATTGAAGGAAAAAGATATTATGACCGTATAATTGAATAGAGGCTGTCTTGTAAAGGCAGCCTCTTCTATTTGCCCCCCCTCCCCCTCTCCCACTACCTTCTATACCGGTAAGCTGCCAACCAATACCCCAGCAAACGAGCTCTCCGACAATCTTTACGATGCCCTATTGAAACTAAAAATTTTATTATCTTTAGTAAAATTTCAATTGATATATATATAATTCTATAATAATCCTTTATGCAATCGAGACGTAATTTTATAAAAAAAGCTGGCATAGGAGCCTTGGGAGCTTATTTAGGATCTTCATTTATCAGCTCATGTACATCGCATAATGTAAAAGGCGATAGTCCCTTTTCGAATATAGGATTGCAGGCCTATTCGCTGCGCGATTTATTGACCCAAGACGCAAAACTTACCTTAGAGACCATTGCTAAAATTGGTTATAGCCATATCGAGACTTTTGGTGTTAATTTGGCCGACAATTCATTCTGGGGATTAAAAACACTAGAACTCAAGAAAATATTAAGCGATAATAACCTGAAGACCTATAGCGGTCATTATGATTTAAGTAAGTATTTAAGTCGTAAGCATACCGATAAGGAAAGTGTGGAGCGCTATATTGACATAGCACAGGAACTGGGACAGAAGTATGTTATTGCGCCCGTTACACCGATGGATGACTTAAATAACCTTAAAGTGGAGGATTACCAATATGCCGCAGAACAGCTTAACAAAGCAGGTGAGCTAGCGAAAAAGGCTGGTATTACCATGGGGTATCATAATCACTTCTGGGAGTTTAGGGATTTTGCTAACGGCACTAAAGGTCTGGATATTATGATTGCCTTTACCGAGCCTGAATTGGTAACTTTTGAACTCGATATCTTTTGGATTGAAAAAGCAGGATTAAGTCCGGAATCTTATTTTAAAAAATATCCTGGTCGTTTTAGTTTATGGCATGTTAAGGATATGGATAAAAATTATACCGCCCCAATTATAGGCGAAAAGATGGATAACCTACCCTTTGATAGCTTAATCAATACGATAAAATATACCGAAGTAGGAACGGGCCATATCGATTATATCAATATTGCACAGCATGCCCAAGAGGCCGGCTTACAGTATGCTTTCGTAGAGCAAGACGACATCTATTTGGCGAATAAATTTGAAAGCATCAAAAAGAGCTACGATTACGTACAGAAATTTTTGGCCAAATAAAAAAAGCGCTCAAAATATCGAATATGTTTTGAGCGCCTTTTGTATACTGTAAAGAATTAAAATTTCATGTTCTCTACCTCATGAGCCGTTTCCTCGACTTTCTCTTTTAATCCTTTTTTAAAGGCTAGAATATTTTCTGCAACCTTAACATCTGTGGTACCTATAATCTGTGCGGCCAAAATACCTGCATTTTTTGCCGCATTTAATGCAACTGTAGCCACAGGAATACCATTTGGCATCTGTAGGATTGATAAAACCGAATCCCAGCCGTCAATAGAATTGGAAGACTTAACAGGAACACCAATAACCGGTAGGTGTGTAATCGATGCTACCATCCCAGGAAGGTGCGCAGCACCACCTGCACCGGCAATAATAACTTTAATACCACGTGCTGCTGCCTCCTCGGCATAGGCAAACATACGGTGCGGTGTGCGGTGTGCTGAAACTATGGTAACCTCAAAACCAACACCCAAATCTTTTAAAACATCGACAGCATCCTGCATAACCGGAAGATCCGATTTGCTTCCCATAATGATGCCTACTTGTACAGTTTGTGAACTCATGAATATTATGCGATAACTTTAAGTATTTCCTGAACTTTGCGCGCGTTGCTGATTGCCGTTTCTCGATCTACGTTAACAATGCAAACATGCCCCATCTTACGGAAAGGTTTTGTGTATTTCTTTCCATACAAGTGTAAATATACACCATCTATAGCTAATATTTCCTCGACACCTTCATATTTTGCTAAGCCTTCATATCCTGCTTCACCCAATAAATTAATCATCACAGCATTCGAACGCGCCTCGGTATTGCCTAATGGCAGATTAAATAGCGCACGTAAATGCTGCCCAAACTGGGATGTAAAATTCCCTTCAATAGTTTGGTGGCCCGAATTATGTGGCCTTGGTGCCAGCTCATTTACTAGAATTTCGCCGTTTTTGGTTAAAAACATTTCCACAGCCAAAAGACCTACAATCTGTAAATCATTGGCGATCTTTTTTGCCAAATCTTCGGCCTGCTGCTGGATTTCAAAACCATAGGTCGATGGTGATATCAGAAACTCCACCAAATTCGCTTCTGGATTAAATTCCATCTCCACCATAGGGAAAGTTTTAACCTCTCCTCTATCGTTTCGTGCCACGATTACAGCGATCTCCTTCTCAAAGGCTACAATCTCTTCAATGATACTAGGTTCTTCAAAAGCACCAGCTAAATCGTCTTTTGTACGGATAATTTTTACTCCTTTACCATCATAACCATCTCTTCTCAGCTTCTGTACATACGGTAATGGAAGGTTCGCCCCTTCTAAGGACTCTTTATTTGAAAACAGTTGAAATGCCGATGTAGGAATATCATTTTGCTTGAAAAATTGTTTTTGCAACCCTTTATCCTGTATCAAACGAATAACCCTAGACTGTGGGTAAACCACTACCCCTTCATTTTCCAGGGCTTCTAGCGCATCAACATTAACTTTCTCAATCTCGATAGTAATCATGTCCAGGTCTTTACCGAAGTTATAAACCGTATCATAGTCACTCAGGGAGCCACACTCAAAATGATTGCACAGCTTCCGACACGGCGCATTTTTGTCCGGATCAAGGATATGTACATTCACATTGTAGCTAATAGCTTCTTGGATTAGCATACGCCCTAATTGGCCGCCACCAAGAATACCTAACTGTAACTCACCATAAAAATCTTTTGCCATAATTTATATTCATACTTAAACAGTCTCTTCAAAATACTTATCCTGAAAGATCTGCTCTTTATCTATTTTCTTTTGTAATTCTAAAAATGCACCGATTAGTGCTTCAGGTCTTGGCGGACAGCCTTGCACATACACATCAACCGGAATAATACGTTCCACACCTTTTACAACATGATAACCATGCTGCCAATATGGGCCACCACAATTTGAACAGGACCCCATCGAAATTACATAGCGAGGTTCGGGCATTTGCTCGTATAAGCGTTTGATACGATCGGCCATTTTAAATGTCACCGTTCCCGCAATAATCATCACATCGGCTTGCCGCGGCGAAGGCCTCGGAAATACACCTAAACGATCTAAATCGTAGGTTGCAGCCATTGCGCCCATCATCTCAATGGCACAGCAGGCAATTCCAAAACTAACGGGCCACATCGACGACAATCGAGCCCAATTCAACAGGTCATCAATCTTGGCTACAACAACACCATTAGATTTCAGTTCTTGTTCTAAACTCATGCTCCTGGTTTTTTAAATCTAGGCTTAAACCCTACAGAAGGAGATTTTGCCGCAGTATCAACCGGTGCTGCTGCTGCTGCTGACGCTGCTGCACTATCCTGCTGCGCAGAATGTGGCACGGCCTTGTAATCTCTAACTACGTAAATACGTTCATTAAGGGTTTTATAAGCAGCGGATGGAATATTTACGGTCGTAACGGGTAGCCGATGTTTCGGCTTTATCCAGTTTAGATCTCCTCGCTTCCATACATACACTAATCCGATGATTAAAATGGATAAAAAGATGGCCATTTCTACAAGCGTAAACCATCCCCATCTACTGTCGATATGTATAAAATCTTTGTTTCCAAAAACCGTAGCCCAAGGAAATATAAATATCAGCTCAACATCAAATAATAAAAACACTAAGGCTATAACATAAAACCGCGGATTAAACTGCAGCCATGCAGAGCCTACCGTTTCTTCACCACACTCGTAGGTACTGTTTTTAATCGGGTTAGGCTTATGGGGGGCTAAAATCTTAGCTAAAAAAATGGTTAAACACACCAATAAAAATCCTATCATCCCCATGAGGAGGATAGAGCCATATGCGGAGAGTTGCGTGGGGTGGTCGTCCATAGTTGCAAAATTAACAATAAATTCTTTTACTTCTAAAATTAAGCAACAAAATTGAAATTAAAAACACAAAAACCATCTTCAGCATAGAAGCCAATACCTATTAACCACATCCTATTGAAATCGGGGAAACGGGAAGCGGGAAACAGCGACCTTGCAACGCAAAGAAGGTGACCATACGGGCCACCTTCTTTATATATTTAATACAATAAAATACAAAAATAGTTAGAATGGTTTACCAGGCATTTTTGGCATATTTCGCATTAACTTTGCTGCCATCGCCGGGTTAGACATCTGCTTCATCACTTTACGCATATCCATAAATTGCTTTAACAGCTTATTAACTTCGTTGATATCCGTACCAGAACCTTTTGCAATACGCATCCTCCGCTTCTGATCTATCACATCTGGGTTCTCTCTTTCGAAAGGTGTCATAGAGTCGATAATTGCTTCAATAGGTTTAAAAGCATCATCTTCAATTTCTACATCCTTCAACGCTTTTCCGGCACCTGGAATCATACCGATAAGGTCTTTCATATTACCCATCTTCTTGATCTGCTGGATTTGTGATCTAAAGTCGTTGAAATCGAATTTATTTTTACGGATTTTTTTCTGTAGTTCGGCCGCTTGTTTTTCATCAAACTGCTGCTGCGCGCGCTCTACCAACGAAACCACGTCGCCCATGCCTAAGATACGCGAAGCCATACGGTCTGGATAGAAAACATCCAAAGCCTCCATTTTCTCTCCCGTACCAATAAACTTGATAGGTTTATTCACCACCGACTTAATAGACAAGGCTGCCCCACCACGGGTATCACCATCCAATTTGGTTAAAACAACACCGGTAAAGTCTAATCTATCGTTAAAAGCTTTGGCTGTATTTACAGCATCCTGCCCCGTCATCGCATCCACCACAAACAGAATTTCATGTGGCTGCGTAACTTCTTTAACGGCGGTAATTTCGTTCATCAAGGCCTCATCAATTGCCAGACGACCAGCGGTATCGATAATTACCACATTATGTCCATTGCGTTTACCTTCCTCAACACCTGCTTTGGCAATAGCAATAGGGTCGGTAGATTCGCGATCTACATACACGGGCACCCCAACCTGTCCGGCCAAAACCTCCAATTGGTCTATCGCTGCCGGACGATAAACGTCGCCTGCCACCAACAATGGTTTTTTACCTTTTTTGTCTTTCAAGTAATTCGCCAATTTACCGGTAAATGTGGTTTTACCCGCACCATTCAAACCTGCAATAAGGATTACAGTAGGGTTTTTCGACAAATCGACATCTGTCACCGTACCCCCCATTAAGGCTGTCAACTCATCGTTCATGATTTTCGTTAACAACTGTCCTGGCGAGATACTGGTCAGTACATTTTCACCTAAGGCTTTTTGCTTTACCTCATCGGTAAATGTTTTAGCCGTTTTATAATTCACATCGGCATCTAATAATGCCTTACGAATTTCCTTCATCGTCTCAGCGACGTTGATTTCGGTAATATTTCCCTGCCCTTTTAATACTTTAAAGGCTCTATCTAACTTATCCTGAAGATTTGAAAACATATTCTATCGATTGAATTTTTTCTTAAGTGGCAAAGTTACAAAATATTTAGCATTCGTACTCGTCCAATTTCACAGCTCTTTTTACAGATTAAAAATGTAATTTTGAAATATACCTTATTGTAGATCGCCTATGGACAATATCTCAATTCATATCAATATATATGCGCTTATTATTTGGTTAATACTGTTGCTCGGTATTAGCTATATTTATAGGCAATGGAGAATAGAAAAACTGAAAACAGCAAAACTGGAGAAGGTCCTGAAGGATACAGAAGACAAAATACAGGCTATACAACTTGCGGATATCGACTATAAGCTGAACCCACATTTATTTAAAAATGTCTTAAATGCGATACAGTCGCATGCCTACCAAACCTATCATTCCTTAGATTCACTGTCTAATGTTTTAGACTATATTCTATACGAAAGCAAACGTAAGTATGTAAGCCCCAGCCAAGAAATTGACTTTGCAGCCAGTCTTATTGAGATATACAAAATTAAATTAAGCCCTTTTTTTGATTTGAAGCTTAAAAGATTAATAAACGACAACGAGCCACTGTTGAACCAGAAACTGATGGCGCCATTAATCTCCATAGATCTTATTGAAAATGCCTTTAAACATGCAGATCTGCAAAGTGCAAACTCGTTCATCGCCATAACCTTCGAATTCAGAAACAATATTTTCGCCTTAACCGTTGCCAATAAGGTATCGGAAAAAAAAGCCTTTAAAAAAGAAAACCACGGCTATGGCACCAATATCTTAAAACAACGCCTAGAGATTATTTACAAGGATAACTTTACTTTCGATAAATTTATCGAAGATGATGTTCATATTGCACATTTAAAAATAGATTTACTTGAACACAAAGCTAAAATGCTTGCTGCTCGATGATGAGCTGCCAAGCCTTACTTACTTAAAATTATTAGGACAGCAGATTCCGGAATTGGAAATTGTAAAAATCTATAATTGTCCAACGCGATTTATGGAAGATCTTCCGACATTGGAGTTTGATCTCGCCATTCTAGATATCGAAATGCCTGGAATTTCGGGATTAGAGATTGCTAAAACTTTATCCGACAAAGCTATTATCTTTACTACAGCCTACAGTGAGTATGCTGCAGACGCTTTTGATCTGAATGCCATCGATTATATCCGGAAGCCGCTACAGCTGGATCGCCTACGCATAGCTGTAGAAAAGGCTATTTTATTTTACCAGAGAAGCCGCAGTTCTACAGCAGATTTTATTACCTTAAATACAAATATCGGGAAATACATACTCTATTTTCATCAGATATTATACATCCGTACCTCCAGCCAAGACAGTCGGGATAAGACCATATCTTTAAATTCTGGAAAAGATATTCTAGCAAAAAATATTTCCCTACAGGCTCTCATGGAGCAGCTTCCTGCTGCGAAGTTCTGCCAAATAAATAAGAAGGAAATTATCGCCATGAACATTGTTCGCTCCTTCTCTCACGACCTTATTTCGAGCACCCTTGTCGTCGATCAAAAATTTATAGATTTTACTTTGGGAGAAAAATACCGGACGGATTTTATACAAAAATTAGCCCTTTAGGCACGTTACAAAAAAAGACCGCTTTATTACAATTCTATTTCTGTGCGCTCAAATTGCTTATACCTTTTTATTAATATTGGTCTATTTCGCATTTAACGCAGCCTTTGGATGAAGAATTTTAAAAGTAGTTTTTTTTATATTGCCGTTATTGGTGGATTCTCAGCATTAATATACTGGATCTTACAAGTTGGGAAGCCTATGGAGGTAGACCGTGAAATCGTAGCGGATAAATCGTCGTTGTCGCAGTGGCAGGAGTTTTTAAACGCTATGGCTCATAACCTACAGCATCCCCTGGCCATACTTTTGGCACAGATTATCGTTATTATTTTAGTAGCCCGGCTTTTCGGCTGGTTATTTAAAAAAATAGGTCAGCCCTCGGTTATTGGCGAGATCCTTGCCGGTATTGCACTAGGCCCCTCCTTCTTCGGGATGTATTTCCCCGAATTTTCAGCCTTACTTTTCCCTGTTGAATCGTTGGGCAACCTCCAATTTTTAAGCCAGATCGGGCTTATTCTTTTTATGTTTGTGATTGGCATGGAGCTAGACTTAAAAGTATTGCAAAACAAAGCCCATGATGCCGTTGTTATCAGTCATGCCAGTATTGTATTTCCGTTTGCCTTAGGCGTGGGCTTAGCGTATTTTATATACGAAAACTTCTCCCCGATGGGCATAGAATTCTCCTCTTTTGCCTTGTTTATAGGCATATCGATGAGTATTACAGCCTTTCCGGTATTAGCAAGAATAGTACAAGAACGCAACCTCCAAAAGACAAAATTGGGCACTATAGTTATTACCTGTGCTGCCGCCGATGATATCACGGCTTGGTGTATTTTGGCCGCAGTAATCGCTATCGTTAAAGCCGGATCTTTTGTAAGTTCGTTGTACATTATAGCACTGGCCGTGGTTTATGTTTTAGTGATGATAAAGGTGGTGCGCCCGTTTTTAAAACGTATCGGCGATCTGCACTCCACACGCGAGAACCTTAGCAAACCTATCGTCGCCATCTTTTTCTTAACCTTAATTATCTCTGCGTACTTAACCGAGGTCATAGGTATTCATGCTTTATTTGGTGCATTTATGGCCGGCGCCATCATGCCTGAGAATATGAAGTTTAGAAATATCTTCATCGAAAAAGTAGAGGATGTGGCTTTGGTTTTGTTATTACCTTTATTTTTTGTGTTTACAGGCTTACGCACACAAATTGGCCTGCTGAATGATGCTTACTTATGGGAGATCACCGGATTGATTATTCTAGTCGCCGTAATCGGGAAATTTGTAGGATCGGCCTTGGCAGCAAAATTTGTAGGGCAAAATTGGAAGGATAGCTTAACCATTGGTGCACTCATGAATACCCGTGGTTTAATGGAGCTGGTGGTGTTAAATATAGGCTATGATCTTGGTGTGTTAGGGCCTGAAATATTTGCTATGATGGTAATTATGGCTTTGGTAACCACGTTTATGACCGGCCCAGCCTTGGATTTGTTCAACAAAATTTTTAAAGATAAAGAAGAGGATACATCCTATGGCGTAAGCCAGCTTAATAAATACAATATTTTAATTTCTTTTGGTAACCCGGAACGGGGGCGTTCGCTATTGCGCCTGGCAAGTGGCTTGGTAAAAAAACAAGATAAAAGCTCGTCTATTACGGCGATGCACCTCACGTCAACGCAAAATCTGCATCAGTTTAATATCGCCGAATATGAAAAGGAAAGTTTTGAGCCTATCGCTGCCGAATCGCAACTTCTAAACCAACCTATGGCGACCTTTTTTAAGGCTTCAAGTAATATAGAGGCTGATATTGTTGAAATTGCTAACGAAGGGCATTATGACCTTTTGCTGATCGGTGTAGGACAGTCGATTTATGATGGTTCTGTGTTAGGCCGTATACTAGGATTTACAACGCGAATAATCAACCCTGAAAAGCTGATGTATCAGGTTATGGGAAAACAAAATATCCTAAACACGGGTGTTTTTTCAGACAATACCATTCAGATTATCCATAAGTGTAAAATCCCGGTAGGAATATTGATTGACAAAGAGTTAAAGAAGCTTGATCGTATACTCTTAACCCTATTTACGGAAGCAGATTTGCCGTTGTTGGAATATGCGCAAAAGCTCATTCATAACAGTGGATCCCATGTCACGATACTGGACTTAAATCAAATCGTCTCGCAGGATCAAAAGAGTTATGAATTGCTACGCAATATTGAACAAACGGCACCTAACCATATTACATTCCGCCTGAACCAGGAGATTGATGCAGAAACATTTACCGACATGGATTTATTGCTGCTTAGTAAAAACAGTTGGACGCAGCTTTTTCAAAACAAAAATCTTTGGCTTGCAGCCATTCCAACAACGCTGATTCTTAGCAACACCGCTAAACTATAAGCTTATACCTTCTATTTAAAAAAGCTGCCCTCCAATAATGGGGGGCAGCTTTTGTTTGCGCTATAGCTACTAGAAAGAATAGCGCTTAAATTTAAAATTTAGAAAACTATTAAATTATTATACGATTAATCTCTTCTGCCAAAAAGAATACTAGCATAATACAATAACGTTACTAAGGCCGATAGTGCAGCAATAACATAGGTCATTGCAGCCCATTTTAAAGCATCCTTCGCTCCGTCATGTTCCTCTCTGTTGGGGGTAACATTGGATCTGTCCAACCAAGCTAATGCACGGTTTGATGCATCGAACTCTACCGGAAGGGTTACAAAACTAAACAATGTCGTTATTGCCAAAGCTGCAACGCCGATTTCCAATAATAGAAAAGACTTCGAGTATATCGCCAGGATAACGCCTATCATTAAAGTAAAGGATACAATTTTGGACGAAAAACCTACAATAGGTACCATAGCGGATCTAAACTGTAGCCATGAATAGGCTGTAGCATGTTGCACCGCGTGACCACACTCATGTGCCGCGACAGCTGCCGCCGCAACACTACGTCCATGGTATACCTCCGGACTTAAATTTACCGTTCTGTCGGCAGGGTTATAATGATCGGTAAGTTGCCCGTCTACAGAAATAATATTTACATCATAAATATTATTTTCGTGTAGCATTTTTTGTGCTATCTCAGCGCCAGATAAACCTGAGGTCAGCGGCATTTCCGAGTACTTCTTAAATTTATTCTTAAACCTTGTCTGTACAATCCAACTGATTATACCTATCCCAATTAATAAAATCCAAATTGTCATATCTTAAAAATTACGTAAATATTCGATTTAGTATGCTTTTAAAGGTATTATCAACTATAATTCCAAAACCCTAAATTACTAAAAAAACCTGTCATTTTGGCTCCCAAAGCGGAAGGCAACATCTGAAAAAAGTCATTTTTACCTGGGTTAGAGACAGACTGTCTCGCAAAAGCTTAAATTTTAAACCCTAAAAAAAAAGCTTTTGCTCTTTTGAAGTTAAAAGAGCAAAAGCTTCCTCAGTTGATTTATCTGGATTAAACGTGCTTCTTAAAATTGAAGGGCAAGATTATGATTATCGATCATACGGCGTAAATTATTTAATGCATAGCGCATTCTGCCCAAAGCGGTATTAATACTAACTTGACAAATCTCCGCAATATCCTTAAAGCTCATATCACAAAACAAACGCATAATAAGCACCTCTTTTTGGTCGTCCGGAAGTTTTTGAATAAGTCTTTTCAAATCTACATCCATCTGCTGCTTAACCAGTTTACGCTCTGAATCTTCTTCCGAAAAATCCAAAACCTCAAAGATATCATATCCATCACTGTTTACAACAGTTGGGCTGCGTTTTTCTTTCCTAAAATGGTCAATCACCATATTATGAGCAATTCGAATTACCCAAGGTAAAAACTTACCCTCTTCGTTATATCGACCCGATTTAATCGTATTTATAACTTTAATAAAAGTCTCTTGAAAAATATCCTCTGCCAAGTATGCATCTTGGGTACGAATATAAATAGAGGTATAAATCTTACTCTTATGCCGATCAATCAATGTCTTTAGGCCACATTCGTCCCCATCCATATACATTTTAATCAATTCTTGATCGGTCTTTTTTTCTATAATTCCCATAATAATTCCCTAATTATAAGTTAGAGTTCAAAAACAAAAAAAGAGTAAGTGTGTTTCGATAGGCTTTTGTGTACTTAAATATGTAAAATTAGTATAACTGCTGAATTATTTATCCAAAGTAGGTCAAAAATACCGCTTATTCAAAATAAGCGATTTCTTTTAACATTTCTTCACATTTTATAACAAAAATTGTACCAAGTAAGGGCTAAAATAAAAAAAGGGGGAGCTGCATAATTTGCAGCTCCCCCTTTTATAAATAATACGTTTTATTTCTATTTGTACAATGGAAACTCTGCCATCATAGCCTTCACTTTATCATGAATTTTAGCCAGCTGCGCTTCGTTATTGCGGCTTTGCAATGCCTCGTCGATAAAAGCACCAATCTGAACGATTTCTGTTTCTGTAATACCACGCGAAGTTATAGCTGCAGTACCGAAACGTACACCTGAAGTTACAAATGGTGAGCGTGTATCAAAAGGAACCATATTTTTATTGGTTGTGATACCTGCTAAACCTAAAACAGCTTCTGCTTCTTTACCCGAGATATCTTTATTACGTAGATCTACCAACATTAAATGGTTGTCGGTACCACCAGAAATAATGTTATAATCGCGCTCCACAAAGAATTGTGCTAATGCCTGTGCATTCTTTTGAACTTGTTTTACATAGCTCAAATAATCGTCTGTCAAAGCCTCCCCATAAGCGATTGCTTTAGCAGCGATAGTATGCTCTAATGGGCCGCCTTGAATACCTGGGAAAACGGCAAGATCTAACAATTGTGTAATGGTACGTATTTCACCTTTAGGGTTCGTTAAACCCCAAGGATTTTCGAAGTCTTTACCTACCATAATCATTCCACCACGAGGACCACGAAGTGTTTTGTGGGTCGTAGTTGTTACGATATGACAGTGTGGAAGTGGGTCGTTTAATAAACCGCGTGCGATAAGACCTGCAGGGTGAGAGATATCAGCCACAACAAGCGCACCTATTTGATCTGCAACGGCACGAATACGTGCATAATCCCAATCACGAGAATAAGCCGAAGCACCACAGATAATAACTTTTGGTTTTTCACGTAATGCTGTTTCCTCCAATTGTTCGTAATCTAACAAACCAGTATCGGCTTTCACGCCGTAAAACAATGGCTGGTACAATTTTCCAGAGAAATTTGCCGGAGAACCGTGTGTTAAGTGACCGCCGTGAGAAAGGTCAAAACCTAAAATCTTGTCACCAGGTTTAAGAATGGCTAAAAATGCCGCAGCATTTGCTTGTGCACCAGAGTGAGGCTGAACGTTAACCCATTCTGCTCCGAACAATTGTTTTGCTCTATCGATAGCGATGTTCTCAATTTGATCGACAACTTCACAACCGCCATAGTAACGCTTTCCTGGAAGGCCTTCTGCATATTTGTTCGTTAATACCGAACCTGCAGCTTCCATTACCTGCTTACTTACAAAGTTCTCTGAAGCAATAAGCTCAATGCCTTCTTCTTGACGTTTTAGCTCATCTGCAATAAGATTAAAGATAGCTTGATCTCTTTCCATTATTATCTATATTTTTTATTGGGTGTGGAGAATATTTATTTCTTCACGCAAATATACGACAATCTTATTTTTTAAAGGAATTCTTTAGCACTTCTTTTCGAAAATATAGCGTCTATTGCAGATTTATCAATTTTAAACCGCAACATGCGTTTTCCTGGTTTTAATGTTGAAAAATTGTCAAAAATATTTCATCTTACCTAATCTCTTGTTTTTTATGTAATTTTGTTGCATTGAAAATTTAGTAAAGCCGTTAACTATGAGTACACAAAATATAACATCAGCAGCTCCTGTAACCTTAACAGCGGGGGCCTTGAGCGAACTTAAGAAACTAATCGACCAACAAGAAATTGGTGCCGACTTCGGGTTACGTGTGGGCGTTGAAGGTGGTGGTTGTTCGGGAATGAGTTACATCCTTGGTTTCGACCAAAAGAAAGATGGCGATACCGAGTACTTTATAGAGGGTATCCGTTTGTTTATGAACAAAGCGCATGGTATGTACCTTGCCGGCATGGAAATAGACTTTAAAAATGGATTGGATGCTAGAGGTTTTACCTTTAACAATCCAAATGCAAGCAGCACTTGTGGCTGTGGCAGCAGTTTCTCTGCTTAATTTTTATTACATAATACTGTTGTAAAAAAGGGACTTCTAAATTATAGAAGCCCCTTTTTTGCGGTATACTTACCGGTTGATGCTGCTATTTACAATCAGCATGTTGCAATATAAAACACCTTTACGCCAAATACAGCCTAAAAACCTTCCTGCCAATACGCTATACCAAATAAAAGCACTTAATTTCAGCTAATACCCCGGCAAAGGCTCCAAGATTACAATAAACAAGCGTTGCAGGCTTTTAGCTTTCCTTTTTAATCATTAAATTAGCAACCTTTAAAATTTGATTTATAATTACGTGATGTACAAGGAATATAAGCAGTTAAATTTACCGGAAATCGGCAAGGAGGTATTAAAACGTTGGGACGCAGAAAACATCTTCGCGAAGAGTATTTCGAATCGACCAGCGAACAAGCCATACACATTTTATGAAGGGCCACCTTCAGCAAATGGTATGCCAGGCATTCACCATGTTATGGCCCGCGCAATTAAGGATATTTTCTGCCGTTATAAAACCCTAAAGGGCTTCCAAGTAAAACGTAAAGGCGGCTGGGATACCCACGGCCTTCCAATTGAATTGGCTGTAGAGAAGTCTTTAGGGATTACAAAAGAAGATATCGGCACTAAAATTACCGTGGAAGCGTATAACAATGCGTGTAAGAAGGAGGTAATGAAGTATACTGACCTTTGGAACGACTTGACTGTAAAAATGGGCTATTGGGTAGACTTGGAAAACCCGTATATCACCTACCAAAATGAATATATCGAAACGTTATGGTTCTTATTAAAGGACTTATACAAAAAAGGATTATTATATAAAGGGTATACCATTCAGCCCTACTCGCCTGCCGCAGGAACGGGATTGAGCTCGCACGAGCTGAACCAACCGGGCACGTATAAGGATGTTAAGGATACAACTATCGTTGCGGAGTTCAGGCTTGATAAAAAGCAGCTTCACCCTATGATGCCTATATTATTGGAGTCGGAAGAGGAGGACTTGGCATTTATCGCGTGGACAACAACTCCTTGGACGTTGCCTAGTAATACGGCTTTGGCGGTTGGTAAGAATATAGATTATGTTAAAGTACGTACCTTCAACCAGTATACGGGCGAACCTGTATCGGTAATTTTAGCACATAACTTACTGGCAAAGCATTTTAAAGCGGAGGGTGAAAATGCATCGTTCCAGGATTTTAAAGTGGGCGATAAAATTGTGCCTTGGGAAAAAGCGGCTGAATTTAAAGGGGCTGATTTAGTGGGATTGCGCTACGAGCAGCTGTTGCCGTATATCACTTCTGAGGAGTTAACAGCGCATGCTTTCCGCGTTATTCCGGGTGATTTTGTTACGACTGAAGATGGTACGGGGATTGTACATATTGCGCCTACTTATGGTGCGGATGACTTTAGGGTGGCGAAGGAAAATGGTGTTCCGCCCATCATGGTGAAGGATGAAAATGGTAAGGAGGTGCCTACAGTAGATCGTACCGGACGCTTTGTAAAGGAAATAACCGACTTCGCAGGCCGCTTTGTTAAAGATGAATATTATGCCGATTCGGTACGCGCAGATAAAGATTTCCGCCCTACGGATGTTTTAATCGCTATTAAGTTGAAAGAGGATAACAAGGCTTTCGACGTTAAAAAATATGAACATACGTACCCGCATTGCTGGCGTACAGATAAACCGGTATTATATTATCCATTGGATAGCTGGTTTATTCGTACTACTGCTGTGAAGGAGCAACTGGTAGCCTTAAATAAAACAATTAACTGGAAACCTGAAGCGACAGGAACTGGACGCTTTGGTAACTGGCTGGAAAATTTAGTGGACTGGAACCTTTCGCGCTCGAGATATTGGGGTACGCCGTTGCCAATCTGGCGTTCGGAAGATGAAAATGAGGAGGTTTGTATCGGCTCTATGCAGGAATTGAAAGCGTACTTAACGTCTTCTTTAACCTCAGATGTGCTCTCCGATGCTGAAAAAGCTATTAACAGTGAGTATTTGGCAAAATTTGGAACGGAAGAACTGGACTTACACCGCCCTTATGTGGATCATATTGTGTTGGTATCCGAAGCTGGACAGAAATTATTCCGCGAGCCGGACTTAATCGATGTATGGTTTGATTCGGGTGCTATGCCGTATGCGCAATGGGGGTTAGATTATGATAAATTGGCCAATGGCGATGCCTTACCGTTTAAGGAGGCTTATGACCATGCTTTCCCTGCGGATTTTATTGCCGAAGGGGTGGATCAGACGCGTGGCTGGTTCTTTACTCTACACGCGATCTCGACCATGGTACGTGGTTCTGTTGCCTTCAAAAATGTGGTTTCCAATGGTTTGGTGTTGGACAAAAATGGAAACAAGATGTCGAAACGCCTAGGTAATGGTGTCGATCCTTTTGCTACCATTGAAAAGTATAGTGCCGATGCTACACGCTGGTATATGATTAGTAATGCAGCGCCGTGGGATAACTTAAAATTTAACGAGGAGGGCTTGGATGAGGTTCGTCGTAAATTCTTCGGTACCTTATACAATACTTATGCGTTCTTTGCGCTCTATGCTAATATTGATAACTTTAGTTATGCAGAGCCCGAAATTGATTTGGTAGACAGACCGGAAATCGACCGTTGGATCCTTTCTTTATTGAATAGCTTAAGCCAGGAGGTGGATAGTTTTTATGCCGATTATGAGCCTACAAAGGCTGCCCGTGCTATCCAGTCTTTTGTAGATGAGCACTTGAGCAACTGGTACGTTCGTTTATGCCGCCGTCGTTTTTGGAAGGGTGATTATAGCCAGGATAAGATATCGGCTTATCAAACATTATATACCTGTTTGGATACCATTGCCAAATTAATGTCGCCTATATCGCCGTTTTTTGCCGATCAGTTGTACTTGGATTTAAATGCTGCGACCAACAAAGAGCAGTTTGAATCGGTACATCTTGCCGACTTCCCTACTTACCATCCTGATTTGGTTGATAAGGATCTGGAGGAACGCATGGCCTTAGCACAAGATATTTCTTCATTAACGTTGTCGTTGCGCAAAAAGAGCAGCATCAACGTGCGCCAACCGTTAAATAAAATATTGGTTCCGGTATTGGATGCCGCTTTCCAGGAGAAGGTGGAGAAGGTAAAGGATTTAATCTTAACCGAAACAAACATCAAAAATATTGAGTTTATTACGGATACAGCGGGTATAATAAAGAAAAAAATTAAACCTAACTTCAAGGCGCTGGGGGCTAAAGTGGGTAAAGATATGAAGTTGGTTAGTGCTGCTATACAGTCTTTTACAGAATTACAGATTGCAGCTTTAGAAAAAGCGGGCGATTTGCTGATAGCGGGAACAGCACACCGTATTACGCTTGCTGATGTTGAAATTATCGCTGAGGATGTAGCCGGATGGCAGGTGGCAAATTTAGGCAACCTTACTGTGGCTTTGGATGTGCAGATAACAGCAGAACTAAAACAGGAGGGTATCGCAAGGGAGCTTATAAATCGTATTCAAAACCTGCGTAAGGAAAAAGGCTTCGAAGTGACTGACAGAATTAAGCTACAGTTACAAGAAAATAATATGCTTACGCAAGCTGCCAACAATAATTTATCGTATATTTGCACCGAGATATTAGCTGATTCAATAAATTTTGTAACGGATGTCGTTACAGCGGATTATATCGAGATCGAAGACCAAAAGATCAAGGTGTTAATCGAAAAAAACTAAAGTATGGGAGAAAATACAGAAAAAACACGGTACAGCGATACTGAACTGCAAGAATTTAAAGATATTATCTTAGAAAAATTGCGTATCGCAAAGGAGGAATTATTGGCTTTAACATCAACGTTAAGCAATAGCAATGCAAATGGTACGGATGATACTGCAGGAACTTACAAGACTCTTGAGGATGGATCAGCAACGTTGGAGAAAGAACAAACCAATCAGCTTGCGGCCCGTCAGAAGAAATTCATCGATAACTTGGAGGCAGCCTTGGTGCGTATTGAAAACAAAACTTATGGTATCTGTAGAGAAACGGGTAAGTTGATTCAAAAAGAACGGTTAAAAGCTGTTCCACATACGACTTTAAGCATTGAAGCAAAAAACAAACAATATTAAAGATTTACCCCATTGGGTTGCCGTCCTCAGGGTCGACAACCCAATTTTACTATTTATATGAAAGGCTATACAAGACCCATCTCTCTCATTGTAATTATTTTATTAATCGATCAAATTTCTAAATTCTGGGTAAAACTTAACATGACTATTGGTCAAGATTTTAAAGTCTTGGGCAATAAATTTCTTATTCATTTTATCGAAAATCCAGGCATGGCTTATGGCATGGAGTTTGGCGGTGAATATGGCAAGTTGTTTTTAAGTGTGTTCCGTATTTTAGCCGTTTCCGGGATTGGTTATGGTTTGCATTACATGATTAAGAATAAATATAACCGTGGTTTTATTCTTAATGTAGCCTTAATATTTGCTGGTGCTTTAGGGAATATCTTGGATTCCGCCTTCTATGGTCTGATCTTTAGTGAAAGTACATTCTATGAAAAAGCATCTTTATTTCCTGCTGAAGGGGGTTACGGCTCATTTTTACACGGAAATGTTGTGGATATGCTGTACTTCCCGCTGATTAGCGGCACCTTCCCTTCTTGGGTGCCTGTTTGGGGTGGCGAAGAATTTTTGTTCTTCCGACCGATTTTTAATATTGCCGATTCGGCAATTTCTGTAGGTGTTGTTCTTATCCTATTGTTTCAGAAAAGGTACTTCAAAGAGGAGCACAAAGAGGAAGATAGTGTGCATAGTGAGATTTTAGAAGATTAAAATATGTAGCTTTTGGCAGTAAGGCCGTAAGCTTTAAGTTGTATAGTTACTATAGGCTTAGGGTTTACGGCTTTTTTTATGTAACCCTAAATTTATTATGAAAAAATTACTTGTATTCCTGGTTGTTCTTGTTTTCTCGGGCTCCGCTTTTTCCCAGGAGATTGCTACTAAAAACCTTAAAAAACATATTTCTTTTCTTGCATCCGACAAAATGAAAGGTCGGGCAACCGGAAGTAAAGAGCTCGATAAGGCTGCGCGCTATATCGAAAAGCATTTTAAACGTTATGGACTTCAGCCTTTGGGTACACAAGGGTATCAACAGCTTTTTGAGGCTAAAGTTACGCGAGTTTCCGTCCCTGATAGCATCAAAATGGCTAAAAATATAATTGGTTTTCTGGATAATAATGCTCCCTATACCATTGTAATTGGTGCACATTACGATCATTTGGGCTTGGGCACCTTCGGTGGATCTAAAGACTTAGCGAATATCGGTAAGATTCATAATGGCGCCGATGATAATGCCTCCGGCGTTGCCGGACTTCTTGAGCTGGCGCGCTACTATTCGAGGAATAGCCGGATAGAGAATTTTAATATGCTGTTTATTGCTTTCAGCGCCGAAGAATTGGGACTGCTGGGCTCTACATACTGGACTCAAAACCCTACCCTGCCGCTGGATAAGATTCACTGGATGTTGAATATGGATATGATTGGTCGCTATAACCCCGATAATGGCTTGGCAATTATTGGCTACGGAACGAGTAGCAAATTCCCGGAAATCTTCGAGGGGATAACCAGTGATATTAAATTCTTCAGGTCTAATGATGGCAGCGGAGGCTCGGACCAGACTTCTTTTTACCGAAAAAATATCCCGGTCTTATTTTTCCATACCGGAGGGCATGAGGATTACCATAAAACGGGGGATGATACCGAAAAAATTGATTTTAAGGCCTTAAAATCAATTCTAGAGTTGGAGGTTAAGGTCTTGGATAATTCAATGAAACAGCCTAAAATGGATTTTATCTGGACCAACTAGTATGATGCGTATATTGATAACGGGATCCAACGGATTTGTAAGCCAAAAATTTTGTGAACAGTTTAAGGCGGAAAATCGCCCTGGAGCGCTTTTAGGGGTTTCCAAATCTACGAACAGAAACCCGAACTTAAAAAGTACCGAATTTCAACAAATTGACCTTTCGGATTTTGAGGCCTTAAACAGGCTGCTTGTAACATTTAAACCTACCCATATTCTGCATACAGCGGCCGTTACGGCTGTAGAAACCTGTGAACAGCGACCTGAACGGGCGCAGCAGCTGAATGTCGACCTTACCGCTTTCCTAGGGGCATATGCCAAAGAGCAGGGCTGTCACCTTACCTTTATATCCACCGATTTTGTCTTCGACGGAATAGCGGGGCCATACCTTGAAACTGATCCTACTAACCCGAAAAACGTTTATGGCAGTACCAAGGTTGAAGCCGAGCAGCGCCTGTTGGCCTTAGGCGGATCGATGGCGATATTAAGGACGATATTGCTGTATGGCGCTGTGGCCGACCTACAGCGTAGCAACTTGGTGTTATGGGCAAAAAAACAATTGGAGGCTAATCTTCCTATAGATGTGGTGAGCGATCAATGGCGTATGCCCACCTGGGTCGATGATCTTGCACAGGCCTGCTGGCTGTCGATGGTACAAAGGGCCGAGGGTATATTTCATATCTCCGGAAATGAAATGCTCTCTATCGAAGAGGCAGTACGGCAGGTAGCGGATTTCTGGAACCTTGATAAAACACAAATAACACCTATTTCGTCTGCACAAATCGGGCAGGCCGACAACAGGCCTCAACGTACTGGTTTTAGTATAGAAAAGGCGAAAAAGGTATTGGGTTATAATCCTACAGCATTTGTTGTATCTTTGCAGGAGATTGATAAACAACTAAAAGCGTATTTACAATAAATGGAAGCGAAGAGAGCACAGGAATCGTATACAGAAATGAACGAATTGGTATTACCCAACGATACCAATACCTTTGGAAACCTTATGGGCGGACGCCTTTTATATTGGATGGACATCTGTTCGGCAATGGCGGCACAAAAACATTGTAAAAATGTGGTCGTAACTGCCTCTGTAGATAATGTATCCTTTAAGCGTTCTATACGTTTAGGAGAGGTAGTAACCATACAGGCACAGGTAACACGCGCTTTTAATACTTCGGTAGAGGTAAGAATGGAAATCTTTGCCCAGAACCTACCGCTAGGCATCAAGGAGAAATCGAATGAAGCGTATTATACCTTCGTTGCCATCGATGAAAATAGCCGTCCTATCCCCGTACCGCAGGTACAACCGGAAACCGAATTGGAATGTAAACTGCACAACGAGGCACTACAACGTAGACAGATGCGCCTGATTTTGGCGGGAAAGCTAAAGCCCGAAAATGCCGTAGAATTAAAAAGTCTTGTCGAGTTATTCGATCATAAAGGCTAATAACCGTATCGAGGCTTTCAAAATGCTGGCCTCGATATCGGATATCCGATGTTACGTAGGGTAAAGTGCTTACCCCTTTTTAAATAATAAGGCCTATAAAAGGCGTATACGAAACATTTACAAGCCATCCGAATTTGCTGGAGTGCTACAGATCGCGGCTAGAGGGATAGGCGCACAGGAAACCATTTTTGTACCCTGTTGGGCAAGGAGACGATGTCTTTTACCCAGACAGAAAATAAAGTCCAAAGGCCAAAGGCCAAAGGTTAACCGGGCTTCTGGTAAGCCCATAAAAAAATGCCTTCCACAGATGTGAAAGGCATTTTCGTTACAGGTTCATCGTATTACTCTTCGTTGCCTAAGGCTACAATACGATCAAATTCCTCCGCTTTCAACGGCATGACCGAAAGTCTTCCCTGTCTTACCAAAGCGATATCCTGCAAAAAGGGATCGGCTTTAATCGTCTCCAAAGTAACCGTTTTCTTAAACGTCTCCACGGGAGCTAAATCTACAACGACCCAATTTTTATCCTCGGTAGTAGGATCCTGGTAATATTCGGTTACCACCTTTGCAATGCCTACAACTTCTTTCCCCTCATTGCTATGGTAAAACAAAACTAGATCGCCCTTTTTCATGGCTTTCAGGTTATTGCGTGCCTGATAATTACGTACGCCATCCCAAAAGGTCTGTCCATCTTTATTAAACTGCTCCCAACTGTATTTAAAGGGTTCTGATTTTACTAAGAAATAGTTCATATACAAAGCTTTTATAGATAAACACCCGAAATTAAGAACCCTGCTGTTCCAATATTTCCATTTTATCGGCATAGTGCGCGCAATAATCACGCAGATCGCCAATTACTTTTTCAGCCATAGGATCGCCACCTGACGCACGCAGGAACGAATCGCCCATAGTCTGCAATGTTTCATAAAAGAATCTTTTCATTTCGTCGTAAGGCATATCCTTGGTCCAAAGGTCTATACGCAATGAGTTTTTGTACTGCGCATCCCATAAGGCTAGGAACATCGCTTTTGCCGGCATAGTGTCGGCCGTTTGACCATCCGTTGATGACCATTGAATCGTATCTGGAACGTTATTTTCGTCCAATTCTACATTAAGTTTTATTTCTGCTTTTTTCATTTATATGACTTTCAATACAAGAATCAGTACCGATACCAACAACACAAAACCTACCTGCACATACCATAGCGTCTTCATATGCTTAAACATCAAGCGAAAGGCTTGATCGATAAGTATAATCATTACCAGTAATGCCATAAGCCAACCCAAGGAAATGTACTGTCCATTTCCTTTGCCATACTCCGAGATATACCATACCAGAATACATGCTAAGGTTATATTTAGCGGTGTTAGTTTCACAAAACTATCTTTTCTTAAATGATTTCGTGTTTGTCGAACCGTTCTTTGACTTTCCTGTTACACTTTTTTTCTTGCCAGCGGGTTTTGTAGCCCGCGATGTTTTGCCTGATTTTCTAGCATTGGCCTCTTTTATAGCCCATTTTTTCTCGTGAAAGGCACCTTTAAAGTCGGGGTTATCCTTCTTCTTCTGGTTATCAATCTCGCGCGCAATATCCTGTCTCTCCTGGAAAGGGGTGTTTTCTACAAATACCTCTTCCGGCAATGGGGTAACCGGAATAGATTGGCGGATGAGTTTTTCAATTTTTTTCACGTAGTACGCTTCGGCAGGATTACAGAATGTTAACGCATCACCGGTAGAGAATGCTCTTCCCGTACGGCCGATACGGTGTACATAATCTTCCGTAACAATGGGTACATCAAAGTTTATTACATGACTTACATTGGAAACATCTAGCCCCCGTGCCGCCACATCTGTAGCGACCAGAAAACGGATCTCTCCAGATTTAAAGGCATTGATGGAGTTGATACGCGTATTCTGCCCTTTGTTGGCGTGGATAACACGCACATTATCTTCGCCATATTTCCGTTCAATAAAACCGAATACGTTATCTGCTACCGTCTTTGTTTTACAGAAGATAATAACCCTATGGTAGGCGGCATCGTCTTTAAAAAGGTGACTCAGTAAATTTATTTTGGTTTTTAGGTTAGGAACCTCAAACAGCTGTTGCGTAACCGTGGTTGCCGGGGTTGCCTGTTCGGTTACTTCGATTACCGTAGGAAAAGCAAGGAAGTCGCCCGCAATCTTACGCACCAGCTCGCTCATTGTTGCCGAGAACAATAGATTCTGCCGCTTACGGGGCACAACCTCCAATATACGGTGTATTTTTCCAATAAACCCCATATCCATCATCTTATCCGCCTCGTCCATAACCAAAAACTTCAACGACTTGGTTACAATATCACCGGCAAGATAAAGGTCCAAGAAACGTCCCGGAGTAGCGACAATAATATCACAGCCCTGTGCCAACTGCTCCTTCTGGGTTTTAGGGCCTAAGCCGCCATATAATAATACCGATCGTAGATCTAAATAAGTCGAGAAAAGCTGAATCTGCTCCTGAATCTGCATCGCCAATTCGCGTGTGGGGCTGAGAATCAAAGCACGTGGATCTTGCCCTTGTGCATATTTAAGTTGCATTAATAGCGGTACAACAAAAGCTGCTGTTTTACCGGTTCCAGTTTGGGCAATACCCATAACATCCTGTCCGGATAAAATGGGGGTAATTGCCTTCCGTTGGATTTCTGTTGGCGTCTGATAGCCGGCTTCGGCTATAGCATCCAACAGTTGTTTGTTTAATTTGAAGTCTTCAAAAGATGCTTGCATAGGGCAAAGATAATCAAAAGCAAGCATTTATCCGTTGTCCTGAAATGCTGTTTGGAATAAACTTTATTTTACAAAATTTTGTTTTACCGTTGAATAAAACCAAATTTGTTCTAGAAATATAACTTTATGATGAAGAAAATATTATTATTAATGACACTATGTGTTGCCTTCTTGACCAGTATGGCCGATGAAGGGATGTGGTTCTTAATGCACTTAAAACGTCTTAATGAGGCGGATATGCAGAAAAAAGGACTTAAACTTACTGCGGAGGAGATCTACAGTATTAACAATTCAAGCTTAAAAGATGCTATCGTCCAATTTAACGGCGGTTGTACAGCAGAGATTGTGTCTAAAACAGGATTGGTATTCACCAACCACCACTGTGGTTATGGTGCTATTGCCGAGCTATCGACCAAAGAGCACGACTATTTAACGCATGGTTTCTGGGCGAAAAATTACGGCGAAGAGTTAAAACCTAAATCGCTCTACGTACGTTTCTTTGTGCGTATGGATGATGTCTCTAAACGTATCTTAGCGTTGGTAAATGATAAAATGCCGGAAAAAGAACGCCAGAAAATTATTAACCAGGAGATTGCTAAAATTGAAAAAGAAAATAGCGAAAACGGTAAATACGTTGTATCGGTAAAATCTTTTTATAACGGCAACGAATTTTATTACTTCGTTTACCAAGACTTTACGGACGTACGTTTAGTAGGTACCCCGCCAAACAGCATCGGTAAATTTGGTGGCGATACCGATAACTGGGAATGGCCGCGTCATACAGGCGATTTCTCGATTTTCCGTGTTTATGCAGATAAAGACGGTAACCCTGCACCTTACTCCAAAGACAATGTACCATTGAAGCCTAAATATCACCTGCCAATTAGTTTAAAAGGTGTTCAAGAAGGCGACTTCTCCATGATCTTAGGATACCCAGGACGTACCAACCGTTGGATGCCTGCAGCTGGTATTGACCAAAATGTAAATTATGCTTACCCTGCTTGGGTGGAGGCTTCTAAGGTCGGTATGGATGCGATGAAGCGCCATATGGAAAAAGACCAAACGGTAAACATCAACTATGCGTCGCAGTATTCTGGTGTGGCCAACTACTGGAAAAATCGCCAAGGTATGATAGATGCGCTTACCAAACATAATACGGCAGCATCGAAGCGCAAATTGGAAAACGGACTGCAGAAGTGGGCGAATAAAAAGGAAAATAAAGCACAGTATGGGGATGTTTTGCAGACCATAAACAGCTACTATGCGGCAACCAATGAAAAAGCTAGACACGACAACTACTTAATTGGTATGTTACGGTCGTCGACTTTTGCAGCTTTACCGAATAACTTGGGCAATGCTTTATTGCAATATGCTGGAGCCAACGAAGCGCAACGTGCGCAAATTGTCCCTCGCATAAAAGCGCTGATTCAGGATAGCTACGAAAAAGCATATATGCCTTTAGAAATCGATGTCCTTACCGACGAGTTAAACTTATATGTTAAAAAAGCAGGAAATATAGCACCATATATTGCGGAATTAGCAACAGCAAATCATGCGGATTTCAGCCAAACGGTAAAAGTAGCGTTTGAACAAAGTATCTTTGGAAGTACCGAAAAATTAAATGCGTTCTTGGCAAACCCTAATGTGGAGTTGGTAAACAACGATCCATTATTTAAAATTTCAAATGCTTTATTAACGAAATACCGCGAAGCTTCTCCAGCACAGGAGCAGATGGACGACGATTTTCAAGGTGCTTTCCGTAAATATATCGCTGGCTTCTTGGCGATGAACCCTAAAGGTAAATATTACCCGGATGCAAATAGTACCCTTCGCCTAACGTATGGTACCGTGCGTGCATTGCCTAAGGACCCTAGAAATGACGCCGACATCAATAATTACACCACCTTAAAAGGTACGATTGCGAAATACAAACCTAACGATGAGGAGTTTGATCTTCCTAAAAGATTAATCGAATTATACGAGCGCAAAGACTATGGCCGTTATGCGGATAAAAAGGGTTATATGCCGGTAAATTTCTTGAGCGACCAAGATATTACAGGGGGTAACTCGGGTTCTCCGGTATTAAATGCTAAGGGAGAATTAATTGGCTTGGCATTCGATGGAAATATTGAAGCTATGGCTGGCGACGTAATCTTCGACCCTGTATTGCAACGTACAATTTCGGTTGATATTCGTTATGTTCTTTTCGTTATCGATAAGTTTGCTGGTGCTCAAAACATTATCAACGAACTGACAATTGTAGAATAATAGCTAAGGAATCTATGTTTATCTACAAAAAAAGGATATATTATTACTTTTATATTTGATGTTTTTGTATATTTATTACATCTTAGTGGATTAATTAAAACAAAATTATAATTATAAAAAATGGAAAACTACATTAAATTAAAAGAACTAGTTGCTTCGATCGAAGCTGATGCAGAGAAATTCTTCAACAACGGTAACTCGGCTGCAGGTACTCGTGTACGTAAAGGTTTACAGGATATCAAAACTTTATCACAAGAAATCCGTAACGAGATTACCTCTAAAAAAAATGAAGCTAAATAATCTCTCATAGATTAATTCAATAAAAAAGGCGCTTTTAAAAAGCGCCTTTTTTATTGATTATCATTGAACTATAACTTTATAAAAGCCCCAGTTTAATGATATAAGCAACGGTTTCTTTATTCAAAAATCCCGATAACGATTCTGAAAATTGTTTCGACATCTGCGCGCGGCTCATTGTTTTTGTTTTGCTGTTCTCAAATACCTTTTTATCCATCAGCACATTATCAGAAACCTCCACCTTCGTTGCAAAATAGGAAACGTGTTGGCTCGGCACAACAAGACCTAGAATTAAGCCTGGAAGGCCATTTATCGACTCAGGTCCACCATCGATAAGAATATCATTGGTATAAAAACCAACAACATAGGTAGAATCTGGAGTAATACCATTGGCACGTCGGCAATTATAACCGGCAATCTCCCGATACTCGTCGGTAATGGTCCAGTTAATTTTCTTTACCGTATCTTGTATAATTAGTTTCTGACCAATAACATCGTTAAAACGTTTATAGTCCTTTGTTTTAAGGTTCGATAAGGTGATGGCATCGAAATCTAAAGCCAGCATCATTATTAATTGCTTTACGCGTTGGTCTAACTCCTGTTTTTCAGGTCCAAACATTACCTCATCACCTTTAAACTGCAGCTTTTTCTTTAACACCACATTTTCGGGAATATTTGGCAGAAGATGCTCAAACTGGCTTTTCGATCGTTCATCGGCTTTTTCGATAAACTGTTTACGTACAATATTCTTCATGTACATGGTTTTATCGAAGGTTACTGTCCCCGACTTAGCAAACATAGCATGTTGTGCCCTACCTACTTGAATAGCACATATTATACAGAGTATAAGGATGGTTATACGTTTCATTTTCATTATTATTTAACAAACATTTTATTAAAATCCCAGGATACCTTTACCATATAATAACGGCGGATGGTATCAAATCTTCTTTGGGTAAATACCGAGTTACTTTGCGAGCGGCTGTAGCCTATGTTCTGGTTTAGCACGTCATTAATAATAAAATCTACCATTAAGGATTCGTTCTTCAGGAACTTTTTGCTGATCCCCGGGTGCACCAAGAAACGCTCTAACTTCGTGTCAAAAGACTTTGTCTTTGCTTCATACGAATAATCATAATTCGCATAGATCTTAAATGTCTTGGCAAAGAAATACTCCACAGAACCATTGGAAGCAAATACAAAACCACTGTTTTCGCGGTCCGGCTCTAGGTTCGAGGTCATCTTGCGGTACTGCGGTGTTAGATTTACATTGAAGTTTAACCCTGTTTTGGTATCGCGGATAAAGTTGTAGGTAAAGCTATAGGTCGATGTCTTAACCAAATTTTGCGCACTATTTACAAAGTTGTTAAACTCGCCATAACTCACATTTAATTGGGGCTGATTCGCTAAACCTAAATCCTTGTTCAACTTGAAATAATAGCCAGACCATAGGGAAAAGTTTTTATTGGTTTTTCCCTCAATATTGGACCATCGATAATAGTTCACATTATCTACACGGGTAATATTCTGCGCAATCGGGCTTTTCGTTATACTTGCGTTACCACCTGCATATAAATTACTACCTGAAAACACATCGAAGGTATACATCCCTAAATTTAGGTTATGATTGAAAGCCGGTTTTAAAGCCTCGTTACCTTCATAAAAATTCAAGGGGTCTGAGTTATTTAATATAGGCTGAATCTGGTTTAAGGAAGGCAATTGATTTCTTCCTTGATAGTTTAACCATATATACTTGTTTTTCGCCAAAGAATACCCTGCATTTAAACGCGGGTTATAGGTAAAGAAAGTACGCTTAAAAGAGCGTTGTAAAGACGCATCATCAGACAAGTTGGTCTGATTTAAGCGGTCGTTATTAAGGTTGTTATTTAAGCCTATTCGTAACTTTTCGGTGGTATAATTTAAGGAAACACGATAGTTACTACTTATCCTATGGTAGTCGAAATTACTACTAAACCTATTGTCCAATTCGTCATACTCGCCACTAGCACCTTTATTCCAAGATTCTACCAGAGAGGTATTTTTATTATCTTCGATACCCGCACCTAAGCCTAGGTTAAGGGCTTTGGATAGGGGTTCGGTATAGGTAACCGAGCCTCGAAGGGTAGTAATATCTTGTTCTCTATTTTTTAATTGATCTGTAAGCGTAGAATCGCCGGCATGAATATTTTTAAGCACGCCTTTTAACGATCCACCACCATTGGTTTCATCTTTATTGGCCCCCACGTTTAATGTTAAGGAACGACCTTTTTTGGCAAACTTCAAGGTATGCATTAAATCCATGGCATAGGTATTGAGCTTATTATCAACAACCTCTACACTTCGGTTATCCAAAGTTAGATTACCATTATTATCATAATTGCTTGAGTTCAAATCGGTCGTATTCCAGATCATTTTGCGCTGCGCATTGGCACGCACCGTAAACTGATTAAGGGAGTCTATATTCCAATCGTAGCGCAGGTTAATATTATGCTGTGAATTTTCGGCATCAATGTATTTTTTAGAGGAATTTATAAGTACCCCAGTTTGCTCCATATTGTCATTACCCTCGCTAGCTATACGGCCATACTTGTAACTCAGGTTCATCTTGTGCTTATCACCTTTAAAACGATCAGCAAAGTTCACGCCCGTGCTAATGGCACGTGGAATACCAATAGAGCCGTTCCCCGAAAAGGGATCATTACCGCTACTGAAACTGAAGCTACCCTCATCGGAATAGGAAACACCAGAATCACCAGCATACTTTTCAGCATCCTCCTGGCTTAAGCTTGTTGTAGCATTATTGCCCAATAAACCATAGGCAGAAATTTTCTGTGAGCCTTTGAATTTATTGAACATCAATTGCCCCATATAATATTTATCGGTACCGGCACCCGCAAGGGCCTTACCGAAGATACCATTCTTGGCATCCTCCTTAAGTTTAACGTTAATCGTCTGTTGACGCTCGCCATCGTCGACGCCGGTACGTTCCGCCTGTTCTGATTTTTTCTCATACACCTGCACCTTATCGACCATATCAGAGCGTAGGTTTCGCGTTACCAACAATGGATCGTTTCCAAAAAATTCCTCTCCATCTACCAAAACCTTCTTCACCACCTTTCCTTGTGCTGTAATTTTTCCAGTAGCATCGACTGTGATCCCCGGTAAAACCTTCAATAGATCTTCCACCTTAGCATTTTTTTCCGTTTTAAAACTTGATGCATCGTACTCGGTCGTATCCCCTTTAATTGTTATCGCTGCTCTTCCTTTTACGACAACCTCATCAATTAAATGCGCAACACTACTTAAGCCAATTTCGCCCACGGAGGCTGCGGCACTCATTTCGGGGATAACCTTCGAAAAATCCGCATACTTTGGGTAAGAGACCACGATAATAAAATCGCCGTCGGCAGGCCTTTTCAACTGAAACTTTCCCGCGGCATCCGTCCGGATATAATCAATTAATAAAGAATCCTTGGCACGTAGCAACATAACAGCTGCATTCTCCAGTTTTGTTTTCTCTGTGGCATCCACCACAGTACCGGTAATTGTAGCCTGTCCAAAACTCAATTGGACCGTCCCTACCAGCAGCATTAGAAATAGGATAAAACCTCGCATAAATGGGTTAATTTGTTAAAATAGAATATATACGTTTTACGATTATCAATATAAAAGGTACGGTTTATTTTGATCTTCCGCCAAAAGTAAGGCCGTTTGTTGCCGATTTTATATGGATAACTAACAATTAGTTGGAGAACATTGAAAAATGTTACAACTTGATTCAAAATATATTTCTTTACATTTGTATAAAATCATTTTCAAATGCAAAAAATCAAAGACTATGTAGAAGCAAACAAAGAACGCTTCTTAAACGAACTATTTGAACTATTGCGTTTTCCATCGGTAAGTGCTGACCCTCAGTACAAGGAAGGCGTATTGAATACAGCGGAATTTGTAGCGCAAAAATTGAAAGATGCAGGAGCAGATAATGTTGAAATATGCCCTACTGCTGGTTATCCTATTGTTTATGGTGAAAAGATTTTTGATGCCTCTTTACCTACGGTATTGGTTTATGGACACTACGACGTGCAACCTGCAGATCCTTTAGAATTATGGGACACTCCTCCGTTTGAGCCTACGGTGCGTGATGGTAAAATTTATGCGCGTGGTGCTGCTGATGATAAAGGGCAATTCTATATGCATGTTAAGGCATTCGAGTACATGGTAAAAAACAATGAACTTGCTTGTAATGTAAAATTCATGATTGAAGGTGAAGAAGAGGTAGGATCTGCAAATCTGGGCATCTTTGTGCGTGAAAATAAAGAACGTTTGAAGGCTGATGTTATCGTTATTTCGGATACTTCCATGATTAGCTTGGAAAACCCTTCATTAGAAACGGGTCTACGTGGTCTTTCTTATGTTGAGGTAGAAGTTACAGGTCCGAACCGCGATTTACACTCGGGTGTATATGGTGGCGCGGTAGCTAACCCAGCAACCATCTTAGCGAAGTTAATTGCTTCATTACACGACGAGAACAACCATATTGCTATACCTGGTTTTTACGACGATGTCGTAGAACTTACTGCCGAAGAAAGAAAAGCACTTAACGAGGCTCCGTTTGATATTGAAGAATACAAAACTGATCTTGGTGTGGATGAGCTTTGGGGAGAAAATGGATATTCCACTATCGAAAGAACAGGTATACGCCCTACACTCGAGGTAAATGGTATTTGGGGTGGCTACATCGGTGAAGGTGCCAAAACGGTATTGCCTTCAAAAGCTTTCGCTAAAATTTCTATGCGCTTGGTGCCGAACCAGAATTCCGAGAAAATTACTTCCTTATTTGTTAAACACTTCGAGGGTATTGCACCAGATTATATTAAAGTGGAGGTTAAACCACATCATGGTGGCGAGCCGGTGGTAACACCAACGGATAGCATCGCGTATAAAGCTGCTGAGAAAGCGCTAGAAGAGACATTTAATAAAAAACCTATTCCTACGCGTGGTGGCGGATCTATTCCTATCGTCGCTTTATTCGAGCAGGAATTGGGGATTAAAACGGTCTTGCTAGGTTTTGGCTTGGATAGCGACAACTTGCATTCTCCAAATGAGAAGTATGGTATTGAAAATTATATAAAAGGAATTGAAACAATTCCGCTATTCCACAAATATTACGCAGAATTAAGCAAGTAATCTTGTTTATTTCTTACGCTTCTAAAAAGGCTGTCTTCTAAAAAAGACAGCCTTTTTTAGGGGCTTCTACCCAGCCCTGCTGTTCGGAGGATAAATACATCGATAAATAATAAAGCCACAAATTTGATAATTAAATCGATTAATTATATTTGCTCCATGGCGAAACTTTTACGAAAAACCCACAGCTTTTTATACTATACAGCGGTATTTTTATGCTTTAGCATCTGTTTCCCAATATTATACATTTTAAAACGACAACCGGATAAATACTACCGTACCATAGCGGGTATCCGGAAATGGATGACGCTTTCTGCTGCATCTTTGGTAGGTTTCCGCTTTAAAGTTGATTTTGAGGAGGAAATCGACTGGTCAAAACCTATGGTAATATGCCCTAACCATACCTCGATAGTAGATATTACGGCAATTATCCACAGTTGCCAGCAGCCAATATCATTTATGGGCAAAAGTGATCTTTTAACTAATCCGGTGACAGGCATATTTTTTAAAACCATCGATATTGCTGTAAATCGTAGCAGCAAAATTTCGTCGTTCAGAGCATTCAAAAAAGCCGAAGCATTTCTAAAAATGGGGCGTTCGGTGGTCATTTTTCCTGAAGGGAAAATCGACGAAGAGTACCCTCCCCAATTGCATGCATTTAAATCAGGTCCTTTTCGGTTGGCTTTGGAAAATAAAGTGCAGATCTTACCTGTAGTTATTAAAGATGCCTGGAAAATGCTTTGGGATGATGGTTCGAAATTTGGTTCTGCACCAGGACGCATTCATATTCATGTCTTAAAACCTATCGACACGGCATTACTTAATCCGCAACAACTTGAAGATTTACAGGCCTCGGTATACGCCGATATGCAAGAAATATGGAATAAGAAATAAAGTTGATCGGGCCAGTAAAATTAATCTAAAAGTGCATAAAACAGGAATTTAACAAAAAATAAGCTATATCATATTTTTTAATTCGTCAGAAACTTGCAGGTTTTAAATATAATGCTATTTTTGCGAAAAAAGTAGAACTTAAATTGTAATACTATGTATTGGACTCTAGAATTAGCATCTCATTTAGAAGATGCACCATGGCCTGCAACAAAAGATGAATTAATTGATTACGCGATTCGTTCTGGTGCTCCAGTAGAAGTAATCGAAAACCTTCAAGCGTTGGAGGATGATGGCGAACCTTACGAGAATATCGAAGAAATCTGGCCTGATTATCCGACGAAAGATGACTTCTTTTTCAATGAAGACGAATATTAATCCATCATAAAAGAAGGTGTCCAATTTTTTTGACACCTTCTTTTGCTTTTGGCTATTCCGGAAATGCGCAATCTGCTATTTTACCGGTTACAGATTAATCTTTCCACAACTTGTACAGTCTATCTGGTTGTATTTTAATTATATTTAATTTGTTTTTAAATTGTTTTTAATCATGAAAGCAGTATTCCTTCTATTTTTTACTTTTCTTAGCCTGCTTTCTTGCGCACAAGGCAATGCACCGGCACCGGCACCGGCACCCGCTCCAGCTCCGATAAATGTAAATATGAATTCCACTGATAGCCTAACAGACATTGCTTTCCTACAGTCTTTCGTTAAGGATTTAGCCGATGAGAATATAGCTTTGGACGTTATTTTAAGCCAATATATTATTGTAGAAGAGCCTTCAGACGACATCTATGATTACCTGGAGGTCAGCTTAAAGGAAGTACGCATTAATGTAAGCAGTAAAAATATTGCGGATATTCAATACAGGTCTTATAAGGATATGCCCAAAAAAGAGATTCGTGACATTGATACCGAGGATTTAAATATAAATAGCATGTATTTCCTACACTATAAAAATAGACAGATGCTCGCTGTCTATATGGAAGACCATAAAATCGCGTCTTTTACTTTGGTCGCTAAAGGAAACAACAAAGCTCACTTTGTGCTTTATTAATTTTTTAAAAAATCCTTGACATTCTTAAAAACTTATAAGATATTTGTTTTCAACAATAAAGAAATGAAACAATTTGTATCAAATAATGCATGGTGGTGGCACAACGAATAATGTTGTGGCTTTGTCTATTGCTTAAATTGATCCATTCAAAATAATCGTAGGCTTGCCATTTCGGCAGGCCTTTTTTTATGCTTAAAAATTAGAAATTCGGATAAGTACAGGATATGAAGGATATATTAAGACATCTCTTTGAATACAAATCTTTCTCACGGAAGGAAGCATACGATATATTAACCAATATAGCGGTAGGGAAATACGACACCCATCAGATTGCAGCCTTTATGACTACCTATGGTATGCGTAGCATTCGGGTGGAAGAACTGGGGGGCTTTCGCGATGCGATGTATGATTTATGCTTAAAAGTAGACTTTAAGGGCTACGACCTTATCGATTTGTGTGGTACAGGCGGCGATGGTAAAAACACATTCAATATCTCTACCTTAGCATCCTTTGTTGTTGCCGGTGCAGGTTACCATGTTGCGAAGCATGGCAATGTTGGGGTGTCTTCGGGTTGTGGATCATCAAATGTTATGGAATACCTGGGCTATACCTTTACAAACGATAAGGATGTTCTGGAAAAACAATTGGAGCAAGCTAATATCTGTTTTCTGCATGCACCCTTGTTTCACCCGGCCATGAAAACGGTGGCTCCTATACGTCGTGCATTAGGCGTGAAAACATTCTTCAATATGTTAGGCCCACTTACCAACCCGTCTAACCCAAAATTCCAATCGGTAGGGGTATTTAGTCTGGAGCTCGCTCGTTTATATACCTATTTGTATCAACATACGGAGAAACAGTTCAGCATTTTACATGCTTTGGATGGATACGATGAGATTTCCTTAACTGGTGATTTTAAAATTGTGAACAATAGTGGCGAGTATTATTATAAACCAGAGGCCTTAGGCTTTGCGCCTATTGCCGCACTGGAGCTTGCGGGTGGGGATACAGTGGAGGAAGCAGCGGCAATTTTCCGCAGCATTATTGAAGGTAAGGGCAATGCCTTCCAGAATGATGTGGTGCTTACCAATGCGGCTTTTGCCATAAAAACCATCCATCCTGAAAAAAGCTTCGCCGATTGTTATTACGAAGCTGAGGCCTCACTGATGGGGCTTAAAGCCTTGAAAAGCTTAAACATCCTTACACATGCTTAATACTAAACTTAAAATTAAAGTCTGTGGCATGCGCGACCCTGCAAATATACAGGCCGTCAGTGCTTTACCTGTAGATTTTATGGGTTTTATTTTCTATGCTAAATCGCCGCGTTTTGTGCCACATAAACCTGCCTATATGCCGCAGCATATTCAAAAGGTAGGTGTATTCGTAAATGAAAACGTGGAAACGATTATCGACACAGTGCAGGCTTACGAGCTGCAAATGGTACAATTACACGGTGATGAGGCCCCTGCAACGGTACAGCAGTTGAAAGCCCATGGTCTACATATTATTAAGGCTTTTGGTATAGATGATGCTTTCAATTGGGATACCTTAACTCCTTACGTGCCATTTACCGACTTTTTTTTATTCGACACCAAAAGTAACGCGTACGGTGGTACTGGAATTACGTTTAATTGGGATAAGCTTAAAAGTTATCCTTTAGAGACGCCTTACTTCTTAAGCGGTGGCCTAGCGCTAACAAATGTTAAAGATGCGCTGGATTTTGCGCATCACGATGCCCGACTGTATGCCCTGGACCTCAATTCTAAGTTTGAAAGTGAACCGGGCATAAAAAATATACAATCCTTAGCTAACGCATTTACAATAGTACAAAATGAGCAAATATCAAGTAGATAATAGAGGGTACTACGGACCTTTTGGCGGAGCTTATGTGCCCGAAATGTTGTATCCAAATGTTGAAGAACTGCAAGCGCAGTATTTACGTATTATGGAAGACCCTACTTTTATAGCCGAGTTTAATGAGCTGTTAAAAGATTATGTAGGGCGCCCGTCGCCCTTATACTTGGCAAAAAGACTATCGGAAAAATATGGCGCCAATATATTCCTTAAAAGGGAAGATTTAAACCATACAGGAGCACATAAAATTAATAATACCATTGGTCAGATTTTACTGGCTGAGCGCCTAGGTAAAAAACGTATTATCGCCGAAACTGGCGCTGGGCAACATGGTGTTGCAACAGCTACGGTTTGTGCCCTGAAGGGGTTGGAATGTGTGGTTTATATGGGCGAAATTGATATTCAGCGGCAGGCACCGAATGTGGCACGCATGAAAATGATGGGCGCAACAGTTGTGGCGGCAACATCGGGAAGTAAAACGCTAAAAGATGCCACCAATGAGGCCCTGCGCGACTGGATAAACAATCCGGTAGATACACACTACATTATCGGCTCGGTTGTTGGCCCACACCCCTACCCGGATATGGTTGCCCGCTTTCAATCTATTATATCTGCAGAAACCAAGAAACAGCTTCACGAGAAAACAGGAAAAGAGAATCCAGATATTGTTATGGCTTGTGTAGGTGGGGGTTCGAACGCTGCCGGCATGTTTTACCACTTTGTGGATGAGCCATCTGTGCAACTTATTGCCGTTGAAGCGGCTGGTTTAGGTGTAGACACGGGCGAAACAGCAGCAACGACAGTGCTGGGCAAAGAGGGGGTGTTGCACGGTAGCCGCTCGATTTTAATGCAGACAGACGACGGTCAGGTTATTGAGCCATATTCCATCTCGGCGGGTTTAGATTATCCGGGCATCGGCCCACAGCATGCCTGGTTATTTAAATCGGGGCGCGGCCAGTATGTTAGTGCCACCGATGCTGAGGCCATGGAGGCGGGATTACGATTAACGCAACTGGAAGGAATTATTCCGGCTATTGAGAGCTCCCATGCTTTGGCACATTTGGAGAAAATGACTTTCAAGGGCGATGAGACGGTAGTGATCTGCCTTTCTGGCCGTGGCGATAAAGACTTAGATAATTATATGAAATATTTTAACCTGTAATGCGGATAGCAGCAAGAAACTTGGATAGATAAATTTCAGTAAAGCCTTATTATACCATGCAATTAAATAAAAACGCAAACGGATTATTATCCATATATTACACCGCAGGCTATCCTACACTGGATAGTACCCTGCCAATAGCACAGGCCTTGGAAGAGGCTGGTGCTGACTTCTTGGAGATTGGTATCCCGTACTCCGATCCTGTAGCTGATGGACCTACGATTCAACATAGCTCGGAGAAGGCCATAAAAAATGGAATGACCTTACCTGTTCTTTTCGAGCAGTTGAAAGAACTGCGCGCAAAGGTCTCTATTCCGATATTTCTTATGGGGTATTTTAACCCTGTATTGCAATATGGCGTAGCCAATTTCTGTAAGTCGTGCCAAGAGGTGGGCGTCAGCGGAACTATTATTCCAGACTTACCTATGTACGAATACGAAGAACTTTACCAAAGTGTTTATGAGCAATATGGCATTAGCAATGTTTTTCTCGTAACACCACAAACATCGGAGGAAAGGATTCGTAAAATCGATTCGCTTTCTACCAGCTTTATTTACTTATTGTCGTCCAATGCTACGACCGGCAAAAACCTGGAAGTTAAAGATCAATCTGAAGCTTATTTTAAACGTATTCAGGATATGGACTTGAGAAACCCTGTGGTTATTGGTTTTGGTATATCCAACAACGAAACATTTAAAAAAGCAACACAATACGCGAATGCTGCAATTATCGGAACGGCGTTTGTAAAATTATTGGCAGAAAAAAACTACATGGAAACCATCGCACCTTTTATTGCCACAATTAAAAAATAGATTGGCGTATTGGGCAAGCCGCATAGATTGGCTTCTGTAGAATGGGGTTTACATTTAAAACCTATAGAAAAAGGAAATAACAGCGATACTGCGCAACAACATTTTGAGCATTTATTACAAAATAGTCAATGAATAGCGTATTTTTGTAGCGCTATCATAAAAATAGAATATGGAACATACACGAATAAAACAAGTATTACAATCGGAAGATTTATTAGGACAAGAGGTTATCGTTAAAGGTTGGGTTAGAACTTTTCGTAACAATCAGTTTATTGCGCTAAACGATGGCTCTTCGATAAATAATATTCAGGCCGTTGTGGATTTTGAAAACACAGCCGAAAGTATCCTGAAAAGGATTACTACAGGAGCTGCAGTTCGTGTTAAAGGTATATTAATCGAGTCTCAAGGAAAAGGCCAGCGCGTAGAAATAAAGGCTACAGAGGTCTCTATTATTGGGGATTCAGATCCTGAGAGATATCCTTTACAACCGAAAAAACATAGCCTTGAGTTTTTACGCGAAATTGCGCATTTAAGATTACGTACGGGTACTTTTAATGCAGTATTTAAAGTACGTAACGCTTTGGCTTTTGCCATTCATAAGTTCTTCAATGAGCGTGACTTTTTATATTTCCATTCCCCAATTATTACGGGATCGGATGCCGAAGGTGCCGGAGAGATGTTTCGTGTAACGACCTTAGACCTGAACAACCCAGCACGGAATGAACAAGGGGATATCAACTTTAAAGAAGATTTCTTTGGTAAATCTACCAACCTTACTGTTTCAGGACAATTGGAAGGTGAATTGGCAGCATTGGCTTTCGGTAATATATACACCTTTGGCCCGACCTTCCGCGCAGAAAATTCAAACACTACACGCCATTTGGCTGAATTTTGGATGATAGAGCCGGAAATGGCCTTCTACGAGCTGGAAGATAATATGAACCTTGCGGAGGAGTTGTTGAAGTATGTTATTAAATATGCCCTAGAAACCTGTCCGGAGGAAATTGAATTCTTAAAAAACCGCTTATTGGAAGAGGAGAAATCTAAACCGCAGAACGAACGCTCGGAGCTGAACTTAGTAGAAAAATTAAACTTCGTAATTGATAATGATTTCGAACGCTTAACGTATACGGAAGCTATTGGCATCTTAAAAAATAGTAAACCTAACCAGAAGAAACAGTTCAAATATAGTATTGATGGATGGGGAGCCGACCTGCAATCGGAACACGAACGTTACTTGGTAGAAAAACATTTCAAAAAACCGGTTATATTGACCGATTACCCGAGAGAGATTAAATCTTTCTATATGAAGCAAAATGAGGTTGATGCCGAAGGCCGTCATACCGTACGCGCAATGGATATTCTGTTCCCAGGTATCGGCGAAATGGTCGGAGGTTCGGAAAGAGAAGAAAATCTAGACAAACTTTTAGCGCGCATGGCTGAGGTTGGTATTCAACCTGAAGAGATGGATTGGTTCTTGGATACACGCCGTTTTGGTTCTGTACCGCATTCAGGTTTTGGTGTAGGGTTTGAACGTTTGGTATTGTTTACCACTGGAATGACAAATATACGTGATGTGATTCCTTTCCCTCGTACACCTAAAAACGCAGAGTTTTAACAAAACATAAAATTAAAACGCCAAACAATATGTATCGTTTGGCGTTTTTCTTTACATAGGGCTTGAAGATAGTATTGGTATAATACTTTCCTCCCTGCTTCATTATTTTATTTAATTTTATTTTTTAATTCTCGATTGTGCTAGTAAAACTATATAACGATAACCCTAACCCTAAGACCATTGAGCAGGTTGTTGACATTCTTAAAAAGGGTGGTGTTATTATTTATCCTACCGATACGGTGTATGGTATAGGATGCGATATTACCAACCAAAAGGCAATTGAAAGGGTATGTAATATCCGCGGTCTCAAGGCCGATAAAGCTAATTTATCCTTTATCTGTTACGATCTAACGGATATAGCACAGTACACCAAGCCTTTCGATACGGCTGTATTCCGGGTATTAAAAAAAGCACTACCAGGCCCCTTTACGTTTATCTTCAATGCCAGTGGACAGGTGCCCAAACTATTGAGTTCGAAAAAGAAAACGGTAGGTATCCGTATTCCAGATAATAATATTGTACGTGAAATTGTAAAACAATTGGGTAACCCTATTGTAACGACCTCTATCCACGATGAGGATGAGATTATTGAATACGCTACAGACCCCGAATTGATTTACGAAAAATATCAGGACAAAGTGGATCTGGTTATTGACGGAGGGTATGGCGATAATGTCGCTTCTACTGTTGTGGACCTTACTGGAGGTGAATTTGAGATTATCCGCGATGGTAAAGGCGATTTAGATCTTTATTTATAAATTTATAAATACGGCTTCATTGGCAGGCCATATGTCTGCCAATTCATTTTTATAGATTTAAAAATAGTACGTTTTAAAGAATAACAAAATCCTCGATTATAACTTTGCCTACATGTTCGTTCACACGACCTATAACTTGTTTACGCATTAATACAAGTTCATGTTTTACCACGGCCGACTCTACTTTAACATACAGTTTTCTATCGTGAATATATACTTTTTGTGTGCGTTTGGCAATGTATGGACCAATAAGTTCTGGCCAAAATACGGCAATTGAAGACTCATCAAATTTTCGCCTTAACCGATATACCTCTAACCATTTTTCAACGGCTTGTTTCATACTGATATCATCCCGGGTCGGAATTTCATCAAACTTCTTCTTATACATGTATGGTGCCTCCTTCGATATCAAAGATACGTATTGGCTGAGCGATATCATTAAAAATATGCTGAATTCTTACAGCATCGGTATCGGTAATAAATATTTGCCCAAATTCATCTTCCGACACCAACTGCATCAGTTTTTTGATACGGGTATCATCTAATTTATCGAAGATATCATCCAGCAATAACAGGGGTTTAAATTTTTTCTGCTGCTGCAAATAACTGTATTGCGCTAATTTTAAAGCAATTAAAAAAGATTTCTGCTGCCCCTGCGACCCAAATTTCTTTAGCGGCATATCGCCATGTATGGTAAACAATAAATCGTCTTTATGAACCCCTTGAGTAGTTCGCTCCAGCGCTCTATCTTTCGTCAAACTACGCTCCAGAAGGCTGTTGAACCCCTCGTAATGTAAGGGCGACTCGTAAATTAAGGCTACATCTTCAGCCGCATCCGTCAAAAAGGCATAATACTTTTGAAAGGCCGGCAAAAACTCGTCCATAAAGCGTTTTCTACGGGTATAGATACGCTCTCCAACCTCTACAAGCTGCATGTTTAATACCTCCAGTAGACCGATATCGAAAACACCATTTTCCTTAATATTCTTCAATAAGGTATTGCGCTGTAGCAGCACCTTATTATACAAAATCAACGTATCCAGGTAACGGTTGTCGGTTTGGGAGATCACATTATCCACAAACTTACGCCGCTCCTCACTACCGTCGGTAATAATTTCGCTATCGTTTGGCGATATCATAACCAAGGGAAACTGTCCAATGTGATCAGCTAAACGGGGGTAATCTTTTTTATTCCTTTTAAACTGTTTTTTTTGGTTTTTCTTGAGGCTACAAGAAATCGACTCCACACGTTCATCTCGGTCGAATTCACCCTGTACCATAAACCACTCCTCTCCCTTTTTAATATGTTGAGAATCTATGGGGTTAAAATACGATTTACAGAGCGAAAGGTAGTGAATGGCATCCAACAGGTTGGTTTTCCCAGCCCCATTTTTACCTGTAAAAGCATTTACCTCCGGCAAAAACGATAAGGAAATCTCGGTATAATTTTTAAAATTAAGAATAGAAAGTTGCTTTAGCCACATAAGTATGACAAAGATAAACTTTTTAACAGGAAGAGCGAAGAGCGCCTACTACTTCAGCTCTTCAAAGTCCACAAACTCCCCAGCCGTAGCCGTTCCTTTACCCTGACGTTTCGGGTCTTTTGGTGGAATATAATCTACCTGAACTTTACTATCGGCAGCGCGCCTGCTACGCGACTGACGACCATAACTTGCACTTTCGTATGCATTACCTCCCGCAAAAGGGTTTCCACCAGCAAATGGATTACCTGAATTACCATATGAATATTGGGATTGAGAATCCTGTGCTTTTTTTATCATCCTTTCGGTAAGCTTACGCATAGCAAAAGGAATAAGTAAACGCATAGAAAACTTAAAGGCATAATATGCGAGTACTACAAAAAGTATAAAATATAATGCTGTCATTGTTAAATTCTATTTTACCAAATATAATAAATTCATAGAAAGCTAACGTCAGTAAACTGTCAGAGTCGAAAGCTTAACATTTTTTAAGAATTTGCCTTTGCGGCCATAATACCATTATACAAGGCCTCTTGTTTATGTGTACCAATAATATAAACCAACCCATCCCTATCCGTGAGCCACACCGCATCCTTACCTCCGGCATAAAAACGAATCTTTCCATTTTTATGTAAGTTGTATACTGGGTTGTTAAACACAAATTTGCTATAGTTCTTTTTTTCAACCTTAACGATAGCGTTTAAATCGATTTTCACCAAACTTGTCGTCCACAAACCACTCAAGGTTATATTATGCTGCGTGACCACTGTACGGTAATGCACCAAGTACATCATAATAACAGAGACCACGATAATACTACTCCCGACAATAAAAAACAACTGCTGCGAAGGAAAATGATCCACATTCAGATAAAAGACAATAAAACAAAATAGAGCCAATACCATACGCACGCTAATCCATGTCATATCCCTCCCTAAATACTGCCTTTCCACAAAAATTCGATCTTGATCCATATCCATTTATTTTCGAAATACTAATCTAAGGACTTTTTGCGAGTTTTCCGTTATCTTGTATGCATCACCCAACTGCAAACCTACCACCCATATAATTTCACCATCGCCATTTACCAATATGGGCGTCCTATCCTTTTCAAAGCGATTTATTTTTTTTTGAATAAACAAATCACTCACTTTTTTTTGCCCCTTCATACCCAAGGGATGGAAGGTATCCCCCAGTTTCCAATAGCGTAATCGCAGTGGAAAAATTAATTTGGAGCTATCTACCTTAACTACAGCAAGATCTTTTTCAATAGAAAGATCACTAGGCCACGAAAAAGAAAAACTATATCCTCCAAAATCTAGCCCTTTTGTATCCTCCAGAATTTCGGCCTCCGCAAGTTGTGGCAGTTCCTTCTTCCGTAAATATACGTATTCGCGATCTAGCAAAAGCTGATATTCCTCCGACTCAAAAACCCTACCCGACTCCTGTTGTTGAAGCCCCTTTACTAAATCGTGTAACACATTCTTTGCATAACCATATGGCTCAAACAATAGATATAATAAGCCCATATCCAAAAGCTGCAAATTTTCTTGTTTTATCTGCCATAATTCGGGACCTAAAGGAATAAAATATTGAGATCGTAAAGGATCCACAAAACCCTTTAACACCTGCATACTTTCTTGAAAACGTGCGATGTTCGCCTCCATTACCGAAAGGAAATTAGGATTTAGCTCTTCAAACCTGGGTATAATATCCAATCGTATTTTATTTCGTGAATACTTCGTAGAAAAATTTGAACTATCGTCACGATAAGGAATACCATAGGTCGACATTGCGGTGGAAATCTCGTCACGGCTTAGGAATAACAAAGGCCTTATTATAGCATCCCGTTTATTTAATATCCCCTGCAGGCCGAGCAATCCCGTTCCACGTGTTAAGTTCCACAGTACCGTTTCTATATGATCATTTTTATGCTGTGCAACGGCAATATAAGCACAGTTCAAGTCTTTCGCCAAGGCCTTAAACCAAGCATAACGTAACTCGCGGGCAGCGACTTGAATAGAGGTTTTATGTTCTTGCGCCCAAGTTTCGGTAGGAAAAGCCTTAACATGCAAGGGCAAACCCCATCGTTTTGTGTAGTTGCGAACCAAAGCCTCATCGGCGTCCGATTCTTCACCACGCAACTGAAAATTACAGTGCGCAACGACGACATCAAAACCACAGGCCATAAACAGCCATAACATCAACATAGAGTCCTTCCCCCCACTTACGGCCAGCAATATTTTATCTCCCTTTTCAAACAGTTGATTGTCGCTTACATAGGCTTCAAAACGCGTACGAATATCCATAGTTCAAAATTAACCATTATTATCTATTTCTTTTAAGCAGAATACCCGTTTAAAATTTTCAAATTAACATATTTTTGCCTTTTTATTCTATATTTTTGCCTTGTGAGAATCTATGCCTTTATTTTAACTTGCATCCTTGCCATCAGTCAAGCATTTGGCCAAACGCCCATTTCTACTGTTAACCCTCCGCAAGGAGGTGGAGACCGCCTTAATCTGGTGTCTTCCAGGTACTCTATTATTAAAGATCAAAATAGTATACATAGTATTGTTCCGGTATACGAGCATAAGGGCAACACCCTATCTGCAGATAGCGGCTTGCTCTATGAAGACCCGCACCGAAACCAGTTTTTCGAAGCTTTTGGCAACGTGGTTATTACCCAGCCGTCGGGTACTGTTATTTATGCAGATAGGTTACACTATGATGCTGTAGTGCAGTTGGCACGCTTGTTTGGAAATGTTAAAATGGTAGACAAAAACTCTACGTTAACCACCAATTATTTAACCTACAACCTAAAATCTAAGGTAGGTACTTATACCGGGGGGGGGCGTATTATCTCGCAGACGGATACCATAACTTCGAAAAATGCCTTTTATTTTGAAAACACCTCGGATGCTTATTTTCGTTATGATGTGGTGGTCAGAAATCCGCAAGTCCGGGTTTATACCGATAGCATGCGCTATAATTCCTTAAGCAAGCTCACCTATTTCTTTGGCCCCACAAATATTAAAGGCAATAACAAAGAAAATCTGTATACCGAAAGAGGAACGTATAATACCGCCACTGGAATTGCTAACTTCAATAAAAATAACCTCTATACCGAAGGTAGTAAATTTTTAAAGGGCGATAGTTTACACTATGATCGAGCAAGCGGTATCGGCGAAGCTTTCCGTAATGTGGTCTTTGTGGATACCCTCGATAAATTTTATGCCTATGGTGGACGTGGTTTATATAAACAAACCGAAGAGTCTATTTTAATGACCGAAAAACCGTATATCATTACCGTCGTAAAAAATGATAACGGAGCCAAAGATAGTATTGCCGTTGACAGTACGGATATAAAAAGTTCGAAGTCTAAAAAGGAGCTGAAAAAGGAACAGAAAGAGAAGGAGAAGGAGAAAATAGAGGCACAGCAAAAAGAAAATACGGAGGCCACGAAAGAAATTGTCCACGTTCAGGATGAAAAGAAAAAAAGTGCTGCAGCCTCGCAACCTGAAACTAGCGGCGAACAGGAAAAGCACCTCCTCCCTGCCGACACCTTAAAAAAACCGTTAATGGATTCGGTGTATATGACGGCGGATACGTTATACTCGCGTATGATATTACGCAAAGATTATAAACCTTTAAATCTTAATTTAAAACGAGACGGTGGAGAATTGATTACTGAGGATAACAAGGATTATGGCGACGACGAGGATGCAAATACCGATGATAATACGGCTCCTTTAGACGACTTAAGTACGGACTCCTTAACGGCTGCATCGGTAGATGCTAATCCGCTGGCTTCAAAAACGCAGGATAGTTTGCAAAAAAAGGATGCGCCAAAATCTGTAGCCCCATTAAAAGCAAATTCAAAAGCTAAACCGGCGACAGCAACGACGGCTACATCCACAGCAGCACGGATTGCGCCATCTAAAAAAAGAGACGATGGGATTAGTATAGAATCGACCCTTAAAGCTGACTCTATTCTTCGAAAAAAAGCGGTTATCCCGAAAGCAAATACTGCGGATACTTTGATTAATAAGGCCTTACTGGCCGCACAAAGTCAGGATGCAACGCCTCTCACCAATAGGGATAGCATCTCCAAGGATAGCCTAACACAGGTACCGGCAGATACGGCACGTACACGTATAGTTAAGGCATTTTATAATGTACGGTTATATAAATCGGACCTTCAGGCTGTAGCCGATTCGGTGTATTATGGCATGGCAGATTCTATGTTCCGTTTTATGGGTAGACCTATGATATGGGCACAAGGATCTCAGATATCTTCAGACACGATATTTATGCAGATTGTAAACCAACAGATCGACAATGCCTTGTTAATAAATAATGCCTTTATGGTTAATGTAGTGCAGGATACGCTGAAGTACAACCAGCTGAAGGGGCGTAAAATAACGGCATTTTTTGAAAACAATGAAATGGAGAAACTCTTCGTAGATGGTAATGCCGAAAATTTGGTATTTAGTGTTAACGATAAGACCAAGACCATTACCGAAATGTTTCACGATCGTGGCGCACGGATAAAAGTGTTTATGAAAAATAAAGAGCTTATCGACTATTATACCATACGGAAGGTAGACCAAAAAGTATATCCTTTTAAACTCGTAACGCAGGATAATGAAATTCTTCCGGGCTTTATCTGGCGCCCTCAAGATAGGCCGACCTCAAAGGAGGACCTGTTAAATCGGAAACGTGAAGGCCCTAAAACGGAAAATACAAATAGCGATAAGGCGACTAAAGGAAATGAAAAAAAATCCGATAGCGACGAAATTATAGAAAGTAATTAATCAGCAAAGAGCCTACTAAAAATTTTGTAGGCTCTTTGGTTTTTATAGCTTAATATCTTTCAAAAAATCTACCATTTTTCCGATGGCAATAGATCGGTGACTGATGGCATTTTTATCCGATGCCGACATTTCAGCAAAGGTTTTTGTAGCCCCTAAGGGAATAAAGATGGGGTCATAACCGAAGCCTTCTGTGCCCCGCTGCTCTTCGATAATCGTCCCTTCAACAGATCCTTCAAAGAAGTATTGTGCCCCATTTAGATACAGGGAAATTACGGTTTTAAACCGCGCACTGCGGTTCGCTTTCCCTGCCATACGTTGCATAACGAGGTTAATATTAGCAGCCATATCACGGCTTCCCGAATACCGGGCCGAATACACTCCCGGTTCTCCATCCAGGGCATCTATAAGCAAACCCGAATCGTCGCCAAAACAATTAATCACCTGGTAATTTTTTACCAGATAGTCGGTCTTCTGTTTTGCATTTTCATGGAATGTAACACCCGTTTCTGGAATATCTTCGTGGCAGTTTATTTCGGATAAGGATTGTAATAAAAACTTATCCCCTACCATCGCCTGCACCTCGCCCAACTTATGCGCATTGTTTGTTGCAAACACCAATTCTATCTTCATGTGTTAAAATTAACAAGGAAAAATTAAATAATAAAAAGAAGAGGAAATATAAAGGAAAAAATACCGCTATTACTGCGTATCGGCGGCGCCGATAAAACGCTTAAATTCGGCCCAGAAGAGTTTCTTTTTTTGCACATCCGCAAACATCTCTTCGAAAGAAAAGGTATTAAAGACCGTAGCAATACGGCCCTGCATATACGCGTTATGGGCAATTGCAGGAAGTTTTAGGGAAACGGGGTCTACGCCTAAAAGGGTAATTTTTTGGGGTGTAAAAAAGGACATTATCCTTTTAAAATCATTCGGGTTTTGTGGATTCGCTAAATTCACCACGGCAACATTGGATAGGGATAGCTGTAAAGCAGCTATGGTCTTGGTAAAAGCTTCCTCGGCGGCGGGAGAAAAATAAGGATAGGCAGGGTACCGTAAAATAAACAATACACCGGAGGACTTATTGCCTTGAAATACAAATTCCTCTTCGGAGGTATCAAATAAAGGGACTGCCGCTTTCTCCGGCTCTACAGCCATTTGGTTGACCTCTGTTGCTGTCGTCTCAAAACCTGTCGAAAATAGAGTTTCCGACATTAACGCTTGTAAAGCTATAGGGTCTGTAGTGATAAGCTGAGACATAACAAGGGTAAGCTATTTAGAAGTTAGCGATGTAAAGTGCCGGTCATATTTTCCCTTGACCTTACATCGCTACCGTATCGTATGAATTAGATTATTGACCTAATATCCATGCAAAAACCAAAGGTGCTACAATGGTAGCATCCGACTCGATCATAAACTTAGGCGTGTCTACGTCTAATTTACCCCAAGTAATTTTCTCATTAGGTACGGCACCTGAGTACGACCCGTAAGAGGTTGTAGAATCAGAAATCTGACAGAAATATGCCCAGAAAGGAACATCTTCCCACTCCAAATCCTGATACATCATAGGTACAACACAGATTGGAAAATCTCCTGAGATACCGCCAGCAATCTGGAAGAATCCTACACCTTTACCGCCAGAGTTTGCACGGTACCATTCGGTTAGGTAGATCATATATTCAATACCTGATTTTACCGTAGAAGCTTTTAGTTTTCCTTTGATAACGTTTGAAGCGAAGATATTTCCTGTTGTAGAATCTTCCCATCCTGGACATACAATAGGTAGGTTTTTCTCTGCTGCTGCAACAATCCAGGAGTTTTTAGGATCGATCTCGTAGTATTGTTCCAACACCCCAGAGTTTACAACTTGGTATAGGAATTCATGGGGTAAGTAACGCTCACCTTTCGCTTCGGCAGCATGCCATACATCTTCTAAATGTTGCTGTAAACGACGGAAAGCCTCCTCTTCAGGGATACAGGTGTCTGTAACGCGGTTGAAATGCTGATCCAACAATTCACGCTCTTGTTCAGGGGTTAAATCACGGTAGTTAGGCACACGCTTGTAGTGCGAGTGTGCTACCAAGTTCATAACATCCTCTTCCAAGTTGGCTCCTGTACAAGAAATAATATGTACTTTATCTTGACGGATCATCTCGGCAAGAGATAAACCTAATTCTGCCGTTGACATTGCACCACCTAACGAGATTAACATTTTCCCGCCTTCTAATAGGTGTGCTTCATAACCTTTTGCCGCATCTACTAATGCTGCAGCATTAAAGTGACGGTAATTGTGTTCAATAAATTGACTAATTGGACCTTTTTGTGTACTCATCTTTTTTTATGTTTTAACAAGTACCGCAAAGGTATGGAATATATCCCAAAGGCACAGCCTCGAAACCGAATTACTTCCGCTTCAGTAGACGCGAAAAAATCTGATAAAATACAAAAAGGATAAGCAGTAAAATAAAGAGTATAATAATCTCGGCCTTACCGATTCCCCAACTCATCGAATGCATAGCGGTTTTATTTAGTAATAAAAAAAATATTCTTGCATATGCTGTTTGAGCACAACATACGTTGTTTCTTCTTTTAACCAAAATAACGAATGAAATTTCAGTTTATCAACAAATCAACGAAAGAAATACAAATACCCTTAAAAAGACATTCGTTTATTAGAAAGAATCTAAATAAATAACATAAAAATTATAATATTCATAAACAATTAATGATTTTATTTATATATTAGCAATCTCATTTATTCTATAGTAAAATATTCATAACACAATGCAGCAAGAAGGACTTTACAACCCGGAATTTGAACATGACGCATGCGGCGTTGGATTTGTAGCACATATAAAAGGGCAAAAGTCGCACGCGCAGGTGAAGGATGCTTTAACCATGTTGGAAAATATGGAACATCGCGGCGCCTGTGGCAGTGACCCTGAAAGTGGAGATGGTGCCGGCATCTTGATCCAGTTGCCTCATGAATTCCTTTGGGAAGAGTGTATTAACTTAGGTATCCAATTACAGGAACCGGGATATTATGGCGTCGGGATGGTATTCCTACCCAAAGAGAAAGACGTAAATGCCCTCTGCCGACAGGTAATCCAAGAGGCAGCCGCAGAACGTCAAATGGATTTTCTGGGCTTCCGCCTTGTACCGGTCAATAAAGAAGGTATCGGGCCAACCGCCTTAAGCGCAGAACCGGAAATCGTGCAGTTCTTCGTTTCTAGACCGGATGGGGTTAACAACACAGAAGATTTTGAACGGAAATTATATGTCTTAAGAAGACTTATTATCCAAAAAATCAAAAACCATCAAAGTTACCCGCTCCCCCTATATATCGCTTCTCTTTCTTGCAAAACCATTATTTATAAAGGCCAGTTAACCACCTATCAAGTAGGCACATATTTTAAAGATTTACGCGATACTAGGGTAGTATCGGCATTTGGATTGGTTCACTCCCGTTTTTCGACCAATACGTTTCCATCCTGGTCGCTGGCACAGCCTTTCCGCTTAATCGCACATAATGGCGAAATAAATACCTTAACAGGAAATTTAAACTGGTTTTATGCGGGTGTACGTTCTTTATCCTCACCCTACTTTACAGCCGAAGAGATGGAAATTCTTCTACCTGTCGTAGACCGCGGCCAATCCGATTCGGCCTGCTTAGATAATGTGGTGGAGCTTCTTTTACATTCCGGTCGTAGCTTGCCGCACGTGATGCTGATGCTGGTACCTGAAGCTTGGGACGGCAATACACAGATGGATCCCTTAAAACGGGCTTTCTATGAATACCATGCCACCTTAATGGAGCCTTGGGATGGGCCTGCGGCTTTATGTTTTACCGATGGTAAAATGATTGGCGCAACTTTAGACCGCAACGGACTTCGCCCGTTACGTTTCGCCGTAACTTCCGACAACCGTGTTATTGTAGCCTCGGAGGCTGGAGCATTACCGATCGACGAGTCTATCATTATCAAAAAAGGGCGTCAGCAACCGGGAAAAATCTTCGTTGTCGATATGGAAGAAGGTATTATCCGTACGGATGAGGAGGTGAAAGGCCAGCTGGTAAACCAGCAGCCATATGGCGAATGGTTAAACAACTATAAAATTAAACTTGAAGAATTAGCTGACCCTCGGGTTACTTTTACTTACCTTTCTAAAGAGTCTGTATTTAAATATCAGCAATCTTTTGGTTACTCCCGAGAGGATATTGAAACGATATTAACGCCAATGGCGCTTACGGGTTATGAACCGATAGGCTCGATGGGTACGGATGTGCCGCTAGCGGTGCTCTCCGATCAACCGCAGCATTTGTCGAGTTATTTTAAACAGTTTTTTGCTCAGGTAACAAACCCGCCGATAGACCCTATACGGGAGCGTCTGGTGATGAGCCTGGCAACTTTTATCGGAAATGCAGGCAATATTCTTATCGAAGATAAAAAGTTCTGCCACTGTGTTACCTTAGAGCACCCTATATTAACATCCAGCGAACTTGAAAAGTTGCGCTCCATTGATACGGGGGTATTTCAAGCAAAAACATTGCAGAGTTATTTCCGTGCCGACGGTACTGCGGGTGCGTTGGAGGCCGGCTTAGAGCGTTTATGCCGCTATGCCGATGATGCGGTAAGGGATGGCTTTGAGGTTATTATTCTCTCGGATCGCGCGATTGACTCGCAGCACGCTGCTATACCTTCTATTTTAGCGGTCTCTGCGGTCCATCACCACTTGATAAAAACCGGAAACCGCGGCGCTGTAGGTCTTGTTGTGGAAGCGGGCGATGCCTGGGAGGTTCATCACTTTGCTTGCTTACTGGCATTCGGTGCTACGGCAATAAACCCGTATATGGCCTTGGCCAGTATCCGAACTTTACGCGAACAGGGGCAGCTGGATACGCAATTGTCTTGGGATCAGTTGAAGAAAAACTATGTTAAAGCGGTGTGCAATGGTTTGTTAAAGATCTTCTCTAAAATGGGAATCTCGACTTTACAGTCGTACCACGGGGCACAGATTTTTGAAGTATTGGGCATCGACAAGTCTGTGGTGGATAGATATTTCTGTGGTGCCGTATCACGCATCGGCGGACTGACACTTGATGATATTGCCAAAGAGGCGCTTGCCAAACATCACCGCGGTTTCGACCAGGGCCGGAATCAAACTGAACTTTTACCTGAGGGCGGTATCTACCAATGGAAAAGACGGGGCGAGGGGCATTTATGGAACCCACAAACCGTGCACTTACTGCAGCAGGCTTGCCGCACAGGGGATTATTCTACCTATAAGAAATATGCCGCACATATCAACAACCAACAGGAGCATATGTTTACGCTTCGTGGATTGTTGGACTTTGCGAAGCACCGTACGGCAATCCCTATTGAGGAGGTGGAGCCGGCAAAAGATATCTTGAAACGTTTTGCTACTGGAGCGATGTCATTTGGCTCGATATCGCATGAAGCGCATAGCACTTTGGCCATCGCCATGAATCGTATTGGTGGAAAATCCAACACGGGTGAGGGCGGCGAAGATGAGCTACGCTATCAGAAGTTACCGAATGGCGACTCCATGCGGTCGGCAATTAAACAGGTAGCATCGGCTCGCTTTGGGGTTACGTCGAATTACCTTACGCAAGCTGACGAGCTACAGATTAAAATGGCACAGGGGGCAAAACCGGGTGAAGGTGGACAGCTTCCTGGAGACAAGGTTGACTCGTGGATTGCTAAGGTGCGCCATGCGACACCTGGGGTGGGGTTAATATCGCCACCGCCACACCACGATATTTATTCTATTGAGGATTTAGCACAGCTTATATTTGATCTTAAAAACGCTAACCGCCATGCTCGTATCAATGTTAAACTGGTATCTAAAGCGGGCGTAGGAACAATAGCTGCCGGCGTTGCCAAAGCTCATGCTGACGTTATTCTGATTGCTGGTTATGATGGTGGAACCGGAGCATCACCGATTAGCTCTATAAAACATGCGGGCTTACCTTGGGAACTGGGCTTAGCGGAGGCTCACCAAACTTTAGTGAAAAATAAACTCCGTAGCCGGGTGGTATTACAGGCCGACGGACAGATGAAAACGGGGCGCGACTTGGTTATTGCTACGCTATTGGGTGCAGAAGAATGGGGGGTAGCAACGGCTGCTTTGGTCGCTGGCGGATGTATTATGATGCGTAAATGTCATTTAAATACCTGCCCGGTTGGCGTGGCAACGCAGGACCCGGAGCTGCGTAAGCTTTTCTCTGGCAAGCCTGATGATGTTGTCAACTTATTTAAATTCCTTGCCGAAGAGATGCGTGAAATTATGGCACAACTTGGGTTCCGTAGCATCAATGAGATGGTAGGTAAGGCACAGTTTCTGAAGAAAAGGGAGCATATAAACCATTGGAAAGCTGAGAAAATTGATTTTACAGATATTCTGTATGTCCCAAGAAATGATGTAGGTCAAAGTTTACACAATACCGAAGAGCAAGACCATGGCATGAGCATGATTCTGGATTGGGGCTTGCTGAAACAAGCGAAGGCTGCCTTGGATAGTAAAACACCGGTATTTGGAACATTTAAAGTAAAAAATACCGACCGAACTATCGGCACCTTATTGTCGAACGAGATATCCAAGATTTATGGCGCAGAGGGGCTGCCCGACAATACGATTAACTTTAAATTCGAAGGCTCTGCAGGGCAATCTTTTGGTGCCTTTAATACCAAGGGTATATCGTTTGAGCTTGAGGGTGAAGCGAATGACTATGTTGGAAAAGGTCTTTCTGGCGCTCAGCTGGCTATTTACCCGGTGAAATATAGCCCTTTGGTACCGCAGGATAATATTATTATCGGTAATGTGGCACTGTATGGTGCAACATCGGGGCACCTCTTTATCAATGGTATGGCAGGCGAACGTTTTGCTGTCCGCAACTCGGGCGCTACCGCTGTTGTAGAAGGTGTGGGCGACCACGGTTGTGAGTATATGACCGGCGGACGAGCGCTAATTCTTGGCGAAACAGGACGCAACTTTGCTGCCGGAATGAGTGGTGGTATTGCGTGGATTTACGACATTAAAGGTACGTTCCGCGAAAACTGTAACCATGAAATGGTAGACCTTGATCCGCTGGAAGCTGAGGATGAAACTGCAATTATCGGCTTATTGAAACGCCATATCTTGCTGACCAACAGCGAACGTGCAGACTTTATTTTAAAGAACTGGGCAGCAGAAAAAAGTCGTTTTATCAAAGTATTTCCGCGGGAGTACAAAAATGTGTTAACAAAAAAATTGGCCTTAGCCTAATTATTGGAGGAAATAATATCATGGGAAAAGCAACAGGATTCTTAGAATTTGACAGATCACTTCCTCAGAAAGATTCTGTAGAAAACAGGAAACAGAATTATCAGGAATTTGTACAGCCTTTTAGCGACACACAGCTAAACAACCAGGCTGCACGCTGCATGAACTGCGGTATACCCTTTTGTCATTCGGGATGCCCACTGGGGAATGTAATACCTGAATTTAATGATGCGGTATACGATGGTAAATGGGAAGACGCATACCATATTTTAACATCAACAAATAACTTTCCGGAGTTTACCGGTAGAATTTGTCCTGCACCATGCGAGTCGGCCTGTGTGTTAGGTATCAATAAAAGCCCGGTCGCTATCGAGGAAATTGAAAAACATATCATCGAGATAGCGTATAAAAAGGGCTATGTAAAACCGAATAAAAGCTACCTTAAAACCGGAAAAAAAGTGGCCGTGGTGGGCTCTGGCCCTGCAGGCTTAGCCACTGCAGCACAACTTAATAAAGCGGGGCACGATGTGGTGGTGTATGAACGCGACGATAAGGTGGGTGGATTGCTACGCTACGGCATTCCAGATTTTAAATTGGATAAATCCGTTATCGACCGCCGGGTTGAGGTTATGAAAGAATCGGGCATTGAATTTCGCACCAACGCCGAAGTTGGTGTTAACGTTCCGGCCACTGAGCTGCATCAATACGACGCTATTGTGCTTTCAGGTGGGTCTACCATACCGCGAAACCTTAATATTCCGGGACGCGACCTGAAGGGGGTACATTACGCTATGGAGTTTTTAAAACAACAGAATAAACGTGTCGGCAATGTAGCCATTGAGGTCGACGAAATACATGCTGCCGGCAAAAATGTGCTGGTAATCGGGGGCGGTGATACGGGCTCCGACTGTGTCGGTACTTCCAACAGGCATGGTGCCCGCTCGGTGACGCAATTTGAGCTTATGCCACAACCGCCGCAAACGCGTACTGCAGCCATGCCGTGGCCTACTTACCCTATGCTGCTAAAAACGACGACCTCCCACGAGGAGGGATGTACCCGCCATTGGAGCATTAGCACCAAGGAGTTTTTAGGCGATGAAAATGGCAACCTTAGGGCGGCATTGGTCGTAGACCTGGAATGGGAGACCGATAACCTTGGTCGGCCGACCAGCTTTAAGGAGGTGGAAGGATCGGAACGCGAAATCCCATGTGAGCTCGTTACGCTCGCGATGGGCTTCTTACACCCGCAGCACCAGAATCTTTTGCAGCAGCTGGCTGTAGACTTGGATGAAAGAGGAAATGTTAAAGCCGCTGAAGGATCCTATAAAACATCGGTAAACAATATCTTTACCGCCGGCGATATGCGTCGCGGACAGTCGTTAGTGGTATGGGCGATATCCGAGGGGCGCGAATGCGCGCGCAAGGTGGATGAGTTTCTTATGGGAACCTCTGATCTGGAAAGTAAGGATGCTATTTACGCTTACGCTTAATTACTAATCATCAATTTATATTTTTACAACCTGGCAGCCCTGAATGGGGCTGCTGGGGTTGTTATAAAAAACCTGCAACAACAAAATATAGACTACATAAAACAGATGTATGTCAAAATTTAATTCTACAATACATATAAAACCTAATAATATATTCTACTAAACAGTTATTTTCTTACTTTTGTACCCAGATTGGGTTTCCATATATAAAAGATTTAGAACTTTACTTGTGTACAATACTTTAACACAATTTTTCGGGAAGGAATTTAGCCGAGATGCGTTACGCAATATTATTGCGATTATCCTACCTGCAGTTCTATTATTTTATGTCATCAATTTAAATTTTGCGATAGCCTTTGCGGTAGGCACGATCCTTTCTTCGTTAACGGATCTGCCTGGCAACAGGCTAGACAAACGCCAAACTGCAGCTTATTGTATTCCACTATTCTTTGTTGCGGCACTCGTAACTGCCATCAGCATACAATATCATAGCCCACTTATCCTGTTAATCCTGGCTTTTGCGGGCTTCGCCTGCTCCATGCTCCTTGCATTAGGGCCTCGTGTTGGTGCGGTAGGAAACCTTACTATGATTGTTGTAAGTTTTACAATTGGCCTTAAACCGCAACATATCCTGGAGTTTACGTTAGCACTTACGCTAGGAACAATCTGGTTTTTTATCGTTAGCCTTATCCAAAGCCAGTTGACGCCTTATCGCTCCTTAAAATATGCCTTAAATGATGGTTTTTTAACCATGTCCGGACTGTTGGAGCTTAAAATAAAGTGTTATGATGATAATACCCCGTTAGATCAGGCGTATAAGGCATTAACCTTGGTACATATCCGCATCAGTGATCAGCTGGAATCTGTTCGCTCGCTACTGCTGCGTGAAACCGAATTAATAGCTTCCGAAAGTGCGGAGAAAACCGTCTGGTTAAATAAGGTGTACCGCTTAATAGACCTTTACGAGCTCTTGACTGCTGTTGATAATGATTATGATACCATACGCGAAAAACTGGCCGACACGCAGTCGTTGCCTTTAATTCGTGCTATCCTGCACTGCTTGGCGCAGGAGGTGGCAACCCTTGCCGATGACCAGGAGCATAGGGTTGGTATAGATACGCTGCAACGCACTACCGTAAATTCTGTACTGCAACAGCTGATATTTATCCAAAAACAGCAAGCGGAGGATGTTGCACAGATTCTGCAATCTGTTGTAGACCATGTTAATCATATCTTAGAAATTATTGATGGCGTAAAGGGTGTACATGTTGTTGCAGACCATACTTGGATTGATAGCAATGCGTATAAGCATTTTATTCCCGCACAGCATACCTTCAACACCATAAGGAAGCAACTGAATTTTAAATCGCCTATATTCCGGTATAGTTTACGTATGGCCTTATTATTAGCGCTTGGTGGTTTAATTGGTGTGCTTGCCCCGGAATATAAATTCTCGTCTTGGACGATACTTACTATTATCTTAGTGGCAAGGCCGAGTTATGCCATTACACAAAAACGTAATTACGAACGTATTGTAGGATCGCTAATTGGCTTAATCCTAAGCATTGTAATTACCTATGTATGTATTAAAAACACGCCTTTGTTACTGGTTATTGCGGCGCTGTCGTTGTATGGTTTTTTCTTATTTAATAAACCGAGCTACTTAATCAGTGTCGTTTTTATTACGCTATGCATTATGCTATGTCTTAATATTTACGAAGGTAACCTATGGGATCTTTTAGGTAGTAGAATTGCGTTTACGCTTTTGGGTTCTGTATTAGCTTTACTGGGTTGTTTTATTGTTCCGGTAAACCAACATAAAACTGTTGGTAGCTTAACGGAGGTATTGATAAGCCACTATGAGCAGTATTTTAATAAGGTAAATGCTAAACTCCAAGGCGAAAAAATTGATGCCCTGGAATTGAGGCTGGCACGTAAGAATGCACAAAACTCCTTAGCAAAATTTTACGACACCATCAGTCAGGTGCAAAACGAACCTCAGAACCGTAAGAAAGATTGGCGGCAAATCAGTGAGTTTCAAACGCTAGCATACCGTATCCATGCGCTATTGGTCGGACTATCGGTTAGCTTAAGTAAAACGTCGCCTGTGGAGCAGGATTATACCAGCAACCAAAGACTGCTGCGTATACAAGCGTTAATTGCGGATTTAAACTATATATCGCAAAAAAAGTTGCTCTTATCGTAAGCGTTTTTTAAAAATCATTTTTCTGTAAATTTATTCGCTAATATCTTTTAGCAAAAGTGCCTTTTATCTTATACTTTGGACTTGCCGGGTATAGGAGTCAACGGTCTATTCTGCTTTAGTATGCATGCAATACGCATCGCATGTTTTTTAGTATGCCACAAGCCCTCTTTTAGGCGGTACTCAGTATATAACCAAGTCAGTGTATTGTAAAGCAGACAATTGCTCTTATTATAGCTTGCAATTCTTTTTCCGGGTTTGCAATTGGATAAGGTATATTTCCTATTTTCAGCCTGCTAATACCTTTATTGAAGCATGCTATCTACGGATAAAACAATAAGATTTTGATATTCTCGAATTATCTATATTCAAAATAGCCTACTATTCCGGTATATTATTATTTTTGTACAACCTTTATAACGTTTTCCGTATGTTTGCACCTATTAAGAATTAATCTAAAGTAGAAGTTGGCTGAACTATTCATTCATATACTTGTACCTGTAGCCATATTTGGCTTTATCGCGCTATTCACACTTTTTGCAGTTTATGCGGAGCGTAAAATTGCTGGTTTTGTACAAGACCGATTGGGCCCTATGGAGACCGGGAAATATGGCCTGCTGCAAACATTTGCCGATATATTAAAATTACTACAAAAAGAACTTATTACCCCCAAAGCTGCAGACCGTATTTTATTTGCCTTAGCGCCTATTGTTATCTTTACGGCGGTATTTATTGGTTTCTCTGTGATACCTTGGGGGCCGGATTTTCTTCCGGCAAATACGCATACGGGTTTATTCTTTATGATGGCGGTGGTGTCTATTGATGCCTTAGGTATTTTAATGGCCGGTTGGGGCTCCAACAATAAGTATTCTTTGTTGGGGGCGATACGTGCTATTGCGCAAATGGTATCGTATGAAATCCCGGTAGGCTTGTCGCTCATCGCGGCAGTGATGATTACACAGACGCTAAACCTCAATGATATTGCCTTTAACCAGGGGATATGGGCCAAAGAGCCTGTTTTTTTCCTCGGGATTTTTGAAGTTACGGATATTGGTGGACTCCTGGCCTGGAATATTTTCCAGGCGCCGCACCTTCTTATTGTTTATATTATCTTTTTTATCGCCTCTTTGGCGGAATGTAACCGGGCTCCTTTTGATATTCCGGAGGCGGAAAGTGAGCTTATCGGTGGTTTCCATACGGAGTATGGTGGAATACATTTTGCCTTTATTTTTCTCGCCGAATATGCTATGATGTTTTTAGTCGCAATTTTGGGGGTAACCATATTTCTGGGTGGTTGGAATACCATTCTTCCTAATATTGGACCACTACGACTTGCCGATTGGACAACAGGGTTATATTGGGGTATTTTCTGGACTTTAGCCAAATCGTTAACCATCGTGGGTATTCAGATGTGGATCCGCTGGACTTTACCAAGATTCCGTGCGGACCAGTTGATGAACCTTTGTTGGAAAATAATGATTCCTGCAGCCTTTTTATTGATGGCAATATCTGGGCTATGGCGTATTTTAGTAATGGTATAACGTGATTCTTAAAACAACGATACAGGGATTTACCACTGCGGTCAAAGGCTTACTGCTTACAGTGAGGCATCTTTTTGGTGCCCGTAAATCCAGAAATATAGTAGATATCCGCGATGCGAACTATTTTGATCAGCAGGATGGGGTTACTACGGTGCAGTTTCCGAAACAGAAAATGCCTATCCCTGAGTTGGCGCGTTACCAGCTTCAGGTGGATATCGACGATTGTATTGTATGTGATCTCTGTGCTAAGGCTTGCCCTGTAGATTGCATTACGATTGAATCGATTAAGTCGCCGGAAGCGATAGGGAAAACTTCCGACGGATCGGTAAAACGTTTGTATGCTGCACAGTTTGATATTGACATGGCAAAATGTATGTACTGCGGACTGTGTACGGTGGTGTGCCCAACGGAATGTATTACCATGACGAACCAATACGACCGCAGCAGCACCAAATTAACGGATTTGATTTACGACTTTGCCGAAATGACGGATGCCGAAATTGCGCAACGTAAAGCGGAATGGACACGGTTTCAAGCTGACAAGGAGGCGGCAAAGAAAAAATAATATGGAAGCGATTGTATTTTATGCTTTTGCAGCTTTAGCCGTAGGATCTGCGCTCTTGGTTGTAGGTTTAAAGAATACTGCCCGGGCGTTATTTTTATTTTTCGTTACGCTTTTTGCCATGGCTGGGCTTTTTATTTTTGCACTCGCCGATTTTGTTGCTATTACGCAGATTATGGTTTATGTGGGTGGCGTTTTAATATTAATGCTCTTTGCTTTTATGTTGTCCAATAAAACCCTGTTGGAGGATTTGCAAAATATGTCGGGGAAGTTTTTAGCACTCCCCAACTGGCAAGCGTTGCTGCTGTCTCTGGCTTTCTGTGTGGTGCTTGTGTATGGTATAAACGAATGGCAACCGATTACTGCCGACTGGATTAATGATAATATCCGTCAGGGTCAGGTTATTCAACCTAGCGACAATAACATCAACCAATTGGGTATTAAGTTTATGACACAATATATCCTTCCGTTTGAAGTGATATCTATATTTTTATTGATGGCGCTGATTGGTGCAGCTCATCTTTCTAGAAAGGAGGAACAACAATAATGATTACCCTTACGCACTTCTTGGTCGTTAGTGCCCTCATCTTTTCTATTGGCTTATATGCTGTTCTCTCCAAGCGCAATGCTATTATGATTTTGGTCGGGATTGAACTTATAATTAATGCGGCCATACTTAACTTGGTAGCCTTTTCCAAATATGACAAAATAAACTACGGCGGGCAGGTGTTCGCTTTGTTTGCCATTGTCTTGGCTGCAGCTTCGGTTGCCGTGGCTTTAGCGATTATATTGAATGTATACCGATATTATAAAACTATAGATCCGGATGGTATTACAGATTTACACGATTGATGAAGGATTTAGTTAACATATCTCCGCTTACGGCCAGCATGGTGGTTGTACTACTCCCCTTTCTGGCTTTTCTGCTACAGGCTATATGGGGCAAGCGTTCTACCTCTGGCATATTTGCCTTGCTTGCCATCGTGCTTAGTACCCTGATCTCGGTGGTGTTTGTATTTCTCGAGGTATGGCGAAATGTGCCCCTTGTGCAGACTTTTTCGTGGTTTACCGTTGGCGATAAAACGTTTACACTGGGCATCTTATTAAATAACCTTAGTGTATTAATGCAGCTTATTGTCTGTGTTATTGCTGTACCTGTGCATATTTACTCGCGTGCTTATATGAAAGGCGACCCGGGTATACATCGTTATTGGATGTATTTAAGTCTTTTTTGCTTTGCTATGTTAGGGCTTACCATCTCTAAAAATCTGTTGATGATGTATATCTTCTGGGAGCTGGTAGGCTTTGCCTCTTATTTATTAATCGGTTTTTGGTTTACCAAAGATTCGGCTGTACAGGCTAACAAAAAGGCTTTTATAATCAATAGAATCGGCGACTTAGGTTTTCTTCTGGGTATTTCTACCTTATTTGCATGTTTTGGATCCCTGGATCTGCAGGAGCTTTTTGGCAAGGAGGGGCTTATCCTCGAGCTGCACGATAAGGATACGGGCTTGATGACTTTTGCTGGTATCTGTTTCTTTGTCGGGGCAATGGCAAAATCGGCACAGTTTCCGCTGCATATATGGCTTCCTGATGCAATGGAAGGCCCTACCGCGGTATCTTCGTTAATACATGCTGCCACGATGGTTGCTGCCGGGGTGTTTTTATTGGGGTCTATATTTCCACTCTTTAACGGCACAGTGTTGCTTGTGATAGCAATCGTTGGCACGATTACGGCGATATCGGCTGCATACTTTGCTTTGGGGCAGTATGATATAAAAAAGATTTTGGCTTTCTCTACGGTATCTCAATTGGGGTATATGATGGTTGCTGTAGGCATCGGTGCCTGGGATGCAGCGATGTTCCATTTGGCTACACATGCTTTCTTCAAATGTCTCTTATTCTTAGGTGCTGGTGCTGTAATTCACGAAATGGCGCATCTTAAAGCGCAGCATAATGCGGATTTTGACCCGCAGGATTTACGCAATATGGGGGGATTACGGCGGTATATGCCGAAAACTTTCCTGCTGATGGTGGTTGCCTCACTGGCATTGGCGGGTTTTCCGCTGACCTCTGGGTTTCTATCCAAGGATGCAATTGTTATTGCGGCATTTGAATGGGCGGCACATCAGGGTACTGTGTATATTATTGTCCCTATTGTTTTGGTGCTAGTGAGTATGTTAACGGCATTTTATATTGGTCGTCTAATTTTCAAAGCATTCTTCGGAAATTTCAGACTGCAAAATTATAAGCCTGATACTATGCATGAGGCCCCAAAATTGATGTTATATCCGATGTATTTCCTCGGATTATGCTGTTTATTTTTTGTGTTCTCCAGTAACCCTATTTCCTACCATGACGCGGCTATTTTAGAAGGCTTCTCCGTGCATTATATTTTTCAGGAGTTGCACAGCCTGCATATTATTATCCCCGTATTGCTTACCTCTACGGCACTACTCAGTTGGGTATTGGGGTACCGTTGGTATGTAAAAGATCAATATCCGCTGCATGCTGCAAGCAAATGGATAACCTTGGCGACAAACCAACTGAACCTAAACTTATGGATCGGGGCTATTTTTGTGAATGGCACTTTAAAACTTAGTAACTGGACTTACTGGTTTGATAGAAATATTGTAGACGGTTTAGTGAAATTTTTTACCGTGCTAACACGTACCTTGGCGAATAGCGCGACTTGGTTCGATAGCGTTGTTGTGGATGGAATCGTGAATATGGTCGCAAATACGGCCTATACGATTGGACATATTTTACGGTGGGTGCAAAACGGACGCCTACAGAATTACTTGGGCTTTGCCTTTACCGTTGTTTTACTTGGAATAATTTATTTGATTTTACGTTGATATGGGAATACTTTCTCTTCTTATATTTTTGCCCTTGCTGGCTACGGTACTGATCTTGGTATTACCAAGTGCATTACGCCATAGTTTTAAGTATATTGCTTTGGGGATAACGTTGCTGCAGTTCGGAATTGCGGGTTGGATGTATAGCCAATTTAACGCTGCTGCAACGGGGATTAACCATACTGCTGGTTTTCAGTTTGTAGAGCAGCTGCCCTGGATACGCCTTTCTTTAGGTAGCCTTGGCAATTTGGAAATAGATTATTTTGTCGGCATAGATGGTGTTTCTTTGCCTTTATTGGTATTGAGTGCCTTTGTGATGTTGATGGCCATCGGTGCTTCCTGGCGTATGGACAAAAATCTGAAGGGTTATTTTGCCCTGCTAATGGTACTGAACCTGGCGGTGATGGGGATATTCTCGGCCTTAGACTTTTTCTTGTTTTATATCTTCTACGAGGTTATGCTGCTGCCCTTGTATTTCTTAATAGGCATTTGGGGAGGTAGCAACCGGGAATATGCGGCCATTAAATTTTTTATTTATACCCTCCTAGGGTCGGTATTTATGCTTTTGGTTATTGTAGGGCTTTATTTCTCGGTTATCAACCCGGAAACAGGTGCGCATACCTTCAATATGATCCATATGATGAATCCCGCCAATTATGTGGATGGTGCTTTCTTTGGCTTCGCAAACAATTATAATGAAGTATTTGGTATACCGGCACGTCTATTAGGTTTTATCGTGCTTTTTATTGCTTTTGCAATTAAAATACCGGTAGTACCCTTACACACCTGGTTGCCCGATGCACACGTTGAAGCACCTACTCCCGTGTCTATTATACTTGCAGGTATACTCCTTAAGATTGGTGGCTACGGTATTATACGGGTATGCTTAAGTATATTTCCCGATGCGGCAGCGCAAGCCAACTATTGGCTGGGGCTCATCGGTGTACTTTCTATTTTGTATGGGGCACTTAATGCCTTGGCACAAAAAGATCTGAAACGTATGATCGCCTACTCTTCGGTATCGCATATGGGCTTTGTGCTACTAGGTATAGCATCTTTCACGGCCGAGGGTATTTCGGGTGCGATGTTCCAGATGATTAGCCACGGCTTCCTTTCGGCGGCATTATTTTTTCTCGTTGGGGTTATTTATGACCGTGTGCACGACCGGTATATCTATAATTTCCGTGGCCTCGCTAACCTTATGCCCCAGTTTACTGCCTTTGTCGCTATTGCTTTTTTTGCTTCGCTGGGTTTACCGGGTTTCTCGGCATTTATTGGGGAGGCTTTTGTTATTATCGGAACCTTTAATGCGGAATCGGTGGGCACCGGAATTCCGCGTTGGATGGCGATTGCAGGGTCTATAGGGATTTTGTTGAGTGCTGTTTATTTATTGTGGACTTTGCAGCGTATGTTTTTTGGACAGACGCGCTTAAAAGGTGGCGAGGAATGGGCTTTAGCTTTAACGGACTTAAGCATTCGCGAACGTATCGTGCTATTTCCTACCCTTACCTTAGCGCTTGTTTTAGGATTGATGCCCGCTTTGGTTTTCGAAAAACTTAACGCTACGGTGTTAAACCTAGTTTCATTAGTAACAACGTATTTATAAGATACTATGCACGAGTTTGGACCACAGCTTACAGATACGCTAAACCATGTGATACAGTCGGTTCCGGTTTTTAAACCCGAGCTGGCTTTAATTTTTGCCTTTTTGGGAACCGTAATTTCCGCGCTATTTGTCGATAGGTTATGGAAGCATAGCTCCTTCCTGATTGCCCTGCTTGGCATCTTGTTTTCCTGTTACTTCTTGTCGGCACAGACTCCATCCACAGAAAAGGCCTTTTTCGGCATGTTAACCCTGGATACCTTCGCCATTAAAGCCCGTTTTATCATCGCTATATCGTTGTTGGTATTATTGGTTTTTATACAGCAATACTTTCAGCGTAGTACTACAGCACCCCAAAAATTGGGCGATGCTTATAGCATGGTACTTGCGGTATCCGTAGGTCTATATACCCTAACCTTAACCAGCCATTGGTTAATGGTATTTATCGGTATCGAGACGGTATCTATAGGCTCTTACATCTTGGTAGGCTACTTTTCCGAAACGAAAAGACAGTCGGAAGCGGCCATGAAGTATGTGCTTTTCGGATCGGTATCGGCAGCAGTAATGTTATATGGGCTTTCCTTAATCTATGGTTTCACGGGGAATATGGATTTTGCTAGTACCGAGCATTTGCAGGGATTAATCGCTGCGCCTCCAGTTTTACTGGCTATTGCTATACTTTTTATGCTGGTGGGTATTGGTTTTAAGCTGGGCTTCGTACCCTTCCACCTTTGGACTCCGGATGTGTACGAAGGTGCTCCGACACCGATAACGGCATTCTTAGCTACAGTGCCTAAAATTGCTGCCGTTGTGCTGTTTGCACGGGTGTTCGAGGCTTTAACGGGTAGTTTATTTTATATCAGCGAGATTATTTATTTTTTTATTATTGTAGCTGCTATTGCAACCATGCTGGTAGGTAACTTGATTGCCTTACGTCAGCAGCAGGTCAAACGGATGATGGCGTATTCCTCCATCGGTCATACGGGATTTTTGCTGATGTTGTTACTGACTTTTCAGCGCAGCAGCCCCGCCATACTCTTGTTTTACCTGGCGGTCTATAGTATCATGAACCTTTCGGCTTTTGCCTGTATTGCCGTTGTCGAAAAGCGCTATGGCGCCACTGCGTTGGCAGATTACACGGGCTTAGGCCGTAAACACCCCTTATTGTTTGCTGCCTTTACGCTGGTGGGAATTTCATTGATCGGACTGCCACCAACTGCTGGCTTCTTTGGTAAACTCTTGGTATTTAGCACAACCTTTGAGCGCTATCAGGCTGAACATGATGTCGCTATTTTACTGGTGCTGATTGTGGGGGCGTTAACATCGGTAATTTCTTTGTTTTATTATTTCCGGATTCCACTGTATGCCTTCCTTCGTGAAAGCCATAAACCGCTTCCTACTGTGCGTATCGGCGGCTTGCTTTACGCTATAGCAATTGCATTGGCAATATTGACTTTGGTACTAGGGGTTTTCCCGAATCTGCTGCTTCCCTTTTTTAATTAATGGGCTGTTCTTACTAATTATCGGTAATATATTTATATTTGCACTATGATTAGTGCCACTGCCAACATGATTTTTCAACGTGCTATCGATGATTACCACGTACATGATCAGATTGATTTCCCTATGGATAACCCGTATCCGGGCGACTCTTTAGAACATTTATTGTACTTGAAATGCTGGATTGATACGGCACAATGGCATATGGAAGATGTGGTGCGTAACCCGGATATTGACCCGGCACAGGGTTTATATTGGAAAAGACGCATCGACAAACAAAACCAGGTAAGAACCGATAATGTCGAATTTATTGATAGCTACTACTTGCAGAAATTTTCTGCTGTGCGACCTGCTGCTGATGCCAAAATTAACTCGGAAAGCCCTGCATGGGCTATCGATAGGTTATCGATATTAGCTTTAAAGGTGTATCATATGGAGCAAGAAACCTTACGCCAGGATGTGGAGCAGGCGCATATACTTGCCTGTCAGGAAAAATTAAATGTTTTATTGGAACAACGGAAGGACCTTTCTCAAAGTATTGATGAGCTTTTGGAAGATATTGCTTCGGGAAGGAAATTTATGAAGGTATACAAACAGATGAAAATGTATAATGATCCTTCCTTAAATCCTGTTCTATACGGCGTCCAAAAATAGTTATCTCGAAATGAAGCGTATCATCGTAACCCGCTTTTCTGCTATGGGCGATGTGGCCATGGTGGCTTCTGTTCTTCAGGAACTGCAAGCTCAGCAGCCTGACCTGGAGATTATTATGGTATCGAGAAAACTTTTTAAAGCTTTCTTTGATGGTATTCCTCGCCTCAGGTTTCATGAGCTGGACCCACATGGTAAACACAAAGGGGTAAAAGGATTATTTGCCTTATTCCAAGAACTGAGTGCTTATAAACCGCATTATGTTGCTGATTTACATAATAATTTACGCTCGCGTACCCTCGACTTTTTCTTTAAACTTTGGGGGTTTAAAACCGCTATTCTCTTTAAAGGCAGAAAGGAAAAAGAGCAGTTTTTAAAACAGCGCAGTAGGCGGAAAATACCGCTAAAGCCTACAACAGAACGGTATGCGGATGTATTCCGGAAGTTGGGTTTTCATTTGACCTTAGCACATAAACTCCATAAAGCGGAACGCCCTTTACCGGCTCTGTACCAGCATTTCTTTACCAACGATAGTAAAAAAATTGGTATTGCGCCCTTTGCACAGCATAGCTACAAAATTTTTCCGTTAGAAAAAATGGAAGCGGTTGTAGCAAATCTTTCTGCTCAGCGTTTTAATATTTTTATTTTTGGCGGCGGACAGCAGGAAAAAGATATCGTGGATAAATGGTGTGCAAAATATAAAAATGTTGTAAATACCATAGGAACCATTCCTTTACAACAGGAACTGGATTTAATAGCAAATCTGGACCTCATGGTTAGTATGGATAGCTCGGGCATGCATATGGCATCATTAGTCGGCATTCGCTGTCTGTCGATTTGGGGAGCAACGCATCCATATACCGGTTTCCTGGGCTATGGGCAGTCCTTCGACGACTGTATACAGGTTGACCACCCCAACAGACCGAGTTCTATCTATGGCAATAAACCCTGCTTATGCGACGGTGTTGAGGCTATAGATTTGGTAACCCCGGAAATGGTGATTGATAAAATTTTATCTAGCAGATAATTACTTTATCATTAACAACACCAAATTTATTTATTAAACCATAACTTTAAATTAAGAAAATCAGTACCAATAGATTTATATGGAAAGAATTTGTTTTTTAGTTTGTCAATACGGGATGGAAGTGAATGGTGGTGCGGAATACCATTGTAGAATGCTCGCCGAACGCTTAAAAGATGACTATCATGTTGATGTATTAACCAGTAAAATGATAAATTACCATTCATTCGAGCCTTTTTATTCAAATAATAATGAGATGCTTAATGGTGTCAATATTATACGTTTTGATTGTGAACCTTACAATGATAAACTGTTCAAGAACTTTAAAAAGAAAACTAAAATTACTAGAAAATTCCGGCGTACCTTATTTCGCATGGGTATACTAAAATATGTAGCAAATCTTTTCCCGATTTGGTCTTGGGGTTTAAAAACTGAAGAAGAATTAGCAAAGCACCACGGTTTTTATTCACCTCAAATGCTAGAATATCTTGAAAAAAATAAAGATAAGTACAAAGCTATTATACCGATCTCTTACCATAATCCACATGCTATTTTTGGATCTAGGATTGCCCCTGAGAAAACCATTCTAATCCCTACGATACATAATGAGAGTGATGCATTTCGTGGTATACAAACGAAACTTTTTACCTCGGTAAAACATATTGCCTTTAATACCGAAGAAGAGGAAAATTTGTCTAGAAATATTTATGGCAAACATATGTCGGCAAGCAGTATTGTTGCCGTAGGAATTGAAACAGATTTTGAGCAAACGGTATCTGAGGATAGTATCCGCCAGAAATTTAATTTGCCACCTCGTTATATCCATTATTTCGGGAGGATATGTGATTCTAAAATGGATAAACTTATCCCTTGGTTTGTAAACTATAAAAAACAATATCCAAGCGATATCAAGTTGGTTCTTACGGGAAGGATTTTCCAAAAAAAAGTAAATTTACCCGACATACAGTATACTGGTTTTGTCAGTGATGAAGAGAAAATTGTTCTTATAAAAAATGCAACGTTGATTATTAATCCGTCAAAGAATGAAAGTCTTTCTCTCCTATTATTGGAAGCCATGAACCTCGGAAAAACGGTAATTGTGAACAGTAAATCCGATGTGATGAAAGGTCATGCCCTTAAAAGTGGATTTGCAACGGAGTATTATCTTAAAGAAAAGGATTTTCAGAAAGTACTAAATAAATATTTAGACAATCCGGAACTGATAGAAAAAAATAAAGAAAGGGCCAAAAATTATGTAAAAACAAATTATCATTGGCCAAATATCTTAAATCGATTAAAGATCCTAATCGATTCGATGTAATAAATTCTTCGTGGCTTTTGGAAAATAATTAAGGGATGTAGACTTTTGTGCCGCAAAACAAAAAAAATAGACCCATTTTGTAGGAGAGACTAGATAAAAATAGCGTAACAATAGTTCCCTCTCTACTGATAATAAAAGTGCATTTAAATAAAAATCTACTTTTTATAATAGTTATGACTATTTTATGTCTAAACTTAAAATAAATATCCTGTGGTTTATTTTAAGTTTAGACCTTATTTAGTAAATACATACTACATTATAAAACCTTTAATTACATTTCAGTATATGTTTATAAAGAGAAAGCCATGCCATGTATAAGCACAAATGCATTGCTAGCTAACTTTCCCTCTATACCAATCAGGCAAGAATTTTCTTATCTAGCTGAACTTCAATAAACTTCAAAGAAGATATGGTTTTAAGGCTAAAAAATATAAGAAAATTTAAAAGTCAAGATGCCTGCAATATCAGCTCCGTTTTCTAAGCTAAAATACGGATTCTTTATACCCAAATTCACATTCTATAAGTCTTTTTACCCGCACAGCATCTAACTTCTGGTGATGGACAAATTCCTGCTCTCTCGAGGCTAACTTGTGGTGAATATGATATTGAATGCATCGCCATTTTATAGCCTTTTTTAGGACACCACTATTTACGAGCCGTATAGCAAGTTCCTCATCTTCATGCCCCCATCCCTGTAGGTCATTATTGTAACCATTAACCTTTATAAAATCTGTTTTCCAATAGGCCATATTACATCCCCGAACATTGGCACCAGATAAGAGTCTTTTGGTTAAAAGTCCAGCTAAAAAGGGAATTCGAATGGCATTAAAACGATTTCTTAAACCCTTTGAATAAAAGTGAAAATCAATTTTCTTGTTACTTAAAACCTCAGTAGCCATTGCCTCCGTAATCAGCGTACGTGTGCCGCGAACAAAGCATCCCTTCTCAGCAACAGCAATATGATCTTCTATAAAATTACGATTTAAGATAATGTCTCCATCAATCTGTACAATATAATCCTTACTTACCTGATGAATCGCTTTATTAAGAATAAGACACTTACGAAATCCCTGATCTTCATGCCATATATGTTTGATAGGAACTGGGCTAATCGACTGATATTTAGCGATAAGCACACGTGTATCATCTGTAGAACCATCGTCCGCAATAATAATTTCAGCCGGCAAGACAGTTTGTTTCAATACACTGGTAAGGCATAACTCCAACGCCTCTGGCCAGTTGTAGGTAGAAACAAGTAAAGAACACATCAATCCCATATAATATATCGCAAATAATAACCAAAAATACGAAAAATAAATTCAATGAATTCGCCATTAATATGTCTTATCCAACAAACTATTATGTATTTTTGCTTTATAATATAGAGCAAAAATCTGACCATAATAATCCATAGTAACAAGTTCGAGAATGACCGTACAATGTTCCCTTATAATATCGACATACAATTGGCCAGCAGCATTAGAGCTATGTTTACAGAGTATTATGAAACAACATGTTTTGCCCAATGAAATTATTATTGCAGACGATGGTTCTACGGCAGAAACACAGGAACTTATAGCCAGCTACCAACAGAAATCTTTGGTACCTTTAGTTCACGTATGGCATGAAGATAATGGCTTTAGACTAACACAAATCCGTAACAAGGCCGTAGCCAAAGCTCAGTTTCCTTATATTATTCAAATTGATGGAGATGTTATGTTACATCCCGCATTTATTGGAGACCATCTTGCAATTGCACAAACCGAAAACATTGTAACTGGTAGTAGGGTCAATTGCGACAAGGCTTTTTCCCAAGATATTTTAGTATCCGGCATTCTGCCTAGTCTTAGAGCAATACAATTCAATAGTACAAATTACTTCAACAGTTTACATATTCCTATGTTTAGCGCTATTTTTGCTAACCATTACAAAACGAAAGGTCGTCACCGGGACTTCACCAGAGGTTGTAACATGGCCTATTGGAAGAGAGATTTTATCGCTGTAAATGGATATAATGAAGATATGACAGGCTGGGGAAGTGAAGACAAAGAACTCTTTGCTCGCATGATACAAAGGGGTTGTCGTAAAAAGTTTTTAAAATTCGCTGGCATTGTTTATCATATTTGGCACTATTCGGCATCAAAAGAAAAAGAAATCAGAAATGAATCAATTTATCGAAAAACGGTAGACCTTAATATTACCTTTATCCCTAACGGTATTGATAAATATTTAAATTAAGCCCATATATGCTTGCTTCAATAATAATTAGCACTTACAATTCTCCACTATGGTTAGAGAAAGTTTTAATCGGTTTCTCTATACAGACGAATCAAGACTTTGAGATCCTTATTGCCGATGATGGTTCAACAGCAGAAACAAAAACGTTAATTGAAAAATATCAACCTATATTTAAATCGCTTAAGCATATCTGGCACCCCGACAATGGTTTTCAGAAGTGTCAGATTTTAAATAAAGCCATACTGGCCTCCACCTCACCTTATCTTATTTTTACCGATGGCGATTGCATTCCGAGGAAAGACTTTGTAGCCGTTCATTTACAAAATAGAAGGGAAAACTGTTTCTTATCTGGCGGATATTTTAAGCTTCCGATGGATATTTCCCAATTGATATCCTTAGCGGATATACAAATGCAACATTGTTTTGATGTTTCCTGGTTAAAGGAAAATGGTCTTAATAACTCCTTTAAAAATAGCAAATTATCAAAAAATACAACGGTAACGAGTTTTTTAAATGAATTTACAACCACCAAACCCACCTGGAACGGGCATAATGCCTCTGGATGGCGAAAAGATATCGTTGCTGTAAATGGTTTTGATGAACGCATGAAATATGGTGGTGAGGACCGCGAGCTGGGAGAACGCTTAATGAATAATGGTTTACGAGGCCTGCAGGTTAGGTATAAAGCTATTTGTATACACCTCGATCATGCCCGCTCCTATGTAAACGATACGGATCTGGCCAACAATAAATCTATCCGTGAGCAGACCAAAATGAACAAGTCGGTTTGGACGGACTTTGGTTTAACACCATAACGTTTGTACGGATTAATCTAGAAATCTCATTTATTTTCTAAGACAATATGATTAAAAAATTATTTGCCCTGCCTACAATTAGCTATGGTATTACAGTATGTAACGAAGTAAATGAATTAACCCATCTTTTACAAACTCTAATGCCATTAATCGATGCAGAAGATGAAATACTTATTCTTCAAGATATAACTGTAGAAAATCAAGAAGTAAGCAACTTGATAGCCCAATATTCAACAGTTAAACATATTCAAGCACAGTTAAATGGTGATTTTGCAAACTTTAAGAACAACCTCATTAAGCAGGCTTCAAAAAAATACTTATTTCAGATTGATGCCGACGAATATCCGCAAATTACTTTAATTAAAAAATTAAAATGGTTTCTCTTTACCCGTTGGTTTGCCGATGCGATTCTTGTTCCCCGCATCAATACGGTAGCGGGTATTACCGAGGCTGATGTACAGAAATGGAACTGGAAAATAAATGCAGACAACTACATCAATTTCCCAGATTACCAACCACGTATCTTTAAGCTAAATGGACAAATTACTTGGAAAAATAAAGTTCATGAAGTATTGACTAACTTCAAAAAACGAAAAAAACTTCCGAAAAACAATTACGATTATTGTTTACACCACCCAAAAGAAATTAAAAGACAACGGGCACAAAATTCTTTTTACGATACCTTATAGAATACGGAGTCTAAAAATTCTTTTTCCTTTTCAGGGCTATGGTTAAGTTCAAAATAGGTTTTGCCCTGTTCTGCGAGTTTGTTATATAAATTAGCATCATTTAACAACGCTAAAATCCCTTGGGCAAAATCTTCAGCCTTATCCATGACCAAACAGCCATTCTGCACCTTATTTAATAAACCATCTACCCCCCTTCGGTTCGTTACCACTGGTATACCATAGGATAAAGCCTCTAACACTTTGATCTTGATCCCTGTTCCGGTCAACATTGGACAGATGACTATCTTTGTTTCCTGATAAATGGTGTCAATATCCTCAACTACCCCCAATTTAACTATCCTCGGATGATCACCGATTTTAGTACATATCGCTCCTGCCATATAAGTGGTTACGTCGTCCGGAAGAAAGGGTAATACCTGTTCAATATACCAATTAATACCTTTTATGTTATGCCCATTATCACTCGCAACATAGAGCAGGTCATATTTGTTCGTTTCAGTCCTTCGACATTTCGCTACCGGAATAGAAGCCGGAAAAAATTTCACGTTAAGATTCTCTGTAAATTGATCAAATATATATTGCTCTTCGGTAGAATAAGACCAGACTTCATCAAATTTTTTCAATTCGTTGATCTCCTCCTGTAAACTTGTAAAAATTACATCCCCTAAATCAGGGGTGTTGAATTTTTGTTGAAGAGTAAGAAAATCATGCGTATCCAAAATCAGGTAAGGGCTATCCGGGGTTCTATTCAATAAATTGGCCCAATTAGCGTAACTTAAAATAATTACATCATATTTTTGCGTTTGCAATAATTTATGCATCTGTTCTCTAAAATAAAACGTGGTGACATCCAATGTTTTCTTTTTCACAAATAGCGTATGCCATAATAAGGGTAATTTATAGTTAAATAGGTATTGAAAAAAACGAGTTTTCGGAGGCTTTCTATTAAAGATATGTAAATTAACCTCAGGCAATTGCTGTTTGAATAGCTCCAAATCCGCTGGCTGCCAATTTCCATTATCATCCCAATACCTTACCGATAAAAGATCGATATCAAAATCTGCCTTATTATCGATAAAATAGTATAGTAATTTTTTGAAACGGGTTAAATTTCCTGCCTTTCCTACTAGAGGATTTTCAGGCACAAAATATAAAACCTTTTTTTTCTTCATTTCTACTTTCCCTTAATCGTTATTATTTAAAAAAATAGCATCTAAGAATTTTCTTTCTTTTTCTTCTGCGTGATTAACTTTAAAATAACTATAGCCTTGTGCAGCTATTTCTCTGTGGTATGCCTCATCTTCCAACAAATTTTTAATGTTCCGGGCAAATTCAAACTCCGTCTGCGACACTAAACAGCCATTCTGTGTCTTGTTTAACAAACCATCTACCCCACGACGAGACGTCACAACAGGTATGCCAAAGGATAAAGCTTCCAAGACTTTAATTTTAACCCCTGTTCCCGTTAGCATCGGACAAATACTTATTTTACTTTGTTTATAAAAGGCATCCAAATCTTCAACGATTCCCAATTTCACAATATTGGGATGATCATCCATTTTATCACATATGGATCCTACCACATAGGTCTTTATATCACCCAATAGCGGTACAACTTGATCAACATACCATTTTGCACTGACCACATTATGGGGGTTATTCCCGGCAACATACACAACAGGGTATTTGGCTTGAGCGAAGTTATTTATTGCATCCGCTTTAAATGATATGGGAATAAGATTTACCTTTTTACCTGTAAATTGCTCAAAAATATACTCTTCCTCAATCGAATAGGTCCAAATCTCATTGAATTTTTTTAAGATATCGATTTCAGCAGAAAACTCACGACCGATATCCAACTTTTTCCCGATTGCCTCCTTCTGTAAATATTGAACAGTCATAAAATCATGAGAGTCTAATATAAAATAAGCATCAAGATTTTTATTCACAAAATTACCCCAGGATACATAACTTATAATAACAATATCGTATTTTTTTTCCTTGATAAGCTTTCGCATCCTATGTTTAAAAACCAAACAAGAAGAATCAATATGTTTTTTTTTAGGAAATATACGAGCACAAAGTCTTGGAATCTTATAATATTTCAAATAATTAAATAAATCCTTAGGTTTCATCCGTTGATCAATAATCTTCAACCCTATCTTAGGAAACCTATTTTTAAAGTTCTTGATATCCTCTTCGGTCCATTCATTCCAATATTTTTTAGAGGAAAAATCAACTTCCAACACATCAGCATGCTGACCAAAATAATCCAATAACTGTGTAGTACGGGTCACACTTCCGCCTTTACTCGCAACAGGATTATCAGGCATAAAATACAAAACTCTTTTTTTTGTAATGTTATTCATTTTACTTTTCTATTCTTCGACTGTCTCTTTCACAAAAATTCATCCATTCTTGTGACACCTTTTCTGCTGTAAATTTTTTAATTTATTGCTGTACACTTTGCCCTTTCCCCATAGTAAATAAAACCATAGCAGGGAAATCCTTAAATTTCTTTAACAACTTATGGTTATGGTAGCGTATCCATTATTTAATCCGTTTATATTTACCCCATAAAAATGGATTTCGTCCTAAGAAAACAAACAAGATTCTCATCTATTCTTGAACAATTTTAGGGTTATAAATTGCTTACACTTTCACCCCATTTTCCAAAGGAAACATGACCTTACCATCGACATTTTCAAGCGTGATCATGAAATTCTTTCCGCGTCCTCCCGAACTATCTAACAACCTATCGTGCCTACACAAAAGACTCCTCATATTCCATATTTTAGGTTCAAATTATATCTAACCTGCCGACGAAGGCTAGAAATAGGAATAAATTTCGCAAGCAGCAACTTCAGTTTTAGCATTTTTTTTACCCGCATTGTATACTGTAGATAAAAGGTGTCAAACTCTTGGTGATTTTCCACCTGTAGAAAAGTACGAAAGCGCTCACTTAACTTATCCTGATCACTTGCTTGAAGATAGGGAAGTACGTAGATTGAACAAAAATTATGAATAAGCTTAAAAAGGTAATCTTTTTGAGCACTATCCAATTCTGTTTTCAAATACCTAAATTCAAAAGGTTCGTGTTCAATAAACCTGGCTAAGTGTAAGGCTTTTTCCTCCAACATAGCATGCCGTGTATAGAAATCTACTAATATATCAAACCATCCTTGGATACTATGTAAAACCTTCCAATGATCCTTTAAGATCATTTTAGTATTTTGACCTTCATGCGAACGATAATGATATATCGCTTTTTTATTACAACCAATTTTAGGAGAAAATGCTAATAACTGATGGGAGAAAAGACCATCCTCCGCAGGCTGAATGCCGATTGGAAATAAAACATCAGGATGTTGATCTAAAAATTCCTTCCTCAAGAATTGCCCCCATGTAGGCAATGCCGTAAGTTTAGGTATGCGATGAGATAAATTTTCCCCTAAAACCACCAGATCATATGCACCCGCTTGGGCAACATCTACACTACTTTGAAGAAAATTAACATCTAAAGTGTCATCGGCATCCATAAAAAAAACAAAAGTACCTTTAGCCCTTTGTAAACCCTCATTTCTTGCCGCAGATACGCCCCTATTATCTTGGTATACATAACTAAAACGCTCATCTTTCTGTACAAATGACAGCGCAATTTCCGCAGAATTATCCGTACTACCGTCATTCACCAAAATGACCTCAAAAGCCGTCAAATGCTGACTTAATAAGCTCTCTAATGTTTCTTTAAGATATTTCTCAACATTATACACCGGAATTACAATACTTACCAATGGAATCATATGCTCAATTTTATAACTTTCAACACCAAATATTAATCTAAATGAAATTGGCCCATTTCATTTCTCCCTGTTCCTGTTCAACTCCCCAAAGGAAATGCCGTTTAGCGTAAGATGTATATCATCAATTGAAAAACTAAAATTTGGTAATTTCCAAAAAACAATTAACACAAGTATAGCTAGTATAGCTAGGTTCTGTTCAACGCTATAGAAAACGCTGGTATTGGGAGTCCGAATTTATAAAAGTGGAAAATTGTAGCGCTTTGATTACAGGTTATACAATCAAAGATTTTCTTTCCAGCAGCTCTTATGAATGGGGTAATAAACATAACTAGGATAAGCTTTATGTGCATACGTATTGTACTAAAATAATTTATTATACGGGTATTAGGGATTTTATGCTACAGTCCGTATTATTTTACGTTAATAATTTTGGCTAAATTAGTGTAATAATATAGTTTGCACAAGGCTGTTAAAAAATAACATCCTATACAATCTTTTAATGTAGCAAATATGAAACGTTTATATATCATACGCCATGCTAAAGCAGAATTCCCCTCTTTGTTAAAGGACGATTACGACCGGAACCTGATGGATAAAGGGATTAAACGCGCCCAACAAATTGCTTTAGACCTTAAAAACAGGCTTAAAATAACGGCAAATACACTTGTTATTTCTTCAACGGCAAACCGTGCTCTGCAAACAGCAGAACTATTCGGCACTATTTTAGGCTATCCCTTGGAGAATATACAACAGCAACAATCCATTTACGAGGCACATTACAAAACCATACTCGAAGTTATCAACAAAGTTCCTAACACTGTGGAAAACCTGCTTGTCTTTGGCCATAACCCCGGGCTTTCGGATCTATCCAATTATATATGCGATACCTGCATTGACTTAAAAACAGCACATGTGGCTTGCATTGAACTCGAGGAGGGACTAGATTTCCGTGAACTTTCTGGAGGCACCGCACATTTGAAAAATATTTTAACAGCCTAAAATCGTAACTTTACTCCCTATGGGAAATAAACTGCAAGCCGAAAGCTCTCCATATTTAAAACAGCATGCGCACAACCCGGTACATTGGATGCCCTGGACTGATGAAGCTTTAGCGAAAGCCAAAGCCGAAAACAAACTTATCATCATCAGTGTAGGATATTCTGCCTGCCATTGGTGCCATGTTATGGAACGTGAAAGCTTCGAGAACGAGGCGATAGCACAAACCATGAACAAGTTTTATGTCTCCATTAAGGTAGACCGTGAGGAACGACCTGATATTGATCAGATTTATATGATCGCGGTACAGCTGATGACGAATGCGGGTGGCTGGCCTTTGAATGTAATCTGTTTACCCGACGGAAGACCCATTTATGGAGGTACGTATTTTAAACCTCAGGATTGGCAGAGTATATTGTTACAAATCGCGCAGATGTGGGAAGAGAGCCCACAAACTGCACTTGACTATGCCGAAAAACTAACCGAAGGAATTCATAAAGCAGAACGCTTACCGATTACTGAAATTCCGGAACAATATACCCTTTCGGATATAAAATCAATAGTATTACCGTGGAAAGAGCAGTTTGACTTCCGCGATGGCGGTTACCGCCGAGCGCCAAAATTTCCGCTACCGAACAACTGGTTGTTCTTTTTGCGGTATGCTGTACTGGCAAACGATAGCGATTGTTTGGATCAGGTACACTTCACGCTGGAAAAAATTGCAAATGGTGGTATCTATGACCATATCGGTGGTGGGTTTTCACGCTACGCCGTGGATGCACAATGGCATGTGCCTCATTTCGAAAAAATGCTTTACGATAATGGGCAGCTGATTTCCCTGTATAGTGAGGCCTACCAGCAGACTCCGAAGCCCTTGTATAAAACTGTAGTCGAAGAGACCATTACCTGGCTGGAAAGGGAAATGCGTGCCGATAACGGTGGCTTTTACAGTGCGCTGGATGCCGATAGCGAGGGTGTGGAGGGCAAGTTTTATACTTTCGAAGAACATGAGTTAGATATACTTGGTGAACAGGCAGCTTTGGTTAAACAATACTATAACTGTACCCCTGCCGGAAACTGGGAAGAAGAGCAAACCAATATCCTTTTGGTCAACGCACAGAGCAAAATAGCGGTTGAACAGGCCGGATATAGCCCTGAAGCCTGGGCCGAAAAACTAAAAGAGATAAAAGCTACGCTTTTAAACTATAGAGCGCAACGTATACGTCCGGGTTTGGACAACAAACAGCTCACGACCTGGAATGCTATCTTACTTAAGGGGTTGCTGGATGCTTACCGAAGTTTTGATAAGGAGCATTATTTAGCATTAGCGCTTCAGATTGCTGCCTTTATCGAAACAGAATGTATGTTTGAGGGAAACATACTACATCAACCTGCCGACAATAATAGGCAGATAAAAGGTTTTCTCGACGACTATGCATTTACCATGGAGGCATGGATAGATTTATATGAAGCGACATTTGATGAAAAATGGCTTTTTAAAGCTAGGGATTTAGCCTATAAGACTATCGCTTTATTTTACGATACGGAAGCCAAAACATTTTATTACACCAGCACGGAGGCGGAAACTTTAATTGCCCGCAAAAGTGAGGTTATGGATAATGTTATCCCGGCATCCTCTTCTACCCTCGTAAGGCAGCTCTATAGATTGGGTTTACTAGGGGATAATAATGATTTTACCGCTATTGCAGATCAGGTATTCGCGAATGTTTTTCCGCATATTAAAAGCTATGGATCAGCCTACTCTAACTGGGCTATACAACTTTTAGCGCATTATTATGGTGTACATGAGATTGCTCTGACTGGCGAAAATGCTAAAGCCTGGCGGCAGGAGCTGGACCGCAGCGTATATTTACCCAATAAAGTTACATTGGGCGGAACAAAAAGTACACTTCCTTTGTTAGCAAATAGACAAGGTTTGGATTCAAAAGCCTACCTTTGTCGTAACAAAACCTGCAGTCTTCCTCAACCGTCGATTGCACAGCTTATTGAATTAATTAAACAATAACGGGAATACTTTCCCAAAAACAATTGAAAATGGCAATAGAAAACAACAACGTAGTAACGTTAAACTACATCCTTCACACTGTGGAAGAAAATGGTGAGAAAACTTTTGTAGAGCAAACAACAAACGAAAACCCATTAACTTTCTTATTTGGTGTTGGTATGATGCTCCCTAAATTTGAAGAAAATGTACAGCACCTTAATGTAGGTGATAAAGCATCTTTTGAATTGGCTGCTGCTGATGCGTATGGCGAGCGTGACGATAAGGCTGTTGCTCAATTGCCTGCTGAAATGTTCCAAGAAACGGGTATTCCTCCAGTTGGAGAAATCCTTCCTTTACAAGACAACCAAGGAAACCAATTCCGTGCCGTTGTTATCGAGGTGAGCCCTGAAGCTGTAATTGCAGACTTAAACCACCCTATGGCGGGTAAAACTTTAAACTTCGATATCGAAGTTTTAGCGGTTCGCCCAGCTACTGAAGAGGAACTTTCTCACGGTCATGCACATGGTATCGACGGAAACGAAGCGCACTAAGCCTTCGTAACTTTTAATACATTAAAAAAGGACAACCTAATTCGTTTTTGGCTGTCCTTTTTTTTAGGCTCTACATTTTATATTTTGGATACTACCCGAACTGACCGTTCACATAATTCGCGGTCATCTCATGCTTGGGGTTATTAAATATTTGATCAGTGTCTCCTTCCTCCTTTACCTCACCGAGATACATAAACACGGTTTTATCAGCAATACGCTGTGCCTGCTGCATATTGTGCGTAACAATAACAATGGTGTATTTTTCTTTCAGATGTACAATAAGCTCTTCAATTTTCAGGGTGCTCACCGGATCCAATGCCGAGCAAGGCTCGTCCATCAAAATTACCTCAGGCCGTAATGCTACAGCACGCGCAATGCATAACCGCTGCTGCTGCCCCCCAGAAAGCCGCGTGGCCGGCATTTTAAGATCATTTTTTACCTCCTCCCAAAGAAAGGCTTCACGAAGTGCCTTTTCTATAACTTCCTTACCCGCGGGGAGATTATTTATTTTCAAGCCATAGGCAATATTATCATATATACTCTTCGGAAATGGATTAGCTTTCTGAAAAACCATCCCTATACGTTTACGTATTTCAGTTACCGGAACATTTCGGCTATACAAATCCATATCTTCTAAACGCAGGGTCCCTGTAATTTTGGCATCGGGTGAAAGGTCGTGCATACGGTTAAAACTTCGAAGCAGGGTACTCTTTCCACATCCGGAAGGACCAATTAAGGCGGTAACTTCATGGGCTGCAAATGTAATATTTATCCCCTTTAACACCTGTTTGCTGCCAAAGCTGATGGCCAAGTTTTCTGCCGAAAGTTTAGTTTTCATTTTTTCTGTATTTATACCGGATATAAAATGCGGTTAAGTTTAAAAGGAATACCACGATAATAAGCACCAAGGCTGTTCCATAGGCAATAGGACGTACCTCATCGATAGATTGATGTTGCGTGGATAGCATATATAAGTGATAAGGCAGTGCCATAAATTCCTGGTTTAAGAAGCCTGTACTTCCGTTGATATAAAATGCTGCTCCAGTAAATAATATGGGCGCCGTTTCACCTGCTGCCCGCGACAAGGTTAACACCACCCCTGTTAATATCCCCGACATCGCCGACGGAATAACCACATCTTTAATCGTCTCAAATTTGGTGGCCCCCACCGCCAGTGCGGCCTCCCGTGTACTGTTAGGAATACGCAATAGCGCTTCTTCTGTGGTCGTAATAATATAGGGTAACGACAATAAGCCTAATGTTAATCCAGCGGCCAATAAGGAGGTACCAAAATTTAAGGCTTGTACAAACAACGCCAAACCAAATAGACCATAAATAATAGAAGGGACGCCCGATAGGTTACGGATAGAAGCTCGGATAGTGCGTGTAAGCCAGGTATTCTCGGCATACTCGTTTAGGTATATGGCACAGCATACCCCAAAGGGAATAGAAAATAATGCCGTCAATAGCGTGAGTAATACAGTCCCAATAATCGGAGTTAAGATACCCCCCTGAGTCATGCCATGGGTCGGAACCTCCGTAATAAACTCCCAGGACAGCATCCCCAAGCCTTTCACGATAATATCGCCAACAATAACGACGAGAAAAAAACATACCAACAAGGTGCTTAACAACAGCGTTCCCCATTCGATAACCGAACTAAGTCTAAATCTTCTATGCTGCATGATATTTACGGAAACGGTTAATAAAAAACTCGCCTAAAAGATTTGCCAACAGCGTCATAAAAAATAGAACAGTAGCAATAGCATACAAGGCATAATAGTGCGTTGTCTGGTAAGGCACCTCGCCCATTTCTATCGCAATAGTTGCTGTCATGGTTTTTACAGAATCAAAAAATCCTGTAGGCATCATCGATGCATTCCCTGTGGCCATCAGGACAGTCATCGTCTCGCCAATTGCACGCCCGACTCCCAGCATCACCGCCGCAATAATACCCGGTGCAGCAGCAGGAATACTAACTTTATATACCGTTTGCCATTTGGTTCCTCCGACGGCATAACTGGCTTCTTTATACGACTTCGGCACCGCATGTATCGCATCCTCAGCGACGGTGATTATAGTGGGTAATGCCATTACAGCCAATAGAATAGCACCATTTAACGCATTTAAGCCATTGGGAAGATTGGAAAGATTGGCCAATCCGGGACTTAATACAACAATACCTAAAAAACCAATTACCACAGAGGGGATCGCCGCCAGTATTTCGATTGCAGGCTTCAATATATTTTTAACCCCTGGGCTAGCATACTCGGAAATAAAGGTGGCCGTACCAATGCCTATTGGTATAGCTAGCAACATTGCGCCGATGGTAACGAGCGTAGTGCTCAGTATTAAAGGCAACATCCCGAATGTGGGGGAGCTTCCTGTAGGATTCCATGCTAACCCGGTAATAAAATCCAAGGGCTTAACATCCAAAAAGAAAGAAAAGGAATTGTATACCAACATGGTTAAGATACCGCCCAATAATAACAACACCAGTAAACCGGTAATTTTAAAGATAAACTTGAACAGTACATCCAGAGAGAGGCGTGCTTGATATTTCATACAATTAGTTTTCAATGATGTAATAGCCGTGCTCCCGAATAAGTTGACGACCGGCTTCACTTTGCTCAAAATCTATAAGGGGTTTTACCTTTTCCCAGGAATCGGCGACCACAAATTGGTATAAGGGCCGTTGGAAGTAGTATAGACTTTGGTTGATTACCACAGGATCTAAGGGCGAATAATAGAGGGAATCTGTGGGGCCTTTAATTTTTAACACCTTCACCCCTTGCCGGGCATTTATATCACTGCTTACGTACCCAGCACCGACATAACCAATCCCTGACTTATCGGATTTTATACCTTCTAAGATCTGGGCATTGCCCGTCATTTCTTTCGCGGTATTTGCAAATTCTATGTTTAGCTTTTTCTTGACAAAGGAATGGGTACCCGAGCTACTTTGTCGGCCGTAAATATTAATGGGTAAGTTTACCTCGGGAATAATTTCAGACCAATTTTTATACTCCCCACGCATAATGCGCCCCAAAGTAGCGACATCTACCTGCGAGATAGGTAAATCCTTATGTACCACGAATGCTGTAGCATCTTCCGCAAAAATAATGGTTTTTAAGGTAATATTTTTGGTCTTAAATGCGGCAGCTTCTTTTTCAGATAGGGGCCTGGAGGAGTTGGCAATATCTGCTTGCCCATTTAAAAGGGAGGTGATACCCAATCCAGAACCACCACCAGAGATAGCAATGCTAAAGGAAGGGTCTAATGGGGTATACTTTTCAGCCAAATTTACAGCCAAATTTACCTCCGTATCGGATCCTTTCATCTTTATGGAATGGTCGCTACTGCTGCAGGAGCTTAGGGCCAGTATGAAGAAAAGATACGGAAAGTAAAAAACGTACTTCTTATGCTTAACATTCATTCTACAAATATGTAAACGAAATATAACTATAGCGTTAAGAAGCTGTTAAGCATACGTTAAGCTTATAAAAAAGGGGGACTGTTGCCATCCCCGTATAACTTAGAGCTTTATGGCGCGTAACATTTCCCTTTTTCCAGGAGCGCCGGGCGCTTTTTCTATGGTAAAACCTAGTGCCTTCATAGCGCGTTTAAGGTTTCCGGTAATAGCGTAGGTTACAAAAACACCGCCAGGCTTCAAAAACTTGGTAACATGCGTCAAGGTTTCCTCGGACCACATTTCAGGCTGATGGACAGCAGCAAAGGCATCGAAATAGATTACATCGAATTGCTTGGAGCTATTAAAGTCCATAACCAGGGTATGTGCAACCTGCAGCTGTATATTATGGTTTACTACCGTTTCTTGCAGCAGTGCCTTTGGGTAGGCGTTTTGAAAATCCAGCCCTATATTTTCGGGCACTAAATCGCTGTATTGCAACTGCGATATAGTTTCCAGCGGTAATGGATAAGCTTCAATACCACAGTAGTCCAACTGTATATTATGTGCCATACAGTATTCGGCTGTTAAAATAAAATTTAAACCTGTTCCAAAACCGACTTCTAATATTGCAGCCTTGGATACCTTATCTTTAGTGAGAAAAAATTGCAATCCCGATTTCAGAAACACATGCTTACTTTCCTGCTCTGCTCCATGTTTAGAGTGATAATTTTCGCCCACTGCTGCGTGGTACAGGGTGCGCGACCCATCAGCTGTTACTACTATATCCATTCGCTTATATTTTGGTCAAATCTAAAATAAAAAAAGTAAATTCGTAAAACCCAATTAGGCTTTATGAGCAGCATCTTAAAAAATTATAGCGGCATAATCTTACTTCTTTTAGGTATTGGTCTTGGAAGCTTAGTTGGTGTATATATTCCACAAGCTGTTGCATGGCTAAAGCCAATAGGTGATATATTTCTAAATTTATTATTTGTTGCTGTTATCCCTTTATTGTTCTTTGCTATTACCGCCGCTATTGCCCGTATAGAGGATCAAGGTAAACTGGGTAAAATTCTTTTTGTAATGTCGGTAGTTTTTGTAATTACCATTAGCTTAACGGCACTGTTAACGATTATCGCACTGGCCATATACCCGGTTACAGCGGTTGCCGGTGGCGACGGACTGACAGCGGAGCTTAAAAATATTAACGACGAGAGTTGGGGCGACAGAATTGTACGTTTTGTGTCGGTAGGCGAATTTGTAAACCTCCTTAGCCGACAAAATATTCTGGCTTTTGTTATTTTTTCATTTTTAATGGGTATTGCCATACGCAAAAGTGGCGATAGTGCTAAGCCTTTCTTGAACTTTATTATAGCAGGTAATGAGGTTATGAAAAATATGCTGGCAATCCTTATGAAATTGGCTCCCCTGGGTCTCGGTGCTTATTTTGCCTATCAGATCCATACCTTAGGTCCTGAAATTATGGGCTTTTATGTTAAGCCATTGGCATTTTATTATATCTTCGGATTTATATTTTTTGTACTGATGTTTAGCTTTTATGCCTTTATTGCACGTGGCAGGAAGGGGCCTGCAACCTATTGGAGGTATAACATCACCCCTGCACTAACTGCTGTAAGCACCTGCAGCAGCCTCGCTACCCTACCCAGCAACCTTATTGCCGCCAAAAAGATGGGTATTCCTGATACCGTGGCGCATGTGGTTATTCCGCTCGGCAACACCTTGAATAAACATGGCTCTTCGATTTCTTCTATATTGAAGATTTATGTGGCCTTCGCCATTTTAAACTGGAATTTTTTTGAACCTACAACTTTGATTACAGCTGTAGGTATCACCTTACTCGTCAGTATTGTGGCGGGTGGGATCCCCAATGGTGGTTTCATTGGCGAAATGTTAATGATTTCGGTATACAGTATACCGAATGAAGCTATTCCTGCGGTTTTAATTATTGGCGCACTGGTGGATCCTTTAGCCACAGTATTAAATGCAACAGGCGATACAATGGCGGCATTACTTGTACAACGTTTCAGTGGGGAAAAGTCAAATTATTAAACCTATATCTCATAAATTTTACATGATTATAGGCTTATTCTGATAATAACCTGCATATGCGTCTTTTTCCCTAGAACATCTTATTTATTAAAAACTATGAATCAGCCACTTAACAAGCAAACTAAAACTATTTAGATTGGCTCTAAATAGACAGTATAGTTTGGTAAATTCCTTGTTTCAGCACACATTTTGTAATTTTGCGGTTGAATTAGTGCAATCACAGTATGAAAAAAAGTTCAATTATCTTAATTGTTATTATTGCTATAGCCATAGCGATGATTTTAGTTATTTACACCGATTCGAGTACCTATTCGACTTTTGCACAAGCAAAGGAAAAACAGACGGAGCTTTATGTTACAGGCGTCTTGAATAAGGAGAAGGCATTGGTATATGATCCGGTTAAAAATGCCAATCATTTTTCCTTTTTTATGTTTGACAACGATGGTAAAGAGTGTGAAGTTGTTTTCTTGGGTTCTAAACCTCAGGATATCGAACGATCGGAGAAACTGGTGCTTACCGGAAAAATGGAAGGCGATGTTTTCCATGCAACAAAAATATTAATGAAGTGCCCTTCAAAATACAATAAAGATCAGCTCGAAGTTTCGGAAGTTACGGCAACAAACGCTGCTTTATAAGCACTACTTTTAACACATATAAATGGATATTAATTACATTGGAGAGCACCTACTACCGGGAAAAATAGGACAATTTTTTGTTGTGCTATCTTTTGGCGCTGCTTTGCTCTCACTTATTAGCTATTTCTTTGCAACAAAGAATCCGGAAGAGAAATATTGGAAACAGTTGGGTCGTATTGGATTTTTTCTGAACGCAACATCTGTCGTAGTAATTGGTGCTACACTCTTCTATATTATTTACAACCACTTTTTCGAGTACCACTATGCCTGGTCGCACTCTTCGCGATCGCTTCCTACGTACTATATTATTTCTTCTTTCTGGGAAGGACAGGAAGGAAGTTTTTGGCTATGGACATTCTGGCAAGCGGTTTTAGGATCCATTTTAGTGTTCCGCGCAAAATCATGGGAAACGCCGGTTATGACGTTTGTGATGTTATGCCAGCTGTTTTTAGCCAGCATGTTATTGGGTGTGGAGGTATTTGGTTATAGATTGGGGAGCTCTCCTTTCATCTTATTACGCGATGCCATGGACTTCCCTATCCTTAAAGATCCTAATTATCTATCCATGATTGCTGATGGTAGGGGGTTAAATCCGCTGCTTCAGAACTATTGGATGGTCATACACCCGCCTACGTTATTTTTAGGCTTTGCCTCTATGATCGTTCCTTTCGCTTATGCTGCGTCAGGATTATGGCAGAAACGCTTTAAAGAATGGATGAACCCGGGTTTACCTTGGGCCTTATTCGCAGTTATGATCTTGGGTGCTGGTATTATTATGGGGTCCTTCTGGGCTTACGAAGCCTTAAACTTTGGTGGTTTTTGGGCTTGGGATCCGGTAGAAAATGTATCCATCATCCCATGGTTTACCTTAATTGCTGCTGTACACGTTATTATAGCTTTTAAACATTCTGGGCATGGCTACTTTACCGCAACATTACTATCGCTGGTGAGTTTCGTATTGGTAATATATGCGTCTTACCTTACGCGGAGTGGTATTCTTGGGGAAACCTCTGTACACTCGTTTACGAGTTTAGGTATGTCTGGGCAGTTGATTTATTTTAACCTGGCTTTCCTCGCTATTGCCATCGCTTTATTGGTATGGCGGCGAAAAGATATGCCGCGTACCAGCAAAGAGGAGGATATTTATTCCAGAGAGTTTTGGATGTTTATCGGAGCATTGGTGCTTACTGTGGCTTGTGTGCAGATGATTGCTACAACCTCCATTCCGGTATTCAATGCGATATTTGGCACCAAAGTAGCGCCTCCATTAGACCCTATTGCGCATTACAACCAATGGCAGGGTGCTTTTGCAGTGGTAATCTTATTACTTACGGCTTTTACACAGTTCTTAAAATATAAACGTACTACAAGTAAAAAATTCTGGGCTTCGACCTTAGCGTCTTTTGTTATGGCTTTGCTGTTATCGGCAATTGCCATTTACTTTACGAAGGTGTACACCAATGTTATGTTTATTTTAATCGCCTTCACAGCAATTTTCTGTGTTATTGCAAACCTTAAAATATTAGGCGATGCCATTAAAGGACAGTGGCGCCTTACAGGGTCTGCAGTTTCGCATATCGGCTTTGGCTTGCTGCTGTTGGGCGCACTTATTGCCGCAGCCACAAACGAGGTGATATCGGTAAACGATAGTGGTTATATCGGCGTGCAGGGCTTTGGTAAGGATGGTGATAAATTTACAGACCCAGGCGAGAATCTTTTCTTAACCGAAGGCGAGCCGGTGCAAATGGGGGAATATAGAATTACCTATATGGGTGATAGTGCTGTCGCACCTAATGTTTACTATCATATTAAATACGAGCGCTTGGATGAGGAAAGTGGTAAGGTAAAAGAGCATTTTACGCTAAGTCCTTTTGCTCAAAACAACCCCCAGATGGGTGGATTAATAGGTACGCCAGCAACGAAACATTATGTATCACATGATGTGTATACGTTGATTACGGCAGCAGCAGCAGAATCGCAGGCTGCTGTAACACCGCAAGACAATGCAGACGATAAAACAGGCTTTGAAGATTACGATGAGCCTGCTACCTATCAGGTAAATATTGGTGATACCTTACGCTATAGAAACGGGGTTTTTGTAATTGAAGGTATCAATAAAAATGCGAAGCTGGAAAAAATCCCGTTAAAGGAAAATGATGTGTTGGTAGGCCTAAAAATCAAGGTTATTGCCGCAGATAAAAAGGAGTATCAGGCAGAGCCTACATTCTTGCTTAAGGATGGTCATGCCTACGACTTCAATAAGGATGTCAACGAACAGGGGTTGAAGTTCAGGTTTACTAATATTTTACCGCAAAAAGATAAACTGGAAATCATGGTATACCAAAAGCCATTACCCGAAAAGAAATGGATTGTATTTAAGGCAATTAAATTTCCATACATTAATTTCTTCTGGCTTGGAACAATTATCATGACCCTTGGCTTTATTATGGCCATCATACGCCGAATAAAGGATGCGAAACTTGCCCATAGTAAACAGGTATAAAAATGAATATAGTTGTTTTTGGCAGTGGTAATATTGCGACACATTTAGCAACATCGTTCCATAGTGCAGGACATAATATCCTGCAGGTATACAGTAAAACATCAGCCAATGCCCGTGCATTGGCTGATGCAGTTTCTGCCGTATCCTTAGCGCATATTAGTGATGTAAACCCTAAGGCTGACCTCTATCTTATTGCGGTTTCCGATTCGGCGATTACGACACTTTCCAATAGCTTGCCTCCGGACCTACAGGGAATGGTCGTACACTGCTCTGGGGCCACCCCCATGACGGTGTTGGATAGATTTAGAAATTATGGGGTTATCTATCCCCCACAAAGTTTGAATAAAACCGTTGCAGCAGATATATCGGGTATACCCTTTGCGCTGGAAGCAAATACAGCAGCCAATTTAGATAGCCTACAACAGTTTATGGAGCCTATTGCTCCCCAAAGTTTTGCTTGCAACAGCCAGCAACGCCTTGCATTGCATATTGCCGCCGTATTTGTTAATAATTTTCCCAATGCCTTATACCAGATAGCACAACAAGTACTGGAAAAAGAAAATCTACCCTTCGATCTGCTACGACCAATTATCTTAGAGACAGCGCAAAAAGTCCAAAACAACCTTCCTAAGCAGGTTCAAACAGGGCCGGCACAGCGAAATGACAGGAATACGATAAATACACATTTGAATTTCTTAGCTTATTCAAATACAGTTACCGAAATCTATCAATGTATAACAGATTTCATTATTAAAAGCAGAGATAAATAGCGCTTTGCTTACAAAAAATATAAAAATTTATTCCTGTATTTTAAAGCCCAATTAACTTACTAATTTTGCTGTAAATAAAAACAAACCTAAAGGTATTACGTTTGTTCATAGAATAACTACATTAGGAATCATGGCTGTTAGAAAATTAATTCTAGTATCGATTATTATTGTAAACTTAATTATCATCTCATTTGGTATTATTTTTACCCCTCAATGGTTTTGGTTGCTGCTAATACCGGCACCTTTACTTGGCATTGCGATTTACCATAGTACGCAAACGCACCACGCGATTTTAAGAAACTATCCTTTAGTGGGTTACTTTAGGTATATTTTTGAATCCATCCGCCCCGAATTAAGGCAATACTTCTGGGAGTCGGATACCGATGGGCGCCCTTTTAACCGAAGACAACGCTCCATTGTTTACCAACGTGCAAAAAATCAACGTGAAACCGTTGCTTTTGGTATGCAAACTGATCCGCAGGCTATCGGCAATGAATGGATTGCACACTCAATGTTCCCTACGCACATTGAAAACCACGATTTACGTACCCGTGTTGGAAATAGCCAGTGCGCACAACCGTATGATTTGAGTGTATACAATATCTCGGCGATGAGTTATGGTGCCTTAAGTAAAACTGCAATTACAGCCTTAAACAAGGGCGCAGCCTTACAGAACTTTGCACATAATACCGGTGAAGGGGGAATTAGTAATTACCATATCAACGGTGGAGATTTAATCTGGCAGGTGGGAACGGGTTACTTTGGTTGTCGTGATGATTTTGGCTATTTTAACGATGAGCTTTTTGCCGAAAAAGCAAATAGACCTTACGTTAAAATGGTGGAATTAAAGATCTCCCAGGGCGCAAAACCTGGTCATGGAGGTATTCTTCCTGCAGCCAAAAATACTCCAGAAGTGGCGGCTATACGCCATGTCGTACCGGGCACAGATGTTATGTCGCCACCGGCACATAGCGCCTTTAAGAACCCATTGGAAATGATGTATTTCATTCAACGTCTACGCGAACTTTCCAATGGTAAACCTATAGGATTTAAAATCTGTATCGGCGATAAACAGGAATTTATTGATATCTGTAATGCCATGCAGACGACTCAAATCTTTCCTGACTTTATTTCTATCGACGGTTCGGAAGGCGGTACAGGGGCGGCACCATTAGAATTTACCGACAACTTAGGTATGCCACTGTATGATGCCTTGACCTTTGTAACAACGACTTTAATAAACTTCGGTTTAAAGAAACATATTAAATTAATAGCTTCCAGTCGCGTGGTAACAGGTTTCGACCTGCTAAAAGCCATTGCCTTGGGTGCAGATGCATGTTACAGCGCCCGTGGAATGATGTTTGCCTTGGGTTGTATTCAAGCCTTAAAATGTAATGAGGATGTTTGTCCGGTTGGGGTTGCAACACAAAAACCACACTTATACAAAGGGTTGGATGTAGAGGATAAATACGTTAGGGTCGCTCAATTCCATAGAAATACGCTACGCGCAACTGTAGAAATAATGGAGGCCTGTGGTTTTAAAACGCTGGATGATGTAACTGCAGATAAATTCTTCCGTAAGGTAGATAATATCACCACCTTAAGTTTCCAGGATATTTATTTTAAGCATACAGGCAAACTTAATAAGAAGGAAAACACCTTCGCCAGGGAAGAGTTCTTGGACTAAGCAAAAGCAGACAAAACATAAAGGCCTTAGGTATATACACCTAAGGCCTTTTATAGTTTTATACTTTTATAGTTTTATACTTTATATAACGTTATTACAGCTTCAATACTTAACGTTTTAAATTTAAAAACACCTTATCCAGAATGCCCTGTGCAATTTTAATGCTCTCCGGATCAATACCATCTAAAGACTCTGTTATGGTTTTTGTAGCCTGTTTCATGCCATTATCACGCAAACGGCGCCCTTCCTTCGTCAAATAAATAAGGTTGGAACGTCTATCGTTCTTATCGTTTACACGGATTACCAAATCCATCTTTTCTAAATTGTTTATTAGGCGTGTAATACAGGGTTTATCGCGAAAAGTTTTATTCGCCAGCTCTTGCTGGGTAAGTCCCTCCTCTTGCCATAAACAATACAGCACACTCCATTGTTCTGCGGTAATGTTAATTTCCAATTCTTTTAAATTTCGCTGTAAGCGACGCGAAATTGCCGAACTTGCCTTTCCCGAAAGAAAAGAATAAAAGTCCTCTGCAATGTTAGATTGTAGGTTCATTGTTAGTTTAATTTAAGGTTGTTATTGCAATTAACTAAATTGGATTATATTTTGCAAATAATAATCGATAATTTTTCCTTTTACTGTCTTTTTTTATATTTTTAGGATATGGAAAATGCCTTGGTTGTCCTCGTATTCGTCGTTGCTATTATCTATAAAATTTATACGAATTTTAAGAAAGAGCAAGCCGCTGCTGCAAAACGCAGCCCACAGTATCCACCGGCAGGCAAAACCACAATTGATAAAGCTAAAACAATTTACCCAAAAGCCAATATACCGCCTCCCATTGCACAAGACCCGAAATACAATACTTGGGATAGCATAGAGCAACCCACAAACCAGGCACAAATACCCGATGAGGTACTACGAATCCGCAAACAAAGAGAACAGCAATTGTTACAAAAGAAAAAAGCGGAGGTAAAAGCAGCACCTACAAGCAATACAGAAAAAACAAATACAACATTTGATTTGCGTCAAGCTGTTATTCAGTCTATTATCTTAGAAAGACCTTATAAATAATAAGCCATATCGTGCCTAATACAATAGCGTAACAAGTTTCCAGTGTTCCGTATACGATCCTGTATTTTCTTTATGGTATATCTCCAGGCATAAAGAATTCACCTACAACTAATTATTAAATTAATATCGTAAAATAGTAGTAAAGGAAATGCGTTCTATGTTTATTTCAATTAAAGCTTAAAAATTATGTTAAAAATAAAATTATTGTTAATATAATTAATAAGAAAAGTAACCTTATATCAATAAAACATTGTAATATCAGCAATGAAATACAATAGGAATGGAAGAAGCTAGGCAGTATGGGAAGCGGTAAATTTAAATTGAAAACAGCGGTTAAGCATAGGTCCTATACAAAACCCTGTCGGCCGACAGGGTATTGTATAGGGAGTCTTTTTATTAGATAATAGAAAATTTATCGGCATCTTTTAAAACAGGAAAATGCTTCCGCGCATCCTCCAGATCTTTTGGGTTTAAGGTAAAGGTATATAGATCTTCATCTTCTGGTTTATAATAAACCACATCTCCTAACGGCGATATACACATGGACCCTCCAGAATAATAAATCTCATTGCCATCATGCCCTACACGGTTTACGCCGACAACAAAGGCTTGGTTTTCCAACGCCCGTGCTGGGATTAATGTACGCCAATGCGCCGAGCGATTATCAGGCCAACTTGCTGTATACACCAATAGATCGTAACCATTTTCCTGATTTCGCGACCATACAGGGAACCGTAAATCATAACATACCATCGGGCATATCTTCCATCCTTTAAGCTGTAATAATATCCTGGAATTCCCCGGCGTAAACACCTGATCTTCTTTGGCTAACCCAAACAGATGTCTTTTGTCGTAATGTACAAAGCTACCATCTGGCGACATCCAAATAAACCGATTGTAATAATGTCCATGCTCTTCAATAATCAACGTACCCGCAACAACACAATCAAACGATTTTGCTGTTTCATACATCCACCGCATAGTCATCCCATCCATACGTTCAGCACACTTCTGAACATTCATAGTAAAACCCGTATTAAACATCTCGGGTAATAATATTAAATCTGTCTTTTCTTTCAGCGTAGAAAGGCGTAAGCGTAGATTCTGTAAGTTTTTTTCTGCATTCTCCCAGAATAGATAAGCTTGAAATACGGTGATTTTTATGGGCTCCATGAATAAAATACAATCTTTAGATTAGCCGAATTTAATAAATAAAAATAAATTATCCTATAAAAGTACAGGGTTAACGAGCACGATGCATTAATGTATCCGCTAATTGATATAAATCCGTTTTTCGGCCCTCTTCTACTGTAACATCCGCTAAATACTGGTAAGCTTTAACCATGTATTGCTCTTTCAATGCCTCAGCAAGTTCGCGTACCGCATATGCATTATACAGCTCCTTCATCCCTTGCACTTTTCTATCGCCCTCCTCATTTTTTAAGGCCAATAAGGCATCAAACTTCGGCCTATCCGCAGCATCTAAAACACGTTTTAGCAATATATGCAATATGGTTTTTTTATTGACTAGAATATCCCCACCAACCTGCTTCCCAAAGGTATCGGGGTTGCCATATGCATCAAGAATATCATCCTGTAATTGAAAGGCTATCCCTAAGTTGACACCGAAAGCATTGATTTTCTCGCGTTCCTCGACATCCGCATCTGCAATAATCGCACCCAAGGCTAGTGCACCACCTAGAAGTACAGAGGTCTTTAAACGGATCATCTCAATATACTGCGCCTCCGTAACCTGCTCCTCCAGCTCAAAATCCATATCCAGCTGCTGCCCTTCACATACCTCCAAAGCAATACGGTTAAAGGTCTTTAATAAGGGCGCAATGGTGTTAACCGGGCAATTGCTCAACTGCTCATAAGCCTTTACCAACAAAGCATCGCCCGACAAAATAGCTACACTGTCGTTCCAATGCTGATGAACAGTAGCTTTTCCACGGCGTATAGGTGCCTTATCCATAATATCATCGTGTATAAGCGAAAAGTTATGAAAATATTCAATCGCTAATGCAGCAGGAACTGCTGCCTCTATATTTTTATAGCCAAACAAGTCTGCACCCAGTAAAACTAATTGTGGACGGATTCGTTTACCCGCAAGGGAAAGAATATACGCAATAGGCTGATATAAGTTTTCGGGCTTAGCAGGGAAACTGCTTTGTGCGAGTGCGCTATCGATAATCTGTGCAAAAAGGGGATTTCCAAACATCATGTTTCAACAAATAATAGGCGAAGATACGCATTTATATTATTCTAGACCTGAACCGGTAACAGATTGCATAAAGGAAATGATATATTTGTAAAAACAAAATCTATGCGTATCCTTATAATCCATAATTTTTACCAGCATGCTGGTGGTGAAGATAGCGTTGTAAAAATGGAAATAACGGAACTTCGCAAAAATCACGACGTTAAATTACTGACGATCCAAAACAAAAAAGGCCTTAAAGGATTAATCCAGTTCAGTTTGTACGCCATTAATTGGAGCTATGCCAAGCGCGTTGTAAAGACGGCTAAGGCATTTAAAGCCGATATTGTTCATATCCACAACCTTCATTATGCCAGCGGCCCTTGGCTGATACGTGCCTTGCGTAAACATGGCTTCCAGGTGGTAATGACCTTACACAACTTCCGATTGATATGCCCTTCTGCCACTTTATTTTACGGCGACCGGCTATTTTTAGACAGCCTGAAACAAGATTTCCCCTGGTCTGCAGTGAAAAATAAGGTCTTGGATGGCTCTACCCTAAAAACCTTTGTCACTGCTTTCACCTATTGGTGGCACCGCAAAATAGGTACCTGGCAGCAGGTAAACCAGTACCTGCTATTATCTGATTTTGCACGCCAACTTTTTCTAAAATCACCGCTTGGATTGGCAGCAGAAAAATACAGCATAAAACCGAACTTCCTACCTCCAGTTACTGTTGGCGAAAAAACATTCGGTGATTATTTCGTCTATATAGGTAGGCTATCTGCTGAAAAGGGTATTATACCCTTGTTACAAGCAATATGCCATAGCCCCCACCGCATAAAAGTATTTGGAACTGGCCCACAGCAAACCGCAGTGGAAGCCTTAGCTGCGCAATTTCCAAACATTGAATACATGGGCTTCCAGCAGCAGGACGTGCTTAGAGAGGAGCTAAGAACATGCAGCGCTTTGGTCGTTCCTTCGGTATGTTACGAAGGCATGCCAATGACTATTATCGAAGCTTTTGCCATAGGAACGCCAGTTTTATGCAGCGCTCTTGGAATATTACAACAAATGGTTATACCTTTGTATTCAGGCATGCATTTTGATCCCTACCGGGAAGAAAGCATACAAAACACCTTAGACAGTTGGGTGCAGGTAGATAATACAACGAAGTATCGTATCAGCCAAAATTGTAAGGAGGTTTATACGTGTAATTATACTGCTGAAGAAAATATTAAGAGCCTGGAGAAGCTGTATTTATCGGCAATACATAACCATAAATAAGATGAGTATAATAATTATTGATCCGTTGCAGTTGGCGCCTAAAATAAAGGCAGAATTGGAAACGGTATATGACCCGGAATTAAAACCGGCAAACATCATAGACTTGGGTCTAGTTTATGAAATTATTACCAAAGAAGGTGGTATAGCTAAGGTTGTTATGACGCTGACCGCACCAGGATGCCCTGTAGCAGGAGAAATTATGGATGAGGTACAACGCAAGGTTGCCGCTATTGAAGAGGTAAAAGAAGCCTTAGTCGAACTTACCTTCGACCCGCCATGGAATCGCGATATGATGAGTGAAGAAGCAAAATTAGAACTCGGATTTCTATAAAGATCCGTCCTTGTTGGCCCCTTTAGCCTCCAAATCAGCCAATGTTTTTTTAGGTTTGGAGGTTGCTTTTTCCTTTCCAAACAAGCCATTCCAAATATTCCGGGATTCTTTGGTTAACAACGGAGAAACGATGGATAATATTAGCACATAAACCACAACAAAAGATTGTAGAATAGGATTTAATCCGCCAGCTTTCCCAATATTGGCCATAATAATCGAAAACTCGCCACGTGCAGATAGCGTAAAGCCGATATCGAATGATGTACGCGGTTTCATTTTCGAAAAATGCGCCGCAAAATAACCCGATGCCACATTGCCAATTACAGTAACCACTGCCGCCAGTGTAGCCCAGCCAACAGCCCCTCCCAAGGTGTAAATATCTATCGATAGACCAAAGCTAAAGAAAAACATGGCCCCAAAGAAGTCTTTATAGGGCAAAACCATGGCCTCAATTTTTTTAATATACTTAGAGTCGGCAAACACTAAACCCGCCATTAATGCACCGATAGCCTCTGCAACATGGATTGTCTCGGAAAAACCCGCAATAACAAATAGTAAACTAAAGATAATGAGAATAAAAAGTTCGGAAGACTTCTCCTGCAGGATCTTATCTATAAAAGGAATAAGTTTACGACCCAAAATTAAAAAGGTCAAAATAAAACCTAATGCCAGCAATGAGGTACCTAACACCGACATAAAGGATGTGCCACCCGCCAGTATTAAACCCGATAGAAAAGAGATATGCATGGCAATAAAAAGGTCATCGAACATTATCATACCCATAATAACCTCGGTTTCCGGATTTGCAGTACGCTTTAAATCAGTTAACACCTTAGCCACAATCGCCGTAGAAGAGCTTGTCATTAACCCACACAACACCATCATCTCCTTCAGTGGGAGCTGCATTAACCAACCGATCATTAAACCGGAGAGGAAATTCAGCAATACATATAATGAACCGCCGGTAACGATAGATTTCCCTGACTTTATTAAACGACCGACCGAAAATTCTAAACCCAAGTAAAACAGCAGAAAAAGAACGCCTAAACGCCCCATAAATTCGATAAATGGCTTACTTTCCGTAAACGTAAAAAAAGTCCACACCGTGTCTACCGCAGCACTTACCGACGCATTATCTACTTTCTTTAAAAAAGAAGTTAAAAACTCCGGATAAGCTGGGTTTCCCAACAACATACCTATAATAATAAAAAAAGGGATAACCGAAAATTTAAGCTTATTGGCCAACAAACCTACACCTGCCACCAACAATACAGCTATTCCAATTTCTAATATTACAATATGCGTCATATTTTTATAATAGTATCTCTTTTAATAGTTTAATATTTTTTGCCTTACCGGCAATAACCAATGTAACCCCTGCCTCAATAACATAGTCTGGCCCCGGGTTAATTACGGTATCCCCCGCTTTAATAGCAGCAATAATGGAAACCCCCGTTCGCTGGCGCACTTCAAGCTGCCCTATGGTCTTGTTTACCTCATCATCCAAAGCCTCGAACTTATACCATTCGATGCGCAGATCATCCAGGGCGACCTCAATCGTCTCTAATGCTTTCGGCTTATAAGAAAGACCGCCTAAAATACCTGCAACCTGACGCGACTCCTCATCGGATAAGGTCATGACACAATGTGTTTCGTTTTCTAGGTTCTCGTGGCGATACAGCTCTCTTTTACCATCATCATGAATCACCACTACCATATTGTCGCCAGCCTCGGTTTCAATCTGGTATTTCTTACCTATGCCAATAAGATCACTTTCTCTAACTATCGACATGATTATTTTATTTATAATGTAAAAAATATAACTAACAAATATACTGAATAGTATTTAATTTGAGGCATCGACCAATATGTAATGCCCGTTGTCGCGCAATTGTGGCCTACCGATTGAAATCGATTTACCATGATAAAACATAAATATCCATCCCTCCGGCGCCCCCTGCTCCCAATAGGCAATTCTTTTATCACGCGAGGCTCTTCCATCAAAATCGTACTTGGCAATAAAGTTTTTAAAAAGCTCCTCAGGCTCGGGAAGAACATCACCTCCAAAAAAATAATGCTCCGCACCGGTTTCGATATGAAAAGCTTGGTGAAATTCCGTGTGCCCTCCATTGAGCTCATAACGGATTTCGTTGGTCACCATACCATCACCTTCCACCAAAGTTAGGTTGCCACTACGCTGTAAAACATCAAATACCTCCGTACGGTAAGAGGGTGACTCGCCGCTGTAAGCCGACTCCCACTCCCCTCGCTGAATAATATATTCAGCCTCCGGAAAGGCTACACGCCCTACACCGTGATTAAAGTCGACCATACCACCGGTATGATCTTTATGTAAGTGCGACATCAACACATACTTCACATCGTTTGGATCAAAGCCGAGTTTTTTAATGTTATGCCGTATTATCAATTCACCATCAGCAGTACGACCACCTAAACCCGCATCCAACAACACTAGTCCGGCACTTGTTTCCAATAGGAAGGGGTGTACATGAACAAACAGCGATCCCGGACGACTCTTTGGGTCGTCTACAGCTGGATCAAAAGGAACAAATTTTTTGGTAATATCGACGGAAAAAGATCCTTCGAATAGCGCGTGTGCTTGTATCATCTTTTATTATCTTGTAAATATGATAGTTAGACCTTTACCATCTAAATACCCCGTACAACATTAGGTAACAATACCTATAAAATGTATATTTACATACAAATTATGGTGCAAAGATATGCAAAAAAGGTGGGTCCTAAAACCAAAAAATAATAGCAATAAAGTAAGCAAACTACAAGAAGAATTAGGTGTTAGCGACATTGTTGCAAACTTATTGGTGAGTAGAGGAGTCGAAACTTTTGAGCAGGCCAGGTTATTTTTTCGCCCCGCATTGGAACATCTGCACGACCCTTTTTTAATGAAGGATATGGATGTTGCCATTACGCGTATTGAAAAGGCAATAGGTAATAATGAAAAGATTCTAATATATGGCGATTACGATGTGGATGGTACCACGGCCGTATCGGTAGTTTATAGTTTCTTTCGAGCTTTCCATTCCCGTATTGAGTTTTATATCCCCGACCGGTATGCCGAGGGGTACGGCATCTCCACGCAGGGCATTGACTATGCCGCTGATAATGATTTTTCCTTAATAATAGCCTTAGATTGTGGTATTAAAGCCTTAGAAAAGGTCGATTATGCAAATCGCAAAGGTATTGACTTTATTATTGGCGACCACCACCTTCCTGGCGATACTATTCCGGCGGCTGTGGCCGTACTGGACCCTAAACGCGAAGATTGTTTATACCCATACAAAGAACTTTCGGGCTGTGGTATTGGCTTTAAAATTATTCAGGCCTTTATCCTTAAAAACGATATGCATATGGAACAGGCCTACCAGTATTTGGATCTTGTTGCGGTAAGCATTGCTTCGGATATTGTACCCATAACGGGCGAAAACCGACTGTTAACACATTTCGGCCTGAAGAAACTAAATTCTAATCCTTCTGTAGGATTAAAAGCTTTAATAAACCTTTCGTCGAATAAAAGTGGCGTGTTTTCTATTAATGATATCGTCTTCCAGATTGGTCCGCGTATAAATGCCGCCGGAAGGATAGACCATGCGAAAGATGCTGTTAATTTGCTTATTTCCAAATCCATGGAAGAGGCGACAAACTATTCTGCCGCTGTAGACGATCAAAATAATCAGCGTAAAGACTTCGACCTCCGAATAACGGAGGAAGCTTTAGCCTTGATAGAAAGTAGCCAGCGTAATAAATCGCGTACAACTACGGTTCTTTATAAATCGGATTGGCATAAAGGTGTTATCGGCATTGTAGCGTCTAGGCTTACGGAAAAATATTATCGCCCGACGATTATTTTAACCCAAACAAACGGACATATTGCGGGGTCTGCCCGCTCTGTTTTAGGTTTTGACCTTTACGAAGCATTAAGCGAATGTAGCGATCTCTTGGAGCAATTTGGGGGGCATAAATATGCGGCCGGGTTAACCATGAGGGAGGAGAATATCCCCCTTTTTCAAGATCGTTTTGAACAGGTGGTACAGCAGCGTATAAAACCTGAAATGCTGCAGCAGGAGATTTCCATCGATATGGAAATTGAGCTGGCACGTATTGATGCCAAATTTTATAAGATTTTACGGCAGTTTGAACCTTTTGGCCCGCAGAATGAAGCGCCAATTTTTGTTGCCAGGCAGGTGAAGGTGTTGGGCCCTGCATTTATTGTAGGCACAAATCATCTGAAATTTACAACCTTCCAACCTGGTTCACCAAGTTTTGATTGTATAGCCTTTGGTTTGGCCGAATTTGCCAACCCTATAAACAGCGGTGCTAGCTTTGATATCTGCTTTAGCATAGAAGAAAATAATTGGAGAGGGAAAAAGAATTTACAATTAAATATCAAAGCAATACGATATTAAAATATATTTGTAAAGAGCGAAAAAAGAAGTATGATACTTAAGGCTGAGCATTTAATAAAAAAATATAAACAACGTACCGTTGTTAATGATGTTTCCTTTTATGTGGAGCAGGGTGAAATTGTAGGCCTTTTAGGCCCCAATGGTGCGGGTAAAACCACCTCTTTCTATATGATTGTAGGGTTGATAAAACCCAATGATGGACAGGTATTCTTGAACGAGGAAGAGATTACTAAGGATGCCATGTACCAACGTGCACAGCGTGGTATTGGCTACCTTGCACAGGAAGCCTCCGTATTCCGGAAGTTATCGGTAGAAAATAATATTCTGGCAGTTTTAGAAATACATTACCCTAATAAACAGGAACGATTGGAAAAACTGGAGGAGTTATTAACGGAGTTCAGTTTACACCGTGTACGCAAAAACCGGGGTGACCTGCTTTCGGGTGGAGAACGCCGACGTACGGAAATTGCACGTGCGCTGGCTGCCAACCCTAACTTCATCTTATTGGATGAGCCCTTTGCTGGTGTAGACCCTATTGCGGTGGAAGAGATACAATCTATAGTTTCCAAGCTTAAAGCAAAAAATATCGGTGTTTTAATAACCGACCACAACGTACAGGAAACCTTATCGATTACAGATAGAGCCTATCTATTGGCGGAGGGTAAAATAATGCTGACCGGTACTCCGGAAGAGATTGCGGATAGTGAGTTAGCCCGTAAATTCTACCTCGGACAGAACTTTGTTTTACGCCGTAAAAAACTGTAATAATCGCTAATTTAAGGAGTAAGCCATGGCCATACTAAATTCTATATTCACCTGGATTATGAAAAAGCGCATTCATCAGATTGAGCTTTTTATGAAATATCCGCATGATGTGCAGGAGGAATGGTTCCAAAATCTTATCGCTACTGCCGAAGCGACAGAATGGGGCAAAAAATACGATTATAAAAGTATCCTTACCCCCGAAGATTATAAAAACCGTGTGCCTATAAGCGATTACGACGATATTAAGGGGTATATAGACCGTATGATCAAAGGCGAGCAGAATATTCTGTGGCCTTCGGATATTAAATGGTTTGCCAAATCTTCAGGAACAACGGCCGATAGGAGTAAATTTATTCCGGTTAGTATGGAGGCTTTAGAGGAGTGTCATTACCAAGGCGGTAAGGACATGTTATCTATCTACTGCCACAACAAACCTGACAACAAGGTTTTTACGGGTAAATCGGTGGTTATCGGGGGATCGTCGCAGATAAATAATTTTAGCCCCGATTCGTATTACGGCGACCTTTCTTCCATTCTTATCCGTAACCTTCCTTTCTGGGCAGAATTTAAAAGAACACCTAACTTGGAGGTTACCCTAAACCCAAATTTTGAAGAAAAAATAGACCAAATTGCGCAGATAACAATTAAGGAAGACGTTACAAGCCTTGCTGGCGTTCCTACATGGAATATTGTTATGGCAAACCGTATCCTGGAAATTACCGGTAAAAACAACCTCCTGGAGGTGTGGCCTAACCTTGAATTTTATGGTCATGGTGGTGTAAGTTTTAAACCCTATCGGGACCAGTTTAAGAAACTTATTCCTTCCGACGAGATGTATTACCTGGAGAACTATAATGCCTCTGAAGGTTATTTTGGCCTTCAAGACCAGTCGGATGCGGAAGACTTATTGCTGATGTTGGACTATGGCATTTATTATGAGTTTTTACCCTTCGAGAACCTGAATGAAGATCATCCGAAAACATTAGCCCTACATGAGGTGGAGATCGGCAAAAATTATGCGTTGATTATTTCTACCAATGCTGGATTATGGCGTTATAAAATCGGTGATACCATAAAGTTTACCTCCCTGGCTCCTTACCGTTTTCAGATTTCGGGACGTACCAAACATTATATCAACACCTTCGGGGAAGAGGTTATTGTCGATAATGCCGACAAGGCATTGAGTAAGGCTTGCTTATTAACATCGGCGGCGATTAAGGATTATACGGCAGGACCTGTTTATTTTAAAGATACCGATGCTGGTGCACATGAATGGGTCATTGAATTCGCAAAGAAACCAGATGATTTTCAATATTTCTGCAAAATCTTAGACGACACCCTTCGCGACATAAATTCCGACTATGATGCGAAAAGGTATAAAAACATGGCTTTAAATCCGCCTATAGTTCATATTGCGCCGGAAAACACGTTCTACAACTGGATGAAGTCTCGGGGTAAACTTGGTGGACAAAATAAGGTGCCGCGCCTGGCCAATAACCGGGAGTATCTGGATACATTATTGCAAATTATACAGGCATCGTAATGTACTGCTGCTTCCTTGCACTTACTTCAACGTATGCAATAATCGCTTTGCCTTAACGCCTACCTTGCTATTAGGCGATATATCATCCAATAGAAGCCTAGCATTTGACCGCTCTTCCTTGCTAATGTATATAACGGCAAGGTAGTATTTTGCATCATCGGCAAACCAGGTGCTACTTTCAGCCACAGCTTGTAAGCGAGAAATGGCATCTGACCAACGCTCCTGCCCCATATAACTTAACCCAAGGTAGTACTTATACTGCATCTGCTCGGGTTGCTTGGCTAACAAGCGCTCCAATATATGGCTGGCCTCGGCATACGACTTTTTTGTATAGGCTGCTACCGCATCTTTATAAGATACTTCCCGAATAGGCTCGCGCACAATAACAGACCGCATAGCGGGCAACGCGTATAAATCCTCGTTGGTATGGAAGAAAAATAAACTCCCCATTATACCCACGAAAAGTAGCAGTGCAAGGGGCAACCATTTGCGCTTGTTAAATGTTGGGGAGGCATCCGCCATACGATATTGTTCATTTACCTCTTTCAGTGACATACGCACTTTAGGTGCATGGAATGCATGATCATTACATAAAATTGCATAAACCTCCCGTTGTAAGGCCACCATGCTTCTTAATTCCACATCTACGGCCAACCGCGCTTCGAAACTACGGAGCTCATCACCACCTAACTGACCGTCAATATATTCCTGAATCCTTTCTGAATGTTTTTCCATTAGACCTTTCTCAATAAAAATCAATTACACTATATTACTATATAACTATATTAGAAGAAAGATAGCCCATGCGATTATCTCCTATGAAAAGCCGTTAACAGGCATTATTTCAGCATGTATTATGGCCACACAACTTCAACAGAACCTGCATGTTAAGATAGGATGTGTATTCCTAGGTTTATCTTTATAAAATTGGCTAACTTACCCTATAAAAATAGCATTTTTTTCCCAAAACCATAGCAGCGATATACAGTAAAAAACAGGTGAAACTGAAAATTTAAAGCCCCAACATCATTCAGCTCTAGAAGTTTTTTATTAACTTGCAACACATAGACAAATATTTTGACATGAGCGCGTTAGAACAAATTTCATTTCGCGTAGAGCCTACAAAACAGTCAAGACTCTCGCAGGTAGATTTCAACAATTTACAATTTGGACAAATAATGTCAGACCACATGCTTGTGGCTGAATACAACAATGGCCAGTGGACTGATCTTAGTCTGGTCCCTTACGGGGATATAACAATTAGTCCTTCCTTATCCGCCCTGCACTACGGACAATCTATTTTTGAAGGTATTAAGGCATACAAATTTGAAGATGGTACAGTAAGCATATTCCGCCCCGAAAAAAATTGGGAGCGTTTTAATAAATCTGCAGCACGCCTACAGATGCCGGAAGTTCCGGAAGAGATCTTTTTAGGTGGCTTAAAAAAATTATTGGATATGGATAGAGACTGGATTCCTTCTAAAGAAGGCACCTCTTTATACATACGCCCATTTATGTTTGCGACAGAAGCAGCATTAGGCGTACACCCATCCATATCGTATAAATTTATAATTATTACCTGTCCTGTTGGGGCATACTACAGCAAACCGATTTCATTAAAAGTGGAAACACATTTTACCCGTGCCGCAGATGGTGGTGTAGGTTTTTCGAAAAATGCGGGTAACTATGCTTTATCGTTGTACCCTACACAGCTTGCGAATAATGAAGGCTACGATCAGATTATGTGGACGGATGCTAACGAGCATAAGTATATTGAAGAAGCGGGTACGGCAAACTTAATTTTCCGTATTGGCGACACTATTATTACGCCACATGGAGACACAATTTTACATGGGGTAACCCGTCGTACAATAATGGAACTGGCCGAAGCTTGGGGATTTAAAGCCGAACAACGTAAAGTTTCTGTACAGGAATTAATTGATGGCATCCAAGCAGGAACGGTTACCGAAGCCTTTGCTGCAGGTACCGCCGCTACCATTACACATATCGACCGCATTGGCTTCGAAGGTCAGGATTATACCCTACCAGCGGTGGAAGGACGTGACTTTTCAAACCGTGTGTTGACGTATTTAAATGAATTGCGTTACGGTAAAATCACAGATCCTTACGGATGGAATTTTATTGTATAAATATAAAAGTAATGAAGGTGCAATGAAAATTGCACCTTCTTCATTTTAATTAGCTTTTATTGATAATTATACGCGTTGGAACTGGGGCAGCTATACCCTGCTCATCGAAGGCTTTTTTCACCACTTCCTGAACCTCAAAATATACCTTCCAGTAATGATCTTGTATGGTATAAGGTCGAATAGCTAGTGTTGTCATACCGTTTCCTACCTCCAATACATGCACCTCAGGCGCTGGCGATTTTAATACCTCTGGCACCGTAAGCATCGCATCGGTAGCCACTTGCCGCGCTTTATCGAGGTCTACATCCAGGGCCACAGCAATTTTTAAATCCACACGCAAATTTCCATGCGTATTGAAGTTGGTGATCACTCCGGTCGACAAGGCACCATTGGGGAGAATAACGGTTTTATTTTCGGGCGACAATATAACGGTATTAAATATCCCAATCTCGGTAACAACTCCGACATTATCCTGAGCCTCAATTAAATCGCCAACTTTAAAGGGCTTAAATATCATCAGCATAACACCGCCAGCAAGATTTCCCAAGGATCCATTTAACGCGGCCCCAATGGCCAACCCTGCGCCGGCTAAGAGTGCAGCAAAACTAGTAACATTGACCCCTAGCATGCCTATAATGGCCAGAAACATCAATACCGTAAGGGTTACCTTTATTAAGGATACCAAAAACTTCTGTAGGGATATATCAAACTTGCGGCTTTTCATCATCCGCTGGGAAAGCTTGGCTATATAAGATATCACCCACTGCCCTATTAGGTAGACAATAATGGCGCCCACAATTTTCGGTGCATATCCGATAGCCGTAACTTTTAGCTGTATTAACAATAATTGAACACTATTAAATAGTTCCTCACCATTCCCCATGGGAACGTTAATCTGCATGAATATCATAATTAAATTTAAAATGTTTAGTAGCACCTAAGTTACAGAAAAAACAAATCAAAAAATGGGGAGAATTTGAATATAGGGGGCAAGGAATATGGATACTTTAAAAAAGTAAATATCCAGCGACAAAGAAAGGAATTAACAGCCTAAAAAGAGTAGGTTTGGAGTTTAATTAAAATCCAAACCTGAGACTTCCTCTGCTGTATACCATTGGGTATTACCATATTTTTTAAACCAGGTAATCTGTCGTTTAGCATAGCGACGCGAATTCTGTTTTATCTTATCTATAGCTTCGGTTAGGGTAATTTTACCATCCAGAAAATCAAATATCTCCACATAACCTACCGTCAACATGGCAGGTTTATGCCTGTGTTTTACGAGCCCCTGCACCTCTTCAACGAGCCCTGCCTCGATCATTTTATCAACGCGAAGATTTATACGCTGGTACAATTCAGCACGATCCCTATTCAAGCCAATGGTAATTTGTTTAAAAGGCCTTTTATCTACATCCTTTTTCTGGAAAAATGACATGGGTTTACCCGATGCTTCAAACACCTCCAGCGCCCGTATTACGCGCTGTGGGTTAGCGATGTCCGCTGTCGCGTAATAGGCCGGATCCACCGCTTGCAGCTGCTGCTGCAAGGGTTCCAACCCTTCGGCAGCGAAACGGGCATTTAACCGCTCTCGTACGTCATCTGCTGCTTTTGGAAGGTTATCTAAACCCTCGCATACCGCGCGCACAAAAAGCCCGGAGCCGCCCACCATAACGACAACATCATGGATTTTAAATAGTTCCTGTAATTTCGCCAACGCATCTCTTTCAAAATCGCCCGCAGAATACTCCTCGTCAATACGGTGGGAATTTATAAAATGATGCGGTACGGCGGCCAATTCTGCGGCATCCGGTTTGGCGGTACCGATAGTCATCTCCCGATAAAACTGTCTCGAGTCGGCCGAGATAATTTCTGTGTTATACCGTTTGGCAATTTCTATAGCTGCGGCAGTCTTTCCGACAGCCGTAGGCCCTACCACTACGATTAAAGTCTTTTCTGACATACAATAATTACAAGAAATGAATTAACAGCGTATTTTAAATAAGGAAGGACTATTAATCATAGTCCTCATCTCCCGAGTTAAACTCGTTATTATCTTCCTCGCCTTGCTCCGAATCTTCCTCGTCATCATCCTCCATTAAACTATAATCGTCCTCCGCATCGACGCCATATTCTTCAGCACCATCGTCTTCAATAATATCCTCATCGTCGTCGTCATCATCGGATGAAGTCGGGAAGTTTGCTGCTGCAATAAGCCTCGGCGCCTGCCCTACAGATTTAAATATCGAAGGATATTCTTTGCCTTCTTCTTCTTTTAAAATCTTAATCAACTCCACATGAAAATCATAAGGACGTTCGAAATTATAGATATAATAAAACTTCTGATGTGGGTCATCAATAAATTTACTTAACCGGATATCTTCCATCAATAATACACCACTATCTATTTTACGTTTTGCCGGAGCCAAGGCAATTTCAGTACCTTTTTTCCATTGATCGTTACTCACATAAAAAGAAGATGATGCATCTGTAGGGTAACCCGTGCTCTTATGAATTGCTTCGTGAAGATCTAAAAAAGTACTTTTAGAAACCATATCGATATCTCTGTATACATCTTCGTAATCCTCAAACGTCACTCTAAATCTATATATTGCCATATCTCTAAATTGAAGATAAGTATTAAATTATCGGGTATAAAAATAAAAATAATTTCGCTGTCTATAAAGACAATGTTTGCTTGGGTTTCAAATTCATAGCCTGTGCTTTTTCTATCATAAATTGGTAGGCCGCATCTCTTTCATTTGGAATATCACCCTCTAAAATAGCTTCGCGAATAGCATTTTTAATAACACCTACCTCCCTACAAGGCTTTAAGTTAAACACATGCATAATATCCTCACCAGAAACCGGAGGTTGCCAGTTGCGTAGATGATCGCGCTCCTCTACATCCTGAAGCTTTTGTTTTACAAGCTCGAAGTTATCCCGGTATTTTTTCTTTTTATATTCATTCTTGGTGGTTACATCGGCATGGCATAACATCATCAGCGCATCAATATCGTCACCCGCCTCAAACAAGAGCCTACGCACGGCCGAGTCGGTTACAATATCCTGTGCCAACACAATAGGCCGTAAATGCAATAACACCAATTTCTGCACAAACTTCATTTTTTCGTTTAGCGGAAGCTTCAAGTCGGCAAATAACTTGGGCACCATACGTGCGCCTTTATCCTCATGCCCATGGAATGTCCAGCCAATTTTTTTATCGAAGCGCTTCGTTGCAGGCTTAGCGATATCATGCATAATAGCCGCCCAGCGCAGCCACAGGTCATCCGATAGTGCCGCGACATTGTCTAAAACCTCCAGCGTATGGTAGAAATTATCCTTATGCCCTCGCCCATCAATTACATCGACACCATGCAAATCACACATTGCCGGAAAGATGTACTGCAGCAGCCCTGTATCAAACAGATACTTAAACCCTACGGAAGGTTTCGGAGCTAAAATTATTTTATTGAGTTCATCGGCAATACGTTCTTTGGATATTATACGTATGCGATCTTTGGTTTTTACAATAGCATCAATCGCCTTAATATCAATCTTAAAGTTAAGCTGGGTAGCGAAGCGTATGGCACGCATCATACGCAGTGGATCGTCTGAAAATGTTTCTTCCGCTTCCAACGGCGTACGCACGATTCGATGTAAAATGTCATCTACACCATTAAAAGGATCCACCAGCTGCCCGTATGTTTCGGCATTAAGGGAATACGCCATAGCATTAATGGTAAAATCACGGCGATTTTGGTCATCTTCGAGGGTACCATCTTCTACGATAGGCTTACGTGAGTCTCTTCGGTAAGATTCCTTTCTTGCCCCTACAAACTCTACATCCAAGCCATCGTATACGAGCATAGCTGTACCAAAAGATTTATATACGGCCACCTTTGTATGTAATATCTCCCCAAGTTGGGTAGCAAACTCCGTTCCGCTACCAATAACTAAGATATCGACATCTGTATTAAAGGGACGCTCCATAATCCTATCCCGTACATAGCCGCCAATAACGTAACATTCCGTTTTTGTCTTATCAGCCAAATCACGGATTATAGGAAATATAGGATGTTGCAAATGTTCTGTCATAGCTCTCGCATGTAGACCTACAAAGGTCTAACAAGTCGCAAAATTACTTATTTTAAAGGAATATTATAGCATACCTAAAGGTTATTCTGTAGGAAGGCTTAATCTCTATCCTTAGAAAGCTTGCGGAATGGTAATGGGTTTGCTGTCAACTCCAATTGTTCACGGCGGTTTTTTACGATATGAACTGCGGCAAATAAGGCTTCCAAAAAGGATTCATGGGAGGCCAGGTTTTTACCCGCGATATCATACCCAGTACCGTGGTCTGGAGAGGTGCGCACAATTGGCAAACCTGCGGTGTAGTTTACCCCTTTACGTTGGGCTATATGCTTAAAAGGGATCAATCCTTGATCATGGTACATCGCCAATACAGCATCAAACTTCAGGTAGGCATCCGACGCAAAGAAACCATCGGCAGGAAAAGGGCCAAAACATAACATCCCCTCGGCGTTAGCCTTTTCTAATGTCGGACGAATTACCGCATCATCTTCTGTACCAATCACCCCATTATCGCCGGCATGTGGATTTAACCCCAACACAGCAATCTTAGGCTTCTGAATCCAGAAATCATTTTTAAGGCTGCTGTTCATCAGGCGCAATTTTTTTAATAACGCTTCCTCGGTAATCTGTGCTGCAACATCCTTTACAGGAATATGCCCCGTTACTACCCCAACGCGAAGGTCTTCACATAGCATAAACATTAATACATCATCCGCGTTAACTTTATGTTGTAGGTATTCGGTATGCCCAGGAAACGCAAACCCCTCTTGCTGAATATTATGTTTATTTATCGGCGCCGTAACCAAAGCATCAATTTTCCCATTATTAAGGTCTTCAACTGCTTTTTCCAAAGAGATGAAAGCATATTTACCGCCTAATTCATTCTCCTCGCCCAAAGAAATTTTCACATCCTCCTGCCAGCAGTTTATCATGTTGGCACGTTTGGGATTTGCTTGCTCTACATCGGTTATCACATTAAAGCTAAAATCATTAATGTTATTTGCTTTACGATGAAATGAAGCATTCTTCGTATTACCGTACACAATTGGTGTAAAGTAGTCTAAAACCTTATTATCCAATAAGGACTTAATAATAACCTCCATACCAATTCCATTAAGATCACCTGTGGTAATACCTATTTTTAATTTTTCACTCATCGTCTTTTTAGCTTTGCGTTACCAAAAATAACAATTTTTAGGAAAAGGCCGTATACTCCTTCCTTTAATTTATAGGATACAACAATTAAATAACAGCTATCCCCCTCCCTACGGCAGATCTATGAACAATGCTAGCTTATGTTTATTCTAATACGGATGAATGCGCCGGAATTGCTTATAAATTTTTAATTTTGATGAATTTCTATATATATGAGTACAGTACGCGCGAAAAAACACCTGGGACAACACTTTCTGAACGACAAGAATGCAGCACAACGTATCGTTGATGCCTTGGATACTTCATTAGGTTTTCAGCAGGTTCTAGAGGTAGGTCCGGGCATGGGGGTCTTGTCGGATTTTTTACTACAAAAAACAGAATATGAAACTTACCTCATCGATGTGGATGATGAATCGATTGAATTTTTAGCCGATAAGTATCCACAACTCGGAGACCGACTTATTCATGGCGATTTTCTGGCTTTGGATTTCTCGAAATATTTTAGCGATAAAATGGCGGTAATCGGTAACTTCCCGTATAATATATCGTCGCAGATCTTGTTTAAAATATTAGACGAAAGAGATCGTGTAGTACAAATGACGGGGATGTTTCAGAAGGAGGTAGCTGAGCGCTGTGTCGCCAAACCAGGCGCTAAGGAATATGGGATATTAAGTGTTTTTCTACAGGCTTATTATCATGTAGAGTATCTATTTACAGTAAAAGCAGGAGCCTTTAACCCACCACCAAAGGTATTATCCGGCGTTATGCGCATGACACGAAATACGGTCAAAGAATTGGATTGCGACGAGAAGTTATTCTGGAAGGTCGTAAAAGCGGGTTTTAACCAGCGCCGCAAAACCTTGCGCAACGCACTTTCTGCCGTTCTTCCTAAGGATAAAATGACCGACAATCCGCTGTATGAATTGCGCGCCGAGCGCTTAACCGTTGCTGATTTTGTGACCCTTACCAACGAGATTAGCCATATTTAACTTATGCAGGTTCAAAGCGAGTTTACGATAATTGGTGCGGGAGTAGCGGGTTTAACCACCGCTATTGCTTTACAACAACTGGGCCGTAATTACTTGCTGTTTGAACAAAGCAAGGTCCTTACTGGAATTGGCGCGGGCTTCGGCCTTGCAGCCAATGCGATGCAGGCTTTAGAGATATTGGGCCTCCGCAAAGAGGTCGAGCTTATAGGCCAGCATCTTCAGCATTATAATATCTTGGATCAAAAAGGCCGTATTCTGGTTGCTCCGGATACGAAGGCGCTTAGCAAAAAATACAACCAACAAAATTTTGCCATACACCGTGCCGACTTACACCTGTATCTGCTTGACAAGATTCAGGCTGACCATTTACAGCTGAACAAAAAGGCTGTACGTTTTGAAAAAAATAACGATGGCATAACCTTATTCTTTGAAGATGGCAGCCAGCATAAGACACGCTATCTGATCATCGCTGATGGCGTAAAATCGCCATTACGGCAGCAGCTGCTGCCTGCTGCTGTGCCACGATATTCGGGTTATACTTGCTGGCGTGCTACCATCGACAACAGCAATATTTCGCTAAAAACAGGCAGTGAAACTTGGGGTAAGCAGGGACGTTTTGGCATGACGCCTTTGGTTAGAAACCGAATTTATTGGTATGCTTGTATTAATTCAACCGCTAATAATTCGAAATACCGCCAGTATTCGGTTGCTGATTTAGCAACGCACTTTGCCGATTATCACCATCCTATTCCTGAAATACTACGGCAAACCCAAGATAAGGATCTGTTATGGAATGATATTATCGATATAAAACCGCTAAAACATTTCGCATACGATGCGATACTTTTAATTGGTGACGCAGCTCATGCCACAACCCCAAATATGGGACAAGGTGCCTGCCAAGCTTTAGAGGATGTTGCCGTATTGAAAAAGGTGTTAAGCCAACACAGCACAGTAGAGACCGCATTTATAGCCTTCGAAAAACAAAGGCTGCAGCGTACAAAATACATTACAGAGACTTCCAAGCTTATTGGAGAGGTTGCCCAATGGGAAAATCCAATTGGTATTTTCCTGCGCAACAGTATAATGAAGAAATTGCCGGCACAGCTGGCACAAAGAAATTTGAACAAGCTCCTTTCGGTAGATTTTATGCAACTTTAAACTTGAAATAATGAACTTCTTAATTGTCGATGACATTCATCCCATCTTACTTGAAAAGTTTGATAACGAGGGTATACCTTATTCTTACCAACCTGACTTATCCCGCGCTGAGGCGGCCTTGCTTATTCCCGATTTTGAGGGCCTTATCATACGCTCGAAATTCCAGGTTGATCGGGAATTTATCGACCTTGCACCACAGTTAAAGCTTATCGGGCGCTCGGGAGCAGGCATGGACAATATCGATGAGGATTATGCACGCTCCAAAGGTATTATACTGCTGCCAGCGAATGAGGGTAACCGCGATGCCGTAGGGGAACATATGATTGGTATGCTCTTGAGTTTAATGAATAATTTAAACCGGGGGGACAAAGAGATACGCCATGGCCAGTGGCGCAGGGAGGAGAACCGGGGGTATGAGCTTATGGGTAGAACCGTAGCGCTTATTGGTTATGGTAACAATGGCCAGGCAATGGCCAAAAAATTATCGGGATTTGGCGTTAAGGTTATTGCTTACGATAAGTATAAAACAGGATTCTCGGATGCCTACGCTACGGAAGTGTCTATGGAGGAGGTGGTAAAACAGGCTGATATTGTAAGTTTTCATATCCCGCTAACGCGTGAAACCAAAGGCTTGGTAAACGAGGAGTACTTATTCCATTTCCGTAAACCTATTTTCTTCTTAATGGGAGCCAGAGGCGCCATTGTGGATGTACCATCGGTTTTAAAATATATGGACCAGGGAAAAATACGAGGTGCCGCCTTTGATGTGTTACCCATAGAAAAGTTTCCGGCATTGGGCGAGCAAAACTGGTATCAGGATTTAATACAGCGCGATAACGTACTATTAAGCCCGCATATTGCTGGCTGGACCTTTGAGAGTTATATAAAGCTATCTGAGATACTGGCTGATAAAATTATTGACCTACTGAAAAGTAAATAGCCTTCTTGTCATACCCTATTTTACCTTGAATATCCTTATCCCGCTTAATTCCTGGATAAGGATATTCAATGCCATTGGTCTTTAACCGAGATTATAGCTCCGATGTGCAGGCTTTCGTTTTAATTTCCCTGTTTTTGCCTGTAGCGTATTTACAGTTCTGCATTTCCTAATTTTTGTTACAAAAAACATTTTTAGGCACAGTTATAAAACCAGCAGTTTACTTTTTGTTGTGTCTCCGCATATATTAAAATCGATAAAGCTTACGATTTTATCTTTCCTCGGCGGATTAAAAGTCTTAAAATAACAACGATACATTTAGCTGTTTTATCAACCATTTTATAGATTTAAACTTATTAATCAAAGAGGTATGATTACCATACCAAGTATAAATTCTTAAAAAGATGGATGCCATCTTTTTAAACACAACACATAATAAGTGCTTCGCCATGAAGGATTGTAAACTAAAAACAATATAAGATGAAAACAAACAACTTTAGTGCTATTGCCGCTGTTCTAGGTATATTATCGACATTCTATTGCTCGGGCAGCGTGAGCGCCAGCCCTAGCCTCAGCCCCTACATAAACAGCATCGAAGCGGCTAATAGAAAAGTCTATACCGGCCCAGCACCTGTAAAAACTGCTATTACTTCGCAAAAAAAGGGAAATTTTTACTACAGCGAAACCCAAAAAAATGCCATACGCAAAAATCTACCGGCTATTTACCAAGGGCATATGGGCAGTAGTTTTGCAGGTCTTATTATACGTGAAGATTATTTAGAATTGTGGCTACATCCACTGCAGGGCAAACCAACGAACAGAATATACCACTATACCTTAAGTTTCGATAAGAGTACAGCTATACTAGAATTTGGAGATTCTAAACTTTCTATTACACTTATGGGCAATGAAAAAACTGTTGCTGCGGGCCTGCATGGCGAAAATGACCGCATATACTTCAGCCGGTTATGCGATTTGGATAATGATTTTCATTAGTGAAATACAGCGCCCTGGTATAAGCGTAGATTAAACACGAAAATTTAAGCCACTAAATACATTACATATACCGTAAGAAATTGAAGAATTAAACTTACATCCAGCAAGTAGGCATAATGATAATGCTTGGCGTTATTTAACACCAAGCGCAGTAAAAAGAAAACTATACTATTACAGCCCAACAAGCCCACCTTTATAACCACCGCATAGGGCGCAACAATAACGAAAAGACTTTGCAACAACAGCAATAGATAACATAGTCTTTTTGCTTTTGTTTCGCCCAGAAGGGTGGGTATAGTTTTAAGGTGATAATAGGAATCTTGTGCCATATCACGAATATCGAATGGTAAGGTACAGATCACTAAAAAAAGGATTTTTACAATGCCGAGGTAGTTGGCCACATACCAATCTATAGCATAACCACTTGCCCATAGCTCTACTACAGGTAAACCTACGCCACTTAAAGACCATACCAATGCTATATGAAACACCTTCAGACCGGGAATTTGTCGCATCCCTCCCCTTTTTCCGTTGATGCGAAAAATAGGAACGCTATACGCCATACTTATCATGCCGACAAAACCCAAAAATAACCAGGTATACGGGTCGACATCCAGCAAGGCATAGCTCAATAATATAAGGGCCAAAGTACTATTAAACCAGAGAAGTTTCTCATGCTTAAATACCCAACGGGTACGCAGATACGGCGATTGCTGTGGATTTTGAGGCTTCGACAATCGTAAACTTACGTTATATAATAATAGCGTTGCCGCACCTTCTATACTAACGATATTGAAATTTATCGGCATCCCTAAAATTACATAGGTTAATAAACATTGGGCCATAGCTGCCATGGCAATCAATAGATTGCTGAAAACTAAAAATCGGTACAGTTGTTTGATCAGTATCACTGTGCTGAATAGGATTAGGTATAAACGACCCTACGAATAAAGGGTTAAAATTAGCAATTGATTTCAAAAAAAATTATATTAGGCATTACGATATGCAATTTAGCGACTATAAATAAATAGTTGACTTTTTTGGATAATATAAACATAAATAATAAACCTCTAAATTATATGCAGTCATAATGAGTTTTCAAATTAAAACTTTTGAAGAGTATCAAGATGCTTACCAAAGAAGTGTGAAGGATCCTGAGCAGTTTTGGGGAGAAATTGCCGACAATTTCTTCTGGAAAAGAAAATGGACTAATGTGCTTAGCTGGAACTTTAAAGAGCCTGATATAAAATGGTTTGAGGGAGGGAAGGTTAATATTACGGAAAATTGCCTGGATCGCCATATTTACCAGTACGGCGACAAACCGGCGATTATTTGGGAACCCAATGACCCAACTGAAGCACACCGGATATTATCGTATAAACAACTTTTAAATAAGGTTGAACAGTTTTCTACGGTATTAAAAAACAACAATATACGTAAGGGTGACCGGGTGTGTATTTACCTACCCATGGTGCCCGAACTGGTTATTGCTGTACTCGCCTGCGCCCGTATTGGCGCCATACATTCGGTAGTATTTGGCGGTTTTTCCGCACAATCTATTGCCGATAGAATAAACGATGCGACATGTAAATTAGTAATCACTGCCGATGGGGGGTTCCGCGGAACCAAGGTATTGGAACTGAAGTCGATTGTAGATGATGCTTTAATGCAATGCCAATCGGTGGAAAAAGTTATTGTTCTAACGCGTTCCAGAACGCCAATAGCGATGCTAAAAGGTCGTGATGTTTGGTGGGAAGATGAAATAAATAAGGTAGAAACGCAGGGTAACCCTCCTTGCCCTGCCGAAGAAATGGATGCCGAGGACACTTTGTTTATTTTATATACCTCAGGGTCAACGGGCAAACCTAAGGGCGTGGTGCATACAACGGGTGGTTATATGGTGTACACAGGTTACACCTTTGCCAACACCTTTCAATATGCACCTGGCGACGTGTACTTCTGTACGGCTGATATCGGCTGGATTACAGGACATAGCTACATTGTCTATGGTCCACTTTCTCAGGGCGCAACATCCTTGATGTTTGAGGGCGTACCTACCTTTCCGGATGCGGGTCGTTTCTGGGATATTGTAGAAAAATATAAAGTCAATATTTTATACACGGCGCCAACAGCAATACGCTCGTTAATGGCCTTTGGAGATTCCTTTGTCGAAGGAAAAGACCTTTCTTCTCTACGCGTCTTAGGTTCCGTAGGGGAGCCTATTAATGAGGAAGCTTGGAACTGGTACAACGAAAAGATCGGAAAGGGAAAATGCCCTATTGTAGATACCTGGTGGCAAACAGAAAACGGTGGCCATTTGATTACCTCTATTGCGGGCGTTACGCCACAGCTGCCGGGATATGCACTATTACCCCTGCCGGGTGTGCAGCCTTGTTTAATGGATGAGAATGGAAATGAAATAGAGGGAAATGATGTATCTGGAAATTTATGTATAAAATTCCCTTGGCCAGGCATGTTGCGCACCACCTGGGGCGACCATGAGCGCTGTAAACAGACTTACTTCTCGACCTATGCAGATAAATATTTCACGGGGGATGGCTGTTACCGAAGCCCTGAAGGTTACTACCGCATTACAGGACGGGTAGACGATGTTTTAAATGTCTCGGGCCACCGCATCGGTACTGCCGAAGTTGAAAATGCTATTAATATGCACTCCGATGTTGTAGAATCGGCCATTGTTGGCTATCCGCATGCCGTAAAAGGACAGGGTATTTATGCCTATGTAATTGCTCACCATCATATCGATGCCGAGAAAACGCGGCAGGATATTCTACAAACGGTAACTCGTATTATTGGTGCTATCGCCAAACCGGATATTATTCAGTTTGTAGATGAGCTTCCTAAAACACGCTCTGGAAAAATTATGCGCCGCATTTTACGTAAGGTAGCAGAAGATGACCTCAGCAGCTTAGGCGATACGTCGACCTTGCAGGATCCTTCCGTTGTGGATGCTATAATTCAAGGTGCAGAAAAGATACGCCAGGCGTAATCCTTGATTTAAAATCTCTATGACTAAAGAAAAACATAGGCTTTCCCCTTGAGAAAGCCTATGTTTTTCTTTAGTCATTTCTTTGCTTACCAGCAGTATAGGCCTGCTGCCGCAAATGTAGTCTTGCGCCTATGTCGAAAAATAGTAGGCTTTGCCCGACGCTGGGCAGCAGCTTTTCAAGCCTTAAAAGCAGGCCGCTATGGAGACCGCAAATTTTACAACATATTTGTTACCATCAGCAAAACTAAAATGCTAAACTTCTTGTTTTGTACTAAAATAACGTATAAAACCCTAGGCAAAATCCAATTTAAAGTAGTAGAATTATAGCTTCAAAATGGAAAAAATACTGGAAAAACAAGGTTTTTTTGTTATTTTTATGACTTTCCATAAATCCATATATAAAAGAATAGATGCTATTAACTGTATTATCAGGATTATTAATATCATGTTCACTTGTAATATTCGGCAAATTTTTAAACAGTAGGTGGAGCCTTTTGCTTCCTCTATTGCCGGCAATATTATTTCTGGTATTTGTAATACACATCCCCTTTATCTCATCGGGCAACCAGCAACTCCAACATATAAGTTGGGTTCCTACACTGGGTATAAACTTTGATTTCAGACTCGATGGGCTCTCTTTATTATTTAGTTTACTTATCACAGGAATTGGTACGGCGATCTTTATTTATGCCCGTAAATATTTAATTGGCTATGCCTATTACGATCGTTTCTTTGGTTATCTCTTTTTATTTATGTCGGCCATGCTTGGGGTTGTATTGTCGAACAACATCCTGCTATTGTTTATATTCTGGGAGTTAACAAGTATCAGTTCATTTTTTCTGATTGGTTTTAACAACGATAATGCCGACTCCCGAAAAAGCGCCCTTACAGCCCTCGGCATTACTGGTTTTGGTGGGTTCTTTCTTTTAGCAGGGCTTATTTTACTGGGCAATATAGCTGGCACGTATAGCATCTCGGATTTAGTAAACTCTAGGGATGTGATTCTTGCAGACCCTTTGTACCCGTTGGTTGTGGGCTTGTTATGTATGGGTGCTTTTACAAAGTCGGCGCAATTTCCATTCCACTTTTGGTTGCCTGGAGCGATGAAAGCGCCAACTCCAGTATCGGCGTATTTACATTCGGCGACAATGGTGAAGGCGGGAATTTACTTACTCGCACGTTTTACGCCTATTTTAGGCCAGACGGAATTATGGAATACAACCTTAATGCTTGTTGGCGGTATAACCATGTTGTATGCCGCAATACACGCTTTATTCCGAATTGACCTGAAAGGAATATTAGCCTACTCCACCATTTCGGCATTGGGGGTACTTACTTTTTTACTCGGGCTGGGTACAGAACAGGCCATGGTTGCCGTATCGGTCTTTATCCTGGCTCATGCCTTGTATAAAGCGACATTATTTATGGTAACGGGTATTATTGACCATGAAACCCATACCCGTGATATCACTGTATTGGCAGGGCTACGAAGTGTGATGCCGGCCGTTGCATTGGCAGGCTTTCTGGCGGCAATTTCGAGTGCCGGGGTACCATTAACCTTTGGTTTTATAGGTAAAGATCTTATTTATGAGGCTACTTTACATAGCCCTCTTACCCAATTTGCCTGGCTATTAACGGGCTTGGCAGTGGTTACAAACATAGGTCTTGTTGCGGCAGGGTTTATGGCGGGTATAAAACCATTCTTCGGAAAATTACCTTCACAATTTGAAAAGCTGCATATGCCTTATCCTGCCTTATGGCTGCCGCCTTTGGTTTTAGCCATTTTAGGTCTTGCATTGGGTATGGTACCGGGCTTTATTGGTGATTTCCTGACCAGCCAGACGGCTAACAGTATTTTTGGTGCCAAAATAGATAACCATTTAGCTATCTACCACGGCTTTAATATGGTATTAATACTAAGCTTGGTAACCTTAGCAATGGGTACATTGTTGTATGTAATAAATAAGCCTAGTGCCAGGAAACTTGCGGCTGTAGAAAAATTAAATAGGATATCACCCCAACGTATTATTATGGGCTACGCCAATGATATTGTACGCTTTGCCGATTGGTTTACTAACCTGTTTCACAATGGTTACTTGCGTTCCTACCATTTAAAGATTATAATTTTTGCCGAGTTGGTATTAGGTTATAAATTATGGATGAGTGGGCCCATCAACATTGATATCTGGAATATGAACTATCCGGAGATCTATGAGGTGGCTATTGTATTAATTTTAATTGGCGCATTGGTATTGGTTGTAACGACCGCATCACGCTTAACCGCCGTGGTGGGCATGAGTGTTATCGGGTATGCCATATGTTTGATTTTTGTGATCTACAGTGCTCCCGATTTGGCGATGACACAGTTTACCATCGACACCCTGACAACCGTATTATTTGTGCTGGTACTCTACAAGCTACCCCCGTTCATGAATCTTACCGGTAAGGTTGTCATTATCCGAGACGCCATAATATCCCTAGGCTTCGGTATTATTTTATCTCTTATCGCCTTAAAGGTGTGGAGTGAGCCTATCGATAGAGAGATTTCCGATTATTATGGCGAGAATGCATACCTATTGGCGAAAGGTAAGAATGTGGTTAATATTCTATTGGTCGACTTTAGGGGGATAGATACCATCTTTGAAACCGTAGTATTGAGTATTGCTGCGCTAGGGGTATACAGTTTAATTCGTTTACGTTTAAAATCTTCAGAAAGAGAATAGATGAGAAGTCCAATATTACAGTCTGCAACAAAATATATGCTTCCGATATTATTGTTGTTTTCGTTTTTTCTACTGCTTCGGGGGCACTATTACCCTGGAGGTGGTTTTGTTGGCGGTTTAATTGCTGCTATTGCTTTTGTATTACATAGCTTCGCTAATGGTACCGAAGCGACGATGAAGCTGCTAAAACGGAAACCCTTATCGTTAATTCCTATTGGATTAGCACTTTCAACAATTAGCGTGACTTTCCCCTTATTATTTGGTATGCCGCCCATGACAGGATTATGGTTTGAAGAACCTATACCTGTAATCGGTATGATAGGCTCGGCGTTATTCTTTGACCTTGGGGTTTACTTAGTGGTGATCGGTGTCGTGCTGACCATCTTATTTACGATTTCACTAAATAATTTGGAGGAAAAAAATTAATGGAACTGTTACTTATAATATTAATAGGCTTACTTTACGCCGCCGGGGTATACCTTATCCTTCGCCGGAGTATGGTCAAGCTACTTCTGGGTATAATGTGCTTGGGAAGTGGAGCCAACATTCTTATTTTTTTACTGGGTGGAATTACCAAAGGTAAACCTCCAGTAATCGATGAAAATGCTAAATTATTTCAGGATGTTTTTGCCGATCCAATTCCACAAGCCTTGATATTAACGGCTATTGTAATCAGCTTTGCCTTAACGGCATTTGCCATAGTTTTATTAAAAAGAGTTTACGCTTTAGTAAACTCAGACGATTTAGATGATTTAAACACCCCGGAGGAAGAAGATATATGATTGACAACCACATTTTAGCACCTGTCTTTATACAGCTTTTTACCGCCATAATACAACTTATTGCTTGGCGCAAAACGGTAACCCAACGTTTTATTTCGGTTATTGGATCGAGCTTGGGGGTGCTTTTAGCCATAAGACTACTGAGCAAAGTTAGCGACAATGGTATACTAACCTTGAATGCTGCCAATTGGGAGGCTCCATTTGGAATTGTTTTTGTAGCCGATTTATTGAGTGCTACCTTAGTGCTTATCACCTCCTTCGCAGGACTAGCTGTATCGATATTCTCGTCTACAGGCCTTAATCGACAGCGTATGTTGTACGGGTATTTTCCGATTTTTCACTTTTTGGTCATGGGCCTAAACGGTGCTTTTTTAACGGGGGATATTTTCAACTTATATGTATGGTTTGAGGTAATTATAATCTCCTCTTTTGTGCTAATGACCCTAGGCGGGCGCAAAACACAGCTCGAAGGTGCCGTAAAATATATGGCCATGAATATTCTGGCATCGACTTTTTTCTTAACAGGTATCGGTATTCTGTATGGCATAACGGGTTCATTGAATATGGCCGATTTATCGGTAAAAATACAACAGGTACAAAACCAATCTTTAGTGGGAATTACGGCCTGCTTCTTTCTGATAGGGTTTGGTATTAAATCGGCAATATTTCCACTATACTTTTGGCTACCCTCCTCGTACCACACCCCTCCATCGGCGGTTGCGGCAACGTTCGGTGGTTTATTAACGAAGGTGGGTATTTACGCCATTATCAGAACCTTTAGTTTAATCTTTGTGCCCGACGAGTTTACGCGAAATCTATTAATGGCACTTGCCGTACTGACTATTGTTACGGGTGCTTTGGGCGCATTAATGAAAACAAATATCCGTAGGCTATTTTCATACCTTATTGTATGCCATATCGGTTTTATGGTTGGCGGCATTGGTATGTTTACTAAACTGGCTTTAATGGGCACCGTTTTCTACCTTTTCCACGATATTCTGGTTAAAACAAATATGTTTCTAATTGCCGGATTAATCCGGCAATTACGCGGTACGATGGATATGAAAAAACTAGGCGGTTTGTATGCCGAATATCCAAAAATATCACTTTTAATAGCCCTAATTTTATTTTCGTTGGTAGGTATTCCGCCATTATCAGGTTTTTGGCCTAAGATATACCTTTTCCAGGAAGCATTTAGCCATCAGCAGTATTTCTTTGTCGCTGCCTTAATTTTCGGCAGTTTTATTACCCTTATTGTTATCGCAAAAATGTGGTCCGAGGTATTTTGGAAGGATGTTCCCCCCGGTGAAATCGTAGAAAATAAGTTTGAGCCACTGCCCTTAATCCGTAAGATTCTGTTGGTTTTACCCATAGGTTTATTAGGCTTAGCTACCTTGTATGTGGGTTTAAATGCCGAAGCAATCGTAAAATTAGTAGATAAAATATCTGATCAGTTGATGGATACTGCCCCTTACGTAGAGGCGGTATTGGGAAAAAATAATTAGCAATATGATAAAAACATTTTTAATGAACTTATTGCTATCATTTATTTGGGTAGCACTAACAGGATCCATGTACTATACGAATTTCTTATTCGGGTTTATGCTCGGATTTGCCATTCTTTGGATCATGAACCGAACCGACGAAGATAGAAGGTATTTCTATAAGGTTCCACAGATTATCAGTTTGGTCTTCTATTTTGTGTACGAAATGTTGCGCGCAAATATTCAGGTCGCTTATGATGTAATGACACCTAAGTATTTTATGCGCCCGGGAATAGTAAAATATCCAATGAATGCGAAAACGGAAATGGAAATAAACCTGTTGTCCACGATGATTTCATTAACACCGGGTACATTGATATTGGATATCTCTGAAGATAGAAAAACCATGTATATCCATGTAATGTATTTAAACGACCCGGAGAAGTTTGTTAGAGACACCAAAAAAGGATTAGAACGTAGACTTTTAGAAGCACTAAGATGACATTAGCAACTTACTTTGATTATTTTATTTTACCCGTCTTAACCATATCGGTGATCTTAACCTTTATTCGTTTAATAAAAGGCCCAAAGGTTGTCGACAGGGTTATTGCGCTGGACCTTATTATTACTATAGGCATTGGTATTATTACAATTTTTACCATTCGTTCCAATCAAAAAGTTTTGCTCGATGTCGCCATTATCTTGGCGCTTATTGCATTTTTAGGAACGGTAGCCTTTTCATTTTACATTGAAAAACAAGAAGATGACTGATATAATTATAGGAGTAATTAGCACCATTGGTGCGCTAGCGATATTTTTTGCCTCTTTAGGGATTCTGCGCATGCCCGATTTTTACCTACGCCTATCGGTTACGGTTAAAGCGGCAACTTTGGGGGTTGGTCTTTTGTTGTTATGCGCTTCCATTATCTTTCCGGATATATCGGTTAGTACAAAGGCTTTCGCCATTATTTTTTTCCTGCTCATAACGTCGCCTATTGCCGCACATATGATTGGTCGTGCAGCATACTTCTCGGGTACGCCTTTATGGAAACATACCCTTATCGATGAGTTTGCCGACAAAAAAGCAGAGTATCTTGCCCAATCGGAATCTGGCCTGCCGGAAAAAGAATCGGAAGGAGATGCTGTAGAAAAAACCGGACAGATAGCGGATACAGAGGAAGAAACCCAGTAAAATGGGGAGTTTTACACATGGGTTATCCACATTTTGTTAATAACTGTGTATACAACTTATGGCTAAAGGAGCAGTTTGCAGGCTGCAGCAGTTTAAGTTGTCCACAGGCTTATCCACATAATGTGGATAACTTAAAACATCCTAGCTTAATTTAGGCGGCTAACCTCCCAACTAAATATTCTTGCTAAGCGGTGTGTACAGGGGATATTTTTCTACGAGCTAATAGTCGCTTACCTATATTTCATATCTATAGGTGTAGCGAGGAGACCAGACAGCTGCTGTGCCAAACCTAATATTAATGCGCTCCACGCAAGTACCTACCCTATAAATGGTATACCTGTTTTTAATGCAGTTTTAACTTTTGAAATCAATATACCTTAAGCTAAGGTAATTAGGTACCTAAGGCCAATACACATAAACCGTATTAGGTAAATCGTAACTTAAATTTTGAGGAATAGCGCAGCAAGTATCTTGCGTATTATTCAAACTTTATAGACAGAAAAAGTTATTAAGAACAAGGTGTCGCCGATAAAGATCACTTGGAGTAAGCTTAAAACTCCGCCTATTTTAACCAGATACCCTGCAATTACGATGCTCAGACTTTTATTTCAGGTGCTGCTCAACAGGCATTGTCTTATTCTTTTTATGTTGTGTCGCTAACCGCGTTTTAACCAAAGGATATAAAAACACCGCTGCCAATATAATAATTGCACCCAGATAAAAACCTGTACTCATCACTTCATTCTGCTTTAAAATCAACATCGCTAGCATGATACCATATACGGGTTCTAGATTTGTTATTAATGCCACGGTAAAGGCACTTAACTCCTTCATAACCGCTACGCCCAAAGCATAGGCAAATGCGGTACACACACTCCCTAGCAGTAACAAATAAAACAAGTCTGCTAAAGACAGATCCATAGCGGCATTAAAACCCTGCGTACACAGTAAAATTAGTGATAGCCCTAAGAAGGCTCCAACCATTTCATAAAAAGTTATTATAACCGGGTTGTCTTTCTTTACCAGTTTACTATTGCATATCGAAAAAATACTGGCACAAAGTGCTGCCAATAAACCAAATACGATACCCTGCCAATATTGAAACTCAAAAGTGAAAATTAAATAGATACCCAAAATAATACATAAGCCTACAATGATATCGTCTATAGCCAGCTTCTTATGAGAAAATAGAGGCTCTAGAATGGCTGTAAAAAGTGTAAGAGACGATAAAGATACCAAAGTAACCGACACCGTAGAAACCTTGATGGCATGGAAAAATAAAACCCAGTGCATGCCTACCAAAAGCCCTACCCCAATAAATTGTAACATGCGCCCAAGCGGAACCTGCATATTTTTTCTGGTAATCTTTATGTAAATAAAAAGACTTATGGCCGCAATAAACACCCTATACCAAACCAATGGCAGTGCTGCAATAGATATCAGACCCCCAAGGACCCCGGTAAACCCCCAAATTAATACCGTAAAATGCAGAATAAACAGATTACGGTTGCGAAAGAAAAAATCCATAACAAAGGTTATTTAGGTGCTTTGCGCAACAATATTAAGGACAATATTAAGAAGGTAACGCTAGGCACTAGTGTCGCAATTAAAGGAGAAAGGCCTCCTTTCAAAGCAAACATAGTGGAAAATTGGTTAAAAACTAAAAAAGTAAAACTTAAGCCGATACCGATACCAAGGCTTAAGCCAATACCGCCACGAACTTTTTTTGAGGATAGTGCCACCCCCATTAAAGTCAAGATTATAATCGAGAATGGATGTACCCAACGCTTATATTTTTCCATCAGCAAATCGCTCATCATACCCGTTCCACGTATTTCCTCCTTTACAATCCGCTCATTAAGTGCTTTCGTGGTCATCTCGGTAAATATATTCTCATAGACTTCAAAATCCTGAGGTTTCATATCCAATGTTGTATCGCGCGAATCGCCCTTCAACATTTCTTCATGAAGACCATTAATAATCCTGTTGGTATAGTTTTCCATACGCCATTTACTGGCCGTAGAATCCCAGCTTACGCGCTCAGCCATAAGCTTTTCAATCATGTTTTCACCATCAAACTTCTCGAGTACAAAATTATAACCTACCGATTGCTTGGTATCAAAACTATTGATATAGACATAGGTATTGGAGTCTATTTGCATATGCGTCGCGGAGGTGGATGCGCTCATCCTGTTGGGCTTTACATAGACATTTTCAAACTGCACTTTGATACGGTTAGTTTCCGGCAGTATATATAAGTTTGACACCAAGGATAAAGCACATATCATACCCGAGCCTACCAGATAGGGTCTTAACATCCGGTTAAAGCTCATCCCCCCATTTAAAATCGGAACGATCTCGGTTTGATCGGCCATTTTAGAGGTAAAGAATATCACCGCAATAAAATTCATTAGCGGTGTTAACATATTCAAAAAGAAAGGCACGCTACCTAAAGCATAATAACGGAATAAAACCTGCGTAAAGGTCGCTTTATACTTCAGGAAGTCGTCTAACTTTTCCGAGACATCAAATACCACAATGATAATGATAAATATGCCTACGGTAAAGAAAAACGTAGTCAGGTACTTCCGTAAAATATAACGATCGATCAGGTTCATTACTGCAAATTAATACGTTTTATGGATATCACCCAAAATAATTACAAACGTTGCCCTAAAACTTTCACCATTTTCTCTTTCCATTCGTAAAAAGTACCCTCGATAATCTTTTCTCGAGCCTGTTTCACCAACCACAGGTAGAAATGTAAGTTATGTAACGATGCAATTTGCGCACCTAAAATCTCCTGTGAACGGATTAAGTGTCTTAAATAAGCTTTGGAATATACCTGATCCATCATCAAGTCGCTCTCCGCCTCTATCGGTGAGAAATCATCCTTCCATTTTTCATTTTTTATATTGATAATACCATTTCGCGTAAATAACATCCCATTTCTGGCATTACGCGTCGGCATTACACAGTCGAACATATCAATACCCAAGGCGATGTTTTCCAAAATATTAATCGGCGTACCAACGCCCATTAAATAACGCGGTTTCTCCCAAGGCAAAATATTGGTTACGACTTCCGTCATGGCGTACATCTCTTCGGCAGGCTCACCAACAGAAAGACCACCGATAGCATTTCCTTCACGTTCGAAAGACGCAATCACCTCAGCCGATTTGGCCCTTAAATCCTTGTATACAGAACCTTGAACAATGGGAAATAAGGTTTGGTCATAACCATATAAAGGCGTTGTTGTATCAAAGCGATTACAACATCTCTTCAACCACCTATGGGTCATGTCCATAGAGCGGCGTGCATAATTATAGTCGCAAGGGTATGGCGTACACTCGTCGAAAGCCATAATAATATCCGCTCCGATAATACGCTGTGTGTCCATTACATTTTCAGGCGTAAACAGATGTTTAGAACCATCGACATGCGAGCGGAAAGTTACCCCTTCTTCACGGATCTTACGAACCTCGGTAAGGGAATATACCTGGTAACCGCCCGAATCGGTAAGTATAGGTTTACTCCAACCGTTAAACTTATGGATACCCCCCGCTTTCTGCAATACATCCAGACCTGGCCTTAAATATAAATGGTAGGTATTTCCTAATATAATTTGTGCTTGAATATCCTGCACCAATTCATGTTGATGTACGGCTTTCACCGTACCAGCCGTGCCTACGGGCATAAAAATCGGCGTTTCTATTAAACCATGGGCAGTCTCCATCACCCCAGCACGGGCTTTGGAGTGTTTATCTTGAGCTTGAAGAGTAAATTTCATACGTATCTTAAATCCAGCGCAAAAATACTATAAAATTCTGAGCCTACGATGAAACTACGTATTTATTAGCAATTCTTAACGAGAATATATACAATATTCTGAAGAAGACCTTATCTTTGAGGCTTTAAATGAATTTTCATATTCCTCATATCACGCTCCCTGCCTACTTCTGCTATGGCTTGCTAGGTTTACTGTTAGTTGTACAACTATACTATATTTTATTTGTATACCGAAAACTAGCGAGATACCGTGTAAAATCACATGCCGACGCCGCTACTACAGCAGCTGTAACGGTTATAATATGCGCTCATAATGAGCAGGAAAACCTGAAGACATTTCTCCCGCATATCCTAAACCAAGATTACCCTGAATTTGAAGTTATTGTTGTAAATGACAGCTCTGATGATGAAACTCCTTGGATATTACATGATTTTGAACAACAATACAGCCATCTTCGTGTCATCGATGTTAAGGATCATATACGATTTAAGCACAACAAAAAATTTGCCTTAACGCTAGGTATAAAAGGAGCAAAACATCAGGTCTTGGTTATGACCGACGCCGATTGCCAGCCAGAAAGCAACCAATGGTTGCGGGAGATGGCCGGAGCCTATACCGAGGGTAAAGAAATAGTATTGGGCTATTCGCCATACTTTAAGGCCAGTGGTTTCTTAAATAAACTTATTCGGTTTGAAACGACACATACGGCAATGAGTTATTTAGCCTATGCCATCAAGGGCAACGCTTACATGGGGGTGGGGCGCAACCTCTCCTACCTTAAGGATTTGTTTTTTAAAGGGAAAGGCTTTAATGCCCATATGCATATAAAATCTGGCGATGACGATTTATTCGTAAATAAAAATGCAACAGCGACAAATATCAATATTGCAATCCATCCTGATGCTCATACCTATTCCGTACCTAAGGCTAGTTGGAAATCGTATAACAAACAAAAAGGTCGACATGCCGGTGCTTCAGTTTTCTACAAAATGCGGCATAAGTCGATGTTGGGTACACAGCTGATTTCAGCATTTTTATTTTACTGTTTGCTTATCGTAACCCTCAGTTTATTTCCATCCTTATGGTTTATCGGCTTAGGCATTTATCTACTACGTTATTGCTGCCAACTGATTATATTTGCGCCGATTTACAAAAAACTTGCCGTTAAAGATCTTTTAATATGGCTCCCTATTCTCGACATTTTTTATTATTTCTACATCTGCTTGAACGGTGTTTTCAACCGCAAAAAAAAGCAAGTGTCCTGGAAATAATCCTCTATTCAATAAAAATTTTAACACATGAACCCTACCGTAGATATTATATTTAAATATTTCCCTAACCTGAGCGAAAAGCAAAAGGAGCAGTTTACAAAACTTGCTGAAGTATATCCATTTTGGAACGATCAGATTAATGTTATCTCGCGTAAGGATATCGAAAGCTTGTACCTCAAACATGTGCTTCATTCGTTGGGAATAGCCAAGTTCGTTACCGAATTAAAACCAGGAACACGCATTCTTGATGTTGGTACGGGTGGAGGCTTCCCGGGGATTCCATTGGCTATTTTATTTCCCGAAGTACAATTTCATTTGGTTGATTCCATAGGTAAAAAAATTAAGGTAGTGCGCGGTGTGGCGGAGGCAATTGGTCTTACCAATGTGGAAGCAGACCATATGCGTGCCGAACAAATTGACTACAAATACGATTTTATCGTTTCACGTGCAGTAACCCGCCTGGCAGAATTTACCTCTTGGATTCGCAATAAATTTGAAAAACAAGATAAAAATGGTATTCCTAACGGCATCTTGTACCTGAAAGGAGGCGACTTAAAAGAAGAAATAAAAGAGTCTCGATTGAAAGTGGAACTCCATCCGCTATCGTCCTACTTTGAAGAAGATTTCTTCGAGACCAAGTATGTGTTATACACACCCATGTAGCAAGGTATACAGGCTGTTTGTGGCCACAAACAGCCTACGCTAAGGTATCATGATCCTTTCATGAATTACCGCGGTAGAATCTACATACGTTTGCATGCATTTTTTAAGGTATAGCAACTTTTCATATTCCGTCGCCGTAGAGAGCCATACATAGGTAGGCCTGAAATAGGTTTCAAACACAAAAAGTGAGTCTCCGTTTAATTTCACCTTATTCCGTGTAAGTGGCAACCACAATTCATTAACGCGATTTGCTTCAAACTCCGACTCGAAAGAGCGTTGCAATCTACGGGAGTCTTTACCAAGCTTACTGAATTTATTATACAATTTGTTCAGGTTAATCGCGATACCTCCAAGAGGATTTACCGTAATCATATTTTTGGTATCTCCCCAGAGATAAATCAATTTATAATCTACTTTTCTATTTTCAAAAATTTCCTCTGCAGACTGTTCATTACCTTTAATGGCCACCGTATCTATTTTCAGGGTATCCATAGTCGCCAATTCTTTCAACCCTGTTGCCGGCAATTGTAAGGGGTACAAGAGTTTCAGAGCTGCAATTCCTGCCAGGAAACAGCCTACTTGTAGGAGCATGTGGTTTGGAAACATAAAAATATAGCAGTAAGGGTGTTACAAAACGGATTAATACCCTTAAATGTCCATAAATTTATGCAAAGCAAAAAAAAGATATATTTAAAGAATGTTAAATACTATAGCCTGTTAACATTTGCTGCAATACGAACCATAGGAAACCGGAAAATACAGCCCCTACCGTTCGTATTTTATAGGTAATATTTCGGTTTAACTTAAAGATTTTTGAATTTCAGTACCGATTATATTTATCTCTTCATCCATACCAAACAGGGGTAAACCTGTCTCAGGGTTCAATTTAAGCCAGTTGGTATCGGTATCTTTAATAATCTGCACATACTCCTTACCATCTTTAAAGATAGTATAGGTATCTTTTTCTTCTGGAAAGACCGAGTATACGATGTCCCCCACTTCAATATCAAAAGGTTCTTGCATTTCCATAGCGCTATATTTTTTGTGCAAATCTACTATTCTTCGAATGAATAAACGTTAATTTTTTAGAATTACAGAAAGTAATACTTACATTTAGAAAGCCGATTATGAACACTTTAGCAAAAATTGCCTTAGCAAAAATTAAGGGTATAGGTCCTAAACTTGGACGTAACCTCCTGTCTTATTGTGGTTCTCCGGAAGCCATATTTGGGAGCAGCAAAAAACAACTCTTAAAAATACCGGGCATAGGTTTATCTGCCGCAGAGGCGATATTATCGAAATCATACCTTCAGGAAGCAGAAGCAGAATTACATTTTATCCAACAACAAAATATACAGTTAGTGTGGATGGAAGATGCAAACTACCCCAGGCGTTTACGGCACTGTGAAGATGCACCGATTTTGTTATTCTTCAAAGGCAATGCCTCCTTAAATCCAGATCGTGCTGTCAGCATTATAGGCAGCCGGAATGCCAGCAGTTATGGACGTAAGATATGTGAAAACTTACTGGCGGACCTTAAGGAAATTAATGTACAAGTTATTAGTGGTCTCGCTTTTGGTATTGATATACAGGCGCATCGAGAAGCGCTCAAGCAAGAGCTCCCCACCGTGGCTGTACTGGGGCATGGTTTGGACCGTATCTATCCTTACGCACACCACGATACTGCGCAAAAAATAATAGACCATGGTGGTTTATTGTCCGAATTTACCGCTGGATGCAAACCTGAGCGGCAGAATTTCCCGATGCGTAACCGCATAATTGCAGGCTTATCGGATGTCGTTGTGGTAGTTGAAGCAGCCCGCAAAGGGGGCGCGCTTATTACAGCAGAAATTGCTAACTCCTATAATCGCGATGTTTGTGCGTTTCCAGGAGCCATAGATCACCCCTATTCCGCAGGTTGCAATTATTTAATAAAAACTAACCAAGCACAATTAATCCGGAATGCCAAAGACTTGTGTGAGCTTATGAATTGGGATTTCGAAAATACGACTACAACAAGGCTGCCACAGCTACAATTGCTACTGGATACCTTAAGCGTTGAAGAACAGAAAATTGTTAGTTATCTACGTACATCTGGCGAGGGTAATATAGACGATATCGCCATCCATTGCCAATGGACACAGAGTAAACTGGCCATCACCCTTTTGGAAATGGAGCTAAAAGGAATTTTAAGCGTCAAGCCTGGAAAAGTTTTTAAACTAGCGACTTAATTATTAACCCTAAATATGTAAAAATGCAAAATAAATCAAATACATCTATAGACGACAAAGCTGCTACTAAAGGTATTTGGAAAGTAATTGGTGCTTCCTCTTTAGGTACACTGATAGAATGGTATGATTTTTTTATTTTCGGAAGTCTTTCTATCGTCATTGCAACCAAATTTTTTCCACCCGGTAATCCAACGGCAGCATTTTTATCGACCTTGGCAACCTTTGCAGCTGGATTTGTAGTACGCCCATTTGGCGCGCTATTTTTCGGCCGTTTAGGCGACTTAATAGGCCGTAAATACACGTTTATGGTCACGTTAATGCTCATGGGTGGAGCAACTTTCTTAATCGGTTGTATCCCCAATTATGAAACAATAGGATACTGGGCACCTATATTGGTACTGGTTTTACGGCTATTACAAGGCCTCGCTTTAGGTGGCGAGTATGGAGGAGCAGCAACGTATGTCGCCGAGCACAGTCCGAAGGGGCAACGTGGGTATTGGACCTCCTGGATACAAACGACAGCTACGTTCGGTCTTTTTATATCTCTGTTAGTTATTCTGCTTACACGGGTTGCACTCAGCGAGGATCAATTTGATGCCTGGGGCTGGCGGATTCCATTTTTGATATCCATACTAATGGTGTATGTATCCTATATGATTAGAAAAAACATGGATGAATCACCAGAATTTAAAAAAGCTAAAGCCGAAGGTAAAACATCTAAAAACCCTTTGCGCGAAAGTTTTGCCAATAAATACAACCTTAAATTTGTGCTTTTAGCCTTGTTTGGCGCTGCAATGGGCCAAGGCGTTGTTTGGTATACAGGCCAATTTTATTCCATGAGCTTTATGAAAACGGTCATGCTTCTCGAAAGCGACCAAGCCGACATAACTTTAGGCATTGCTTTGCTTTTTGGCACCCCATTTTTTGTTGTTTTTGGTAGTCTTTCGGACAAAATTGGCCGCAAATGGGTGATGCTTACCGGCATGGCATTAGCGGTATTTACCTACCGACCCATATATGAAGCTATGTACCAAATCAGCAATATCAACAACAAAAAAGAGCTGCTCCATTTACGACAAGAGCAACACAACCGCTCAGATATGGGCGAGACTAAAGAGGATGTTGATATGCTGACACAAATATTTACAGATAAAACCCGCCTGATTACGAGCACGGCAACCTACCTCGATCTGACTGGCAGCCCTATAATGGAACATGGGAAAATAAAAACAACCGTAAAAAAACAGGTCCATATTGAAGGTATAAACCAGTTAAAGCTTGTTTTTTTAATATTTATACAAATTATCTACATCACCCTTGTTTATGGCCCTATAGCGGCTTTTCTATCCGAAATATTCCCCGTAAAGATTCGTTATACATCAATGTCGCTACCGTACCATATTGGCAACGGCGTTTTCGGCGGTCTGCTTCCCGCAGTATCAACCTACCTAGCGACGACCGCTAACAGTGCAGGTAACCCTTCGTTTTACCTTGCCGGATTATGGTACCCAATAATCATATCAGCCGTATGTTTTACTATCGGCAGCTTATACATCAGTAAATCCATGATTGCAAAAAATCAATAACTATGGAAACACTAAAAAAAATACTCGGTATCGTTTGGCTTTTGCTGGCATTATTAACTGCATACTTTTGCATTGTACAATTTGGTATCCCCAAATTAAATACGGGCCAGCAAGAAGATTTGGTCTTTGGGTTAATTATTGTTTTTATTCTAACGCCTATTATAGCAATAGGATTAGCAATATTTGGCTATTATGCGTTAACAGGGGAATACAACAAAGACAAAATGTGAATTTTATTCCCTGTATATCAAGCCCATACCAATTTAAAGGCATTTTGTTTTTTGAAAATATAAATTTTTCCTATTTTTGCGGTGGGTAAGTCCTTTACGACCAGCTCCCTTTGACTCCCCCAGGTTGGGAACAAAGCAAGGGTATTAGGTTGAGCGGTGCGATAAAGGGAGCTTACCCATTTTTTATTTTATAACCTTTAGCAGGCCAGTACCACGCATTGCGCCTTTTTTCCACCACTTTATTTCTTACATTTCGTACCGCCTTGAGGGGTTCATGCTATTATATGTCTACACATTTCACTTTTTACGTATCTTTTCGTTTATTTGTAGTTCGAATTAACACGAGCATTAATGAGTTGGTTTAAAAGAAGCAAGGCAGGAATAAATACTGCCACAGAAAATAAAAAGGAAGCTCCAGATGGGATGTGGAATAAATGTCCATCATGTAAAAAGCCCCTTTTGAATCTTGAACAAATTGAAAACAACTATGTTTGTCAATATTGTGGTTACCATCTTCGCATTGGTTCTGCAGCATACTTTTCAGTATTATTTGACAACAATGAGTTCACTGAACTATTTCCGAACCTTAGCGCAGGCGACCCTTTACAGTTTGTAGACAGCAAACCCTATGGTGAAAGATTGGTCGATAGCCAAGCTAAAACGGGCTTAAAGGATGCATTACGTTCTGCACATGGCAAGCTTAATGGTGAAGATATCGTTATTGCCTGTATGGACTTTAACTTTATCGGTGGTTCTATGGGATCCGTTGTGGGTGAAAAAATTGCACGTTCTATCGATTATTGTATTGCACATAAACTTCCCTTTATGTTGATCTCAAAATCTGGTGGTGCACGTATGATGGAAGCAGCTTTTTCGTTAATGCAAATGGCGAAAACATCCGCAAAATTAGCCTTATTAAATAAAGCAAAATTGCCTTATATCTGTTTGTTAACAGACCCTACAACAGGGGGCGTAACTGCATCATACGCCATGCTTGGCGATATCAATATTGCAGAGCCTGGTGCTTTAATTGGTTTTGCAGGCCCTCGTGTTATTAAAGAAACCATAAAAAAAGACCTTCCCAAAGGATTCCAAACATCGGAGTTTTTGTTAGAGCATGGTTTTTTAGACTTTATTGTCGATAGAAGAGCACTGAAACAAAAAGTTTACACCTACCTTAAATTGGTAAAGTAATATTTAATTGCATTAGGAAATGCCCCTGAAAAGTTAAATCCTTTTTAGGGGCATTTTTTTTAAATAGCAGCATATCCCTAAAACCTAAAGATACTACGTCAGAAATAAACGGGAAAATTTGCAGCTTAAACAAACAGCAAGCCAACAGCTTAACCGAGCAAATAACACGGTTAGGTTAAGGTCTGCTTCTCCGAAACACCGCCCAGCGCTTCCTTCGCTGTAAATAGTTCAAGTTCTTTTCATAGTGGTAAGCCTCACGCTCGAAACGGATTTGCCGGTAAGCTTTATCAAAATTTCGGTACTGCAAATAATGCCATAAAAATTCCAATACATACCAAATATAAAAAGGTATCACCAGCAGTTCCAAGGCCTGTGCAAGATGTATTCGTTCATGATTCAGCAATACAGAATCTTGCTGCAGCTGCCGCGAACGCACAAAAATAAAAGGGAATATCGTGACTGCTTCAGCCCTATGCGCCGAAAAGAAACCTGTCCAAAATTTACTTACTATAACCAGTCCTTTCATTCTTACCTAAGAAATAAGCTAAAAAACAACAATTCTTGCTTCCTTTTTATATTCAAACTTAGATTGTATATTTGTTTAAATATAAAAAGTTTTAAAATATGCCTTATAAAGAACGCGAAATAAACAAGTTGTATTACACAATGGGAGAAGTAACGGAGATGTTCGATGTAAATGCTTCTCAAATTCGCTTTTATGAGCGTGAATTTGAAATCTTACAACCGAAAAAGAACAAAAAAGGAAATCGCTTATTTACGCCCGAAGATATTGCTAATTTAAAAATCATCTTTAATTTGGTTAAGGAAAAAGGCTATACCCTTCAAGGGGCACGCGACTATCTCAAAGACAATAAAGCGGAAGCAAAAGAGAACCAACGTGTTATTGATTCTCTTGAACGTTTAAAATCGTTCCTCGTTGAAGTAAGGGACTCTTTATAGATTGTGGCGTTTAAAGAAATGATAAAACCTTATCGACCATCTTGGTACTGCCTATAATAGCGGGCACACGCTGATGTAGATGGTGTGGTGTTACCTCCATAATACGCTGCTCGCCGGTTGAAGCCTTACCTCCTGCTTGTTCAATAATAAAAGCAATAGGATTACACTCATACATTAATCTTAACTTTCCGAAGGGTTGCTGTGCAGTCTGCGGATAGATAAAAATACCGCCCATAAGTAAATTCCGGTGGATATCGGCGACCATAGAACCGATATATCGCGATGTAAATGGACGGTTGCTGGCTGCATCTTCCACTTGACAGTATTTAATGTAATCTTTAATGCCCTGTGGAAATTTAAGGTAGTTCCCCTCATTTATGGAATAAATATGACCGTCTTTAGGAATGGTCATATTGGGATGCGACAAACAAAACTCGCCAATAGAGGGATCTAGAGTAAAACCATTTACCCCTTTCCCGGTTGTGTAAACCAACATGGTGGAAGATCCATAAATAATATAACCAGCAGCGACCTGTTTTGTTCCTTTCTGCAACAGATCATCCTGGCTTACATCCTCACCAGCATTACTTTTCCGCCGGTATATAGAGAATATAGTCCCTACGGAAACATTAACCTCAATATTGCTGCTCCCATCCAACGGATCTATGCAAACCACATAATTGGCATCCTTAGAAACGCCATCATCGACAAGCTGTACCCCTTCATCTTGCTCCTCAGAAGCGACGAAACAACATTCACCACCAGATTTTAAGGCCGTAATAAATTGTTCATCAGCATAAACGTCCAATTTTTTTTGACTTTCACCCGAAACGTTAACCCCCTGCACATTTCCTAAGATATCCACAAGTCCCGCCTTATTTACTTCACGGTTAACAATTTTTGCTGCTATACCAATATCGCGTAATAAACGCGATAACTCCCCTTTAGCGTAGGGAAAATCGGCCTGTTTTTCAATTATAAACTGACCTAAGGTTTTTATAGATTTCATAATTTATTGTTTATACAACAAAAATATGAAAATAAAATCAGTTAAAGCAGTTCAATAATTTCCAAATTTTCAATTTTACCCAAATTCAAATCAAAACGCATTAAAGTGCGCACCTTGTGCCAGCCCTGTTTTCCTGCCGCACCAGGGTTTAAATGCAACAAATTCAACTTGGGGTCGAATTGTACTTTTAAAATATGTGAATGTCCACAAATAAAAAGTTTTGGCGGATTTACATGAATTTCCGGCTTTACCTGTGCCGCATACCGACCAGGATAACCACCGATATGTGTCATCCATACATCTACTCCCTCGCAGGAAAAACGGAGGTGTTCAGGACAACAAAGGCGTACATCCTTTCCGTCAATATTACCATACACACCCCGAAAAGGTTTAAAGGCTTGTAACTGCTCTACCACCGTAATATTGCCAAAATCTCCGGCATGCCACAGCTCATCACAAGCCTCAAAATGTCTGAAAACAGCATCGTCCAAAAACGAGTGTGTGTCGGAAAGCAATCCTATTTTTTTCATAATTAAAATGCTAAAAAGAAAGGATGCAACAAACTTTTATAGGCATCTGTATACCGTCCTTTTTCTTGATATATTACTAGTTCTTCCTGCTGTACCTGCGTCGAAGCTTCCCGATTTAAAACAATAAGTTTGCGGAATACCTCTGAATCATTAAAGGATTTTATTGCCATAACTGCCGCTAAAAACAAGCCTATTTTTTGGCCGTGCTCTACCAGCTCATCCGCTAATGTAGGAGGAATAATAAGGTGTAAGCTACCATAGGTATTCAAGTTATGTACGGCAAAATACAACAATTTAGTAAAGAACTCCATATCTGTATGTTTGGCAAGCTGCTTCCGCGGATCAGGATTGTGTAGGGAGCGGGTATAAAAGGGCGGATTACTTACGATAAGATCGTATAACACTCCGGTATTAAGCTGCTCAAAAGAGCAATGGTAAGCCTGTAGCCTATCGGCAAAGGGCGAATTGATAAAATTGGCTTGCGCACGTAGGCAGGCAGGCTCATCCACTTCTACAGCATGCAGCACTGCCGCAGGAAAACGCTGTGCCAGCATAAGGGATATTACCCCCGTTCCTGTACCGATATCTAAGATAGACTTTGGCTCTTTATGCCAGGCCTTTGCCCCCATAAGTACACCATCGGTATTTATTTTCATTGCACAATCAGCCTGATCGACTTCAAACTGCTTAAATCTAAAAACTGAACCCATAAGACACAAAGGTATATAATTTGGCGATTGCAAATTTTAATATAAATACATACTTTTAACAAAAAACAAGGTAATGGTAAAAAAAATAACCTTTATAATACTCCTTTGTTATGGACCAATTATCGTATTCGCGCAAAGCGCCTGCGAAAGAATTACCAAAGCTAGCATACAGCAGCTCCCGGAAATACTTATAGATAACGATTTTAACCAAATAAACTCCATTGCCAATACGTTAATGGCAACCTGCGAAAATAGCGAATTGGCGCTGCGTCTACAGATATTAACACAGCTTATCCAAAAGCAACCTACAGGCAGCACAATACGCAGGTATATTGAGGGGCAGTACGATGCCATATTAATTACACGCTTGGACGATGCGGTAAAAAAAGATGCGGAAAAATTATACAATGCTAACCCCGAAAAGTATCAGTTTATCCCGCTTAATAACCCTATAGACTCGCTGATACGTATCAAGGCGAGGGCATTATTACAATCGGATAGGTATGCATTAACGAAAGAAGAGCAAGCGATCAGCTACCTTTTCGCCGATTATATTGAGGAGTATTGGCATGAAATGGGGCGGAAGGAAAACCGTAAACCAACCGTAAGGAATACACAGGAACAAGATTATTGGGTTTCCAACATTAGTGGTGCTATCTATGCAGGATATTTTTTCCCTTTCACCAGTAATATTTACCAAAAACCAGCACCCGTTTTTGGGCTGGGTATTTCTACACCGATGTCTCGAAGTTTCATTTTTGAATTTCAGGCAAAAATGCGCATAAACACGGGAAATGAGCCTATACAAGTATACCACGAAAAGGAGATACGCACCATAAAATCAAGCACCAGCACCTCCTTTGGTGTACAAGTGGGGTATAAGGCGATGGATCAAAACAACTGGATTTTAATGCCTAAGCTGGGCGTAGCACTGGGGTTAATTCATACCAACCTGAAATCGAATGAATTTTATGTTGACGAATACGGATACCAATATCAAAGTGTCCGATATAACAATGTAAACACGCTACACAGCACGTTTGGTTTAACTTTGTTACATCGGATTGGAAGAAAAAACTACATCGGACTGGAAGCTAATTATCACCATATCCCCTATAACTGGGATAAAGATTTAATCACACCGATAAAGTCAAACTTCGGTAGTTTAGAGCTTTCATTTAGGTTTTAGTTCTTTAAAACCCGCTGTATTTCATCCAGTTTCATCAACGCTTCTACCGGCGTCAATGTATTGACATCGAGGTTATTCAACATATCTCGAATTTTTTCTAAGATAGGATCATCTATAGCAAACATCTGCAATTGATAAGCCTGTTTTTGAATTTTACGCATGCTATCTTTAATCTTTTCTCCGCCTGTCCGTTCCTGCTCTAAGCGCTTCAAGATTTCCGATGCCCGCTGTATAAGTTTTGGAGGCATTCCTGCGAGTTTGGCGACATGTATACCAAAGCTATGCTCCGAGCCACCCGGCACCAATTTACGCAAAAAGATAACCTTATTGTTTACCTCTTTAACGGTAACATTAAAGTTTTTAATACGTGGCATGGATGTACTGAGCTCATTTAACTCGTGGTAATGCGTAGCAAACAGTGTTTTAGCCCGTGTACCGGGATGCGAATGTAGAAACTCGGCTATAGCCCAAGCAATAGAAATACCATCATAGGTGCTTGTACCGCGACCAATTTCATCCAGCAGGATTAAACTGCGGTCCGAAAGATTGTTCATTATACTTGCCGTTTCGTTCATCTCGACCATAAACGTAGACTCGCCAGAGGACAGGTTATCTGATGCCCCCACACGTGTAAAAATCTTATCCACAAGCCCTACCCTGGCTTCCTTTGCCGGCACGAAACAACCAATCTGTGCCATCAATACAATAAGCCCTGTTTGGCGTAATAATGCTGATTTACCCGCCATATTAGGCCCTGTAATAATAATGATCTGCTGGGTATCGGGATCCAGGTAGGTATCGTTGGTGATATAATCTTCCCCTACAGGCAGATTTTTCTCGATTACCGGATGGCGACCACCTTTAATATCTAATATTTTACTGGTCGAAATCTCAGGCTTAACGTAATAATTCTTTTTGGCAATACAGGCAAAATTTAACAAAACATCCAATTTAGCCACCAGCTGTGCATTCTTTTGTATGGGTTTTATAAATGCCGCAATTTCAAACAACAATTCACTGTAAATGCGCGTTTCTATGGCTTGAATTTTCTCCTCAGCACCAAGAATCTGCTCTTCATATTCCTTCAGCTCTTCGGTAATATAACGCTCAGCGTTTACCAAGGTTTGTTTACGAATCCATCCCTCAGGGACTTTATCTTTATGGGTGTTGGTAACCTCCAAATAATACCCAAATACATTGTTAAAGGCAATCTTTAAGGAAGGAATACCCGTTGCCTCCGCCTCGCGACGCTGTATCTCCAGCAGGTACCCTTTGCCACCAAATGCTACCTTACGTAGTTTATCAAGTTCAGCATCGACACCATCGGCAATTACATTGCCTTTATTTAACGCCACTGGAGGGTCTTGCTGCAAGGTATGTTCTATTTTATCGCGTATAATAACACAAGTATCCATTTGAGCCGATAGCATCGCTAAAGCATCCGACTCAGGAATTAAGGTTTTTGCTTTTAAGTTCTCGATAGCATACAGACCACGTTTCAGCTGGGTTATCTCCCGCGGATTCGCTTTCTGCAGCCCTATTTTACTGATTAGGCGCTCTAAATCACCGACCTGTTTAATTTCGTCTACCAGTTCATGACATAAGCTGTTATGCTGACAAAAATAATCTACAACATTCAAGCGTTCCTCTATAGACTTCTTGTCTTTTAAAGGCATAACAAGCCAACGTTTTAACAACCGGGCCCCCATGGGTGATGCCGTTTCGTCCAATACATCGACTAATGTTATGGCATTCTCATTGGTAGATCCAATAAGTTCCAGGTTACGGATGGTAAAGCGATCCAACCACATATAACGGTCTTCTTCAATACGTGAAATATGGGAGATGTGCTGCAGATTACGGTGTTCCGTCTCATTGAGGTAATGTAAGGCTACACCTGCTGCAATAACCCCCACCGGCATACGGTCGATACCAAAACCTTTAAGTGAGTTAACCTCAAAGTGTTTCAGCAAGCTCTCTTCTGCATAATCGCCTGCGTAAGGCCATTCATCCAGCAAATAAGTGTAATACGAATTACCAAAATGTTCGACAAACTCCTTATGCTGCCTTCTCGACATAATAACCTCGGTAGGCTTAAAGCCTTGCAACAATTTATCGATATAACTCAGGTTACCTTGAGCCACCAAAAACTCGCCTGTAGATATGTCTACGAAAGAAATACCAATTGTATTTTTGTCGATAAACAAGGAAGCCAAATAGTTATTGCTTTTCTGATTTACAATGGTATCGGAATAGGAAACCCCCGGTGTTACCAACTCGGTAACGCCTCTTTTTACAATAGTTTTAGTTTGCTTAGGGTCTTCCAGCTGATCACATATCGCAACACGCTGCCCTGCACGAACCAATTTAGGGAGATACGTGTCTAGGGAGTGATGCGGAAAACCCGCCAACGCCGTTTCAGACTCGGTACCATTTCCTCTTTTTGTAAGTACAATTCCCAATATGCCTGCGGCTTTGATGGCATCCTCACCAAATGTTTCGTAAAAATCACCTACACGGAATAACAACAGTGCGCCAGGATACTTAGCTTTGATGCTGTTATATTGCTGCATTAACGGAGTTTCTTTCTTTGCCTTTGCCAATGGGAATTAATTTTTTGTGAAGCCGTAAAAATACTACAAATGATGCGATTTGACAAAAAATCTAGGGTATAGATAGGGCATTTCAACTATTAAAAACCTATTCCATTGTATATATACCTTTTGCTCAGCCTAATCATCGCAAGATCGTTGCTGTCGGGAACTAGAGCAGAGAATTTACGCACAATAGGCTAATGCGATTCAGCTACCCTAAACCCTGTTAAGTTCTTGAATTGCATACCACAGGAATTGAATTGCCTCAATAAAGCATTTATATTGTTATTTTTTTATTTTAGGTTTGCAACGAAAATTGAACAAAGCTATGGCTATCAAAAGAGGTAATATCAAAAAGAAAAATACTCCGGTAAGGAATTGGAAAAACCAAGTTAAAAAATGGTCCATCCGTGTGGTAGGTGGTTTTCTTGTCCTTACTTTGCTTTGGGTACTTGCATTAAAATTTATCAATCCGCCGATAACCCTATTAATGATAACGCGCGGATTTGAATGGAAAGCCGCAGACAAAGGTTTTAAAATTGAAAAAAAATGGTTGAATTATGAAGATATCTCTACAAATCTAAAAAAAGCAGCATTGGCTGGTGAGGACGCTCATTTTATGACGCATAATGGTTTTGATACCGACGCTATTTTAAAAGCAATGCAAAAAAACCAAGCAGGAAAAACCTTACGTGGGGGCAGTACCATAAGCCAACAGGTTGCAAAAAATGTATTTTTATGGCCAAATAGATCCTGGCTACGCAAAGGTTTAGAAACTTATTTTACATTTTTAATTGAAATATTTTGGAGCAAAAAAAGAATCTTAGAGGTCTATCTAAATGTCATTGAAATGGGACAAGGTATCTATGGTGCTGAAGCCGCTGCTCAGTATTATTTCAATAAATCCGCAATAAGTCTATCGAAAAAAGAGGCATCCTTAATTATTGCCATCTTACCGAACCCTCGAAAATGGGATGCCCGTAGGCCATCGATATATGTAAATTCCAGAGCCAACAGCATTATGCGTTACTTAAATCATTACGATATCCCAGAATAGTAGACTTGGCATTTTCTAAACCACAAACTCTGGTATTAATGCACCTTAACAGGCATACAAAATTACCCGAATTTGTGGTTTAGCAGGGCCTACTTAAGGTATTATGCAAACGGGTTTATCGACAAGTATGCTTTTATCGGTCGGTTTAAGTGCGCCAGTATTAACATCTCTTTGGAAAACATTTATCCGGTTGCTACCCTGATTTGTAACAAATACCCATTTCTCATTTCTAGAAAAGTTTATATTACGTGGGGTTTTCCCGCCTACGCTTTGCACATCCTGACTTATTAGCCTGCCATCCTTTTGTACGGAATAGGTAACGACCACATCTGCTGCCCCTCTATTGGTAGCGTACAGGTATTTTCCATCCTTCGTAATTTTAACATCCGCAGCCCCCTGCTCGCCCGAAAATCCTTCCGCAAAGATTGGCAATACCTGACTCTCTTTCCATCCATTAGCCGTATTTTTATATACCGCCAGCTCTCCTGTAAGCTCTAGCACCAGATAGAATGCCTTACCATCTTTCGAAAAGGTAATATGCCTAGGCCCTCCACCAGCTTTGCTGGCAATACGCTCTTGCTCCTGCAAGCGGAATGTACCATCTTTTTGCACGATGCTATACACATAAATAAGATCGCTTCCTAAATCGGATACAAAAACCCTACTTCCGTCGCGACTGAAAAAGGCGGAATGTATATGTGCACTTTCCTGGCGCGATTTGTTCACTCCGCCACCCTCAAATTGAATAAAATCATCCTGCGCTAAGAGGGCCCCATCTTTGGCCAGTCTAAATAAGCTCAACGAGCCACCGGCATAATTCGACACCAGCAATACCGGATCTTTCGGACTTATAGCGATATGGCAGGGGCTTCCCCCACCTGTTGGCAAGCTACTTATCTGTGTATCGGTTTTTAAATTATAAGCTACAATTTTACCGGCATTATCCTCATTTACCGCGTATAAAATAGGACCTTGCCGAGCTACAAATGACGGATTACTCATCTTAATCGATTTGTTAAACGTACTGTTTCCTGTTTTTTCATCTAGCGTATAAACATATACGCCTTCACTTTTTCCGCCATGGGTATACGTGCCAATGTATACCGGGTAAGTCTGCGCCTGAACACGAAGTGTCATGGTAGCAAGAACAACACCATAAAATATTATTTTCTGTAGTTTCATCATGCGTTTAAGGTTGGTTTAGCCCTATTTTTTTGCAAGTAGGGTATCAAATCTCTAAATGGTTTTTTTCTCGTTAAAAATAGTTAAATCCCTAAATGCTACATACCAAAGCAGTATCTTCGTTACACATTGTGGTAAATGATTTACAGAAACCTTACTATCACAAAATTAAAATGAAAATTACCGCTAATCCAAAATATTCTAATATTTTTGCATAGCATATATTGATTAACAAATTAATGAAAAAAATCTTAGGAATACTTGCTTTTCTAGTTACTTACAGTTCCTTTTGCTTAGCTCAAGACAAACTTATAGACCGTGTGGTGGCTACTGTTGGAAATAGCCATGTGTTACAATCGGACCTTGAAATGCAATACAACCAGTATTTAGCAAATAAAGGTACCCCGGATGTTAAATTTAAATGTTATATCCTTCAGCAGTTATTAACCTCCAAGCTATTGGCACAACAGGCCGTTATTGACTCGGTACAAGTTACTGATAGTGAAATAGACGACAACTTAAACGACAGAATACGCCGAAGCATACAACATTTTGGAGGTAAAGATCGGTTAGAAGAGTTTTTAAACCGCTCTATTCTTCAGCATAAGGAGGAAATGCGCCCTTTAGTTGCCGAGCAGCTTAAAGGCGATAAAATGCAACGTCAATTGGTATCCAAAATTGATGTTACTCCACAGGAGGTAAAAAAATACTTCTTAAGCTTAAATCCAGATAGTTTACCCTACTTCAATACAGAAATTGAGTATGCACAGTTAGTAATCGATCCGGTAATGACCAAGGAGGAGAAGGAGCAATTCCGTACCAAAGCCGAAGGGTACCGCACACAAATTATTAATGGTTCCGATTTTGGTACCATTGCCCGTTTATATTCCGACGATCCCGGATCGGCACCCTATGGTGGTGAGCTTCCATTTACGACGCGTGAAGGTTGGGTAAAAGAATTCTCCGCACAGGCATTTAAGTTGAAAGCCGGAGAAATATCTCCTGTCTTCGAATCCCAATTTGGTTTTCACTTTCTCCAAGTATTGGAACGCAGAGGTGAAGAGGTCAGTGTACGTCATATCTTAGTTAAAACAAAACCAACGGCATCGGCATTATCGCGTGCAAAAGCGAAAATCGATAGCTTATACGATCAGATTGTAGCGAAGAAAATTACCTTTAATCAAGCCGCTTCTTTCTATTCAGACGATAAAGAAACAAAATACAATGGCGGGGTGGTTACAAACATGGAAGACCGTTCTACCTTAATCCCGGTAGATCACCTGGATGATGTATCCGTATTTAATGCTATAGACCCATTAAAAGTCAATGAAGTTTCAAAATCTATCTTATATACCGACAGACAAAGCGGCGAAAGCTCGTATAGAATTTACTATTTAAAGTCGCGTATACCGCCGCATAAAGCTAGTTTAGACCAAGACTTTGCAAAGATCAAAGAGGCCGCCAGACAAGATAAGGTCAACCGAACGTTAAGTGAATGGTTCGAAACACGACGTGAAACCACATATATCGACATTAACCCCGAATATATGAACTGTGATGAATTAAAAATCTGGACAAAGAATACTAAATAGAATAAAAAAAAATGCTACCGATTGGTAGCATTTTTTTTTATTCTATTTATTTCTCAAACAACATTTCCAAAATTACACGCCATTGGAAGTCATCCTTAAGTTGCCAAATACGAATGTAATTAAACTTAACCGCCTTATCTTTACTGTGTACCGTAGCATCACCAAAAGAATAAGCATATTCCCCACTATAAGCGCGCCCCACCGAAAGTGGCTCCGTTTCAATATCAATACGTTGTTTTTTAAGGAAATTAAGCACGGTATTTTTACCCGTAATTTCCTCTTGCCAAGGGTAATAAAAGCGCACATCGTCGGCAAGAAACTCCGTATAGGCCGCTTGATTATCGGCCCGTAATACCGTAGCAAACAATTGATCTGTAGACATTACGACATCCTCACGTTGCTGCAAACGCACATTGGAACGGTGTTTCAAATACCAGGAGTCATCCGGCTCAAGGTACGATAGATCAGAAGATTTCCCTTTTCCATAATTTTCTACCTCGGCACGAAGATCCACTTTCCAATCGCCCTTTTTACCGCGTTTCCAAACGGTAAGGTATTGACTGTATCGCTTTATTGCGCCCACTTTTTGAAACTCCACCCTGCCCGAGGTTACCCCCCAATCCAAACTTTTAGAAACCAACGCGAAATTGGGTTCCCAAAGCATAACGTCAGGGATATTTGGTCTATTTGTTAAATAGTTATAGGCATTGACGGCAGAAGGCACATAAAACACCGATTGTTTATCTACAATAGACATAAGACCGGCATGAGGCGTTTCTGCCTTCGCTATATTTGCTGCATTTTTATCGGCCACAATAAGACCACCAACCTTTTCAGGTAGTTGCGCAAATGCTGCCTGCATGGGTAATAAACTACAAGCAAATAGAACGGTATTGAGTATACTTCTGTACTTCATTTAAATTGTTTGCAACAGCATTATCAAATCTTATTCCAAAGTGTTCCTTCTTTGCTGTCTTTTAATTGAATACCGATATTAGTTAAGGCCTGACGTATACGGTCAGAGGTGGTAAAATCCTTATTACTCTTAGCCTCATTTCGCAACGCTATAATCAAATCCATCAGGGGGTCTATATTATCGTTTGACGATCCAAACTGATCATCCTTTAACCCCATAATATCAAATACAAACGCCTGGGATATTTTCTTGAGATAAGCTAAACCTGCGGCATCAATCTGCTGCTTGCCATCAAAAATGGAGTTTATTAAACGTACCAATTCAAAGAGCTCCGCAATTAATACCGGGCTATTAAAATCATCGTCCATAGCCGCATAACAGCGTGCCACCAGGGCATCAACATCGATATCAAGCTTCGATTTTGAGGCTGGAACAATTTTATCTAATAACCCCAAGGCCGTCATTAAACGTTTATATCCTTTTTCTGCCGCCTCTAAAGCGTCATTAGAGAAATCCAAGGTACTACGATAGTGTGCCTGTAGCATAAAGAAACGCACAGCCATCGGCGAGTAGCCTCTATTTAATAAGGGATGGTTACCTGTAAACAGTTCTCCCGGAAGGAAACCATTCCCGGCCGACTTAGACATACGTTGTCCGTTTACGGTAAGCATATTGGTATGCATCCAATATTTCGCTGGCGAAACATGGTTACAAGCTTCCGATTGCGCAATTTCATTGGTATGGTGCGTTGCTGCAAGATCCATACCGCCACCATGAATATCAAACTGGTCACCCAAGTACTTACGGCTCATCGCCGAACATTCGATATGCCAGCCCGGAAACCCAACTCCCCAAGGAGAAGGCCAACGCATAATATGCTCGGGCTTAGCCTTAATCCATAGCGCAAAGTCTAAACGCCCTTTCTTTTCATCCTGCCCGCCCAACTCGCGCGTATTATTTAACAGATCGTCAAGGTTACGGTTTGTTAAAATGGTATAATTATGTGCTTGAATATACTTTTCAACATCAAAATAAACCGTACCGTTCACCTCATAGGCAAATCCATTTTCAATAATCTTCTGCACCATCTCGATTTGTTCCGAGATATGTCCAGTCGCTGTAGGTTCAATATTTGGCGGTAACGTATTAAACAAGCGTAACACATCATGGAAGCCTAAGGTATATTTCTGAACAATCTCCATAGGCTCCAGTTGCAAGAGTTTTGCTTTCTTAGCAAATTTATCATCCCCCTCATCATTATCGCCCTCCAAATGTCCGGCATCGGTTATGTTGCGCACATAACGAACCTTATACCCTAAATGTAGAAGGTAACGGTAGATTAAATCGAAAGATACAAAGGTTCTACAATTACCCAAATGTACATCAGAATATACCGTTGGACCACACACATACATACCCACTAGATTCGAATGTATAGGTTCAAATTTTTCCTTTTTACGACTCAGGGTATTATATACGAATAAATTGTGTTGCATATAGAACTTATGTTTAGCTGTAAATTATTTTTGTCTGAAATACACTTGAATAGGCACCCCTGTAAAGTCAAAGTTATCGCGTAATTTATTTTCAATAAAACGGCGGTATGGTTCTTTGATATACTGCGGTAAATTACAGAAAAATGCGAACATAGGTGCTCTTCCTGGTAATTGGGTAGCATATTTAATTTTAACAAATTTCCCTTTCAAAGCTGGCGGCGGATAGTTTTCAATAATTTCCAACATCACATCATTTAACTTCGACGTAGGGATTTTCTTTGTTTTATGCTGGAATACAGACATCGCTGTCTCCACCACTTTAAAGATACGCTGCTTCTCGGTAACCGAAGTAAAGATAATGGGCACATCGGTAAATGGCGCAATTTTCTCCTTAATCCGAGCTTCAAAATCTTTCATTGTTTTATGGTCTTTTTCAATGGTATCCCATTTATTAACCACAATAACAATACCCTTTTTATTCTTCTCAGCAAGGTGGAAGATATTGATATCCTGTGCTTCGATACCATCGTTGGCATCCAGCATCAAAATAACCACGTCCGAATCTTCCAAGGCTTTAATGGTACGCATAACCGAGTAGAACTCAATATCTTCGTTTACCTTATTTTTACGACGCAGACCTGCTGTATCTATCAATAAAAACTCATGTCCAAATTGATTGTAATGAATGCGGATAGAATCACGTGTTGTTCCAGCGACATCCGTTACAATATTACGATCTATACCCAGTAATGCATTTGTTAAAGACGATTTACCCACATTCGGACGTCCAACAATTGTAATCTTAGGCATAGTATTTTCTTCATCCTCCTCCTCAGGCTCCGGAAAATGAGAAACCAAAGCATCCAGCAATTCACCTGTTCCTGAACCTGTCGCTGCCGAAACGTTATAAATATCACCCAATCCGAAAGCGTAAAACTCGGCAGAATCGTGATGTAATTTCGCATGATCGACCTTATTCGCTACCACATAAATAGGTTTCGAACTGCGGCGTAACAGATCCGCAATTTCATCATCAAGGTCGGTAATACCAGTCGTAACATCCACCATAAATATAATCACCGAAGCCTCATCGATAGCGATATGCACCTGATCCCGGATAGCCTCTTCGAAGATATCATCCGAGCCGTGTACAAAACCACCCGTGTCGATAACGGTAAATTTCTTACCTATCCACTCCGCCGTTTCGTAATGACGGTCGCGTGTTACACCACTAAAGTTATCTACAATAGCCTTTCTACTCTCTGTAAGGCGGTTAAACAAGGTCGATTTCCCAACATTTGGGCGACCTACAATTGCAACAATATTTGCCATATTTTTCTTTTTTTATTTTTTCGCGCGTTACCCTCCCGGCAACTTATTTTATATAAAAATATAAAGGTACAAAGGTATGTAAAAGATTTTAGATCGTAGCGGCCTGAGGGGAGATTTTAGTACACTGTAGCGCACCAAAAAACAAAGTTATATCGGCGCTGCTCCAGCTTCTTAGGGAATGCAAACGAGCTGTAAAGGTGTAAACAACATAAATTAAAAACTAACCCTCCAACCCTCTAACCCTAGGGTTGCGTATTTACCTGGCGCAGCAGCCATTCAGCTAACAGCAGTATAAAGTTGATCATCCTAAAAAGCTGGAAGTTGGTGCATACAGACCTATAAAAATCTGGAAAACAAAAAAGTCCTATCTTTCGATAGGACTTAATTAGTAGCGGGGACCAGACTCGAACTGATGACCTTCGGGTTATGAGCCCGACGAGCTACCACTGCTCCACCCCGCAATATGCGATAAATAACTTTAAAAGGCCCTGCCTTAACAAGGCCTTTAATTTAGTAGCGGGAACCAGACTCGAACTGATGACCTTCGGGTTATGAGCCCGACGAGCTACCACTGCTCCATCCCGCA
>NZ_JBMOUC010000008.1:0-192455 GCF_049319645.1 Sphingobacterium sp. Mn56C
AGGTCTGGTAGTTCAGCTGGTTAGAATACATGCCTGTCACGCATGGGGTCGCGGGTTCGAGTCCCGTCCAGACCGCTAAGTTTACAAAGAAAAGGTCACCTTAATTAAGGTGACCTTTTTTTTATGGTATACCCCTATTGCGACCTCCCCTTCCCCCGATATTTTTAAGCATGCCAGCTTTATGTATTTAAAAAGTGAATAAACAACCTTAACAGGCGTTAAATACAAACAAAGGTGCTCCGCAAGCGCTGCTAAGCAGTGGATAAATAAATTATTATATAATAAAAAATTCTATTACGTTTGACTCGGTAATTTTTCTTATATTAATTTTTAATTAGCAAGGGTTACTATTTGAATTTTAAGGTATTAATAAGTGAGTAAGATAAAGCAAATATTACCAAACGAAATCTCTGAACAGGCTATTATTGAAGGTTTGGCTATAGGAGATAATAGTGCTATAAATAAGCTCTATAAAGTTTACTTCCCTCCTATAGCGCGTATGATCGTAAATAACAATGGCTCAGAGGAAGCTGCAAAAGATATCTTTCAGGAGGCCGTTATGGTATTATATGATAAAATTACTCAGCAAAAGTTTGAGTTAAGCAGTAAACTCAGTACATTTTTATATGCGATATGCAGAAGGTTATGGCTAAAACAGCTCACCCGTAGGGGAAGTACAGCAGCCACGTTCGATATTTCCGATTACGAAGATATCCTTCAGGTGGAAGACGACTTAATTGTTCATGAAGAGGTGGAGCTTAAATTTGAGCAAATGAACCTGGCATTAACAAATTTGGGCGAACCTTGTAAAACCCTGTTGCAGGATTTCTATATCACGAACCTCTCCATGCAGGAAATAAGCGACAAATTTGGCTATACAAATGCCGATAATGCAAAAACACAAAAGTACAAGTGCCTGCAAAGACTTAAAAAGTTATTTTTTAGTACAAAAATTTAAAATTATATACGGTAATGGGTGGAATGCAAAGACATGATTTCATAAATTGGGCAGATCAATACCTGAGAGGTGAACTCGATAGGAACGATGCCGTAGCCTTTGAAAACTTTTGTCAGGAATCTGAAGAGTATAAGCAGCTGTTTGAGGCGCATCAAGCGTTTTTAGAAGAACTAAAGCTGGCCGAAAAACGGAATGCCTTTAAATCGGCTCTACAGCAGGAAGCTGCTAAAACAAAATTAGTCGCCGGGTCGTCCTTTGGCACAAAGATCCAATCCTTCTGGAATAAATTAGAAATTAATGCCGGTGTGGCGGCGGCAGTAGCGTTGTTATCGGTATTCTCCACCTTATGGCTTACCGGTTATTTTACGAATATAAAAAAGGCAACCTCCGACTATAGTGCGCTTCGTAGGGAGATGAATACGGTGAAAAAAAATGTGACAGAACAAAACCGCGCTATTCAAAGTATCAATAACGATAAACATAAAAGCACGGCACCTATACATTTTGGTGCAACTGGATTTATGCTTACCAAAGATGGTTATGTAGTGACCAATTACCATGTCGTAAATGGTGCCGACTCGGTACATCTACAGAACGTAAAAGGAACAGCCTATAAAGCGCAAATAATCTATACAGACGCACAGAAAGATCTCGCCATACTACATATTGAGGATCCCAACTTTAAGGCTGTTAAATCCATTCCTTATACCTTTAAAAAGCAAAGCTCTGAATTGGGTGAAGATATCTTTACCCTGGGCTTCCCTCGAGACGAGGCTGTATACGGACAGGGTTACTTAAGTTCGCATACCGGTTATGGTGGTGATACCATAGCCTATCAGATTTCGGTACCCGTAAACCCTGGAAATAGTGGTGGCCCTGTATTAGATAGCCAGGGTAATATCATCGGTATTATATCGGGTAAACAAAAAGGTATTGACGGAGCAGCCTTCGCTATTAAAACCAAGGAGCTAATGGAAGCATTAAACCGGATACCTGAGACGGCTTTAAAAGGTAATATAGTATTGAATAATAAAAATTCATTGCTCCATTTACCACGCACCGAACAAATAAAAAAATTACAGGATTACATTTATATTGTTAAGGTTTATTAACAGGTTTCTGTTACATTCAACAAAAAGGAGCGGCACAAAGGATGGCCGCTCCTTTGTTTTAATAGGTAAAAAACATATTTTACAGGTTACTTTAAAATAGTTTGTATTAAGTTCGTCTCAAATTTGGCTCATTTATAACTATTTAATATCTTAGGTTAAATAAAGCAATGAGAACATTCTGGATTTACTTTTTTATATTTTTATTCTTGACCATCGTCACCCATTCTTTTTTTTACCTAACGCGTAAAGGACAGCAAGAATTTAGTATCTCCTCTTTTTTAGTCGAGCTCGTTATTATTTTTATTACAGCTTTATTGATATCGTACATCCTGCGGAAGAAGAAAAATTTATTTAAAGAAAATAGCAATCCGCACTAAACGAATTATTGCCTTACCCTCGCCGCACCTGCACCTGCCCTCGCTCCTCCCAATCTTTCTCGCCTTCCAGGTATAAACGGAAAGGCAAAAATAAAAAGACCGTCTATATGTATAGACAGTCTTCCTGAAGGCACTGTAGCCTTAAAATGCTTTGATTTTTTTATTTATTGGGTTGTGGTGTCGTGCGTAAGTAAGGTTTTACCTCTGTAAAGCCTTTTGGAAATTTAGCCGGTATATCCTCGGTTTTAATCGCTGGAACAACAATAACATCCTCTCCATCTTTCCAATCTGCTGGTGTTGCTACAGAATATTCAGCAGTTAACTGCAAGGAATCTATAACCCGTAGAATTTCATAAAAATTACGCCCGGTCGAAGCAGGGTATGTAAGCGTGAGTTTCACCTTTTTATCGGGTCCGATAACAAAAACGGAACGCACGGTAGCCGTAGCAGAAGCATTCGGATGGATCATATCGTATAATTCAGCAACCTTACGGTCTTGATCTGCAATAATAGGGAAATCTACCGATGTATGCTGTGTTTCATTAATATCTTGGATCCATTTTAAATGTTCTTCAACCGCATCCACACTTAACGCCAGAACCTTTACATTACGTTTCTCAAATTCGCCCTTAAGTTGCGCTGTACGCCCCAATTCGGTAGTACATACCGGCGTAAAGTCTGCAGGATGTGAATACAATACAGCCCAGCTATTATTTATGTAATCATGAAAATCAATATCTCCAATCGAGGTCTTTGCCTGAAAATTTGGAGCTTCATCACCTAAACGTAATCCCATATCTTTTATAAGTTTAAATTTTCTAATTCGATAATATCTACAAATATAGTAGTGTATTTGACATATGCAAACATTTTTTAAGTCATGTTTTTATAAAAATAAAAATTTAGTATGCTAACATAGTATTTTGTATATTTGGTAAACCGCTAACTATAAACGATATATTATGTATTTCGAACTTTCAGAAGAACACAAAATGATCCGCGAGGCTGCGCGTGAGTTTGCGCAGGGCTTAAAAACCGGTGTAATAGAGCGAGACGAAGCAGCACTATTCCCCTATGCTGCAGTCAAAGCCATGGGTGAATTAGGGTTTATGGGGCTGATGGTTCCGGAGGCCTATGGTGGTGCGGGCATGGATACGCTGGCTTATGTGCTGGCCTTGGAGGAAATTGCCAAAATTGATGCTTCAGCAGCCGTCATTATGTCGGCCCATAATTCTCTGGTATTATGGGGGTTAAACGCATATGGAACCGAAGCACAAAAACAAAAATACCTTATTCCTTTAGCTACCGGCGAAAAGTTAGGCGCTTTTGCACTTTCTGAACCCGAAGCTGGATCTGATGCGTCCTCGCAGCATACCCTCGCTGCGGATAAAGGGGATTATTACCTGCTCAACGGCACCAAAAACTGGATTACCAATGGAGGCCATGCAGATGTATACCTCGTTATCGCGCAAACACACCCCGAATTAGGGCATAAGGGTATAAATGTGCTTATCGTGGAAAAAGGTGTTCCCGGGTTTACCATTGGTCCTAAAGAAAATAAATTAGGTATTCGTAGCTCAGATACCCATTCGTTGCTTTTCTCGGATGTTCGGGTGCCGAAAGAGAACCGTATTGGCGAGGATGGCTTTGGCTTTACCTTTGCCATGAAGACACTCGATGGCGGCCGTATTGGCATTGCTGCGCAAGCCTTAGGTATTGCTGCCGGTGCCTACGACTTGGCCAAATCGTATGCTAAAGCACGCAAGACCTTTGGTAAACCCATCAGCAGCCATCAGGCTATACAATTCAAACTTGCGGATATGGAAGTCGATATTGAGGCTTCGCGTCTATTGACGTATAAAGCTGCCTGGACAAAGGATCAAGGACTACCGTATAGCAAAGAGGCAGCGGTAGCAAAACTTCATGCCTCGGAGGTAGCGATGAAACACAGCATAGAAGCTGTTCAAATCCATGGCGGATATGGCTACGTTAAAGAATATCATGTAGAGCGGTTAATGCGCGATGCTAAGATTACACAAATTTACGAAGGAACCTCCGAAATTCAACGGTTGGTTATAGCACGCGAAATCTTAAAATAAGCCTTGCCTGCGTATAGGGCTATAAAAAATATAAAGTCCGGTTTCGAAATTTACCGGACTTTAGCTTTGGGTATTACATAGAATACCACGGTTCTAGCTTATTGTTTTAATGCTGCAGTTATGGCGGCTAGGTGTTTATAATCTTCAAAAGAAAACGCACCCGACAGACGGCTATTGGCATCGAAAACAAATTTAGCCCTTTTTAGCAGCTCTGGATCTTGATTTAAAAAACCATCGTACATCAATACTAAGGCCAATGGGCGAATCTGTTTAGGATCTAAGCCTTGTAAAAAGGCCATTAATTCGGCCTCACTCACTGTAGCAAAAAAGGTTTTATCCTCCCCAAAAAACTCCTTGTAGCCTGCCTCTGCTGTTTGATCCTGTTTGTTTTCGCTCTCGCCAACTTGTGCTAAACCCTCCCATTTTTCGACCAATAAGCGCAGGAATTTGCCCATTTCATTCACCCAATTTAGTATGGTATCTTTTTCGTAACGTATGCCCATAATGAATTCATATTAAAAAGTAAAAATCCTCCGCATAGCTAACCCGGTAGATATGCTGAAGAGCTAAATAACTAAATCTTTAAATCACTAAAAAACGAAGGTACAGCAATTCTTAATCAGTTCATCTATATTTTTATACATATGAGCCATTAAACCTAAAGTCTAAACTTTACATTCTTACCTGGCCATTACCGCTTACAAACCATTTTTCGGTCACGAGTTTTTCTAAGGCAAAAGGTCCGCGGGCATGCAACTTCTGTGTGGATATACCGATCTCTGCGCCTAAACCAAACTCGCCTCCATCGGTAAAACGTGTGGAAGCATTTGCATATACCGCAGCAGCATCTACTGCATGCATAAAGGTGCCGATATGTGCCTCATTTTCCGACACAATACACTCCGAATGCTTCGAAGAATACTCCGCAATATGTGCCAAAGCCTCATCCAGTCCGCTTACGGTACGTATCGAGCATTTCAGATCTAAAAACTCCCTGCCAAAATCCGACAATTGCGCCTTTTTTAAATACGGATAATGCTGTTCCGCGAAAAAAGGATAACAGGATTCGGCCGCAAAAACTTCCACTTCAGCAGCACGAAAATGCGGTATAAGTTTTTCTATAAACGCTGCCGCAACCGCATTATCGACCAGCACCGTATCTAAAGCGTTGCATACCGAAGGTCTTGAAATTTTAGCATTCGCCACGATATTTGCCGCCACATCCAGATCGGCAGTTTCGTCGACATAGGTATGACATACACCAGCACCGGTTTCAATAACAGGAACCGTAGCATGCGTACGTACAAAATCTATAAGCGACTGAGATCCACGTGGAATAAGAATATCTACATAGGCTTTTGCAGTAAGCAGCTCCTGAACAAATTTACGATCCGTAGGGAGCAGTTGAACCACATGTTTATCGACCTTAAATTTGTTCAATACTTGATGGATAAGAGAAACCAAAAAACTATTGGTGTACCATGCATCGGAACCACCACGCAGCAAACAAACATTTCCCGATTGCAGGCATAGGGCCACGACATCGATCGTAACATTAGGCCTAGATTCATAAATTACGCCCACCACACCGAGTGCAACGGTTTTTTTTTCGACCTTTAAACCGTTCGGCAATACCCTGCTAAGCAATAGCTGTCCCGTTGGATCGGGTAATAAGGCCACGGATTCCAAGCTTTGGGCTAATCCTACTATCCGATCGGCAGTAAGTAGCAAACGGTCATACTTTGGATCATCGCGATCCATACGATTAAGGTCCTGCTGATTTGCTGCCAGAATCTCTGCTATATGCGCACGGAGTTGCGCAGCAAGCTCCTGTAATATCTCCTGCTTTTGTGAAATCTTCAGTTGCGACAAAGCGGCTTTAGCAGCTCTAGCCTGTACCAATTGTTGTTTTATACTTTCCATCCTATATTATAATAACACAATATCATCTGCATGTGCGAGTTCTACATTTTTTGTTTTTTTATGGGCGATTAAAACGGTCGAATCTACCTTTGACTTGGCAACGGCCTGAATAATACCAAACTCATCGGCAATATGGAAAACCTCCCCTGTTTCGAACCCTTCTATAACCTTATTCACACCTACTGCCAATAAACTCTTCCTTCGTTTTAATGCCTCCATAGCACCATTATCCACCTGTACCAGACCTTTAATAAGGCTACCACTAGCCAACCACTTATGTTTGGACGACACCTTTTTTTGTACCGGCAAACATATGGTGCCTGTTTTATCCTGTACAGCTTTTAAAATAGCATCATCTATATGCATACTAAAAATGACAACCTTTATTCCCATTTGCGTAGCCAAGCGTGCAAAATTCAGTTTCGAGGTCATGCCTCCCAGTCCTACGGCAGATTTTTCTTTATGCGCTAAAGATAGGGTGGACTTATCAATAACTTTAATCTCCGGAATTACAGCACCATCGGCATCCAATACCCCGGGTACAGAAGTACACAGCAACAAACGTTCTGCACCAAAGCCAGCAGCAATTAAGGTGGCCAGCTCGTCGTTATCGGAAAACTTTAATTCCTTATTGCTGACCACATCATTTTCATTCGCAATAGGGATAATATTATTGCGCCATAAGGTTTCGTACGTACTTTTTAACTGTAGAAACTGATCTCTATTGGCAAAATGATGACGCTCGCATAGGCTCTGCGCGAGTGCAATTTTAAAGGGCTTAAAATAGGTACCGTAGGTACGTACCAGCAAGGGGTTGCCCACTGCAGCAGCAGCTTTACGTTCTTGTAGGGTACCCTTATATTTGGGTATAAACTTTTTCCCCGCAGCAACGGCACCAGACGATACCAGTACAATATTGTACGTAGCTTGCAAACTAGCGACCTGTCGTGCAATCTCTAAAATAATACGCTCATCGATTTCTCCCTTTGAAGTAACCGATGCAGAACCAAACTTAATAACTAGAACAGGCTTTTTCATTTATAATTTTTTAACAAAATAGGCAGCATTTTTTGAAAAAGATAAATTTAAAACAAGTTTTGTTGAAAAAATAATATTTTAATGGTTTATTGGTAAGATTATTAAATTCTCTGGCATACAGAACAGTTTAAACTAGCGAAAAATAGAGGCCTGCTAGCGCAGCAATAAAACAAAAAAGACTACGGCACAAAGGGCGTAGTCTTTTTTGTTTTATTGCTAATTGCTATCAGCACTGTTAAGATAAAAACGACATGCTAACTACCAAATTTCTCTTTAAACGAATTTTCTAAAGCAAACATCTCGTCACGGAGTTTTGCTGCTTCCAGGAAGTCCATATCCTTGGCTGCTTTATCCATTCGCTTACGTACGGTATCAATGGCTTTTTGAAGATCTTTTTCACTCATATAAGCAATCAAAGGATCAGCAGCCACTACTGCGGCAGGATCCGGTTCTACATAAGCCTTGTTTTCACCACCAATATAATCGGCAACAGAGGTCTGCTCCAAGATCTCCTCGCGTGATTTCCCTACGGTACGCGGTATAATGCCATGCTCCTGGTTATACGCAATTTGCTTCTCTCGACGGCGGTTGGTTTCATCAATCGTAACCTGCATACTTCCTGTAATACTATCGGCATACATAATCACCCTCCCCTTATCGTTACGCGCAGCACGACCGATTGTCTGTATCAGGGAGCGCTCTGAACGCAAAAAACCTTCTTTATCGGCATCGAGGATAGCTACCAGGGTAACCTCAGGAAGGTCTAACCCTTCCCGCAATAAATTGACCCCCACCAGCACATCAAACTCCCCTAACCGCAACCCGCGCAATATCTCTACCCTTTCCAAGGTCTTAACCTCCGAGTGTATATAACGCACCTTAATATTTAAGCGGCTCATGTATTTTGTAAGCTCCTCGGCCATACGTTTGGTTAAGGTCGTTGCCAAAATACGGCCCCCTTCTTTAATTGTCTTCGCAACCTCCTCCAGGAAATCATCGACCTGATTTACTGCCGGGCGTACCTCAATAATAGGATCCAGCAATCCTGTCGGACGGATCACCTGTTCCACCACAACACCCTCGGTTTGCTGCAGCTCATAGTCGCCCGGCGTGGCCGACACATAAACCGTTTGGTTCGTCAGCGATTCAAACTCGGGAAAATTAAGCGGTCTATTATCCAATGCTGCAGGCAGGCGAAAGCCATGCTCTACCAAAGAGATCTTCCGCGAGCGGTCTCCACCATACATCGCACGCAACTGCGGCAAGGTAACATGGCTCTCATCGATCACCAAAAGATAATCCGACGGAAAATAATCCAACAAACAGAATGGGCGCATTCCTGGTTCCCTGCCGTCGAAAAAGCGGGAATAGTTTTCTATTCCAGAGCAGTAACCCAACTCGCGCATCATCTCCAAATCATAGTTCACACGCTCTTCCAAACGTTTCGCTTCCAGCAATTTACCCTCCTCTTCCAACTGCATTCTACGCTGTTCCAATTCGTCCTGAATCTGCCATATGGTCTTGGTAAATTTATCTTTTGGGGTCACAAAAAGATTTGCCGGAAATAAGGAAAGCGTTTCGTGTTTTATAATAGTCTTTCCAGAAACAGGGTCTATTTCGCTTAGTTCATCGATATCATCACCAAAGAAAGATACCCGATAGGCGGTATCCATATACGCCGGGTAAATATCCACCGTATCGCCTTTAACACGAAATGTACCGCGTTTAAATTCGGTTGTTGTTCGTGCATACAATATCTCAACCAGCTTATGTAAGAAGGCATTTCTTGTAATCCTTGTACCCACTGAAAATCGAAATATCGACCGCGAGAAATCCTCCGGGTTTCCCATACCGTAAATACAGGATACTGAAGAAACAACAATAACATCCCTACGGCCCGACATCAAGGCAGAGGTACTGGCTAAACGAAGTTTTTCAATCTCCTCATTGATGGCAAGATCCTTCTCGATATACGTATTTGTCGACGCAATAAAAGCCTCAGGCTGGTAATAATCGTAGTACGACACAAAATAGTTTACCGAGTTATTCGGAAAAAACTGCTTAAATTCGCCATACAGCTGTGCCGCCAAGGTTTTATTATGGCTTAATATTAAAGTAGGTTTTTGTGTCTGCTGAATTAGATTAGCAACGGTAAAGGTTTTTCCCGACCCTGTAACGCCCAACAACGTCTGGTAGGCTTCCCCTTGATTTACCCCTGCCACCAATTCTTTAATCGCCTGTGGCTGATCGCCTGTAGGCTGATATTCAGATGTAAGCTCAAATTTCATGTAAAATCCTTGAAAATCTATACGTAAATGTACGGATTTTAGCGGGTATTTTTGCCACAATACTTAGGCATTAATTTTTCCGAAAATATAAAACATCTTTAAAGAATTTCGCATCATCGATTACCAATACCAAATTATTGTCTTTCCTGTAATACGCCCAGTATAATCTTTCTGTGGGTAGGTTTATGATAAAGGTTTTGCTGGCCGCATCTATAGTACCCGAAGCGTCTAAGGTTTTTCCACCGCCTGTGTATTTGATAACATGTGTAGCCCCCCCTTTGACAGACAAACTTCCCTTAAAGGTACGGTCTACAATTTCATCGATAACCTTTCCCGAAGCATCGTATTCAATGGTCGCTTTTTTATCGAGCACATAGGTTCCGGTCAATGAAGTATCCGGTGTATCCAGATCATTACCATTATCCTCTGGAGCACATGCTTGCATTAACGCCAATAGGACCCACAAAACCGCATAAAATCTTTTCATCATATATAACCCAAGTTAATAATAACACAAAGGTAATTATTTTTCTTTAAACTAAAACATTCCCAATGAATTGAATGGAACCAAATGCTATTTTTTTAGTAAATTGCTGCACAAAAAGAAAGCCATGATAGATATCCTAACAAAGCGCAATAGTGTTGCGAATAATTTTATAGCCGAACTACGTGATGTCGAAATCCAAAAAGATCGTTTACGGTTCCGTAGAAACATTGAACGTATTGGAGAAATTATGGCTTATGAGATTAGTAAAACCCTAAATTATACCTTACAAGAAATAGAAACACCACTTGGCATTGCGCAAATGCAAACTATAAGTGAGCAGCCGGTGTTATTAACCATTATACGGGCCGGACTTCCTTTTCATCAGGGTTTCCTGAATGTTTTTGACCATGCCGAATCGGGATTTTTAGCCGCATACAGACATACCAAAAAAAGTGGGGAGTTTGAAATACAAAAAAAATATCAAAATACACCTAACCTGGATGGTAGAATAGTTATTGTTTGCGATACCATGCTTGCAACGGGAAAGAGTTTGGTTCTTTGTTGTAAAGAGCTACTGGCCGAATATGCCATTAAAGAGCTGCATATAGCGACAGTTATTGCTAGTGATGAAGGTATACAACATGTGCGGGCATTTATTCCTAATGCACAGATCTGGGCTGGAGATGTGGATCATGAGCTCACCAGCAAAAGTTATATTGTTCCAGGTTTAGGGGATGCCGGAGACCTGGCCTACGGCACCAAAGAGCATTAGCCGCATTAATAGAAGTAACCGTATTAACGGAAATAACGGAATTACGGGAGGGGTATCCCTCCCCTTCGTCTTCCTGACATAACGAAATAATAAAATATAATTAACAGAAAATGAACACTATAAATTTAAATTTAAGAAACATAAATATATATTATGGATTGGCAAAAATACAATGGCGAATACCTACGCCTACCGATTCAACATGCAGTTGAAACGACTATTATTAGAGAGAAAGAATTAGGCAATAAACTCAAAGTTTTTATAGGAACTGATTCTCAAGTAAAACGCGGTATGATTGAGTTCGCTACCGTCATCGTATTCCTTCGCGAACATAAAGGTGGTTTTATGTTTATACACAAAGACCGCAGCGGTCATAAGATGACCATCAAAGAGCGTATGCTCGTTGAAGTGCAAAAGTCTATCGATATTGCCTACCTACTGTGCCCCATATTAGACCTTTATGAAGTGGACTTAGAAGTTCATGCCGATATAAACACCAACCCGAACTTCGAATCTAATGTGGCTTTAAAGGAAGCTATGGGCTATATCTTGGGGATGGGATTTGTTTTTAAAGCAAAACCCGAATCTTTTGCTAGCACCAATTGTGCCAATAAAATTGTACAATAAAAGGCTTTAGCAGTCTTTAAAAAGGCAGAATAACTGTATCTTTAGTTGCTTTAGCAATTGAAGTATGTACGATATTCTCTTATCTCTATACCAACATTTTTTACAGACCAGTATTTTGGAGTGGGTCGCTACTATCACTGGTTTCCTTTGCGTTTTCTTGGCCAGCAAGCAGAACATCCTCAATTGGCCAATAAGTATTATTTCCGTATCCATATACCTGTATATCTTTTACCAGAATAAACTGTATGGCGACGCCGTTCTACAGCTCTATTTTATAAGTACAGCAATTTACGGCTGGTATTACTGGAGTCGCCTGGAGGCGAGAGCCGACAAACCGCTTAGCCGCCCTGTGCTGTCCTTAAATGTTGTACAAGTTGTATGGACATTGAGCTGCATTGCCGTATTAGGGACCCTGATAAGTTTACTCTTACAGAAAACCGATACGGATGTTCCCTATGCAGATGGATTCTGCACAGCCGGAAGCTTGGTGGCCCAATTCTTGATGAGCCGAAAAGTACTTCAAAATTGGTTACTGTGGTTAGGGGTAAATATCTGTTATATTCCCTTATACTACCATAAAGGTTTGTACTTAACAGCAATTTTGTATGTAGCATTTGCCTTTATCGCCTATCAGGGATATAAAGACTGGCGCAAAAGCTATTTAAATTTTCAGTAATATTGTGCCCTAACAATAAGGATGCATACCATGGAAAAAAAGATAACGAAAATTGCTGTCGTAGGGCCAGAATCTACGGGTAAATCGACAATGGCCCAGTACCTAGCCCAGCAATTGGATACCTTATGTGTTCCAGAATATGCCCGCTATTACTGCCAGGGTTTAAATAATCAATACACCCTTGCCGACGAAACTAATATGTTTTACGGACAGATCGCCTTAGAAGATGCGATGTTAAGTCAGGTAAAGAATAACCTACTCATCTGCGATACAACCCTATTAACGGTCAAAATATGGTGCGATTATCTATTCCAGCATACTCCAGCAGTGGTACGCCATGAAATTCAGCATAGACCCTACGATCTTTACCTTTTAATGGATATCGATTTGCCTTGGCAGGATGATCCCTTGCGGGATTTTCCAAATGAAAGGGGGTATTTTTTTGAGGTATGGCAAAAGGAGCTTCAGGCCTTACATGCAAATTATGCTATTGTTTCCGGTCTTGGGGAGGAACGCTTAAAAAATGGGCTGGCTATTATAAAACAAAATAGGTAGAAAGGTATACCTAAAAATAAGGTTTACCTTTCTACCTATTCTGGTTATATTTTATACGCTGTTAGTACCTATAGGTTTCAGGTTTATAAGGGCCTTCCACACCAACGCCAATATAAGCTGCCTGCTCATCCGATAAGACGTCCAATTCCACACCGATATGCGCTAAATGTAAACGGGCAACTTTTTCGTCCAGGTGTTTTGGCAAGGTGTATACCTTCTTTTCATATTGCTCTGTATTGGTCCATAATTCCAGCTGTGCCAATGTTTGGTTGGTGAAGGAGTTAGACATTACGAATGAGGGGTGCCCCGTTGCGCAACCTAAATTTACTAAACGCCCTTCAGCCAAAAGAATGATATCCTTCCCATTGAGGGTATATTTATCTACCTGTGGCTTAATTTCAATTTTACTGTTTCCGTAGTTGTTATTTAGCCAGGCGACATCAATTTCATTGTCGAAGTGCCCAATATTGCAGACTACGGTTTTATCTTTCATCGCCAAGAAGTGTGCTGGCCGAACAATATCTTTATTTCCGGTGGTCGTGACCACAATATTCGCCTCTTTAATGGCGTCATCCATCTTTTTAACCTCATAGCCCTCCATGGCGGCCTGCAGCGCACAAATAGGATCTATCTCCGTAACAATCACGCGAACCCCAGCAGAACGTAATGATTCGGCCGAGCCTTTGCCTACATCGCCATATCCGGCAACCACAGCCACTTTACCGGCTAGCATTAGGTCGGTGGCCCTACGGATAGCATCCACCAACGACTCCCTGCAGCCGTATTTATTATCGAACTTTGATTTGGTAACGGAATCATTTACGTTGATAGCAGGTAGGTATAAAGTGCCATTTTTATAGCGCTCATTAAGGCGATGTACTCCGGTGGTGGTCTCTTCGGATAACCCGCGTATTCCGGCAATTAATTCCGGATACTTATCAAACACCATATTGGTAAGGTCGCCCCCATCGTCGAGGATCATATTTAAAGGACGACGGTCTTCACCAAAAAATAAGGTCTGTTCAATACACCAATCAAAATCCGCCTCACTCAACCCTTTCCAGGCATATACCGATATTCCAGCCGCAGCAATGGCAGCGGCAGCATGATTTTGCGTAGAAAAGATGTTACAGGACGACCAGGATACTTCTGCCCCTAAGGCTACCAGCGTTTCTATAAGCACCGCCGTTTGTATGGTCATGTGCAAACAGCCTGCAATACGCGCCCCTTTTAAGGGTTGGGAAGGGCCAAATTCCTTGCGCAAACTCATAAGCCCTGGCATTTCAGCTTCTGCTAATTCAATTTCTTTTCGACCCCAATCGGCCAAAGATAGATCTTCTACTTTATACGGCACAAAGTGCGTTTCTAATGATGACATAACGGTTAGTAAGTTTATTGTTAATACTCAAAATTAACTGATTGTCAGTGCAATTCAAAAGGATAATCTTTTTTTTAATTCTATTTCTGACATTATCCTGAGGATAGAAACTTGACTATCCCCGATTATTGAATTATATTTGCCTAAACAATAAAGAAAAGTATTATGTATCCAGAATATTTAGTTGCGCCAATGCGTCAGGAATTAGTAGACGCAGGCTTCCAAGAATTAAAAACTGTTGATGAGGTGAATGCAGTTATCCCTTCGGAAGGTACTGTTTTCGTCGTTGTCAATTCGGTATGTGGATGTGCAGCTGCGAATGCAAGACCTGCAGCTAAAGCGGCTGTTAAGAATGAAAAACATCCGGATAAGTTAGTTACGGTTTTCGCTGGCATGGAAAAAGAGGCTGTAGATCAGGCTCGGGCTTTAATGTTGCCTTACCCACCATCGTCGCCATCTATGGCATTATTTAAAGATGGTAAATTGGTACATATGATCGAAAGACATATGATTGAAGGTCGCCCGGCACAAATGATTGCAGACAACTTGGTTGCCGCTTTCGACGAGTACTGCTAGAAGATTTTTTTTTGAATTTACTATTTACTAAAATAGCCCAGTTGTTTCAGCTGGGCTATTTTTTTTGCTACGCTATCGTAGCCTATAAAGTTTTGTGCTGCTTAAAACTTATAACGGATAGAAAAGCCGAAGGGATCGATCAATCGGATGGACGACTCTTGTAAAATATCAATGTAAGGTTTCACATCCAAAGATATCGCCAATGGCGATGTCGGAATATTATATTCTACACCAATAATACCATCTAAACTTAAAGCAAATTCAGATTTTGAGGGGTAATATTTTCCTGTAGCGTCGGTAAATGCTTTGTATTTATAACTCCCTAAGCTACCACCAAAACCATAATACCACGAAAAATCACCAGAAATAGGTTTGTGGAATTCGTATAAACCTACGACACGAAACCTGCTGGACTTCGAATTACTCTGAATACTGAGAATACCCTCAACTGCACGGTCTGGTGCTAGGGTATACCGGTAATTTAAACCTGTGGCCGAGCCAAAGCGCGCGCCGATGGCATGTTCGGATGTTAATTGTGCGAATGTGTTCTTTCCTAGAAATACAAACATCAATACTAAAAAGATACTTTGTAAATAAAATTTCATACTTAAACTGTTACGGTAAAGTTCAAAAATACTATAAATTACATTGTAAACGTACAAAAATCCGTTTAGGTATAGGAGGGCCGAAATACAGCAGTTCATTTTTAGAAAAATTTGCTAATATTTTAGTATATTTATTTCATACGCAGCGAAATACCATTTGTGAACTAAAATATATTATTTATGAGTAATGCAACGAGAATATTTGATTACTTAAAGCACAACGACTCCACCCATGGTCGAAAACTGCTATTAGCGAAAAGACAGTCGAATGGCTGGAAAGAATACCATAAAGAAGAAGTTATTGATATCGTAGACAACCTGAGCAAAAGTTTGCTTGCTTTGGGTTTAGCGAAAGGAGACCGTGTTGCCTTAATGTCTGGAAATCGCCCGGAGTGGAATTTTGTCGATTTTGCCTGTAATCAATTGGGCATTGCACTGGTTCCGCTTTACCCCACACTTAGTGCACAAGACCTTTCCTATATTCTGAATGATGCTGATGCGAAGCTTGTTTTTGTAAGCAATGCCGACCTGACAGCAAAAATTGAGGAGGCCTTGAAAGAAAATAACCTGAAAATAGATGTGTATACACTGGATAAAGTCGACAATTATAAACATATGGAAGACCTCATCCAACAAGGAAGCCACCTGGAAATTAATTTAAAGCCGTTTAACGACGCGATACAGCCGGAAGACCTGTTAACCTTGATTTATACGTCAGGCACCACAGGCAAGCCTAAAGGGGTTTATTTAACGCATTTAAACCTGCTGAGCAATGTAGAAGCATCGGGACACCTGATGAAAGACGAACTCGAGCGCACGCTGAGTTTCCTCCCGTTAAGCCATATCTTTGAACGCATGGTGGTATATCTGTATTTTTCGAAAAATGCGCATATTTATTACGCTGAAGATTTAAATAATATAGTTGTCGATATTAATGCTGTAAAACCGCAAGTGTTTACCACAGTACCGCGTGTACTGGAGAAGGTATATGACAAGGTTATCGAAAAGGGCAAAGCCCTTAGTGGCATTAAGAAATCGCTATTTTTCTGGGCGGTAGACCTGGGGCATAAATACCAGGAGCCTCAAAAAAATGGTTTATTCTATAACATTAAGCTAAGCATTGCCCGAAAGCTTATCTTTTCGAAATGGCGGGAGGCTTTAGGCGGAAATATACAGTTTATTATTTCCGGAGGTGCCGCATTGCAAGAACGGCTATCACGCGTATTTTGGGCTGCCGATATCCGGGTACTGGAGGGGTACGGACTTACCGAAACTTCCCCGGTTATTGCGGTAAACTCCTGGAAAGATTCGGATGTTAAATTTGGAACCGTAGGTCGGGTATTAAAGAACCTAACCGTTAAAATTGCGGAGGATGGCGAAATTTTGGTGAAGGGACCATCAATAACCAAAGGCTACTATAAAAATGAGGAGGAAACAAAAAAGTCTATCGACAGCGCGGGTTTTTTCCATACGGGCGATATTGGCGAACTCACAGCGGATGGATTCCTGCGTATTACAGACCGAAAAAAAGAAATGTTCAAAACTGCCGGTGGCAAGTATGTAGCACCGCAGGTATTGGAAAATAAGCTTATGGAATCTACGTTAATCGCACAGGTAATGGTATTGGGCGAAAATCAACGTTTTCCATCGGCACTCATCGTTCCGGCATTCGAAGAGTTAGAAAAATATTGTGCCCATAAAGGCATTCCATTTGAATCAAGAGAGGCTATTCTAAAAAATAAACAAATTATCGCTAAATACCAGCAGGAAATAGACAAAGCAAATGCTAACTTTGGGCATTGGGAAATGGTAAAGAAATTTGTCTTACTACCGAAGGAATGGACGATAGATAATGGCGAACTTACCCCTAAACTTTCCCTGAAACGTAAGGTATTATTACAAAAGTTCGATCAGATTATTCAGGATATATATGCAGAATAAGCGTAAAACAGATACAGCAGATAGTACTACGAAGCCTTTTATCCGAAAAATAAAAGGCTTCGGTCAATTACTACTCCATACAGTAAACGGGTTTACCGAAGACAATTGTATGAAGCTAAGTGCCTCTTTAGCCTACTACACCGTTTTTTCAATCGGCCCATTGCTGATCATTCTCGTTTGGGCACTAGGCTTTTTATATGGAAGCCAGCTACAGGGACCCCACGGTGCTCAGGACACGGTGATACATGAATTAAACGATATTTTTGGTCCTGATATTGCGAAATTATTGGATAGCAGTGTACAGAAAATTTCGTTGGAGAATAAGTCCAGTATAGGTTTGGTAATTGGTATTGTTACCTTAGTAATCACCTCTACCACGATATTTGTCGATATACAAAATTCCATCAATAGCATCTGGAAGGTCAAGGCAAAACCAAAAAAAGGTTGGGTGAAGCTTGTTGTCAATCGGCTAATTTCATTTTCAATGATTCTAGGACTTAGTTTTCTGCTGATGGCATCCTTACTAATAAGCAGCGTCATCGGTATGCTGACCAAGTATATGGAGCGATTTTTAAATCATTTAAATATCGAACTATGGGCCTGGATAAACAGCGGTATTACTTTTGTAATTATTACCCTTTTGTTCGCTTTTATATTCGCTTTTCTCCCTGATGCTAAGGTACGCTTCCGCGATATTGTCGGCGGCTCACTCTTTACCGCTATTTTATTTATGATCGGAAAATATGGTATCTCCCTGTACCTTTCCTTTAATGCTACAGCCACAGCCTATGGCGCTGCTGGTTCTATAATTATTTTATTAGCCTGGGTATATTACTCGGCAGCTATACTGTATTTTGGGGCCGAATTTACCAAGGAGTACGCGATTATGTATGGTAAAGGCGTCCAACCCGCTTCCTTTGCTGTAATCATTAAACAAACCGAAATGGAGGTTGATGTGGATGCTGAAAATGAAGTGTTGGTAAAAAGAAATAACGATAAAGAAGCATAGTGGCCGACAGGAGTTTTCAGTTTATGTTATTGGCAGGGGTATTCTTTGCTGTGATGAATGTATGTGTCAAATATGTGGCCCATCTGCCCACTTTGGAAGTTGTTTTATTCCGTTCTGTTTTTAGTTTTGTTGTTACGTACTATATGTTACGCCGACAGCATATTCCGCCACTAGGGAACAATAAGCCGGTGCTGTTATGGCGGGGTATTGCCGGCTGTCTAGGCCTTATCGGTTCTTTCTATACCCTTCAACATATCCCCTTAGCGTCGGCGGTAACAATTAACTATCTCTCCCCGTTTTTTACGGCCATACTGGGGATATTTATTGTCAAGCAAAAGATCAGACCGGTACAGTATTTCTATTTCTTACTCTCCATTTTCGGGGTAGTTTTGCTTAAAGGATTTGATTTTCGGATCGGTACGCTGGATATATTTATAGGCTTGGGGGCAGCATTTTTCTCCGGATTGGCCTATAATATGATTGCTAAAACAAAAAATTCAGAGCATCCCTTGGTTATTATATTTTACTTTCCATTACTTACTATTCCGGTAGCCGGCATATACAGTATTTTCTATTGGGTGACGCCAATAGGTGCAGACTGGATCTTTCTCTTGCTGATTGGCATTTTTACGCAGCTCGCTCAATACTACATGACCCTGGCCTATCAAACGGCCAATTTAGCGAAGGTAGCCTCTTTAAACTACCTGGGTGTAGTTTATGCCTTAGGTTTCGGTTATATTTTCTTTCAGGAGACCTTTAGTACAATGAGCCTGCTTGGGATTATCATTATTCTAATAGCTGTGTTCCTAAATATTTTCGATAAAAAGCTCTTTGGACTCTCCTAGCATAAAAAATGGCTATCGCATAAGGATAGCCATTTTTTTTAGATCTTAATTTACGTTGTAATAATACACCGTCCTTCCGACCTTACCCGAAAGATCCATGCCCTCAACCACAACTTTATATTTTCCATTACCATCGCCATTATAGAAATCCAGCACAGCCTCCCCTTTTTCGTCCAGTTTTACATCTGGGTTCCAATATAGGGTAGTACGGTAATCGTTTGTTCCTCGCGTCTGTGGGGTATCGTATTTTGGTGTATAAAACTTACGCTCTTTGATAAAACCTAAAGGATAAAAATCGATAATATTTGTCTTCGGTAAAACGGCTTCGATTTCTGCCGCCGACATGCGACGTCCCTTTGGCGCCTCCTTCTTTGTAATGATAGACACCACACCATCATTATTATACAGGCGGCTTACTGTTCCTAAATCATCACGTGTAAAAATCTCTACGGCTTCAATTTCTGCTGGAGCAATAGCGTTCAATGCATTTTCATCTATAGGCATTCCGTTCAGGAAAAATTGCACCGGCACACGGCTACCTTGGTTATAACTCCGCGTTAGGTAATACTTTAAGGTTTGGGCATCGTAAGTTACCCCCGTCAGGATGGTATTTAAACACATGGTCAAAACATTACATCCACTAAAACGCTCCCCTTCAATACGGTGTTCAGCCATGGATAAACCGGTAAGCGAAGAAAACTCCTTGCTGGTACGCTGAACTTTCCGTGGTGCCACTACCGCAACCTCATCAATTAATATAGAAGTACGGAACTCATTTTTGCTGTTGTTTAAATAGCTGACCATCTCCTTATCGATGTTCAGCACATCGTTGGCTTTATAGGGGTTATTTTCATCTATAGCAGGATAAAAACTCTGGTCCATATTAATAACAATATTGCGGTAATTATCATTACTACGCGCATTAATCGTTACCTTGGATGAATCCGGGAAGCTTAGGTTATCAAAAATAAAGCGCCCGTCCCTATCCGTATATGCATCCTTTCTAAGGCCTCTCGAAGGAACAGATAATAGCAGCCCTCCGTTCGGGTAGGTGCGCCCAGTATTTAAACGTAGCGTACCCGATAAAGTTATAGCCTGCTCAGGCAGGAAATTAAGTTTAGGATACTGTTCAGCGATAAGGTCCTCATACACAAAACGGCGGTATCCCTGCGTCATTAACAACGCATCTAAAGCTTCTTTTCTATTTTTTGCATTCGCATCAAAATAAAATCCTGGCCGTTCAATAAATCCGATTAAATCTGAAGTAAGCAATAAACTACTCAAGATACCATTTTCCTGCTGATCATCGAAAGGAACTTTGGCTTCATCAATTACCGAAATAGAAATCGAACTCGGTAGTTTTTCCGTAGTTAAGTTCGCTAGATTCAACTTCACCTGCTCTTTTCGTCCATAGTTTGCCTTATCCGACTTTACCTGCAGATTTAAATTCTCAGCAGCCTCATTAAAAACAAGCCTTTCACTAATTACCTTACCTTGAGCTGTTAACAACGAAAGTTGAACAATACCATTCGGCAACTCTACTGTCGGAATATTAATGGATAAGCTAGGCGATTTAAGGGTTACCTGTGCACCATAAATCAAATGCCCGTTCATCTGTCCGAATAAGTAAAAGGGTTGGTTTTGAATTGTAGAAAAATAACTATCATTAGTTGCTAAACCAACCGTCATAGAACCTTCATTGGTTTTTACAGAAACGACATTTAAACCCTCATTTTTCACGGCAGGGAAATCAAAAGTGCGCTCCTGGTTATTCGCCAAAGTAACAACAGCCTTATAAGTTTCTCCCGCCACAGGCGTAAACTCAAAATAGCCCATCCCCAAACCAAAGTCTGCAAACTCAGCCACCTGTTGTTTCTTACTGTCTATAACTCTACCTTTTACGGCAAGCCCCTTACCATGAGCGCCCACAGCCTTAAAAGCGACTTTTTTAGGCACAGCAGCTATAAGGTCGCCCCCTTCGGGGAAAAGTTGAAAATCTACATCTACAATAGCATCCTTAAGCGGGAAGTCGCCTACAAGAGCCGCGTCACCATCCAATTTCACCAATAAACGTCCCTTTTTAAGGAGGTTTTTATCTTTGGAGGCAAAGGATATCGTTACCCGTCCCATATCATCCGTTTCAGCCTTCCCCTTATCAAAAGGATCCCAACCGTCGATGGTTTCCCAGGTTAACTTCTTGCGCCCCAACAAGGTACCTTTAGCATCGCGAAACTGTAAAGTAGCTTTTGTTTTATTCCCCTCGGGAAGAAAAGTAATTTCCGTACCCAATTTTTTATTTATAGCATCACCTACGGTGACCACCTTATTAAAGAAATAAGCCATATCAAAGTTCATCATATACTTTGTATAAGCTCTAAAGCGGTAATTATCTTGTTTTATAACCTGAGGGTCCAGCACAAAATACCCCTCCCCGCCATTGTCTTTCAACGGAATACGCAACGTTTGAATTAAAGAATCCCGCCCATTGATAATATCCACATAAGCGATTTTACTCGGTTCGTACTCCAACTGATTATGCAGCATATACGTTTTAAACCATAACGTGTCGCCAACCGCATAGTAAGGTTTATCAAAATGCATATGCACCTTCTCCAATGGATAAACGTTAAAATACTTCTGAACGCGCTCTACAACGGTATTAATGGGTATTTTAGGTACTTCCTGGCCTTTCACGACCGGACCTACAGTAAATAGCAGCAGGAAGATTAAAAAAATCGCAGGTGTTTGTTTCATTTAAAAGGGATTTATAGCTTAATATGCTTTAAAGTTATGATGTAATTCAATTATAAAGGTATAAAAATATCAATTTAACAAATTATAACAAAGGCGCCAACAAACGACATAAAGAATCTACTCCCCGTTTCCAACGTGGACGCTGCTTCCACAGCTCAAGGGTTAACCAATCAGCAGACATTTTATCCAGCTCAAATTGTTGCTCTGCTTGGGCACATAAAGCTGCGTCAGAAACTATAGCGGCAATTTCATAGTTAATATAGAAACTCCGGATATCTAAATTTACCGTACCGATAAAGGTCAGTTTATGGTCTATACAGGCTGTTTTGGCGTGTAAAAACCCTTTGGTATACAGATAAACATGCACCCCACGTTCGAGCAAAGGTTTCAGAAAAGAAAAGGAAGCATGCTGCACAAAATAGGAATCCGACTGTGCCGGAATAATTAACTCCACCTTTACCCCTGCCGAAGCCGCAATAATTAAAGCACGCTCCAACTCTTCGCTGGGGATATAATACGGTGTACACAGCTGCACGCTATGTTTAGCCTCACCGATAGCAATCAGTAGCGCTTCCATATTAAAAGGCCCTATAGATGCAGGGTCGCTAGACACAAACCCTACAGCGGCATTGCCCCTTATACAGGAATTATTTTTAATCTGTCTTAAGTACCCCTCTTCCAACAAAAAAGGTTCCCCATCCGTTTGGTTCCAGGAATTCCAAAAATTTACCTGCAACATACTTACCGCAAGCCCCTCAATTCTTAAGGCCGTATCCCGCCAGTAAATCCTATTCTTTACCTTCGGATCATTGCAGTACTTATCCGATATATTTATACCCCCAATAAAACCGATATGGTTATCAATAACACATATTTTGCGATGGTTTCTATAGTTCGAGTTCGCCAGAGAAGTAAAATTAACTGGTAAAAATGCATTAAATTGAATACGGCTATGGGTAGTTTTTTGCATATACTTCACCATATCCGGCGAGCCAAAACTATCTACAATCAGCCGCACGACCACACCTTCCGCAGCCTTACGCTCCAAGAGATTTAACACCTGAAGACCAATAGTATCTAATTCAAAGATATAATACTCCATATGTATGGCAAACTGAGCCTGCTCCATATCGGATAACATTTGTGCAAATTTCTGCTCGCCATTAATCAGCAGTTTAACATTATTCTGCAAGGCAGGTAAAGACAAACGCTGATTTTTCAGTAAGCGAAAAACCTTGGATAGATCGCCAATTTCAGTATTAATATCCGCAATAAAAGACTCCATCATCCCATCCATCTGTTCCCATTGCTGGGTAAGCCTTTTTGTCTGTTCTTTATTGATCTTTTTTATCTTTTTTACGCGGCCAAACTTCTGACCAAAAAAGTAGTACAACAACAATCCAATAATAGGAAAAAATATAATAACCAAAATCCAGGCTACCGTTTTGGAAGGGTTACGATTTTCAATTAATATCGTACTTATTACACCCGCATACAATAGCACTAACGGTAGCCAGTACCAGTCTAAGGCAAAATGAAAGAATGTTTTTAAAGATTCCATATACATAAACTATACCCTAATCATATTACTAAAATAAATACGTACACGAACGCAAACAAAGTCAATATAGCAAAAAAGTATAGCATCTGTAAAGCCCATATAGCACAAAAAAAAATGCCTTCCCAGCTAGGAAGGCATTGTTATATGCGGTACAATACATTTTAGATAACACGATCTTTATCCCAATTTTCCAAATAATCAGCCACACGCTTTAAGAAAGTCCCTCCCAAGGCACCATCGATAACACGGTGGTCGTACGACATACTTAAATACATCTTATGACGGATAGCAATAACATCGCCATCCTCGGTTTCCAAAACGGCAGGTTTCTTGGTAATGGTGCCCACCGCCAAAATTGCCGCTTGCGGTTGATTGATAATAGGCATACCAAAGATATTTCCAAACGCACCAATATTTGTAAACGTGAAAGTCCCTCCTTGGGTATCATCAGGTTTTAATTGATTTGCACGTGAACGTACAGCCAAATCGTTAACCGATTTACACAAACCAACCAAACTCAATTGATCCGCATCCTTAATTACGGGAACAATTAAGTTTCCGCTAGGCAATGCCGCCGCCATTCCAATATTAATATGCTTCCGTTTGATAATATGATTCCCATCGATCGACACATTCACCATAGGGAAATCTTTTAAAGCCTTGCTTATAGCTTCAATAATTAAAGGCGTAAAGGTAATGTTCTCACCTTCCCGTTTTTTATAACTATCTTTTATTTTATTGCGCCAGTTTACCAAATTGGTAACATCAGCCTCTACAACCGAAAACACATGTGGAGAAGTATGCACCGAACTAACCATATGATCGGCAATAAGCCTACGCATACGATCCATCTCTATAATCTCGTCGCCATCCATACGTTTTACAAGCTGCACGGGTGCAGTAAGCGTTCCAGATTTCTCGGCCGCAGTTGCAGGAACGGACGACGCTGCCGTTGCTGCCGTTGCTGCCGTCTGGGAAACACCTTTCCCTTTAGCCGCAATAAAAGCCAAAATATCTTGTTTTGTAACTCTCCCCTCAGCACCTGACCCCTGCATACCATCTAACTCCTGTTGCGATAAACCCTCTTGCTGCGCAATGCTTTTCACCAACGGAGAATAGAACCTACTTGCAGCGTGCAAACCTTCTGTAGCACTTTCCGCTTTAGCCTTATCCAACAGGTCCAACCCCGGAAAAGACGGTATAGTTTCAGCTACAGCATCCCCTGTCGCTGCGGGTACATCCACATGCTGCACGCCTTCAGCAGCAGCATCCGCATCCCCCTGCACTTCCAGTATAGCAATAACATCACCCACCTGTGCCACCTGCCCTTCTTGAAATAATATTTCTTTCAAAACACCCCTTACAGGCGAAGGCACTTCCGAATCAACCTTATCCGTTGCAATTTCTGCTACCGTATCATCCTCTTCAATACTGTCGCCAATAGCCTTCACCCATTTTGTAAGCGTAGCCTCAGAAACACTCTCCCCCATTTTCGGAAGTATCAATTTGAAAATTCCCATCGTTGTTTTGTTTATATAATAACACTAAATTATATATTTTATTATAGATTCCCTAAAAACAAAATATAATTATCGCACAAATTAAATCGTCAAAATAAAATTTCCCAATTACTGCATTTCACTTTTATATAAATTCCACAGCATAATTAACGACTGCATGACCGTACGCTCTATATTAATAAGGCGGTCGTTTCTAAAATGAAACTGCTTCGTAACAGTTTTTGTGCGACCACTTACGGCCACCCAAACGGTACCAACCGGTTTTTCGGGTGTACCCCCATTTGGGCCTGCGATTCCACTTGTTGCTATACCATAATCGGCAGCAGCAACACGCTTTATCCCTTCCGCCATCTGTATTACCGTTTGCTCACTTACGGCACCGTGTGTTCGCAATACCTGCTCCTCAACGCCCAACAGCTGCTCTTTAATACGATTATGGTAGGCTACAATGCTGCAATCAAAAACAGTACTTGCCCCCGGTATCGCCGTTATAGACGCCGCAACCTGACCACCGGTACAACTTTCTGCCGTTGCCAGTTTCAGCCCATGCTGCGTAAACGCCTCTATAATAGCCTCCGCTAAAGTAATATCCTTCCTGGCCAATACATGTGGCTTTACACGGTCGGCTATTTGAAGCGCAAAAGCATCCGTTTCTGCTTTTAAAGCTTCCATATCATTGCCCTCAGCAGAAAGGCGTAACCGCACCAAGCCCAGTTTAGGAAGGTATGCCAAATGTATATGCGCGGGAAGTTGCGCTTCAATGTCAGCAATCTTTTCCGCCAGGAAAGACTCGCCAATACCGATTGTAATCACATGCGCGTGGTAATATTTTAAGGAAGGCCTAAACGTTTCCAGCCGCTGCAGCACCCTATGCTCCATTAGAAACTTCATTTCGAAAGGAACCCCCGGAAGAAAGACATAAATTTTACCATCCTGCTCCACCCACATGCCAGGCGCTGTTCCGACATCATTAAAAAGAACCTCACTACAAGCCAAAACATCCGCCTGCGTAAAATTAGCTGGCGGCATTACACGATCCGGAGCAGCACGTTCAAAAAATTTACGGACATGTAATAACACCTGCTCATCGCGTACCAAAGTGGTATTGAAATACGCGGCAATAGTATCTTTAGTAACGTCGTCTTTGGTAGGACCTAAGCCCCCCGTAACAATAATTAAATCCGCGCGAGAAGCTGCGGATTTAAGATTTGCGTATATATCTGCCTTTTTATCCGATATGGAAGTAATCTGCCTGACGGCAATATTCAAAGGTCTTAACTGCTGGCCAATCCAAGTAGAATTAGTATCCACAACCTGTCCGAGCAATATTTCATCACCAATCGTTATAATTTCTGCAATCATAATACATCGTTAAGAAAAAAAACTAATATCTAAAATGACTATTTTGTTTGGTAAGTTTCAAATCCTGCAAAATTGAAGCCTTGGCACGAATCGTAATATTGTAACTCTGGTAATTACCAAAAGGTACCCAACCGAAAGACATATCCCAACAGTGAAGATCCCGGTAGATGGAGAAACGCGTTAAGGCCACCTCCTTACGTTTTAAGTCGTAACCAGAGGTAAATTGCACCTTCCATTTCGGTGTAAAATTAACATCTCCATGGATATTAATAGCGGCGTTATAATCGCCCACCTCTTTACGTTTATCCGTATCAAAACGCGTGAAATATTGAAAAGTCAATGATCCAGCAAGATTCCAAGGAATATTAAAATCTACAAAAGCATTTGGGTCCGAAGAGATACGTGCCAATGCTTCCGCCTGCTCCTTAGTCATGTTAGGGGTTTTATTGCGTAAGGAATCGATATTACCGTTTCTGGATTTAGAAGCATTCGGGTTAAAACTATAATCGGTAGAAAAACCAATATTAGTTAAACGCGCCAGTTTACCATCTTTAATCGTAAAGCGATCAATACGCTGCCCCCTGTTGTCCATCACATAAGGGTCAAAGGTACCGTTAAAGTTGATGTTAATCTTTTGGTTAAATAAGGACGTCCGCCCAGAGAAACTAATGGTCGACAATTTTAACGAGTCGGCCACAAAATTATAATTCCCACTAAAAGTCAACCCCTGCAGAATAGGGATTTTCTTAAATGCATTCTTCGCCGTATCACTTTTCTCCCGAATTTTGGCCTCAATATTATTATCTACCGAGAAACCTATACCCATAGATCGCCCAGCGGAAGGGCCACCAAACATGGCGCCATCGAAAATTGAATATTGGTTATAACGGCCATCCGCGTCGATATAAGACTTATAAAATCCAAACCTAGGGTCCGAGAAGTCAGGGCGATAATTTAAGTTTATGGAAGGTGTTACGACATGGCGTATAGCCTCAATTTTTCCAATCTTGGGATACATACCATAAATTTTTGTGGATAGCCCACTGGAAAAAGAGTAATCATAAGCACGGCGAAATCCAGATACAGTATCACGGTCATCCCTATACCCATTTATCTCATTTGCTAACCGTTTACGGATGGTTTGCAAATACCAACGTTCGGTATAATTTACCGAAGTATTAAATTGGAAATGTTTAAAGGCATTTAAACTTAAACTTACCGGGATATTATGCTGTATACCATTGGTAAACTGATTTAAAGTCTGTTTAGAGAAAAGCGTGGAATCTCCTGTACGCAGGTTATTACTTCCCTGCATACTATACCCTACCGTAATCCGTTGATACCACTTTTGCTCGCCCACCCTATTTTTGGAATCAAAGGGGTTAAAGGTGGCGACACTTAGGTTAAAACTCGGTAACACCAAGTCCACCGAACCCTGTGCCATATCCTGGCGGTGGCTCATTGCAGCCGTAAAATTCACCTTACCATCCGCAAAGACCTTTCCATAACTAATGGAAGACCCCATGGTATTTTGTGTTAACTTGGCGGGGTCATAAGTACTTCCGGCACCCGAATTCCTAAAATAGGAGCTCGTACCAAACTCCACCGAAGCAGAAAAAGAAGTCCCCGGGTTTGCCTCCTGCCGCTGGGTATGGTTCCAGGTAACATGAAAATCTTTCGGACTTTGGTAGTCTCTAGAGCCCTCCACGCCGGTTTTCAGGGAAGCAAAACGGATATTAAAAGCACCACTATACTTATAATTCACCAAATAATTCGTCCGTATACTGGCCTCATAAGAACCCTTGGAGTAAATACTAGCGCGCAGTTCAGAGTCCCAATAATCGTTGAAGGTTAAATACCACCCAATATCACGCAAGCCGAAGCCACGGGTCACATCATCCCCAAAAGAAGGGAACAAAAAGCCAGAGGATTTTTTATCCTGCTTCGGGAAGAAGGCGAAAGGAAGACCTAAAAACTTCATGGGAATATTCTGCACCACTAAATAAGAAGGGCCAGCAATAATTTGTTTATCGGTAATAATACCTTTGGAAATATGTATCCCAAAGTGTGTGTGTGGAAAAGGGAGATTACAGGTGCTATATAAACCCTGATGTATAGACATCTCATCGTAGATATTCTTGCGCAACTGCCGAGCCTGTATAAAACCACCATCCACCTCGGTCATAATACCGAAGGTTTTTCCTTCTTGCGTGGTATAATTATAGCGTAAAGAGTCTACAGTCTTTGGGCTATCATTGGGAAAAATAACCACCGGTCGCCCCACATACTTACCATTATGATCGATCACACCCGAAGCAAAAAGGGTATTTGTATTTCTATCCAATCGAATATAATCGGCAGCCAATTCAAAGCCTTGGTATTTAACCTTCGCCCCTTTATAAAGATGGGTAATATTTTTTTTTGCTTCATTCCAAGTAGAATCATTAGCCACAATAGTAACCATGGTTTCGAGTCCACTATCGTCCTTCATTACAACAGTATCTTTACCCGTTTTGGTTTTAAAAGCATTTTTTGTGGTATCAGCAATACTTAGCGTAGTATCTTTTACGTTAGTAGAAGTAGATTTAGGCGATATACCCTGAGAAAAAACATACGATGCCCCTAATAAGAGACAGAGACTACATAATAAAATTCGAATTAACGTCCTCAAAATTGAAAAACAGGTGTTAAATTTAGTAGCAAAATAATAAAACTCTATGGAAACAAAAGTAGACAAAATCATTTATAAAAGGCTGCAATTTTATCATATACTTTTAAACGACTATATTTGCCTATTCTTTAAAAACTGTGAACAGCAAAATTGAAAAAAAAACACGAATGAATTTTTTAAATATTGTTAAAAAGCTAAGTTACACTGCTGCATTATTCGCTACGCTTACATTTTCTACAGCCGCAATAGCTCCTACCCATCAGAACGACCCTTCACAAACAAACAAAACCGTATCAAAAGTAAAAATTATCTGTTTAGATGCCGGTCATGGGGGCCATGATCATGGTGCTGTTGGGCGTAAAGCTAAAGAAAAAGACCTTACCCTAGAGGTTGTATTAAAACTAGGTAAACGTATTGAAGAAGGTTTGCCCGGCGTGAAGGTTATTTATACACGTACGACAGATAGCTATCCCAAGTTGTATGAAAGACCCGAATTGGCCAATAAAAATAAAGCCGATCTTTTTATTTCTGTACACTGCAACTCGGCAGACGTCGATGTACGCACCAAAAACCGTCAAGGGAGGTATGTAAATTCCGTTCGTCGTAATCCATCCGCAAAAGGAACAGAAACCTTAATTTGTGGTTTTAACCGTTTAGACCAGCAAGATGTCGCTATCCGCGAGAATGCTTCCATCCTTTTGGAGGAAAACTACCAGGACAACTACATGGGGTTTGATCCTAAAGACCCATCCAGTTATATTGTTTTTAAATTAATGAAAAGGCAGTTCCGCGATCAGAGCATCAAACTGGCAAGCTACATGCAAGGAGAATTCAGCAATGCCAGCAGAACAAACCGTGGTGTTAAAGAACAAGGACTCGCCGTATTGGCTACGGCAGGTATGCCCGCTGTATTGACAGAGATAGGTTTTATCAGTAATCCAGATGAAGAAGAGTATATGATATCAGATTCTGGACAGAAAGAAATCGTTGAAAATTTATTTCAAGCGATAAAAACTTACAAAAACAATGTAGAGAAGTAAACAATTCTTATATTTAGACTGTTATTACCTGTAGTTTTTTTAAGTCAAATACGATACATCTTGAAAATATCAAACGAATCAAAAGTAGGAGCACTTACGGCAATCGCTATTGCATTATTATTTATTGGGTATAGTTTTTTAAAAGGAAACGATGTTTTCAGTTCTGAAAACACGTTCTATACAGACTATGACAATGTAGATGGTTTGACCACGTCAAAACCTGTAATGGTAAATGGATACCAAATAGGAAGGGTGTCGAAAATGACCCTCTTAGACAATGGTAAAATACGAACACAGTTCAAAATAAAAAATGAGTTCGACATTCCCTCCAATACTATTGCGCGCATCGTTAGTGAGAGTATTTTAGGGAGCAAAGTTATTGTTTTTGATCTGGGGAACAGTAAAACATTAGCCGGCGACGGCGACCCCTTACAGTCGGATGTTCAGGCCAATTTAATGGAAAAGGTAGAACCGCTACAAAAAAAGATCGAAAACTTGGTGGTGAAGCTCGACTCGGTATTAACGGGTGTTAACTCGGCTTTAGACTCCGAATTCCAACGCGATTTCAAGAAAAGCTTACGCAGTATTTCCGCCTCTTTGGGTAACGTGGAACGTATTACGACAGATGTGGAAAATTTAATGGGATCCGAGAAAATCCGTTTAGCACGAATTATGCAAAACCTAGAATCGATTACCAATAATTTCAATGCCAATAATGGCAAAATAAATACCATCCTGAGCAACTTAGATCACCTGTCGAGCGATTTATCAAAAACCGAGATTAAGGCTACGATCGACAATGCGAATGCGGCAATGCTTACGGTAAAAAATATTACCGATAAAATTAATAAGGGTGAAGGCTCTATTGGTCTCTTAGTAAACGACGATCAGCTGTATAATAACCTGAATAATGCCTCCGCGAGTTTGGATGAGCTGGTAACAGACTTGAAAACAAACCCCGGTAAATACTTAAAAATATCGATCTTCGGAAAACGAGATACAAAATAAGATAACAAAAAGAGGTGCTTTTAACAGAGCGCCTCTTTTTGTTTAGTAATATGAGCAAGCCTAAAATGGTTATTTTTCAGTATTCCCGGTCGCATGTAAATATGGTATTTTTGTCGTTCCAATGACAAACAGAAATAGCATGAAAAAAGTAATTTTAGGCTGTGTTGCCACACTATGTAGCCTTTCGTCTTTTGCACAGAAACTCGAGAAAATGAATTGGTTCAATGAGCCAGCATCGTGGGAAATTAAAAACAATAGCCTATCGATGTCCGTAACGCCGAAAAGCGACTATTGGCGGATTTCGCACTATGGATTTACCGTGGATGATGCCCCTTTCTACTATAGCCTTCAAGGTGGGGAATTTGAAACGAAGGTGAAAATATCTGCCGATTATAAAGTACGTTTCGATCAGTCTGGTCTGATGCTACGGGTGGACCATGAGAATTATATTAAAGCCGGAATCGAGTATGTCGATGGCAAGTATAACCTAAGTACGGTAGTAACGCACAAAACATCGGACTGGTCGGTGATTACCTTAGACAAACCTGTTCCTTACGTTTGGATTAAAGCGGTACGCCGATTGGATGCTATTGAGGTATTTTACTCCTTCGACGACAAGGATTATATTATGATGCGTAATGCATGGATGCAAGATAACCGCCCTATTATGGTAGGTCTAATGGCGGCATGCCCCGATGGGGATGGCTTTACGGCAAAATTTGAAAACTTCAGTATTAAGCACCTTCCCGACCAACGCCGTACAGAATGGTTAAAGCAAAATGCCGATAAGTAAGTAGGTAAGCACAAAAAGGTTGGAGCTTAGGCTGTATAAATCACCGAATTGACCTCCACTTTACTTAGCCATATACAGTTGGGTAGCCTGGCGCATAACCGTACTACCGCTACCCAACTGCTATTACCAAAGTTGCAATTTGTCGGCTATAAGGCAGGCTTCCATGGAGTTTTTTACCCGTAATTTTTCAAGAATATTCTGCCGGTGTCGATTCACGGTATTTACACTGATCGATAAAGAATGTGCAATTTCCTTACTAAGATTCCCCGATTTTATAAGCTGTAGAACCTCCTTTTCCCGTGCAGAAAGTAAGCCTTGCAGCTGGTTTTGATCGGGAACAATAACCTGCCCACTGACGGCATTAAAAATATAATGTTGGAGCCCATCGCTGCTGATACCAGGTTCAGGGAGGCCATATAGGCATATAGCCAACCATGTCGGACTGCTGTGCGCTACATATACATAATACATACGATGTTTGATAACCCTAAAATTATTTTCCTTATCGCGCATACGTATAAGGCTATGCACATGATAGGTCGTCCTTTGCTGTGGAGGTAACTTCCTCATCATAGCGAGAAATTGCAGCTCAACGGTATGTTTATTGACGAGATCATCAGGGTGTATGGCTTTAAAGATAGCCTCTTCCCAAATGGAGTTTAACTCCACTTCCGAAGAGTCGGTTTCAATGTCCAGAGCCTGTACAATAGCGCCATAATATACGTAGCTTGTATTGGTTTGAAGATCACTCAAAACAGCAATACAACTCTCTAAAGAAGCATAATTTTGAGCCAACATCTTATACTGCGACAAAGCTTTTTCATATGCTTCGCCAGCAGGAAACTCCTGCCGGAGCAGCTGCGTATTTAAGGTGTCTAAAACGGTCATAATACACGTATTTTATCGTTACGGCAATTGTTAATAGGTAATAGCTAATACCAAAATTATCCGGTGAGGAACACACCGGATAATTTTGGTAGAATAACATAAAGCAGCCCTGTTAATTCAATGTTTCGTCTAACCAGCCAAAAAATTCGCGCTGCCATACCTGTGCATTTTGTCCGGATAAAACCCAGTGGTTTTCGTCGGGCATGTACACAAATCTACTCTTCAAACCTTTAAGCTGTGCCGCTTGGAAGGCCTCCTGCCCCTGTCCTATCGGCACGCGGAAATCCTTGCCCCCTTGAAAGATTAAAATCGGGGAATTCCATTTATCGACATGCTTGATGGGGTTAAAGTCAGTATATGTTTTAGCATTTGCCGCATCCCAATAAGGGCCACCAAGGTCATGGTTAGCAAAGAACATTTCCTCGGTAGTACCATACCAAGATGTCATGTTAAACAAACCGCAATGCGAGATAAAAGTCTTAAAGCGCCCCTCGTGCACACCAGCAAGCATAAATACCGAGTACCCGCCATAGCTGGCACCTATAGCACCCAAACGTGAATTATCGACGTAAGGTTCTTTCGCAAAATCATCTATCGCCGATAGATAATCACGAATCGGCTGTCCACCCCAGTCTTTGGATATATCAGCGTTCCATTTTTCTCCCCAACCTGGCATCCCTCTACGGTTAGGTAGGATAACAATATACCCTTGGGAAGCCATCAACTGAAAATTCCAACGGAAAGAATAGCCCTGCGTTGTTGCCGATTGCGGACCTCCCTGGCAGAATAAAAGTGTAGGGTACTTTTTTGAAGGATCAAAATCCGGTGGATAAATTACCCAAGAAAATAGATCCATACCATCTGAAGCCTTCGTAAAGCGTCCTTCCATTTTAGTTTCCTTAAATTTGGCATACGCATCGTCGTTAACATGCGTAATAGGCATTAACTTTTGGGACTTAAAGCCATACTGATACACCTCTGTTGCCTGTGTCATTTTTGTCGACGTTACAACCAAGCCTTCTTTATTTTCACCTACAATACCGGTAATATCAAACTGCCCAGCACTAATTTGCTGGATTTTTGGAAAATCCCGACTATTTAAATTTGTAGGAAGAATAATTTCAAAAAGCTGTACGGTACCGCGTGTCGGTGCCACAAAATATATTTTCTTGTTATCCTTGCTCCAGGCAAAAGAATTTACAGTGCCATCCCAATGCGCCGTAAGGTTGCGTTTTATGCCTGTAGCAGGGTCAGCAATAACGATATCCGTTTTATCGGCCTCAAAGCCATCGGTTTTCATGCTTAACCAGCCCAACAAGCTACCGTTGGAATTAAATGCTGGATTGGTATCATAACCGTTCATGCCCTCGGTTAGGTTGCTTGTCTGCCCCGTTGCTAAATCATAACGGTAAATATCCGTATTCGTGCTCGTTGCATACGCTTTACCAAATTTCTTTTTGCACACATAAAGAACACTTTTACCATCGGGTGCCCAAGCAAAATCCTCGGCCCCACCAAAAGGAGCCTGCGGACTATAATACGGCTGTCCGGCTAACAAATCTTTGGCTTCACCAATTTTGCCTCCGTCATACGAAGCCACAAAAGGGTGATTAAAACGCCCATCATTAAAGGTATCCCAATGTCTGTAATCTAAATCATCATAGATATAAATATTCGACTTCGGTAAATCCTTAAACTTATCAACACTATGCAGGGGTTTTACCAAAACCGACCTGCTAAAAATAATATGTTTCCCATCTGGTGCAATCTTCACATTCTCCAGGCCACCTTCTATATCCGTTAACTGTATTGCCGTGCCCGCCTGTATATTTTTTTTCCACAACTGCCCCTTAAAGCTATAAATAACATCACCATTGGGTTCAACGCTAATCACCGATTCTCCACCAAGATCGTTGGTAAATTGGGTTACAGTTCTGGTATCCAAATTTATGGTATACAAGTTCTTTTCCGATTTATTATCTGTTAAAGAATAATTGGAAACACCATAAATTAACGTTCTTCCATCCGCAGATAAACCTTCAGCGGAAACCCTGCCCAAAGCCCATAAATCTGTTGCTGTCATTGCATGACGTTCAAAATTTCCTTGCACAACTGTTGTAATTAAGGATTTATCACCAATAAGTTCTTTCTTCTTTTGGGCTAATGCGGAAGTGCTGCATAACAAAGCAATAGCCAAAATTGATACTCTATTCATAATCTACTTATTTATTAACCCTGCAAGATAAGAAAGCTATTTGGAATTTGGGAATATATACCCTGGTGGATTGTATAAATTGGCGAGCCAGCTCCTTGCTTACCTAAAAGTGCCTCACAATTTTTAGGGCTGCTGCAGGAATAAAAAAAAATAGCAACAGCAACCGCAAAAGAACAGGGAAGCAGGCGAATTTATAAACGGTTATTACAGGTAGTTGATACCTGCAAATACCTGAAATGTGGGCTATCGAATATAGGGTATGTCTTAAACTGAAAAGGCAAGATTTAGCGATAAAAATTAGCGCTTTATCCAACCCGGATAGCCTTAAAAAAAGATTTATAGGAGAATTGGCTTACATATACAAAGAAAGGTTCAAGAGGTCTGTAATCCAGCATATATTTCCGCCTCTTGAACCTTTTTCTATTTCGATTATCGCTACGAACAGAAGTGCAGCACTTTGCTCACGCGATCTTGCAACCAACTGTCGTTAAGCGCTGTAGATTCGGGCGCTGCAAAAAGCTTTGACCCCAGACCGACAGCAAAAACACCCGCGTCACGCCAGCTTTTAATACTAAGCTCTGTAACATCGACACCTCCCGTCGGCATAAATTTTAAATTCGGAAATAATGGTTTTATAGCCTTCAAGAATTGCGGGCCTAAAACATCACCAGGAAACAACTTCACCAGATCAGCCCCTAAAGACTCGGCGAATGCAATTTCTGTGGGTGTCATACAGCCAGGAATCCAATACAAACTATGCGCTTTCGCGGCTGCCACCACAGCAGCGTCGATAATAGGGCTTACGATAAATTCAGCGCCTAATGCAGCAAAATCTGCCACCTGCTGGGCATTTTTTATAGTCCCAATCCCCAAAGCAAGATCCGGGTAATGTGCCTGCTTAAAAGCCATCAGCGCTTCAAAATTACGGAGCGCTGCAGCACCACGGTTTACAAATTCAAAAACACGAATTCCACCGGCATACGATTGCGACAATACCGCTTTGCAGTATTCCAAATCGTCATGGTAAAATACCGGAATAACGGGAGCTGCTTTTATTTTATCTATAATAGTTGTTTGCATCATATTGAGATTTAAATTAAAAATCGCCGGCAATAAACAGTTTATCAAAGCCAGTTTTTGTCGCAATATCGACAATTTCCTGTGGATTATACCCCGCGCGTATGCCTTTAATCAACCCTGCCATAAAAGCATCGCCACTACCGATTCTATCGACAACAGCATAGGTCTCTTCTGTTTGCGAAATTGCCACAGCATTGGGTTGGTGGTAAGCGCCAAAGAATAAGTTGTGCGTTGCTGAATCCATAAACCTGAAGGTATTGGCGACATGTTTACAATTTGGATACGCCGCAAATATAGCATTTGCCGATTCTGTACTCGCCTGCACCAGTTCCTCTTTAGGGGTATTGCGATCCAAACCATCGCGCAGCGGAGTGTCCATCATGGTATTGGCGGCCCATATATTACCCATAATTACATCGGCATACTGCAGCATCTCCGGCATCACCTCAACCGGAAGTTTACCATACTGCCATAAGCGGTTTCTATAATTCAAATCTACCGATATGGTAATATTCTTTCTCTTTGCCGCCTGCAGCGCCTCCAGACAAACACGCGCCATATCCGCACTTAATGCAGGTGTAAGTGCCGAAAAGTGAAACCAATCTATATTTTCTAAAGCTGTATCCCAATCTATTTCCTGAGGTTTCAATAAGGAAAAAGCGCTATACTTTCGATCATAGATCACCTCCCCTTTGGTTAAGCCATTTGCCGAAAGTAAGTAGTAGCCACCGAGACGCTCCCCTTGCAGCAAAATAGGATGGGTATCGATACCGTAATTATCCAATAAACGGCGTATACCACGGGTCATCATCGTATCGGGCATCGCTGTCATGTACGCACACGGCACCTGCAGCTTTGCCAATGCTACGGCAACATTTGCTTCAGAACCGCCAGGATAACACTGCAGCGTAGCCTTTTTTTCTTGAAATAAGCCATCTTCCGCCAGCGACTGATACCGGACCAGCAGCTCTCCAAAACAAAGCACTTTTTTACTATACATATTATTCAAAAAAAACAATGCGCCACTAAAATCAGTAGACGCATTGCAACAAAATTAGATTACAGATTATTTATAATATTTTTACACGCATCTACCATAATACCCACATCCACGGAGAAGGAGATATAATCTACACCAATTTCCTTCCAATTTTTGGCATCCGTTAAGTTGTCTGTAAAGACCCCTGTTTTTATTCCTTTTGCTTTACACCCTTCGATGATATACTTCATTTTCTCGAGCACCAAGGGATGATTGATCTGCCCACTTACACCTAAAGCTTGGGATAAATCATAAGGGCCAAGGAATATGATATCGATGCCCTGTACTTTAATAATTTCTTCAAAATTCTGTACCGCTTCTATACCCTCTAGTTGTAGAATAAGAAACTGCTCATTTGCCTCCTTAAAGTAAGCAAACCGGTCTTTGTTCGTATATTCTGCAGCGCGCACAAAACGACATACACCACGCATCCCCATGGGTGCAAATTTGGCATGCTGCACAGCAAGTAAGGCCTCATCCGCATTGGTAATCTGCGGTACCTGAACCCCCTTGGCACCAATATCTAAGGCCTTCCCGATATCTTCGGCGGCATTATTGGCTACCCGTATAATCGGGAACGCACCTGCAAATTGGGCTGCACGGATTAAATTCTGTGCATTTAAGATTGTATTCGGACCATGTTCTAGGTCTATAATTATAAAGTCAAAACCCGCGTAAGCCATCGCTTCAATCATCGAAGGATCGGAGGTTTTAGAAAATGGCCCCAAAACGGATTCGCCATTATTAAGTTTATCAATAAAACGCATAATACTATAATTTACCACTCTGCAATAGAGCCATCGCGGTGTCTCCACACTGGATTGTGCCAGTTGTGTCCCTGTAGGCTCATTTCTTTAACGTACTCTTCATTTACCTCAATACCCAAACCTGGCCCTGTAGGAATGGTAACCATCCCATTGTCATAGGCAAATACCTCGGCATTTGTAATGTAATCCAACAAATCATTCGACTTATTGTAGTGTATACCTAAACTCTGCTCCTGGATAGCGGCATTGTAAGATACCGCATCCACCTGAAGACATGCCGCCAAGGCAATAGGTCCCAGTGGGCAGTGTAGCGCTAATGCCACATCATATGCCTCTGCCATAGCAGCAATCTTACGACACTCCGTAATTCCACCAGCATGCGAGACATCAGGCTGTATAATATCTACAGCACGGCTTTCCAGCACCTTTTTAAAATCCCAGCGTGAGAATAAACGCTCGCCCAAAGCAATAGGAATAGCCGTATGGCGTGCTACCTCAACAATACCTTCCATATTTTCAGACAATAAAGGCTCTTCAATAAATATAGGGTTAAATTCTTCCAGCTTTTTAACCAGAATCTTAGCCATAGGCTTATGCACCCTACCGTGGAAATCTATACCCACATTTATACGATTGCCGAAACGCTCGCGGATGGTGCTCATACGCTCCAAAAGCGCATCTATTTCCTTATAGCTATCGATAAATTTAAGGCGCTCTGTACCGTTAATTTTTACCGTATGGAACCCCCTGTCCATCACATTTTGGATCTCTTCGATAACGACTTTTGGTTCGTCGCCACCCACCCAAGAATAAACGTCAATTTTATCGCGGCACCTTCCTCCAAGAAGCTCATGCACAGGCACATTAAAGAACTTCCCTTTAATATCCCATAGCGCCTGATCTATACCCGCTAAGGCACTCATTAAAACAGGACCACCCCGGTAGAAGCCACTGCGGTACATCATATTCCAATGATCTTCAATAAAACTAGGGTCCTTACCGATCAGCGTTTCCATCAGCTCCTGTACGGCAGCCATGACAGTATCCGCACGCCCTTCAACAATAGGCTCTCCCCAGCCGATAATACCCTCATCCGTTTCGATTTTCAAAAAAACCCAGCGTGGAGGTACTTTATATAGTTTATATCCTGTAATCTTCATATTAAAATTTATCCGAATGATATAATCTCGCCGTTAATCCGCCGTCAACCAGAAAATCACTACCCGTGATATTGGCACTCTTGTCGCTCGCCAAGAAGCACACCATATTTGCAATATCCTGCGGGGTTGAAATTTTTCCTAACGCATGTAGGGCAAAAATTTCGGCCGTTAAAGTTTCAGGATTTTCTTTCTCGGCAAGCCAATTTTGGTAGTGGTTGGTATCGGTAAACCCCGGGGATACCGAATTTACACGTATACCGTATTGCCCTAAGCTGATTGCCATGCTACGTGTCATGGCATTAATACCGCCCTTTGCTGCGGCATACATTTCCGTATTCGGCAAGGTACTATAGGCATGGTTGGAGGAGATATGAATAAAACTTCCCGCTATATTTTGCGCAACCATATACTGCGCAACATATTTACTACATAAAAATACGCCCTTCAGGTCGGTATCGATAACCTTATTCCAGTCTTCTAGCGTTGCCTCTAAGATGGATTTAAAAATGGTGATACCGGCATTGTTTACCAAAACATCAATACGCTGCGTTAAGGCAGCAACCTGATGTACCAAATTTTTAACGCTCGCTTCCTCGCTAACATCGGTCTGTATATACTTGGCCCAGAAGCCGGCTGCAGTGAGTTCATTTTCTACAGCAAGACCTTCGTGATCATACTTTGTTGCTATAATAACGCGGGCACCCTGTTCGGCAAACATCGTTGCTATTCCCTTACCAATACCATTTCCGGCACCGGTAACAATAACAACTTTTTCTCTAAATTCGTCCATAAAAATATTTCAATATCTAAAAAGCTAGCACTTGTATTACACCTTATTATTTTTTGTTTCGGGCACAAATACCAATAAGAAAACAAAAAATATAGCACAGAGCCCACCAAAGGTTAAGAACGTTTGGAAGGTACTCAATCGGTCGATCATAACGGGAAAGATATAGGTGATACTAAAACATGCGATCCATAAAAAAGCCGATGCAATCCCCATTCCCTGCTCGCGGATGCTAATGGGAAAGATCTCCGAAATAATAACCCAGGTAACGGGCGCTAATGTTGCGGCATAGACACCAATAAAGAGCAATACAAAAACACTGACCAATTGCTGTGGAATATAGTCTCCTTGAAACGACAGACCTATCAACAACAACAGTAAAGCCATGGATCCGGCACCTATAACCATTAATAATTTACGGCCTACCTTATCGACAAAACGAATAGCCACCAGCGTAAACACCAAATTTACAGAGCCAATCATAATCTGAATTAGCAATTGATCATTTACATCCATGCCCACTTTTTCGAAGATAATCGGCGCATAAAATAATACCGCATTGGCTCCGGAGATTTGCTGGAATACCGCAATAACAATAGCTATAAACAGGAGAAACAGAAATTGCTTGCTCGCAAATAATAGCCCAAAAGATCCTTTAGTTTTATTAGCTTCCTCCACTCTACGCTGACGTATTTCGGCTAGCTCCTGCTCTATTTCCGCTGCAGGGAGAATCTTTTTAAGCTCCTTAATACCATCGTCTTCCTTACCTTTATATATCAACCATTTTGGGCTCTCGGGTAAGAATATCGCACCGATAATAAACAATACTGCTGGCAGACAACCGCTGATAAACATCAATCGCCAGTTAAGCTCCAAATGCGATAGGAAATAGTTCGAGAAATAAGCCATTAATATTCCAATTACAATGGCTAATTGATTTATCGATACCATTTTACCCCGAATTGTGGTAGGGCTAATTTCTGCAATATATAAAGGCGATAAAATGGAGGCTCCACCTACACTAAAACCTGCAATAATACGCCAAATGATAAGCTCATCGACCGAATTTGCAAGCCCCATAAATATGGAGGATACAATAAAAATTATAGATACCAAATACAAAGATGGTTTACGGCCCAGGAACTCCGTAATTTTACCAAAGGCTACTGCTCCCACCACACAACCGATGTATAAACAGCTGGCTACCCAGCCTAACTTTTCGGGCGTAAGTTGAAACAAAGGGGTAATAAAAGGAATCGTTCCCGAGAATATGGCAATATCAAAACCAAACAACAATCCACCAAGAGAAGCCACTAGGCTATACAGAAAAACATTCTTATACTTATTATTCATCATAAAGTTGGTTTTACGATGCTAAGTTATAAGGTTACAAAGAGGTCTAAATGTACAATTAACCTGAATTAATGGACTTTATTATTATCATGAAGCAGACTGTTTCGGTAGTGCGATGGCGATACCCCCATATGTTCCTTAAATAATCGCGAGAAATAGTACTGGTCGTCGAAACCTAAGTCGTACGATATAACGGATACCCTTTTATCTGAAAACTGCAAAAGATAGCAGGCTTTTTGAATCTTTAAGTGGTTCAGGTACTCTATCGGGGAGTAACCTGTTCGCGCCTTAAAAAGCTTACTGAAATGGGATACCGAGAGGTGAACATTCTCGGCAATGCTGGCTAAACCTACCCGGTTACCGACATTTTCTTTTAGGAAAATAATCGACTGATTGATGACATCTTTATCGGCATCGGCATTATCTTTAAGCAGATCGGGGTACAGGTAAGCACTAAAAAACTGAGGTAGATTTAAGGCAATAAAATCTAAAATCTCGCGGCTATATCCCTTCGCTAACAGCTGACAAAAACGCATAAATGTCGCATTTATAGCCCCATCAAATGGCATGGTGTTTATACGTTGCTGCACCCTTTTGTACAGGTCATCGGCAATAGTCTGGGCCTCAGACCCGAAAAAATGCATCCAATAAATGGTCCAAGGATTTAGCGAATCGGCCTCATAGGAGTGCGCTATATGCTGCGGTATCATAATATACTGGTTTGCTTCCAGTATATGCTTTTCCTTGTTTATAATCACCTCACCTCTTCCGGCCACACAGTGTAGCAGAATAAATTCGTCACTTCCCTTCGGACGGTTTACATAGTGATGCTTGGCTTTAGGGTAAAAGCCAATATCAGTAATCGTATAATTATCAAACCGAGCATGCTGCGCACTCTCCTTAAGTACCAAAGGAGGGACAACGATTCTAATCTCGCCATCAAAACCGTCTTGCTTCATTTTTGTTTCCATTTTATAACCTACGTATTGATAAACCCTCGTTAAGCCTAGCTATACCCGCTAAACCTAATTAATTCATAATTATAACACTGCAACACCTATAGATAATAATATAATCCATCTAAATGAAAATTAACTCTATCCATTTAGCACATACAACTGGCTAAATTTGCTGAAGTGCAATAACTTACACCGTTTCTTGTGGGTAAGCATTTTATGATAACAAATCCAAAATAAAAACAAATTATTGATGAATGAAAAGTTTTCTGATAAAAAACGCAAATAATATGCAGGTAGAGGTCTTGGATTGGGGAGCGAGAATTGCAGCTATTCGTGTGCCAACAAAATCAGGATGCTTAACAGATGTCATCTTAGGGTATAAAGCTTTAGACGATTACCGTACCGATCCTTACCATATGGGAAGTACGGTAGGGCGTTATGCCAATCGTATTGCTGCTGGCTCTTTTACCTTACAGGGAGAAAAAATTGTCTTAACACAAAATGAAGGAGACAGCGGAAATCATATTCATGGTGGTTTTACGGGTTTTGACAAGAAAACATGGTCCCTTATCGAGCATACATCGGATACGTTAACATTGGGCTTATTTAGTCCCGATGCTGAGGAAGGATACCCCGGAAATCTGAACGTGACGACGAAATATGTGCTTACCGCAGCGAACCAGCTGCAAATTTTTTATCAGGCAACAACGGATAAACCCACCTTGGTAAATTTAACAAACCACATGTATTTTAATTTATCCGATGCACAGGAGCATATCGATACGCACCTAATTACGGTGCATGCAGATACCTATGCGCCATTGAACGTACAACACCTACCGGAAGCTCCTTTTATACAAACGGTAGCACATAGCCTTTATGATTTACGAAAACCACAGCCGGTAAAAAATGTGAAAGGCCCTTTATGTAATGTAAACTATTTCGTAAACGACGGCTCGGAGGTGAAGGATATCGCCGTGCTGGAGGAAAGCCTGAGCGGACGGCGGTTAACTGTTGCCAGCGATTATCCGGCAATGCAGCTCTATTTCGCTGAATTTCTTGATGTGCCATTCCGGCCATTTCAAGGTTTATGCTGCGAACCGCACTATGCGCCAAATACACCAAACATAGAAAGCTATAAATCAGCTGTATTGCTGCCATCCCAAGAATTTAAACACTGTATGTATTATAGTTTTGACAATTTTTAATTGATTATTAGCCTCAAAACAGCTATTTTTCCGGTTAAAATGCAAACAAACAAAAACAAATAATGAAAAAAAACATCCTAATTTTATTTTTAGCCTTTTATTGTATAAAGGCATTTCCTCAACAGACACAGCTCATCCTTAAAACCGAAAAAGACATCGTATTAAATACGGATAAGTTTGCGATGGTATTAAGCATCGAAGAAAACAAAGATGTCAATACAATCTACCTAGGCAAAAAATTAAAAGACGAAAAAGAATACCGTAAAATCAACGGTCAATATAAACAGGCACACGATTATACCAATATGTACCAATCGGCTTATACCGCTTCTGGTACGCGTAACTTGTTGGAGCCTGCCATTAGTGTAGAGCATGCCGACGGAAACCAGGCTTTAGATTTGAAATATGTGGATCACAAAATTGAAGATAAATCGCCTAACCAAAAGCATGTTGTCGTAACGTTAAAAGATCAGGTATACCCTTTCTTTGTGGAGTTACACTACTTAACGAATGTTAAGGAGAATGTAATTGAGCAGTGGGCGGTGATAAAACATCAGGAGAAAAAAGCTGTTAAATTGGTGAAATATGCATCTGCAAATATCAGTGTTAAAGGTTCTGATTTTTATTTAAGAAACTACCATGGCGACTGGATTGCAGAGATGCAGCCGGAAACACAAAAATTAACACACGGCATTAAAACATTGGATAGCAAACTAGGGTCGAGAACAAACCTTTTCCAAACTTCGTACTTTGCTTTATCTATCGATAATCCGATTGCTGAAAATGAAGGTACAGTGTTATTGGGTGGCTTAGACTGGTCTGGTAACTTCCGTGTAGACTTCGAAAAGGACCCACAAGAAAATGTACGTATTATTGCGGGTATCAACAATTATGCGTCTCATTACTCTTTAGCACCTAATAAAGAGTTTGTTACCCCACGTTTTACTTTCACTTTATCGACGCAAGGTTTGGGTCAAGGTAGCCGTAACTTACACGAGTGGGCACGCAATAGCCGCTTATTGGATGGCAACGGAGAGCGCCTTACGTTATTGAATAACTGGGAGAGCACGTACTTTGATTTCGATGAGAAAAAAATCTCTCACCTATTAGAAAACACTAAAAAATTAGGCGTTGATTTATTCTTATTGGATGATGGCTGGTTTGGAAATAAATACCCTAGAAATGCAGATACTTCGGCATTAGGCGACTGGGAGGTAAATAAAAAGAAACTTCCTAACGGTATCTTCTCTATTGTTAAAGAAGCGAAAAAAACAGGTGTTGAATTTGGTATTTGGGTAGAGCCGGAGATGGTAAGCCCGAAGAGTGAGTTGTACGAAAAACACCCGAAATGGGTCGTAAAACAACCGGCTCGTGACGAGTACTATTTCAGAAACCAATTGGTATTAGACCTTTCAAACCCTGAAGTGCAGGATTTCATCTTTAATATGATGGATAAATTATTTACCGACAACCCAGGTTTGGCTTATGTGAAGTGGGACTGTAATGCGGTAATTTATAATGCATATTCAGCGTACCAAAAAGATCAAAACAACTTCTATACAGACTACACTTTCGGATTGTACAAGGTGTTGGAGAGATTCCGTGCGAAATATCCTAAAGTACCGATGATGTTGTGTTCTGGTGGCGGTGGCCGTGTAGACTACGGTTCGTTGAAATACTTTACAGAGTACTGGCCAAGTGATAACACGGACCCTTACGACAGAATTTTTATTCAATATGAAAACTCGTTGTTCTTCCCTGCTATTGCTAGTGCAAACCACATTACCACTTTCGGTAATCAAGACATCAAATTTAAAGTTGACGTTGCTGGAATGGGTAAAATGGGCTTCGACTTAAACTTAGAGGAGCTTCACGATGAGGAATTAAAATTTGCACAGGAGGCTGTTAAAAACTACAACTTGTACAAAGATATCGTTTGGCATGGCGACTTATATAGATTTGCAAACCCTAGAGAAACAAATCACGCTAGTTTGGGTTATGTAAGTAAAGATAAATCGAAGGCGGTTATGTTTAACTACTTAACGAAATATACGCATGTTTCTAAAACTACAAACCCTATTAAATGGGATGGTTTAGATGCAAATAAAAACTACAAAATCACTGAAATTAACTTGTACAAGTCGGGTAGCTACTTACAAAATGATTTGGTGCTTTCTGGTGATTTCTTAATGAAAGTAGGTATTAATCCTATTTTAGAAAACAACAGAAGATCTGTCGTTCTTTTATTAGAAGAAGTTAAATAGTAGTTCCTAACAGACCAAAAAAATATAGGAATTGGGGGGGCTGTATCTCGCAGTCCCCTTTTTTATGACCTTTTTTTATACACTACAATCACTTAACACTATGGAAATCATTCACAAGCATCCATTACACTTGGGCGAAGGCCCACTTTGGGACGAAAGATTACAGGCCCTATTCTTTGTGGATATCATGTCCAAAAAGTTTTATGTTTGGCATGCTAAAACCAATGAATCTACAGGGTATACCTTTGAAGAGTATATCAGTTGCCTGGCGTTTACGCAAGATCCAAATGTCATACATATTGCACTTGAAAGTGGCATCTATACCTTTAACCTGGAAACATCTGAAAAAAAATTTATCAGTCAGCCTGAGCAGCAAGCTAATTACCGCTATAACGATGGGGCTGTAGACCCCTACGGCAATTGGTTGCTGGGGAGTATGAACAATGTAAACAATGGTGCCGGAGCAACCTTACAACCCGATGCTACTCTATATCATATTCAGGGTGCAACGAGCCGGGCCTTACTAACTGGGGTTACTATTTCTAACGGTATTGTTTTTAAAGATGGTTCTCTCTATTTTATAGACTCCAAGCTTAATACGGTACGCAAGTTTCCATACGATGGAGAAAATTTAGGTACGGCAGAAACCATTTTTACCTTAACAGATGGAACCACATTAGATGGTATGACGCTATCAAAAAGCGGCAAATTGTATATCGCTAACTGGGGGGGAAGCAAAATCTTGATCTTCGACCTAGATACTCAAAAAATTGTCGGCGACATACCTGTGCCTGCATTAAACCCTACTTCCTGCACCTTTGGTGGCCCAGAATTTAATGAGCTGTATATTACCACATCCGCTATAGACGACCCGAACCCTGCGTTAGCTGGCGTTTACCGCATTAAACTTGAGGATAGTGGTTTTCCGGAGCATAAGTTAAAATAGCCTTTATCAAATTATTAAACCAACAGTATCTTATGCTTACAAAGAATATAATAAAAATTGCCGTGCTTAGTATAACCCTGTTACCCTGGGCTGCAGGCGCACAAAAAAAAGACCCTAACCTTACGCTATGGTACAATAAACCGGCAAAACAGTGGGAAGAACATATCCCCTTGGGAAATGGTAAATTGGGCTTAATGCCTGATGGGGGAATTCAACAGGAAAATATTACCCTGAATGATATCACGCTCTGGTCGGGAGCACCACAGGATGCCAATAACTATGAGGCCAACAAATATCTTGATGATATCCGTAACTTACTCTTAGCCGGCAAAAATGAGGTCGCCCAAGATCTTATAAACAAACACTTTATTTGTACCGGGCCTGGATCTGGCGGACCACAATGGGGATGTTTTCAGACGATGGGCGATCTTTTGATCGACTACAACTTGGATAATAAGACGCCCGTAACGAACTACCGCAGACAACTAGACCTGCAGTCTGCCGTAGCAACGACAACCTTCCAGATTGGCGATACGCACTATACACGTGAATATTTTACAAGCTTTAACACCGATGCTGGCTTTATACGCTTAAAGGCTAATAAATCTAAAAAAATAAATATCAACGTTAAGCTTACACGTGCAGAAAAGGCTATTCAAAAGATTGATAACAATCAATTGATTATGCTTGGGCAGTTGGAAAACGGTATCGATGGCAGGGGGATGCAGTTTATAACCCGCGTTACAGCAAATGCTAAAGGTGGTAAAGTAAATTATAACGACAATAGCATACAGGTGAAGGATGCCGATGAGGTGATTTTATATATTACCACCGATACGGACTACAAAAACAATCCCTTCCTGGTGCGTAGCAATAAGCTGATAAACACAGCAAAAAATAGTAAATGGGATAGCGAGCTTGCGCAACATAAAACCAATTTTGGTAAACTTTTCAACCGCTTGTCGTTACGCTTTGGTACCTTCAACCAGGAAAATACGCCTACCGACCAACGCTTGGTAAATTACCAATCACAACCGCAGCAAGACCCGGGATTGAGTGCTTTATTTTTTCAGTACGGCCGTTATTTAAGTATTAGCAGCACCCGCTTGGGATTGCTACCTCCAAACCTGCAGGGATTATGGGCCAACCAGATACAAACGCCATGGAACGGCGACTACCACCTGGATGTAAATGTGCAGATGAACCATTGGCACTTGGGCGCGGCAAACTTGAGCGAGCTGGAATTACCATTGGCTGATTTGGTGGATGGACTCTTGGAGAATGGTGCCAAAACAGCAAAGGCATACTACAATGCTCCAGGATGGGTGGCACATGTTATCACCAATATCTGGGGGTATACAGAGCCGGGAGAGGCTGCATCCTGGGGTATAGCAAATGCGGGTTCGGGATGGTTATGCAACAATCTTTGGAGCCATTATGCCTATACAGAGGATGTAGAATACCTAAAACGTATCTACCCTATTCTACGCGGAGCTGCACAATTTTACAATGCTTCCTTAATGGTACATCCCACAAAAAACTGGCTGGTAACAGGGCCTTCGGTATCGCCGGAAAATGCTTTTTACCTCCCTAATGGTCAACATGCAAATGTGTGTATGGGGCCTACCATCGACAACCAGATTACCAACGAGCTATTCCGCAATGTTATTCATGCCCATGAGGTGTTGCAATTAAACGACCCTTTTGTAGATACCTTACGCGCACGTTTACCACAATTGCCACCGGTAGCACAGGTTGCTCAGGATGGTCGTATTATGGAATGGTTGGAGGAGTATGGTGAAACAGACCCTGAGCACCGCCATATTTCACACCTTTATGGCTTGTATCCTGCTGATCAGATTACCGTTAATGGAACACCGGAATGGGCTGAGGCGGCGAAAAAAACATTAGAAGTACGTGGTGATGACGGCCCTAGCTGGGCTATAGCCTATAAAATGATTTATTGGGCAAAACTAAAGGATAGCGAAAGAGCCTATAAACTGTTCCGACAGTTATTGGTACCGCGTACGGATACCCATATCAATTATGGTGCTGGCGGTGGCTCCTATGGCAATATGCTTACCGCAGGACCTCCCTTCCAAATCGATGGTAACTTTGGCGGCGCTACTGCCATCGCTGAAATGTTGGTACAAAACAATCCCGATCATATTGAACTGTTGCCTGCACTACCAAAAGATTGGAGCAAAGAGGGGGAAGTAAAAGGATTGCGTGCTAAGGGCAATATTACTATTGATATGAGCTGGAAAGATGGAATTGTTACCCATCTGAAGTTATATAACAAAGACAGAAAAACGGTAAAAGTGCTATACAACGGCAGTATGAAAAACGTAAAATCTGATATTTAAACCCTACAATAACGTTCTGGCAGCAAGGGATGGTTGCGCCAGAACGTTGTTAACTTTTTAAAACCCCTACAGATCTCCTTTTTTCAACGCTTCGACCGCATGGGCTACCGCGCGTGCTGTTAACGCCATATAGGTTAAAGATGGGTTTTGCGTCGAGGTGGATGTCATACAGGCGCCATCGGTTACAAACACATTTTTACAGGCATGCAGCTGGTTAAACTCGTTCAACATGGAGGTCTTCGGATCTCTCCCCATCCGCACGCCACCCATTTCATGAATATCTAATCCCGGAGGTTGCTTATCTATAGCCGAATGGATATTATGGAAACCCGCCTTTTCAAACATCAGGCTAAACTGCTCCACAAAATCCTTTGACATCTTATCGTCGTTATCGTCGTAGTCTACATCGATAGTTAACAAAGGAATACCCCAAGCATCCTTATCATTTTTATCTAAGTAGACCCTGTTTCCGGCTTTAGGGATAGTTTCCCCCATCATTTGTGCGCCCATCCACCAATGTCCTAACTTCGGATTCGCTATATTATCACGGAGGTCAGCACCATAACCCGATGTATCTTGATAGCTGGAGCGCATAGCCCACAGCCCAGTGGCATAACCACGCAAGAAATCCGTTTCCTGCTGGTACAGGTTCCGGAAGCGCGGCATATAACCACCACCCGCCGGATTGCGGCCATCGATCTTATAGCGATTCAGATCGCCGTCATAATCGGCATATACCTTGGTGCTATAATTATGGAATGCAACATATTGCCCTAATACCCCACTATCGTTGCCCAAGCCATTCGGGAATCGTGCAGAAGTAGAATTCAACAGGATCAGGTTGGTATTGATTGCTGCAGCATTCACAAAAATAATCTTTGCATAGAACTCCATACTTTCCTTAGTTTGCGTATCCACCACACGCACACCTTTTGCCTTTTGGGTAGCATCATCATAGATAATCGACTCTACCACGGAAAATGGACGTAAAGTCAGATTTCCGGTACGCTCTGCCCAAGGCAATGTCGATGAATTACTACTGAAATAGCCGCCAAAAGGGCAACCGCGCTGACATAAGGTACGGTGCTGGCATTTTACCCGGCCCTGGTCGATATGCACCTGCTGCGGATCGCTCAGGTGGGCACAGCGTGCCGAGATCATATGGCGGTCGGGAAAATGCTTCTTCATGCCCGCTTTAAAATAATCTTCAACTGCATTCAAAGGAAATCCTGGCTGGAAGATACCATCAGGCAATGAAGCTAAGCCATCTTTATTGCCTGCAATACCGACAAACTGCTCGACATGATCATACCAAGGAGCAATATCTTGGTAACGTATAGGCCAGTCGACGGCAAAACCATCACGCAGCGGACCTTCAAAATCAAAATCGCTCCAGCGCTGTGTCTGTCTAGCCCATAACAAAGATTTACCCCCAACCTGGTACCCTCGAATCCAATCAAAAGGTTTTTCCTGTTTATACGGATGCTCCTTATCCTTCACGAAGAAATGCTCGGCATCTTCGTTAAAAGCATAACACTTGCTCACAATAGGGTTTTCCTCCCGTAACTTTTGGGTAACCTCCAGGCGATGTTCAAACTCGTATGGGTACTTATTGGTGGTTGGGTAGTCTTTAACATGTTTAACATCACGACCACGCTCCAACAGCAAAGTTTTCAGCCCCTTCTCTGTTAACTCCTTTGCGGCCCAGCCGCCACTTATTCCCGAGCCAATTACAATGGCATCATACACATTATCTTTAATTTTCATCTAAATTTTTCGCTTCAATTTATACTTTAGCATATCCATTGTATCTTCCCGGAATAAGCTCGTAAGTTCCCCTACCCTTCATCAGATATTCGGAATTTGTATACCCCTGGATGGTTCTACGCTTTGTTATTTCAAAAAAAGATTTAAGCACAGCATCATCAGCACGATTTAAATCGCCAACTAAAGCCATACGTTCGGCTTCTGTAGCTTCGGAAAATGGTTTCGCCTTTCCCAGATCTTTAGTCTCCCACCCCCCATTTTTCAGGCTTTTTAGTCCATCCACAAACTGCTTTTGTTCTTCAGCGCTATGACAGTCGTCTACCATCTTCATCACAAAGAGGTGCAGGTTTTTTATGTCATCAGGCTCTGTGCCGTCCAACGGCATGATGCTGCGCACCAGCATAGCAAGCAATTCTTCATCCGCCTTACTTAGGCTATAATTTTGTAACACAATAGACGCTTCTCCGGCCGCCGGAGCGCAGGATTTTGTTATCCATATGCCTCCCGCCAGCAAGGCCAAACTTGCGATGGCTTCTCTTCTATTCATCATTTAAAAACTTATTTACGACTATTAATTTATTTTACTGACAACCCACAACTCCGCATCTCGCACCTTTACAGGCATCAGCAACTTCCTATCGCCACGACGAATTCTGCCGACTTCAAGGCCCGTAAAAAAGTCGGTCAGCTTGTAATTTCCTTTTGGAAGACCTATTTTTTGAAGGTCAAAACTGGCTTCAAAAAACTGCTTCTCATCGAAGTTAAATGCCGATAATAGAAATTGCTCCCCCGGTAAGTAGAACGACAACTGCTGGTCCATACTTTCACCCTCCGATAGTTTTAGCGGCATAAATGCTTTGGGCGCACGGAAGTAAGCAGCAACGGCAGGGTTATTAAGGTATTTCTTTGCGCGCTGCGCGGATAAAGGATCACGGTAATCGGAACCATCGCCCAATATACTCCCCATAGTTACCAGCGATATTACCCGCACCTTCACCTCGCTTTCCGTCAACTCTGTATGCTGCTGAAACTTACGCATCACCAGATTATCCATATTTGTATACGGCCATAAAGTGCCCTGTACCCATCCCATATGTGATGCAGTAATCATAGATGCTGCAGTACTGCCGTAATGCGAAAACCCCGGCTGACTATCGCGCAGATGCGAGTGCACATCCGTCGATACGAAGCGGGTATGCGCATATTGATGCGGATACATAGGCGATATTGCCATGGTGATAAATACATCCGTACCCATAATTGAATCGACCAGATGCTTAAAAGTTTTCATACCATAGTTATAGGCCTGCATACCTGTACGAATATGAGGGTTATACCATTTCTTGGCTTCAAAAGAACCTGCCGTCAGGAAATCAATTTTTATAAATTTAGCACCTATGGCATGCGCCTTTTCGATCTGGTTGATCATAGAAGCACGCGTTGCCGGGTGGGTAGGATCCATCGGAAAAGCCCCCCATTGGCCATCTTTAAAAGGAATAGGCTTGTCGTTGTTATCACGCAATATCACCTCCCGCAGTGGCACCGTCGTACCGGGAAGGATGGCGCTATTAATCTGGTCACTCCAGGTCCATAACGAAAATGGGCTACAATAAAAACCCAGCTCCTGTCCATGCGCACGTGCGTAGTCACCAATTTCTTTCAGTACCTGCGTAGAATAAATCCCCTGGTCGTAAGAGTCAATACTCAACACCGGCTTACCGTCTTTATTAAGCTGATCGAGTCCTTTTATAAAATCAATAATTTTATAAACATCCGGCGGCATCATAATACCCTCATGCCCTAAAACGCCCTCCACAGAAAAACTATTCCAATACATCGGAGCATTACCGTTCCACGTTAAGCTACCCGAGCTTTCTACCTGTGCCTTACCGTAATTTACATTCGAAATACGGAAGTCATCGGAGGCCTCCAGAAAAATTAAGGGCGAGCGTAACTCCGTCGCCAACATGGTTCCATGCGGGTTTACATCATGCGTGCCATCCTGCCCACCAAAGTTCATGGGAAGATTCGGGTTATCCGGACGTGCAGCACCTCCGTATGTTGTAAAATCGGTTAATATCCCCTTCTCCTGGGTGGATTTGTAGGTAATACCCGTTTTCCAGAAGTCGTGTTCTAAACTACCTATTGTAAGACCTTTATATGTCTTTTGGTCGTACAGCATCGCCACCTCATGACTAACTCCATCTAAAATAGCATCTTGATTTTCTTTTGGCCAGGGTAAAGCCAACAGTTTGCCCCAGTTATCATTGTCGAAAGGTAGGTCTACCACAATCGGTTGCTCCCAGGGAAAATATGCCGATCCAGCAGTTTTAGGATCAAGACTTAGCGGACTAATATTTCTGGTTTCCAGCATACGACCATCCTTACTGGTCAGCAGTAAGCGCAACAGCAGGTGCTGTTCTCCTTTTTTCTGCGTAAAAATCTGCCTCATCACCAAGCCACTTGGATCCTCATGACTAAAGGTTACCGTTGTAGTTTTCGCTCCTGCCGTCCCCTTATCCTCAACCTGTATCGCATGTTTATGGAAGGATGCAGAGGTTTTAATACCCACATGCAGCAGATCCACATAGCCCATGGTATTTTTTAATACGGCACCATTATTAAAACGGTAATCTACCAATCCGGAGTTAAGGTTAAAGCTTATTTTCCCCGAAGGGACAGTCCATTCCTTAACCGCTTTACCCACATTTTTTAAGGTTTGCGCTTGCGATGCATGGCACCCTAACGCCAGTAGACCCAAGGCGATGAATTGCACCTTAAGGTTTGAAAACATTCTAGTCATCCTTTTTTTCATTTGTCTTTATAGTATACATGTAAATTTCCCCTTATAAGAAGCGGATACGTTAATAGCCAATATTCTGTTTCAGCAGCCCAGCGCTCAATTGGATTTCGGATAATGGAATGGGCAAACGCTCGTGGATACCCTTTTTAAAATTGGGTAACACCGCAGCGGCTCTACCTGTACGCACCAGCTCATAAAACCTACGGTGCTCCCCCAGCGCGGTTTCCACCCGCATTTCCTGATAAATCTGCGCCAAGGTAACACGTGCATATGCTGGAAGAATCGTCATATCTGTATTTCCACTATGCTTACGGGCGCGCTCACGAATACGGTTTACCAAGCTCGTAGCGTAGCTGATATTTCCATTATGGTAAGCCGCTTCTGCAGTCCATAACATCACCTGTGCAAGGCCAAAAATACGATCGTTGGTGGGGCCATCGGCGTTGGTTCCGCCAGTGGCAGTTGGAATTTGATCTTTTGGGAGCCAATATTTACGGTTCCAGTATCCAGTTTCACTGGCTGCCGTGTTGGCAATAGTACCATCGGGTAGCAGCTGCCCGTGCTGTATTACGGTAGCAGTAAGGCGTGGATCTCCCGGCTCAAATGCAGCTACCAGGCTCTTAGATGGCACGATAAAACCATAACCCCAAGTGTTTCGCGGATTCATAAATAGATTAAGTAAGTTCCCCGTTCCCTTACCCGGAATATTCTCGCAGTTGACCTCAAAAATCGATTCAGAGCCAAACTCGCCGGCGATGGTCCATATTTCTGTTACATCATTTACCAAACTATAAGCTTTGCTCTGCATAATTTCGTCTCCAATCTGCTGCGCGTCTACCCACCTATGCTGCCACATATACAACTCCAGCAACAACGCCCTGGCAGCACCTTCAGTCGCCCGCCCATAATTTTCTTTCTGTTGCTGTGCCTTACTTTCCAGGCCCTGCATGGCGATTTGTAAATCGGCTTCTACCTGCGCCAGCACCACTGTAGCCTCCGACTGTGGAACATCATATTTACCGTTCTCCAGCGGCTCCAACAGCAGCGGTACCCTTTCAAACAGGCGCACCAACTGAAAATAATAGTAAGCCCGCAAGAAATAAGCTTCGGCCAAAACCCGAGTTTTCAACTTAGCATCCATCGCTATCGGAGGTACCTTCTGCAGAATGGTATTGGCTAAAAATACACCTCTAAAATTATCCCGCCAGGCATTAAAGACATATCCGTTTTCAGGCCCTGCTGTAAATAGTTTGAGCTGTTGTAATAGAGCTTGATCCGAAGCACCGCCACCACCTTTATGGGCATCATCAGAACGTACATCCCCAAAGGAGCTGGGCGAATAGCCCGCATAAGCCTGGTCTTTCATTAAGCGATACGCTGCAGTAACACCACGCACAGCATCCTCAGCCGTTTTATAATAGTTAACTGTAGCTTGTTGAGCTGTAGGGACCTCGTCTAAAAATCCATTACAGCCCATACACAACCAAATTAAACACACACTAAAAAACGTATATCTCATTATTTTCATCTGCTCTATTACCAAGGTTATTAAAAAGAAATATTTACGCCGACAGCGACCGTTTTGCTCTGTGGGTAATTGCCATTATCTATACCCATATCCAGGGTACCACCGCTACCACTATACTGCTGCCCTACCTCAGGGTCGTATCCGGTATAGCGCGTAATTGTCAGTAAGTTTTGTGCAGACACATAAAAACGAGTATCCTTTAACCCCTTTATGGCACCCGATTTTAGGGTATACCCCAAGGTTAGGTTTTGTAACCGCAAGAAAGAACCTCGCTGCAGGTAATAATCCGATACCCTACTATTATTGTTGGGGTCGCTGGCCGTAAGGCGTGGCATCGTATTACTTGTGCCCGGCCCCGTCCAGCGCCCTAAGGCTGCACGCTCCAAGTTATAATTCGAAATAAAAAAACCATGGGTATAATACTGGTAGGCTGCCAATACCTTATTGCCGTATACCCCATTAAAAAAAGCCGAAAAATCGAAACCTTTAAACGTTGCCCCCAGGTTAAAGCCGTAGGTCAGTTTCGGAATTGGTGATCCCAGAAATTGTTGGTCTTTTTCATCAATAACACCGTCGTTGTTCAGATCCTTAAAGCGGATATCTCCTGGCGCCGTACCCGGGTTCTGCTTTGCTGCCCCATCGATTTCCTGCTGGTTTTGGAAAATTCCGTCGGTCACATAACCATAAAATGACGCTACAGGCAGCCCTACGCGGGTAAGCTGTGTTTGTCCGGGTTTTATATTGCCGCTATAAATGTGCTGTCCTTCCCACATTACCTTTTCAATACGGTTTTTAATCGTTGCAAAATGTACCCCAATATTCCAACTGAAATGATGCGAAGGAGAATCCATAAAATTCATTGAAAATTCTAAACCCGAGTTTTTCATGGTACCCGCATTCTGCCGCGGACTTTCCGTATATCCGGAAATGGCAGGAATATTCAAGCGCATCAACATATCGACAGTACGTTTTTCGTAATAATCTATGGTTCCTGTAAGCCTATCCTTAAGTAGTGCATAATCAAAACCTACATTCCACTGCTGTACCTGCTCCCAACGCAAATTGGGATTTGCCAAACTATACGGTTCGCCAGTAGGCTGTGCAACGGCTGGAAGACCGATGGCATAATAGGCGTTTTGTATGCCGGCGGCATAATCATAATACCCCACACTGGCCTGATTACCCACAATCCCCCAGCTACCACGTATTTTAAATGCATTAACCTGTTCAACATCCGATAAAAAGGATGCCTTCTTCAGGTTCCAGCCGACGGAAGCCGAAGGGAAATTGCCGTATCTATAATTTGCTCCAAATTTAGAGGACCCATCTCGACGGATGGTTAGGGTTGCAAAATAACTGTCCTCCAGGTTATAATTTACCCGGGCCATATACGACAAAAGACTCCAGTTTTGCTGTCTGCCGCCAACCTGCTGCCCCGAGATTCCAGCATCCAGGTAGTGCAGGTAAGGCGCATTACCGGGCTGTCCTTGGTTAGCGCCATACAGATTATCAAAAGAATACCGCTGTGCAGATACCCCCGCCAGCACTGTAAACTGATGCCGGGCGGCCAGTACAAAATCATAGGTTGCCGTATTATCCCAGGTCCAGCTGTTTACCAAATCTTTCTGCTGATACATCCGGGATACCGGGTTATTAAAATTGGGTGCTACCTGATAGGTCGGTGTGAATTGCTTATAATCCGAAAATTTTAGGTCCACACTGTAGGAAGATTTCAAGCGCAACCCCGCCCATGGTTTTACCTGCATAAATACATTACCGAGCAAGCCCCACGCTGTCGTAGGCCAATGGCTATATAGGTAATGGATTTTGGCTAGCGGATTAACGATATCTGAATATTCTGTAGCCGTAAAATTACCCTCCTTGTCGCGCACAGGAATAGTAGGGTCCATAGCCATAGCATCGTTGATCACATTAGCACCGAAATCTGTTGCCACACGGTGGGTAACCGAACGATTCAGCGTTAAAGTTTCGCCAAATTCAAGGTAACTTTTAGGTTTTAAGTTTAGGGTATTTGCGATATTTAGCCTTCTATAATCCGACCCTCTTAACGTACCATCCTGCCCCAAATATGCACCGCTAACGCGGTAGGTCAACTGCTGGCTACCACCTGCAAGGGCAACATTATAGTTTTGCATATGCGCCGTACGAAAGAGTTCACGCTGCCAGTTTGTTGTTTCGGTATAAGCAGATGCCGGCTTTGTAAAGGGCGACTGCTGGCCTGCATTATTATATGCCTCCTCATGTAAGGCAATATAATCGGATGCCGAAACCATATCCAACAACTTACGCACCTTCGACAGCCCCTGAAAGGTACTGAATGTAATTTGAGCAGGGCCATCCGTTCCCGACTTTGTTTTTATCAATAGCACCCCATTAGCACCCCGCGATCCATAAATAGCCTGTGCGGAGGCATCTTTAAGAATATCGACAGATGCAATAGAAGCAGGGTCAATGCTATTTATGGCATTGGATGCCAAAGGTATACCATCTACCACATACAAAGGATCGGCATTATTTATCGAAGTCAGTCCTCGTATTCTTACCTGAGCAATGGATCCGGGGGAGCCCGAATTCTGTGTAATCTGCACAGCCGATGTTTTGCCCTGCAGTGCCGACTGCACATTGACAACGGGCTGCTCTTTTAAAAGCGTTGCAGCAACAGAGGAAATAGCGCCGGTAACGTCACTTTTGCGCTGCGTACCGTAGCCCACCACCACCACATCGGCAATCTCCTGGCTTTTTAACCTGAGGTTTACAATCAGATTATTCGTTGCTCCGGCTTTCACATCTACACCGGTAACCTGCTTTCTAAAGTAGCTAATATTCGTAAAAGTGAAGCTATAAATAGCCACAGGCAACTCCGAGAGCTTAAACTTCCCTGCCGTATCCGTCGTAGTTTTAAACAGCACAGCCCCAGTCCGGTCTTTCACCGAAATATTTACATAGGCTATTGCTTTTCCTTCTACATCGGTCACAATACCTTGAACACTGCCTCCCCGCTGTTGTCCAAAAATAGTATTCACTGCACCTAGGAGCAAGGAAATTCCAAACCCTACACCAAGGATGAATTTCTGAAACATAATTCGCTACACTGATTATTTACCTATAAACGATTATAACTGGGGGTATCCCCTAATCGAGGCGTAGATTTTTTTTTAGTTTTTATGGTCGATATGGAAGGCATGGCTTCCCATTTTTTTAAGTTGCAGGTCATTCAGCTGCACGATGGTATTCAACACCGTAGTAATCGATTGTCCTGTATCTATGCTTAGGTACATATTTTGCTGCGCCATATCCTGTGGATAGCCTATTTTGCAGGTATAAATGGTCTCCAATGCGGCAATTAATAGGCTAAACTTTACGTTTTTAAATATATATTGCCCATTTTCTACGGTGTAGACCGATTTAATATCCACTTCTTCAGCAGCATTGGTTTGTAGTGTTGCGCGCTGTTCCGGCAGTTCGGTTTTAGTCTGATGTGCAGCGATAAAATCCCAGGTATTTTCCTTGGCGTCATACCTAACCCTATCACCCGCATGCAGGTAGGATACCCTTTGTGTATCGCCTGCAGCAAAAACCTTCACCTTTCCCTCATGCAGTATCACTTCGGTTTGTAATGCTGTCTCTTTAACGGTAAAAACTGTCCCTAAAGCCTGGGTCACCAAGCCCCTACAGGTCACCGAAAATGGTCTATTTACATCCTTACTAACCTGAAATTTAGCCTCCCCTTCGAGGGATATCTCCCTTGCCCTGGCACTGAAATTTTGCAGATACCTGAGTTTACTACGCGGAGCCAGCTGTACCATAGAAGCGTCGGGTAATACAATAATTTGAACTGTATCTGTGCTATTTACCTGCTCGCTATACCTACCAAGGGTTGCTGAAACAGGATCCACGGCAGTTCTTTCGGGGAGATAAAAAACCCCTAAAGCGATAAAACCACCTAACAACAGCAGCGCCGCCGCCACAGCAGCAGCAGCATAGAAATATTTTATTCTTCGGGGTTTAGGACTGGCGGAATCGGCATATAGTGTTTGCTTTTGTATGTTCTCGTATAATTCCAGGCTAATTTCCTCAGGCAAAGGTTTCGCATTTTGCTGTATATAATGCTCCCATTCCGTTTCATCGAAGCCGCTGGCGATATCCTCCATTTCGTGGGAGGATTTTTTCTCTGCTGCTGATAAATCCGGTTGTAGGTTGTCCCTATCCTTTGTTTTATGGGTATCCTTACTATGCACGCTAACGTTTAGGTCCTAAATCTAAGATTTTAAACTTAAAAAAACATCCTTAAATGCCGTATCGCTAAAGAAATATGGTTTTCAACGGTTTTCGATGACAAGGAAAGGATATGAGAAATTTCCTTATGGCTAAACTGCAAAACTCGACTCATGTAAAACACATGCTGCCGCATAGGCGGCATAGCCGCAATAAGCTGATTCAACCGCTGCTGTGTATCCTTTAGCTGTACCGCATCTAGCACATCGTTATTAAATAACTCCTGTTGTACCGTTGTAATATCTAACATATTGTGCCGTTGGTTACGCCTGTACTCATCAATAAAAGCATTCTTTGCCATCCTGAACAGCTGTTTGGAGAGGCTTACATCTGCTTTCAGCGTCTCCCGGTTGTGCCATAACTTAATAAAAGTAATCTGCACAACCTCCTTCGCCATATCATGTGATTTTGTCTTTTCGAGAATAAAGTTGTACAAAGGGGTATGATAGCTTTCGAAAACCTCTTCAAAAGCTTTTTCATTCCCTCGTATCAGTTCATCCAGTACATTCATACTATACATTCATCCTAAGCCACAACAAATGTTCGCTAATCCAACACTTATTATTTTTCAATAAAAATTATACTAAAGCTGTTAAAGGTACACCTAATCCTTACTATATGGTGTTATTTCTATAATATGTATAAAATTGTTACCTCCCCAAGTTTCCAAAACCTTAAAACGTAGGTATCGTACGGCAGCAGGTTGCCCCTCAAAAATAAGATCATGCCCATTTTTAGCCATACGGATGTCGTCCTCATGCTGCTGCCCCTGCGGTAAACCAGAAGGCTTAAGAATGGTAAAACGGCCGAGATTGGACCAGGAGTCCCAGCTACCATCTGCCGACGGATTATTGCTACCCCAAATTTCCAGGACCTTGGGGTTTCCGGCATCATATACCGACGACATGCGTTGCCATAGTTTTATCTTCGACAAGCTATACTGGGTACCCATATCTATGGTAAACGAAGCCGGCATCCCTACATCGGCACTATGATAGCCCGGTTCATCGTAGCTGTTGTTCCATAAATTCGGTAGTACCCATCCCCAAGCCGTTCCAGCATCGTTTGGTAGGCTAATGGCACCAAACTTGGCTTTATCAACCGGGCGTAATACCGGCGGAAAATAGGCGTCTTCAAGGCTATAGATGGTATCGATAGCATTAGGCTCCGGGGCGTACCCCGATCGGTACTGTATGGCTGTACCATACTTATAATCGGGTAATACTAAGGTATGTTCCTGGGCGGGAAGATGTAAAATACGGCGCTGCCCTACCCTATTTTCATAAGATACCCGGGTAGTAATATTCATGCTATCGGCGGTAAGAAACTTTAAACGCAGCTGCCCGGCATCATCTACGTCATATGGGTTCTGCAGATCCGGCAATCGGTTTAAAAGGATAGACCGAAAATTTGGACCATACACCCGCACATTATGAATCTGCTGCCCAATTGATGTATTGCCTTCTTTATCAAAGGAGATAATCGTAAAGCTATACACATACTCGGCCAATTCGGGTACAATAGCCCGCATGCTATCGGTTGGGTTGTGTGTGGTAGCCTCGATTTTCATTTTTTTATCGCCATTGTTCCAGACGATTTCATAATGGCTAATATTGGGATCCGGACTGGGGTTCCATACCAACATCGTGCGCCCCTCACCGGCATAATAACGAACATTTTGTGCCAATCCTGGATATACAATTTCTTTATTCTCCAGGTATTTCTTATAATCATCGGCATATTTTTCACAGCCCAGCTGCAGCCATACAGCGAACAGCAACAAGGGCATTACATAAAGTCTTTTCATCCTTATTATAATTTTAGTTTATTACTGATTGCTACCATAAAAAGATAACTCGATTGCATTCGCGTAATTCAATCCTCCCCAGGTTTGGTTCACTAAAAAACGAATGTACTTTACCGTAGGTGCCGAGCTAGGCATTTTAAAGTTTATGCCCTGTGCAGCAAAGGCATTATCGGCGGCATTCGCCTGGCTTCCCGGCAAGCCAGAGGGTGGGTTGGGATAGATAAAATTGCCCATATTCACCCAGTCGCCAGCTTCATCTCCAGGCTGAGAATTACGGGGTAACTGCACATCCTTCGGCTGATCGACATTGGAACCCCACAGGGTTATAGATTTTGGATTCTGATAGGCATACATATTTGGCAACCTGTTCCACAGAACAAAACGGCTGATCTTTGCTGACGGACCAATACCGAAGGTTGCCACCGTTAATGGCTCGCCCTGTGTATGCCAGCCCGGTTCGTTTAAGCTGCCGTCAAACAGGTATTTTACCTCCCAGCCCCAACCAATGGGCGCATCACTAGGTAGCTGGTAGGTAAAGAATTTATTTTTATCCAATAGGGTTTCATACAGGGGAGTTAATTTCACAAAGCGGGTATCTGATACGTTGCCAAAGCGGTCTGTCGTATAAACACCAAATTCATTTTCTTGGGGCTCATACCCACGGATGGAAACATCAATCTGCTTGCCGTGTATATACTCCGGATCCTTCTCTACGAAGCTATTGCTCTTGCTATCAAAAGCGAGGAGATGTATGCCGATCGGTGCTGCATCGGGGTTCTCGCCCACGAAGGAGGCGCCCCCAAAATCGGCGCTTATCGATAGCCCTTCGTTGACCAAAATATAGTTCGGTGTTTTCGGGCTTACTTTAACCACGACTGGATCCGACTTTACATTAGCGCGACTCACCGTGTTTAAGACCACCTCATACGTGCCGGCTTTGGAAAAGCCTTCTACCAGGATGGTATCGGTATAAAAGCTGGTTTTAGACTCGCGGTAGTGGCCTTCACGAATCGGATACCTCGCCTGCACATAGAGCAGGTTGGTCGATTTAGGTAGGCTGTAGGTAATACGGGCGGCACCATTCAGGTTTTCAACCTTTATATCGGTTACTACACCAGGTTTTGTTGTGTCGGTAGAGACAATATCTACCGGCGATTCGCTTTTGCTACAGGACCATAACAGCAGTAGTGTGTAAAGCATATAGGTAAACAATTTACCTGTATAGTTTAGATGGATCTTTTTCATATTGCTACCAATAAGGGTTTTGTATTAGGTTTTCGTTTATTACAACATCGGTATTATTTAAAGGCCATAGGTAATCGCGGAGCCCAAAGATTGGCGATAATACCCCCACAGGTCTATAATACAATAGGGCATCCTCCTCGTTTATGCTCCAGCCCTGTAGAGGCCTACTCAATACATTTTGTAGCTCTTTCCACCGCCGTAAATCCCAGCCACTCTGCCCCTCAAAGGCCAGCTCAATTCGGCGCTCCTGGTGGATAATCTGCCGTAGTCCATCCTTGGTTAGCGCCTTTCCTGGTGTACGCGAAAAGTTCGCCCATGCATCCCTGACCTTCGGTAAACCGGCGCGTAGGCGTACCCTGTCGACATAGTCATACACCAGCTCGGTCGGACTACTATGTACCTCGTTCAGCGCTTCGGCATAGAGCAGGTACAAAGCCGCCAAGCGCATCATGGGCAGCTTAAAATCTATGGGTGAAAATTCCACGTCCATTACTGTCATATAATGCACCAGTTTCTTGGGCCAGTAGCCTGTAATATTACGGGCATTTATACTCTTCGGCCCCGCTAACCCCGTAACCCCACGTGCTTGAACATAAAAAGCTTTATCTTCATCTGAAATACCGTTGCCAAACCATATTCCGCCATCAAAACCCAAGGCAGCATAAAATCTTCGTTCCCGGTTGAAATGTGCCTGCACCGTTTCATACCCTCGGCGGATAACATGCTGATGTTTATCGTCGCCACTTTTCAGCGTAAACCTGCCGTTATAGTCCCAGGTTTTATCTTCCGTTATCGGAACGCCATTTTCGGTATAGAAAATATCGACCATATTAATCGGAACGGCCCAATTTGAAGGATACGAGTTGGACATACCCACGGCACGCCCGGTAAGCTTCGGCATGCTGTAGGCTTGATAGCCAAAGCCGAAGTTAAGCCCCCATATTAACTCTGGATTTTCCTCCCAGCGATGTGTGATAACATGCTGCAGCGCTAAAATCTGCTTTAATTCTGGCGATACCTGCTGCACATTGGCGGTTGGTACATCTGTGCTGAGGTGGAGGCCAATTTTTTCGCATTCTGCAATCGCTGCTTGGGCGGCTTCCGCAGCCAACACCCATTTCTGAGCATCGTATTGTTGTGGAAATAAAACTGTACCGTCCTTATCTTTGAAACCTGTATAATCGGGATTTCCATTAAAAAGAGGGCTCGCTGCTGTCGCCAACATTTCTGCTTTTATGGACATCGCCATGAACTTGGTCATGCGTCCAAATTCCTGCGTTCTATTTTCTATGCGCAGCGGCAAATCAGGAATAGCTTCGTCCATCAAATGTAAAACAAAGGCAAAAGACTCGTCTAAAGTTGCTCTTTTGCGTTTGGTCTTTTCGATATCTACATCCACAGGGTTATTCTCTTCTATCAACACCACAGGACCATACATCCGTATTAAGCGATAATGGTAATAAGCCTTCAGAAATTTGGTCTCCGCAATCCATCGCTTCTTTTCATCGTCGCGAAGGTCAATGGGTTTATCGATGTTTTCCAGCATAATATTGCAGCGCCGAATCGCCCGATACAGGTTGTCCCATTCTGCCAGAACCGGGTTACCACTGGTCTGGATACCGCGGATAAGGTTGAAACCTGAGGAGTTAAAGTACTGGGTCTCTAATATCGGGTAAATAATTTCCGAAGAGGTTGTGAACCCTGGATTATAGATAACATCCGAAAAGCGTTGCATCGTAGAGTAACAGCCGAAGAGATAATTTTCGGCTTCATTTCTATTGCGGAAGGCATAATCCAGTGTGCCAACGCTATCGGGTACAATATCCAGGTATTTACTACAGGAGCTTGTTAGCCCTCCAAAAAGCAGGGAGCCTACAACAAATATTTTATATATACTTTTCATCGTTGCTTAATATTTAAAAATCAGAGGTTAATGTTTACAGGTTAATATGCAGACCTATGTTAAATACCCGCTGTAATGGATAGGCAAAGGCATTCCCCCCCTGCTCTGGATCCCAAAGTTTAAAGGCGCTCCAGGTATACAGGTTTAAACCACTAGCATACACACGTAGGCTTTCTAACCGTATCCGATGAGCGACTTTTTTAGGAATGGTATAACCAACCTCGACCGACTTGAGACGCAAAAAGCTGCCATCACGTAACCACCAGTTGCTGCTTTGTAAGTTGTTGGCAATAGATGTTACCGAAGTACCTAGGCGCGGGTACTGGGCATAGAGATTTTGATTTTCCTCGGACCAATGGTCGTCGGCATAGGCTTGTAATACCTGTGTATTTCCGTAGATGTACTTCTGCGGACTGGTAACAAATGGGCTTGTTCGCCAGGGATCAATAAAGAAGGATACACGCGTTTGCCCCTGGAAAAATGCCGCCACATCAAAACCTTTGTAGGAGCTAGAGAAGCCAAATCCGAAGACGACTTCAGGGGTACTCGGATAGCCCATAAATACAAGATCTAAATGGTCGATAACACCATCGCCATTCATATCGCGGTATTTAATATCTCCCCCCTGCGGACTGATGCCTTGGTAGCGATTTCCCCATTCATCGGTTACCGACATGGCTTGCCGTGGTGAGCTGGCGGCCTCCAGATCGTCAACAAATAAACGCTCGGCAATATAACCGTAACCACGACCTATAGGCTGACCGATAAAATGCCGCCATGGCTCTTTGTAATTCGGTTCTTCGATATAGGTATATTTGTTGGTGGCATAGGTGAAATTACCACGGAATGCGGCCCATACTCCATTGCTGAAGCTTCGGCTATACTCCGCAGAGAGGTCAATACCCTTCGAGTCTACTTTTCCAAGGTTCGTACTTACGCTAGACTCCAAACCTTCGGTCGATGGGATATAGCGCTCCCGTAAAATATCATAACGGTGATTTTTATAGACCTCAGCAACGATATTTAAATTTTTTAAGAGACTGGTTTCCAGCGCCAGGTTGGTCTGCCGCGAAGTTTCCCAGGTGATATTGCTATTGGCATAACTGCGAATTAATACCCCTTTGCGTTCGTATTGATTCTGAAAACCAAACTGCGCCCAGTTAGGGCCGTTTGCCAAATCTACATCAGAAAGGTAGAAAAAACGCTGGCTACCTATCGCATCGTTCCCCACTAAACCATGACTTGCGCGTATTTTCAACTTGCTAATAAACCCGTCCTTATCCCAGAAATCTTCGTTGGAGACCACCCATGATGCGCCAATAGTCGGAAAGAAACCGAAACGGTGGGCTTTGGAAAAACGCTCGGATCCGTTATACCCAAAATTAAACTCCGTAAAATAGCGATTTTTAAAGGAGTAGGTTAAGCGACCTGCCAGGCCTACGTTACGGAAAGGTAGGGAATAGGGCAGCGTATATTCGTTTGTGCGTGGATCACGGGAGCTGGAATACGTCGTTTCCTGCAGGGTACCTATTAAGGTGGAGCTCAACGTATGATGGCCAAATGTACGGTTATAATCCAGGGCAGATTGCAAATACACAAAGGTATTCGCATTAGGTTCTCCACGGTGGTAGTTCAGGTATTCTGTAGCGACATTATTTCCGGTAGGTTTGGGATTTAACCATAACAGGGAGTAGCTGTTATCGTCGGGATTATAGGTGTTAATATTATAATAAAAGGGGTTGTAAGCAAGCTGTGAATCAAAATAGGAATACCGGTTGGTATTAAAAAGAGCCCGTAACTTCAATCCATCGGTCACAAATTCTAAATTTTGGTTCAACTCGAACTGTGCCGAGAGGCGCGACTCGGAAGAGCGTTTCTGCCCCCGAAGTAGCTGTGCATAGGGGTTGTTATAGAGTATACTATTGCTCTCGGTACCGCCCGCGGTTCCATTATTTCCGAATAGGATATGCTGGCTGTTTTTATGTGCCTCATCGGGTTCATAAAATGCGGGAAACAGCACCGGGCTGGTGTGCATCGCAATATTATATAAGTCTGAAGCAAAGGAGCCATCCGCTGTAATCGGACCGCGGTACTCGCTGAAGTTACCGGATAAACGAACGATCAACTCGGTGGTTTTGGATAGGTTAACATTGACGTTGGATCGTAACTGATAGTTTTTAAAGTTTACATTGTTGTTTTTATTATTACGTACATCGTTGCGCAATACGCCATGGTCTTGATTATAGGAGCCTGCAATAAAATAACGGGCGACATTTCCTCCACCCGTAACGGAGATGTTGTTGCGCTGCGTCATGGCATTTTTCTTGAACAGCATATCCAGCCAATCTACAGCCGGATTTACATACGGGTTGCTTCCGGGAGCAGCATCTAGTGTGGCCTGTACATCCCTTATTTTTGCTGGCGTAAAGGGTAAACGCTGCTTCGGATCGCGGGTTAAGGTGGCCTCATTGTAAAGGCTCATATAGCTAATAGGGTCGACTAAAGCTAAGGTTTTTGCCGACTGCGACATAGAAACTTCCGAGCGGAAGTTAATATTAGCCTTCCCCTCTGCCCCCTCTTTTGTACGCACCAATATCACACCGTTGGCACCACGAGCGCCATATAGCGCTGTAGCACTGGCATCCTTCAGGATAACGAAACTGGCAATATCGTCTACATTTAAACGCGCCAAATCATTGGTTGATAATTCGACATTATCAATCAGGATTAAGGGTTCCTGCCGATAGCCGAAGGTGGTAACGCCACGGATAAAAAACTGTGCGTTGTCTTGCCCCGGTTGTCCGGAGCGCTGGAAGCCAATAACACCGGCAATCTGTCCGGCCAAGGCATTCGTGAGGTTGCTCGCTGGAATTTTAAGCTTCCCTGGTTCAACGGAGGTTACCGAACCGACGACGGCTTCCTTACGCTGCCTCTGGCTGAAGGCGGTGATGACGACTTCCTCCACATCCGCATGGACAGCTTTTAAAATCACTTGCAATGGCTTGCTGTCGGTAAGCATTACCTGCTGCGTTATAAAGCCTACATTAGAAAACTGCAGCACCGTAAGATTACTGCCCTCCAGAATAAAGTTACCGTTCTGGTCGGTTCGGGTTTCAATGCCTGCACGGCCTATTGCACGGACATTCACGCCTTCCAATCGCCGTCCGGTAGAATCAGCAACAGAGCCCGTGATGGTGCTAATCTGTTGGGCATATACCGTATTGCATTGAAGTTGTATGAACAGCAGTATGCATAGATGTGTAGCATAATAAAAGATAGTTTTCATACGTATAATTGGTTATAATATCATTCTTTAGTTTAAGAAAAAACAGTACAGCGCTGTACGATTGTAATGGGCATAATGCGCAGCAACAACACTGATTTTCTCGGCTTATGTATTGGCAGATATTCCGATAGTTTAGCAAGCTAGGAATAGCTAAATCAAAGGTATACAGGCATGCTATACCCATCATGTACAAAAAAAGCATAATGATGGACAATTTTATTTTAAGGCTACTGCAGTCTGGTTTTTTAAAACGTTGGGTATATATAGGGAGAGGTGACGACAGAAAAGTACAGTACCAAAGGCAGGTATTCAGACAGGCCTGTTACTGCGGATTTAACCTACATAATGATGCCTGGAATTTTGAAAATCGGATAGCGGAACAAGCGGGCGCTTGCAGCGGAGTTACGTTTTCTTATAAAAAAAAGAGGCCATCATTCTGACGGCCTCTTTGGGGTATTAGTAACCAAATATTTGTTCGAGCGTTAGTTTTTTAAATTCCCCTAACTTACCCAAATCCTCTGGTTTTAGATTTGTTTCATCCCCTACGATACAGTACACATAGGGTTTATGGCTCAGTTCTTTTTTATGGAAATTTTGGATAGCCGAAAAAGTAAGGTTCGGCACCTGCTCAAATACATTCTTACGGATATCGGTTTTATTGCCTAATCGTTGTGCCTGCAGGTAGCTGTTTAGAATACCGGCATTCAGCACCCTTTCGCTGGCAATAGATTTTAACAGACTTAATTTGGCGGTTTCAAAAGATTTCACCGACTCGGGCAAATCATTAAGAAGCTCATTCATGCCCTGTACCGCATCGGTAAACTTATCGCTCTGTGTTCCTACATAGGCACCAACGAAATATTTATTTTCTTTTTTCGCCGGTTGTGCATAGTACGCATAGGTAGAATAGGCCAACGCCTTAGACTCCCGAATCGTTTGGAACACAACAGACCCCATGCCACCACCGAAGTAGTTGTTGAATAAGGATACCGTTGGGGTTAATGCGGCATTGTAAACTTCTGAATTCCGCAGCCAGAATACCTCTACCTGCTGCATTTTATATGTCGCAAAGAGAACCTGATTTTTATCTGTGGCAATTTCTTTAAATGCTGTTGCCGCCGGAGCCTTCGAAAAGACCGCATTCGTCGCTTTTAATGTTGGCAATACCTTTACCAGATCTTGCACCTTCTTCGGACCGAAGTATAATACGGTATATTCCAAATTAGCTAGGTCGTGTAATACATTTACCAAATCCTCGGCCTTTATTTTATCCAGTTCTGCATCGGTGAATGTATAGTTAAATGGATTATTGGCACCATAACGAGCATAAGAACGTAATCCTTCCATAATTTTAGCCTTATTTTCCTTCGCATTGATACGCGATTTTTTCAGGCGGTCGATATAAGCTGAAAATGCTTCCTGATCTACGACACTATTTTTCAACAAATCGTGTAGCAGGTTTACCGACGCTGTAAAATTGGAGTTTAGACCCGATATAGCGATGCTAGTTTCTTCATTTCCGGAAGATACCGAAAAGTCTGTCGCCAACTTATAAAACTCCTTACTGAAATCCTCACTACTTTTGGTTTTCGTACCCAGGTATTCCAAATAATTAGCCGCTAATCCTAACAATTTATTGTTCCAGTTACCGATATTATAGCGGTAAATCAAACTAAACAATTCATTGTCTTTATTTTCTACAGCAAGCACGTTAATATCCTTTAACTTACCCTTTTGTACATCCTTATCAAAGTCTAACCACACCGGTTTAATGGCATCCTCCGGCATCGCATTAACCTTAGCCAGAAAATCAGACTCTGCCTCTCGGTTCACAGACACGGGTGTAATTTCAGGTTTTACAACCTTTACAACATCCGTATCCTGCCCCTGGCGTTTGTAAACAGCCACATAATTTTGGTCGTTTAGGTACTTGTTTGCAAAATCTACAATATCTTGTTTGGTTACTGTTGCCAACCAATCCGTGTTACGTAACTCATTTGCCCAATCCAATTCTGATGTAAACGTACTCATCAGCTCCTCGGCACGGCTCTTATAACTATCGTTACGAGAGATCTGTGCTTTACGCTCGTTGTTTACGATAGAGGTAATAAGATCTTCAGAAAACTCCCCCTTACGCAACTTTTCAAGCTGCCCTAAAAGCAAAGATTTTACCTCATCTAAAGACTGCCCTTTGGAAGGGTTTCCTTGCAAGATCAACATGGAATAGTCTTTTAAGATATAAGGGAACGCCCCAGCTCCCAAAAGCTTCTGCGATTTCACTAAATTTAAATCGATAAGACCTGCAGAACCATTGGTCAAAATGCTACCCAAAAGGTTTAACATCTGCGCATCCTTACTTGCAGCACCTGGAAAACGGAAGCCCAAGAAAAGGTACTCCGCATTTGGTCCTTTCACCTCGCGTACAATTGGTGCCTGAATTGGTTTCTCGGCATCAAAAGTATAGGCCGGTATAGGTTTATTCTGCATGTAAGCGAATGCCGCATCAATTTTTTTGATAACCACATTCGGGTCAAAGTCTCCCGACATAATAACCCCCATATTATTAGGCACATAATAGGTATTAAAATATTCGCGAATAGCTTTTAAAGAAGGGTTTTTCAAATGATCTACCGTACCAATAACTGTTTGCTTACCGTAGTTATTATTCGGAAACATGGCTTCAAACATGGCTTCGATAGCCTTTCTATTGTCGTTATCTAAACCAATATTTTTTTCCTCGTAAACAGCTTCCAGCTCGGTATGGAATAAACGTAAAATAGGATTTCTAAAACGTTCTGCTTGTACGGCCAAAAACTTGTCTACCACCGTACTCGGGATGTCCTCGATATAAACCGTTTGCTCGAAGGAGGTAAAAGCATTGGTGCCTTCAGCGCCCATGTTGCCCATCATTTTATCGTATTCATTGGCGATAGCAAACTTTGCCGCTTCACCAGACACTTTATCGATATCGCGGTAAATAGCTTTTCGGGCATCCGCATCGGTTGTGGCATTATACTTTTCGTACAAGGCATCAATTTGATCTAACAAGGGTTTTTCCTTTGCCCAGTCTAAGGAACCGAATTTATCCGTCCCTTTAAAAAGCATATGCTCTAAGTAATGCGCCAACCCGGTATGATCTTTCGGGTCGGTTTTACTACCCGCCTTAGTAGCAATATAAGTCTGAATTCGGGGTTCTTTTTTACTCGGACTCAAAATTACGGTTAACCCATTTTTTAAGGTATAAAAGCGTGCGTGTGTAGGATCATTGCTCACGTATTTGTACGTGTAGCCGGCCTCGGTTTCCTGTTTCCAATCGTAAGCCTTCTGCTGTGCCCAAATCTGTCCCGAAGAAACAACAATCAGTGCAACAACAAAGATTGATCTAAAAGTTTTTATCATATCTATAGTACTACTAAATTAACATTAATTTTTACAGCACCCTTTTTAAGCAACTCGCGTTAAAAATTGAAAAATTAACTAAAATCAAATTTACTTGAATTTTTCTCAATAAGAAATAAATGTATGGATTAATATTTGCACAACCAGCGCAGCATAGCGACCTATAAATCAGCTAATCGCAAAAAAATAAAGGAACCAGGAATTGCAAAAAAAATGAAATGCAACCCGCAATATGGCAAAACCTATACGGTAGGTAAACTTAGTTTTTGAAGCAGGCCATAATCTCTTTGGCTAATAACCGGGCATCGCCATCAAAATGATGGCCCCCAGGAAGGGTACGCTTATGCAGTTTAGGCAAGGCAACTTTAGCGAGAATGGTATTCGCATCCTTCTCGCCCATAACAATACACAGGTTGGTGCTGGTCATTTTATTGATTTCCGCAATTACATCCATAGACCTTTTTATCGGACTACGGCTTAGCATATCCGAAAGGTGAATTTCTAAATCTGTAGACTGCGATGGCTCGACCATAACCGCTTGTTTAAGGTGTTTTAGTAAATCTTGCGGAAGGTTGTTCACCAAAAATGGCACCGCATCTGCACCAAAGGAATACCCTACAAGTATAAAACCACGCTGGAGCTGCCCCCTCAACTGTTGCTTAAGATAGGCTGATACATCGTTTACTAAGGTTGTTACTGTTTTTTTATTCCAGAAATACGATTTGGAATTTAATGTAACCACCGAATACCCCGACTGTACCATAGTTTCACAGAGGGTTTCTGAAAACTTATTCCAGCCGCCGTCGCCACTAAGATAAAACACCACTGGAAGGGAGGCGCTATTCCCTGCATAAAATTTTACGTCGGACGTACTAAACTGGGCCATACTTTTACTAAAAAATAAGAAGCTAAAAACTAAAGACAAAAACAACTTCATAAGAAACTTTTACCACAAAGAACAACCAACTACGGCAATGGTTTGACCACTTTGTTCAGTGCGGCGGGTAAATTAATTAAGTCAAAATCATTGTCAAAAAGTAGGTATTTATTTTCCCAGAGGGTAGCATACTTATCCTTAAACTCACGCAGGGTACGGTAATGTTTAAATCCGGAAATATTTTTTGCTACGAACTGCAATATACGTTCCACAGCACCATCCGGCGTATCTTCCGTTACCATCGGCACCAATCCAAGATTGATATAGCTGTAATTCTTTTCCCGTGCATAATCCACAAGCTTCACCATTAAAGCATCCATACTGCCACCGGGTGCATCCTCGGTTTTGCGTATCAGATCATACGTACATTCCCCTGCTGCATAATCTGGTATAATATTTAGGAAGGAAACAATCGTATTGTGCTCATCCTTTACCAGAATAACATCCTGCGTTGCAATACTTTCGGCATCAAACATCCCCTGCGAAAAAATAGACTCCTTTTTATCAAATGCTAACAGCCAGTTATCCGACACCTGCTGCAACTCTTTTACCAGGGTCTCCGACAGTGGAGCGTAACAAATTGCGGTGCTATACCCCTTTTTCTCGAGGCTGTTTAAACCATTACGTAATGACTTGCGTTCTTTACCTTCGAGTTTAAAGGAAGAGACCTCCAAGATGGCCTCCTGACCGATGACAATCTTTTTCTTTTTTAACGCCGAGAATGAAATCAAAGCATCCTCACTGACCCGATAGTACACCGGCTTGAATCCATTGCTATAACAGAAGGCCTCGAACTCCATAAGTACAGATTCTTTATCTTCCGGATCGCAAACCGGATCTTCCAAGACTACAGCAATTGTATTGGCTATGCGATAAGCGACAAAGCCCTCTTCATTTTCGGAAAAGAAAATCAGCTTATCCGAAGAAATTTTAAAATAATCCAAGGCCGACTGTCCATATTTCTCTAATACCTCCTTAGCCTTATTTACGGTATATGTCGATGTTTCATGTTGTCTAAATAAACGGGGTCGCACCAAAGCAAACATCAATAATAGCCAGCTAAACAGCCCTAACACCTGCGTAATACGTAAAAACTCTACTCCAAAGAGTGTCTGTGGTTGCAGCTCATCATCGGTAAAAAGCAGAAAACTACGCCCTGTATGGTAAATAGACTGCTCCCAGGTGAAATCGACGCCAAAATGACGTTTATCGATAAAGTAAAAACTAAGGAAATCAAAAATACAGATCCCAAGAAGGGCAATAAAAAAAGTAAAAAAACCTATACGCAACCATTCCGCACTACTTTTAATACGGTATTGCTTCCGGTTCATCCATAGCATCGCAATGGTAACCAGCGCTATTATAGACTCCTCATAATCTAATGCCTTGGCCAAATGACCGAACAACGAAAATATACAGCTTACCAGCGCTACCCAGTAGGCGGCACGGTATCCTTTGAGAAGGTACGCTGATGTAACCAGAAGCCCTAAACCCAACATCAATACCATAAGCTTGGAGGCATGTATAGCCTCGACAGGCAGGTAGAAACGATCTAAACGCAACCTATCCGCCACTGGCGGTGTAAGCACCGATATTACATTAACTACGCCTAAAACAAAGATTAATGCTGCCGGCAATAGCCGGGTAATAATCTCCTTTCCACGCCACATAAAAGATATAACCCCCATAAACAAGGGAAGCCAGAACTCGAAAATCCGGTATAATAGGGTAATACCCAAGGCATGCGCATCCGAATAGCCATAATTTTTAAAAATCAGAAGCATAGAAAACTCCACGGCACCAAGCCCCCGTAGAAAGGGGGAAACAATCATCAGCACCACGGATATGGTGTATCCAACAACCGCGGCTTCAAAAGAATGCAATAAGCCTAAAGCATACATACTAATAAAGACGTGCGTTATACCGCAAAACTCAATCAACGTGGAGGTGATTATCGTATATATAATATACTTTCTGTTTACTTTTGCGGAGAGCACGTTTTCAATACCTGTGGTTGTACCGGGAAATCGCTTATTGAGCCATAAATAGACCCCTTTACGGCGTTGAAACGACCATACCAACAGGAAAAACAACAACAATATGGCGCCTAATACGAACAAGGATAACGATGCATTAGCCACGTTACTGCTGTGCTGCAGCATGGTATATAGTATGACTGGCACGCCAATTAAGAATACCGTTAGCAGCCCTATGTAGCCATAAAGTGCGCTAGCTTGGTGGATCTGTACCTGATTCATACGCTGCTTACGCAACTGGGAGGTAGTATAGGCTAGCGCACTTACACCACCGGCAGGGAGAAATACACTTAAGAAGTTTCGTTTTAAAAACAGCTCTATAGCGTCGGTTATTTTTATTTTAAGGCCTATAGCTTTAAAACTAAAGACATACATAAAACCCTGCAAAAAAATATAAAGCGCTGTAATGCCGACGCCGACAAATATCCATTTGCCATCGGCTGCCCGCAGCTGCGGCATAATCGTCGAAAGCTCCTTACGTTCATTTCTGAAAAATACAAATGCCAGAAGCACGACTAAAACCGCTAATAATTCTTTCCAGTACAGTTTAGGTGAAAATTTACGTATGTTATCTTTGAACGTTTTTACCATATTGTTAGTGTTAAAGGCTGCGGCTGGCAGCTATTATCCTCGGGTTTAAGACTGTAAACTTAAAAGTCTAATATTAATAAAGTATTAACATATTTACAAGTAAGGCGTTAAGTTGTTTTACTACAACTAAAATATAGGTGCTGCTACCGTGATAACATGTTTAAGGTTGCTACATGCCAGCATTGCATTAGACGCTGGCTTATCCTTTCTTTTGTAAGCAGCATAGCGCTCGCGTAAAGCACAGCATAATCGTTGCCGGCCCGTATGCAAGGTACCTATTGGGTAAAAGAATATCCGGAAAACCTTGTTCCTTTTACATTTCCTTATATTCTGGTAACCTACACTGCTCCTAGCAGAATAAAACCAATTTATACCTGCAAACCCTGCATCAACAAGACGAGAGTAATCCTACAAGCGTAGTCAGCCCATTTCTATATGCATAGCCTTATCTGCATTAGGTAGTATATATACCTTTTGTCTTTAACTACACGGCCAAACGGTAGGAACAAAATTGTAAGGCATCCTCCTATTATAACGCCAATTTATTTTTCCACGACCGCTTGATGAGCCTAATCTTCATCCAAGACGTACCCTTATACAGAATATGGGTATTTATTTTATCGCTCCGGACGGGCAGGCCAAACGAAAAAACAGGTCACAAATCCAAAATGTGGGTCTAAAAAGGTCAAATTCTAACTTAGGAAGGGCAATAAAAAGGTTCCGAGATGCCAATAAATAGCCCAAAAGACCTCCAAATTCAGAAACGCGTCTTTTTTTTAGCTTTTTTCGTAAAAAAAATATCCTTGGTAATTAGACGTTTACCACAAAAAACAAAGAAATATCATTTTTTTTATGGCCTAGGTCTTGACAAATATGATTTTCCGCCCTATCTTTGTGTCACAATAAAAGTCCTAATAACTGCGGAAGTGGCGTAATTGGTAGCCGCACCAGACTTAGGATCTGGCGCCGCAAGGCGTGGGGGTTCGAGTCCCTTCTTCCGCACTTGATATCCTCCCGAACAAAATACATCGGGAGGATTTTTTTATTATAACGATTGCGAAAAAACGCTAAAGAAAAGTATGAATATTTCACATCAGAAAATCGACGACATCAACGCTAAGATCACTGTTGATTTAGCACCAGAAGATTATAATCCTGCAGTAGACAAAGCCATTAAAGAGCAAGCTAAGAAAGCTAAATTGCCAGGATTCCGTCCAGGAATGGTACCTGTAGGTCATATCAGACGTACATACGGTAAATCTATCTTATTTGATGAAATAAACCGTGTCGTAAACGAGAAGATTTCTGCATATATTACAGAAGAGAAATTAGAGGTTTTAGGGCAACCTTTACCTACTGATGGGGAAGAGGATCAAAAATATAACTGGGATTTCAAAGATAACTTCAGCTTTAACTACGAAATTGGTTTAGCTCCAGCCTTCGAAACACCATTTACTGCTGAAACAGAATTCACAGAATATGTAATTAAAGCAGACGCTGCTACTTTAGAAGAGCGTACTAAAAACTTACGCCGTAGCTACGGTAAAATGACGAATCCAGAAGTTTCTGAGGATGGGGATGTATTATACGCTACGTTGAAACAAGATAAAGCGGATGGTATTGAAAAAACAACCTCTATCCGTACGGATGTTATCGAAGATGCTAAAATTAAAAAGGCTTTAGTAGGTCTTAAAAAAGAAGATACAGCTAAAATCGACGTTAAAAAAGCATTTAAAGTTGCTGATTTAGCTCGCATCTTAGGTATTTCTGAGGAAGAAGCTGAAAACTTGGACGTTACTAAATTTGAGTTGACAGTTAAAAACATCAACCGTTTGGAAGAAGCGGATCTTAACCAAGAGTTTTTCGATAAATTGTTCCCGGATGGTGATGTTACTACGGCTGAGCAATTCCACGAGAAAGTTAAAGAAGAGGTTGAAAACTTGTTCCAACAAAATGCAGCGCAGAAATTACGTAACGATATGTATACTTTCGGTATGGATAAAGTTAACGTTGAATTCCCAGAGGCATTCTTGAAAAAATGGTTACAAGCAACAAACCCTAACCTTTCTGCTACAGAAATTGAAGAAGGTTTCGCTGACTTCGTTAACAACTTGAAGTGGACAATCATCGAAAATCGTATTGTTACAGCAAACAATTTAGAGGTTAAATACGAAGAAGTAATCGATTTAGCTAAGGAACGTATCTACGCTCAAATCAAAATGTATAATATCAATGAGGAGCCTACTGATGAGCAATTAAGCCAGTTCGCAATGCAGTTATTATCGGATAGAGAGCAAGCTAACCGTTTATTTGAAGAGGTGAAAGCGCTTAAAGTTTTCGATCACTTAAAAGGTGCTGTTAAAATTAAATCTGAAGATATCGACTTCGATAAATTCGAGAAGCTAGAAAAATAAGCTATTGCTACTAAATAGATTAAAAAGGTTAACAGTAATATGTTAACCTTTTTTTTTTAATTTCATTGTTATGATACAAATACGTAAAGCTAAACCGACAGATGCTACGGCTATTGCTCCTATTATGAACCTTGCCATGGCGGATATTACGCAGCAATTTGTGGGTGATTATGATACCGATGCTGCACTGGCATTTTTAGCACATTTTATTCAATTGCCCGAAAACCAATATTCGTATGAAAATATTTATGTTGCGGTGGAGGAAGATGAAATTTTAGGACAAATAAGCTTGTATCCGGGTGCTGATCTTCATCAGCTCCGTAAGCCCGTGCTCGAAAAAATGAAACTGGATTATGGTGTTACCTTTCCTATAGACGATGAAACCGAAGCGGGTGAGATTTATATCGATACCATTGCTGTGACGCCAGCCGCGCAAGGAAAAGGGGTGGGCAAACAACTGCTGGCTTATGTTAAACATCTATATGCTACAGAGCGTGGCGAAACCTTAGGCTTATTGGTGGATAAGGGTAATCCAAATGCCAAAAGATTGTATGTGAAGGAAGGTTTTATCGTTGTTAACGAAAAAAATTTCATGGGTACACAGATGGAGCATATGCAGTATAGTGTCTCTTTATAACCATAAAGCCGAAATTTAGACCTTCCATTGAGGTCTAAATTTCGGCTTTATACAATAGCGTTTGCATATCTGGTATTACAGCATAGGTACCTCGATAAACAATACAAAACTATCTTTATGGGTGCTGATCTCTACGGTATCCGTATCGGTAATACCGAGGGCATCTCTACGTTCCAAGAGCTCGCCTGCAATTTCGGCCTCCCCTTCCAAAACAAATACAAATAAACCATTGCCACTTTTCTTGAAATTGTAGGTCAAGCTGCGTTGGGCATCCAACTCTAAAAGGTGAAACCATGCATCTTGATGTATCCATGTACCCGCATCGTCTGGATTTGGCGATATAACCTGCTGAAACTTATTTTTTCTATCGGCAGGATCTAGCTGTATCTGATCATAACGTGGGGTCACGTTCTGTTTATTAGGGAACAACCAGATCTGCAGAAATTTTACCGGATCGACTTCACTGGCATTAAACTCGCTATGCTGAACACCAGTACCTGCACTCATTACCTGTATTTCGTTGACCGAAATGGTGCCATCGTTTCCCATACTATCCTGATGGGCTAATTTCCCTTCCAATGGAATCGAGATAATCTCCATATTATCGTGTGGGTGGCGACCAAAACCATTTCCCCCTTTTACATAGTCGTCGTTTAAAACACGTAACGCACCAAAATGAACGCGGTCGTTGTTAAAGTAACCTGCAAAACTGAAGGTATGGTGGCTTTTTAACCAGCCATGATTTGCGTATCCTCTGCTATCTGCTTTAAATAGAATTTTATTCGCCATAATATTATATCTCCTTTCTTTTCTACAAAAATAGACCTCTTTGCGAAGCAAATTCTTAACCTAGCATAAGAAATATCTAATTTTCTGCCCTAAGCTTACTTAAAAACTCCGGTGTAATGCCAATAAATGAGGCTACAGACTTTTGCGGTATGGTATGTATCAGTGAAGGATAGGATTCGCAGAACTTCGTATAACGCTCCCGTGCTGGCAGGCTCAGGTAGTCTATGGTGCGCTGATTGGATGCAGCAAGTGCGTTTTCTGCTAAAATACGGAAGTAACGCTCCAGCTTAGGTACCCGATCAAAAATACTAACCAAACAATCGCGCTTAAAGACCAGGACCTTCGTATCCACCAAGGCATCGATATTCAGCTCGCTGGGTTTACCCTTTACAAAACTGTACATATCTGCAATCCACCAGTTTTCAGGAGCAAATTGTAGAATATGTTCGAATCCGTTTCTATCGATAGCATAGGATCGTAAGCAGCCTTCGACGACAAAAGCTGTAGCATTTACCAACTCCCCTTCCCGGTGCAAAAACTGCTTCCGGGCAATAAATTTCTCCTTTGCCAGTTCGGCAATAATTACTTTTTCCTCTGCCGTTAACGGGGTTATGGAATGTATATGTGCTAAAAGTTTCTCTATCATAATTATTATTTGGAGGCTGTGCTTGCCTTAACCCTATAGTTCGGTGTACCCTAGGCCCATATTTTGCAACATAAAAGCCCATTTATCGGCATACTCCGCAATCTGCATCGCCGTAGACTTTCCTGCGCCATGGCCGGCATTGGTATCAATACGAATTAACACGGGATTTTTGCCGCTGTTAAACGCCTGTAGGCGTGCTGCAAACTTAAAGGAATGTGCGGGCACGACCCTATCGTCGTGGTCTGCAGTTAGCACAATGGTTGCCGGATAGGCAGTATTGGGCTTTAAAGCATGGTATGGCGAATACCGATGTAGGTAGTCGAACATTTCCTTACTATCATCGGCCGTGCCGTAATCGAAAGCCCATCCGGCTCCTGCCGTAAACTTATGATAGCGCAACATATCTAACACCCCTACAGCAGGGAATGCTACCTTAAACAATTCAGGTCGCTGTGTCATTGCTGCCCCCACGAGCAAACCACCATTAGAGCCACCAGCAATGGCCAGTTTTTCTGTGGATGTATATTTTTCGTTAATCAGGTATTCTGCTGCCGCGATAAAATCGTCAAAAACATTTTGCTTCTTCAGCTTAGTACCGGCTAGATGCCAGGCTTCCCCATATTCGCCGCCACCACGCAGGTTGGCGACAGCATATATACCACCCTGCTCGAGCAGGATTATATTTGCCGTGCTGAAGGAAGGGGTTAGACTAACATTGAAACCACCATAGCCATATAATAAGGTTGGGTTTGTGCCATCCAATTTAATTCCTTTTTTATAGGTTATAATCAGGGGTATTTTTGTGCCATCTTTCGTGCTATAAAACACCTGCTTCGACTCGTAAAGGGATGGATCAAACTGCACGCCTGATTTTTGATAAACTTCTGATTTTCCGGATGCAATAGTATACTTGTAAATTGTTCCCGGATTTATATAGGACGTAAAGGTATAGTATAATTCCGTATCCCCTTTTTTAGCGTTAAAGCCTGCGGCAGTTCCTATTCCTGGAAGCTCGACTTCACGCTCCAGCGTACCCTTTATATCGAACTGCTTCACTACAGATGTGGCATCTTTCAAGTAAGAGGCAAAGATCTTTCCGCCTGCCAATGCGGGATTCAGCACATATTCGGCTTCGGGAATAAGGTCTTTCCAGCCCTGTGGTTTAGGGTTGGATAGTTCGGCGCTCACAATTTTTCCTTTAGGCGCATTTAACTCGGTATAGATAAATAACCGATCGCCATCGTTGTCCAAGACAGCGTGATTTTTGTCGAAATTGTCTACCAGCGTAATAAAATCTGCGGTAGGGTTATTTAAGTCCTTTACGTACAATTCATTTCCCGATGTGGTATTGGCAGCAGAAATAATTAAAAAGCGCTCGTCTTCGGTTAAATGCGCACTTAAATACCGCCGTGGAGTCTTCACTCCGCCGAAAATAAGCGTATCCGTAGACTGGGCAGTATTGAGTTTATGAAAAAATACCTTATGCTGATCTGTTAAAGCCGATAGTGCAGAGCCTGATTTGGGTTTTTCATAGGCGCTATAATAAAACCCCTCATTGCCGCGCCATGCCAGCCCACTAAATTTTACATCGATCAAGGTATCGCCCACTATAGCCTTATCTGCGGCCTTTATGACCACCACTTTACGCCAATCCGAACCGCCCTCGGAAATCTGATACGCTAGCAGCGAGCCATCCTTACTGAAAGAGAGATCTGCCAACGAGGCTGTACCATCGGCAGAGAATTTATTCGGATCTAAAAATACCTCTTCTTTTCCAGTATCTCCTTTTTTACGGTATAATACCGATTGATTTTGTAAACCATTATTTTTAAAAAAGTAGGTATACTCGCCTTCTGTAAATGGCGCCGAGTATTTCTCGAAGTTCCACAGCTTCTCCAGGCGACTTTTTATGGCATTACGAAAGGGTATCTGCCCTAAATAATCTTGGGTAACTTCATTTTCAGCCTTCACCCAGGCCTTTGTTTTATCGGATAAATCATCTTCTAACCAGCGGTACGGGTCGGCTACTGTGGTACCAAAATAGGTATCTTCAGTGCCCCCTTTTTCGGTATCTGGATACGGCATTAAACGTATATTTTCCACGGGATCAATTTTCTTTTGTTGTTGACACGCTATCATGGCAATGGATAGCATTAAAAAACCAAATTTTCTGTTCATAATCGATTACCATTTTTAACAAATCTACTTAAATTATCGTACTTGAAGAAGTAAGGGTTTGTAGAATCCCTGTATTTTGGTAGTTTTACAACCTTATGCACAGCAGAAATAAGATATACTTTGCCTCCGACTTCCATCTAGGGTCCTACCCGCGTGACAATGCTGACCAAAGGGAGCGTATGATTGTAAAATGGTTGGATACCATAAAGCAGGATGCGAAAGCTCTTTATCTTGTTGGAGATATCTTCGATTTCTGGTTTGAGTATGCCACCGTAGTGCCCAAGGGATATATTCGTTTTTTAGGAAAACTTGCTGAACTCGCCGATGCAGGTATTGAAATAACCTTATTTAAGGGCAACCATGATATGTGGATGTTTGGTTACCTTAAAAAAGAAATCGGCGCTACCATTGTCGACGATGAACTTACCTTAACCTTAGATGGCAAAACGTTTTATATACACCACGGTGATGGCCTTGGCCCTGGCGATACCAAATATAAAGTACTAAAGAAATTTTTTCGTAGCCGATTTTGCCAGTGGTTATTCGCCCGTTTGCACCCTAACTTAGGCATTGGCATTGCCACCCGCTGGTCTAAACATAGCCGCCTGTCGAGTGCTGCTGAAGAAAAATTCTTAGGCATAGATAAAGAGTGGCTGGTGCAGTATGCAAAAGAAACCTTAAAACATACACATTACGACTACTTTATTTTTGGCCATAGACATCTACCTTATGAAGTAGAATTGCCGGGTAATTCCACGGTAATTAACCTGGGAGAATGGATTAATTTCTTTAGCTATGCAGTATGGGATGGTCAGAACTTAAAGTTGATAAACAATACCATAAAGCTACATAAAACGGTATAACACTTCCGTGTATTTTTATGCTACAGGTTTTAACTTAATTCTAAATCCTGGTATGGTGGAATGCTATCGCGTTTATCGGAAATTTGTCGGGTTAGGTTTTTAATTTCTCCATGCACGGCTTCAAACGAAAAGGATGGAATTGTAGCAAATACATCGGTCACGGCAACCGGATGTTTTTCGATAATAGGTGAAACGTATACCTTCTTTTTTTTATTATCCATTTTATCCTAATAGGGTTCTTGTTTAGTAAAATATTAACTACAATGATTTAACTATAGTGCAGTACAACAAATATACGGTATTTTGTAGATAAAAAACTACAAAACATAAAAAACAGCGTGGACAATAAGTGGACAAATTAAACAGTAAAGCAGCCTGACAGTGGAAGTTAACCTGTTTCTGATCTGCCCAATCCTAAAAAGTGGAGCAGCCATAAAACGGCAAATAGGCTGCTATATTTTTCGTGGAATTCCTTCTCCGAAATAAGAAATTATAGGATTAGCAGGAATAATACGATTGCAAGGCAATAGGAATATTAAGCTAACCTATAAAACAGGCCTGCAGTAGGTGTGCCCATAAAATATGGGAGGTATTAACGGAACGCAACAACAGCTAGGCAGGGCTAAAACAAAGATTAGCTTACGCTAGCCTAGCAAAAGCGGTTATAGATACGCTAAAGATGGATAAAACAACAGCGGTCATTTGATCCCATTACCGCTGTTGTACGTACTCTTGTCTAGGCCTTAGTTTTTAAAGTTAATACCGTAATTTCGGGCCATACACCAACACGCCCTTTTAGTCCGTGAAAACCAAAACCTCGGTTTACATATAAGTACTTGCCGGTACGTTCGTAAAGGCCTGCCCATTGTTTATAAAAGTATTGTATAGGGCTCCATTTAAAACCAAATAGCTCAATACCAAACTGCATGCCGTGCGTATGTCCGGATAAGGTAAGGTGCATATGTTGCGGGTGATCTACCGCAACCTCATCCCAGTGGGAAGGATCGTGCGACATCAAAATCTTAAACATACTTTTATCCACATTGGCGGTAGCCTTATTTAAGTCGCCGTACTGATGGAAGCCACCTTTTCCCCAGTTTTCAACACCTATTAAGGAGATTCGCTCGCCTTTATGGGTTAAAGTTACCGAATCGTTTAAGAGCAAGGTAAAGTCCATTTCAGCATGAGCCTCCTTCAGGCGCTTTAAGTTAGCCTCTTTCTGCAGGGTATTATCCCACCTGCTGTAATCGCCATAATCGTGGTTTCCAAGAATCGAGAATTTACCAAAGGGAGCTTTTAACAGCGAAAGGCTCTTAATCCAGGGGTCCACCTCTGTTGCCGTATAGTTTACCATATCCCCCGTAAACAGTAATAGATCGCTCTGCTGTGCATTTGCCAGGTCAATACCACGCTGCACAGCCTTTTTATTGGTCAAGCTACCGGCATGAATATCCGAAAGTTGTGTAATGGTAAAGCCATCAAATGCTTTAGGCAGGTCCGAGAAATACAAGGTTTCCTTACGAACTTGGTAAAAGTGACGCCCCTTTGTTAAACCAAAAACTATAAGCAGAAACATCAATACCGCGAGACCAACAACAATTTCGCTCAGCAAAATACTACGCGACGGAAAACCACGGAATATACGGGTGAAGTCTTCAAGTAGCAATAATGGGAACGAAAATACCTTGGGTAAGATAACCAGTAACAATGCGGTAATGATACCGGTAACATAGTGCTGTATGTCGACAACCTTACGCAGGAATACAATAGATAAAATACTGACCAATACTAAAATATCAATAAACCAATATAGATTATGGATTAGCGGACTGGCAGTCAGGGTGACTACCGCTTGATAAAAATAAATATCGCCTAAAACAAAAAGCAATAAAACGGGAACAATTCTCTGTAGCATATATTTGCATTATTTTTCTCTATTACTCGAATCTTATGCCAAAAAGACAAAAAAATAGAGGTGGCGCATGGGTTTCCGATTTTTAGGTAATAAATGAAAGTATACTGACAATACTCTATTAAAAGTCAAAAGGTAAAATAAAACAGTACTGGCAACTTGGCATGCCGATCCAGCGCCTGTCACTTGGCAGGTAGGTATAAGCCTGCCATATCTCTTTTTCAGTGTATTAGGTATACCCTACCTATATTTACCTGAATATGTAATGGTTTATGCTGTACATTGCCTATACGTCGAGGCATTTTTCCCTTAACGACCAAGGCATTACCCCGTTAAACAACCGGGTAAACATGAGGTTAAAGCAGTGCCATGATTTTTAGAACTGGATATCACTTTGCCAACCTTAACAGCACCACCAGCAACAACAATTATACGACGGATATACAGGTGATTAAACAGACCTGTACTGTAGGTTTAATCATACAGCAGCTATTTAGGGCCAACTTTAAAGGATTCGTCTGTAAGGCTGTGTAAAAAATCAATAAGATTATTTTTCTCCTGTTCGGATAAGGGGATACGGTTTCCATTTTGTTTTAATATAGGATCTAAATTCGCTGCTTCCAGCACCCCCTCATCCAAATAATCCAGTACCGCCTTTAAAGTAGGAAACTGTCCGAAACTACCATAAGGAGCTGTAACCTCCACATTACGCAGCGATGGCACCCTAAAGCGCATATAATCGTCCATTATTCCCGTAACACGAGCTCTACCGGCTTCCTCGGTGTCCGGGTTAACCGGGAAACCTATATTTCTAAAACTTTGATCGGTAAATAACTCGGTACTATGGCAACTTTGGCATTTCTCCTGAAAAATGCGGTACCCCATAGCTTCGGTGGCGGTGAAACTTTCGCCTTCCCTACGTTTTACCCTATCGTATTTACTGTTGGCCGAAATTAAGGTATAGAGATACTGTGCAATACTCCTGTAAATACGGTCTGGACTAATCGTATTATCACCAAAAGCACGTGTAAATAAGGTATTATACTGCGGGTCTGTATTAATTTTATCCATAACCGCTACAATAGAAGTATTCATTTCTTCATGCGTAATTATCGGCACTAGCGGTTGTTTTTCCAACTGCAGCAAATTCCCATCCCAATTATAAAAACGCATAAAAGCCATATTTTGAATCTGCGGCGTGTTGCGCAGTCCCACCCTACCGTAGATCCCTACGGCCTTCATTTCCTGATCTGTAAAAGCATAAGCCGGATTATGGCAGCTGCTACACGAAATACTATTGTTACCACTTAAGCGCTTATCATTAAATAATTTTTCACCGAGTTGCACGCCATATTTCGTGGGTTTATTATAGCGGAAGTAAGGATTTAATGCAGGGAAATCTGCTGGTATAGATAAATCAATTTCAGGATTGTTAAGTGGTAAGGAATCCCGTTTATCCTCCTTATTGCAAGCGATTATCAGGTAAAAAAACAGCAATACCAGTAGTACTTTTTTCATACTTATCCTAATATATTAAAACAAGGCTATAGGCACTAAGCCTATAGCCTTCTGTCTCAAGATTAATAATTTTCTATACTGCCAATGGAAAACATCCCCGAGAAGTCACTTTTACCATTTCCGCCCAAGTTATCCACAAACTTTAGCATCTGCACTGCATTATGGATATTCGGAGTAGCATTATCGCTATCCCCTAAACCGGTTGACAACCTAATGGTATGCGTCTTTCCTGTTAATAACTTATCAAAGTCTGCAATTATCGTCATACGGGCCGACTTACTACCGATGCTTACCGATGCCGGGAAATCCAGCGTAATATCGCGGTAGGCATCAACACCTTGGATTAAGTTTTCTTTCTTCCCCTGCACCGTGCTACCGGTATGGATAGACAGGGTTTTAAGGTCTGTATCGTAAAAACCTTCTACTTTTGTAAAACGATATCCGGAACCCCATTCCCACATCATCTCGGTATTATTCGCTCCTGCTGCGGCATAAAATTTTGGAAACCGTACCTGATCTAAAGTGTTTAATTCTGCTTTTACCCCTAAACCAAACTTAATCTGTTTATAATTTCCGGCCGGGATGTTCGACAGCACATAATCCAATGATGTTACATCGGCTTGATTGATAACCGCAGCACCTAAATCCAAATTATTCATATAATATGGAAATTCCATACCATCATCTTTTATCAAACGTATATTGCTAATTACATATTTAAGCTCCGAAAAGCGATGCTCCTGATTTTCGGCTGATGTATTTACCGATGCCGTAGCCGAACGGGCATCGCCTAAGACGATTGTTTTATCTTTAAAGGTATTATTAAAATGTAGGGTTATGTTATTGGCTATAGCATGCTCCTCATTTTTACTACATGCAGTAAATACCAGGGAAAGAACTGCAGCATAAAGGATTGTATGTAAATTTTTCATCGTATATTATTTGTTTGTTAATTGTGTAGCTATATTTTAAAGGCAAAGGCTGTAATTTGAACATCAGTTTACCAACGGTGGTGGACGAAAAATATCAAGGTCGGGAGCTACATAACCAGGTTCAATGTAAGCATATGCTGTTGCCTTTTCCATACTATCGTACCATTCCACTAATAATGGGAAAATATCTATCGGCAACATGTCAACCTGCGGGAGCTTCTTCCAGGAAGTCGCCTCCGAATTATCCGTTTCTTGCAACTGTTTTTTTAGGTGGCAGGTACCCCCACATTGCATTGCAGGCCGATATTTATTCACACAGTATTTTTGAGCTATAGCGTCCTTATTAAGTTTATAGTGCGCAATGATTACTTCTCGCCGAAAGCCGAAGAGCAAGGATAATACCATTAAAAAAGCACTAAAAACTATTTTCATACCTTAAAAACTAGCTTTTACACTGGTAAAAATATTGCGCCCCATACGTGGAATATTCCCCCAGTCGGCATAGGTGCTATAATATTTATTGAATATATTTTCGGCGCCGGCCTGGCAGACAAGGTTTACCTTATGCAGCTTAAATGTATAATCTACCGAAGCATTCCATATGTTGTAAGCTGGCTTTTGGATTTCACCATATACCGGACTAAAATTACGCTGTAGAAAATCACCATGCACCGAACTTTGCAGCCCAAAATTACGGTACATATAATGCAAAGCAGTCTGGTAACTTAAGGGACGAATAAAGGGTAAATTGCCCTTACTATTGTCTGTCGCACGCGCATAAGTTAGCTGTCCATTCCAATGTAAAGCCTGCAAAATGGCATAGTCCCCATTTATGGAGAGGTTAAAAATACGGGCATGCTCTAAGCCCGTATAGCCTTTTACGCCCACCGATTGATAATTCATGGGGCTACCCATACTTAAGATCCTGCCGATAATATAGTTTTGGATATAAAAATAGTTTACTTTAAAACCTATACCACCTTTGCTATTTTTTAAGCCTGCCGCGGCATTCAGCTCATAAGACACCTCATTTTTAAGATTAGGATTCCCGATATAATCGTAGCGGTCAAAGCTATTATAAATATAATAACCATACGCTTCGGATACAGAAGGGGCTCGATGTCCATAACCGACACCCACCGAGAAATCCACATTTTTACGGTTAAATTCATAACTAGCATTTAGGCTAGGCAGCGCTCTGGTTTTCTGTTGTGCAGCACCGGGGTGAAATATCCAGTTAAATTCGACGTATTTAGAGCGGTTATAATTCCAGCCCAACGAACCACCAACATGGACCCTGCTATTTTCCGAAATATCCCAGGAGTTACGCATCGCTAGTCCAGCATAACGTGTCGTTACCCAAGGCCAGCTATAGGCAAACATGGTCTTTTTAGTACGATCTTGCGGGTACATGGTCATTTCAGCTATAGCGACATTATCGTAAACATTCAGTTGAATATCCGACTGGTAAATTCCACTTTTGAGGTTTATCTTTGACAGCATTCCGTAGGTGCTGCTCCAGCCCGGCATATCCATATGCACCAGGTTCTCGGGCCTTTTCGTATCATCCATATAATGCTCTATCGCATTGAAATACACCTTCGTATCCCAAACTTTAACAACTCCTTCTTCAAACATTTGTTTGTAGCTTGCCGAAGTTATAAGCGCTCTGGAAAGCCATAAATCCATTGGCAATGCCGGAAAGCCCACATCATGTGCACGGTCAAAAATAGCATCTACACGCACTGCCGAAAGCTTCCCCGTCTTGTAGGCTAAACCCAAGGAGGTATTAAACTTCGTGTACTGCGAATGTTTTACGACCTGCCTGTTGCCATCGCTATAATTTCCGGCTTTACGAAAGGATATTGTCCCGTCTGCCACAAACTTGTCTCCAGAATACGAGAGACTTCCTAGATTAAAATATTGCTTGTTATTAAATTCAAACCCAGTTTGATAGGTCCCCTGAATCTTTTTCTCCAGACCAAAGGGAGTGCTGTTACGTTTTACGTCAATACTTCCTGCTACCGTAGCGCCATGCATGCTACCCTCTTGTCCAGATTTTACGTCTATGCCCGAGAGGGCATTGCTTTCCACATACGACGTTATGGGATCCATTTTGTCGGTACAAGCACCAAAAACATGCATCCCATCGATGGTAATAACAGAACGTTCGGAGCTCATATTATTCAACAGCGGCTCCCAAGCATAAGCACCGCGTTTTATAAAACTTATTCCGGCTGAGGAAGCTAAAAACTCGTCGACCGAAACCGCCATTTTAAGATCTGTTTGGATCTTCTGTTTGGCCTTTGCAACAACTTTTATCTCCTCTAGCCGACGCACACTATCCAGCAGTTTATCGTTTTTCTGAGCGTGCAACTGTGCTCCTAAAAGAGTGAGGCTAATGAATACGGTTAATCTCTTCATGCCGTTATAATAATACATCGATAAAAAGCTCACTTTTCTTACCCGCAACCCCCGGCGTAAAATCCTTAGGCACTGTGGTTCCTTTAATTATTCGTCCGTTTTGATTCAGCATAATAAAGTTTAAGGTCCAGTTTCCTGTCATGGTATAGTTTACAGTGCCTTCGTAAAAACCATTTTGTTGCTGCGTAAGATCCCTATTATTGGGCGACGAGTGGTTCCCCATCGAAGGCTCCGGCATTCGTGGATCCAATTGTAGCCTGTATCCCTTTACCTGGCTGTAAGCATACTGCTGTGGATCAGGAAAACTACCCTCAATTGTTGCTGATGGAGCTGCCGGCACATCATACCTATAGATACCCGCTATCAAGGTATTTTCCGATACCTGTGGTCGCTGTGGTGCTATCAGTGCGATATAATACTGCACATTATCATTACCCACAAAACTGGTCATATGCAGGTTTTTATTGTTTTGTTCTTGCACGGCAACACGCTCCTGATGGGTATAGGTTTTAGAACCTATGGTATATTTAAAATAAAGATTCCAATCCTTACTTGGTTGGGTAAATACAGCATACCCCATGTAGTAATTCTCCTCCGTATTGGACTCAAAATTGTAGGCATGCGGACAAGATGACAGGGTTCCATTTTGATTCAATACTGGAATAAAATTAACCGCTACGGGGAAGGTTTCTGTCGTATTTGCTGTAGGGATAACTATAAAGCGTAAGGCATTATAGCCTGTATAAAAAGTGCCATTCAGCGCTTGTACTTCAATATTAAATCCATCGATTTCAAAAGATAAAGCCGTTTTAAACACCTGATGCTCCGGAATATTACTACCTGTATCGGCTTGGTAATCTGTTTTTTCTTTGGTGCAGCCCGATAATACCGTGCAGGCTACCATAAGAAAAAGTATAACTTTTTTCATGCTAAAAACTTAAATGTGATCATTAGGAAAAATACGATAGGCAACAACAGCGCAGTAGCGTATGAGCAACGACTTATACCGGCATATACAGGTGCATACAAACCATCCTCGGCAGATAACCAAGGGGATGTAAGACTAGCTATACCCGAAAAGTAAACTAACTGATCAAATTGTTACCAAACTGGATTAACCAATTGGCGGACGAAAAATAGGGCTATTGTAGGCGAACCTATATCCAATCTGAAAGGCAGGAAAATGGCTTTTAAAGGGTTCGTCAGCAGGTTGCTGTAAGCTGAAAACCGTCTGTTCCTTATGCATATAAAGGGAATGGAATTCGTATACCACCAAATTTTTCTTGGTTTCTTCCTTCTCCTTCTCTTTAATTTTCTGCATCAGCACACATTGGCCATTACAATGCATCTGCGGACGGTCTTTATTTATACATTGAGCAATATAATCCGGGAGGTGTATTTGATAGTCCATCGCCATTACCGTACGGTAAAAAGATTGCAGCGTGAGTGCAAACAGTAGGACGTATGTAAAAAAACACTTCAAACTTAAATAATATTGTATGTAGTTAATGCGGTACAAAGATACAGAAACAATTACGTAGAAAATAAAACTGGGCTCAAAATTATTGAAACAAATTATTATACAAACACTTAATTAACATCGATAAAACCTAAAAATTGTCAATCGCATCCCGTAAGAAGCGAAATATTCGCTGATTTTTAGCCTTTATTTTTTTTAAAAAATTCCCTTTTCCAAGAGATGTATAGTACATGGTTGGCCTTCGCCAGCACAGGGTATCCTTAAAAGAGGTACGATAGGCCTGTACGCAAATACAAGGCTGGATTTTGCGTGCTCAGCCCCTCCATGGCAAAAGAGGGACCGACAAGATAGGTTAGTTGAAAGCCACTGTCTTTAATCTGTTGGCGTTTGCCCCAGAATATAGCTCCGCCCAATAGAAAGCTTCTATTTTTCGATTGCTGCAGTTTGTTCCATGGAAATAGATCTGAGAAACAGCTAACACCAATAAAAGGACCGTTATTGCCCATTTTATCCTCTGCCCTTACCTGCGCTTTGTCTAAGGCATAGTAAAATTTGTAATCTACAGCTACAGATGTTCTAAATTGTATGGCGAAGGTACCCAAGTAATAGGTTAAACCCACCCCTACTGCGCCCTCTAGCGTAGCTTTGCTTGCCAGAGGAATTTCTTTGGAATAATGTACTCCCGTTGGCAATAGCCCCATACTCCACCTGTTTATGGCCTGTACAAGGCGCTTCTGCGCATACCCCGTAGGTATCAATCCGATTAATGCCAGTAGCGTTAAAGAAATTCTCATGGTCACTCTATTCTTTCTAGTTTAAGGGTTCACCATCCCCACAGCCATATACATATATCCTCTATGGCGCAACGCCTATAAGCAAGGAAAGCATTCTTATGTGCTCCATCTGCTCCTGGCCGCGGCAACGCTTTGCTATTGCGAAGAGGATGAATGTATATATATCAATCAGGATTTTATTCGATCTACAAGTATATTCCTTTTTACCAAGACTGGCACCTGGCTAAAAGTATAGTGTTGCGGCATTCAGCATCCATTAAGGCCAGAGAAAGCTTAAATGACTTGTTTTTATTGGCCTCTCATAGCAGAAAAGAATAAGATATGCTGCAAAATGCAGTAATTAAACCAATGGTTAGTGTGCTTTATGTCTTATAGGTGCTTAATGCATTTTATAGGAAGGGATAAAGGGGCAATGTTGTGTACAGCGAGGTAGGACGACTGCCACAGGCAGACCCCTTTTCACTTATAAACTTTCTGCAGTGGGAATGCCTACGGGGGCACCATATTTTTTGGAGGTAGCGACACATACGACAACACATACGCATACAGCCAGCATGCCGACACTTATCTGTTCCTGTAAAAGCACGGCTACGATACCTAATCCAAAAAATGACTGCAGTAGCTGCAGCTGACCTACACGGGCAATACCACCTTGAGCTAGTCCGCGATACCAAAAAATAAAACCCAAAAACTGACTAAAAACTCCGAGATAGCCTACCCCAATCCAAGCGTCTGCGGATACGGTGGTTAGGGTATTCGGCATAGTATAAATTACAGCGGGAATAACAATAGGTAAGGATAATACCAAAGCCCAGGATATCACTTCCCATCCTGCAAGATTCTTAGCGAGCCTTGCCCCCTCTGCATACCCTAAACCACAAACTATTACAGCTGTTAGCATAATAAGATCGCCCATAACGGAGGAGTTCCCTCCTATGCTAAAGGCGTAGCCCATCACAAAGAAACTTCCCAATAGTGCAAACAGCCAAAATTTATACTTTACACGCTCACGTCCACGGATAACACCGAAAATAGCGGTGCTAATAGGAATCAACCCTACGTATAGCAACGAACGTGCAGAACTCATATGCTGCAGGGCTAAGGCACATAATAATGGAAAAACCAAAACTGCACCGGCGGCAACAATACCTATAGAGGCAAATTGCTTTCGTGTCGGTATTTTTGATTTTGCGATTAGTATAAAAAATAGAGCCAGTATGCCTGCAATACCGGCACGGGCAAAGGTTAAAAATGTTACAGGTAGGTCGAATACAGCTATTTTTGTTGCTGGAACGGTGCCACTAAACATGAGTACGCCGATACAGCCATTTATCCAGCCTGACCATGCTGTGTTTTTTGTGGCCCCGGTGATTGTCCTATTTTCCATATAACAAACTTAACGTGCTTACCACCGTAATTAAGGTAACAGTTGTCCGTTATTTTATGGACACAGTTGTGCTGCAGTCGCTACGTTATGCTGTATACTGCTTGAGGTTTGTTTAATAGGGAGAAGGTTACTTAAGGATTCTTTTAAGAAGATGACTGTAGTATTGTCGCATGTTAATGTTAAGGGTAAAGGGATTTGTATTGGAAATTGGAAATCGCAACTCCCAAAGCGTAAAACGTAAAGCGGCAGGAGCATTTAAAAGCTATCCTGCTCGGCTAATGGCTGAGCACCTTGGTACCTGGCTTGGCTATCCTCGTTTTAGCTTTATACACAATTTTGCCTGATTTATAGGGGACAGATCGTATGCGGAGGAACATGGGATTGGGGCATTTAAGATAAGGATTAGCGTATCCTTTTATTTAGCTAATATTGATCTAAGTTCTTTTACTGCAGCTAAATGCTGGGCAACATCTCAGTATACACAAACTGTAATTAATTACTGTTATGGTGGATCTATTCCTGCAATATGGAATGGTCATCCATTTTGTAGAGCATTGAATAAGGATGCTATTACCTCTAGACCGCTGCTAAGGGCTCCAAATTATTGTGAATGGGATGGATAGGCATATACATGCTTCGGGAAAGAAAGTGTTTAAAAGAAAGATATAGGATTTATTTTAGATGCTTGGGGTTATACCGTACATATTGATCGTTGGCATGGGCTTGAGATGAATGGTGGATGTATTGATTATTTTTCCTACTAATGTGCTATTTAATTTTTTCATGCTATAACAATAAGAAGGTGAAAGTGCATCAAAGCAATGTAATGGATACGGGGTAGTGGGTTTGTTGATGGATATTATTTAGAATGATTCAACAGTAGAAAAAACCGCTTTACTTAAGCTCAATGGTTATTTTTTTTAAAAAACCTGTATATAAGTATTATATATTTCTATAGTATTGATTGAAAACACGGTTATTATTGCTGGAAACACCGAGCAGAGTACAAGGTTTACGCATCCGACATGTGCTTATACTATGTAAGGGTTTTTTATAAAAAAGGATACCATGCTGTTAACTGATAGAACATAGATCGGGTATTGTTTTTGCCCTAATTATTATTCATTGGATAAAAAAAAGATTCTGGCATATAGCCCATTAGCATAGGCGACATGTTTCTTTTACAGTTTTTTAGTATTTTCACATTTTACAGTTGTAGTGTTAGGCTTGGAATAAGGGGTTACTAGGTAGGTTGCATATTTTGAGCTAATCGTAGTGAACTTAACACGGTATTGAAAATCAGTGGATTTCACGGGGCTGGCAGGATTGGCTCAGCCCCGCCGGCCACCAACACACGCCCTGAGCCTCCACGGATCGAACCCCGGTTCTCATCAGCAAACCCCTAAACAAAAAAAGAGTCCTAACTTTCGTTAGAACTCTTTTTTAGTCGGGGTGGCAGGATTCGAACCTACGACCTCCACATCCCAAATGTGGCGCGATACCGGGCTACGCTACACCCCGAAAAGGTATCACCTTTGAAGTGCTGCAAATATACGGCGATTTTTATTACTGTCAAGAACTATTTTCATTTTAAGCACTAAAACGCTGATTTAATGCTAAATATTTTTTACCAGCACCTATTGCCCCATAAAAACTAACAAAAGTAGGGTTCCATATCTCATATTTTTTTTCTACCTTTGCACACGTTTCAGAAATGAGACGCAAAAATTTATAAAAACATTTTTAAAATTAAAATAAAAGCTGTAATATTGCATTCCGATTTTTACAGGATATAAATCGTTTATAATTACTCAAAATCATGGATTTAGTAAAATTTGTAGAAGAACAAGCGGTCGTAAAAAATGAGATTCCCGCTTTTAAAGCAGGAGATACAATCAGTGTACATTATAAAATTCGCGAAGGAAACAAAGAGCGTGTTCAGGTGTACCAAGGTGTTGTTATCCAATTAAACAGCGAAGGTACTAATGCTACCTTCACAGTTCGTAAGATCTCTAACGGAGTTGGTGTAGAACGTATTTTCCCAATAAATTCGCCAAACATTGAAAAAATTGAAGTAAACAGCGTAGGTAAAGTACGTCGTGCAAAATTATTCTATTTGCGTGGTCTTACTGGTAAAGCTGCTCGTATCAAATCAAAACGTATCTAATTTCGTATAAACGAGACTTTATAAAAAAAAGGTTTAGGTGTATTTGTATATCTAAACCTTTTTTTTGTGCTCTATTTTTTTTGCTAGCTTATTATGTATAAAGAGATCGGCTTCTTCCCCAACCTAAATTCTTTACGCTTTTTCGCAGCTATGCTTGTGCTATTTCACCATGGCGAGGTAATACGTGCGAAAAATAATTTTGTATCTTTTGAGAACAGCAGTTTCTTCTTAAACGGTGGCAGTGCGGTGAAGTTTTTTTTTGTGTTAAGTGGGTTCTTAATAACGTATCTTTTACTAAAAGAAAAACAGCAAACGAAAAGCATCGATATCAGCGCATTTTATTTTCGACGCGTAATACGTATATGGCCGCTATACTTCCTGCTTACCGCCATTGGTATTGTGGTCTTCCCCCTACTATTTTCCTATTTAAAGATAGACTATACTTTCCCGTATACCTTCGGGCAATCGTGGTACCTTTTTCTGCTATTTATACCGAGTGTGGTAACCTTTAAATATGGCTCCCACCTTTTAGAACCACTATGGTCTATAGGTGTTGAAGAATGGTTTTATTTGTTATGGGCACCCTTGTTTAAATGGTTAAAAAAACCGCTTTTATTTATTGTCGGAATTTTAGTCCTCAAACTCTTGCTGTTGCTTGCCGTACAATTCAACGGTATCGAAGCACCGCTAGCGGTACACTTCATAAAGACATATGCCTTTGAGTCTATGGCAATTGGTGGCTTGGGCGCTTATTTCCTTTTCCATACTTCGGCCGACTTAAAAAAAATTTACCATAAATACAGGTGGATAAATATTCCTCTTTTATTTTTAGCCGTAACCTATGTATTTTTTAATGCTAGTTTGGATGGGTATATACAGCTACCATTTTTTAAAACATGGCTATTCAATTGGATCGCATTGAACCTGGTATTTTTAAATGTCATTCTTTACTGCGCTGTAGTAATGCCGGCAACATCCTGGCTGAATAATACGTGGTTGGATGCGGCAGGGAAAATATCCTATGGTATTTATATGTACCATATGTTGGTGATATTTGTCGGCATACATTTCCTAAAGAAATACCTCCTCCTTCTTCCTGCGGGATTAAGCTTTATGGCCTTTTATGCTTTTGTTATTGGAGGCACACTGCTTACTGCCTATCTATCAAAGAAGTATTTTGAGGATTTTTTCATGCAGTATCGAAATAAGGTCGGCACAAAATAAACCGTTTCCACCAACATTTTCCCTTCCCTGGTGCTGGAAATAAATAAAAATATTACCTATAGGTTACAGTAAAAAGTAGAATTTATAAAATTTGCAGGGGAAACCAATAAAATTCTATTATCTTTGTATCCCGTACATATGGTAGATATTTGGAACCTATTTCCATAGATCTTGCATTAGAAAATTCCATTAATTGCTATGACTAAATACATCTTCGTTACGGGCGGCGTAACCTCGTCGTTAGGGAAAGGTATTATTGCTGCATCCCTGGCCAAGCTTTTACAAGCACGTGGCTTTAAAGTAACCATTCAAAAGTTTGACCCTTACATAAACATTGACCCGGGAACATTAAATCCTTATGAGCACGGTGAATGTTATGTTACCGAAGACGGTGCTGAAACCGATCTAGACTTGGGGCACTACGAACGTTTTTTAAATGTGCCTACTTCTCAGGCTAATAATGTTACGACGGGTAGAATCTACAAGCATGTTATTGAAAAAGAGCGTGAAGGTGCATATTTAGGTAAAACTGTGCAGGTAATTCCTCATATTACAGACGAGATTAAACGTCGTATGCAGCTGTTGGGTGAAACGGGTGAGTACGATATTGTAATCACCGAGTTGGGGGGTACTGTAGGCGATATTGAATCTCTCCCGTTTATTGAGGCTGTACGTCAGTTGAGATGGGAACTGGGTAATAACGACTCTTTAGTTATTCACTTAACATTAGTGCCTTATTTAGCTGCTGCTGGCGAATTAAAAACCAAGCCTACGCAGCATTCCGTAAAAACTTTATTGGAGTATGGTGTGCAACCCGACATTTTGGTGTGCCGTACGGAGCATAAATTAAACCAAGATATCCGCAAGAAGTTAGCGTTGTTCTGTAATGTTAATATAAATGCGGTGATCGAATCTATAGATGCGGATACCATATACGATGTACCTTTGCTGATGTTAAAAGAGCAATTGGATAAAACGGTATTGGCAAAATTAAAACTTAACAACAAAAATGAACCAGATTTAGATAACTGGAAAACATTTTTAGGTCGCTTAAAAAACCCTACCAATGAGGTTAATATTGGTTTAGTGGGTAAATATGTGGAGTTGCCAGATGCTTATAAGTCTATTGCTGAAGCTTTTATTCATGCAGGATCGGCAAATGAGACTAAAGTTAAAGTGAAGTATATCGCTGCAGAAAGCGTTAATGCAACCAATGTAGCCGAGAAATTAAAAGGTTTGGATGGCGTGTTGGTCGCACCAGGATTTGGCGAGCGTGGCTTGTCAGGGAAGCTGGATACCATTAAATATATCCGCGAAAATAAGGTGCCTTTCTTCGGAATATGTTTAGGGATGCAATGTGCCGTGATAGAATTTGGACGTAACGTCTTAGGCTTAACCGACGCGAATAGTTTTGAAATGGATGGAGATACAGAGCACCCTGTAATAAATTTGATGGAAGAACAGAAAAACATCAAAAATATGGGAGGTACCATGCGTTTAGGAGCATACGACTGTGATATTAAAAAAGGAACGAAGGCTTTTAGCATTTATGGTAAATCGAAAATATCGGAACGCCACCGTCACCGTTATGAATTTAATAACGCCTACCTAGAGCAGTATGAAAAAGCAGGAATGGTTGCTTCTGGATTAAATCCAATGACAGGTTTGGTAGAAATTGTAGAGCTAAAAGACCATCCTTTCTTCGTCGCCGGACAATTTCATCCAGAATTAAAGTCAACTGTTGCAAATCCTCACCCACTTTTTGTTAGCTTTGTGGCCGCTTCTTTAGCAAATAAGAAGGCGACAACGAAATAAAAAATATATTTGGAATAAATTACATTAGATGGATAGAAATAACATTATAGGCTTAGTCCTAATTTTTGCAATTTTTGCCGGGTCTTTTTACCTTATCAAACCGAATGAGCAGGAGGTTCAGAAAGAACAACGTCTGCAAGATTCTTTAAAAGCAGTAAAAGAAGGCCGGATTTTTCAAGACACCATTGCTGCAGCAAAACCTGCAGAGGTATTGGATTCTGCTGCTTTAGCAAAACCTTTCGGCGCAACAAAAGTCGGACAAGAACAAACTGTAGCTTTAGAAAATGACGTTTTAAAAATTGAAATCTCAACCAAAGGAGGAAAGGTTAAGTCTGTACAGCTTAAAGGCGAAACAAACTTTGATGGTTCTCCGTTGTATCTTTTAGAAGGTGATAACAACAAGTTTGGTTTCTTATTTAATGCTGCGGGTCAGCATATCAATACTAACGATTTATTCTTTACTGTAAGCAATAATACAGCAAATGCGGCTACGTTACGCTTAAACTATAGTGCGGATCAATATATTGAATACAACTATACCTTAGAAAATAGCCATAACCTGGGTCTTCAGGTTAATGCTGTTGGTATACAGCATTTGATCGACCAACAGAAGAAAACAATTGCTTTAAACTGGGACGCAACCTTACTACAGAAGGAGCAGAACATTAAATCTGAAAGAGAAAAATCGGGTATGTTCTATAAAACTGCGGATAACAGTATCGACCATCTTTCTGAAACAAGTGACGATGAAGAAAAAATCGATAAATCCAAAGTAGAGTGGATAGCCTTTAAACAGCACTTTTTCTCTTCTATTTTATCGTCTAAACAGGGTTTTGAAAATGCCAACTTGGTATCGAAGCATGCTACAAACGATAATGTAGTTAAATTGTATAACGCTACTGGAGAATTAGCTTTCAATACGCAATCAAACAACCATTACGAGTTCAACTTTTTCTTCGGCCCTAACAAATATAAAACGTTAAAAGCTGAAGGAAAATCATACGAAAAAATTATCAATATGGGATGGGGACCAATGGGATGGATTAACCGTTTCCTTACCGTTCCTTTATTCGATCTTTTGGATGGCTTTCACTTAAGTTATGGTATCGTTATTCTGGTATTAACATTATTGTTGAAAGGATTGATGTTCCCATTAACGCGTAAATCGTATATCTCCATGGCTAAAATGCGTGTTTTAAAACCGCAGCTGGATGAGATTAAGGAAAAAGTTGGCGACGACAACCCTATGTTATTGCAACAAGAACAAATGAAACTGTACAAGCAAGCGGGCGTAAATCCATTGGGGGGTTGTTTACCGATGTTGCTACAGATGCCATTTACTTTAGCTTTCTTCTTCTTCTTCCCTAACTTGTTCGAGTTACGTGGCGAGAGCTTTTTATGGATGAAGGATTTATCGACCTATGATGCGCCAATTACGTTTAGCCCTATCTTCGGTATTAACCACATTTCATTGATGTGTATATTGATGACTGCAACAACTTTATTGACAACATGGTACAATAATGCGACGACGGGTGCTGGTGCAAACAACCAAATGAAGTATATTGGTTATATTATGCCATTGTTGTTCTTCTTCATGTTGAACAGCTTCCCTTCTGGTCTTAACTACTACTATTTCTTAGGTGCCGTATTTACCTTCTTAACGCAGGTCATTATCCGCCAGTCTATCGACGATAATAAGATCTTAGCGAAACTTGAAGACAATAAAAAGAACCCTAAGGTTCAGAAAAAATCTTCTTTCCAATCGCGTTTAGAAGAAATGATGAGACAGCAACAAGCGAATCAACAACAGAATAAGAAGTAATAATATACTATTAAACCACAAAAAAAGGCTTCCAAAATTTTGGAAGCCTTTTTTTGTGGTTTATGGTTACTCAGGTTTTTTAAAACCATCTTTCTCGGCTTTTTTAGCCATCTCAGCAACCCTTTTTTGTGTATCGGGATGTGATGAAAACAACTTCTTCGTAAAACCAGCTTCTGCGCCTCCCCCCGATAGTTCGACCAATCGTTCAAAGGCCATAGACATATACCATGGGTTTACGTTATTGTCTTTTAAAAATTTATAACCATAGTCATCCGCCTGGCTCTCTTGTTTACGGGAAAAACTCATGTTAGCAATTTTCTCACTAACCTCTCCGAGTTGTGAATCCGATAATGCTGCTGCCGTTCCACCCTGCGAAGAAACTCCCTCCTTTAAGGCTGATGTTAATAAGGCCGTACGGAAGGCATCTTTTGAATCTTGATTCTTAACATGGCCAATCTCGTGACCTATTACCCCTAGCACCTCATTATCCGACATGGCTTGCAGTAAACCCGCACATACGCGGACACTACCATCGGCACAGGCAAAGGCATTTACATCCCGTACTAAATAAACTTTAAAGTTTAATTGCAAACCATCATAGCTGGATAACCCTTTCGTTAGGTTGGCCAAGCGTTTTGCCAATTCATCATTTGCGGGTGCTACTGGATTATTTTCGTCCATCCAGGTAATATACTCTTTTGTATAAGCAACAACATCCTCATTAGACAAGGTGGCAGCTTGTACAGCTTTAGCTGCAGAACCAATAGTCTTGGTATTGATCTTAAGCTGTGCTTGTGCCGTTAACGTACAGGCTCCCATAATCGCAAAAGCTAAAAGTGTTTGTTTCAATTTCATAATCATTTCATTTTTACCCCTCCATTTACAAGAAATATACCAAACAATTAGTTTCCTTACCAACAAAAATGAAACCACGCGATAAGACTCTGAATGCTAAAACCTTTTTTAAATAATTTTTTTATACAAATGCACTGAACCCTGTAATACTACGCCCTACGATTAATGAATTAATCTCTTTGGTACCTTCATACGAATAGATAGCTTCGGCATCGGCCAGGAAACGAGCGACATTGTATTCCAGCAGGATACCATTCCCCCCCATAACCTCTCGTGCACGTGATACAATATCACGCGTGCGCAGGGTACAGAACACCTTAGCCAAAGAGGCATGTTCGTCTTTTAAGGAACCATCATCCTGCATCTCCGATAAACGGAAAACCAGGGTTTGCATAGCGGTTAAATTGGATAACATCTCTACGAGATGATTTTGAATTAACTGAAATGACGCTATAGGCTTACCAAATTGTTCACGATGTAGGGTATAATCCAAGGCATTTTCATAAGCCCCACGGGCACAGCCAACAGCCATCCATGCTACACCAGCCCTAGTCATCTGTAGTACCTTTGCGGTGTCCTTAAAACTATTCGCATGTGCCAACCGATCTGACTCTGGCACCAAGCAATTGGTTAAGGTTATTAAGCCATTCTGTACAATACGAAGCGCCATTTTACCTTTAATTTTCTCTACCGCAAAACCCGGGTTCTCCTTGCGTACAATAAAGCCCTTCACTTGGTTATCATCCAGGTCTCTAGCCCAAATAATGGTAATATCCGAGAAGGTGGAGTTACCAATCCACTTTTTTTGTCCGTTCAATACCCAACCATTGGCTGTTTTCCTACAGGTGGTTGTAAGTCCGCCTGCTGTACCCGAGCCTACCAAAGGCTCGGTAAGACCAAAGGCTCCAATCTTTTTTAGCTGCTGCATCTGTGGCAACCATTCTTGCTTTTGCGCTTCCGAGCCACAGAAATAAATAGACCCCATTGCGAGGCCAGACTGCACCCCCAAAAAGGTAGCAATAGAAGGGTCAATGCGCCCAAACTCGCTGGCAATAATACCATCCATTAAGGATGTTCCACCAGCACAGCCATACCCCTCGTATACATAACCACAAACATTCAACTCGGCTAGTTTGGGAATTATTTCGAAAGGAAATTCATCGTGTAACCAGTAATTATTAACCAAAGGTTTTACCTCGGCTTCTAAAAAGGCGCGTACCTTTAACTGTAACTCCCTATCTGCCGGAGACAGCTTCTCTTCCACAGCATAAAAGTCAGCGTTTATAGGGGGTGGATCTTTTTTGCGTTTACCTTGACCTTTCAATACTTTCAGGGTCATTTTCAGCTGCTGCTCGTCCATTTTTGCTACAGTATCTAAAATTTCGGAAAGGTCTACTTTCTTAGAAATCTGCGCAATCTTCTCTAAATCAACAGCCTTCAATAGTTTCCATATATGTTTAGCTTTGTCTAACATAATTATCCTTTTATATTTTTTAACATTTTTTCAGTAAAATAGTTTTTTCTTGTTGCAATTCAACAAAATGATACTATATTTGCATCCGAAATCAGAAATAACTATATTTTTAATAATTGAAAATCAATGATTTATCAAAATTTTAAAAAAAAATATTTTTCTGGGGTTACCTTTTAAAGTAACCGGTATTAAAGGATATAAAAACAAATTTGTTTCAATTTAAAAATAGATAATTAAAAGATGAAAAATTTATTCGCATTCGGATTTTTAGCATTAGCTTTAACTGTAGCTTCTTGTGGTGGTAACACTTCTAACACTGAAGCAAATGCTGATTCTTTAAAAGGAATCGTTGACTCTACAGCTAAAACTCTTACTGATTCAATCAATAACGTAGCTGATTCAGCTAACTCTAAAATTGACTCAATCGCTGATTCAGTAAAAAACGTTAAGTAATTCGAAAAAGAGTTAAAATACTCCAATGAAAGCCTATGCTAAGCAGCATGGGCTTTTTTTGTACATGTAAATTGCGTAAAGACGCATGTTTTCGTACTTTTGTGAAAACATAAAGGACTCATGACATTATCAACTCTTACGGCCGTATCACCTGTAGACGGCAGATATCATAAAGCAACACAAGAATTATCGGTTTACTTTTCAGAATTTGCGCTTATTAAATACCGCGTTTTGGTTGAGGTAGAATATTTTATTGCTTTAACACAATCTGGTATTCCCCAACTTGCCCACTTTGATGGTTCCTTAAACGATAAACTAAGGGGTATTTACCAAAACTTCTCTATCGCTGATGCGGAATGGGTTAAGGATACCGAAAAAGTTACTAACCACGACGTAAAAGCCGTGGAGTATTTCTTGAAAAATGAATTCGAAAAACTTGGTTTACATGATTCTTTAGAGTTTATTCACTTTGGCTTAACATCGCAAGATATTAATAATACGGCTATTCCTTACTCCTGGAAAGAGGCTTTGCAACAGGTATATCTTCCAACAATTACAGCGCTGTTGGAGACCTTAAAAGATTTGGCCAGCCAATGGAAGGACGTTTCTATGTTGGCGCGTACACACGGACAGCCGGCATCGCCTACACGTTTGGGAAAAGAAATACAGGTGTTTATCGAGCGTATTGAAAAGCAATTGACCTTGCTCAACGCCATTCCATTTTCGGCCAAATTTGGTGGTGCAACCGGAAATTTCAATGCACATGCTGTCGCGTACCCTCAACAGGACTGGGTAGCATTTGGTAATAAATTTGTTAACGAGCAGTTAGGATTAGACCGTTCGCAGACAACGACACAAATTGAACATTACGATAATTTTGCGGCAAGTTGCGATGCTTTAAAACGCATTAATACTATTGTTATCGATTTATGTAGGGATGCCTGGACGTATATTTCTATGGATTACTTCAAGCAGAAAATTACTGCCGGACAGGTAGGATCGTCGGCGATGCCGCATAAGGTAAACCCTATTGATTTTGAAAATGCTGAGGGTAACCTTGGCCTTGCCAATGCCTTGCTTGAGCACCTTGCTGCAAAACTTCCAATCTCCAGGTTACAACGTGACCTCACCGATTCTACCGTTTTGCGTAATATTGGCGTTCCTTTTGCGCATACTTTAATAGCTTTTAAATCTACTTTACGGGGCTTAGGTAAACTAATCCTTAATGAAGCTGCTTTCCAAAAGGACTTGGAAAACAACTGGGCCGTAGTAGCTGAAGCAATACAAACCATACTTCGCCGCGAGGGCTATCCAAAACCTTACGAGGCACTGAAAGACTTAACCCGTACGAACACGCATGTAACACAGGAAACAATTGCTGCTTTCGTAGACGGTTTGGCAATTTCGGAGGATGTAAAGACCGAAATTAAAAATATTACGCCTTGGAATTATACGGGCGTAGCTTTGTAAGCTTTGACGATAGCATGACGCGTGTACTCATTCTATCCACTATCTTTGGATGTTAAAAAATTGAAATAATGGCAACTATAAACGTATATACTGAAAGTACTCCTAACCCTGCTACCATGAAGTTCTTGGTAAACAAGCTTCTTATTAATGGTAGTGTAGATTATCCGGATAGAACAAAAGCCGAAGAATCGCCATTTGCAAGAGAATTGTTTAAATTCAATTTCGTAAACGGCGTCTTCTTTGCAAGCAATTTTGTAACGGTTACTAAAACCGACGATGCAGAATGGGATGATATTGAAGCCTTATTAAAAGACTTCGTAAAAGGTGCCGTAGAATCGGATTTAAAGGTACAAGAGATTGTAACCGATGAGGATGTAACTTTCGAGGGTACCGAAACAGAAATTAAAATTCAGCAGGTATTGCATGATTATGTGCGCCCTGCTGTTGAACAAGATGGAGGGGCTATCGCCTATAAATCTTTTGACAACGGTACCGTAACGGTTGAGCTTAGGGGCTCATGCTCCGGCTGCCCATCGTCTACGATTACGCTAAAAGCCGGTATTGAAGGCCTCTTGAAACGTATGGTTCCAGAGGTGGAAGAAGTGGTAGCGGAAGCTATGTAATGCTGATTTAAAGCCGTAAGTTTTATCTGATTTGGTATAACTTACGGCTTTCAACATTCAATTTTTGGCTTTGGATTTTTTATGGCAAAGCAACCATCGTTTCAACACGTTTTCTGATAGCGAAATACCTCTTAAAACTACCCCACTCCTAGGCCTTATGCTTAGGCTATAACATGGATAACCTGATTATGAAATTCACTGCAATTATAGTATTCTTCTGCTTTTTATTTGTGCGCTGCACGAGCAACACTGAGGTGGATCTCATTGTTTACAATGCCAAGGTTTATACGGTAGACTCTACCTTTAGCATTAAAGAAGCCTTCGCTGTAAAAAATGGCATCTTTATCGACATCGGAACGACTAAAAATATTTTAAAACGATACCGGGCTAAAGAAAGCGTGGATGCCCAGCAAAAACCTGTATTTCCAGGCTTTTATGACGCTCATGCACATACCTTTCTTTTAGCTGATCTTTTTCAACAGGTGGACCTCAATACTGCGCGCTCCCTAAAGGAGGTTATTGACAGAGTTAGGGATTTTAAAAAAAAGCATCCTAACCGGAAATGGATTGTCGGCGGTGGTTGGGATCAAAATAAATGGGAGGATAAAAACACACCTACAAAAGATAGCTTAGATAAGTATTTTCCGGAAACGCCCGTATACCTTGCTCGTGTAGACTATCATGCGGCGTTGGTAAATTCTGCTGCCCTCAAAATTGCGCGTATTGATACGGCTTATGCCATCGAAGGGGGATTAATTCAAGCGGATAGCGTAGGTATGCCTACCGGGTATCTGCTCGATAATGCGGCAGAGATGATGCGTAAGTTTATTACCACAAACGAGGACCATCATATTTTGGCCGACCTTAAACAAATGCAGGATTCCTTATTTTCTGTCGGTCTTACCTCCGTTGTTGATGCCGGACTTACAGCGGAGCAGATTGAGCTGTTAAAAAAGTTCTACCTCCAGGATTCCTTGAAAATACGGAACTATGCTATGATTTATGCGCACCCTCATCAAATTGATAATTACATCAAGGAGGGGATCTATGAATCGGATAGATTTAATGTAAAATCCATTAAGCTTTTTGCCGATGGTGCGTTAGGCTCCCATGGTGCCTGTCTATTGGCGCCATACTCCGATAACCCACACACGAAGGGTATGTTATTACATTCCCCGGAAGAGTTGGATGAAACAATAAAAAAGCTGGCAAAGAGTAAGTTTCAGGTTAATACACATGCTATCGGCGATTCGGCAAACCGTTTTATCTTGGATGTTTATGGCAAATATTTAACAGACAACAAAAAACGACGCTGGCGTATTGAACATGCTCAGGTTATTGCACCCGAGGATTTTGCTAAATTTAGGGCATTCCATATTATGCCTTCCGTACAACCGACACATGCAACTTCGGATATGGGCTGGATAACAGACCGTATCGGTCAGGAACGATCCAAGGGGGCGTATGCGTATAAGCAGCTTCTGAAACAATACGGAAAGATTGCTTTGGGCTCGGATTTCCCTATTGAGCATTTTAACCCCTTAAATGGCTTTTACGCTGCTGTAGCTCGCCGCGACTTTAAGGGCTTGCCGAAGGATGGCTTTCAAATGGAAAATGCGCTCTCGCGTGAAGAGGCTTTACGGGGTATGACCATATGGGCTGCTTATTCTTGCTTTCAAGAGAAAAAACGTGGCTCTATTGAAAAAGGGAAAGATGCCGACTTTGTTGTGTTGGATCAGGATATTATGGAGGTGGATTTGACGGCTATCAAGGCTGTTAAAACACTACGTACGGTTATTGCCGGCGAGACGGTATTCATCCTTAAGCAATAATATGAAAACAGTCGCCTTTGTATAATTCTATACCAAAAAAAAGCCTTCCTGTGTGTCATACACAGGAAGGCTTTTTTGTATAATGTAATTTTGATACGCAGCTCCTTACTGCATATCAAACAAATGCTTCTCGGCATGGTACGATGAACGTACCAATGGACCAGATTCTACATACTTAAAGCCCATTTTAAGGCCAATCTCTTTATATTTATCAAATTGTGCTGGTGTAATCCATTCCACTACCGGATGGTGTGCTTTGGTAGGCTGTAGATACTGCCCGATGGTAAGAATATGAACGCCGACATTGTATAAATCCTGCATCGCTTCTATAACATCTTCCTCTGTTTCGCCAAAACCTAACATAATACCTGATTTAGTTCGTAGGCCTGCTTCAGAAATACGACGAAGACATTCTAACGAACGATCGTACTTGGCTTGTATACGTACCTCCCGCGTTAATCGACGTACGGTTTCGAGGTTATGGGAAACTACTTCTGGACGTACCGCGATAACACGATCCAAATTATCCCACTGCCCTTTAAAATCAGGAATCAACGTTTCTAACGTTGTCTCCGGACTTTCTCTACGTATTGCATTTATGGTCTCAGCCCAGATGGTAGAACCACCATCTTTTAAGTCATCACGATCTACCGAAGTGATAACACAGTGTTTTACTTGCATTAGTTTTACCGACTCCGCAACACGCGAGGGTTCATCTAAATCCACTGCTAACGGACGCCCTGTTGCCACGGCACAAAATGAACAGGAACGTGTACAGATATTTCCTAATATCATAAACGTAGCTGTACCGGCACCCCAACATTCACCCATATTCGGGCAATTTCCGCTTTCACAAATTGTATGAAGTTTATGTTCGTCTACTAAACTACGAACATGACGATATTCTTTTCCAACAGGAAGTTTCACGCGCAACCAATCGGGTTTGCGCTGTGTCTGATTGACAGGAATAACAGGTAGTTCTATCATAGCACAAATGTAATCATTATTCGATGAATAAAAACGATATAATTTGTTTGCCTAATATCATAAAAAAATGCCGTCACAAAAAATGACGGCACTTTGTATTTGTTATAACAGTATATAACATCTCCCTAATCCTTGAGGGGTTTTATTAACTGTTAAATGCTACATGTTAACTGTTAACAGGCTTAGATCTGGAAACCGATACCGAAAGACCAAACACGGTTTGCTTGGGTGCCATTTAGCCTTGGTAAAACATCGGTTAAACCTAGGTTGTACCCTGCGTTAATAATAAAACCATTGTTAAGTTTGTAGCCTAGCATAAAGTTAGCGCCGGCATCAATGGCTTTAAGATCTTTATCGTTACCAATTTTTAAGCTCCAATCTTTTTCTCCGGTATAATTTCCTAAGTTCCCTTTTAGCTTTTCTTTTCCTGATACATTAAAACCAATATACGGACCGGCACCTAAAAATACGGATCCTGCTGTACCCGTAGGAATATAGTAAACAGCGTTTACCGGAATTTCGATTGACATCGTATTACGTGTGGATTCTATTCCATTCAAATTACCTGTAGTGTAGGTTCCCTTATCTCCTTTTCCTTGTAAGGATACGCCCGGTTGGATAGAGAAATTCGATGCTACGGGTAAGTCCGCAAAACCTGTTACATGAAAGGAGGTGTTATTCTTTGAACCCCCATCATTAGAGTACTTACCTATGTTCACACCTGCTTTCAAACCATACCCTGTTTGTGCTTGTGCACCTGCAGCTAATAATAAGGCTGCGCCTAAAGAAAGTAAAATTTTTTTCATAACGAATGTTTTATAAGATTAAACCTAAAGTTGTTTGTCAACCCTAGACTAAAGACTAGTCAAATTTAATACCAAAAAAAATATATCCTCCAATTAGCCCTAATATATACACAATTCTGACAATTATATACCTGAAATAGAACACAGTACCTCTATGGTTAAAATATTCGTTGCTTTTACAGCCTTACAAATTGAATTTATATTTTGCATTTTAAAAATTAAGCATTACTTTTGCATGCCCGGTAGGGATAAAGGGTCGGATGGCCGAGTGGCTAGGCTGAGGTCTGCAAAACCTCCTACAGCGGTTCGAATCCGCTTCCGACCTCGTTTTATTGACAATAAAAAAATTAAACAATGGGAGTTACACGTTTAAAAAGAAAAGATAGAAGAAATAAAACTGTTTCACGTGTGGAGGTACAGTTTTTGAAATTAGGTCGTAACATTGAACTAGGTTCACGTTCTAAAATGCCTAAACACAGTCAAATCGTTAAAAACGACGAAATCTTAAACCAATTAGCGGCAGAAGCTAAATAAGTTTTCGTTTCGAAATGATATATAAAAAGCTATCCAAATGGATAGCTTTTTTTTATGGACTTACATCGGCTAATGGCATAAAAAAAGGGTCACTTTTTAAGAAGTAACCCTTTTTTTATACTATAGACCAAAAATTAGTCGTTAATAGCAGCAACACCAGGCAATACTTTACCTTCCATATATTCCAATAATGCACCTCCACCTGTACTTACATAAGATACATGTTCCGTCATACCAAATTTAGAAACAGCCGCTGCAGAATCGCCTCCACCGATAAGAGAGAATGCACCTCCCTCAGTTGCAACAACAACAGCATCAGCAACAGCTTTCGTGCCCTTAGCAAAGGTATCGAACTCAAATACACCCATAGGGCCATTCCATAATAACGTTTTAGATGCCGATATTACCGCAGCAAAATGTTCTGCCGATTCCGAACCGATATCCAAACCTTCAAGATCGGCAGGAATCTGGTCATTGGCACCATTATACACGGTGGCATCATTAGAAAATTTATCTGCAATTTGTGCGTCAGTAGGTAAAATTAAATTAACACCTTTCTCTTCGGCTTTTTTTACCAGTTCATTTGCTAAGTCTAATTTATCCAATTCCACCAAAGACTTACCAATTTCACCACCACGGGCCTTAACAAAAGTGTATGCCATACCACCACCAATTATCAGGTTATCTACCTTATCCAATAACGCGTCAATAAGATCAATCTTATCGGAAACTTTAGCTCCTCCCATTATCGCGGTAAACGGTCTTTCCGGGTTATTAAGTACTTTCTCAGCATTGTTAAGCTCGGCGCCCATTAAATAACCAAAGTATTTAGCCGTAGGAAAAAACTGTGCTATAACTGCTGTAGAAGCATGCGCACGGTGTGCTGTACCGAAAGCATCATTAACATATACATCGCCCAATTTGGAAAGCTTTTCTGCAAAATCTTTATCGCCTTTTTCTTCCTCTTTATAGAAACGAAGGTTTTCCAATAACAACACCTCACCAGCCTGTAAAGCGGCAGCTTTTTCAGCAGCTTCAGCACCGATACAGTCGTTAGCAAATTGTACTTCTACACCTAAAACAGTAGATAAATGTTTTACAATATGTTTCAAGGAATACTTTTCTGTAGGTCCTTCTTTTGGTCTACCCAAGTGCGACATTAAAATTACGGCACCACCATCGTTTAAAATCTTTTTAATAGTAGGTGCAGCACCTTGAATTCTATTATCATCAGTAATGTTGAAGTGCTCGTCCAAAGGAACATTAAAGTCCACACGGATTAATGCTTTCTTTCCGGAAAAATTTAAATCGTCGATAGTTTTCATATTATTTTATTATTAAGAGCCAGGTTTAAATAGGTTGATCTGGCATAAAGTTCTCTCTTGCGTTTTTTACGTCTGTAAATATAAAAAAAGGCATACAATAATGATATTAATATGCCTTGAATTAATTAATAAATTTCGATAGAATAAGGAATCCTTACCTGAATACCGGTATGTGTCAATGCTTTTTTCACCTCGCTAAAGTAACGTTGATATTCCCCAAGCTCATCGGCTAAAAACCAAGCTTTAATTCTATCTTTAGAAGAGGATAGTATACTGGTTAAGCGATCCTGTTTTTCTGGATACTCCACCACCGTATAATCCTTTATACTGGCCTTCGCTGCGGCCGCATCAATTGCTGTTTGTAGGTTACCAATACGATCTACCAAACCTATACCTACAGCCTGTGTACCCGTCCACACACGGCCCTGACCTATACTATCTACATGGGCAGTACTAACCTTCCGCCCTGTGGCGACCCTATCCATAAAGGTAGCGTATGTTTTATTAACATCCTGCTGAATAATAGCGCGTTCCTCGGCTGTAAGCGGTTTATCAGGCCGGTTAAACATCCCCGAGAATTTCCCTGTATTCACCTCATCAAAATGCACCCCAATTTTTGTATTCAGCAAATTTTTAAAATTAGGTATAAGGCCAAAAACACCTATAGAGCCCGTTAACGTTGTAGGCTCCGCAAAAATAGAGTCGGCAGCTGCCGCAATATAGTACCCACCGGAAGCAGCATAATCGCCCATAGAAACCGTTACAGGTTTCACCTTTTTGGTAAGCTCGACTTCTCTCCAAATAACATCAGAGGCTAAAGCCGACCCTCCACCCGAATTAATACGCAACACAATAGCCTTCACGTTATCATTTTTACGCAACAAACGTAGCTCCCTGGAGATCTTATCTCCGCCAATCTGACCTATGGTACCCTCGCCATCCACAATATCACCATAAGCATATAATACCGCAACTTCATTTTTCGATGCACTAGTTTTTGGTGCTCCTGAATAACTAACAATAGAGACCGCAGCGATATCCTTATCTTCGGATATCCCCAATCTCTTTTTCAGGTCGGTTAACAATTCATCCTTATAACATAAACCATCCACAAACTGCCGCTGCAAGGCATCCTCGCCCGAGCGTATCAAATAGTTATCCGCCACGGCGCGTAAGGTATCTACATTTATTTTCCGTGACACACTGATATCCTGTAAAAAGGTATCGTAAATACTGTTTACATAAGACGTCACCTGCTCGCGATTTGCAGGGCTCATCTCGTTTAAAATAAACGGTTCAACAGCAGATTTATACGTCCCGACCTTAATTACCTGCATATCGACACCCAGTTTATCCAGGGCCTCCTTCATAAAAAAAACAGAAGAACTCAACCCTTTAAAATCCAGGCTTCCCTGCGGGTTGATATAGACCTTATCGGCTACAGAAGCAATGTAATAGGCTTTCTGCGCATATACCTCACTATAGGCTACGATAAACTTTTTAGACGTCTTAAAATCTATCAGCGCATCACGTATTGCTTTTAATGACGCAAACCCCATACCTGCAGCGGATGGATTCAAATAAATACCCTTAATATTATCATCCGTTTTTGCCGCCTTAATACGCGATAAAATTTCATTTAAGCCTACAGACTTATCCACCGAAACTAAGGGAAGGTCGATATCTCCCAGCGGGTTAGACTCCCCCTTTTCAACAATGCCATAGTCTAAAGAGATGTATAACACCGAATTTGTGGGCGCCGCCTCCATCGTAGCGCTTGTAGATTGTTGTATCAACACAGCAATAATGACTAAAAATGCAAAGAAAATAAGCAAACTTGAAATCAGTATACCGGTTATCGTTGCCAGAACTTGTTTTATAAAACTCATTGTAGAATATTTTGAAACTAAAAATACTGTATTATATTTGATTTTAAAGAAATAAAACAGGAAATTGCATAGTTGCACTATGAATCATATTTATATTTTGCTGGGTTCTAATTTAGGGAATCCGATTTCTCAACTCCAAAAATCAATTGAATTGCTGACTGCAAGACTCGGTTTACCACTACAATGCTCAAGTATCTATGAATCTGAAGCATGGGGTGTTACGGATCAACCGATATTTTACAACCAGGTTATCCTACTGGAAACAGCCTTTAAGGCCTCAGAATGTTTAAGTATATGTCAAGAAATTGAAAATCAATTGGGACGAATACGAACCGTAAAATGGGGCGCACGTTTAATTGATATTGATATATTGTATTATAACAACGAATGCATACATACCGAAGACCTACAGGTACCGCACCCCTACCTACACCAACGAAACTTTACCCTCGTTCCATTAACAGAAATTGCAGCGGAATACATTCATCCTAAATTTCATCTCTCCAATTATACCTTACTAAAACAGAGTACTGACACCTTAAAAGTAAAAAAAGTAAATAGCTAATGGAATTTAAACTAATAAACCCGCAGGAAATTACTGCAGCCATGATGGATAACAATACACTAATAAAACAATTTGTCGAAATGTATTTGTTTCAAAGCCCTATAGACTTTCAAGCATTACAACAGAGCATTAAAAATGAGAATAAACAAAGTATTGCAGACCATGCCCACCATATAAAACCTACTATGGCATACATCGGAGCAAAAACACTGCAAAATAATTTTCAGGAGTTGGAAGACCTTGGGAAATCTGGCGCCGAAATGACTATTATTCGCGATAAATTTCAACGTGTACATACCGACTTCAATTGTATGTTGAAGGAGTTGGCAGACTTTAACAAAACGTTATAAAAAAACCGTAGGCTAAGGATAAAATAGAATAATTTAACCCATAGCCCACGGTAGTATGTATGTTTGAATATTTTATCCCGCCCATGTCAAGGACAGTAAGGATAGCAAAAACTGCTTTTGCTTGTTAGGTTAACTTAAATCAAACTTATACCCTACACCTTTAACTGTAGACACATAATTATCTCCAATTTTTTCACGCAGTTTACGGATATGCACATCAATGGTACGGTTAGTTACCACGACAGAATCTTCCCATATTGCTTTTAAAATTTGTTCACGGGTATAAACCTTATTTGGTTTGGAGGCCAAAAGATACAACAACTCAAACTCCTTCTTCGCCAAAACAATTTTCTCTTCAGCACGGTAAACAAGGAAAGAATCCCGATCTATAACAAGATCAGCAATCTCTAACTTATCCGACACCTCTTCCGCAACCTCTTGGCTATTACGACGAAGAATCGCATTAATCCTAGACATTAAAGCCCTAGGTTTAATAGGCTTCGCAATATAATCATCGGCACCCACATGAAAACCAGCTATTTCTGAATACTCCTCACTGCGCGCTGTTAGGAAAACCATAAACGTATGTTTAAACTCCGGCATGGCACGCATAATACGGCAAGCCTCAATTCCATCCATTACAGGCATCATAACGTCTAAAATAATAAGGTCAGGATTCTCACCTTTAGCTTTTTCAATCGCTAACTTTCCGTTAGATGCAGTAAAGACTTGATAACCTTCTTTTGTAAGGTTATAGGAAATCAAATCTAAGATATCCTGTTCGTCATCTACCACAAGTATTTTTTGCTTGGCAGTCATAGTAGTTTTTTTACTAAAGTATGTACTTTATGGTAAGATAAAGTTAACCCTATGTTATTAAATTGTTAACTATTAAAATTAGCTTAATAAATTAATAAACATAACTTATTTCAGATGGTCTTTCAAAAACTGCTCTAACTCGGCTCCACGAAGGTTTTTAGCCATTATATTGCCATTAGGGTCAACCACTACGGATGCCGGTATAGCCTTAATACGGTAGTCGATGACTAAGTCAGAACTCCAGGCCTTTAAATCCGACACCTGCATCCACTGCAACTTATCATCCTCAATAGCACGCATCCACGAGCCCGGGTTATTGTCCAAAGAAACCCCCAACACGGTAAAGTTTTTATCTTTATATTGGTTGTACAAGCGTACAATATTTGGGTTTTCCTTACGACAAGGGATACACCAAGAAGCCCAAAAATCAACCAAAGTATAGGTACCTCTAAAATCAGAAAGTTTGACCGTTTTGTTCGCTGGAGTATAGGCTTCAAAGTCTGGTGCAGGCTGCCCTACGGCAAGTCTACGTAACTTCTGCACCTCCTCTTTAAACTGTTCTACAGTTCTATTGTCGGCAAACTGATCTTTAATACGATCGGCATATTGAATCAGTGCCTCCTCCGCAAGCTCAGGATCTAGCGTACTCATGGCATAAAAACCCGCCAGATCCGGGTGCTTCTTAGCAAAGTCTTCCGCTGCTACCGTATAAAAATTCAATGAATTTTTATACTGCAATAGATAATCGGCACGCATACTCTCCACATCATTCTCCGAAAGATCCGCAATTTTTTTCACGAAAGAAGACTGCAAGGAATCCTCCAAAAACTCCTTACGCCGTTGTATAGGAGCAAAATCCTGTAAAGATTTTGACAGCTCAGAGCCCTCCACTTTATACTCCTCCGGTTTATCCTGCAGATCCGTTTTAAAAGATAACTTCTCCCCTGGTGATACTATAACCGGATACTTATTTTTGCCTACAACTAAGGTGAGCAAGCGCGGTTGCGTCGCCTCTCGCTCAAACTTAAATTTATTTTGATCACTCAAAAATACAGAATCTAACTTACGGTCGCCCTCATAGAAAGCTACAACCTTTATGTTTCCTGGATTATCAATTTCACCCAAAATCGAGATAACACTCTTATTCGAACAACTAAACGTTAAAGCCAATAAAAACAGCGCAGCTATATGTTGTAGCTTCATCATGGTAAATCTTATTTATTTAATTAAAAAATCTTTTGCTCTAGCAACAGCCTTTTCCAAACCGCTAGCATCCTTACCTCCTGCAGTAGCAAAAAACGGTTGTCCACCGCCGCCACCTTGAATATCCTTGGCTAAATCTCGTATTATTGCACCAGCATTTAAGCCTTTAGCGGCGACTAAATCTTCAGAAACCACAACCGTAAGGCTAGGTTTTCCATCAATAGTAGCGCCCAAAACCAAGAACAAATTCGCTACAGCACCTTTTATAGCATAAGCCAACGTTTTAACGGCCTCGGCACTCGGTAAATTTACGGTCGTTGCCAAGAAGTTTACGCCATCAATAACCTCCAATTTATCTTCAAGGTCTTTCTTTAAGGATAACGACTTCTCGCGCACAAAATTTTCGACCTCTTTTTTCAATGCATTATTCTCGTCCAATACTTTCGACATAGCTGATACGAAATCCTTCGGATTGTTCAACATCTCCTTCAAGTTTTGGAAAAGTTCAAAATGTTCGCGAATAACGGCAGCAGCATGAGTCCCTGTAATAGCTTCAATACGACGTACTCCAGCGGCAACGGCTGATTCACCAATAATCTTAAAGAAGCCAATCTGCCCCGTTGCCGAAACATGTGTACCCCCACATAACTCTTTAGAAAACTTCTCACCGAAAGAGATAACCCGAACATAATCGCCATATTTCTCTCCAAACAATGCCGTTACACCCGAATCTATAGCCTCTTGATAGGGCACCATACGTCCTTCCTGTAGCGCTATATTTTCGCGGATTTTAGCATTTACAATATCTTCAACGGCTTTAATCTCGTCGTAAGTAAGTTTAGCAAAATGTGAAATATCAAAACGTAAGATATCCGCCGACACTAAAGATCCTTTCTGATTTACATGTTCGCCTAAAACCTGCTTTAATGCAGCATGCAATAAATGCGTCGCCGAGTGATTTGCCTCGGTATCTTTACGTTTCTCCGCATCAACCACAGCCTGAAAACCCGCCGTTATTGTATGCGGTAAGTGCTCCACAAAATGAACGATAAGACCATTTTCCTTTTTCGTATCCAATACACGAACCTTTTCGCCATCCTCAGCGATTAAAAAACCGGTGTCGCCAACCTGGCCACCGCCCTCCGGATAGAAAGGTGTTACCGTCAATACCACTTGGAACTGATCTTTTCCTTTAGCGCTAACCTTACGGTATTTTACAATATTTGTGTTTGCAGTTAAAGTATCATAGCCCACAAAAGCAACCTCATCATCCTCCGAAACCAGCACCCAGTCTCCCGTATCAATGCTTGTTGCCGCACGTGAACGTTCCTTCTGTGCCTGCAAGGCCTTATCAAAAGCCACCATATCCACTTGAAGGCCTTTCTCACGCGCCAATAATTCGGTTAAATCGATAGGAAAACCATAGGTATCAAACAATTCAAAAGCAAACTCTCCATCAATAATGGTATTGGCAGCAGCGTAATTCTCAAAACGCTGAATTCCGGTAGTCAAGGTACGTAAGAAGGAAACCTCTTCTTCCAGAATTACCTTTTCTACAAAATCCTTTTGCTGATACAACTCATCAAAAACCCCTTTAAACTGATCGGCCAATATCGGCACCAACTCGTGGAAAAACGGAGTCTTAAAGTTTAAGAAGGTATATGCATAACGAACTGCACGACGCAAAATACGGCGGATTACATAACCAGCCTTATTATTAGATGGCAACTGCCCATCAGCAATGGCAAAGCTTACCGCACGTATATGATCCGATAAGACACGCATAGCAATATCATTTTGCAGATTATCGCCATACTTCACCCCCGCTTTATCGGCAATATAACCAATCAAAGGTTGGAAAATATCCGTATCGTAGTTTGAGGTTTTACCTTGTATAGCACGTACCAAACGCTCAAAGCCCATACCTGTATCCACATGCTTCGCCGGCAGCTGTACTAAAGAACCATTCTTTAAACGGTTGAACTGCATAAATACCAAGTTCCAGATTTCGATTACCTGTTCATGGTCTGCATTGACCAAACTGTCGCCAGGTACCGCTTTACGCTCTTCATCCGACCGCATATCATAATGTATTTCCGAGCAAGGACCACAAGGACCTGTATCCCCCATTTCCCAGAAATTATCCTTCTTATTACCCAACAAGATACGATCTTCAGCGATATGGGTTTTCCAAAAATCAAATGCCTCCGTATCCTTAGCAAGGCCTTCAGAGGAGTCGCCTTCAAATATGGTGATATACAGGCGATCCTTATCCAATTTAAGTACCTCTGTCAACAATTCCCAAGCCCATGTTATGGCATCTTTCTTAAAATAATCTCCAAAAGACCAGTTACCTAGCATTTCAAATAAGGTATGGTGGTAGGTATCAATTCCAACCTCTTCCAAGTCATTGTGTTTTCCCGACACCCGTAAACAGCGTTGTGTATCTACAACTCTAGGGTACTTAACCGCAGCCTCACCCAAAAACAAGTCTTTAAACTGGTTCATACCAGCATTAGTAAACATTAAGGTAGGGTCATTTTTTACTACAACAGGTGCCGAAGGAACGATATGATGTGATTTACTTTTGAAAAACTCCAAAAATGCAGCGCGTATTTCTCTACTGGTCATGAAATTATATGTTATAAAGATGCAAATTTACTTAAATTTGAGGTCCAAAACAATCAAAAAGATAAGTTGTTAAACCGCACGAATCTAAAAACAATAATATCGTCATAAAGCATAAAATATAGCCACAACGGAGGAATATGATTAACAATTATCACTATATTTATAAATCCAGCACTAACAGTTTATTTTTTTATGATGAAGAAAATTTTAGTTCCAACAGATTTCTCCGAAAATGCCTATCGTGCCCTTCTTTATGCGTGTAAATTAGCACAAAAGAATGGTTACGCCTTACATCTGTACCACTGCTACACCTCACAAACAGCACTATTTGAAGTAGAGCGCAACAATGAAAATACAAATATCCCCCTGCTAAAGGCCGATGTTTTGATGTTAGACCTTAAAGAAAGCATAGAAAAAAAATACCAAGGCTTAACGATAGAAACAACCTGTACACGGGGGTTGCTGACGGAAAAAATCCTTGCTATTGCTGTGGAGCCACAGCATTCCTTAATCGTAATGGGAACGACGGGCACCGGCACAGGAAAATCTGTACTCTGGGGCAGCAATGCGAGTTTTATAAGTTCAAAAGCAAAAATACCTGTTATTGCCGTACCCGAAAACGAGAAGGAATTTGCCTTGACCAAGGTTGCCATATTAACCAACTTCAAAGCCGAGGAGCTTGATACCTTAAAGGCGTATGTAAGCCTGGTGGGGCCCATACCCGAATTAGATATCATCCATGTCTTTAAAGATAAAATTGATCAGCAAGAACTAGAATCCTGGGCACATACCGTACAACAGCTGGCTGATATTGAATCGGTAGGGACCATAGCAAAACGTTTACAACCAGAAAATGAAGCCTTGGACTCGGTAGCGGAAGTATTAAACTATACCATTAACGAAAACAACTACCATGTAATTATCGTTACCAAATCCAGGAGGTCATTTTTTAATCGATTGTTCAACAGTTCGGTTTCTAAACAATTGACTTTAAACCTGGAGCGTCCTACATTTTTTGACAACAATTAAAACGTCTTTTATTATGGCAAATAAAATATTAATACCAGTAGATTTTTCGGATTACTCGAATAAGGCTATTGAATACGCTTGCCAACTCAGCAAGTTAACTCATCACGATATAGACCTGGTGCACATCTTTACCGACCACACCAATATATACCGAAACGCGATGGATAATGTGGAACTGATAGACCCTCGTGTTGGTACTGCAAAGCGCGATATGGAAAAATTAATATCCAATATTATTGATAAGCTGCCGGAGGTAAATATAAACTCTATATTCAAGGATGGCAACCTATACGATGAAATACGTAAACTTGTTTCTACCGAGCAATACGATGCCATTGTTATGGGTACAAAAGGCTCGTCGGGATTGGATGCTTTACTTATAGGGTCGAATATGTTTGATGTATTCCAAAACACAAAGATCCCAGTTCTCGCAGTGCCCTTTACCACAGCACGCCTGAAAACCGAAAAAATTGGTCTTTTATGCAATTTCAAAGACGGCGAGCTAGACGTTCTTAAACAAGCCATTAAGGTTTTCGGCAAAAATTTTGAACTGTTTCTTATCCATATCAATACACAAGACCAAACCATAAAAACATTGGATGCGCGTTTTAAGAGTTTTATTGAAAGAATAATTGTTGAAACGGGTCTTGAAAATATATCCTATATTATTAAAGCACAAAATTTCCTGGCACACTATAAATCGGATATATCGTCGGCCATAAACACCGTTATTGCAGATGAACTGCTTGATGTTATCTTAGTCACCAAAAGCAAAAAAGGATTCCTACGAAAAATAATGGAAGAAAATATTGTGAAAAAGATGGCTTACCAAGTGCAGATTCCTAAATTTTTCGGCCGCTCGCCACAATAAACACCGATATTCACCAACCTTAAAAGGGGCTAAACTGTAGGAAAACACCTACAAATTAGCCCTTTTTCAATAAAATTTTAACTTTTTTTAAGTTTTTAAGGCCGCACGAAAACTTTTTGGCAAAGGAATTGTCTATTGTGTATTATTAGCATGAAGGATTGAAAGATTTGAAAAATTAATAAATTACAATAAACTAAAATTCTATGAACGTTAAAAATTTACCTAAAATTTCAATGGCACTTGTTGCAGGATTAATTTCTACTACTGCATTTGCACAAGTAAACCGCGAATCAACAATCGAAGGCACTACACCATTGGGTCCGACATTAGAATACCGTACTTGGTCTTTTGGTGTTAACGCTGGTGTTTTAAACCAATCCAACATCTTCGGATTTAATAGAGGTGGATTCGATAAATTAGAGCACAACGTTGGTTACAGTGCCTACATTAAGAAGCAATTGTCACCTTCTTTCGGTTTGAAAGCACAGTACCTAGGTGGTAAAATTGGTGGTAAAAATGAAAACGCAGCAGCAACTGCAGTTTCAGAATTTGAAACCAAAACTCCTTGGTCGGCAGCCTTATCGGGTGAGTGGACCATGGCAAACACCAACTGGCGTTTAGCAAACAGCATTATTAAGCCGTATGTTGCTATTGGTTTGGGAGTTTTAAACTTCGAGACGACTACGACAGTAGCAGGCAATAAAACAACGGCAGATTCTAAATCAAAATTATACGTTCCAGTAGATGCAGGTTTCAAATTTGCCATCGCGAAAGGTGTAAATATTGATTTAGGTTACCAGTTAAACTGGGCTAATCAACGTTTCGACGGTGTTACAGGTGGCCAATATAAAAATGACTTGTTCTCCTATGCACACGCAGGTTTAGAGTTTGCAATCGGATCCAGACAAAAACCTTACTTAGGAAACAGCAACCCAGTGGCTACTTTAGTTAACGATGTAAATGCAAAATACGATCAAATCAAAGCTGAGCGTGATGCGTTAATTGCATCAAACAAAGCCTTACAAAATCAAATGCAAACTTTATCTAACGAGCTTGCGGATGATGATGGCGACGGTGTAGCGAACAAATTCGATAAATGTCCGAACACACCATCAGGAACAAAAGTTGACGGTGCTGGTTGTCCACTGCCAGAAATGAAAAACGAAACGAAAGTTATCGAGAAAATCGTTGTAACGGAAGAAGATAAAAAAGTGGTTGATGAAGCCATCAAAAACTTAGAATTCGACTTAGGAAAATCTACCATCCGTGCAAGATCTCACGCTTCTTTAGATCGCGTAGCAGCATTATTAATCGAGAAAAACTTCAGCTTAAAATTAGCGGGTCACACCGATAATACTGGTTCTATGCAAACAAACTTACGTTTATCAAAAGAACGTGCTGAAGCAGTAAAAGCTTTCTTAGTGAGCAAAGGTGCTAATGCATCTCGCATCGAAGCTACAGGTTACGGTCCAAACCAACCAATCGCTTCAAATGCTACTGCGGCTGGTCGTCAAGAAAACCGTCGTGTAGAATTTACTTTATACTAGTAGAATATTCCCTTACTAGGAAAGCCGCCTCATTGAGAAATGAGGCGGCTTTTTTAGGTACAGAGGCCTTAGGATTACGGTGTAAGGTTTAAGTTTTAAGGTTTAGGATGCTCTTATACCAGGTCCGGTAAACAAAAAGAATATCTACAATAGAATGCTTTAAAAATTAGAGCCTTTTATTATTAATTCAAGAGCAGTCCATTTTAGAGCTTTGAAATAGCCTGCTTAAATAAGGATGGATGGGCGAAAAAGAAAGTTAATGGCACACCTTAAATGCAGGCGTACAACGGCGAAACAAAGAGCCTAAAAGACCGGATTCACTAGTACTATGGCCAGTATCTGGTCTAAACCATTAAACATTATATCCTTTCGCATTCGTTAACTGTAGGTAAGTTAAAGCACAAAAATTAAGGGCCATCTAGGAAGATAGCCCTTAATTTTTGTGCGTATAATGTGTTTAATAGAACAGGTCCTTACTGGTTTAAATTCTCATGTTCTTTTCTGAGTTTGGAGTTTTTCTTACCATACACGAAGTAAACAACAACACCTATTAACATCCAAATTCCTAATCGCTCCCAGCTTTCCAACGGCAATGATGCCATCATTAATACACAAACAATAATGCCTAAAATTGGTATTAAAGGCACAAAAGGTGTCTTAAATGGACGCTCTGCATGTGGGTCGCGTTTACGTAATACCATGATACCGATACATACTAAGGTAAAGGCAAACAAGGTTCCAATACTCACCATATGTCCTAACTCTGCAACGGGTACAAAACCTGCGAAAATACTGACAAAGACCATGAAGATAACATTTGTTTTCCATGGCGTCTGATTTTTACCCAATTCTGAAAATACCTTAGGAAGCAAACCATCTTTACTCATCGAATAAAACACACGGCTCTGGCCTAAAAGCATCACCAAAATAACCGATGTATACCCCGCAATAATTGTTACTATCATCGCTGTATTTAGGAAATGGTAACCTGTACGCTCGAAAGCCGTAGCCACCGGTTTAGCATCACCTTTAAATTCCGTGTAATTTGCTAACCCTGTCATTACATATGAAAACAGTACATACAAAATGGTACATATAATTAAGGAGCCTATAATACCAATAGGCATGCCTTTCTTCGGATTTTTAGCCTCCTGTGCTGCCGTACTAACCGCATCGAAACCTACAAAGGCGAAGAACAATACCCCTGCAGCACGTAACACCCCAGATATACCAAAATGCCCAAAATAGCCATCCTTAAAGAAATCGAAGAACCCGATTTTACCCTCCTTTAATAAAGCTTCACCTTCGTTTACAGGAATAAAAGGCGTATGGTTCGCTGGATTGATAAACTGCCATCCTAATGCTATAAACAAAAGAACAACAAATATTTTCATAATAACCAGGATATTGTTTACAAAAGAAGACTCTTGCGTTCCACGGATTAACAATAGCGATAATAAACAAACAATAACGATAGCAGGAAGGTTTACAATACCACCACTAAAGGTTGTACCGTCCGACAAATGGTGCTCCACCCATGGGGAATATAGCAACTCATTGGGCAGACTTGTACCAAAAATTTTGAGCAATTCATTAAAATATTGCGACCAACTTGCCCCCACTGTTGCAGCAGCAAGCGCATACTCTAAAACCAAATCCCAGCCAATGATCCAGGCCATAAACTCGCCCATGGTTGCATATGAATAGGTATATGCGGAACCTGCTACCGGAATCATGGAAGCAAACTCTGCATAACAAAGACCCGCAAATGCACAACCAACGGCTGCAATAATAAACGACAACATCACGGCAGGACCCGCATTTTCGGCAGCAGCGATTCCTGTTAGCGAAAATAAACCAGCACCAATGATAGCACCTATCCCCAAGGCTATTAATCCAGTACTGGATAAGGTTCGTTTTAATGTACCTGCACCGCTTTGCTCGGCTTCAGCGACTAATTTCGCTATAGATTTTTTATACCACATAATTTAGATTCTATTTTTCTTTACCCAAACCTAAAAAAAATATGAACATAATCAACATAATAGGTTATTTTTTTAAGGCAATAAGCCTTCTTTTTGTAGCTGAAATTCAAATTTTAGGGATAAGCGTACCCTGAACGGCACGGCAGGATTGCCGCTAATGTATACCTAAAAACTAGGATTAATAAATTCTAAAACAATAAAGCCATGCTAAAAGGCTCTAATTCCCGATACCACAGCTGTGTATTTAAGTTGTGGAAAACAAAATATATGGCATTTTTCCACAACGCTGCGGCTTTTATTTTTTGTAACATTAACGCATGTCCTTAAAAATTAATGCCCCTAAATGGTGCCGCATATGCATTAAATACGGAGGGCCATAGAAGGTTTACCACCAATTCTTCACCCGCTGTTATCGGGTAATATGCGCAAAATTATTCCTTCTAAAAATATCCGGTATTCGCATTAAAAGTCAAGAAAAAGAAGTTATTAACACGATTTAGTAGAATAATCGCTACCGATTCTCATAATTATGTAATTATACCTTAGCCAAATTATAATAATACAAAAAAATAATATACCTTTGCACCGCCTTAGGCAATATAGCCTATTGTATAATTTATTTCATGAACCCATTTTTAGAACTGGGAATCCGTCATGAGGTTGTTAATGCCATCTCAGAGTTAGGTTTCGAAAAACCTTCTCCTATTCAGGAAAAAGCCATTCCTGTGTTATTGACTGGTAACGACGATTTTGTCGGATTAGCCCAAACCGGTACAGGGAAGACAGCGGCATTTGGTCTTCCATTATTAGAACAACTTGACTTTACACAAAAGCACCCACAAGCTCTAATATTATGCCCAACACGTGAACTTTGTTTACAAATTGCGAAAGACTTAGAAAAATTTGCTAAATACATCGACGATGTACATGTAGTTGCCGTTTATGGCGGTGCAAATATTTCTGATCAATTACGTCAGATCCGTCGTGGAGTACAAATCGTTGTCGCTACGCCAGGCCGTATGTTAGATATTATCAACCGTAATGCGATTGATTTCTCTAGCGTAAAATACGTGGTGTTAGATGAAGCCGACGAAATGTTGAACATGGGATTCCAGGAAGATATCAACAATATCTTATCGGAAACTCCAGATGATAAAAAAACTTGGTTGTTCTCGGCAACAATGCCTAAAGAAGTACGTCGTATAGCGCAAAACTATATGACCAATCCATTTGAACTTACTGTAGGTACAAAAAATACAGGTAATGCTAATATTGAGCACCAGTATTACCTCATTAGAGCGAAGGATAAATACGCGGCGTTTAAGCGCATAGTGGATTTCTATCCTGATATTTTTGGTATTGTTTTCTGCCGTACAAAAATTGAAACACAAGAAATTGCAGAGGCATTAATTCGGGACGGCTACAATGCAGATTCTTTGCATGGTGACCTTTCGCAGCAACAACGTGATAAGGTAATGAAACGTTACCGTGAGCGTAACTTGCAGCTGTTAATTGCTACCGATGTCGCTGCACGTGGTATCGACGTGAATGATGTTACGCACGTGATCAACTTCTCTCTTCCAGATGAAGTTGAAAACTATACCCACCGTTCTGGCCGTACTGCTCGTGCTGGTAAAACGGGGATATCCATCTCGTTGATTAATATCAAAGAGATGAGCAAAATTCGTCATATCGAAAAAATTATCGGTAAACCTTTCGAGAAAAAACAAGTTCCACAGGGAACGGAAGTTTGTGAGAAACAGTTGTTTTCTATCGTCGACAAGCTACATAATGTAGAAGTAAACGAGGAGCAAATTACGCCTTTCTTACCTGCAATTAACAGCTCTCTAGAAGATTTATCGAAAGAAGAAATCATCAAACGTTTTGCTTCATTAGAATTTAACCGTTTCTTAGATTATTATAAGAATGCTCCGGATTTAAATATCGAAGCGCGTGATATCCGTGGTGGTGAACGTGGTGAGCGTGGCGATAGAAGAGGCGACCGCGCAAGCTCTAATGGTTATACTCGTTTATTTATCAACCTGGGCTCGGTAGACGAATTCAACAGAGGTGAAATGTTGGGTTATATCTGTAATACCGCTAAGGTATCGGGTAAATCTATCGGTAAAATTGACTTAAAGGGTGTATTTACGTTCTTTGAAGTTCAAGATGCTGAGGTAGAGAAGGTATTCGAAGGATTTAAATCTATAGATTTCAACGGCCGTCAGGTGCGTATTGAAGTTTCTGGCGAGGGTCGTTCTGACCGTGGCGGCAGAAGCGGAGGTGGTTTCCGTGGTGGTGATCGCAATGGCAGAAGCCGTAGCGGTTCTGGCGAAAGAAGAGGTGCTGGAGACAGAGGTCGCAGTAACAGCGGCGGTGGTTTCCGTGATTTCTCTGGAAAACGCCGGGAGTCTAAAAACAGGTATTAATCTGCAAGATATTCCGTAAATTTGTCAGAAGGTGTCCTCCAAAGGACACCTTCTGCTGCTTATGGCTATAGCTAGCGAAAGTATGTTATAGTATAGGAGATTCTTTTATAATTTTTAGGGTAGAAATGAATAATAAGCCGACACGTGTATTTGACCTTGCACCGCATCAACTAGCGCATTTTCCGACATTACCCATGTTTGGGAATAAAATTGGCGGACAATGGCAGCTTACTTCTAGTAAAGATTTTATAGATCAGATAGATATTATCTCCCGGGGGTTAATTGCATTAGGTGTAAAACCATATGATAAAGTTGGTCTGGTATCTGAAAATAGAGTGGAATGGAATATGTTGGATTTCGCTATTCAGCAAGTCGGTGCAGTGGTTGTTGCCATATACCCTAATATTTCCGATAGCGATTACAAGTATATTTTTAACCATGCGGAGATAAAAATAGCCGTGGTTTCTTCGCAGCAGTTGTACGAACGTATTACGAACCTTCGACCTGCTATCCCCCAACTGGAAACCGTTTTTATGTTGGATAATCATGCAACATACCCAAACTGGAAACAGATCCATAGCCAGGCTGCAGCTATTGCACAAGACCTTTTGATCCATCTACGATCTACCATATTACCCGAAGATCTGGCTACGCTAATTTATACATCCGGCACGACAGGAAACCCAAAAGGGGTCATGCTTACGCATAAGAACCTGCTGGCCGATGTCATGAGTAGTACGTATTCATTTCCAGTACAAGCTTACCAGCGCGCACTCTCTTTTTTGCCGGCCTGCCATGCCTACGAGCGTGTTTTCCATTATGTGTATATGTATATGGGTTTAACCATTTATTTTGCGCAATCTATGGATACGATAGGATTGGATATGAAAGAAGTAAAGCCTCATATCTTCTCCGCGGTACCGCGTGTCTTAGAGAAGGTTTATGATAAAATTATAAATACTGGAAAAGACCTTACGGGCATAAAACGCAGGCTTTTCTTTTGGGCCATTGCCTTAGGCGAGCGGTATTCCTTGGAAAATCGGTCTCAAGCATACAATATGCAGCTATACCTAGCGCGAAAACTTATTTTCTCCAAATGGCATGCTGCTCTTGGTGGCGAGGTGGTAGGCATAGCATCGGGTAGCGCCGCCTTACAGGAAAGGCTGTTGCGGGTTTATCTTGCTGCTGGTATCCCCATTTTTGAAGGTTATGGGCTTACAGAAGCGAGCCCATGTTTATCGGTGAACGACCTAAAGCGAGGAATAACCCTGGGAACCGTCGGTGTGCCGTTGCTAAATATCACGATAAAACTTGCTGATGATGGGGAAATATTAGCGAAAGGTGATAATATTATGAAGGGATATTATAAAAACCCGGAGGCTACAGCGGAGGTCATCAAAGACGGTTGGCTGCATACCGGAGATATTGGAGAATGGGTTAATGGGAAGTTCCTGAAAATTATAGACCGTAAAAAAGAAATGTTTAAAACATCGGGAGGAAAGTATGTAGTTCCACAGGCCATAGAATCCAAAATGGTGGAATCTCCTTTTATCGAGCAGTTTATGGTCATCGGCGAGGGGCAAAAATTCCCGGCAGCACTTGTGGTACCCTCCTACTCCAATCTCTTTGAATGGGCAAAAATAAACGATATTGAACTTTCAAAACGCTCGCGCGAAGCCTTTATGCGAAGTGCTAAGGTCCATGAGATGATAAAAAGCGAAATTCTACATATCAACAGCAAATTTGGCCAATGGGAACAAATTAAAAAGTTCGCCATTATTCCCAATGAATTTACCATCGAAGGGGGCGAACTTACGCCAACCTTAAAAATGAAACGCAAGAAGATTATTGAGAAATATTTCAAGAACTATAACGAGATTTATAACGCTTAAAAAATCTTTTTTTAGCCAATATTTCAGGTTGTTTAACCTAAAAAAGCAGGATTTCTTGGAGAAAAGCCTGCTTTTTGTTATATTAGTGAGATGAATTTATCCAATACATCACAAGCCGTTCTCGAAAAACTTACCAATACTTCTAATCATAAACTTTATAATACCACTTTAAAGTGGCTCCGTCAACTTAATCTTTCCGACGAGTACCTGCATGTTGTAAATGCCATTATTTGGTTGTTTGCGCTTCTCCTGGTTTTATTTCTGGTAGACTGGTTTACTAACCGAGTGCTCATAAAAGGTGCCCATAAATTAATACGGGTATCGAAGACAAATTTGGACGATTTTATTATTGCGAACAGAACCTTAACCTATGTGGGTCGCTATATTCCCTTATCAATCACCAAATTTCTGATTCCTATTGTATTTATGGGTTTCCCACAGCTCACGAAGGTCTTAATAACCGGTGTCGATATTTTGATGCTGATTACCTTAATTATGATTATCAAATCATTGTTAAGAACAACACGCGATATTTTACGTACCAAACCTGGATTTGCAGACAAACCCTTAAACTCGTACTTGCAGGTGCTGGAGATCTTTTTATTGTTAATAGGTGGAACAGTGGTATTTTCCATATTAACCGGAAATTCACCCTGGGCGTTTTTAGCCTCCTTGGGTGCCGCCTCTGCCATTTTAATGTTGGTGTTTAAAGATACTATCCTTGGATTTGTAGCCAGTGTTCAGGTGTCTACAAATGATTCTATACGGGTTGGCGACTGGATAGAAATGACCAAATATGACGCCGATGGAACGGTAATAGAGATTAACCTCAACAATATTAAAATTCAGAATTTTGATAAAACCATTACCACCATCCCCACCCACCAGCTGCTGTCGGATTCATTTAAAAATTGGCGCGGTATGCAGGCCTCAGGTGGCCGTAGAATAAAACGTGCTATAAATATACGCATGTCGTCTATTCACTTCCTGACCGAAGAGGAGATTAGTACACTTAGTCAGATACAGTTATTAAAGGAATACATCGAAACACGTAAAGAAGAAATTGCTGCGCACAACGAAAATACCAAGGCGGATCAGAATATGCCTGTAAACGGCAGAAAAATGACCAATATTGGTTTATTCAGGGCGTATGTCACAGCCTACATAAATCAAAACCCTAATATCCATAAAGAAATGACCTTAATGGTACGCCAGTTGGCTCCAACAGAAAAAGGGCTTCCTTTGGAATTGTATATGTTTACCAACGATACCAACTGGGTAAAATATGAAAGTATTATGGCTGATATTTTTGATCATCTTTTTGCGACCACGAAATTCTTTAACCTCGAAATATTTGAATACCAAAACTATTCTAATTAAGCGATTACCAAATTATCTTTCCTATCTTTGGGGCATTATTTTTAAAATTATAGTAAGTATATCATATTATGCAACAAAACAACTTCCAACGTAGGGACAGAGGAGAAAAGAGAGAAACAAATCAGATGGTTTTCGGTATACGTGCCGTTATTGAAGCTATTGATGCCGGAAAAGAGATTGAGTCTCTATTTATACAACGTGGAATCAGCGGAAGTTTGTTATTAGAGTTAAAAAATTTAATCAAAGAACATAATATCGCTTCACAGCAGGTTCCTATTGAAAAGCTTAACCGCATTACACGCAAAAACCACCAGGGTGTGATCGCAGTAATCTCGCCAATTACATACGAACGTGTTGAAGATATCCTGCCAACCATTTATGAGAAAGGTGAAACGCCACTTTTACTAATGTTGGATGGTGTTACTGACGTACGTAATATGGGGGCTATTGCACGTACTGCCGAATGTGCAGGTGTACATGCTATTATTGTTCCCAAGCGCGGATCGGCAGAGATCAATCCAGATGCTATTAAAACATCTGCCGGTGCCTTGTACAAAATTCCAGTATGCCGCGAAGATAATTTAGGTAAAGTAGGTCGTTTTCTTATCGACTCAGGGGTGCAGTTGGTTGTAAGTACAGAAAAAACAAAAGACTCGGTTTATGAGGTCGATTATACGGTACCTACCTGTATAATTATGGGGGCCGAAGATGTTGGCGTATCCGATGATTTAATCCGTATTTCAGATAAGCTAGCAAAAATTCCTATGTTTGGTGAAATCGGATCTTTAAATGTTTCCGTTTCTGCTGGAGTCGTGATCTACGAAGCCATCCGTCAAAGGAATAAATAACCCTATTGAATACGTCCATACCTAAAAAAGGATGCAAATATTTGCATCCTTTTTTAGGTATGGACGAAAAGGCTTTATATTAAGATAGCCCTAAATTAAATGTTTTTCGTAAGGTCTCTAGCGCAGGGTTCTTGGCCGCCATAACTTGGTACTTCTCCTGTGCGGTATACGGCCTACGGCTTACCGTTTGTTCAATTTGTTTGGTTTGTATATCCAAAGAGAAATTCTGTAAGGCTACACGGAGGTAGTTTAATAAATCTATTTTCCCCTCTTTAAGCTGGTCACTCTGCACCATATTCTCCACATCAATTTCAATGGTTGTTCCGTTTAAACGCGGTGCATTGGCCGTCATAATGGTATAAATGGTAATTCGGTTTTCAGCCTTCATTTTTTCGGCTAAGGTATTCCATTTTTCCATGAAATTGGCGAATGTAACCTCATTAAAAACGTTCCCTTGCACCAGGTCGTTCTCCGCTTCAGCAACCTTCTCCTTCTCCTGGAATACCGTCTCTAGGCTTGGTAAGGCTACCGAAGTTTTCACACTCCCCCATCCTTTTCCGGAGGTAAAGCTTTTTTTCGCTGCTGTTGGCTTATTAGGGCTTGCGGATGCCGCAACGGGTGGATGTGGTACCGGGGTACCGCTTGAGCTGGGTACGGCAGCTGAACTTACTGTCTTTACCCCAACAGTTTCATTTACAGCAACTGCCGTTGCGGCTGTAATTGAAGCCGGTATTACAGAATCAGGGCGTTTTTTTTTTACATCAACTGCAGCAGTTGGTATCCCATTTACACCCAATTGTATGGCGGTAGATAAATGGCACATCTTCAATAAAGCCAGTTCGACCTGCAATCGTTGATTTTTACTGGTTTTATAACCAATTTCACATTGGTTTGCAATATTCAACGCTGAAAGCAGTAATCCTGTGCTTAATTGCGCCGATTGCTCATGGTATCTTTTCTTAATATTGTCACTTACCTCCAGCAATTTTAAGGTTTTAGGTTCCTTCGTCACCAAGAGATTTCGTAAGTGGTTGGATAAACCTGCAATAAAATGCCCCCCATCAAACCCGCGGTTTAACACCTGGTCTAATATCAGCAAAGCTTCGGCCGCATCTTCTGCCGCTATGGCCGTCAATAACTGAAAGTAATAATCGTAATCTAGAATATTAAGGTTATCGATTACAGCTTGGTAGCTTACCTGCCGATTGGAGAAGCTCGTAATCTGATCAAACATGGATAAGGCATCACGCAGTCCGCCATCGGCTTTTTGTGCAATAACATGTAAACCATCGACCTCAAAACTTATACCTTCTTTTTCGGCTATACCTGCCAAATGCGTAGACATATCTGCCACCCGGATACGGTTGAAATCAAAAATCTGACAACGCGATAGTATCGTAGGTAAAATCTTATGTTTCTCTGTCGTAGCTAGAATAAATATAGCGTAGGAAGGCGGTTCTTCCAAGGTCTTTAAAAATGCATTAAAGGCCGCCTGCGACAGCATATGCACCTCGTCAATAATATAAATCTTATACCTACCCGTTTGTGGTGGAATACGGACCTGCTCGATAAGGCTGCGGATATCATCCACCGAATTATTCGAAGCCGCATCCAGCTCATGGATACTAAAAGACGTACCCGCCTGAAACGACACACAGCTATCACAAACACCACAGGCCTCACTTTGGGCTGTAATATTTTCGCAGTTAATGGTCTTCGCCAAAATACGTGCACAGGTGGTTTTTCCTACACCTCGAGGACCACAAAACAGAAAGGCTTGCGCTAATTGCTGATTATGAATGGCATTCTTAAGTGTACTGGTAATATGCTGCTGACCAACGACAGAATCGAAGGTTACAGGGCGATATTTACGTGCGGAGACAATGAAATTATCCATTACTACAAAGATACTGTTTTTGCTTATCTACCCCAAAAAGAAAATAGCAGCCCGCAGGTGTGGAACTTGAAATAAATAGCGCTATAAATATCCCTTGCCTACCGGACCTATGCCTAATTTCTACACATGCGGATTAAAACTTACAAAAAATCAACATTTTAGCTGTTAAAATGGTATTATATTTATGTAAATTTAACGTTAGTTTTTTTGTTAACACATGCGTAGCGTAAAGCATATATGGTTTTTAATCTGCAGCCTATTTATAGGCTGTCATACCCTGTTGTTGGCACAAACGGTAACGAAAATTGATTTCTTTAAAACACCTTTTGTATTCGAGACCCCAGCAGACCTTTCCTTGTTACCGGATACCTTATCGAACGCGGAGGGCTTACGTAAAATCTACGATCAACTTAACACACAGCATCAGCAGCAACTGGTCCAAAATTTATTGGCCTATAAAGAATCGGAAAATCTGAACGACTGGTTGTATTACCAATTGGTGCGCAGAGTGGCCGAAGTTATCAGTCCGAAGCATAAGAATTACAAACACTATACCCTATACAAGTGGTATTATATGAATAAATCGGGCTATGATGCACGGTTGGCTGTAGGCAAAGATCAACTCATTTTTTACATCAAAAATGAGGAAGATATTTCGGATATCCCCTTTTTTACGATGGATGGAAAGCAGTACACCTGTTTAAACTACCACGATTATGGCAAACTGTTTAGTAACGCGACAGCCTATACGCCATTGCCGGTTTATTTCGACGATGCACAGCAGGCATTTAGTTATAAAATAACGCATATGCCTGAATTCAAAAGCGAGACTTACATGGATAAAAAAATAGATTTCAGGTATCATAATAAAGTCTACAACTTTACGATACGTGTAAACGATCAGATTACAAATATTTTTGCCAATTATCCGGGGGTAGATTTCGAAACTTATTTTAATATTCCGCTTACGCGAGAGACTTATCATTCCCTAATTCCTGTGCTGAAGGATAACGTGAAAAACCTATCTACACAAAATGGGGTAGATTACCTTATGCGTTTTACACGCTATGCCTTTCTTTATGAAGATGATGATGCAAATTTCGGGAAGGAAAAACGACTCGCACCAGAGCAGACCTTAATGCAGGCGTATAGCGATTGTGACGATAGAGCTGCTTTATTTTTTTATTTGGTAAAAGAGATTTATAACCTTCCTATGGTTGCTATTCTATTCCCGACGCATATTACCATGGGCGTAGCCCTGGATAAACCCATAGGCACAGCAATTACCTATAACGGTAGGTTCTATAGCATATGCGAACCCACCCCACAGGCACAAAATTTGCCTATTGGCGAGCTTGCTGACAAGTATAAAAATGAAAACTATCAGATTGTTTATCAGTACTCCCCCTAAATAGCTAGTATACTTACCTATAAAAGAACATAAAAAAGGTACCCACCATTGGCGGGTACCTTCCATTTTACTACGGTATAATAAATGTTTCTACTTGCTGTAATCCGTATTTTTAGGATCCCAGTTTGCCCAACCTTTAGTCCAGTCGTTTGTACCCATAGCACCGGCAAATGTTTCTTTCACAAAACCTGTAGATAAGTCGTCACCCTCCCACTTCGCTTTACCAACAGCAGGAGAAGTAGAGGATAACAATAAGTTAGGCGTTGCTAAAGAAGTATTTATTAATCCAGCAGCGGCCAATGTGGCGACAACGCTATTGTTATATGTATTTACAAATGCGGTTAATTCGCCAACATTTTTAAATACAGCACTATTATCCATACCTACTAAACCATAATTCGCTCCGTTTCCGAATACGATATTATTAGCAAATGTAGAGCGTCCGGCCTGAAGTTCTGCCGCAGGGAAGTTCGAGTTAAACTCTACAGCATTACCTTTAGCGTTTACAATAACCGAGTTAGCAAGAACCATACGGCTGTTTAAGCCAAAGTGGATACCCGCACCATGAAATTGGTTGCCTTCGGCACCAGGGCCAATAAAGGTAAAGTTCGCCAATACAGGACGTGAATATTTACCGTTTGCTACTGCACCTTTATTTTCTAATTCAATAGCTCTGGAAGTACCTTGTGCATCCGAAATATTAGGATCTTTAATCGAAATACCATATTGGATTCGACCATTGTACCCCTGATCGAAGTCAAAATCATCATCGATAGAGCGATAAACAATAAGGTGTGAAGCATTTACCGTACCACCGAAAAACTCAAAACCATCATCACCACCATAAGAAACCTGAATATGATCTAATTTTGTTCCACTACCCACCGCACATAAAGTTAAACCATTGATTTCTTTATCTTTCTCAATGGCAATACCTGCAAACTCGATACGCACATAAGACATCTCCCCAGAGTTATCATTTAATACGGGCGAGTTACCACCACCATAGTTAGCAATATCGGCACCTAAAGCACCACCCTCATACTGTGCAATACCATTGGCCGTATTCACCAACGATTTACCACAGATAATAATGCCAGACCAGTCACCAATATTACGGTTACCTACTTTTTGATCTGAGGTAAACACAATAGGGTTCGTTGCCGTACCTTTAGCATTGATCTTACCACCACGCTCCACAATTAATGCTGCCTTCGAGGTTTTCTCGCCTTTAATAATTGTTCCGGCAGGAATATTTATTACTCCGCCATCCATAACCTGAACATAGCCTTTTAAAACGTAAATTTTACTGGCATCTAAGTTGAGGGTGGAAGTAATCTTACCCGAAATAACAACCTCATCTTTTGGTTTTGGTGCAACGATAGGATCATCGTTTTTGCTGTCGCACGATGTGAAAGCCAGGCCCATACTAGCTACGAAAAATGTCAGTGCGAAAAATCTTGCTCTTTTTAAGTTCATTTCTTAGTTTTTAATAATTAAATTATATAGTTAATATGCTTTCTAAACCATTTGCGGTAAACGATTAAAACCTATAACCCAACGATACAGAGAAGTTTCTGCCAAAACGTACCGAGTTGATCAGATGATCGTCTTTATCGTATTTCTTGTTGTCGTTAATATCCTGATAGAACAGCCTTTTACTATCCAGTATATTGCTTGCTGAAACTTTAACCTCTAGTTTTTTACGCAAGAATCTTTTTGAAACCTGCGCATCAAACAAATCACGTGGGGCTTCATATATATTGGGGTACTCCGCAAAATAATCGGTATAACTATTGTCGGTATAGCCCCCGAAGCCTACGATATCGATACGACGCCCAATACGGTTGTACATCAGGTTAAAATCCAAATCCCAGGGGCTGCTATACTGAAGACCCGCATTTATTAAATAGGGTGACTGCCCTTGCAATGGTCTTTTTATTTCGTTAACACTCTTCACCTTATCGTCAGCTTTGCTAAGGTCCACCTCCGATTTAATAACGGCAACATTGGCGTTAAAGATCAAATTTTTCAGTGTTCTGGAATCCGGATTTATAAAGCCAAAATCCTGTCTTAGCTCCAACTCGGCACCATAAATTGATGCCTGTGGAGCATTGATATAACTAATGGTTTTACTAACACCTGTAGATCCCGCCTGTATAGCCTTTTCTATGGCATTATCGAGCTTTTTATAAAAAGCAGATACGGTAAACAACATCCCTGCAGATGGATATATCTCATAGCGCAAATCAAAATTTGAAATTTGCGTACGTTTCAAATCAGGGTTTCCGATATCCATAGTCTCCGTTATAAAATTGAAGAAAGAAAAAGGTGCTAATTCCCTAAACTGAGCACGTGCTACGGTACGCGAAAAACTAGCTCTTACATTCGTCTTTGCTGTCAATTCATAGGTAAGGTTTAGAGAGGGCAAAAAATCGACATAATTGTTATCCACTGCATAAGAGCCCGCTGTTAACTTTTCCAGATAATTTTCAACACGAGCACCAACCGTAGCTTTAAACTGATCCGTTACTTTGCCTGTTAACATAACATAACCCGCATTTAAATCGCCCGACCCCTTATACTTATTGGTTGGATTGGTGATATCCTCAATGTATAAGGTATTTCTAGCAATATTGCTGGGATCAAAAAGCTCCTCCTGGCTTAATCGACGAATGCGATTAGATTCGTTAACATCATCCGAGCGTAAGGCATAGCCCAGAACACGCGCATCTACATTACGCTCTTTATATTGTTTGGTGACACCAATTTTTAAGGTTTGATCTTGATTTAGTAAACGTACAGGAACAGCATAGTTTACACCTGCAGCATAGATATTCTCTTTTAAGTCGCTGTAAAAACGACCTGCAGAAGAAGAGGTCGGCGATTGAGTAACATTTGCCTCAAATGGAATAGAAGGGTCGCTCATATCTTCCAAACGCTTTGAATAGGTTAAACGCCTTAAATCTGGCTGATCATTTGTAAATCTACTGAACGATAGATTCCAATTTAATTTAGAATTCCATAACTTCTCAAAAGCATGGTCGCCCTCCAATACCGAGTTGAACATCCGTTTTTGATTTATCTCTTGCTGCGAGGATTTACGGTAATATTGTAAATCGAACTCCCCTTCGCGGCGTATGTAGGAGTCTTCATAGATTTGATTAAAAATATTTTTCCAGGACAGTTTAAAGTTCTGTTTAATATAGGTCACATTTGCCAGTGCCCCTACATTGGAAGCAAAAGTAAAATAGTCGTCCTTATACGTAAAATACTGAGGACCTGGCCCTGTAACACGATCGATGGAGTTAAAATCATTACGCAGCTGGTTTTGTATAGTCTCCGAGTTTCTATAATTTAAAGAGGCAATAAAGCCAAGCTTAGCCGTATTTTTTAGGGTATAAGAGTTCCCATATACGATATTAAAATTCTGCGATGGCATGGCCTTTCCAAGTCTGGAAACACCCCAAGTATTGGCAAACTGCTTTGTAACAGCAACCTTATCGGCTACATCATAATCGGAATATACCGCAGCAGATGACGGAAAACTATTGGGCAATTTATTCGCTGGATTTACAAAACCAAAGTAACTCTGTCCAACGCGTTTGCTCCCGTAAAAATCTTTAAATGTAGATATCGAATTGTAGCCAGCACCGATACTTACTTCAAAGGTTTTTTGGTCTGGAAAATCTTTCGTCTTCACCTGGATAGCGCCCCCACTAAAATCGCCCGGTAAATCCGCTGTTGCAGTTTTACTGACCACAATATTATCGATAAGACTAGCAGGAATAATATCAAATGAAAACGACTTTCTGTCTGGCTCGGTACTTGGCAACGGACTATTGTTTATTAATGCGGTATTGTAGCGATCACTCAGTCCGCGAACGATAATAAACCTATCGTCTTGCACGCTGGCACCAGAAATTCTTTTCAGCACCTCACCTGTATTTCTATCCGGCGATTTTTTAATTATTTCTGCCGATATACCATCAGAGATAGCTATAGAATTTTTCTGCTGCGCATACAACGCATGAATAGACTCCTTTTTATAAGAGCCCCGTATAACAACTTCATCAAGCTGTTCCCCATCAGCTTTAGAAAGTACAACATTTAGTGTAGTAACCTTGCCCGATACGACCTCCACTTCTGCAATTTGTTTCTTTGCAAAACCTAAATAACTAAATTCAAGGGTATAGCTGCCAGATGCTAAACCTGTAAAGGTGTAATTGCCACTCACGTTAGTGCTTAATTTTTTGGCATTTTCAATGATGCGGATCGATACCCCCACCAAAGGTTCTGTATTCTCTTCATTCTTTACAGATCCGACAATAATGCCACTCCCCTGCTGTGCATAAACTGCTAGATTTAGTATTATTCCGAATAATAATAAACTTGCCGATTTAATGGTTAGATTAATTTTCAAAGTTTTTTAATTTTATTTTAACACAAAAGTATAGGTGGTATATTAACAATAGATTAGAACGCTATTACCATTTTGTAACCTATATGTTAATTCTATATGAACACCGCTGAAACATGGCCAAAAATGTAGCTATACGCTCCTGTACACTGTTCTTTTGTGCTGTTTGTATTAAAATAGATTTAAGTGTAAAGGCACTAGAATTAGAATTTATTAATATGGATTAGATTTTTATTTCATCGTTATTTCCTTAATTTTAGGGTTTATTTCGAACCACACATCTGTAAAAGGTAATTGAATGATACATTCACAAAATCTTATTTTCAGCTATCCGCAGTCTGCACCCCTACATTTCCCGGATATTTCCATTGAAAAAGGGCAGCATACCCTATTATTGGGCGACTCAGGAACAGGGAAAACAAGTCTTCTGCACCTGTTAAGCGGTCTTTCTAAACCCAATAGCGGAAAAGTTTTTATTGATAAGGAAGACATCTATACGCTCAAAGAAAGTAAACTGGACGCTTTCCGTGCTCAGCATATCGGTTTTATTTTTCAGGAGGCGCATTTATTAAAAAGCCTTACCGTTTTAGAAAATATACAGTTAGCGCAAAGATTAGCACATAAAAAAGAAAATAAAGAGCAGGTTCTGGAGCTCCTTACAAAATTACAGCTTGCAGATAAAGGCAAAAGCTACCCACAGCAGCTAAGTCGTGGGCAGTTACAGCGCGCCGCCATTGCACGCGCCTTAATAAACGGCCCCAAAGTCCTTATTGCCGACGAACCTACGGCCTCGTTAGACGATACCAATACGGCACATGTATTGGATCTCCTACTGGATACCGCATCGGCTTATCAGGCTACGCTGTTAATAGCAACGCACGATAAACGAATAAAAGATAGTTTCGAAAACACGTATCAGCTCTAATCTCTTATCTATGCATATCTTTAAACTTGTTTGGAAAAATATTACACAGCAATGGGGTGCCACATTATTAAGTATTTTACTTACTGCTTTTGGTATTGCCATCCTGTTGGTCATTTATATCACGGGCGATACCTTCGAGAAACAGTTAGATAACAACAGTAAAAATATAGATTTGGTTGTTGGCGCGAAAGGAAGCCCGATGCAACTTATTCTGAGCAGCCTTTACCATGTGGATAACCCTACTGGGAACATCCCTTTGGCAGAGGCTATGAAAATTGCCGATAATCCTTTTGTACAATTGGCCGTACCTATTTCTGTAGGTGATAACTTTAAAGGCCATCGTATTATTGGTACAGACAGCACCTTCTTTACCTTGTATGCATTACAGCTTAACCAGGGTAGGGTATTTCAAAAATCCTTTGAAGTTGTCGTCGGTACTGAGGTAGCGCGAAAAAATAATCTTAAAATCGGGGATGAAATTCACAGTGCACATGGCTTATCTGCTGAAGCACATATACACGATGAGCACCCCTTTAAGGTGGTGGGCATTATAAAGCCATCCAACAGTGTTGTAGATAATTTAATCTTGTGTAACCTGGCTAGTGTTTGGGATATCCACGGCATTGCCCATGCTGAAACTGATCCAAATCATGGCCATAGCCCTAATCATGAGCATCATGACCATGACCATGACCATGAGCACAGCCATCCCGCAAAAGAAGAAGTAACAGCTAAAGCATCGCAATCTTCCGATCATATTGATGCTACGGAGGAGTTCGTATCGGAACGCCCAAACAGACAGGAAGAGCTGATAAAAAATATCGGACAGGAGATGCTTGCGGATCAAGGGGTTGAAATAACAGCTTTATTAATAAAATACAGTTCGCCAGCAGCGATTGGCACCTTACCACGCTTGGTAAATCAAAGTACACAAATGCAGGCTGCATCTCCGGCATTAGAGAGCTCTCGTATATTTTCACTGCTGGGTGTAGGCTTGGATTCTTTGGCAATATTAGCTTATGTTATTATGCTAATAGCGGCATTAAGCGTATTTATCAGTCTATATAATGCTTTGAAAGACCGTCAATACGACATGGCTATTATGCGTACTATGGGGGCATCCAAGGCTAAGCTTTTTACCTTGGTTATTTTGGAAGCTATAGCCATTACCTTGATCGGTAGTATAATAGGGTTATGCTTTGGCCATGCCATTTTGTATTACATCAGCTTACAGACAAGTCAGAGTGCCGACTTTATACAAGCGTTCAGCCTGTATCCAGATGAGTTGCTGCTTATTGTAGCCGCATTGGCATTAGGTAGTATCGCGGCATTAATACCGGCATTTAAAGCATACCATACAACAATATCTAAAATATTAGCATCCAAATAAATGAAGAACTTAATTTTACTGTTATCCCTAACCTTTACGGCTATTACTTCCTACGGACAGATAAATAATTATCCGAACCTTAAAGTTCCGGACCATACACCTATGATGAATCAGACCTGGGAAACCATCGATAAGATGATGTATAAGGTAAGCACCCAAGGTAATAAAAAGGTGTATACTCCACACTATCCTCCAGAGCTTAAAAAGCTTGAAAATAAAGTAGTAGAACTTCCCGGGTATATTGTACCCTTGACCAGTGGCCGTACACACAGCACATTTATGCTGTCGGTATTACCAGTTACACAATGTCAATTCTGTGGATCAAACGGTATACCTCCTATGGTGGAAATTTTCATGAAAAAGGGCGCCATAAAATATACGGAGGAACCGATTAAAATAAAAGGTAAAATGAAATTTAATCCGGAGCCCTTAAAAGGTAATGCAGAAATTCAAATTATTGAAGCTGAATTAATACCTTAACGATTTAATAAAGATATCTCCAGAACAGCTGCTAATGCGGCTGTTTCTGTTCTTAGCCGGGCATTGCCTAAAGATAAAGGTATAAAACCTGCCGCCAAAGCATCCTTAATCTCCTTCTCCGCAAAATCCCCCTCCGGACCGATTAACAGTAAATATTTTCCTGCCGGTTGAAAAGCATTGGAAATATAGTTCTTTTCGGCATCTACACAGTGTGCAATACCTTTCTGTACGGTAGAGGCTTGGGCTTCGGCAGAAGCCATAAATTTGGCAAAGGTAATAGCGGGATTTATCTTCGGTAAATACGCCTTTAAGGATTGTTTCATGGCCGCTATGGCTACTTTTTCCAAACGCTCAACCTTCACCTCCTTACGTTCTGAATGCTCACAGATGAGGGGTGTAAACTCTTGCATGCCAATTTCCGTAGCTTTCTCCAGAAACCACTCTATACGATCGATATTCTTTGTCGGTGCTACCAGCATATGCAACTCCGCAGAAGCCTTACCAAAATCGGTCTGCACATGCAATACCTTTAAACTGGTGCGCTTGGGATGCGCATCCAGAATTTCGGTTTTATACAACCCACCACGACCATCAACAAGGTGAATCGTATCACCAACCTGCAGACGCAATACGCGGATAGCATGTTTACTCTCCTCTTCACTTAATAAAAAAGCAGTATGCTGCGGTTCAATATGGGGTGTATAAAATAACTGCATTAATCCTCTTGGTTATCATCTGGTGTTTCCACCAAATCCAACTTTACAAATTCAATATTCTGTTGTGTTTTTTTCATAATGGTAAACACATAACCAAAAGCTTCTGTAGACTCGCCCACGTCGGGGATCTTCTCGAAAACATGGCTTACAAGGCCTGCTACGGTATCGTAATCCGAGCTCTCAGGAAGCTCCAATGGCAGATGGCCGTTACTATCATGAACAGATGCACCTGCGTCGACCATATATTCCGTTTCGGAGATACGCTCTACAACTGGTGTTTCCTCATCGTACTCATCTTGGATCTCGCCAACAAGCTCCTCCACAATATCTTCTAAGGTTACCATACCTGCCGTACCACCAAATTCGTCCAATACAAAGGCAATCTGAATACGCTTCTGTTGAAACTCGGTCATCAAATCATTGATTTTCTTGGTTTCTGGAATAAAATAAGGCTTACGCATAATATTTTTAAGGACCACATCCTTACCCTTTACTACTAAAGGGAGAATATCCTTGGTATGTACAATACCGATAATCTGGTCAATATTATCCTCGTAAATAGGAATTCGTGAATAGCCTTCTTCCGTAACAGTACGTATAAACTCTTCCACACTATCGTCTACTTCAACAGCAACAATTTTTGTCCGCGGTACCATAATATTTTTGACGATACGCTCATTGAAGTCGAAGACATTTTTTATAAGCTCATGCTCACTGGTATTTAAGGCCCCCGTTTCCTTACCTTTTTCTAAAAGATACTGCAATTCTTCAGAGGAATGCGAAGCCTCACTAGGGTGCGGTTTTATGCCAATTAACTTCAATAATAAATTAGCTAAGCCGTTTAACACCCAAATAAAAGGAATAAAGACATAATAAAAAATACGCAACGGTATAGCAATACGCATGGTTGTAGCAACCGGCTTCTGTATAGCAATAGATTTTGGGGCTAATTCACCCAATACCACGTGCATAATGGTGATGGCACTAAAGGCTAAAACATGACCTCCGGTACGCGCAATGGAAGTGGTAGCGTCGATACCCAGAAAGTTAAAAAGATTCGCTACAATGTTGGTCATTACAGCTTCGCCCACCCAGCCTAAAGCTAAGGATGCTAAAGTAATACCTAGCTGTGTTGCAGCTAGGTATCCATCTAAATGTTCGGTAATATTTTTTGCTATTTTAGCAGCATTACTGCCAGATTTCGCTTGTAGCTCAATCTGCGAGGCCCTAACCTTGACGATAGCAAACTCAGCCGCAACAAAAAAACCATTTGCAGCCACTAAAAATATGGTCCAAAAAATATCAAGTCCCATTTAGATTTACTTATTTCTAATTTCTTTGTTGTACAATTCAATGCTCTCCATGATAATATTTTGAGCATATTCACGACCGTAAAGATTTTCTATAGTTACGTTTTTTCCCTCTAGGGCTTTGTAATCTTGGAAGAAACGAACAATCTCTTTCATGGTGTGTGGAGGTAATTCCGACAAATCATTGATGTAATTTACAGACATATCGTTGTTGGCCACAGCAATAATTTTATCGTCTTGCTCACCGCCATCGATCATGTGCATCACACCGATAACTTTAGCTTCAATAAGGCTCATAGGGTAAACATCTACCGAACAAATAACCAAGATATCTAATGGATCTTTATCATCGCAGTAGGTTTGTGGAATAAAACCATAGTTCGCAGGATACATAACCGAAGAAAACAATACACGGTCTAACTTAATTAAACCACTGTCTTTGTCAATTTCATATTTTGCTTTAGATCCTTTAGGAATTTCTATAATAGCATTTACCGAATTTGGCATGTCTTCTCCAGGAGACACCTGATGCCAAGGATGTTGTGTACTCATTAATATTATATACTGTTTATTTTGTTTCTTGTTTTTTACGATTTTTAAGGCCGCGTTTTATTAGAGCAATAAGGATTGGTAAGAATGCAATCACAATCATACCTACAATAATATACTCTACATAGTTAATAATTCCTGGGAATACCTCGCCTAAATAATACCCCGAGAGCGTTAATACGGTTACCCAAACTACAGCTCCTAAGACATTATAAAGAACAAATTTCTTAAAATCTAACTTTACAACACCAGCAAAGATAGGCGCAAAGGTACGAATAATCGGAACAAAACGCCCTATAATTAGCGCTGTGCCACCATATTTTTGGTAAAACTCTTCGGCCATGACCACATATTTGCGTTTGAAAATTAGGGAATCCTTACGCTTAAACAACATCGGACCGGCTCGATAACCAAAGTAATAACCGGCAAAGTTACCCAAAACACCAGCCCCTAGTATACCAAAATACATGGTTACGATATCTACATCAATTTTATTAAGGGCACAAAATAAGCCCGCTAAAAATAGGAGATAATCTCCAGGCAAGAAGAACCCAAAAAATAAACCTGTTTCAGCAAATACAATCAAACAAACAATATAGAACCCACCATGGCTTAACAGATACTCAGGATCCAACAATTGTTGAAATGACATTAAATATTCTTGCATATAGTATAATTAAAAGATCTAGACTACAAATAACAGTTATTCGGCATTAGCAACAGAAACTATAGCCTTACGGATATCTTCCGCTATCTGTGTCAACTCTTCCGCTGGTAAGGATAATTTAGGTCGTTCAAAATTCATATCACTTACCTGGTTCAAAGGAACGAGATGTATATGTGCATGCGCAACCTCTAGCCCTACCACAGCAATTCCAACTTTGCGGCATGGAAAAACTGCTTTAATTCCTTGTGCCACAATTTTTGCAAAAATCCACATCCCCATATACTCATCATCAGCGATATCAAAAATATAGTCGGTTTCTTTTTTAGGGATAACCAATACATGCCCTGGAGCTAAGGGGCTGATATCTAAAAATGCTAAAAAGTCGTTACTCTCTGCGACTTTATAGGCTGGTATTTCTCCAGAAATAATCTTCGAAAATATAGTGGACATAATGTCTTCAAATTTTGATTACCAACAAAGATACTAAATACTACCGAAGTATTGTATACGCTCTTAAGAGTAGTTTAAGGCCGTAAAAATAAAAAAATTAAGACAGTTTACGACGACCCTTACAGCCTGCAACAATTGAAAAACAAGCATTTACAGCGGCAGTATATTAAAAAAACGTCTTTATATAGGCATATTTGTATCATATTGCATGCCAAAGTAGGCGCGATATTAACCTTAAAATAACATTAAAATGAAATAACACAACGGTATACAGATGCCGTTCTGCTTAAAATTCTGCGGCAACAGCAAAAAAAAATGAGTATCAAATTTGGAGTGCATAGCTATACCCTGCGCTCCCAATTTGATACTCATCTAAAAAATAAAAAGTTACAAGCGGTTATGGCATACCGCTCATAACCTTCTGGAAATTACCTTGATATTTCTAAAACTTCAAATTCAATTTCTCCCGCTGGCACGGTAACCTTGGCAATATCACCTACAGATTTACCTAACAATCCTTGTGCAATAGGTGATTTTACAGAAATTTTACCTGCTTTCAAGTCCGCTTCTGTTTCAGAAACTAATTGGTAGGTCATTTCAGCACCATTTTTACGATTTTTAATTCGCACAATCGATAAAGCTAACACCTTAGACAAATCTAATTTCGACTCATCAATTAAACGTGCACTAGCCATAACTTCCTCCAGCTTTGCAATCTTTGCCTCATGCAATCCCTGCGCTTCTTTAGCAGCATCGTATTCTGCATTTTCAGACAAGTCACCTTTATCACGAGCCTCAGCAATTGCATTTGCAATTTTTAATCTTCCTTCTGTTTTTAGGTATTGCAATTCTTCTTTAAGTTTTGCTAACCCTTCTTCCGTATAATAAGTTACCTCTGCCATAATGATTCTCTTAACTTAAATATTTAACATTAAATTTTTGACAAAAAAAGAAACAAGACCACCCTCTAGCTATAGAGGATGGTCTTGCTCTTTCTGACGAAGATAAATGAAATAAACTAAACAAACAAATTTATTGTCTTTATTCCTCGTCGACAAACTTGTACCCTAAACCCCGTACGGTTTGCAGGTACGTAGGCTTATCTGGGTTATTTTCAATCTTCTTACGTAGACGCACCACATGCATATCGAGGGTACGTGTATTTACATTAGAGCTGTAGCCCCATACCACTTCCATTAGTTCTTCGCGGGTAATCTCTTTACCCATATTCTGCAGAAAATGCAGGAGTATACGGTTTTCTAAAATTGTCAATTCAATTTTCTTGCCATCCCGAACTAAAGAGTGAATTTGTGGGTGATGTTCTGTAGTGCCAAAGACATGCACATCCTTACTGCCCTTAGGCACAAAAAAACGAACCTTATTTTCCAGCATCGCAACCAATACATCCATATTAAAAGGCTTGGTTATATAGTCGGTAACACCATAACTATAGGCATCGATTTTATCGACATCCTGCGATTTGGCCGTCATCATGATAATGATATTCTCGAACCCCTGCCTGCGCAGGTTCTCACAGACCTCAATACCTTCCCTCCCGGGCAGCATCCAATCGAGCAGCACAATATCGGGCTGTTCATCCAGGATAAGCTTCTCAGCATCCACCCCATTTCCACTTTGTATAACTTTATAGTTTTCTGTCTGTAAGCGATGGCCCACTAAAAAACGTAGGTTTTCATCGTCTTCAACAACTGCAACTTTTATCTCTCTATCCATAATTTAATTTTTTTTAATATCTACAGGAAACATCAATGTAAATAGGGTTCCGACATTTATTTGACTTTCAACTTTAATATCCCCCCCCATAAATTCTGTTATTTCCTTGCAAAAAGCCAATCCTAACCCTATACTACCTTGTTGATTAAATTGATTTTTCACGCGATAAAATTTCTTAAAAATACTACTAAATTCTTTTTTGTCTATACCAATACCTTGATCTTTAAATAATATAACAAAATATTTTTTATTCTGTTGGACCCGAATAGTCAGAACCTTACGGTCTGCAGGCGAATATTTATATGCATTGTCTATTAAATTTTGAAACACACTATTTAATAATACCGGATCTGCAAATAACTTCTTTTGGACAGCAATAGTATACTCAAGTTTAAGATCAGGGTATTTTATTTTTGTAGCCTCAATACTATGCCGGCAAAATTCATCCAAGTCAATAAATTCACCATTAAATTTAATGGCTTTATTTTCTATCTGCGCAAAAGATAGCAGTTTATTCATAAGGCCATTTAACTTATCGGCCTCCTGATCGAGGATACGCCCATACATATGCCGCTCCTCATCGGATATCTTTTCGGCACTTTTTATATTGTTGCCCGCAATTTTAATAACGCTTACCGGGGTTTTAAATTCATGGGTCAGGTTATTTATAAAATCATATTGTAAACGGTACAACCGATTATTTATAGATACATTCCGGAATACCAAATACCCGATAAGTAATAAGATAATATAAATTAAAGAAAGGGCAATCATAACGGGGAAAAACCGTTTGTTGATATCTTTCCTGATATACTCCATGGACGTATCAAATTGCAGCTTATAATCTGATAAAGCACCTGGCAGGGGCAACTCGGTACTCAAATAAGAGGTAGCATTTTCACCAACATACTGATCCACGATGGGTTTTATCGTAATATCCTCATATAAATTGGGGTATTTATTTTGAATAAATATTTTACGTGGTTCAATAGCAAAGACAAACATATCCTGTTCAAAACTTGTCTCCGGCAGGCTGCGATGCTGCATCATCATCTTATAGGTCATAATATCCGCCATCCGTGGGATATTAAGGTAAGAAATCTTGCCCGGTTGAAGGGTGTAAAAGACCTTATAGATATCATTATCCGAAAGCTTGGTAGAGTCAGAAACCCGATCCACAAACCCCACCAATTTCAATATCATATTATTAAACTCATCGGCATAGTTTTTATAGCCCTCAACCAACTCACGCACAGCAATAAGTTTATTTTCAGTAGAAAGCTTATAGGAATAAATTGCGCGCGACACAATACCGAGGTTGTTAAAGCGAACACCTTTACCTAAGGAGTCGTGGTTACTAATTTCAATATCAAAAAAGTTAACCTTATCCACAAATGGGTATTTACGCAACACCGAACTGGCATACTCTGATGCTTGGGTCGAATCTATATAGCCTTGGTAATAGGATATTTCCGGAATCTTTTCGTTAAAGAACTCGTTGAATGGGCGGATAGACTCTTCAAAAACTTCAACTTTTCTATTATTAAATTCGGTCTGCACAAAATTGACGGTCATATTTCGAGCCAAAAAAGCAGACGTAACAAACAGCAACGTTACCATTACTAAAAAGGTAATCAGTAACCAAAGATTCTTCCGAAAGCGCCAATCAAACTTTTCCATTATCGTAATTGCTCGCTTAAAAACCGCTCTATCTGCTGATAGTAGCCTACAATATTTTCATCGTTTTTAAACCTACGTCCTTCATCTTCTTTAAAGACGTACTGTACCTTAACATTATTATTTTTAATTTTCTGCACAAACTGATTGACATCGTTAAGGCTATTATACTTATCTCTGCCCCCCTGAAACATTAAAATAGGCATGCTTACCTTTTCTGCATGGAATAATGGAGAGATGGCTTTAAACAGCTCATACTCCTTCATGGGGTTTCCAATAATTTTATAATACAGCTGGTTATACGTTTGGTAATACGATGGTATCTCCTTAAAATACGTAAATAGGTTCGTGTAGCCGGATGCCGAAATGGCGCATTTATACAATGTAGGGTTAAAGCAGGCTGCGTACAGTGCCGAATAGCCGCCAAAACCGGTACCCATTATAGCGATGCGTTTTTTATCGGCAATACCCTCGTGAATCAGCCAAGCCACGCCATCGTTTATATCGTTTTGAATCTCTCCACCCCACTGTTTAAAACCTGCGATATAAAAAGACTTGCCGAAACCTACAGATCCCCGGTAGTTAACCTGAAAAACAGCATATCCCCGGTTCGCCAAAAACTGCACCTCATTATTAAACCCCCACTGATCGCGCCGGTTTGGACCGTCATGCACCAGAACAACAACCGGGTAAGAACGTTGCTTTTTTAAGGGTAGCGTAAGATAGCCGTTGATGATACGCCCATCCCTGGAATTGAAGGATATCTCCTTCATTGGTGCCAAAACCTTGCCCTCTAAGGCTGGGTTTGCCTTTGACAACTCCGTAAAGCTGTTCTTCAAGGTCGAAAAATAATAAATACCCCCAGGCTCAATATCGGTATATACACGAAAAACTACGGTTTGGAAAGCACTGTCTACATCCAGCATATCTATACTGTAATTCGGAAAACGCTGCATTATTTTCTTATATATCATTTTCAATTCCGAATTGAAAATGATATTTTCTTTTTTATTATCAACCGCTGCGCTATAAATCAACTCCTGCCTACTAAACAAATACCCTTCCCGACTTAAATCCGCAGTTTTACTTTCAGCAACAACATCTTCAACACCAGACACAAGATCTAAGGATACAATAGACAACTTATCGCGCCCAATATTGGATAGGGCAAAAACCTTATTCGGTGCTTCGCGCACCGGACCTAGTGGCCATATGGTCGACGCGTAATCCGTTTGTATTGCCGCGTGGTATGCCTCTCCTTCCTGCGCACGATACCAAATTTTTTCTTCTACACTATCGTTAGACAATGCCATGCGCACCTTACCGTCTGCAGAGGCAAACCAAAAGTTAAAGTTCCCCGGATTTTTCTCCAGCAATCGAGGACCAGAGCCGTCCAAAGGAATACGGTATAGATCAAATACGGCCGAATCCATGGTATTCATCTGTGCTAAAAGGGTGCCGTTAAAAGCTTGAACCGGATTAACCCACCGCAGGCTATGCTTGGCAATGGGCAATAACAAGTGCTTGCCTTCCTTGTGAATATCTATGCTGTACAGGCGTATGCTATCTTCGTTGGACTGACTGTTGGAGTAAACAATTGTATCTGCTGAGGCCCAAAAAAAATACTGCACATTCATATTATTTTGGTAGGTCAGTTGTTTGGAAGAATCAGGCTGTTCAATATTTAAAATAAAGATATTACGGCAATGGTCTTCTAAGCCTATGTAAGCTATTCTTTTACCATCTGGTGATATTTTAAAGCTAGAGCGATCGGACTTACCAATAAAGTCCTGAACTGGAATAATAGGGACAGACACCTGCCTACTGCAGCCTATCATGCTGCATAGCAAAACAAGTATTACATAATATTTAATTTTGAAAAATCTCATACTGAAGCCATCCTAACCCAAAGATTAATATTTTATCACAATAAAACCATATTGCAACCTTATTTTTACAGCTCTAAAATACAATACGTACCTTTGCGGTATGTTTTTATATAATATATCCATAATTGTAGAAGAAGGTCAGCATTCCACATTAAAAAATTGGTTACAAAACGAGTGGATTCCTAGTCTCCCTCAAGAAACTAAGTTCTTAAAAATGCTTAACTCCCCACATGAGGGGCATACGTATTGTATTCAGATGCTCCTTTCCGATATAGCGGAAATTAGCGACATCCAAAACAATAACCTTCATGAGGTTCAAGCACATATTACTCAAAACTACCCCGAGAAAGCTTTTATTTTTGATAGTGTAATGGAGTATTTACTGGACTAAGGGAAACCGCATTATAGCGCAAGCCTGTGTCCTTGGATAGGAATTTTCCACGACATAGGGCTTGCAGTGATGCGCTTGCAACTGCTTTCTTTTTCCTTTAATTTTAAAGGAAAGGCGCTGGTTTCTCGGCGTTCGTACGGTACTTCTTGTACCAAAGGATAACGACCCCTCCCCCCACTACAAAGGGTACGCCTAATAGAAATAATATGCCGTTGTTTAAACCTTTTCCTTGTGTATTTCCATGCTGGGTACTATTCTCCGCATTTAAGGAACACATTGCACATTGTGCCGTAGCTTCCGATACCGCAGCAGTACTTAAAATTGCTACTAGGCTAAACAAACTTATAAAATGTAAAATAGCTTTCATATTACCAAAGATAAACAATTATTATAAAAACAAATAGGATTACTTTCTGTCTAATAACACATTAAACTTTTCCCAAAACCCATCTTTGGGTAGCGGCGCCTCAACAACCATAGGTTCTTCTTTTGTCGGATGGGTAAAAGACAAGGAACGGGAATGTAAGCAAATGGTGCGTAAGGTAGATCCTCGTGGATAACCATATTTATTATCGCCTACAATTGGGCACCCCATAAATGATAATTGACTACGTATTTGATGCGTCCTTCCCGTAAGTGGCATTACTTTTAGCAGGTAAAAGCCATCTAATTGACCGATAACCTCATAATCTAATTCGGCATAGGTACCATTTTTTACTTCTCTATCATAAGCTTTGGTTACCATTTTTTTACGGTCGCGCAATAACCAATTACAGAGCTTACCGCTTTGTACTGGCGGGCGCTCGCGTACTACCGCAAGATAGGTCTTCTTAACCTTACGATCGTGAAATTGCTTGTTTAAACGGTCTAAGGCCTTGGAAGTCTTAGCCATCAGAATCATACCACTAACCGGCCGGTCTAACCGATGTATAACGCCTACAAAAGCGGCATTGGGTTTATTGTATTTTTCTTTTAAAAAAATAGCAACCATCTCCTCCAGCGAGGTATCGCCCGAGTTATCCACCTGCACAATATCGCCACCACGTTTGTTTATTGCTAGAAGATGGTTATCCTCAAAAAGAATATCCTTCTCTGTAATTGTTCCCATTTTTTGTTTCTGTGCCATAAATCCATCCCCTTACATCAGGGCTTTCCACTACATAGCGCAAGCTTCCTACCTATATCGTTACGATACGATATTAAATAAAAGCTTGCGCTACCTTATAAATAACTACAGTAGGTGCAATCCCTACTGCTGCTCCACACTTTCTTTTGCTTTTTTCTTAAAGTACCCTTTCAACAGAAAATTGCTTTGTAAAGCCTTCATATTCTCATCCAACTTCTCGGTACTCGTATTTAAGTTCTTCAAAATCTGCTTTATTTCCTGCGCCGCTTCGGGATCATTGGTTAAAACGCCAAGTGCATTATTTTTATCGTTTAATCGATTGGAGGTTTTATTTAAATTCTCCATCAATGCACTAGCCGTCTGCGTAACGCCTTGCAACTGTGCCGCCGACTCGCGTAAGCTTGCGAAGACTTCTGTATCTGTTGATAGATCATGAATCAACCCCTTATCCGCATTAAGCTTCTGCGTGAGCGCTACCAGATTATTCACCGCTTTATCGGCATTGGTCATCACCTTGTTTAATGAGGTTACTGATGTTTTTAGGTTGTTAGCAATAGCGTCATCGTTTAATAAGGCGCCAACTGTACCACGACCATCTACCATCTGCTGCGACAGCTTGGCAAAATTTTCGGTGATAACCGTTAAATTAGCACCATTTTCCTGCAACAGCCCTAACATCTGATCCATACCACTACTGCGCCCTGATTTGATGACATCGCCATCCTCAATCTGTGGCGATTGTGCGGTACCTCCCATTAAGGAAATAATGGAATTACCGATCAACCCGTCAGACCCTAAGGTTGCAACTACATTCTTGCGGATAAACATACTGGATTTCTCTTCTATGCTTAAAACGACCTTTACGCTTTCCACATTTTCAAAGGCGATCTCCTTAATAATACCCACCTTAACCCCTGAAAACCAAACGTTATTGCCGACCTTCAATCCTTTCACATCATGAAAGTATGTGTGTATCTTTAAACTCTTGCTAAACTTATTTTGTTGCGTACCTAAAACCAGGATACCGGTCACCAAAATAACCAATCCTATTAGTACAAAAAGCCCTACAATTAAAGATCTTTTATTCTCTGCTTTATTCATCCTTGTATATACTTTGTATAATTCTTATCTATTTCCTAAGAACCTATTATTAAACTATAAAATTGTAATCATAAAAAGGTTTAACGCGCATATCATCGGTAGCAAAAATTTCGTCAAAAGTACCTTGACGCTCAAATTTACCGTCCAATAACATAACCATTCTATCCCCGACCATTTTAGCACAGGCTAAATCATGGGTAATAATAATAGAAGACGTTTTATAACGCTCCTGAACTTCATTAATCAAGCCGTTGATATCCAGACATGTTATCGGATCAAGACCTGCTGTAGGTTCGTCGTAGAGCATGATATCTGGGCGTAAGATTAACGTGCGTGCAATACCAATACGCTTACGCTGCCCTCCAGACAATTCGGACGGCATTTGATTAATGGCCTGCATTAAACCAACCCCCTCCAGTACATCTTCCACCTCCTTATTAATTTCTGCTCGGGTCAGGTTTCTTTTATTCCGCACCAACGGAAACTCCAGATTCTCCCGTACTGTCATGCTATCATACAACGCCGAATTCTGAAAGGAGAAACCAATACGCAAACGAAGCTTTTGTAATTCCTTTTCCGACAACTCATTAACCACCTCACCCAATACATTTACAGTACCTAAATCGGGTAGTAAAAGGCCTGATATCAACTTGATAAGCACCGATTTACCTGTACCAGACCGGCCTAAAACAACAAGGTTTTCACCGTTATAGAGTTTCAAATCTACATCACGTAAAACATGTAAATCCCCAAACGATTTACTAACATTGTCAACGTGGATAACAACATCCTGGTAATTTATATGCGATTGTTTCTTCTCCATAAGGTATTAATAGGATAATAAGGATAAAACCTGCACGATCAATAACTCTTCAATAAAAACTATAAACATCGACGCAACAACAGCCGAGTTGGCTGCTTTACCAACACCTTCTGTGCCCTTTGAAGAATAGTATCCTACATAACAACTTGTAAAACCAATCGTAAAGCCGAATACTACAGCACGTAATGCCATAGCAAAAACATCTACTAACTTAATCTTATCAAATACTTGCGTAAAAAAACTCAATAAACTTAAGTCGTCGACAGAAATAATGCTAAGATACCCACCAAATAAACCTATACCGGCCACATAAAAACACAGTATTGGAATCATAATGGTGGTCGCCAAGATACGACTGACAATCAGAAATTTAAACGGATTTGTACCCGACACTTCCATCGCATCAATCTGCTCGGTTACATTCATCGAACTTAATTCAGCACCGATTTGTGACCCTACCTTTCCGGAGGCAATCAATGCGGTTACCAATGGTGCCAAAGCTCTGACAATAGCAATAGATATCATTGCAGGTAACCATGATGTTGCACCAAACTCTTCCAGTGAAGGTCTCGACTGTTTTGTAAACACAAAGCCTACAATAAAACCTGTCAATGAAATTAAAGGGAAGGATTTCCACCCAATTTCATAGCCTTGACGGATTATTTCCTTCAACTCGAATGGTGGGTTTACGACTTCACGAAAAAAACGCATCATAAATCGATGCAATCTCGCAAACTCGAGGAGTAGATTATTGATTTTCCTTCCCATCTATTATCTTTAATTTGATATATTTTAACTTGAAATAAACAACTAAAAAGTGTGGCAAATGTACAAATTTTTAGCTTTCTACACTTGATTTAATTGTTCAATACCTATATTAATAGGTTTTCCAATCAAAAAGTTTTACAATTTTTACAATACTTCAACAAAAGGTATTTTAACTACAAAAAAAGATGCAACAGCGATTATGCCTTCCCCTTGAAATCTTTAAAATTTAATATAAAAACCCCTAAACAAAAAGCTTATACCTGCTAAGCTGGTATCCACGAAATGCGCAGTAACGCCGCTTTTATGTAGCCTTTTGCTGTAATATTCACAAAATGGTTTTACTCATTAAACCTTAGGCAAGTTTTTTGCGTCTCAACTAATAATTGCACAGAGTATTCACATCGATAAACTAGAAGAAGATGAAAGCCAAGATGACAACAATATTTGCCACAGCAGTGTTTGCTATTTTTAGCCTGTTAATTAGTATACCTAAAGACGTTTCTGCTCAGGGTTATGGTTCCGTATCTTTTGATGTATTTTACAACGAACTTTCTCCCTATGGCTATTGGGATGTAGACCCTAACTATGGTGATATATGGTTTCCAGATGTAGATCGCAACTTCCGCCCTTACAACACCAATGGTTATTGGACCATGACCAATTATGGTAATACTTGGGTTTCTAATTACCCTTGGGGTTGGGCTGCCTTTCATTATGGCCGCTGGGTACATACCTCTTATAGTGGTTGGGGATGGATTCCTGGCTACCAATGGGGCCCTGCATGGGTAGACTGGCGCTCTGGAAATGGATATTATGGCTGGGCACCGATGATGCCTGTTGGCCGTAATGGTATATCGGTAAGCATAGGTTTACCTATAAACTTGTGGGTATTTACCCCTTCTCGGTATATCTACTCGAATAAATTGTACCGTTATAGCAATTATGGCCGTACTAATATTTACAACAGGACAACGATAATTAACAATACCTATATTGTTAACAACAATACGTATTATGGAGGCCCATCGCGAAGAGATGTGGAGCGTACTATTGGACGTAGAGTTGACGTGCGCGATATCCAACAATCCGACAGGCCTGGTTCGGCGCGGTTAAGTGGCCGTTCTTTATCGATTTACAGACCTGAATTGGATAGCAGACGTATCGCTACATCAAGTAATGGTAGCTCTAGGGGAGGCACAGACGCTGCCTCTAATTTAAACAGAGCGCAAACAGCGTCAGGGTCGGCACGTACAAATGTGGGTAGCGATAGAAGGGATAACAACAACAACCGCCGCGAAATGTACATCGACAAAAATGGAAACGCTACGCTGCGTGAAGGTACTGCTTCGGGTAGTCGCCGCTCGGATCTGAACAGCCGCAACAGCAGCAGCATTACTGCAAATGAAAATGGTACCTCAGGTACAGGCTCTTCCCGGTCGAGTGAAAGATCGTCTAATGCCAATGCAGCGGATTCTTATGACTTCCGCACAAGAACCAGTGCCGGCAGCAGCAATAGAAACTCGGCAGACAATGGTAGTGCCCCTTCATCGACAGGCAGTAGACGTGGGGCCGCAACGCAGCAAACTCAGACAACACGGGAGTATAGTAACGGTACGAGTACGACTACTAATAACGGCAGTACGGCTGGTAGCAGCCGTAGGTCTACATCGAATGCACAACCCGATACGCAAAATCGGGCTACCCCAGACCGCCGTACCAATCAGAGTCCCGTAAGTAGTCAAGGGTCGTCCCGAGGTACGGCTGCAGACTACCCAAGTCGTAGCAACAGCGGAGTTAGCGCGAACCGTTCTTCAGGTGCTGAAGCAGGGCGTTCTTCGTCGGCTTCTGCTGATCGGGGCTCCGCCAGAAATAGTGGCGCAGAAACTTCCTCACAAAGGGGTTCAAGCTCAGGTTCTTCAGAGCAGTCGTCGGGAAGATCGGGCTCCAGCCGCAGATAAATGGGGTTATTTAAAATATACAATCAAGCGAGTGGGAATTTTTTCCTCTCGCTTTTTTTTGGGTATTTTTCTGTAATATTACATTTTTATTAAAAAACGATTATTAGTATTCAACTGCTGATCGACTATAGTTTAAAGGATATGGCAAGACTTATTTCCATCTTAGACAATGACTTCTACAAGTTTACCATGCAGAATGCGGTCATTCAATTATTCCCGAAGGTAAAGGCGAAATATCAGTTTATCAACCGTGGAAAACATAAATTCCCGGCAGGATTTGCAGAAATTCTTAGAGCAGCAATAGATAGTTTAGCAACGCTAGCCTTAACCAAAGAGGAGAAGTCTTTTTTTGCAGAAAATTGCCCTTATATCGATGCCCCCTATTTTGATTTCTTACAGGGCTATCGTTATGACCCTGATGAGGTAACTATTACACAAAATGGAGGCGACCTGTCGGTGAAAATTGAAGGTTACTGGTACCGCACAATATTATGGGAGGTGCCTATTATGTCGTTGATATGTGAGCTGTATTATGAGGTAACCGGACAAAAGAGGGTTTCTGATGAGGAGGTCGTACAGATTGTGGAAAGCAAAATGAATAAATACGACAAGCTGAAGATTACTATTGCTGATTTTGGCACACGCAGAAGACACTCTTTTGAGGTGCATGATTTGGTCATTAAAACCTTGTGCCAACACCCCTCAAAAACATTTATCGGTACCAGCAATGTTTTTTTAGCCATGCGCCATGCCACAAAAACCATTGGTACACATGCGCATGAATGGTTTATGTTTCATGCCGCGAAATATGGCTATAAAATGGCTAATCTTCTGGGATTAGAGCATTGGTCGGATGTATACCGTGGCGACTTGGGTATAGCGCTGTCGGATACCTATACTACCGAAGCTTTTTTTAAGCAATTCGACAAGAAGCTTACTAAGCTTTTTGACGGTGTTCGCCACGATAGTGGTGATGCCATTGAATTTGCGCAAAAAACGATACATCATTATGCCAGTAAAGGCATAAATCCTTTGTCGAAAACCATCGTTTTTTCGGATGGCTTAGATTATCAGAAGGTAGAAAAGATTTCTTCCTTTTGTAATGGAAAAATCGGTTATTCTTTTGGTATAGGCACTGATTTTACCAATGATGTAGGCCTGGAAAGAATGAATATCGTACTGAAGATGGTGGAAACACTACCTGAAGATGGCGAATGGACACCGGTAATAAAACTTTCCGACGAGCCGCTAAAACATACAGGCGACCCACAGGAGATAGAAATGGCAATAAGATACTTACAACTGGATGAACATGCATAGAGATATTTACGGCGAGGCACTGAACGAGTATAATGAGAATGGGAGTTTAAAGTTCCCCCTGCTGCTACATAGCAGCTATGGTGATATTGAGGAAATGCCTATTGATGTCTTTTTTCGCGATGAGCAGGATTTCCCTGAATTGGAGTTTATTGCTTTATCTTTATGCGATGGGCATGTGCTGGATGTCGGCGCAGGCGTAGGTTCGCATGCCTTATACTTGCAGGATAAGGGTTTTGTGGTTACTGCCTTAGAAATATCGGCTACGGCTTGTACGATTATGCAGGCTCGGGGTGTGCATCAGATTATCAATGACAATTTTTACACCCTCGCGGGTCAAAAGTTCGATACCCTCCTTTTTCTTATGAATGGTATTGGCTTGGCACAAACAGTGGATGGTTTTAAAGCGCTGCTTCAGCATGCCGAAACGTTATTGACAGCAGATGGACAGCTACTTTTCGACAGTTCGGACATATCTTACCTTTATGAGGAATATCGCATTCGCCGTCCTGATCATTACTTTGGTGAAATCGGCTATCAATATGAATACAATGGTCTAAAAGGCGCGCCTTTTAAATGGCTATACCTCGATCAACACAAACTGATACAAATTGCACATGAAGAAAATTGGGTGGTACAGATTTTATTTGAAGATGAGAACGATCAGTTTTTAGTGCGTATGGAAAAAAGAAAATCTTCTTAGGGCTTGGAGGTATTGATAGAATAGCAATTTTCGGATTGCATAGCCTTAAGATTTATAAGACCTTTGTGGTATGGAACTTCAGGATGATAAACATATAAATTACGACCGTATTGCAAAGGCTATTTCCTTTATACAAAGCAATTACAAACAGCAGCCTAGCCTGGATGAAATTGCTGAACATATACATATGAGCCCTTACCATTGTCAACGGTTGTTCAATGAATGGGCCGGAACAACACCTAAAAAGTTTTTGCAATTTATTAGTGTTGCACATGCCAAAAACTTGCTTAAAGCATCTAATACCTTAGCCGAGACGACTTTTAATGTCGGCCTTAGCAGCACCAGCAGGCTGCATGAGCTTTTTGTAAAACTTGAAGGCATGACCCCTGCCTCTTATAAAAACGGAGGGCAAAACTTAACGATTTCGTACAGCTTTGCTAGCACTTCATTTGGTCGTATTATTGTGGCTGCCACAGATATCGGTATTTGCCACCTCGCATTCTACGAAGATAAAGCCACTGCTATAGCTGTTATGCAAGCGCAGTTTCCCAACGCTACGTATATAGAACGGGAAACAACACAGCATACATTGGTTAGCGATTTTTTTGAATCCAAAAAACAGCTATCCTCTCCTATTAAGTTGCACGTTAAAGGAACCTCATTTCAGCTTAAGGTGTGGGAGGCATTACTAAAAATACCATTAGGTGCCTTAAATACCTATGGCGATGTGGCACGGTATATCGGTAAGGCCAATGCTGCGCGTGCTGTTGGAACGGCCATCGGTAGTAACCCCATTGCTTATTTAATACCCTGCCACCGTGTTATTCAAGCTTCGGGATTGTTTGGCGGTTATATGTGGGGGGGCCTACGTAAGACGGCTATTTTAGGTTGGGAAAATGCACATACATATCCGCATATACATGAAACTTTTTAACGATATAGACCCGGACAAAAATCTCCTTCCAGCAGATGGTGTGGTAAATTATTACGGCGTTATCCTGGAGGATACCAGCCGCATTTACCAAGCACTGCTTACAGATATCGACTGGAAAAATGATGAGGCCATTATTTTTGGCAAGCATATACGCACGCAACGTAAGGTTGCCTGGTATGGTGATACGGACTTTCACTACAGTTATTCTGGTATACAGAAAACAGCGCTGCCCTGGAATGAAACTTTATTGGAATTGAAAGATATCGTGGAGAAGATATCGAATGAAACCTTTAACTCCTGCCTGCTTAACTTATACCATAATGGCAGCGAAGGTATGGCCTGGCACAGTGATAGCGAAAGAGACCTTAAAAAAGATGGTGCCATTGCTTCCTTAACATTTGGTGCCGAGCGGAAATTTTCCTTCAAGCATAAAATCAACAAGGTTAAGGTTGACATCCGCCTAGAAAACGGATCTTTACTGCTGATGAAAGATGTAACCCAAACCTATTGGTTACATCGTTTGCCCCCCACAAAACAGCGCTTTGGCCCTAGAATAAACCTTACCTTCAGAACCATCACTAAACAAAAGGGAACCTAATAAAAGATTCCCTAGTCTATAGTTTTATATTACATTGCGTCTATTTTGCCAGTGCTGCCTGGATAATTTCGGCATAAAAATCGCCTGCCTCCATGCCAAATGCGCGCACCTGCTGTGGGATAAAGCTTTGTGCTGTCTGCCCTGGAATGGTATTAATTTCTATAAAATAAAAATTATCCGTCCCTTGCTCCAGAAAATAATCTATCCGTACCATACCGGAACAGTTTAAACGGATATAAATTTCTTTTAGTATACCTGCGCTACGCTCCTGCTGCGCTTCCGTTAAATCTGCAGGCGTAATTTCCTCGGTCAACCCGGCAACATACTTCGCTTCGAAGTCAAAAAACTCGCGCGTGGTACGTACCTCCGTGGCCGGAAGAACCACAAGATCACCCTTTGCATTTCGGAATATCCCTTGCGAAAACTCACGCCCTGTTACAAATTCTTCAACCAGTACTTGCTGCCCTGTATTCTCCGCATTGTAGGCCTTTTCTAAGGCTTCTTCTAGTTGGTCTAGGGCCTTTACCTTGGTCATACCAATACTGGATCCTCCGGCATTGGGTTTCACAAAATAGGGTAACGTCAGCTTTTCTTGCACCAAACGCGCAGCCTCTGCACGATGGCTTTCGAAGAGTAGTACAGACTTGGCGGTATGCATTTCAGGGATATCTGTTAATATGGCTTTGGTGTATCCTTTATTCATGGTTAAGGCAGACGTCAATGCATTACAGGAGCTATATGGCAAATTAACCAAATCAAAATAACTTTGTAACCTTCCGTCTTCTCCTGGTGTACCGTGTAAAATAATTAAGGCTACATCAAAAGTAACAACGATACCGTTTAGATCGATGGTAAAATTATTTTTGTTAATCCTGTACTGCGTGCCATCATCACCGACGTAAAACCAACCGTCAGTGGTTATATCGATGATATATACATCGAACTTCTCCTTATCTAATTTACTGTATACAAAAGCCGAACTTTTGTAAGATACTTCTGCTTCTCCGGTATATCCTCCGGTAATTAGCGCAACTTTAGTTTTCATTTTTATATACTTATGGGTGCCAACAATGGGCCTCAGAAGCCTGTTATTTGATTTTTTCGTGGAAAAAAAAATGCGTTAACCGGCTACCTTGTCCAAATATACTATTGTTTTAAATACATTTACAACAACAAATCGGCATTCCTTAATTTCGGGTTTCCAAAACTGTATATTCTATAGGTATTAACTCGGGCTTTCTTATATTTGCAGCGTCGTTTCTATCCCCTATAATAAATTAATTTTCATACATCGGGATAAAATTGGCGCACTTTATGCTTTTGTACTTTTAGGGTTTGTATTTAAAGAGCCGTCTGCACAGCGCAACTGCGCTTGGAGTGTATAAAAATTACAAATAGATAATTTATCTTTACAGGAAATTTAAATTTTAACAAACAATTCTATCGGCGAATAAATATTATTTCATGTCTAAACTACTTTTATATCTGCGAACGGATGTGTTCAGGAAAACTTTGATTTTCTTAATAGCAACCATTATCGCGTTATTTTTATTGATTTATTTTGGTCTTAAAATTTATACCAAGCATGGAGATGCTTTGGAGGTCCCTGTACTGAAGGGCTTAAGCATTGAAGAGGCTAAAAATACCCTGGCAAAAGCTGGTTTAGCGTATAAAATTGACTCTGTCTACCAGATGGATGCTAAACCTGGTTTGGTCATTGAGCAGGATCCAGAGGCGTCGGCACTGGTAAAAGGTGGGCGTACAATTTACCTTACTATTATTACACAGGTAGCACCCGAGGTTAGCTTCCCGCAGGTCGTTGAAAAGAACCTTATTGAAGCTTCTGCCATTCTCCGTAATCATTCGCTAAAGGTTGGCGATACCGTTTATGTAAATGATATTGCCCGCGATGTTGTGCTGGATGTAAAATTCGGCGGGCAATCGATAAAACCTGGACGTATGATATCTAAAGGCTCTACAATTACCTTGGTGTTGGGCAACGGTCGCGGTGCCAATGAGGTGGAGGTTCCTATTTTATTAAACTATACCTTGGTGGAAGCTAAATTTGCGCTTCGAGGTTTAGGGCTTACTTTGGGTTCCATTTCAGGTAATATTACCGATAGCCTTACGGCAAAGGTTATTGCCCAGTCGCCCGATTCTACAGCACGTTTAGTAAGCCTAGGGACACCGATAAACCTTACCTTATCCAATAATTAATTCTTACTATGGCAGCAAAAAAAACTTTCCCTAAGTGGTTAGGAATACTTATTATTATTGTCCTTTTGGGCGGTTCATTTATTGGTATTAAAGCTTACCAGGCATTTTTAGGCCCTTCTGTTACCGCCAACAAAACGTATTTTTTTGTGCATAGCGGAGATACCTATGCGGAGGTTTTACAACGCTTACGCGATGAAAAAATCGTCGAAAATCCGGAGGTTTTTGATTATGTCGCTAAAACGATGAAGTATCCACAGCGTGTAAATCCCGGGCGTTATAAATTATCTCCTGGCATGAGCAACCGCGCTTTTATAGGAAATTTACGCGGTGGCTTTCAGGAAGCCGTTAAGTTACGTTTTAGCAATATTCGTTTAAAAGAAAATTTAGCCGCAGTATTAGGGCAAAATTTTGAGGCTGATTCAACAAAATTTTCCGCCTTACTCAACGATAGCGCCTTAGCAGAACAGTATGGTTTTAACCTGGATAATTTCTTAGCCATGTTTATTCCGAATACCTATGAAATTTATTGGAATACGCCTGCAGAAAAAGTTATCGATAGGTTGTATACCGAATATAAATCCTTCTGGACAGCGAAGCGGTTAGAACAAGCTAAAGCGCAAAACCTGACACCTATTGAGGTTTCTACCTTAGCGTCTATCGTACGTGGGGAGGCGCTGCATACGGATGAAATGCCATTGATCGCGGAATTGTATTTGAATAGATTAAAAAAAGGGATGTTATTGCAGGCTGACCCGACCGTAATATTCGCTAATAATGATTTTACCATCCGTAGGGTTTTAAATAAACACCTTACCATTGATAATCCGTATAATACCTACCGCTATAAGGGGCTTCCGCCGGGACCTATCAATATGCCGCCCATCGCTGCGATCGATGCGGTATTGAACCCTGCGAGCCATGACTTTATTTATATGTGTGCTAAAGAAGATTTCTCGGGTTACCATGCCTTTGCGAAAACGGTGGAGGAGCATTTAATTAATGCTAGAAAATTCCAAAAAGCACTGGACGAAAGAAATATTAAGAAATAATAGGTTTATATGTTTGTACACGAACACAATACCCGCATAAGGTATGCCGAAACGGATCAAATGGGCTATGTTTATTATGGCAATTATGCGGCGTTTTATGAAATTGGAAGAACAGAAATGTTGAGGCATACGGGTATAACGTACAAGGAATTGGAAGAAATGGGCGTTATGCTCCCTGTAATGGAGCTTTATAGTAGATACATTAAACCTGCGACCTACGATACCTTAATCACAATAAGGACTACAATCCGTGAAAAACCTGGTATACGTATAAAATTTGAATATGAAATATTTGATGAGGCTGGAGCGTTGTTAAATACAGGTAATACACAATTGGTGTTTGTCGATCGAAAGAAAAATAAACCCTGCAAGCCGCCACAGATTTTTATGGATAAAATGAACCCTTATTTTAGTACCTAGCCTATGCATAAACTTCACAACAGTTTATTACTCCTTAAACCCTACGATAAGTTTATCGAATGGAGCAAAACTGCTGTGCTTCCTGGCTTTGGCAAACTTCCGCTGTATACGGTGGCTACTTTTTTTTTCCAGGAGATTAAAAGAGAGTCTATACTAAATAAAGCCTCCTCCCTAGCTTATAATTTTATGCTGGCAATTTTTCCGGGTATTATCTTCTTGTTTACGCTGATTCCTTACTTACCCATCACCAATTTCCAACAGGAATTAATGGATTTCTTGGCTATTGTAATCCCACATGATGCGTACTCGGCCATAGAGTCTACTTTGGATGATATTATACGTAAACAAAACGGTGGCTTGCTGTCCTTTGGTTTTTTGCTGTCCACATTTTTTGCCAGTAATGGCGTTGCCAACTTAACCATGGCGTTCAACAAGTTTTCCTTATCCAAGGAAAAAAGAAGCTGGATTCGCCGCCGCTTTACGGCGGTATGTTTATCTTTTGCCATTGTAATAGCGCTTTTTATAGGTATTGGGGTCTTTACGGGGGCTGGCATTATTATACGCTATTTAAAGGATCATATTGCTTATGATATCGCTTGGTTTTGGACTTTCACCATTAAAGCTGCGCGCTGGATTATTCTATTCGGCATTTACTTCTTTACGGTTAGCATTCTTTACAAATTTGCACCATCGAATTCTAAACGATGGAAATTTTTTAGCCCCGGAGCAACTTTAGCTACGCTATTGGCTATTCTTACGTTCTCGGGTTTTGTTTTTTATATCAATAATTTTAACGCCTACAATAAGCTTTACGGCTCTATCGGAACCATCATTGTTATGATGATCTGGATGTACCTGAATTCATTAATCCTCCTGATTGGCTTTGAATTAAATGCGAGCATTACACTGTCTAAACAGAGCATAAGAATCGTTAAACCAAAAGTTTACAACTCCTTCAAAAAGGAGGATGAATAGTTTTTATACGGCTTTAAATAATGCCTTAAACCGTATGTTATTACCTGCTGCCATCTGTATGCCTATGCAGCAGGGTTTATAGCAAATCGTTGCCTCGGATTTTTTTTCACATAAAATATTGTAAATAAAAGTTTTTCGTATCTTTGCACTTCCTACAACGTAGGAAAAAGGAGAAAATTAATTAATGGCAAAAAAACAAGAAGCAGAAAAAGAGTTAGCGGCGAAAAACGCAGAGCTACAAGGTGCTGACACTAAAGTAGTGAAAGACACTGAAAAGATTGAATCTGAAGCAGATGCAAACTTAATCGACCAAATCAAATCTAATACCTGGAGCACTCCTGAAGGTGACTTCGATTGGGATTTAGATGAGAAATCTTTCGGTAACTACAGCGATACAGAGCGTACTAAATTAGAAGAGCAGTATGCTGGAACTTTCAATCAAATTAACCAAGGTGAAATTATTGAAGGTATTGTTGTTTCTATCAACAATAAAGATGTAGTTTTAAACGTAGGTTTTAAATCTGATGGTCTTGTAGCGAAAACTGAGTTCCGTGACTTACCTGACTTAAAAGTAGGTGATACTGTTGACGTATTCGTTGAGTCTCAAGAAGATGCAAACGGTCAATTGGTATTGTCTCGCAAACGTGCTAAAACACAAAAATCTTGGGAAGCTATCAATGAGGCATTAGAAAATGATGCTATTATCGATGGTTTCGTTAAATCTCGTACTAAAGGTGGTTTAATCGTTGACATCAAAGGTGTAGAAGCTTTCTTACCTGGATCTCAAATCGATATCAAACCTATCCGTGACTACGATGTTTACGTTGGTAAAACTATGGAATTTAAAGTGGTAAAAATTAACCACGAATTCAAAAACGTAGTAGTATCGCACAAAGTATTAATCGAAGACGATTTAGAAAACCAAAAATCAGAAATCGTTGCGAAACTAGAAAAAGGTCAAGTATTAGAAGGTACGGTTAAAAACATTACAGATTTCGGTGTGTTCATCGATTTAGGTGGTGTTGATGGTTTACTTCACATTACAGACATTTCTTGGGGTCGTATCGAGCATCCAAAAGAGGTATTGGCATTAGATCAAACTATCAATGTTGTAGTTCTTGATTTTGACGATGAGAAAAAACGTATCGCTTTAGGATTGAAACAACTTTCTGAGCACCCTTGGGAATCTTTAGACCAAGCATTAGAAATTGGTTCTAAAGTGAAAGGTAAAATCGTAACTGTTGCAGATTACGGTGCTTTCTTAGAAATCATCCCTGGTGTTGAAGGTTTAATCCACGTATCTGAAATGTCGTGGTCACAAAACTTACGCTCTCCTCAGGAGTTCTTAAAAGTTGGTGACGAAATCGAAGCTCAAATCTTAACGTTAGATCGTGAAGATCGTAAAATGAGCTTAGGTATCAAACAATTGACTCCAGATCCATGGCAAAATATTACAGAGCGTTACCCTGTAGGTTCTAAACAATCTGCTGTTGTTAAAAACATGACTAACTTCGGTGTATTTGTTGAACTTGAAGACGGTATCGATGGTTTAATCCATATCTCTGATCTTTCTTGGTCTAGAAAAATTAACCACCCTAACGAATTCACTAAAGTAGGTGAAACTTTAGAGGTTGTTGTTCTTGAACTTGACGAAGAAAACCGTAAATTATCTTTAGGTCACAAACAACTAGAAGAAAACCCTTGGGATACTTTTGAAACTATCTTTACAGAAGGTTCAATCCACGAAGGTACAGTAATCAAAGTTGGTGATAAAGGTGATATCGTAGCTTTACAGTACGGTGTTGAAGGTTTCTGTCCTTCGAAACACTCTGTAAAAGAAGACGGTGCTGCATTGAAAGTTGATGATGTTACCGAATTCAAAATCATCGAATTCAACAAAGAAAACAAACGTTTAGTAATTTCGCACTCTCGTATTTGGGAAGATGCTAAAGAAGAAGCTCGTAAAGAAGAATCTAACTCACGCAAAAAAGATGCTAAAGCAGCTTCTAGCGCAGTGAAAAAAGTGAAAGATTCTGTTGAGAAATCTACTTTAGGTGACCTTGATGTATTAGCTCAATTAAAAGAGCAAATGGAAGGCGACGAAAAGAAAACTAAATAGTATCGATACTTTTTAAGTTTAAGGCCCCAATCTTAGGATTGGGGCTTTTTGTTTGCGCAAATATGGTGTCGGTCCTCCTATATCTAAAATGTAATTTCTATCTTAGCAAACTGAGCTATTGCGCTTTGTATACTTACAATTACAACACCAATGAAGAATAAAATCCGTATTCTCTTACTTGTACTTACATTCTCCTTTATTGCGACAGCAATAACCATCAAAAACTCCATATCGGATGTTGATATTCTTAATATGGAGACCAGTACACTTACGGAACGTATACATCAAAAAGAGGTCGAGGTTGATTATATTTTTCAAGATTCATTGTTGCTGAAAACATTTATAAACAGCGAACGCTACCCCTTACAGGTTAAAGAAATAGCTAAACGCTTCGCAGACCGCTATATATTTCTGTACATCTATAAATATGGAAAGCCTATATTCTGGAGCTCTAATACCTATGTTCCAGAGACGGAAGCTGGCTTTAGGGGGGATGTAAACTTTATTAAATCCGACAATTTCTCTTTTGTCGTTAAGCAGAAAAAAATATCTGACGAGGTTAATATTTTAGCCTTGGTTCCTATAATCAAAGATTTTGGTACCGGCGAAGCCAACAAAAAGGAATCTCAGTTTTTTAATTATTTAAATATTGATAACCTGCGCTTAGCGAATTTCAACGACTCGGAGAACATTAAAAATGTGTATTCCCGCGATCAGCTTTACTTGTTTTCTGTTAAGCTGATTGAAGGCAAACACAACAATATTTTCTTGCGTATACAGCTACTGTTCTGGACTTTAGGCATGCTAACTTTTGTAGGCTTAATAAACAATATTTGTGTGTCCAAGGCGCGCTCCGGCAGGCCTTATATGGCCATTTTTGCCATGGCCGTTACGCTGACTTTCGTCCGGATATTGGACCTGGAGGCCAACTGGCTTACCAATACGACGAATTTGGATATTTTTAACCAAAAGGTGTATGCACTTAATTATTTTACACCAAATCTATGGGCATTTTTATTAAATAGCCTTGCCATCCTTTGGCTTATCTGTTTCTGTATTTATATCCGTAAGCATATAAAAATCCCTACGAAACTGAAAAACGAAAGATTGGGAGCGGTAATATTTTACCTCGCTTTAACCTTGTTATACATTGTTATCAATTTGATATTCGACAGAATGAGCACCCTTGTTGCGCAGTCGTCGTCGTCATCAAATAATGATATGGATCAGTTATTTTACTTGGATAACTTGATATTTATTAAGGTTGTAATTTTCTGTATTAATATCCTTTCTTTAATCTTACTCATAGACCTCACCCTGGCATTTGGCAAGGTTATCTGTAGGAAAACAACCATAAATCTGAATATTCAGCTTATTGTGCTTGTACAGTTTTTAATACTAACGGCCATTTTTAAAGACTTCAGCCTCATTAACGTGTTGATTGGTCTTTTAATAATGATTCATTCTTTAGACCCCACAATTTTTAAAGATAATAACATCTCTACACGTGTAGTATCGCTCATTACTCTGGCTTTAATATCGACTATAAAGTATGCCGATGCTTATAAAAGTGCGCAGCAGGAGCAAATGAAAGATATTCTTAAAACATTGGAAGCAGGTGAGGATATTACGGCGATACCTTTATTTTATGATGTTGAGACTGAAATATTAAAAGATAACCAACTAAAAAAAATGATAACCTTATCGGCAAAAACCAACGATACTAAGGTTGTTAATGAATATATAAAGCGTAAATACTTACTGGGGTACCTTTCTAAATACGAATTCAATGGTTATTATTACTTTAATAGTAAGCCCATAGGCAATTATTCCAGCGATATGATGGCAGAATTTCGTGAGAAAGTCATTAATAGCTCCATTAAGCTTAGCGAGTCTACGTTGTTTTATAAGGCACCTTCTGAAGTTGGTAGCTACGAATATTTCTCTATTATAAATATTCCGTTGGAAGATAATAAAAATGCCACCATTATTTTAGATTTTAAAAGTAAGGACCTCTACTCCTACCAGCCGTACGAATCTTTAATGGCCGAAACTAATGCAAACAATTATATACCCGACAACTTAGACAAGGTTAGTTTTGCCTTGTATAAAAATCATAATTTAATAACGCAAAAAGGGAAATATACCTATTCTAATCTCGATTTAAATTATCCGCAGAAAAGCCATACTTTCACCACATACGACGGAAACGACGGTTTTTATCATTTAATTTATAAAGCCAACAAAGAAACACTGATTATTGTGAGTAAACCGTACCAGTCGTATTGGCAGTTTATTGCTATTGCATCGATTATCTTTTTAATTTTGTATGTCTTTACCTCGCTCCTTCAGGTTTTGGTATCCATTATATTAAGATATGCGAAGGACGACTTCCGTATACATAATGTAAACTATCAAATCCGCGTTCTTTTTTCAAAAATCCGCTATAGCACACGTATTCAAACGTTGGTGATTACTTCGGTCATTATTGCTATCGTAATATCGGGTATGATAACATTTTTTAGTATCAGCTATCAGACACAGAAAAACTCTGAAAATCAAAAGCTTTCTTTTGTTTCTAACTTATCGAATAATCTTGAAATTAAGGTGCTGGAAAAAAATGGTTTAACAGAGATGGAAAACCTAACCAATGTAATGATGGTTATGTCGGATGTGATGGTAGCAGAATTTAATTTGTACGATAAAAATGGAAAGCTTTTCTTCTCTACACAGCCTAAAATATACAACGAAAAGTTAATTTCAAATTACATAAACCCGGATGCTTATATTGACCTGAATGTATTAAAGAAAACTGAAACTGTAAACAAGGAGTTTATCGGCGATTTCAACTATGACATTTATTATGCGCCAATTAAAAATAACAATTACAATACCGTGGCTTATATCGGTGTTCCCTATTTTAATTCGAGCGAAATGGAAACGTCGAGCAAGCATGCTATTCTAAATACCATATTGAATATTTTTACCATCATCACCATCACTTTTGCATTTCTATCGGTATATATCTCCAATAAAATTACCCAACCTTTGAAAATTATTGGCCGTAAACTTGCGCAAACAAACTTGGGCGGAGCGTCAAACGAACCTTTGTATTGGGAAAAAAACGATGAAATCGGGGTTCTCATCAAGGAGTACAATTATATGTTGGTCAAGTTGGAGGAAAATGCCAAACAGCTGCGCAATGCGGAGCGTGAAAGTGCCTGGCGGGAGATGGCTCAGCAGGTTGCACATGAAATTAAAAATCCTTTAACGCCCATGAAGCTGGGTATACAGCAGCTCAATAGATCTTTTAAAGAAAATGATCCGCGATTGAATGAACGCTTCGAAAGGGTTTCTAATTCTTTTATTGAGCAGATCGACGCGCTAGCGCATATTGCGTCGGAGTTTTCGGCTTTTGCGAAACTGCCCGATACAAAATTAGCGCCCATCAATATATTAACCAAAATATCAAAGTCTAAGGATGTTTATATGCATAACCAAAACACAACAATAACCTTGTTGAACAACACCGGCATGGAGGAGGTTATGGTATATGGAGACCGCGATCAGCTTTTACGTACATTCAACAACTTATTAAAAAATGCTATCGAGGCGTCGTCAAATAGAAGGAAACATAAAATTGATATCGAGGTTAGCTTGTTATCAGCCGATTTGGTGCAGATTATCGTGCAAGATAATGGTTTTGGTATTGCAGATGATGTTCTTCCTAATATTTTCAGACCTAATTTCACTACTAAAAGTTCAGGAACAGGTCTGGGCTTAGCGTTTGTGAAACAAACTATTGATGGCATGGGGGGCAAAATACGTTTTGAGACTAAACTTAATATCGGAACAAAATTTTTTATCGATATTCCCTTGTATAAGGAAAAATAGTTACGATAGATACAGTATTTTTACAGGAAAAGCAATGCAAAAGAAGGGATAAACTTTTATCTTAGCATAAAATTAACATCTTATCAATATGAATTGGAGAAAATCTCTATTTATTGCAGCAGCATTGATGGCAACCTCTGCCACATCCTTTGCACAAGACAATCTTATTAACGCTTTAAAAAATAACGTTAGCGACAAGAGCAAAGATGGTTTTGTTTTTACACAGGTTATCAATCTAGGAAATACATCCATTAAAGATCAAGGCTCATCGGGAACTTGTTGGTCTTATTCGGGTAACTCGTTTCTGGAGTCTGAAATGATTCGCCTAGGAAAACAGCCTGTAGAAATTTCTCAGATTTATACGGCTTATCATACGTATTTAGAAAAAGCGAAAACCTTTGTTCGTTTACATGGCGACCAAGCTCAGGGTGAGGGTGGTCAGTTGCACGATGTGCTTACTATTTTCAAAAAATATGGCGCCGTTCCGCAGGAGGTTTATACAGGATTACGGGAAGGCCAAACGCGTAATAATTTCTCGGAAATGACGAATATTTTGCAAAGTGTAAATCAAAGTATTGTTAAAAACAAAAAACTAACACCTAACTGGCAAAAAGCGGTTACTGGCGTTATGGATGCTTACTTAGGGGTGCCGCCACAGAATTTTACCTACAAAGGAAAAAACTATACACCTCGCACTTTTGCAGATCAGGTGATCGGTATCAACCCGAATGATTATGTGGGTATCACTTCCTTTAAAGACCATGAATACTACAAACCTTTTGTCTTATTAATCCAGGACAACTGGTCGTTCGAGAGTTTTTATAATGTAAAAATGAACGACATGACTAGTATTATCGATAATGCATTACAAAATGGTTACACCGTAGCTTGGGCTACAGATGTGTCGGAAAAATACTTCAGCTGGAAAAATGGTGTGGCTTTTGTTCCTGAAAAAGAAATTGAAAGCATGACGAAAGATGAGCAGGCAGACTTATTCAATGGCCCTAAAAAGGAGGCTTCTATTACTGAAGAACAACGCCAGCAAGCTTTTGACGACTACTCTACAACAGACGACCATGGTATGCATATTGTAGGTATCGTTAAGGACCAAAATGGTAAAGAATACTATATCGTTAAAAACTCTTGGGGAGCAACTAACGATTATAAGGGATATATTTACGTGACGAAGGAGTACGTAAGATTTAAAACCATCTCTATTTTGGTGCATAAAAATTCTATCCAAAAAGAAATCAGATCTAAACTGGGTATTTAATTTTTCCCATATGGATTCTTTGAAGAGCTATTTCCTGCCTTGGAAATGGCTCTTTTTTTATATTTCCGCTTGCCGCTGTAGCGGTATAGCCTGAAAAAACGTTAAAATAGGGTAATTCAGAAAGAACTCAATATACGCTAATGAAACATATTTCTATTTTTTTCGCCTTATTCGCCGTTGTGTTATTAAGTGCATGTGCGACAAAACGTAACAGCAATACGCAAACATTAACCAACCTGGAAGATGTTTTTTATGGTACTTCTTGGCAGATAAAAGAGCTCGATGGAAAAATTGTTGCCGAAAAGGTAAACGGAAAAGAGGCCTTCATGTCGTTCGACAAATATGCTTCCAGCTATACGGCTAGTGGCGGATGTAATGGGCTTGCAGGTACCTTTGAGTTAAAACCAAACCTGAGTATAAAATTTTATCAAGGTATGTCGACGATGATGGCTTGTGAAGATATGGACGTTGAAAATAGCTTTAAAAATGTGCTGACCAGCACTACACATATTGATGTGACCGATTCTGTATTAACGTTTCTTAATAGGGTTAATAAACCTATAGCTAAATTTATGCCCCGTAAAGTGGCAACGGAACGTTTGTCCTTGGAAGGCAATTGGACACTGGATTACTTGAATGCTGTGGACCTAGAACTGAAGAAAAATTTTCCCGGAAAAATGCCTACTTTAAATTTCCATATGGATAACCGTAAAATAACGGGCAACACAGGCTGTAACAATTACTTTGGCCATGTAAAAACCGACGAAAATTTTATCTCGTTTGAAAATATTGGTGCTACAAAAAAATACTGTGAGGGTTATGGCCCTGGAGAAGCCTTATATTTAGAACAACTGGAAAAGGTAAATAATTATATTCTTTCTGAAAATTTCTTACAACTTATGGCAGGCAATACAACCCTAATGCGGTTTACAAAATAAGACGCATTAGGGTTGTTAAAGGTTTATATCCTTAGCCAAACAGATCTGAACTTAGGTAGCGATCACCACGGTCGCAGGCAATAAAAACAATAAGCCCCGCATCGATCTCATTGGCTACCTGCAGGGCAGCATGAAATGCTCCGCCTGTACTCATGCCTGCAAAAATACCCGCATGTTTGGTGAGTTCACGCGTGCGCTGCACGGCATCGTTTTGGTCGATATCAATAATACGGTCTACCCTGCTGGCATCGAATATTTTCGGTAAATATGCTTTAGGCCACCTACGAATACCCGGAATTGCCGACGATTCGGTGGGTTGGCAGCCTACTATTTGTATGGATGCATTCTGCTCTTTCAAAAATATCGAATTGCCCATAATAGTGCCTGTTGTGCCCATAGCACTAACAAAATGGGTAATCTTACCCTCCGTATCCCGCCATATTTCGGGGCCGGTAGTTTTAATATGGGCGCTGTAATTGTCCGGATTTGCAAATTGGTTTAAAATAAATACCCCCTCTTTCACTGCTTTCTCCTCGGCATAATCGCGACAAACTTCCATATTTTCTAACAGGGTTACTTTAGCACCAAATGCTTCCATAGTCAATGTACGCTCGCGTGTAGACGAAACGGGCATTACCAGCTCCAGTTCCATTCCATACAAACTCGCAATCATAGCCAACGCTATGCCGGTATTACCACTGGTAGCCTCAATAAGTTTATCCCCCGTTTTAATATCCCCACGTTCTATGGCCGAGCGAATCATATTTAAGGCGGGTCTATCTTTTACAGAGCCGCCAGGATTATTTCCTTCCAGTTTAGCGAAGATCTTAACCTTAGCGTTCGTATGAAAGCCTGTTACTTCTACCAATGGAGTATTTCCAATTGTATCGATTATTTTTCCCATTACTATACAGGTTTTGTATCTATAAATTTAGAATTAGGTTGATGATAAACACGTGTATAAGGCTCTACACTATTCGTAAGCCAAACATTACCGCCAATTATTGCATGATGACCAATGACGGTATCGCCACCTAAAATTGTGGCACCGGCATAGATGATAACATGGTCTTGAATTATAGGATGGCGCTGCGTATCGGCCATATATTTCTCCACACTTAATGCGCCCAGCGTAACCCCCTGATACAGCTTTACATGGTCGCCGATAATGGTCGTTTCGCCAATCACGATGCCTGTACCATGATCAATATACAGGTACTTCCCAATCTGTGCCCCCGGATGTATATCTATTCCTGTCTTAGAATGCGCATATTCGGTTAAAATACGTGGAATCAACGGAACACCATATTTCCATAGGGCGTGCGCCATTCTAAAGATGGCAATGGCCGTAAAACCTGGGTAGGTACGTATTACCTCGCGCATACTACGTGCTGCAGGATCGCCAGTAAGCATAGCTTCAGCATCTGTTTGCATTAGTGCGTATAACGTCGGTAAGGAAAGAAAAAACTTTTCAGCGATTACCTTATTATCACAACTAGCGCAAGCTTTTGTTTTTGTTAAAATGCTGTACAATTCCACCTCTGCCGCTTTAAAGGCCTCAATTAAATCGTCGACATGGGTAAAACCTTTCGAATCTCGCTCGGGGAATAATAGATGCAACACATTTTTAGCCCATGCAACGATGCGTCTGTTGGATGGCATATCCAAAAATTCCTCTTGCTTTCGAAAAAGGTTATTATAAAACTCTTCCATTTCTAAACTATGCATAACTCAAAACTACTACAATTCCAACGATTATTATAGCACTAACTTTTCAAACAATTCCTGATGGGTTTCTGCAGCAGATATGCACATCCCAGGATGTGTTACCGAGCATTGAATCAGGGTACTCCGCTTGGCCGTTAACCATCTGAAACGTTCCGGTTGCTCTAACTGGGCTATCCTGCCGGCATCGCTCTCGCCGGCACAAATGCGACGAAAAGAGGTTAAGTGATTTTTAATCAGTTCTACATCGATATTGGCATCCAGAGCTTTAAGTTTAGCCTCATCAATATGCAAGAGCACCTGTGCGTAGCGCTGTCTTCGGCAATATAAGGCCACACCCACATTCACAAACTCCTCCCTCTCTACACGCGGAACGACCCTGACTACGGCATACTCATATACTGTTCTCTCGCTCATGTTCTATCTGTTTTAAAAATACCTCCGATTCTGCCAATCTACCCACTAAGAAATTCACATAAACGGCACGCACCTCCGCAGCTGTCAATGTTCTCCCTTCTTCTACCAACCACTCGTCTGGCACGACATCCAGAATTGCTGCTATATGCTCGCGTGTAAACAGGCCTTTATAAGAGCGATCAATTTCCCTTACCTGTGTAGCTTTTTTCAACAATACATGGTCTTTTATCTGTACAAATGGCTTATGCATCTGTTCTTGCCAGTTATCCCAAGAGTGATGGAAATATAAAGATGCACCATGATCTATTAACCACAGCTCTTTATGCCAAATCAACATATTGGTATTACGTGCAGTACGATCTACATTCATCAACAAAGCATCGAGCCATACAATTTTAGATGCTTCTTCGGCTTGTATAACATCGACATTGGCATCAAAGGTTATCGCGCCATTCAAGAAATGTACCCCCAAGTTTGTACCTTCAGAAAAACGCAGTAAATCCTGAATTTCCTCATCGGGTTCCATTCTTCCAAAATCTACACTTAAATTGGCAAACACCATTTCCGGCATCCTTAATCCAAGAAAACGGGCCAACTCACCACCTATAAGCTCGGCAACGAGTGCCTTTTTTCCCTGTCCGGCACCGCGGAATTTTATCACATAACTAAATCCATCATCGGCATCCACCAGCCCCGGTAAAGACCCTCCTTCACGAAATGGCTGTATATATCGCGTGATATTTACCGTACGTATTTCAGGTTTACTAATTTTCATATTTCAATTTTATAGTCCAACAGCCCCATATAAGGGTCGCCATCAATTTGTAGTAACTGTGCAAAAGCAGGTTCTGTTTTTATACCTGCCGCTTTTAAAGCTATTATTTTTTTACGGAAATCTGCCCCTAGAAGCTGCAATAATTTATATTCAATACACATATGCCGGTAAGCATGCTGTTCTTTTGTCGGCCTCCCCTGTGCAAAAAGTTCCAATTGTATACCATCCAGAAAAAATACGACAACTACCGCGGCAGGCTCCTGGTTTGGCAGGCTGCAAACAGAGAAACCCTCTTCCATACCGAAATTATGCGTAGCCCAGGTCGCAAACTCCTGCAAATCGTAAACCTCACAGAGGATATCCAAGTCTGAATCGTCGACCGTAATATCCAGTGGAAAAGTGCCTGCTAAGATCGGGTTATAAGGCGCTAAAAGACGCATAATATCCCGCTTCAGTAATATCGTATAGGCATGCTGCTGCTGCACTGAACCGGAAGCTAAGTATTCTATGGTATCGAATAATCGTATTTCCATCGTTCAAAATTAAGGGAAATGTGAAGATTTTTTTTGGGAAAAGGTAAAATCAAACAGTTTTGTGACTACCAAGGAATAGGGTTTTACCCTATCTTTGTAAGACAAGACTGAATTTAAAGGGATAAAAATATATGAATACTACGGGCGAGTACAATGCTGTAATTGATTTTTGTAAGGATTTGTTTATAAAAAAAACAAAAGATTATGGTACCGCTTGGCGTATTATGCGGCTTACTTCTATAACAGACCAAATCTTTATTAAGGCAAAACGTATCCGTACCTTAGAAGTTAAGAAGGTTTCTAAGGTTGGTGAAGACATTGTAGACGAATTTGTAGGCATCATAAATTATTGTGTTATCGCTTTAATACAGCTGGAGTTAGGTGAAGATGGGGAAGAAAACCTAGACCCTAGACAAACTGAGAACTCGTATACCGAAAAGGTAAATGAAACACGCGATTTAATGTTTGCTAAAAACCACGATTATGGGGAGGCTTGGCGTGACATGCGAATCTCTTCGATGACAGATCTTATATTAATGAAATTGCACCGTGTAAAACAAATTGAAGATAATCAAGGGAAAACACTCGTTTCTGAAGGCTTAGCTGCAAATTACCAAGATATGCTAAACTACGCTGTTTTTGCGTTAATAAAAATGGGCTTCCCTGCTAACAACTAAACAAAAGGTACATTATTATGTCGAATACATCTTATTACGCACCAATAAAAAGCCAGAATGGCAAAACCGATGTTTTACTTTGGATTTGCCGTATTTTCGTAGGCCTCCTATTTATTTTCTCTGGTTTTATCAAGGCAAACGATCCTACAGGCTTCGGTTATAAACTACAAGAATTTTTCCATGTTTTCCATACCGATTTTTTAAACGATTATAGTACCTGGATAGCGGTAGTAATTTGTGGTTTCGAAATTATATTAGGTGCCTTATTACTTTTAGGCATTGCAGGCCGAAAAGTGGCCTGGGGCTTATTACTGCTGATTATATTCTTTACTTTTTTAACCTTTTATGCTGCATTTTTTGAGGTTGTTTCCTCTTGCGGTTGTTTTGGGGATGCTATTCCTTTAACATCCTGGCAGTCCTTTGGTAAGGATTTGATATTATTGGCCTTAATTCTGGTCATATTTATTAAGAAAGAGCGCATTACCCCGATTATAAAAAGCTCTTTTACCAGTAATTTGGTTACCTTCTTTATTGTATTGGCTTCCTTTGGTATTGGAATTTACACCATTTATTTTTTGCCCATCATAGATTTTTTGCCTTATAAGGTTGGCAATAATCTGCCGAGCTTAATGGAAATCCCTGAAGGGGCTTCTCCTGACGAGTACGAGCATGTGTACACCTTAAAAAATAAAACTACGGGCGAGTCTAAGACAATGAACGATAAGGAGTACATGAGTCAAAAAATTTGGGAAGATGAAAATTGGGAGATTGTCGGCGAGCCAACAACGAAATTAATTAAAAAGGGGTATCAAGTGCCTATTTCTGATCTTATTATTTCGGATGCTGAAGGCAACGATTATACCAAGGATATTATCGGAAATCCGTATTATAATTTTGTCGTTACCAGCGTCGATGTAACGAAACTATCGCCTACAGATTTTCTAGCCTTAGATCGTATCAACCAGACTATTCAGGAGTTATCTAAAGAATTTCCTTTACGCGCAATACTGCTTACAGCTAGTTCCTCTGATGATGTAAATTACCTGAACGACCAACTGGATCTTGTATTAGAAACTTTCTATGCAGACGCCATCCCCTTAAAAAGTATGGTACGCTCTAATCCTGGGGTTATGTTATTACAGAATGGTGTGGTCATAAAAAAATGGTCTAAAAATACTTTCCCAACGAAAGAAGAACTGGTTAATAAATATTTCAAAGGCAAAAATGGATAAACCTATTTTTTTAGTGGGCTTTATGGGCTCTGGAAAAACAACCTGGGGCAAGAAGCTTGCCGCAAAACTAGATATCCCCTTTGTAGACTTGGATCATGAAATTGTAGCATCGATGGGTATGTCTATACCCGAATATTTCGAAAAATTTGGAGAGGAGAAATTCCGGTTGCTTGAACGTGAATTTCTACAAAAACAAGAACAACGGGAGGCTATTATTTCTACCGGTGGTGGTACCCCTTGTTATTACGATAACATGGAATGGATCACGCAGCATGGTTTGGCGCTATACCTGTACCATACACCTAAGTCGCTATGGGCTCGCCTGAGTAAGTCTGATGTCAATAAAAGACCGCTGCTAAAAGGTTTCTCAGAAGACGAATTGCTGACTTTTATAGAGAATAAACTGGAGGAGAGAGCTCCTTTTTACGAGCAGGCGCAGCTTAAATTTGAACAAATACATACGCCGCTGGAGGAAATAATTGCCTTAATTCAGCAGTATCAAAGCACAACACGCTGAGATGCATAAAACTCATTGGTATACGACTTTGCTGCTCAGCCTTTTACTCCTCTTTACGGGTTGTGTTGAAAGGTCTGGTACGGGAAATAGTAATACTACGGCATCGACAACGTCGAATGTGCTATTTAACAGCTCTGTTTTTAATTTAAAAACTGTCGATGACCTACAGCGCTTTTTAACCTATAACGAGCAAAGCTACCCTTTGGTTAGTGTTCATCGTGGTGGTGGTATGGAAAAATATCCCGAAAACGCCATCGAATCTTTTGCTTACTTTGCCGCTAAAATGCCTGTAATCATCGAATGTGATGTACGCCTGTCTAAAGACTCGGTTATGCTGCTTATGCACGACGAAACATTAGAACGTACCACAAATGGTCGTGGAAAAATTAGCCATAAAACCTGGCAGCAACTTAAAGCGTTAAAACTTAAAGATGCACAGGGGCGGTTAACAAACTATACTATCCCCAGCCTGGAGGAAGCCTTAACATGGGGAAATGGGAAGGTGATTTATACCCTGGATGTAAAACCCGATGTGCCTTATAAAATGCTATCCGACCTTATAATACGCTTAAATGCACAGCCGTATACCGTTGTTATTACCTACTCGGCCCAGCAGGCCAAAGCCTTGCATACTGTTAATCCAGATTTAATGCTGTCGGTTAGCATAAAAAATAAAAAAGACATGTTAAGGCTTATCGCAATGGATATCCCCGACACTAAAATGCTGGCCTTTGTAGGGACAGCAGTACCGACACCTGATTTAGTAGAAAGCTTACATCAACATGGAATCAAAATTATACTCGGTACGTTAGGAAACTTAGATAATCAAGCCGAAAAATATGGTTACCAACGGTATGCAGAGTTTATCGAGCGTGGTGCAGATATCTTAAGCACAGACCATCCATTGCAGGCTCAAAAGGCCCTTGATTTTTACATTCAAAAAAGAAAACTTACTTCACCTTATATTAATTAATCTACACTTAAAATACCTAAACTAAATCAATTTAAATTATTGCAGTCGTTTTTTTTATAAAAGTTTAACTTATTTCAAACCTTTTGCAGCACATATTGTTATTCATTAAAACATATTGTACTACATTAAATATATATTATGAAAAAGTTATTACTATCTACAGGTTTTGCATTAGCATTAATGGCAACAGCAAATGCACAAATATCGACCGTGCCACAGCACTCGGCCAACGTTGGGCTGACGCCTATCAAAACGGGTAACTGGATGGTAGGAGGTTCTATCGGTAATATTGGTTACACTTTTGAAGGTAAAGCTTTTAATATTGGTGTAAACCCACGTGCCGGATATTTTGTTTCTGATGGTATTGCTATCGGTGCACAAGGATCTTTAGGTCTTACCGCAGTAAAAGGAAATGATAACGTGTGGAACTATGGTATTGCACCTTTCGTGCGTTACTACTTCCCAGAAGGTGCGAGCTCTACAGGACGTTTCTTTGGTCAAGGTGATATTGGTATTGCAGGAAGCTCTGCAGGAAGCGATGTTTCTTTCGCTGCTGGTATCAACGGTGGTTATGCGCACTTTATTACGCAGACTGTAGCCTTGGAGGTTATGGCTGGATACAACTATTCTAAAGCAAATATCTCTGTTGGCGAGAAAGCTACAGGTTTAGGCGTGAGTGTAGGTTTCCAAATTTATTTACCAGGAAAATCTAGATAATAAATCATTCTAATACAAATACGAATACCCGCTAATGGCCCCTCTTCGGAAAACATTAGCGGGTGTTTTTTTTACAAGCAGCTGCCCCTTATCTGGGGTGTCTACGGGCTTATACCTTATAACATGCTGCCCGTTTCAGCCAGCCGGATATGCCAGCTAAAAGCTTCCTCTAACAGGTGTGGCGTATGCCCCCCTCTTTCACAAGCTCTATCAAAATACGACTGTAACGATTTTTTGTAATCGGGATGAACACAGTTGTCAATAATCTTTTGAGCGCGCTCACGTGGTGCTAGCCCCCGTAAATCAGCCAACCCAATATCTGTTACCAAAATATCCACATCATGTTCCGTATGATCGACATGCGATACCATAGGGAGAACGTGCGAAATTGCATTTCCCTTGGATATGGCTTGGGTTACAAAAATACTCAGGTACGCGTTTCTTGCAAAATCACCCGAACCACCGATGCCGTTCATAATTTTGGTACCTGAAATATGGGTAGAATTTACATTTCCATATATATCAAACTCAATAGCGGTATTTATAGCAATAATACCTAAACGCCGTATCAGACCGGGTGTATTGGAGATATTCTGCGGACGTAATACAAATTTATCTCTGTAGTTACGTAAATTGTTAAAGATTCTGTCGTAGCAATCCTTAGACACGGTAAGCGAAGAGGCCGACGCAAAACTTAGCTTTCCGGCGTCGATAAGGTCGAAGGTGCTATCTTGCAATACCTCTGAAAACATCGTTAGGTCATAAAAATTACTATGTTCAAAACCGGAAAGTACCGCATTGGCCACTTTACCAATTCCAGCTTGTATGGGCAGCAATCTATCGGTAAGATGTCCGAGTTTTACTTCATTCTCAAAAAAATCAAGAATATGTTTGGCTATAGCTGTGGTTTTAACATCTGGTGCGGCAATATCAGCAGGGCTATCGGATATATCGGTAAACACAATACCAACGACCTTATTTGGATCTAATGGAATAGTCTTACGTCCTATTTTATTCCATGGCGCAACAATAGGTATGACATTTCTATGTGGATAATTTTCGGCCTGATAGATATCATGTATACCGTACACTTCCTCTGGAACAGTTGTGTTAATCTCTAAAATAACTTGATTGGCTAAAGCTGCAAAAGTTACCGAGTTTCCTACGGAGGTCGTCGGAACAATACTCCCGTCGCGATCAATGTAGGCAACTTCAAGCACAGCAATATCTACTGGTGGCAGATTTTTGTTGTGCAGTAATTCAGCACTTTCACTCAGATGCTGATCGATAAACAGCACCTCACCTGCATTTATTTTATTGCGCAATGTACGGTCAACCTGGAAGGGCATGCGCTTCGATAATGCGCCAGCCTCTGCAAGCTTACCATCCGTATCATGCCCTAACGATGCCCCGGTCATTAAAGTTATCTTTAACTGTTCTTTTTTTGCTCGCTCCGCAAAGGCTGGCAATACTACTTTACTATCCCCAGCCTTGGTAAATCCACTAGCCCCTACCACCATACCATCCTGAATTAATTCCGCAGCTTGTTCCGCCGTCATTACTTTATCTCGAAGAGATGCTAAACGTATTCTATCGTTACTCATATAGGCTTTATTTATCTATAGTGATCTTATAATTTTTATGTACTCTCTACAATAATACTGAATATTTAGACAGCTATTTTATTCATTTTTGCCGTAAACTTATTAAAATATCCATTCCGACACTTTTAAAATTAAACGATTTATAAGTCTCAAAACATTAAGTTAATAGGCATGAAACTTTTGGTAGTTCCACTAAAAAATAGTTAATTTATGGCTTATCTAAAATCCAATTATGCGAAATACGTACGTCAACAAATTTTACCGCACTGAAGTAGATGCCTTTCCGGATAGTATTTATTGCCATCATGCCTTAATGGGCAACAGTTATGTGGAAGAACATTTACATGAAAAGGGGCAATTTTTATATACGGAGGGGGGCGTAGTATTTCTAAGAACAGCAGACAAATCGTATTTCCTGCCTGCACGCCATTACATATGGATTCCTGCCGGTACGGCGCATAGCATACACCCCAGCTCGTCGAATGTTATAATGCGGAATTTATATTTTCCGAAGTTTGCTACCGACAGTACATTTTTCGATACCGTTAATATTTATCCGGTAAACGATTTACTCATGGAACTAATTATGTTTACCAACCGTTGGAATGGTAATGTAATGCCTGGCGACGAAGTAAAATATAGTATCGCCAAAGCTTTTAAGCTTCTCCTGCCGGAATTATCGCAAGCCGAGCTGCCGCTTGCGCTTCCCTATCCGCAGCATTATAAATTAAAAAGTATCGTGCGTTATCTGGAGGAAAATATTTCGGAGAACAACAGCTTTAAAAGTATAGCACAGCGCTTTGACAGTAGCGAAAGAACGCTTGCACGCTTATTTCAAAAAGAATTGAATATGTCGTTTATACAGTACTATACCATTCTTCGTATGCTAACTGCCCTAAAACTATTACTCGATGAGAAACTAAGCGTAAACGAGGTGGCTCTACAGGTGGGCTATAATAGTCTACCAACCTTTAGCAATACTTTTTTTAAAATCGTTGGCATACGCCCCAGCGATTATGTAAAATATCAGAAGACCTTATTGTAATCGGCGCCTTATGTCAATACGTAAAATAACTATTTTAAGCGCATTAAGCTTAATCCTAGCTGGAAGTATGGCTTATGCTATAAAAAGCCCGCAAAACTTAGGAAAACCCCTTGAAACGGCTAAACCTCCTAAACCTCCTAAAGCAATACAGCTATTTAATGGAAAAGATATCAAAGACTGGATTCCTAAAATCAGGTTGCATGAGGTTGGGGAGAATTTTGGAAATACCTTCCGGGTTGAAGATGGCCTTTTAAAGGTCAGGTACGACCAGTACGACGATTTTAACCAGCAGTATGGCCACCTGGCGTACAAACGCCCCTTCAGTTATTATATACTACGATTGGAGTACCGCTTTGTCGGCGAACAGACTACAGGAGGCGAAGGATGGGCATGGCGCAACTCCGGAGCCATGTTGCATGGGCAGGCTCCGCAGACCTTATTAAAAGATCAGGATTTCCCCATATCCATTGAAGGACAGTTGTTAGGGGGCGATTCCAATCCGGCGTCCGTCCGTACGACATCCAACTTGTGTACCCCGGGCACTGAGGTGCTGTATAGAGACGAAGTGTTTAAGCCACACTGTGTAAGCTCGACATCAAAAACGTACCATGGCGACCAATGGGTAACCGCAGATTTTGTCGTTTTGGGGGATTCCTTAATACAACATATCCTCGAAGGTGAAACCGTGCTAGCGTATAGCAAACCTCGCATTGCAGGGGGAAATGTATTAAACTACGATAAAGCGCAGAAAATGGATGGTAAACCTCTAACCGAGGGTTATATCTATTTGCAATCGGAAAGCCATCCTATAGACTTTAAAAAGGTTGAAATTTACAATTTAGAGCCTTACAAAGATAAACCGCTGCAGCTAAAAAGCATTATACAACAGGTAACGAAGCCCCATCAACCCAAAAAATAAAGCCCCTTAGGGCCGCAGTATGCATACTAAAAAAGCCGTCCTCAAAAGAACGGCTTTCATATCTTTTATATCCAGAAAAGAAATTATGCTAATTTATTAACAAATTTAGTCAATTTAGACTTGTTGTTAGACGCTTTTTTCTTGTGGATAACATTTTTCTTAGCCAAACGGTCAAGCATAGATACAACGCGAGGCAATAATGCTTTAGCTTCTTCAGCTGTAGTTGTACCACGTAATTTTTTAATTGCGTTACGCGTAGTTTTTGCTTGGTAACGGTTTCTTAAACGCTTCGCAGCGTTTCCTCTAATTCTTTTAATCGCTGATTTATGATTTGCCATTTCTCTTAGCTATATTTTTTATTATTCTTTTTTACTAAATTCGGATTGCAAAAATAATCAGTATTATCTAATAATCAAAATCTATTTTAAAGTTTTATCCACATTCCGTATTTAGGCCAATACATCGACCTTCGGATTGGAATGCTTTTTCCGCTGTACGATGCGGCAAAGATAGGACCTTTTTTCTTTTTAACTTTTACTTTTTACTTTTGTGCTATGGAAAAACTATCGATGGATCAATTAAACAGGGCCGATATTGCGACCTTTAAGACGCAAGAGAAAACACCAATTACCATCGTATTAGATAATGTACGCAGCATGCATAATGTAGGGTCTGCCTTTCGTACAGCCGATGGCTTCGCAATAGAGAAAATTATACTATGCGGAATAACAGCGACACCGCCACACCGGGAGATTGAAAAAACCGCCTTGGGCGCTACCCAGTCTGTCGCTTGGGAACATAATAAAAATAATGTAGATGCTATTCTATCTTTAAAAAAGCAGGGATATAAAATCTTAGCGATAGAACAAGCGGATAACAGTACTTTTCTTCAGGATTTTACGGCTGATGTTACCGAAAAATACGCTTTAGTATTTGGTAATGAGGTGCATGGTGTCGATGATGAAATTATGAAACTTGTCGATGCTTGTATAGAAATACCACAATTTGGCACAAAACATTCTTTTAATGTTTCGGTGACTATAGGTATCGTATTATGGGACATGTTACGGAAAATGAAATTTTAATTAAAAAACGTCATTTTATTTGGCTTAATTTTTAGAAGTCATTGCAAAATGGTAGATTTGCTTTGCAAAAAAATAGAACAAATGAGTGTATTAGTAAATAAAGATTCAAAAGTTATCGTTCAGGGATTTACGGGAACGGAAGGTACTTATCATGCGTCTCAAATGATCGAGTATGGTACACAGGTTGTTGGTGGTGTAACACCAGGTAAAGGTGGTCAATCCCACTTAGACCGTCCGGTATTCAACACGGTTCAAGATGCTGTGGATGCTACAGGTGCTAATGTTTCCATTATTTTCGTTCCACCAGCATTTGCTGCGGATGCGATTATGGAAGCTGCTGCTGCGGGTATTGCGCTGATTGTTTGTATCACGGAAGGTATCCCTACCAAAGACATGATCCAGGTAAAATCTTACTTGAGCGATAAAAACTCTCGTTTAATCGGCCCTAACTGCCCAGGTATTATCACTGCTGAAGAAGCTAAAATTGGTATTATGCCTGGTTTCATCTTCAAAAAAGGTAAAGTAGGTGTAGTTTCTAAATCTGGAACGTTAACTTACGAAGCTGTAGACCAAACGGTGAAAGCTGGCTTAGGTATTACTACAGCAATAGGTATCGGTGGTGACCCTATCATTGGTACTACAACAAAAGAAGCCGTTGAATTGTTGATGAATGACCCTGAAACTGAAGGTATCATCATGATCGGTGAGATTGGTGGTGGTATGGAAGCGGAAGCTGCGTTGTGGATTAAAGAAAATGGCACTAAACCTGTTGTAGGTTTTATCGCTGGCCAGACTGCGCCTCCGGGACGTCGTATGGGACATGCTGGTGCAATCGTTGGTGGTGCTGATGATACTGCAGAAGCGAAAATGAAAATTATGCGCGAGTGTGGTATCCGTGTGGTTGAATCCCCTGCAGAAATTGGTAAAGCTATCGCAGAAGAATTAGCTAAATAAATTATTCTTTATACAAAAAATGAGCTGCCTAACTATGGGTAGCTCATTTTTTTTGCCCTATCCTGACGTTTTAAGGTTTGTTATTTTCAAAATGAACCTACAAATCATTTAAAAAGAATTTTATTCCTTAAATTGCAGCATAAATTTACCTTTTATGCTAAAAAAACTATTACTAACCTTTATTGCAGGACTGTTTTTCTACTTTTCGGCCTATACACAGGAAATAAATGAGGCTTTTGTGGAACAGCATTACCGCAAAATTGAAACGCAGATTCCGATGCGTGATGGCACCAAACTATTTACCGCAATCTATATTCCGAAAGATGAATCGCAAAAATACCCTATCCTACTTAACCGAACGCCTTATACAGTGAGCCCATATGGAAAGGATAGGTACAAAAAAAGCCTCGGTACCTTCCCCGAAATGACGCGTGCAGGTTATATCTTCGTGTATCAGGATGTCCGCGGACAATGGATGAGTGAGGGGAATTTTGAAAATGTACGCCCTACCTTAACAAAGGCTAATAAACTTAAAATCGACGAAAGTACCGATACTTACGATACCATTGACTGGTTAATTAAAAATATTAAAAACAATAATGGCAAAGTTGGTATGTATGGTATTTCATACCCTGGGTTTTACGCTACTGCAGGATTGGTGGGCTCTCACCCGGCCTTAAAAGCGGTATCGCCGCAGGCTCCTGTTACGGATTGGTTTAGAGGAGACGATTTTAGACATGGCGGAGCGCTGTTTTTAATGGATGCCTTCCGCTTTATGTATACTTTCGATGCCAAACGTTCTGGTCCTATTTTACCAGAGGCTGGCCATCCGGGGTTTAAACTGGCGACTAAAGATTTCTATAGCTTCTTCCTGAATATGGCCAGCCTGGAGGAGCTGCAGCAAAATTACCTTGGCCATACAGTTAAGTTCTGGAAAGACTTGCAGAAACACCAAACTTTAGATACTTTTTGGAACAGCAGGTTAATTACCCATCACCTGAATACTGTAAAACCTGCCGTTATGGTTGTGGGCGGAACTTTTGATGCTGAGGATACGTATGGTGCTTTTGAAACCTACCGTCAAATTGAAAAACGCAACCCCACAGCTACGAATACCTTAGTAATCGGACCTTGGTACCATGGTGGTTGGGCTCGTTCGGATGGTGATTTTTTGGGTGATATACGCTTTGGTGAAAAAACATCGCTTTATTATCAGCAGCAACTGGAATTGCCTTTCTTTGAATATTATTTAAAAGGTAAAGGCTCTTTTAAACCGGCAGAAGCGACTGTATTTTTCTCGGGCGAAAACAAATGGAGAACGTTTCAACAATGGCCGCCTAAAGAAATACATGCTGACGAACTGTATTTGCATGCTCATGGTAGGTTGGATCGATCTCCCAATGCGGATGATACGGATTTCGTGGAATATACCGCTGACCCTAATAAGCCTGTACCGTTCCAAGAGGGCGTTATTACAGATCGTACACGGGAGTATATGGTTGCCGATCAACGCTTTGTTGCCAATAGACCTGATGTTATGGTCTTCGAAACGGCTGTTCTACAGGAGGATCTTACCTTGGCCGGACCGATAGTAGCAGATTTGCAGGTGTCTATGACGGGTACAGATGCTGATTTTATTGTTAAAATTATTGACGTTTACCCGGATACAACAACGTTAACCTCTGCAGTATCAGACCGCGTGGTTATGCAAGGTTATCAGATGTTGGTACGCGGGGATGTCCTTAGAGGGCGCTTTCGAGAGGGTATGGATACCCCAAAACCTTTTGAACCTAACAAAGTGACCTCCGTGCAGGTGAACCTGCCGGATGTAGCACACACGTTTAAAAAAGGCCATAAACTTATGGTGCAAATACAACATACATGGTTTCCCTTGCTGGATAGAAACCCGAATCAGTTTATTGATATTTTTAAAGCTAAAAAGGAAGATTTTATTCCAAATACACATCGCATCTATTTTAGTAAAGAAAAACCAAGCCGTATTATGTTTGGTAGATTGTAAAAAAAAAGCTGTTCACGACCTGAACAGCTTTTTTTTATTGCAAACCATAGGCTAAAACATTATAGATGAGCTAGATCATACACATGCCCTGCATTCCTTCTCGGCTAGTAAAAACAAGTTTGTTTGTTGAAAGTAAGTTTTTTGAAAAAAAATAATTTAAACACTTGTTTAAATTAAACGAGTGTTTAAATTTGCGCACACTTTATTCGATATGGAGCTGAATACAAAACAAATCGAAATCCTAAAAATAGCGCAAGATCTCTTTGGCAGCTATGGATACGAAGCTACTTCGGTGCGCGAGATTGCACAAGCAGCAGGCATTAATGTTGCCATGATTAACTATTACTTCGGGTCAAAAGACAACTTAATGGAGATTATTGTAAAACGAGCGGCATCTTCTTATATGATGGACGCCAGTATCTTCGATAAAGAGCAGGATCCTATCCTTCGCTTAGAGTTAATGATTGAACATTATGTACAAACTAAAATCAACAATAGTCATGTTTATCAAATTATCGCTTCAGAAGCCAACTTAAAAAAGAGAATCATCAACTCGGATGCATTTAAAGAACTCCGATCTCATAATATCAACCTTATTAAAGAGGTGATAAGCTATGGCTGCGAAAAGGGCGTTTTTAAGTATTACGACCCTATTCTTATTCATGCTACAATGATAGGAACATTCATGAATTTCAAAATTAATAAAGTTGTTTTTAATGAGCTGTATCCTGCAGCTACAGAAAAAATGTACGAAGAATTCATCAATGATAAATTAATAAATCATTTAAAATTTACGCTTAAAGCTATTTTAACATATGAAAAATAAATTTTGGCCCTTAACATCCATTATGTTATTGCTTTCTATAGGCGCTTATGCACAAGAAAAGAAAAACCTTTCTTTGGAAGAGGTTATGCAGCTCGCCTATTCAAACTCTACGGATGCAAAGGTCTTGGAAGCTAAGGTAAAAACCCGTCAATTGGAATACGAGTCTTCCAAAGACAGCAGGCTTCCTGAAGCAAAGTTATCTGCTTCTTATTTAGGGTTAACACATCCGAATGTAGACTTAAAAATACCGGTCGCCGGTGGCAGTGGTTTCGGAGTCACGCCGGATCAGTTATTTATCGGTCAGGTGTCGGCCAATATGCCTTTATATACCGGAGGGAAAATTTCTAACCGTATAAAAGGGGCTAAAGATAGCTGGACAGCAGCGGAGTTTCAAAGTATTGCCGCCAAGCAAAACTTAGCTAACCAGGCTATGCATATGTACATTGCCTTGTATAAAGCGCAACAGACGAAGGAATTGATTGCCGAAAATATTAAAAAATCAGAACAGCAGGTGGCCGATTTTAAAGCCATGGAGCAAAATGGTGTGATCGCTCGAAACGACTTGTTAAAGGCAGAATTGCAGCTTTCCAACTATAAGGTTGCTTACCAGGAGTCCTTGAAAAATGTGAATACGCTAAATTATCAGCTGGCGATATTTTTAGGACTTCCGGAGGACACACAACTGGAAGCCATTACTCTAGCGCATTTGGATAATACTACCGCTATTGGCGCTGTTGAAGATCGCTACGAAATTAAATCTTTGGATGCCCAAAAAGATGCTGCCGAAGACCACTTAAAGGAAGTACGTGCAGCATACTACCCTACTATCGTAGCTACAGCAGGATATGCGTCTTTGCAGGTGCATAATTTGGTTACGGTTACCAATGCTGTAAATGCGGGCGTGGGAATTACCTATGATATTGGGGCTTTGTATAAGAACAAGAAAAAAATAAATGTTGCGAAACAACAAATGGAGGAGCTCGACAGAACTAGATTACAGACGCAGAATAGCATCAAAAATCAGGTTCATGAGGCGCGCGAAGAGGTAAATTTAGCGCAGGAAAAATATAAGTTGTATCAACAAGCTTTAGTGCAGGCAAAGGAAAATTATAGAATCGTTAAAGATAAATATGATAACGGCGTTGCCGATACGGATGATTTACTGGAGGCTGATGTGCAACAACTTCAAAGTAAAATAAACCTCGCTATTGGGGATGCTACAATTGTTGAAAAATACTATGACCTTTTATTAGCGAATGGTCAACTTAACCTTAAATAACACATTACCATGGAAAATACAACAGAAAATAAAAAACCTTCAAACAAAAAATTTGTATTCGTATTAATCGCTGTAGCACTTTTAGGCGGTAGTTTTGGAGGCTATAAATATTTACATGCGCAGGCGCATGAAACCACCGATGATGCCCAGGTGGAAAGAAACCTGAACCCGATTATCCCACGTGTGGGTGGATACATTGATAAAATTTACGTGAAGGATAATCAGCTGGTTAAAAAGGGGGATACTTTATTTACCATTCAACCTAACGATTATGAGATTCATGTGGAAGAGGCAAAAGCAGCGCTTTTAGCGGCCGAAAATTCGTTTGATGTTTCCCTGGCCGATGTGAGTGCTTCGAATGCTAATGTGGCAATTTCTGATGCCACCATCCACTCGAACACGGGCTCTATCGAGGCTGCCGAAATTAAAGCTAAACAAGCTAATAACGATTTCCAGCGTTATGAGAATTTGTACAAAAACCACTCGATTACTAAACAGCAATACGAGCAGGCGTATACCGCTAAACTTGAAGCTGATAAACAGGTGGATGTATTAAATGCACAAAGGAATGCCAGCAACTCGCAAAAACAGGCTATAATCAGCAAGACGAATGTGGCCAGCAAACAAACTGCTGTAGCGAAAGCTAATATCGATAAAGCTAAAGCTAGCCTTAAGGCAGCGGAACTTAATCTCTCGTATACGGTAATAACAGCTGCTGTGGATGGTCAGGTATCGAATATTAAAATCCAAGAGGGCCAAATGGTAAGCCCAGGACAGTCTTTGTTTTATATTATCAACAATACGGATACCTGGGTGGTAGCGAATTTTAAAGAGACGCAGCTTAACAAAATCCGCCCCGGACAGAAAGTGGAAATTAAAGTTGATGCTTTTCCTAATGATCTTATCGAAGGACAGGTGGAATCGTTCTCCCCTGCTACAGGTTCTCGATTCTCACTGCTGCCTCCAGATAATGCTACAGGAAACTTCGTGAAAACTGTACAGCGACTGCCGGTGAAAATTACATTTACCAAAAATAATAAAGCGGAAATTATTCAATTGTTACGCCCGGGCATGAATGCGGACGTGGATGTATTCATTAAATAATTATGTCGGAATTAACCAGTCAAGACAGTTTAATCGAACATGGTTTCAAACGTGTCTTAATAACATTTACTTGTATCCTTTGTGCACTACTGGAGATTGTAGATACTACAATTGTTAATGTGGCATTAAACGATATGAAAGGAACGTTGGGCGCTACGCTAACCGATGTGGCTTGGGTGATCACAGCATATGCCATCGCAAATGTTATCATTATCCCTATGACCAGCTGGTTGTCTCAACAGTTCGGCCGCCGAAATTATTTCGCGGCCTCTATTATCCTTTTTACGGTGGCTTCTTTTATGTGTGGTAATGCTACTAATATCTGGGAGCTGGTGGCTTTCCGTTTTTTACAGGGTATGGGTGGTGGTGCCTTATTGGTTACGGCGCAGACGATTCTTACCGAAACATACCCTCCGGAAAAAAGAAGTATGGCGCAGGCTATTTATGGTATGGGCGTTATTGTAGGGCCGACTTTAGGACCACCTTTAGGTGGATATATTGTGGATAACTACTCCTGGCCTTATATCTTCTATATTAATGTGCCCTTAGGTATTCTGGCGGTATTGTTGACTCTATCGCTTGTAAAAAGCCCTAGATATGGCAGTAAACAGACTGCAAGAGAGGTGGATTGGTGGGGCATGATCTTCTTGATTATGTTTATTGGTTCATTACAGTTTGTTTTAGAACACGGGCAACAAGATGATTGGTTTGAGGATAGCACTATTTTAACGTTATCGATTGTATCGTTCTTTGGTCTCTTTTTCTTTATATGGCGAGAACTGACTTACGCCAACCCGATTGTAAACTTACGCGTATTGAAGGATAAAAATCTTCAGGTCGGTACGGTCATGAGTTTTATCCTTGGATTTGGCTTGTTTGGTTCTACCTTTATTATACCACTGTATACGCAGTCTATTTTAGGCTGGTCGGCAACGGATGCGGGTATGCTGCTTATACCCAGCTCTATTATGACGGGATTTATGATGCCCTTTATCGGTAAAATGATTCAGAATGGCGTACCTCAAAAATATATGGTGGCCTTAGGTTTATCGATTTTCTTTGGATACTCTTTTTTTATGTATAGTGTATTGACTAATGATACGGGTAGCGAAAATATGTTTTGGCCTTTAATAATTCGAGGGGTCGGACTTGGCTTGCTGTTTGTTCCGGTTATGACCATGTCGTTGTCTACCCTTTCGGGTAAGGCTATTGGTGAAGGGGCATCCTTTACGGGGATGAGTAGACAGTTGGGCGGATCTTTTGGTATTGCTTTGATTACAACCTTTATATCGCGCGATAGCCAGCACCATCGGGTGGACTTAATTAGCCATCTTGACCCGAGTAATTTTGAAGTGCAATCGAGAATAGATGGCCTTCAGGCGAATTTTATGAGTAAAGGATTCAGCGCTAATGAGGCGCTGGCAAAAGCACAGCAACTTATAGAGGGTTCGGTTATGAAACAAGCCGCTGTACTATCGTACATGGATGTTTTCCTGTACTTAGGCGTTATGTTTTTAGTCTGTGTACCTTTTGTATTAATGATTAAACAAGGAAAAAATAAGGTGGATATGTCGAATATGCACTAAGATCCCTTACTATACCTAGAAAAAAAAAGCTGAAGCTGTCTAAAAAGGCACCTTCAGCTTTTTTTGATCCGACAGTTGTAGCCCCTGCGAATTCGTCGATTTCAAGCTGGGTAGTAGAAGCACATATACAGAAAGAGATGCAAAGCGCATTTATAGGTTCTATAAATAGGAAGGCCTAGCGATAACGCCTGTATTTAACTATTAGTACCTTGTATTTACTTTCGTTAAAGTTTGGAACTTTATATTGCCTAAGCATACGAGACACTTGCATACGGCGTCCAGGTTTGTCCTCTACAGACCTTTAATAGACTTGCTTATGGATAAGAACGATTTTGATTGTTTGTAATGCCCCCAATTTATAACAATGCATGGTAACTATAAATTATTTTCTACAATCAGTCACCGATATAGTGAATAGGGGAATATTTTACCTTCCCCGTTTACTGCTGGCTGTTTCCAACAGCATAGCATCATCAAAATAAGGCTAATCAAAGTTTGAATATCGTCCTTTTTAACCTTCTATTAGAAAATAATATATCATTTTATAGGCTGTATGCCAGCTATAGGTAAAATCCTAGTTTACAAGGATGATTTAAAACACAACATGTAAAATGGGAATGATTTACTGGGGTTGAGCAAGGCGACAAAATAACCTTATTAGCCGCATTCCAAATATGTCGCACCTTAGGATTGTACCAGCATAAATTAGAAAGCTGCTTAGAAATGGGGGAAGCAGCATATTCATTTTTTGTCTGCATTAAGTCTCCGGTATCCGTTTTCCATTCGCCAGTGCCCTAGAGACCTAGCGCCCATACGCCAAGCCTATAAGCAGCAAAGGCTGTAAAACAAAAAATCCCCTCCAGCTTCCTGAAGGGGATTTGTATAAAAAAAGGCACCGACCTACTCTCCCACCTGTTACGGCAATACCATCGGCTCGGGCG
>NZ_JBMOUC010000009.1:0-148394 GCF_049319645.1 Sphingobacterium sp. Mn56C
TTACTTCCAAGCCTTTGCTGCGTATATTTTTTAATATAAGCTTAACCTGCTAAAAATGAGACGGAATAAAATGAAAAACTACGTATAGCCATCTAAACAAACTTTAAAAAGCCGATATGCCTGTTATATCCTGCCCGGTTATTAATAAATGTATATCATGTGTGCCCTCGTAGGTTATCACAGACTCCAGATTCATCATATGTCGCATTATCGGATAATCACCAACAATACCCATTGCCCCGAGCAGCTGCCTGGCATCGCGTGCCACTTGCAGTGCCATATACACATTATTACGTTTGGCCATAGAAATTTGTTGCGGCGTGGCTTTATTGGTATTCCGTAGTTGTCCAAGACGCCATACCAACAACTGTGCTTTTGTAATTTCGGTCAACATTTCCGCTAGTTTTTTCTGCTGCAACTGAAAGGAGGCAATAGCCTTACCAAATTGCTTGCGTTCCAGTGCATACTGTAAGGCTATACGATAACAGTCTATTGCTGCACCAATTGCTCCCCACGCTATACCGTAGCGGGCAGAATTCAAACACGACAAAGGGCCACGCATGGAAGAAACACCCGGCAACAAACGGTCTTCAGTAATATGCACCTGATCAAATACCAGCTCCCCTGTTAAGGAGGCACGTAAAGACCACTTGTTTGCAATCTCGGGGGTACTAAACCCTGCATCTTGCCTTTCCACAATCACCCCCCGAACCTTCCCAGCTTCATCCTTCGCCCATACCACCGCAACATCGCATATCGGTGCATTCGTTATCCACATCTTTGTTCCTGTAAGGATGTACCCCTTATTTGTACCATCACGCAACAGTTTAGTTTCCATATGCGCGGGGTCAGAACCATGGTTGGGTTCCGTTAAACCAAAGGCACCAATATACTCCCCTTTTCCGAGTAAGGGCAAATATTTCCGTTTCTGTTCTTCAGAACCAAAGGTATAAATAGGGAACATAACCAAGGACGATTGCACCGATGCAGCCGATCGGATGGCAGAATCACCGGCTTCTAGCTCTTGCATAATAAGGCCGTATGCCATATAATCCAATCCTGCACCACCATATTCGGTAGGAATAAAAGGGCCTAAAGCACCAATATCACCCAATTTCCGCATTAAATCTGGAATAGGTTCATGCGCCTGTGCATAGCTATCCATTACGGGAGCGATATCTTTTTCTATAAAAGCACGCGTTGCCGCACGAATTAAAAGGTACTCATCGCCCAATACATCATCTAAATTATAATAATCTACCGCCATATGTTTACAGATTGGTTACTTGTAAAAATAGGGATAATTCATAATATATAGCATTTTTATATTTTTTATTCGCTATATTTAAGAACATATCGAATATTATAAACAATTTTATGACAAATACAGAATTAAAAACATTAGGGATATTATCGGAGAATTTAGGCACCTCGATTGGCAACAGCTGGTTTGCAACAGGACCGCACATAGCTTCTATCTCTCCCACAAATGGCAAGCACATTGCCAACGTCGCTACTACAACCCGAAAAGAATATGAAAATGTTATTGCTGAAGCGGAGCAGGCGAAGCTGTTATGGCGTGATGTTCCCGCTCCAAAGCGCGGCGAAATTGTTAGACAATTGGGCGATAAACTCCGGGAATTGAAACCTGTTTTAGGGAAACTAGTATCCTATGAGATGGGGAAGTCTTACCAAGAAGGTCTTGGTGAGGTGCAGGAAATGATTGATATCTGCGATTTTGCGGTAGGCCTCTCTCGTCAATTATATGGTAATACCATACACTCGGAGCGCCCTAACCACCGTATGTACGACCAATATCATCCGCTAGGCATCGTCGGTATTATCACAGCCTTTAACTTTCCCGTTGCCGTATGGTCGTGGAATGCGGCACTAGCATTGGTATGTGGTAATGTTTTGGTATGGAAGCCCTCCGAAAAAACACCACTATGCGCCATAGCCTGTCAAAAAATTATAGGAGACATATTAAAAAACAATAATTTACCCGAAGGGATATCAAATCTTGTAACGGGTGCTGCTGAGGTTGGTAGATGGGTTGCAGATGATATTCACATACCATTGGTATCGGCTACAGGATCTACGGCTATGGGAAAACAGGTTGCAACCGTGGTGGCACAACGGTTGGGGAAAAGTTTACTGGAATTGGGGGGCAACAATGCGATTATAGTTACCCCGAGTGCAGACCTCAAAATGACAATTATAGGTGCCGTATTTGGCGCTGTGGGCACTGCAGGACAGCGCTGTACCAGCACGCGCAGATTAATCGTACATGATAGTATCTACGATACCGTTAAAAAATCTTTAATAGATGCCTATAGCCAATTAACGATTGGCGACCCCTTGGATAGTAAGAACCATATGGGCCCATTGATTGATACCCAAGCCGTACGAAACTACAGCGAGGCATTACAAAAAATCACGGAACAAGGTGGAAAAATATGCGTTCAAGGCGAAGTGCTTTCAGGTAAGGGTTACGAAAGTGGGTGCTATGTGCGGCCCGTTATTGCCGAGGTAGATAACCACTACGCTATTGTACAGCAGGAAACCTTCGCTCCGATTTTATACTTAATAAAATATTCTGGCGATGTGTCAAATGCTATAGCCATACAAAACGATGTTAAACAGGGTCTATCATCCGCAATTATGAGTAATAACCTCCGTGAAACAGAGCTATTTTTAAGCCATAACGGCTCTGATTGCGGTATTGCCAATGTTAATATTGGGACTTCAGGTGCCGAAATTGGAGGTGCCTTTGGGGGCGAAAAAGAAACGGGTGGGGGGCGAGAATCGGGATCCGATGCTTGGAAAGTTTATATGCGCCGACAGACCAACACGATAAACTACAGCAGTAGTTTGCCCCTAGCGCAGGGAATAAAATTTAACTTTTAAAGCTTGTAAACCCAAAAGATAAAAATTATGAGAGATATTCAACAACGCTTAAGCAAACATATACTCGCCGATGGGATGCCCATAGAAATGGACTTAACGCAATCTAAAGGCTCTTATATGAGGGATAAAAATGGCACCGCATATTTAGATATGTTCAGTATGTTTGCCTCCTCCCCTATAGGTTATAACCACCCTTATATACTTGAAAATGCTCATCAATTGACTGATATAGCAATTAATAAGCTCGCTTTATCGGATATTTATACCGATGTGTATGCCGACTTTCTAGACTGCTTCGCGCGGGTGGCCATGCCGCGGGAATTGGACTATTGCTTTTTTATTGACGGTGGTGCTTTGGCTGTAGAAAATGCACTTAAAGCGGCATTCGATTGGAAAACACGGTTAAATCTGTCCAAAGGGATATCCCAGGAAGCTGACCAGGTTATTCATTTTAAGCAAGCATTCCATGGCAGGTCGGGCTATACTTTATCCCTTACCAACACAAACGACCCCAGGAAATACATGTATTTCCCGAAATTTGACTGGCCACGGATTACTAACCCGTCTTTAAAATTTCCTTTGACGGAGGATCATTTAGCGGACACATTAGCCTTGGAAAAAAAGGCCATGGCAGAAATTGAGCAGGCTATTACAGATCATCCGCATCGTATAGCTTGTATCATCCTCGAAACCATACAGGCCGAGGGGGGTGACAATTATTTTAGAAAAGAGTTTTTCCAGATGCTCCGGGATATCTGCGATAAAAATGATATTCTCCTTGTTCTTGATGAGGTTCAAACCGGTATTGCCATGACGGGGAAAATGTGGGGGTATCAACATTATGGCATTGTACCAGATATCCTTGCGTTTGGCAAGAAAACACAGGTGTGTGGTATCTTAGGCAATAGGGAAAAATTTGACCGTGTAGATCGGCATGTTTTTAAGGAGTCAAGCCGTATTAACTCGACCTTTGGTGGTAATTTGGTCGATATGCTGCGTTTTAAACTTATTCTGGAAGTTATAGAAAAAGAAAATTTAGTCACGGCGGCCGAAGAAAAGGGTAAATATCTGCTGGAAAAACTTATCCTATTAACCCAAAAATTTCCTTTACTCACCAATGCGCGCGGGAAAGGGCTGATGGCAGCATTTGATTTTCCAGATTCGGCACGTAGAGACGGTTTTATTGCAGCTGCTTTTAAACAGCAACTTCTGATAATGGGGTGTGGCGAAAGAAGCATACGTTTCCGACCGCATCTTACGGTTACCATTGAGGAGATCGATAAAACCTTGCTAGTCATAAACAAGGTATTACAGGAAATAAAAATTTAAGAAATTCTACCCTTGGAGAAATTAAAAAAAATATAGACTTTAGCAGATGTCTATTCTTGTAAAGTTTTCATATTTAACGTTTCATAGTGACACTAGAACTCAACGAAATACAGCAACAAATGGAACAAGGGAAGCTTGTTTTCTTGGATTGCAGCATAGATAAAGTTAACAAGCCTTTGGATAAAAGCCTTATTGAATTAATTCCAGATTCTTTATTTTTTCCAATTGAAGGTGTATTTTCCGATGCCAGCTCCAACCTGCCTCATACAATGGTATCTGCAGCAGTTTTTACCCGGGAGGTACAGAAATTAGGTATTAACAGCGATACTACGATAGTATTGTACGATCGGTGGGGGCTGTATTCGTCGCCACGGGCATGGTGGATGTTTCGCTACATGGGGCATAAGGAGGTATATGTGTTAAATGGTGGAATAATCGCTTGGAAGGAAGCAGGGCTGCCGACAGTAGCTCGACATAGGCAAGCGACGAGAACTGGAAATTTCCAGGCGGCGGTTCAAAGCAACTGGTTTGAATCTAAAAGTTCCTTATATCAGAAACTACATAACCCAAACATACGGATTACTGATGCACGTGGAACAGGCCGGTTTATGGGCACTACAGCAGAACCTAGAGCTGGTTTACGATCTGGAAATATTCCCGGATCTACCAATCTGCCCTTCGAGGAGGTACTGGATGGCCCTTATTTAAAAAGCAAAGCAGCGCTAAAGGAAATATTTGCTGCACATATACGTGCAGAAACCCACAATATATTTACTTGCGGTTCGGGTGTTACAGCAGCTATCCTCGCTTTGGCTGCCTACCATACAGGCATCAGAGACCTGGCAGTTTACGATGGTTCATGGGCTGAATGGGGTAAAGAATACTAAAAACGACTGCCTACCTTTTACACGTCCAAAAGAGAAGCAATAAAAGGTAGGCAGCCGTTTATAAGGCATACTAAACTTTTAGAACAACACTTTACTCATTTGTTTTTGAAACTTCTCCTCCGTATACCAATCATAAACTGTTGCTTTTAATTTTTTGGTAACCTGTTCTTTATTCTCTGGTACGACCTTTTTCTTTTTAGTCAATACGGATGAAACAGGGGTATTAGTTAACTCCACTTTCGTAGCAAACATATTTATATTAAGCGTAGGAATGGATACGCCTAAAATTAACCCGGGCAGCCCTTGAACCAATTCGGGGCCTCCAGGAATATCAATTTGGTTGGTAAAAAAGGCTACGACATAAATCGAGTCCTGAACAAGCCCATTTGCTCTTCTACACTCATATCCAGCAATATTCCTATACTCATCAGTATAACGCCAGCGTACGGTAGGAATGCTATCCGCCAATAACAATTCATCTGCCCCAAAAGGCAGCAATTTCTGGAAGGTACCTTTATGATAATTCACATATGTTTTCGATTCATTAAAAACAGGCAAATACCTTAAAGCGGCGGAATAATTGGAAGGATAATCCTCTTTGGTCGATTCAAACAAAGTTTCCTGATTAAAGAAACTCAGCGTATGTTTTGTGACCACCTCATTCGGTCCATTTTTAATAACATTGTCTACATACATTTTATCCCAAGTATCCAGGTCAACCTTATTGAGGTAATTGCGTTTCAAAAAATTAACTATATGAAAACGTCTTTCATAGGTTACCGTTCCACTGTTAGGAAAAAAGGCATACTGCGCCCGAAGCTGCATCGCTGTACCCAAAAAAAATAATAACAAAATTAAATACCTTAGCTGCATACTAGCTTCCTCCTTTTATTGTTGTAAAATTATAAATAACCTTTATCATCATATACCTACGTAATACCTGGTTGCTTTCTTGTACGAATAAATTTCCTTGCTGTGTACGCTGAAGCCCATTATTACGGTTAAAAATATCGTTCACGAATAACTGCGTTTCCAACGACTTATCCTTTAAGAATTTTTTCGAAATATACCCGCTCGAATTTATCATATCAATTGCTTTAAGCGTTTTTGTTGCGGCGTTATGCGTTTGTTCAATACCCAATTGAATTTTAAAATCCTTGGGGAAGTAATACATAAAATCACCATAACTACGTAAGAAAAATGCCGTACTGTTTAGGTTAGGCTGCAAACTTGAATTCAGCACCTGTACACCGGGCATTATAGATACATAAAAGTCTATCTTATTAGCCTTAGACCTATTAAAACCGATTGTTGGCGACATGGTTATTGACGTATTTTTATTCCTATCGGCGTTACCACCATTTAGGGCTAAGTAATTGTAGTTTATGGCATAATTTGCATTGGCACCGATCTCTAAATTCAACCCCCAATTTTTTATCAAGGGCGTGTAATATCCAGCCCAAGCATTACCATTCCAATTACTTTTATCCAAGTTTACAAACGATACCTGTTGCTTACCTGTATTTTTATCATAAACAATCTTGGAGGTTATAGGATTTTCGAGCTGACTAAACCTAACATTTGTATAAATCCCTTTGTCTTTAAGAGGTCTATAGGTATTATACCCTAAGGATATAGTATTCGAAAAACCCGCCTTTAAATCAAAGTTATCGATATATTCCACCAGCTGCTGTGCATTTTGTTTTAAGGGCTCAATCTGTGTTAAAGAAGGTTGTACAGACCTACCTGAGTAGTTAAAACGTAGGGAGGTGTTTTTATCGATTTTATACTGTGCAGAAAAATTTGGCAGTACCGAGACCTGGTCGCGGTGTAGATTTTTATTGGGTGTATTATAATCCCGACGTAAATTATCAAAATCCAATCGGTTACTCAAATTTATGGTCCATACTTCAGATTTAAAATTTAACCCCGCATTTATCATCTGTTTCAGGCTACTACTTTTAAAGTCATTGAGTAGGTTTTCATCCAAAATATCATACTCCTGCGTCGCCGCGTTATAATTGAACGACTGGTTCAAGGTTTTATTCACATCAGATTCCAGACTATATCCCAAAGAAGCCGTAATCTTTTTAGATAGCGGTTCGGAATATGTCAATGCAGACCGCCAGCTCAGTTTATCTTCACGGTCTCTTTTGGCCTGATCAATACGCATCGTTGTACTGTCGGCAGTAAAGAAAGTATTAGCCCTGTATTGCGCATCACCATGATTTCTACCCGAATTAACATTTGCATTGAAGGTAATAGAACGTTTATCCTTTTTAAACTTCCGCGTTATAAGCACGTCGGCATTTAAATTTTCCTTAATTATATTACCCTTATTTTGATTGAAAGTTTTATTAATTAAACTATCGCTAAGGTTACGCTCTTCGCCATTCGTTTCCAACTCATTATCACTATCTAAGCGATTATACCCCATTTTTAGCGTTACTTCGGTTAAGGAGTCCATTTTAACATCGTAACGCATATTCGCTATATTGTTTCTATTATTATTTTCCGATTCGGTAATTGATGTATTAAGTCGTGCGATATCGGGCAGATTATTTTGAGATAGATAGTTTCTAGTGTTCTTCACATCCATCTGATTACGCCGAAAGCTCACATTAATTTTATGTTTATCCTCCTTAAATTTATCCGAATACGCGGCCCCCATATTTAAGGCCCGAGGAATACCCCTGCCCGAAAAATCACCGGACCAGGAGTCTGTACCATCACCAGAATCTTCCCTGCTAATATAAAACCCGCCACCGTCCATAACATTTACTGTACTGGAACTCATACCGTATTTTTCGGAAGCCTCAAAACCAAGGCCTACCAAACCATTATTTGCTGCGATACCATAAACAGAAATCTTCTGTGCAGCCTTAAATTTATTGAGCATAGCCTTTCCTGCATAATACTTATCGGTACCATATCCCGCTGTTGCTTCGCCAAACATACCCTTCTTACTACCCTCCTTAAGTTTAATATCGATAGTTTGTGTACGCTCGCCATCGTCTATCCCAGTACGATCCGCCATTTCTGATTTTTTTTCATACACCTGCACCTTACTAACCATATCCGAACGGATATTCTTCGTTATTAGGGTCGGATCGTTACCAAAAAACTCCTCGCCATCCAACAATATTTTCTTCACCTCCTTTCCTTGAGCAGTTATTTTACCACTAGCATCCATGGTAATTCCCGGCAAGACCTTTAATAAATCCGCTACTTTGGCATCCTTATCCACCTTAAAACTGGCAGCATCATATTCCACAGTATCCCCCTTAATGACAACAGGAATGCGCCCCTGAACCATCACTTCATCTATTAAAAGCGCCATTTTAGAGAGTTTTATTTGCCCCAGATTCTTGTCCTCCTCAGTAAGTTCGATTTCCTGCACAAAGTCGGCATACTGGGGGTAAGACACAATAAGTGTATACTTTCCATGCGCTAGTGTCGGAAAAGTAAAAGATCCATTCTCCTGACTACGAACAAATTTAATAAGGATGGAATCTACTGGATTTAGCAGCACCACCGCAGCTTTTCCCAACTTGCCATTATCGCTACCATCGACGACAGATCCGGAGAGTTTAGTTTGTGCATATAGGCCTACGCTCAACAGCATAGCGACACCTAAAAATGCGAGTTTGATTAGTTTTTTATTCATAAAATACTGGCTAGTCTTGTATTCAAGCCCACAAAACTACGAAAGTTTAGTAATTTGAATTCTATTCCTTTATTATTTAACTATTATTTAACACTGACCAGGTTTAATACACTACAGTTCAGCGTTTATAATGCCTAATAAAATTAAATAGCGCTAGTAACAGAAATAAATAAATAAATAAATAACTAGTAATTTAAACAGCAGGCAAAAAACACAAAAAAAACCCCTAACTAAACAAATTAGGAGTCTATAAATGGGGTAAACCTCTTATTATTAATACAAATTCGGAGCAAGCCTACTCATCCTTTGTTCTTGGCAAAGGTAGTGGCACATAGCCATCATCGCCCGGAACTTGAGGAAAGGCATGGTTCGCCCAGCGTTTCTTAGCCTCTTCTATGGTCTCTTTTTGCGTAGCGACAAAATTCCAAAAGATAAATCGCTCTTCCGGGAAAGGTTCGCCCCCAAAAATATAAACACTGGTATTAGGTTTCATTGTAAAAGAACAAAGATGCGCATCCTGAGTAATCAGAATTTGCTTCGGACCATAATCAAAACCATTACTTTCAATTTCGCCCTCCAAAATATATAAGCCAGATTCGCCATACAACTCGCCACGGATATCGATTAATGCCTCTTGATCTTTATTTTTAATCTCAATCATATACAATTTGCTATGTACAGGTACCGGAGATTTCTTTGCAAAGGCCTCCCCTGCAATCAGCTTATAACTTACACCATCTTTTTCCCAGGCCGGAATATCTGCCGCCTCAATATGATGAAAGGAAGGGTCAATAAATTCCAATTCTTTTGGTAGCGCCACCCAAATCTGGAGGCCATGCATAAATTTATCCTTTTGACGTAAATATTCTGGCGTACGCTCAGAATGTACAACCCCCTTACCTGCAGTCATCCAATTTACAGCACCGGGTTTAATCTCCATGGCCGAACCGATACTATCGCGATGAAAAATCGAACCTTCAAAAAGGTAGGTTAAGGTAGAAAGTCCGATATGCGGATGCGGACCAATATCTAAATTTTCATGATCGGCTAAACAAACCGGTCCCATATGGTCGATAAACACAAAAGGGCCTATGCTACGTTTTTGCCTAAATGGAAGTAGCCTTCCGACCATAAAATTACCGATGTTTGCAGCCTTCTCTTCTTGGATAAAATCAATATTCGACATATCTGGAATTTAAAATGTTTAGTAATTCTAATTTAACAGATTAAAAATACGAAAAGGAAAAAGAAAACCACTTAATCTAGGTTAAGTATTAAGGGAATCAGCGCTGCTGCACAATTTTAAAAATTAAATCCGCAGCCAAACGTGCCGTTCGATTGTCAATATCCAAAGCAGGATTAAGTTCAGCAATATCCACAGCAATAAGATTGGGCAGATTAATTATCACCTTAAATACCCGCCAAAAGGATCGATCTGGAATAATACCGTTAAATGCTAACGCACTAACTCCCGGAGCAAAGGGCGCTGCAAAGGCATCCATGTCGATACTGAGGTACACATAATCCACTGTAGCTGCAAAATCACGTATACTTTTCTTTATGGCTGCTACCTTTTTAGGATGGATTGCATCGGCCCCAATAATTTGCACTCCTTTTTGTTGGGCATATTGAAACAACGCGGCAGTATTAGCGATTTGCTGAATACCGATGGCTAGATAAGAAAAAGGCTGTTGTTCGTTGGATAGAAGTTGTGAAATTTGGTAAAAACCTGTACCCGAGTTAGGCCGCCCATCCGAAGGTTGCCGAATATCCAAATGCGCATCGATATTAATAATGCCAATACGCTTTCGGGTAGCATTTTTCAAACCTAAAAAATGAGGGAAAGTAATTTCATGGCCACCTCCAAGTAAGAGCGGGAAAGCCCCCGATCTTACGATAGCCTCAACAGCGCCGGCCAAATGCTGTTGGGCACTTTCCAGGTCTGTACCTTGACAGCGAATATCACCGACATCCAAAAGTTGTAAAGCAGCATTAAAATGCACAGGTAAACCAGCCAAAACCGAACGTAACACCGCAGGAGCCTCTGCAGCGCCCACACGCCCCTGATTTCGCCGCACCCCTTCATCGCTAACAAAACCTAAAAAAGCTACCGCTTTAGGCAACGGTTGTAACGCAGTTAGCGGTAAGCATTGCACCACCTGATGCCAGCGCCTATAGGCCGCCGCCGTACCATCGACACGCCCCGTCCAATAATCACTAGCCCCTGCTGTATACCCATCATTCATACGTCACCCCCCCTTAAACAAATCCTCAATAATGCTGTTTTCTACCCTATTTGCCCTGGTAACCCGGAATGTCGGTGTACGTGCAAGTTCAGCCTCCAATGCCTGCTGAGCCTCTTTATTACGGGCCCAAGCCCGACGAGCGATACCATTATTAACATCAAAAAACAGCATTTGCTTCAATCTATCCGCCGCCGCCTGGCTTCCATCCAAGAGCATGCCAAAACCACCGTTTATGACCTCCCCCCAGCCAACACCACCCCCATTATGAATAGACACCCAGGTGGCACCACGGAAGCTATCACCTATAACATTATGCATAGCCATATCAGCCGTAAACTTACTGCCATCGTATATATTAGAAGTCTCCCGATAAGGTGAATCTGTACCACTAACATCATGATGATCACGCCCAAGCACTATAGGACCAGAAATTTCCCCCTTCCGTATTGCCGTATTAAAGGCTTCAGCAATACGCATACGCCCGATAGCATCGGCATACAAAATACGCGCCTGGGAGCCCACCACGAGATTATTCTTATGGGCATCCAAAATCCAAGTAATATTATCTTGCATCTGTTGCTGTATTTCTGGGGATGCCTCGGCCTTGAGGTTTTCTAATACGGTATAGGCAATCTTGTCCGTTTTACGTAAATCAGCGGATTTCCCCGAGGTGCACACCCAGCGAAAAGGGCCAAATCCATAGTCAAAACACATCGGCCCTAAAATATCCTGCACATATGAAGGGTACTTGAAGTTTATACCATCCTCTGCCATGACGGCTGCACCCGCACGACTACTTTCCAATAAAAAGGCATTTCCATAATCAAAGAAGTAGGTACCCCGGGCGGCATGTTTATTAACCGCATCCACATGCCGTATCAAGGACTGCTTTACGGCAACAGCGAAATCATCCGGACGTTCAGCCATCATTTCGTTGGCTTCCTGAAAGGACAACCCAACCGGGTAATAGCCCCCCGACCACGGGTTATGTAACGAAGTTTGATCGGAGCCCAGCGTTACCTGTATATTGTCGATATAAAACCGCTCCCATACCTCCACCACATTACCCAGGTAGGCAATAGACACCACCTCCTTCTGCTGCACCGCCTGACCTACACGAATTAGCAGCATATCAATATCCTCGATCAGCTCATCAACCCAGCCCTGCTGTAGTCTTTTTGTCGCTGCCTCCGGATTTACCTCGGCACATACCGTTATACAGCGGGCAATATTACCGGCTTTAGGCTGCGCCCCCGACATGCCACCAAGACCAGAGGTTAAAAAGATTTTCCCTTCGGAAGTATCTCCATTGTTTAACGTCTTACGAAAAGCATTCATCACCGTGATGGTTGTACCATGGACAATACCTTGCGGACCGATGTACATATACGAACCCGCCGTCATCTGCCCATATTGCGTTACACCTAAAGCATTGTAACGCTCCCAATCATCGGGTTTGGAATAGTTGGGCACCATTATACCATTGGTTATTACGACCCGTGGTGCCGCAGTACTGGAAGGGAAAAGCCCCATAGGATGACCACTATACATATGCAAGGTCTGCTCGTCGGTCATGGTCGCCAAATACTGCATCGTCAAGAGGTACTGCGCCCAATTCTGAAAAACGGCACCATTACCACCATATGTTATAAGCTCTGCGGGATGTTGCGCCACTGCAGGGTCGAGATTATTTTGAATCATCAGCATAATTGCCGCAGCCTGCTGCGACTGTGCAGGATAATCATTAAGCGGTCTCGCATAAATGGCATAACCAGGCTTAAACCTATACATATAAATGCGTCCATAGGTATTTAACTCCGCCAGAAAATCAGCCGCTAATTCGGCATGCCATGCCTGTGGAAAATAACGTAAAGCATTTCGAAGCGCCAATTTCTGCTCCGCCAACGACAATATCACCTTACGCTTTGGCGCATGGCTTAGGGTAGCATCAACCGCCACTTTCGGCGGTAGCACGGCGGGTATTCCTTGTAAAATAAGCTGTTGAAAGTTTGTCATAAGATTTTATTTTTAGTAAATACCTGCACCCCATTTTTCCATACCTCCTGAGGCTGTAACGCCCCCTGCAGGTAGGTTATATCCTGGTAGTTGTCTGTTGCATACAGCATAAAGTCGGCCTTCATACCCCGTACAATCCTTCCCCGATCGTTAAGGCCTAACGCACAAGCCGGGCGAAATGTTAGCGCCGCCAATACCTCGGCATTCGAAAGCTTTTGCTGCGCCGCCAGGATAGCGGCAGAAGTCATCAGCTGCCCCATTGGCGCCGATCCCGGATTCCAGTCACTCGCAATAGCCAATGCGGCCCCCGCATCCAATAAACGACGTGCTGGTGTAAAACGATCGCCCAAACCGAGGGATGCCGCCGGTAAGGCTACAGCAACCGTATCCGAATTGGCCAGGCAATGAATTTCGCGATCTGTAGACGCTTCCAGATGATCCGCAGAGCGGGCATTAAAATCAACCGCAACGATACTGCTGCCAGCGGTAAACTGATCGGCATGGATGGTAATATCAAAACCCAAGGCCTGGGCTTTCCTTAAATACGGTCTTATTTGCTCAGCAGTGAAGGCAGATTTTTCAATAAACGCATCGATTCTATGCGTCAATTGCTGTTCTATAAGTTGCGGAAACAGTAGAGCAGCGATATCCGCTAAATACTCCTCTGGAGAACCGTTAAAATCCTTAGGGCACATATGCGCCGCCAAGCAGGTCGCTATTAAATCTGCCGAAGTTCCTGCGTTGGCCTTCTTTATAGCACGCAGTATTTTCAGCTCCTCGGCGACGGTAAGACCATAGCCGCTTTTCACTTCTATAGTCGTAACCCCCTGCTGCACCAATTTTAAGCTATGTTTTACGGTAATAGCAGCAAGCTCATCCTCGGTTAAGGCGCGGGTATGCGATACGGTGCTCCAAATCCCACCCGCAGCAGCAGCAATATCCAGGTAACTACTGCCACTATTCCGCAAGGCAAAATCATTCGGACGTGAACCACCAAAAGCAATATGCGTATGGCAATCGATATAACCGGGTAGCAATACCGCATTGTAATTTATATATACGATTTCTAAATCAGCAGGTACAGCATCCCTTAAACGCTTAAAATCTCCGACTTGTCGAATAACACCATCCTCTACCCATATCCCTGCATGCTGTATAATTTCCAATTGCGCATCCCGCAATGCCCCCTTTACAGGCAGCTTATCCATGGACAAAAGTTGCGTAAAAGGCCCTATTAAATAGCTTTTAATTTCCATTACTAAAAGTTTTCAAATTCCTGTTGTCCAGCTCCAAAGAGAGCGATATTATTTTTTTGAGCAGCCTTTTTAGCCTGCGCAATTAATTCACCAGATTCTACCAGGTAAAAGGCCTTGTTTAAAATATCTTCCATAGGCTGGTCCTCCTCCAGGTGTGGAATTAAAGTTCGTATATGCTGATGCATCGCCTCCACAATTGCCGTAGACTGCAACGGAGCATGGTAATCTTTAGCTTGGGCAGCACAGAGTAGTTCAATGCTCAAAATTCGGTTTACATTTTTCAAGACCTGCAATAACTTACGTGCCGATATAGCGCCCATACTCACATGGTCTTCCTGCCCCATAGATGTAGGGATACTATCGGCACTAGCCGGAAAGCATAGGCTTTTATTTTCACTTGCCAGGGCAGCAGTAGTATACTGCAAGATCATAAATCCAGAATTTAACCCCGTCGCCTTCATTAACAATCGAGGGACAGCATTGGTTTGCCCTTCCAGGGAAAGGTAAACCCTACGGTCTGATACATTCCCCAATTCCGAAACCGCCAATGTAGCATAATCTAAAGGTAGAGCAATCGGCTGTCCATGGAAATTACCACCACTGATTGTCAGTTCGTCATGGACAATAATCGGATTATCGGTCACGGCATTAATTTCCGTTTCTACAGTATCTTTAAAATGAAGCCAGGCATTTCGCGATGCGCCATGAATCTGCGGAATGCAGCGTAAGGAATAAGGATCCTGTACACGCGCACAATTCGCATGTGAGCGCACAATTGCAGAATGCTGCAGTAACGCATAAATAGTTGATGCCACATAGGCACTCCCCTTATAAGGGCGTAAAGCATGTAGTTCAGGGTAAAACGGCTTTATAGAAGCATTCAGCCCTTCCAGCATTAAGGTGGAAATTAAATCTGCATTGTTCATCAGTTTATTCATTTCTACCACCCCCTTAACCGCATGAGCAGCCATAAACTGCGTACCGTTGATTAAAGCTAGACCCTCTTTGGCACCTAGGCTGATGGCGTTCACATCCAAACGCTTTAATACCGATGCGGTATCCTGAATTACGCCATCCACAAACACCTTACCCAGGCCGATAAGGGGCAAAAACAAATGCGACAAAGGGGCCAAATCACCGGAAGCACCTACCGAACCCTGACAAGGTACTACGGGGATAATGTCCTGCTCGATATGCCAGATAATGCGTTCTATCGTAGACAGCTGCACCCCTGAAAAACCCTTACTTAATGCATGTACTTTTAAGATCAGCATTAATTTGGACAATTCCTTTTCAAGAGGTTCCCCCACACCTACGGCATGACTCTTTAAAATATTTTCCTGCAATTTTTGGGTATCGGTAATATTTATACGTGTGGTACATAAAGGACCAAAACCAGTATTAATACCATAAACTATTTCCTCTGCATCCACAATCTGCTGTACATACTGTGCACTCCGTAAAACCCTAGCCTTGGTCGCAGCATCGATCTGCCCGCGGATTTCTCCATTTGCGATAGCTATAGCCAGTGAACTACGGAGTGTATCTATACCATAATTAAATGTTTTCATCTTTATAATCAGCTGTTTATCAAATTTACCAGCTATATTTGATAAATAATAATACCAATACTATCAACAAATAATACCTTTTAGTTATGATTAGTAATTGGATAACTGCAGTTTTTTTCCGTTAAAGCGACTATAACTTTATCGCTATAAAAAGCGTATATTGTATTAAACCCGAATAATTAAAAAAATAAAAACCTGAATATGGGGTATCCAATTGAACTTCGACACCTACAATATTTTAAAGTGTTAGCCGAGGAACTACATTTTCGGAAAGCAGCGGAGCGTTTATTTATAGCACAACCAGGGCTAACGCGGCAGATAAAACAGATGGAAGAAAGCTATAAAGTTAGGCTGTTTGAGCGCAACAACCGCAGCGTAAAACTTACCCCTGCCGGGATGTATTTGAAAAGCGAGGTGGAGCTACTTTTTAATCGATTGGCTAACATAAGCTACCAATTGGAAAAAATTGGGGAGGGAAAGATAACCAGCCTAAAGTTAGGTTTTATTGGCTCCGCGGTGCAAACGGTACTTCCAACCCTATTAAAAGAGCTGAAAGCGAAACAACCCTTAATAGATATTGCCTTAAATGAACTATCCAATGAAATACAGCTGGATTATCTTCGGCAGGAAAAATTAGATTTTGGCTTTTTACGGTTGATAACGCCTATAGAAGGCCTCCAGACCATTCCTATAGCAACAGAGCATTTTGTTTTGGCCGTACCGAAGAGCCTAAAACTAAAGATAGAGACGCAAAAGGAGCCTACATTTGACCTTCGCAGCGTTAAAGAGGAAAACTTTATTTTATTTTCTAAAGACTACAGTAATAACTACTACGATCTTGTAATGAGTATATTTCGGGATCATGATTTTGTTCCGAATGTTACGCTACGCACCGTTAATGCATTAAGCATATTCAATCTTGTGGAGCAGGGCTTAGGTATAGCCATTGTGCCTGCATCCCTACCCTTAGGCTATGCCATTGAGGTAGATTTTATTTCCTTGGCTTACTTACCCCAACGCACGACCCTATCTTTAGTATGGAATGCCGAAAACCGCAATCCCGGAGTACCCCTACTTTTGGAAATATTAAAAAAAATAGTACCGTATTAAAAATAAAAACCAACAATGTTAGCGATATATCGGGTTTAGACTTCTTAAAAAGTTAGGCCATGCCTACGTGGGTCAACGATCCAGACAATGCCATACTTTTCGAAGTATTACATGTAGGCAACAGCTATTTCCCTAACCAGAGCAATAGACCGTCTGCTTCTTTGACCGTTCCAACATCGATTAACTCGCGTAATACGGCTAAGCGCTTGGCATCATCTCCGACGGATATACCATCCATCAATTCTGCTAAAGTCTGCGGTTTTTCCAACAGCAGCACACGAAACTCTGCCTCAATCTTTTCGGCCATATTTGTTTTATGCTTGCGCATTAAGCAAAGGTCGCAAGCGCCACAAGCTTCACCAGTATGTTCGCCAAAATAGGCAAGCAAGTCTTGGCTACGGCAGCTTTTACCATCCAAATACTGATAAATAGCGTGCAGTTGATTCGCTTTAATCGCCTTACGTTCCTTTATAAAATCTGTGTCGATATAGAGGTTTTTATAATCCACGCGTGTTTGTAAAAACTGCAGCTGCGGTTTATCTGTACTTGGCAGATAAGAGGCTATCTGCTGCTTTACCAACCCCTGCAACAAGATAACGACCTGCTCGTAAGGAAGTTTTAGTTTTTTCGCCAATTCGTATTCGTTTACGGGGACAAAAAAATCAAAAGCTCCCCCATAGTTGCGAAGGATAAGTTTTATCAAGGGGTCGTACTTTGCCGATTGAACCTGAAATTTATACAGTTCTTGGAAATCGATTTCAAACTTAAACCTGGAGGGCACATATACTGCCTCCGACAGTGCTATCCAGCCGTCACGTTCCAGAAACTTCAATGCACTGATGGTGGGGAGTACCTCCAAGTTATAGCGCTTCACAAATTCTGCGAGGTCAAAATCAAATAATGTACCCTTTCCTGCGCCATAAGGCACCTGAAAATTATTTGCCAGATGATGATAACATTGCTGTATAAATCGTAATGGAGGAAAGCTATTTTCAAAATTTGTCCACAGGCGATCCCTATCCGCTTGGTTATACAAAATTACAGGAAAGGCTTTTTTGCCATCCCTACCCGCCCTACCGGCCTCTTGATAATACGCCTCTAATGAATCGGGAATATCCATATGCAGCACAAAACGAACATCAGGTTTATCAATTCCCATTCCGAATGCATTTGTGGCAACAATAATGCGTATTGTATTATTTTTCCATGCATTTTGCTTCGCCTCCCTATCCTTCATCTTCATACCAGCATGATAGAAGTCGGCAGGAATACCATGGTTAATCAGAAACCATGCTATCTCTTGTGTTTCCCTACGGTTTCGCGCATATACAATACCACAACCTCCTATTTTATGAATAATACGTAGCATACGCCCCATTTTATTCTCTTCGTCCAGCGCCATGTAACCCAAATTCTTGCGTGCAAAGCTTTGCTGCATAACATGCGGCGCACTAAATAATAACTTCTCTTGAATATCGGCCACCACAGGAGGCGTTGCCGTAGCGGTAAGCGCCAAAACAGGGACTTGTGGATGCAGCTTTCGCAGTTCGCCAAGTTGTAAATAGGCCGGTCTAAAATCATAACCCCACTGGGAAATACAATGCGCTTCATCGATAGCAAAAAGATTTACCTTCATATATCGGATACGCTCGCGTACCATATCTGAATAGAGCCGTTCCGGAGATATATACAGAAACTTAATCTTTCCGAACACACAATTGTCCAACGCGATATCAATCTCCCGGTAACTCATGCCCGCGTAGATGGCTACCGCTTCAATACCTTTAGCACGCAGGTTTTCAAGCTGATCTTTCATTAAAGCAATCAGCGGACTGATAACCACGCATATGCCCTCCTGCATTAAGGAAGGAACTTGAAAACAAATCGACTTTCCTCCCCCTGTTGGCAGCAATGCCAAGGTATCACGCCCCGAGACCACAGCTGCTATAATTTCGGCCTGTAAGGGACGAAAAGCATCATACCCCCAATATTGCTTTAATATGGTTAAACTGTCTTCCTGCATAAACTAATCCTCTGGCCAAACATAAGCAAAATTATTATTTAGAAAATAAAACCTATGCGGATATTTTAAAGCTACCTTCTTCAATCTATCGATATGCGAGGCGGTATTACTGCCATCGACGAGAATGGTGAGGGCAGGGTTTTTCACGATTATAGGTTCTATCGGACTGCTATTATTATGACGCCACAACAGGTACCGGTAGCTGTGCAGTGCGGGTGGTGAAAGCCGATCCATTACAAACAGCTTTTGCCCCAGAAGATCCACTGTAGCCCCCGTATTACCAGCATAAAAAATAAATTTTATGTCCTCCATACGGGCATACCGCTTTACATCCGGAAATAGACTATAACGTAAGGCTGGATGTCGTAGCGAGTCTAAAGACGATACTACAACAACCTTTCCGCTAGCTATACTGGCCACGGCAAACCCTTGTTTTAAGGTATAAATACGAATACCCCGGTACTGCTGCTGTTGTATACTGCTGGCGACACATAAAGTAATCAATAGAGCGACAGAAAGTGCGCCCAACTTAAGGTACAGCTTCTTTTGGTAACAAAGCCCCAGCAGCAGCAACGCTAATGCCAGGTAATACAACAACAGCTCTGTTGCGGTCCACACTATCCCATCGATAGTTGCAAAGGGAAAATTTGCAATACGACGAAGTACGTTGAAAATACCCAGCAGCATAAAATCTAGAATTTGCCCTAAAACAATACTCAGCGAAACTATCGGACAGCATGCCAACAGTAGTCCGAGGTACATTACCGCCGCAACGCAATAACCTATACCCAGGTTAGCGATTAAAAAATAAGTGGGAAACTGTCCGAAGTAGTAGATAACGACTGGTGCCGTAAAGAGCTGTGCCGCCATACCTACATAACAGGTGCCGAACAAGGCTGCTAAATATTTATTTTTAGGCATATAGAATGCCTTAAATAAAGGAAACACCAGCATAATACCCAGCATGGCCAAGTAAGAAAGCTGAAAGCCTACCTGAAATAGCGCATTCGGCGCGCATAATAAAATAAAAAATGCCGAGGCAAATAAAGTATTTAACGGTTGCTGTTGCCGATAGAAAAGCATGCTGACCAAGTAAAAGGATAGCATAATACCGGCCCGAAGTATGGGCGCTGCCAAACCGGTAAGAAAAACATAAATCCATACCATCATACAGATAAAAACGATACGTACTACCCTTCCCCAGCTGTATCGATCCAAAACTTGCAGCAGGTAGGCCATACAGGCAAATACCATACTAACATGTAAACCCGAAACGCTTAATATATGTATGGTACCTGTTTGGGAAAAGGCGTCCTTAACATGTTGGTCTAAAGCCCCCCGATACCCAAGAATTAAAGCAGCTATAGCCTGATAGGCTTCTGGAATCTTTAGGTATCTTTTATACTTTTCCAGCAGTTTATGGCGCATATTAATGGCATAATACCGCAATACATAACGTTGATTTTTTGCTAGTATTTGTATAGCAGACTGCTGTATAAAGCACTGATCGTAAACACCTACGTACGCTAAATATTGCTTGTAATTAAATTCTCTGGGATTTTTGGGCCCCTCGACAGGGATACAGCGTTTGAGAAACAAAACTTTATCGCCATATTCAAACTGCCTCTGATGTACGTCATCCTGCTGCTGTACGTAGGCTAGCAATCGGCCTGATGTGCTGCCTCCCTCTGCTGCTGCTGTGGCAGCGCTCCAGGTAACGTTTACAAAAAAACGATAACTTTTATTTTTGAATACCGGCTCTTCATCAATCACCCCCATCAGCAAGGTAGAATCGGCAAGTTTAGAAAAATGATTATCCTGATATGTGGGTATACTCTTGGCCGTAATCCAGAGGCCTGAAAAAAATGTAAACAGCGAAAAGAAAACGGTAAATACACCCGTTACAATAGGTTGCTTTATAAAAACACAAAGCAGTACAAACAGTAAAATCAAGATAAGAACAATACAATCAAAAAAAGGAATATAGAAATACTGAGCGACTAAAATCCCCAAAGTAAAAGGAAGCAATAGCCGCATCATGGGCACTTTGGATAAGGTAACATCCAGCAACTTATCTTCTAGATATGCCATCTTACCTGTACCTTAATATCAGACCTTATATTCCTATCAATCCGCTCTAATCCAGCACCTAAAGATTCTTGTTTTGGGAAATAGGAAATTGCATAACGCGCCCATAGCTCCATGCTGGATAACATCTTCCAGTGAAGGTTAAGGTACGTGCGGAGCCCCCTACCATTATACACGGGAAATGCTCCGGCATAACGTATATCTTGTTCATAAGCATAAATACGAGCATAATAACTGTCTGTGTTAAAATATGCCAGGCGTACGTTGATCTTAAATTTATTCTTTGCGGAAGACCAAAAAAAATCCTGATATACCAATAAGCCCAGTGCTTTGGCATTAAATGCTTTGTTATAATGCATCCCCTCTATACGGCCAGCAATACGCCAAATAGCATTAAGCTTAACCTGGTAATCCAGTCGAAGTTGATGCCTATTGACATCTGCAATAATGCGATCTTTCTTCGTTACATTATGGTTTTCCTGATTGAACCTATAGCGATAGCGAAGCCCCAATTTGCCCCGTTTATACCATAAGTATGTGAATTGTGTTAACATATCCATTCCCGCGCTAGGCCCATCCACCCGATAACGCCACCACGGAAATTTAAAAATATCAACATAAGTAACCCATTCAAACTTACGGGCCCGCTGGTATTGTATACCAAACATTAGGGCATGTTCATTGCATACCTTCGTTCCCTCGCCAAGGGCATTGCCATAATAGGCATAATAACCGGGGGCATAATACCGAAAGCTTCCAAACCAAAAAAGGTTGGGATTGACGACAGCCAGCACTCCATTTAACACGGAAAGAGCCTTAAGGTTGGAAAGCGCCATTTCTCCATAGAGGTAGTAATTTTTTAAAGCATAGCGATACGCTCCGCCCAACAGTACATTATTCTTACCGCGGAAATCATAACGATGTGCTACATCCTCTGGACTAATTTTCCTATATTTAAAGCGATTTAATACCGCAGAAAATTCGAGGTTAAACCGCCCTTTATGAAACCTCAAGTTACTACCACAGCTAAGTAAAGGAACTGATTTTCTATACCTCTGTTCTGTAGGCGTACGGTGCAGACCACTCGAATGCAGGGTACTTAAAACCCACTCATTATTATGCTGCTCTACCCTACCCGACAATTTATTATAGGCCACAAAAGGTATCCATTCCCATTTTTCGTATTGAAATTGAGCCGCCAAGCCCCGTAGAAAATTACGCTTATCTATGCCCGTGTAAGCCACAAGCCCCTGCCCCTGTTTTGCCAAGCCATTTACAAAAGTACCTTTGCCTAAGGCAAAACCATTCCAGAGCATTAGTCCCTGACCTATCTGTAGGCCATAATCTCCTAACACTATTTTTTTTAAGTTTTTACTGATAGCTTTAATCTCTAAATGACCACTGTAAAAGTCAAAGCCATACTTTTGCTGATAGGCAAAGAAAGGCTCTCCGGCGTCTTTCTTCATATTTAGGGAGAAGCGAAAACTATTTTTATAGTCTAACCGGTACCGAAGAATTACCCGATCGGGACTACCCAAATAGCGCGATCGCGCAAGATCCGTAATCTGATAACCCCATTTTTCCTGTAAAGTTCTATCCCAACGCAACATAACACTAGAGGTAACGAGCTGTTCATCGCCGCTTAGCCGCTCCCGGATACTGGAAAATATCGCTGGCACATAGACAAATGGTAGAAGCCGTGTGACGTCCTTAATAGATAAACCCTCTACAGCCTGCAGTTCCATAACATCGATAAAAGAACCCGATTTATCACGATGTGCGATCAGGTTATCAATCTGCAGCGGATTTAAAAAGAAAAGGCCTGCTAACTGGGCTGCATCTGCGGTATTAAGGTCAATAGGATGCTTACGGTAATATAATAACTTAGCAACGAAATCGCTAAAATCTTCATCGCCAGAATAATCGGCTACAATTTCTTGTATCAAGGCATCCATATCCTGCACTTGGGCGGCACTATGCATGGGGATAAAGGAAAAACAAACAAGGAAAAACAGGGGGCACAAGGGCGAAAGGATATAGAAGCATACCTGATATGCATATCCCCACCTCCACTGATCATAATAAAATACGGCAAACCGAATACTAAAGCGAAGATTTTTGGGCAGAAGTATATAAATAAATACCCCATCCATTAGTCCATGGTTATAAATTGGTTATAAATTGGTTTTACTTTAAAGTTAGGGAATTGCAAGACAGCAACAAATTGATTACCATCACAATAAATACCACAACTTTAAAATGCCCATTAACAGGAAGAACAGCAGTACCACCTCCTCCCCATTCCAGTACAGTTAAAGTCGTATTTTACCCATCTGCAGGAAAAATAAGTGATAAAAAAAGAGGTGCCCCTAAATGAGGCACCTCTCCTATATAAAAAAATATTAGTTTAAATATCAATTTTAGCGTAACGCGCATTACGTTCAATAAACTCGCGGCGAGGAGCAACCTCATCTCCCATCAGCATAGAGAATACGCGATCACTTTCTGCGGCATTTTCTATCGTTACCTGGCGGAGTGTACGGTTTTCTGGGTTCATGGTCGTATCCCATAACTGATCTGCATTCATCTCCCCCAAACCTTTATAACGCTGAACATGTACTGAATCCTCCTTACCGGCACCTTTAAGGCGCTGAATAGCATTTAAACGTTGGTCTTCAGTCCAGGCATACTCAAAGTCTTTCCCTTTTTTCACCAAGTAAAGCGGAGGTGTAGCAATATAAACATATCCTTTTTCAATCAATTCCCGCATATAACGGAAGTAGAACGTTAAGATCAGCGTTGCAATGTGGCTACCATCCACATCGGCATCCGTCATAATAATAATTTTATGGTATCTTAACTTAGCGGTATTTAAAGCCTTAGGATCTTCTTCTGTACCTACAGAAACACCAAGCGCAGTAAACATATTTTTAATCTCTTCGTTCTCGTAGATTTTATGCTCCATAGCCTTTTCCACGTTAAGAATCTTACCGCGTAATGGCATAATCGCTTGGTTGGTACGGTCACGGCCTTGTTTGGCTGTTCCCCCGGCGGAGTCCCCTTCGACAAAGAAAATTTCACAAACTGCAGGATCATTACTTGAACAGTCGGCCAATTTCCCCGGTAACCCAGAGCCACTCATAACCGTTTTTCGTTGCACAAGATCACGTGCTTTACGCGCAGCGGCACGCGCCTGAGCAGCAATAAGCACCTTCTGTACAATAACCTTGGCTTCGCGCGGATTTTCTTCGAGATAAGTACCTAAAATTTCACCAACAGCCACATCTACAGCCCCCATCACCTCGGTATTCCCTAGTTTAGTTTTTGTCTGCCCCTCAAACTGAGGTTCAGCAACTTTCACGGAAATTACTGCCGTTAAGCCTTCCCTAAAATCATCCCCTGTAACTTCCACCTTAGAGTTCTTTAACAGACCCGAGTCATCCGCATATTTCTTTAAAATACGCGTTAAACCGCGGCGGAAACCAGCCACGTGGCTACCCCCCTCTATGGTATTGATATTATTTACATAAGAGTGAACATTTTCAGAATAGGTATCGTTATACTGAAAAGATAACTCTACAGGTATACCTTGTTTAACCCCCTCTAAATAAATAGGCTCAGGAATTAATGCCGTTCTATTTCCATCCAGAAACTTCACAAACTCGCGTAAACCACCCTCCGAGAAAAAAACATCCTTTTTATCGGATCCATCCTCATTCGGCTCTCTCTCATCGGCCAATGTTAACGTAATTCCTTTGTTTAAGAAAGCCAATTCCCGAAGACGATTTGCTAACGTGTCGTAGTTATAGGTAATCGTCTGCGTAAAAATTTCAGGGTCTGGAGAGAATGTTACAATCGTTCCAGTCTTCTCCGATACACCAACGGCTTTAACCTCGTACATAGGCTTACCACGTTCATACTCCTGATTAAAGATTTTTCCTTCCCGGTGTACTTCAGCTTTCAGGTGTGTAGACAAGGCATTCACACAAGAAACCCCAACACCATGTAAACCACCAGAAACTTTATACGTATCCTTATCGAATTTCCCACCAGCGTGCAAAATGGTCATAACCAACTCCAAGGCTGATTTATTTTCCTTTTTATTAATACCTGTAGGAATACCACGCCCGTTATCTTGTACAGAAATCGAATTATCTTTATGGATAGTAACGTGAATTTCATCGCAGTAACCAGCTACAGCTTCGTCAATAGAGTTATCGACAACCTCATACACCAAGTGGTGCAAACCTTTAGGACCCGTATCTCCAATATACATGGATGGTCGTTTCCGCACTGCTTCCAGGCCTTCTAAAACCTGAATATTATCGGCAGAATACGTTGTAGGATTCTTTTTTTCTTCGCTCATGAATGTTATTAAAATCAGAAAAAATTAACTCTCAAAGTTAATAAAAATTAAGGACTTAAGCAAGGTTTCGGGCGGTCAAAATTTGCTAATAAACACATTTTTAACCCACAATATTTGTAAAATAATGGATTTTCAATTTTTTTATAGTAGGTTTGCTTCTTTAACAGAAAACACGCTATTAGAATGAATAAATATCTTACAAATCTTTCAAAAATTGCCTTAGGCGCTTTAGCAATTACAGCCGTTGCCTGTAGCCAAAATAACAACAGCGCAACAGCACCTGTAAAAAATGATAGTACAGCGGTAAACAGCCCTGTTACTGGAAAAGAGAAAATTGTATTCGTAAATTCGGACTCCTTATCTGAGAAGTACGTTTATTTTAAAGATATTAAAGCCAAGTTAGAGGCAAAGGCTAAAAAAGCACAGAACGACCTACAAGCGAAGGGACAAGCCTTCCAACGTGAGGTAGCTGAAGCCGAACAGAAGTTAGGTACCATGAGTGCATCAGAGCGTCAGGCTACCGAAGAGCGTTTAGCGCGTAAACAACAAGAGTTGGCACAATTGAACCAAAATGCATCAAGCTCTTTAGCACAAGACGAAGCGACAGAATTCAATACGATGTACAACACGATTACCGATTACTTGAAAAAACATGCAGAAGAAAAAGGATACCAATTTGTATTGACGTATTCTAAAACCAATCCTGCTGTAATTTATGCCGATCCAAAACTGGATGTAACGAAAGAAGTCGTTGCAGCACTGAACAAAGAATACGCAGCGAAAAAAGGTACAGACAAGAAATAAGTCAAAAATAATATCCCCATAATAAAAAGACCAGCTATGCAAAATAGCTGGTCTTTTTTATGGGTACTAACCCCTAATACAGCCTAAAAAAGCCCCAAGCATAACAGGCAGTAACGTAAATAGAGAAGCAATACAAGGATAAACCATAAAATAGCGCCAAAAAATTATATATTTAATTTGAAAAACAACTCAGAGCGTATAATGGCGGAACACATTTTACAAAAACCAACACATAATTTTGAATGGATTGACATCGCTAATCCGAAGATGGAAGACTTTGATGGCCTAAAAGAAAAGTACAACCTGAATGAGGCCTCTATAAAAGACTGCTTAGAATCGGGGCATTTACCCAAAATTGAAGAGTTTGAAAATTATCACTTTTTAGTTTTACGGTCTATTCCAAAAAAAATTGCGGAAGATTCGGATTCTTTAATTGAAATAACGGATCGCATATCTATTTTTTACAACGAAAACATGTTGATAACCGTACACCGCAATCATATCCAGTTTTTAGAGCAATTAAAAAAAATGGATCGGCAGAGCAAAAAATTTTATTCGAGTAAAAGTTTGGTTAATGCGATAGTCTCCGAATCGTTAAAAAGCTTTGAATCCCTTGTGTTGGAAAATATCGCCATACGACTGGATGAATATGAAGAGCGGGTTTTCTTACACCACTACCGAAAACCGTTTATGAAAAAAATATACTATATAAAACGTCAAACCGATGTGATACGTAATGTATTAACCCTATACAAAGATATTGTCGATTACTTCCATATGCCGGCGTATAAAAACATATATACCCAAGACCTGCGGGATAACTTTTACCGAACCAGCACCTTATATAAAAATATATCCGAGAATACAGCGCAATTGTTGTCGATATATTTTAATATCGAATCCAACCATACCAACGAAATTATGCGTACGCTAACTATCATATCCGTATTTTTTATGCCACTAACTTTTATCGTAGGGGTATATGGTATGAATTTTAAGTTTATGCCAGAAATAGATTGGCGTTATGGTTACGCCGCCGTAATGCTAGCGATGTTAGTGCTTTCTATTGCGATCTACCTATGGTTTAAAAAGAAACGTTGGTTGTAACACCGCCGTCTCCCCTACTTACCTAAAATCTTTTTGGGTTGTGTAGCCACAAATTCTTTTAAATAATAGGGCTCAAAATAGATGAGGTCTTCAAAATCTTTTTCGGTAAACTTACGCCAGGCAAGTTTACTTAAGAAACCAGAAGATTGTGCAAAGGTTGCATCAATATGTATTTGAGGCTGCTGTTGAAACAGCGAAGAAAGTTTTGCTGCACCGGATCCGAAAAGATAAACATCCGCAGGGGAATACGCCTGGAAGGTATGTTCATCTATAATAATCGCTGCGGTATCCTGTAACAAAGCTTCGTTACCAGCAAACACCTTGGCATACACCTCCATCCGACGAGCATCCAACATGGGTATATAACGTGCAGCCTGAATTAAGCCATGCGTAGACACATAACCGCTAAACATGCTATCTAAGGTATTTATGGCAATTAAAGGAATATCCAATGCATAACATAAACCTTTGGCCGTAGAAACCCCTATACGCAAGCCAGTATAAGAGCCGGGACCTTTACTAACAGCTACGGCTACTAAATCACTATACAGTAAAGATAAGCTCGAAAGGAGTTCATCTATATACACCGTCAACATGGACGCATGCATATTAGGTTCTTCGGCTTCCCGCAATCCTATAGTCGTGCCATTTGCACTAATAGAAACCGAACATTTATCTGTAGCTGTATCTATCTGTAAGATATAATTAAGCATAGCATTTACTTATCTAAATTAAGGTACCGGATCATGTCCATGCCCTCCCCAGGGATTACAACGTGCAATACGTTTCAAAGCCATCCATCCTCCTTTAAAAGGGCCATATTTTAGGATTGCCTCTTTACCATACTGCGAACAAGTCGGGGTATAGCGGCAGTTGGCACTCCATAAAGGGGAGATAAACAATTGATAAAAGCGTATCAACAGCAAAAAAAACTGCTTTAAAAGCCAGCTAAATGCCTGTAGTGTTGTTTTTAATAAGTTCATCCAGCAGGTTTTTCAAGGCCTTTTCCATTTTTGTATGCATTAAAACAAAAGAAAGCTCTTCTTTACCTACATACTGAATAGCCAAGTTCAGGCGTATTCCAGCCTCACGTAAAGCAGCATACAAGAGTTTTTCTTTCTGTAGCCTATAAGCCTCCCGCATTAGCCTTTTAATACGATTACGCGCATTAGCCCGTTTAAATCTTCTTTTGGAAACCGATATAATCACTTGGGCAATCTGCCCCTTATCGGTAACAGGATTGGCGAGAAAAACCACCCGAAATGGAAAAACAACAAAAGAAGAACCACTTTTGAAAAGCTCATCAATAGCGCTTTTACTGCAAAGTCGTTCTTCTTTTTTAAATTTTTCACTCATACGATGACGATAATAGGCCGAATTCACCAAAAACTATGTCACCGGCGCACAAAGAATAATTAACCTTTGTGACGGTATTCGTCAGAAACTGAAAGACGTTTTCTGCCTTTAGCTCTACGAGATGCCAATACTCTTCTTCCGTTAGCAGTGCTCATACGCTCTCTAAATCCGTGTTTATTTCTTCTTTTTCTTTGCGAAGGCTGAAATGTTCTTTTCATGACGCTTTATTATATTTTTTTATATTAATTACCAATTATTTCCTAAAAACAGGAATGCAAAAGTACTCTATTAATTCGAAATTAGCAAGGATAAAAAACAAAAAAACACACAGCCCCAGCTGTATACTTTATGTTTAAGCCCGTGAATAATTATTTATTACGTAAAATATCACGAATTTCCGTTAGCAAGGCTTCCTCTTTCGTTGGTGCAGCAGGAGCTTCCGGAGCTACTTCCTCCTTTTTCTTCAATGAATTAAGGCCTTTAATAACAACGAAAATACAGAATGCGATAATTAAAAACTGAATTACGACATTAATAAAACTACCGTATTTAATGGCCACCTCGGCAGCATCTGTCGCCGCATCAGCAGGCGTAATTACATATTTAAAACTGGCGAAATCTACACCACCTGTAAGGAAGCCTATTGGGGGCATAATAATATCCTCTACCAGTGAAGTAACAATTTTTCCGAATGCCCCGCCTATAACCACACCGACAGCTAAATCTATTACGCTTCCGCGCATAGCAAACTCTTTAAACTCCTTTATAAATCCCATAATTTATTTAAGATTAATTTTTTACACTATAACAAATATAGTGATATAAATCATAATTAATGATATATTTGCAAAAGTGATAGTTTTTTTAAAAAGATAAAAAAAAGCTAAAGAAGTCTATTATATTTGTTTAACGAAATACTATATACCAAAGTTATTTTACAACCCTAAAACTTTACTCTATGAAAAATATTCTTATTGCCGATGACCATAGTATAGTACGTTTAGGCGCATCTGTGATAATAAAAGAAAAGTTTAATGGCACCGAAATTACACAGGCATCAACGATAAAAGAGGTTTACGACCACATTAAATTTCAAAATTTTGATTTACTGCTTTTAGACATTAATATGCCCGGAGGTAATAATATTAAAATAATACAGGAAATTTTAAATATCCAAAGTGGTCTAAAAATTTTAGTTTTCTCCTCCTACGATGAAAACATCTACGCATTGCGTTATATCGAGGCTGGTGCTGTAGGTTATTTAAATAAAAGTACCGCAATGGAAGAGCTGGCGAATGCCATTAAATGTATAGAGGAACGCGGTAAATATATGTCCGATGCAGTAAAAGACCTGTATGTTCAGAAACTAACAAGCACCAAGGCAAGCCTGGACAAAGTGAATCCACTGAATAAGCTATCGAACCGAGAAATGGATGTAGCCAAACATTTAATTGAGGGCCATGGTATTTTAGATGTTTCAAACTTACTAAGCTTGAGCTCTTCAACCGTAAGCACGTACAAAAGTCGAATTTTCGAAAAACTTACCGTAAATAATATCCCAGACCTCATCGAATTGTTCAAATTACACACGGAGGAATAGGGTATAATTTTAAGTTTAACGTTACCTTATACACAGGAAGTGTTAACCCTACAAAAGCAGCAGAACCAAATGTTTCTGCTGTTTTTGTAGGGTTTTTATTAAGCGCTATAACACGACAAGCAACAAGCACGGCCAAAGCCCCGATTGCTGCGCTAGTAGCATCGGCTAGGTTAAAGCTGTTATAAACAACTAGCGCAGGCTTAAAAAAGGCCTGCGCTAGTTGTTTTATGTATATGTCTATATAGCTATTTTATACTAATCTACGTTATCGTGCAGAAAAGAATTATTGGATCTGATTTCTGTGACGCCATCATCAAATGAAAGCGTAAATCTTGAAACCTGAGAGTCTGATGAATGCGGAACATCATCTAAAACTTTCTGTTTTCTTTTATACGCAGGTTCATTTTCCAGCTCTTGCAAACCATTTGATGATTTTAATTTCATGCTCAATTCCTTCAAACGCAGAATACGTTCTTTAGTCTTCAAAAGCTGATCCTCAAAATTCACCTCCTCCTGTTTTTCCACAAATACGGTCTTATTTTCTACGATATGATTCTGGTTTACATTTACATTTACATTCGTACGTGGAGAAACTTCTGGTACAGCTTGTGGAGCAGCTGCAGCATCCTGATAAGCATCAAAAACCGTAGGCAATTTAAATTCGAACAAAGAAGGAGAAGTTTTTAATTCATAACCATGATTTTCTTCTGCTCTACCCTCTTCTTCTACTATATTCTCATTAACCTCTAAGGTGTGACGTATCATTTGAGGCTCTGCCTGATATGCCTGTTGCGACACATTTGCGGGTCTTGCCGACGTAGTAAACAAATCTGTCTGCGCCATTGTATTGGTAGGTCCTTCGGACGGATTAACGGGCTTTACATATACAGCATGCGCCGCTTCTGCCGGGCGTTCTACAAACTGGTTCTGCGTAACCTGCTTCACATAAGCAGTAGATGAAGGCTCCGGTGTTAATGGTAAAGCCACTTTTTCTTTTTCCTTCTCTTTAACACGCTCCTCAGACGTTTGGAACCCTGTAGCAATAATGGTTACCGAAAGGCTATCTTCCAACGTTTCATCCATACAGTTACCCCAAATAAGATCGGCAGTAAGGCCCGCCTTTTCTTGGATATAGTCGGTAATAATAGCGACCTCATCCATCGTTACTTCCGTAATACCCGAAGTAATGTTTAACAAGATATAACGCGCACCTTCGATTTCATTATCTTTCAATAAAGGCGATGCCAAAGCACCTGTAACAGCCTTAATTGCGCGGTCCTCGCCGGAAGCAATATGATTCCCCATAATAGCGACACCACTGTCGTTCATTACGGTACGTACATCTTTAAAATCGACGTTTAAGTAACCCGGGATAGTGATAATTTCAGCGATACCTTTTGCTGCAGTAGTTAAAATATCATCTGCTTTCGCAAAAGCAGCTGTCATGGTTAAATTACCAAAGATTTCGCGTAAGCGGTCGTTAGAAATAACCAAATAAGAATCTACATATTTACGTAATTCTGCTAAACCGTCTTCTGCTTGAACACGGCGTTTTTTTCCTTCGAATGCAAAAGGCGTAGTAATTATAGCAACGGTAAGAATTCCCATTTCTTTGGCAGCTTTTGCCAAAACCGGGCTTGCCCCCGTTCCTGTACCCCCACCCATACCAGCTGTAATAAACAACATTTTGGTATTGGTACCTAACATTCTTTTTATATCGTCAATACTTTCGATAGCCGAGTTCTCACCTACATCAGGATCCGCACCAGCTCCCATACCCTCTGTAAGACTAACTCCCAATTGTACTTTGTTAGGAATCGGACTTAACTCTAAGGCCTGAGCATCAGTATTACATATGATAAAATCAACTCCACTAATCCCCTGCTTGTACATATGGTTCACGGCATTACCGCCGCCACCACCAACACCTATAACTTTAATAATAGATGATTGCTCTTTTAACATTTCAAATTGTATCGACATAAATATCCTATTTTTATGAACTGTCAAGTTGACGCTATCCTACAGAACTCAACAATTCGAATGTAATTATACACAAATTATCCACAAAAGTTATTAACAAATGTCAAAATGTGGAAAAAACTTTAATAGTGTGGAAAATTATTTTTTTCCAATAAATGTATCATCATCGATTTCCTGATTATCACGAATAAATTCAGAGATAATCTTAGAAAACCAGCTTTCCTTCTTATTTTGTTTTTCCGCAATTTCACGTACCGGTGTTTTATCCGTCTTCTTCGATTTAATTTCATATTGTACGGCCTCATCCTCTTCTACAGCCTGAATACCGCGAATCAATAAGCCCACACTCGTAGCATACATGGGGCTTTTCATTTCCTCAAAGATCACCTTACTAATCATTTCCGTCTTCGCCAAATATTCATTTGGATAGCCAATACGACAATCAATACCGGTGATATACTCGACCAGCTGAACCAAGTGTTTAAGCTGCGCGCCACCTCCCGTAATAACGATACCAGCAATTAATTTATCCTCGTAACCCGAAGCTTTGATTTCATAGTAAACATGCTCTACAATCTCTTCCATCCGAGCTTGGATAATATAAGCCAGGTTCTTTACCGAAACCTCCTTCGAATCTCTACCCCGAATACCAGGTACACAGATAACTTCATTTTCTTTATTTTCGTCGGCCAGCGCAGAACCATAACGAACCTTTAACTGCTCAGCTTGATTACGTAAGACAGCACAGCCCTGTCTAATATCCTCGGTAACAATATTCCCACCCAAAGGAATTACAGCAGTATGACGGATTATTCCTTCATGAAAAATAGCCACATCGGTTGTACCCCCACCAATATCAACTAAAACAACACCAGCCATTTTCTCTTCCTCATCCAATACAGCTTCAGATGATGCCAGAGGTTCTAAAAGCAGGGACGACACTTCAAGATCAGCGTTATCCACACACTTTTTTATATTTTTTATATCCGTAACACGGCCAGAGATAATATGGAAATTAGCTTCCATACGGCGCCCCGCCATACCTACAGGTTCTTTAATACCAGGTTCATTATCGATGGTAAATTCTTGAGGCAGCACATGAATTATTTCCTCCCCTGGAGGCAACACCAATTTGTACATATCCGAGATTAAACGTTCGACATCCAAACGCCCAATTTCATCATCATCATTTTTAGTAAGAATACCACGATGTTGAATACTTTTAATATGCTGACCAGCAATACCCACATTCACGACTTTAATATCTACGTTCGACTGTCCTTCGGCCGAAGAAACAGCTTCACGAATACTATAAACCGTCTTTTGGATATTGGCAACGACCCCTCTGTTCACGCCTGCAGATTCAGCCTTACCCACACCCAGCAGTTCTATCTTGTTCAAACCACTACGACGTCCTACTGTAACACAAATTTTTGTTGTGCCGATGTCCAATCCTACGATGATTGGATTCTCTTTGTCCATTTCTGTAAATTTTGGTTTCATATGCTGTATTTTTGCTGTATTGTTTGCTGTATTAATTATTTTTCATACTCATTTTAAACTGCAAGCTATCCATTATCCAATTTCCCTTACGCTCACAAATAATCTGCCCGCCATATTTCACATTGACCTTTTGATAAGCCTCAGCCCCAACCTTAGGAACAATTTCTGTATAATAAAGTGCTAATCTTTCTAGCTTATAATCCAAAGAATCTGCCGTACCAATAACCAACAGTTCCTTACCCACCCGAGGGATAAGCTCAATATCCTTTTGTTCATTCACATATAACTGAACAATCTGATTTCCCCAAAGGTTATCGTCTTTCACACGATCAACAATCTTAATTAAGTCTTTCAAGAGCTGCGACTCGACCTTTTCCAAAGGCTTACTATAGCCTTCCGAAATATGACCACTGGCAACCAATACGTGAGGAACATATTTTAAGGTAACCGGAATCTTATTACCCACAGCGTCGACATAATATTCCTTTCCGTTGTTATTTATTACCCGCAATAAAACCTCCCGTTGTTGCACCTTTACTTGGATTTTACCATCCATATCTGCATAAACTTCAGCCGCAGATACATAAGGCAATCTTTCGATTTCCAATTCAATGGCATGCAATTTCACCTCCTTCAGAGGCATATGTAATAAGTCGCCAAACTTACTATGTATCATGTTAGAGATATCCTGTTGATCGATAAAAGTTTCTTTACCCTCAACCATCACCGTCAATCCAGCGCAGTTTTGAGCTTTATCCTTACGCGAAATCATTCCCATAAGCACCACTAAACCGCCGAAGACAAGTAGTCCAAGGATAGTATATAAAACCAAATTCCAACGGATATTTCTCATATTATCTTTCCATTATTGCTTTTAAAGGTTTTACTAACCGGTCAATATCTCCCGCACCTACGGTAACGATTAATGCAGGCTGCTCCGTTTCCACAAAGTGGAGAACCTCCGCCGGAGTAACGACCCTTTTATTGGCTAGATCCACCTTTTCTAATAACCATGAAGCCGTAACACCCGCTATAGGGAGCTCGCGAGCTGGATAAATCTCCATCAGTAACAATTCATCAGCCAGCGCCAACACGGATGCGAAACCATCCACAAAATCTCTAGTTCTAGAGAACAAATGCGGTTGGAATACTACCGTAAGTTTCCGCGAAGGGTATAACTTACGCATAGAGGTTAAAAAGGCGCGCAACTCCTCCGGATGATGTGCATAATCGTCGATATATACCTGATCATGCTTCCGGACGATATATTCAAAACGTCGCTTTGCCCCTGCAAAAGAAGCTAAGGCAGCGACAATTTTGTCCATATCGATGCCTAACAAACGTGCCACAGTAATTGCTGCCACCGCATTTTCAACATTATGAAGACCAGGAATCCCTAAGCGGATATCCTGTACTGTAATTCCATCGGCATTATAATCGAAGTAAAACTCCCCATCTTTGACCAACACATTTGCCGCATAAGCATCCGCGACACCATCACGCGTATAACTGATATCCCCCTGAAAAGGCAGCCCCACCTTTACGATACTTTTTCCGCCATCTACAACACGGTCTAAAAAAAGCTTAAACGAATCAATCAAATGCGATTCATCGCCATAAATATCCAAATGATCTGCATCTGCAGATGTTACTACCGCAATATTCGGGTGTAAGGTTAAAAACGATCGGTCATACTCATCAGCCTCCACGACCACGACATTATTCGCACCAAACAAAACATTGCTATTATAGTTGGAGCTTATGCCCCCTAAAAAAGCCGAGCAATCAAATCCCGAATCTTTTAAAATATGCGCAATCATCGTCGATGTTGTCGTTTTACCGTGTGTTCCAGCAACAGCAATAGTAAACCTACTAGCCGAAATAAAACCTAAAACCTGCGAACGTTTAAAAAGTTCAAAGCCCCGTTGTTCGAAGATATTTTTGAGCTGAAGATCTTTAGGAACTGCAGGCGTAAAAATAACAAGTGAATTTTCCGAAGGCGTATTAAAATCTGCAGGAATAAGTTGGGCATCGTCGGTATAAATTACCGGTATTCCCTCTTGCACCAATGCCATAGTCAAATCAGTTTCCGTACGGTCATAACCATAAACCGCACAGCCAAGCTTGTGGAAGTAGCGGGCCAAGCCACTCATCCCGATACCACCGATACCTAGTAAATAAACTTGTTTTATTTGATCTATATTCATTGTTACTTTATTAATTTTAAAACCTCTTTAGCAATTACCACATCAGCATCCAACAGTGCTAATTCTTTAATATTACGGGCTAAATCCTGGCAAGCCCTATCGTCAGCCAAAAGATCAAATGCCGTATGCATCAACTGCTGCTCGGCATCAGCATCTTTAACCATACGTGCCGCCTGTTTATGAACAAGAGCACGAGCATTTTTTGTCTGATGGTCTTCCGCCACATTTGGTGAAGGCACCAAAATAACCGGTTTTCCTACCACACAAAGCTCAGATATCGTTCCAGCACCAGCACGAGCTATGATTAAATCCGCAGCAGCATACGCATAATCCATACGTTGCAAAAACGGCATCATTTTGACATGGCTAGGAAGCTGCCCATGCAGCTCAGCCTGCAAACGATCATAGTAATACCCACCACACTGCCAAATTACCTGCACATCCTGTTGTTCAAACCCAGTTAAAGCCTGCTTCACACAAGCATTTAAAGTAGCCGCTCCAAGACTACCGCCCGTTACCAACACCGTCTTTTTATTTGCCGAAAGCCCAAAAGAACGTAAAGCCTCCTCGCGTTTTCCCGCGATATCAACCGAAGCCCGACGAATAGGATTTCCAGTTAAAAGCACCCTATCCGCTGGAAAAAACTGCTCCATACCTTGGTATGCCACACATATCCTTTTAGCCTTCTTACCCAAGCTCTTATTCGTTTTACCCGCAAAAGAGTTCTGTTCCTGAATTAAAGTTGGCAAGCCTATAAAATTCGCCATCATTAATAATGGGCCAGAAGCATAACCACCAACCCCAACTGCCGCCTGTGCGCCAAAGTCTTTAATCAGCTTTCTGGCTTTAAACAAGCTGGCAACCAGTTTAAAAGGTAAAGTCAGATTTTTAAGCAATGACTTCCGGTTAATACCCTGAATAGCTAAACCTACAATTTTGTATCCTGCAGCAGGCACCTTTTCCATCTCCATCTTCCCTAGCGCACCTACAAACAAAATTTCAATATCTGGTTCAAGCGTGCGCAAAGCATTTGCAATCGCAATCGCAGGAAAGATATGCCCTCCCGTACCACCACCACTTATAATAACTTTATGCGCCATTTTCATATTCTTTTATATCGTTCCTAACACCACCTTCTTCGGCATTGGTGTTTCTTTCAATTCCTCATCCTGTTTTAATTCCTCGATATTTCTACTCACCGAAAGAATAATTCCCAATGCCACGGAAGTAAACAATATCGATGTTCCCCCCATACTTACCAACGGCAAGGGCACCCCAGTTACGGGGCCTAAACCAACTGCAACAGCCATATTTGCCAACGCCTGAATGGTTAAGCTAAACCCTAATCCTGCGGCCAAAAAGGCACCAAAAGCACGCGGGCTCATGGTTACAATACGTATACAGCGATACATTAATGCCAAGTATAAAAACAACAAAATAAAACCACCTACCGTACCATATTCTTCAATAATAATCGCGAATATAAAATCCGAATACGGGTGAGGTAATACATTACGCTGTACTGAATTCCCCGGTCCTTTACCAAACAAACCACCTGTAGCAATAGCAATCTTTGCATTATTGGCCTGATAGTTTTTATCCTCCTGGAAAGGGACATGCGAGTCGTGCGTCTGTTCGGTTTTAAAGAACCCCTCCACACGACTAAAATAAGTGGCTCTACGCGGACCTATCGAAATCACGATAATCCCTAAAACAGCAACTCCCAACGACACATAAGCAATCTGTTTAAAAGATATACGACCTATTAACAGCAGCAACACCGAAGTACCAAACACCATTAATGCCGTAGACAAATTAGCCCAAGCAATTAATACAAAGACTAAACATACGGCGCCCATAATGGGGAGGAATGATTTTTTAACATCCTTAATTTCCTCCTGCTTACGCGATAACATACGCGCTAAAAAAGTAATTAACGACAGCTTCGCCAAATCGGAAGTCTGGAAAGTCTGGTTAATCACAGGGATCGTAACCCAGCGTGAAGCCTCGTTAACAGAACTACCAAAAATCAACGTATACAATAGCAACGGAATGGTAATTCCCATTAAAATCTTAGAAATTCCGGCATACCATTTATAATCCAATTTATGCGATAGATACATCAATACAAGACCGACAGCAATAATCGAAAAGTGCTTAAAGAGATACAATTCTGTACCTTTACCCTCTTTATAGGCCAAAGTTCCTACAGAGCTGTAAACAGCAAGCAAGGACCATCCTGATAAAATCAGTACGATAATCCATATCCATTTGTCGCCTTTTAGTTTCGAAAATACCTGCTCCATAGTTTAAGGAATTTATAACGAAATTACAGCATCTTTAAATTTATCACCCCGTTCCTCGTAGTTTTTAAACCAGTCAAAACTAGCGCAAGCCGGCGACAACAATACCGTGTCTCCCTTCACGGCCAAGTGCGAGCTTATCTGCACAGCATCCTGCATAGACGAACTGTTTACAATAACATCCACATCATCCTCAAAGGCATCGTGTATACGAGCGGTATCTTTACCGATACAAACAATAGCCTTCACTTTTTTCTTCACCAGATCACGCAACATGTCGTAATCATTACCTTTATCAACACCCCCTAACAACAAGACAATATCTGTAGAGAAGCTCTCTAACGCATACCATACCGAGTTTACATTTGTAGCTTTACTATCATTAACATAGTTAACACCACCAATATAGGCTACATGCTCTAAACGATGCGGTATATTGACATAAGAGCCTAAGCACTCCTTTATCAGCTGATTGCGAAGCTCTTGTATTTTAGCCACCAAGCCCGAAGCCATGCTGTTATAGGTATTATGTCGTCCCTGTAATGATAATTCTTCAATATTCATCGTAAATGCCTCCGTATTAGGTATACTTATTAATATATTGTTCTGTGTATCTAAATATGCCCCTGTCTCCACAAACTGTTGCTGCGAAAAAGGCAACTGCAATGCCGGTATGTTAAACCTAGGCATAGCTTTATTAATCTCTTCATCATCGGCACAGTAGATAAAATAATCCGTAGGCTTTTGATTTTGGATAATACGGAATTTCGAGTTCACATACTTATCCATATTATAATCGTACCGATCCAAGTGGTCCGGAGTAATATTCAATAAAACCGCAACATCCGCCCTAAAATGGTACATATCGTCGAGCATAAAACTCGATATCTCCAATACATAGCTATCAAACTGCGCTCTAGCCACCTGAAAGGCAAAACTTTTCCCGATATTGCCGGCAAGGCCCACCGAAAGACCAGCCTTCTGCAGGGTATAATAAGTTAACAACGTTGTGGTCGACTTACCATTAGATCCGGTAATACAAATCAAGCGTGCATCGGTATACTGAGCGGCAAACTCAATTTCAGAGATCACCGAAATACCTGCAGCACGCAGCTTTTGAACCAAAGGTGCTTTCTCCGGAATTCCAGGGCTTTTAACCACCAAATCAGCAGTTAAAATAAGCGCCTCATCGTGACCTCCAGCCTCAAAAGTAATCTCTTCCGCCAGCAACTGCGTCTGATACTTAGGATCAATGGAACCCATATCCGACACAAAAACATCAAAGCCCTTATCTTTCCCCAAGATGGCAGCCCCAACACCGCTTTCGCCGGCGCCAAGAATCACTAAACGACCTTGCTGCGGATAATATGTATGTGCTATATTGCTCATGCTACCTTACTTTCAATGTTACAATGGTTAAAACGGCCAAAATGATACCTACAATAACAAAACGAGTCACAATTTTAGACTCGTGATATCCCTTTTTTTGGTAATGATGGTGCAAAGGCGACATTAGAAATATACGTCTTCCTTCCCCATACTTTTTCTTCGTGTATTTAAAATAAGAAACCTGCACAATAACCGATAAACTCTCGATAAGGAATATACCACACAATACAGGAATCAACAGCTCCTTACGGATAAGAATGGCAAATGCCGCAATAATACCCCCGATGGTTAAAGAGCCCGTATCACCCATAAAAACCTGAGCAGGGTAAGCGTTGTACCATAGGAAACCGATACAAGCCCCCACAAAAGCACCAGCAAAAATCACCAGCTCTCCAGAATTCGGGATATACATAATATTTAAATAATCCGAGAATATAATATTGCCGGAAACATAAGCCAAGATTGCCAATGTAACGCCAATAATTGCCGATGTACCTGTTGCTAAACCGTCAATACCATCCGTAAGATTGGAACCGTTCGATACGGCAGTAACAATAAGCACTACAACCACCAAAAACAACAAAAATGTTGTCCAAGTACCCTCCAGGCCAAATACACTCAGCACCTTAGCATAATTGAACTCATTGTTCTTATAAAACGGAATATTCGTTTTTGTAGACTTTACATTCTCGGCATACGTTTTTTCTCCCGTCTGCGGATTGATAACCAACTCGACAGGCTTCGACGAAGTAGGGTTTACCACCTGCTCACGCACCACAATATCAGGGTGAAAAAACATGGTTATCGCAATAATAACCCCTAATCCTACCTGTCCGATAACCTTAAAGCGACCCGCTAAGCCCTCCTTATTCTTCCGGAAAACCTTAATATAATCGTCTAAAAATCCGATAGCACCCATCCACAACGTGGTTACTACCATAATAATAATATAAATGTTATCCAGTTTAGCAAACAGCAATGTAGGGATAAGAATCCCCGCAATAATTATAAGTCCACCCATCGTCGGCGTTCCCTTTTTAGCCTGCTCTCCCGCTAGTCCTAAGTCACGAATAGTTTCACCAACCTGTTTCTTATGCAAAATGCGAATTAATCTACTTCCATAAACGGTCGTAAAGACCAAGGAAAGAATCACAGCCATTGCGGTACGAAAAGAGATATATTGAAACAGTCCTGCTCCAGGTATATGAAAATGTTCTTGTAACCAGCTAAATAAATAATATAACATTGATGACTCTTATTGTTCGTTAAACGTTTGCTCTAATTCTTCTTTATCATCAAAATGATGGCGTACACCATTCACTTCCTGATATTTTTCATGTCCTTTTCCAGCGATCAATACAATATCGCCAGGTTTCGCTAAGTGACAAGCCGTACGGATTGCCGCTCTACGGTCTGTAATGGTTAATGTATTTTTCTTATTCTCTGGAGATACACCTACCTCCATATCCCTAATAATCTGTTCTGGATTTTCAGTACGCGGATTATCAGATGTTAAAATTACCTTATCACTATACCTTAAGGCAACCTTAGCCATCTCCGGCCGCTTTGTTTTATCGCGGTCCCCCCCACAGCCTAAAACCGTAATAATCTGCTGCCCGGCAACCCGAAGGTGCTGAATCGTTTCTAATACATTGGCTACAGCATCCGGTGTATGTGCATAGTCGACAATACCTACAACGCCCGATGCCGAGCGCAGCGTTTCAAAGCGTCCTTCAGCGCCCGTAATCTCGCTAATAGCCGTTAAAACCTTAATGGTCTCCTGCTCCAATAAAATTGCAGCGCCATAAACAGCCAAGATATTGTATGCATTAAAACCACCAACAAGTTTCACCCACACCTCACGCCCGTCAATAGCTAACAACATCCCATCGAAATGACTTTCGATAACTTTAGCCTTAAAATCAGCTGCATTATGCAAGCCATACGTTTTTTTATGGGCGAAGGTATTTTGAATCATCACCGCACCATTTTTATCGTCTATATTGGTTAAAGCAAAAGCAAAACCATCTAAATCATCAAAAAAGCCTTTTTTAGCTTTTATATACTTATCGAAGGTCTTATGGAAATCCAAATGATCATGAGTAATATTAGTAAAAATACCACCCGTAAAATGTAAACCCACAATACGCTGTTGCACAATAGCGTGCGAACTAACCTCCATAAAACAGTAATCCACCCCTACGTCGACCATCTGGCGTAGCAAGCGATTCAATGCCACCGGATCCGGCGTTGTATGTGTTGCCGGAATCACCTGGCTACCGATACGGTTTTCCACCGTAGAAAGTAAGCCCACCTGATACCCCATATTGTCAAACAAGTTGAACAATAACGTGGCTATGGTCGTTTTACCATTTGTACCCGTTACGCCCACCAACTTCAAAGACTCCGAAGGATTACCATAAAAATTACCCGCAATAATTCCCAAAGCATACGAAGTGTCGTTCACAACAATATAAGTCACCTCTTCCGAAATAAGCTCCGGTAAGGTATCCACAACAATGACTAAGGCCTTATTCGACACAGCTGTCTGCACAAACAAGTGACCATCCACAGTTACCCCCCTTACGGCAACAAATAAAGCTCCCGCCACGACTGCTCTTGAATCGAAGCAAACGGAAGACACCTCCACATCCAGTGTCCCTACGACCTCTATAACAGGTATTGCGTGTAATAAATCCTTTAGCTTCATATTAATTCAATTGAATACTTACCCCTGTTCCCATTTTTAATCTTTCCCCAGGAATCAACGACTGTGTGACAACCTTCCCTTTACCATAAACATGCGTTTTAAAACCCGCATTTTCTAAGGCATAAATAGCATCCACCAAACCCATTCCAACCACATTCGGTACAACCCCCTCACGCACATTAACCTCTGCCAATGCTGCAGCAGCCCCCGTAGCGCCCGAATCCGCCTGTATTAAGCTACTCCAGTTAGACACCTTAAAGCCTAAAGCTTCATACACCCTTTCTGAGGCCTCTTTAGAACCCTTAAGCGTTTGTGGTGTTTTATGACCAGCCACATTAACTTTACGGGTTGCAAAATGCCCGTGCAAGGCCAGATCGTTGGCATACACCATATCCGCAAGCTCCTTAAAAACAGGACCTGCAATTGCGCCACCATAATACCCATTTCTAGGGTTACGAATAACGACAATCATGGAATACTTCGGATGTTCGGCAGGAAAATAACCCGCAAAAGAAGACTGATACCTACGCGCACCATACCCACGCGAATCGTCGGCCATTTGTGCCGTTCCGGTTTTACCACCAGAAGTATACAACGGGCTAGTCATCTTCTTACCGGTACCTTCCACCATTACCCCCTCCAACATCTCACGCATTTTTGAAATGGCAGTTTTTGAAGCAATTTGTTTATTAATAACACGCGCCTCAAACTTCTCCACTGTATTTCCCAAATGGCGAATCTCCTTAACAAATAAAGGCGCAATCATCCGACCATCATTAGCCACAGCATTGTACAATACCAATGTCTGTAAAGGCGTTAATTTCAATTCATAACCATAAGCCATCTGAATCAGCGACAGCTTACTCCAGCTTCTACTTTTCGGAGTTTTCACAAGCGGCGTCGCCTCACCCGGAATTTGCAAGCCCAAAGGTTCATTCAATCCCCAGCTATGCAACTTCGATGTAAACTTCTCCGGACGATCGCCATAGTTTTGATTAATCAATTTTGTAATCGCCACGTTCGACGACTGTTCAAAGCCCTCTTTTACCGTGATAATAGATTTCTTAGGCGCATGCGAATCGCGAATCGTATGCGATGGCACCTTATACGTACCATTACCAATATCTATGGTAGTATTGACATCGATTAACTCATCATCCAAAGCCACCAAATAAGACGCCAGCTTAAAAGTCGATCCCGGATCGGCACCTTGCGCAATAGCATAATTATATTTTTCGCGATAGACGCCATCCTTATCCTTCGTGAAGTTAGCAATCGCACGTATCTCCCCAGTTTCCACCTCCATTAAGATTACACAGCCATTATCGGCATTACTTTCCTTCAGCTGCTTCTCCAAGGCACGTTGAGCCATATCCTGCATATTCACATCAATAGTAGAGATAATATCCGAACCATCAACCGGAGCAACCTCCACCTCCCTATTCAAGGGCACCCACACCCCACCAGCAATACGCTGCATCATCTGAGCACCACTCTTACCCTCGATATAATCGCCATAAGCGCCCTCCAAACCCACACGAAACTCATCGTTTTTATAGCCTATAGTTCGTGCTGCCAGATTCGTGAAAGGTAAAATTCTTTTATTCTGCCTTACCGACACCATGCTACTAGAGAAGCGCGTTTTTCCTTCACGAAATACCCGCATCAGCGGAAATGTTTTCAACACCTTCAATTCCTGATGCGAAACAGCACGTTTTAAAAGCAAGTAACGCTGTTTTTTTGCCCGTGCTTCTTTAAGCGCTACCAAATACTGTCGGGAAGAGCGATCTTTAAAAAACGCCGACAACCTAATAGCCAAGGAATCCACCTTCGCATTAAACACATCGCTACGCTCCTCCGGTATAGCCATTGCATCGAAACGAATTTCATACTCCGGCACCGACGTTGCCAACAAGCTACCATCGTTCGAGTAAATATTACCACGTGTAGCCTCGACAACACGTTCCTGAATGGTTAAACTATCCGCTAAAGCCTTCCACTTACCACCATCCACATATTGCAAGTGAATAAGCTTCGCAAATACTGCAAAAGCCCCCAATACCATAAGCCCGAAAGCCAAGTACACACGCAACAATATGGATTTTCTAATATTCATTTAACCCAATTTGGTTATTTTTTTGTTTTAACAACTTCAAGTTTAATTGGTGGCTCCGTACGCTCCTTCAACCCCAAAGTATCGGCACGTTTTGCAATTTCCGTCTGTGTTGTCAACTTCATTAATTCAGACGACAAAGATTTATAATCCCAACTCAGCTCCTTCACCTCTTTACCCAAATAATCAATTCTCCTTACCGTACGTTCCGCCAAGTGACGATTAGAAATATACAACATGGCCAGCAAGGTTAAAAAAGCAGCAAAAGGAAGATTCTTGGTCACCAAATACGTAGACAGTTTTGTCGGCGTAAAAAGTGTACGCATAAAATTCCGCGTTACCTTTACCTTCTCCTCCACCGCATCCGACATCTCCTCCTGCACATCCTCACTCAACTCCTGGTTACGTACTGTATTTTTTTTTGCCATATCCCAATAGATAAATAACTAAATACTCTGCCCCGAACCTAAACCTAACCTAAACCCAAAACCTAAACCTAATCTACAGCAACCTTCTTCGCTGCGATGCGCAATTTTGCGCTTCTAGACCTATTATTCAAGGCCAACTCCTCCGCAGACGCCGTAATAGCTTTTCTACTAATCACGTCAAAAGGTTTAATCTCATTACCAAAGAAATCCTTCTCCACATCCCCCTTAAACTTCCCCTTCAACATAAAATTCTTCACCAAGCGATCCTCCAAAGAGTGGTAAGACATAATAACCAAACGTCCAGCCGGGTTCAACACCCCAACCGTCTGCAGTAAAAACTCCTGCAACGCCTCCAACTCCCCATTCACCTCAATACGCAGAGCCTGAAACACCTGCGCATGATACTTATGCTCTTTACCTTTCGGAACATTACCTTTTATAATCTGCTTCAGCTGCTCCACCGTCTGTATAGGCGCTGTTAAGCGCGCAGTAACAATCGTTTTCGCCAAAGACCGCGCATTCTGCACCTCACCATACATCCCAAAAATGCGGTGTAAATCCTCCTCAGCATACGTGTTAAGCACCTTCCGGGCATCCAGGTCCGACACCTGATCCATACGCATATCCAAATCCGCATCAAAGCGAATAGAGAAACCACGCTCAGCATCATCAAACTGATGCGAAGAAACACCAAGATCCCCTAAAATGCCATCCACCTGTTTCACCCCCTGAAGGCGAAGATAATTTTTCAGAAAGCGAAAATTCTGATGCACCAATACAAAACGGTCATCCGCTATCACATTCGCTAAAGCATCCGGATCCTGATCAAAAGCAATCAATCTCCCCTTCGGGCCAAGATGTTTCAAAATCTCGCGCGAATGGCCGCCTCCCCCAAAAGTAACGTCCACATAAACGCCCTCAGGTTTAATGTCTAAAGCCTCAATACACTCCTGAAGCATGACAGGCACATGATATATTTCTTCGTTCGCCATTTAATTCTATTTCATAAAACAACCTAAACCCAGCTAAACCCAGCTAAACCAACCTAAACCCCGGTAAGACCATCAAGATCCACATCCCCCATAACCTGTTCAGCCAATTCGGAGAAATCCTCCTCCGTAAAAGCATCCATTTTCTCCTCATACCTCACCTTATCCCAGAGCTCCACCTTCGTCAGATTACAAACCAAAACCAACTCGGCACCAATCGCCGCATATTCCAGCAAATTTTTCGGCAGCAACACACGACCAGCAGCATCGAGCATCAATTCCGTTGCTCCACTCGTGAACTTGCGCACAAAATCTCTATTTTTTGCCTGAAACTGATTAAGTCGCGAAAGCTGATCTAAAATTTTATTCCATTCAGCACGCGTATAGATAACCAAATTTTTGTCGAATCCACGGTTTACGACAAGCCCTTCGCGCTCCACATCAGGCAGTTGCCTTTTGAGCGCTGCAGGAACCACCATTCGTGCTTTGGCGTCCAGCTTGCATTCGTATTGTCCGATCAAATAATTCATTAGCCTATATGCCTAATCTAATTTTATTGTAAAAATAGACACTTTGCCCCACAATCCCCCACAATCCCCCACAAAAAAGTTTTCCACATCAAATTTTAGCTACAAACTCCATTCGAAACCCTTGCTAAAACAGCTAAAAACATCATTATTTATTGAATCGCGATAAGAATATTTTTTTAACCCATAATATATTTTCCTTGTTTATTTCACCAAAAATGAGGGTAAAAAAAAGATAATTTGACCAAAAAATACATTCAAGTGGGAAAAAGTGGCGGTATAATCTGCAGAAAAAAACCTAGTCACAAAACTCCCAATATCCACAATTTGTTAATAAAATTTTTAGTACCTAAAAAGCCCTCAAAAAGCCAGCATTTAAGGCCAAAAATTTCGACCATTAAAGCGTCATTTTTGCGACACGCAGTAGGCCTTACAACAGCAATACCTTGAAAATTTTAATCAATCGTAGAGGGTATAATTCGTTATTGTCCGCCAAATGCAATAATTTTGTACCTTCAATAAAAAGATATATATGTATAGAAGTCATAATTGTGGCGAACTTCGCATTGCCAATACCAACACTACCGTTACACTAGCCGGGTGGGTACAGAAATCCAGGGATAAGGGATTTATGATATGGGTCGATTTACGTGACCGCTATGGTATTACACAACTTATATTCGACGAGGCACGTACAGATGTATCGGTAATGGAGGCCGCGAAATCTTTAGGCCGTGAGTTTGTTATACAAATTAAAGGCACCGTTATTGAGCGTGAGTCTAAAAACAACAATATTCCTACAGGCGCTATCGAAGTCCTTGTATCGGAACTTTCGATATTAAACGAATCGCAATTACCACCATTTACTATTGAAGACAACACCGATGGAGGAGAAGATATTCGTATGAAATACAGATACCTGGACATCCGTCGTAACCCAGTAAAAAATAGCTTACTTTTCCGTCATAAAGTTACACAGGAGGTACGCAACTACTTATCGAATTTAGACTTCTGTGAAGTTGAAACGCCATATTTGATAAAATCTACCCCAGAAGGAGCGCGCGACTTTGTGGTACCATCACGCATGAACCCGGGGCAATTTTACGCTTTACCCCAATCGCCACAGCAATTCAAACAATTGTTGATGGTAGGCGGTATGGATAAATACTTTCAGATTGTAAAATGCTTCCGTGACGAAGACCTTCGTGCCGACAGACAGCCCGAGTTTACCCAAATTGACTGCGAAATGTCTTTTATCGATCAGGAAGATATACTGCAGGTTTTTGAAGGACTAACCCGCTCATTGTTAAAGAAATTCCACAACCTTGAGCTGGGCAACTTTCCACGTATGACATTCGATGAAGCCATGCGCACCTATGGTAATGATAAACCAGATATCCGCTTTGGCATGAAATTCGGCGAATTAAATGCCGTAACACAGCACAAGGATTTTGCTGTATTTAACAATGCAGAGCTTGTGGTAGGTATTGCGGTACCTGAAGCAGCCTCGTACACCCGTAAACAAATCGATGAACTTATCGAATGGGTGAAACGTCCGCAGGTTGGCGCGAGCGGTATGGTGTATGTAAAGTGTGAAAGCGATGGCTCTTATAAATCATCGGTGGACAAATTCTATGATCAAACCGATTTAGCGCAATGGGCAGAACTTACAGGTGCGAAAGCTGGCGATCTTATTTTAGTGTTATCGGGCCCTGCTTCTAAAACACGCGCCCAGCTGAGTGCCTTACGTATGGAATTAGGAAATCGCTTAGGGCTACGTAATCCAGAGGAATTTGCACCATTATGGGTCGTTGATTTCCCGCTATTGGAATGGGATGAAGACTCGGCACGTTTCCATGCTATGCACCACCCTTTTACAGCGCCTAAAAAAGAAGATATGCACCTATTGGATACCGATCCAGCAAAGGTTCGTGCCAATGCATACGATTTAGTGCTGAACGGAAATGAAATTGGTGGTGGTTCCATTCGTATCCACGACAAGGAAACGCAAGCACTAATGTTTAAACATTTAGGCTTTACTAACGAGCAAGCACAAGAGCAGTTTGGCTTCTTAATGAATGCATTTACCTATGGTGCCCCTCCACATGGTGGGTTAGCATTCGGGCTGGACCGTTTGGTTGCCATCTTAAGCGGACAAGAGACTATCCGCGATTTTATTGCGTTCCCTAAAAACAACGCAGGACGTGATGTAATGATCGATGCTCCGGCAACGATAGACAGGGCACAGCTTGACGAACTAAGCTTAGCAGTAAAAGTATAAAACAATAAATTTTAAATTAATTAGTTTATATTTAAAAGTTGGTTACAGTTTAACCAACTTTTATTTTTACAAGACGATTCTTTAAGTACATACAAGCCATGGCGCAAAATACGGCCACAAAATTTTTATCAGATAGCTCAGCTAAATCATTTGACCTTAATCATCGCGAGATTGTACGTCGTACGATGGATAAGTACAATAGGGCGTTTGAAAATAGCAAGCATAAATTTATTGATTTAGAAAATTCGAAGAAAAAGGCCAATCTGATTAAGTGGCGTGCTATAGAAAACCTGGACCGCTATCTGGTAGAGTTTGAATACAACTTTACGCGTAGTGGTGGCAAGGTAATCTGGGCAAATGATGCGGAAGAGGCACGGCAGGAGATTTGGAAAATAGTGGAGAAACAGCAGGCTCGCACGGTGGTGAAATCTAAATCTATGGTCACAGAAGAGATAGAACTGAATCCATTTTTAGAAAAAAGAGGTGTTGAAGTCCTTGAAAGTGATCTTGGGGAGTTTATTATTCAGTTGTTAAACCAAAAACCCTATCATTTTGTAACCCCTGCTATGCATTTGCGTACCGAAGATATAGCCCAACTTTTTCATGAAAAGTTTGCTATGCCATTGGATGCTACAGCAGAACAGCTAACACAAAAGGCACGTGAGCTGCTACGCGAGCGATTTATTACGGCAGATATTGGTATTACAGGCGCCAATTTTCTGGTTGCGGATACGGGTAGCATTGCTATTACAGAAAATGAAGGCAATGCCCGTCTTACCAGCACTTTCCCGAAGGTGCATATCGTCCTTGCTGGCATAGAAAAAATTATCCCAAACATGCTGGATCTGGACTTGATGTGGCCGCTGTTGGCGTCGCACGGTACAGGTCAGAACCTAACCGTTTACAACAGTTTAATCAGCGGCCCTCGGCTAAGCTCCGAGACAGACGGCCCCGAGGAAATGATTGTTATCTTGGTGGATAACGGCCGCAGCAGCCTGCTCGCGAAAAAGGAACAGCGAGAAGGGTTGTATTGTATACGCTGCGGTTCCTGCCTTAATGTATGTCCTATTTACCAAAATATTGGTGGACATAGTTATAACACTACCTATCAGGGACCAATAGGATCGTTAATAACACCACACCTTAGTGGTATGAAAGAATTTAAACATCTATCCTATGCTTCGACTTTATGTGGTAAGTGTACGGAGGTGTGCCCAGTGGGTATAGATATTCAAAAAATGTTACTGGTAAACCGTAGAGACTCGGTACAAGAAGGGTTGGCAACGGTCGAGGAAAAAAGATTATGGAAAGGTTTCGCCTACTTTATACAAAAAAGAAAGTGGCTCGATTTCTTTGGTGGAAGGTTCAAGAATTTTATACTCCGAAGGTTCTTCAAAAAAGCATGGGGCGATAATCGGGATCTTCCGATTTTACCGAAAAAGTCTTTTGCACAGCAATATAAAGAAGAGCAGAAGCATAAAAATTAAGCGGGGTCATGACCCCGCTTAATTTTTATGCTTTAATTTTTTAAGGGCAGTTTACTGCAAAATAGCGCTGCCACTTCTGTATTAATCAATATATTCAAAACCAGTGTATGGCACTAAAACCGCAGGGATTTTTATACCTTTTTCGGTTTGGTTATTTTCTAAAATAGAAGCCACAATACGAGGTAGCGCCAATGCAGAACCATTTAACGTATGCGCCAACTGCATCTTGCCGTCTGCATTTTTAAAACGAACCTTTAGGCGGTTTGACTGGTAGGTTTCAAAGTTAGATACCGATGATACTTCCAACCAACGCTCTTGTGCGGCACTGTATACTTCCATATCATAGGTCAATGCTGAGGCAAAGCTCATATCACCACCACACAAACGTAAAACGCGATACGGCAGCTCTAATTTTTGCAATAGCCCTTGTACATAAAGGCTCATTTCTTCAATGGCTTCATATGACTTATCGGGGTGTACCAACTGTACAGTTTCGACTTTATCAAACTGATGCAAACGATTTAAACCACGTACATGCGCACCATAGGAACCTGCCTCACGGCGGAAACAAGGTGTATATGCGCAGTGTTTTAGGGGCAATTGATCTTCTTTGACAATAACATCGCGGTATAGATTGGTTACCGGCACTTCCGCCGTTGGTATAAGATACAAATCATCATTACCGACATGATACATCTGCCCTTCTTTATCCGGCAATTGTCCGGTAGCAAATGCCGAGGCTTCATTCACCAATATAGGAACTTGAACTTCATTATACCCCACTTCGGCAGCTTGGTCTAGGAAGAAGTTCAACAAAGCTCGCTGCAAACGCGCTCCTTTACCCTTGTAAACAGGGAAACCTGCACCCGTAACTTTTACGCCCAACTCCAGGTCTACAATATCATATTTTGCCATCAGTTCCCAATGTGGCAATGCTTCACCATGCAAGGTTGGCAGCTCCCCGTGGGTAAGAACGACCTCATTATCGTCTGCCGATATACCAACAGGTACAGACTGATGTGGCAAATTTGGCAACTGCACAATCTTATGGTTTAACTCCTGCTCTACTGCAGCAAGCTTTTCTGTGAATTGTTTTACCTGCTCTTTATATCCGGAGGATTTGGATTTTATAGCTTCAGCTTCTTCTTTTTTACCCTGACGCATTAAATCTCCAATTTGCTTTGCCGAGGAATTTGCTTCTGCAGCTAACGCGTCGGATTCATTTTGAATCTTACGGCGTTGTTCATCCAAGCCTATAATCTCATCGATTAGGCCGGCCTCTTTAAAATTTTTTACGGCTAATCTTTCGATTACCGCATCCCTGTTTTCACGGATATAATTTAACTGCAACATATGTTATTATGAGTTTAAAGGGTCAAATTTACGAAATATAAAATAATAGGCAGTAATATCTCTATAAAATATAACAACAAGATTAATCAAATAACAGTACCTTTGAAACATGTTATATTTAGTACCTACCCCCATTGGAAATTTGGAAGATATGACCTTCCGTGCCATTCGTATATTAAAGGAAGCTGATGTAATTTTAGCGGAGGATACACGCACCAGTGCCCCCTTATTAAAGCACTTTGGTATCGACAAAAAAGTATTTGCCCACCATCAACATAACGAGCATAAAGCGGTTTCAGAGATTATTAAATTCCTCAAGGAGGGTCAGCATATAGCACTTATTTCAGATGCCGGCACACCGGCAATTTCTGACCCTGGTTTTCTGTTGGTTCGCGAAGCCATAAAAGAGGGGCTGGAGGTACAATGTTTACCCGGAGCAACAGCTTTTGTGCCTGCTCTTGTGAACTCGGGATTACCCAACGACCGCTTCTGTTTTGAGGGGTTCTTACCCGTAAAAAAGGGGCGCCAAACACGCATGAAAATCCTTGCCGAGGAGAAACGAACCATGATATTTTACGAGTCGCCTCACCGGATATTGAAAACCATAGACGAGTTTATCCATTATTTTGGCCCTGAGCGGCAGGCTTCTATTTCTAGGGAGTTAAGTAAAATGTACGAAGAGAATGTACGTGGAACACTTACGGAACTTAAGCAGCATTTTGAAAATAACCCTATAAAAGGTGAGTTTGTCTTTTGTGTGGCTGGATTAGATTAATTAAGTATATTTACCTAAACAATTTTTATCTCTACGCATATGAGTTTAGACCGATATATACAAGATGGACAAGATCCTAAAATTGTAGAAAAATTATATACTAAAATTGTTGATATGCTTACCCACGGTGAAGCAATCAGCTATATTGCCTTACAGAAAAAACCCGCTGTTACCTTGTTGCCTGATAGTATTACCATCAGTAATAAACGCATCTTTTTATGCGAATTTACGAAGTTAGGCCTGGCGACAAATTTTGAGATATTCTCCTGGAAAGATATTAAAGATATTGCATTTAAAGAGGAGATTTTCGGGTCTAAGGTTACGGTAATTCCGTTTACTGCAGAAAACTTAAGCATAGATTATATCCCGAAAATACAGGCTCGAAAATTATATCAGCTTATAAAAGAGGCTTTAGAAGATTCTAAAAATGAAGGACTGCTGGCTACAGCAGCGCCAGTAAAGGAAACGCCGAAACCTGTAGTTGCACCACGCGAGGTTTATACGCCTTCTGCAGCAGTTGAAAAACCGGTTATTTCCGCACCGGAACCGCAGGCTCCAACAGCAGAAACGGTTAAGGATGAGCCTAAGGTAAATCCTGTTCCGACAACCGCTACCACGACTACACCTGTGTCTATTCCTGCTCCTGCGCACGAGATGGAGGATGAGGATGAGTTAACGTTAAAGCTAAAAAAGCTAAAAAGCTTATACGATAAACAGTTGATTACACAGGCGGAGTACGAGACAAAAAAAGCAGAAATTCTTTCAGAACTATAAAATAGCGTGAAACAAAATTATTTACTGGCACTTTTAAGTGCCTTTATATTGTGGCTTGCATGGCCTCCTATGCCTTATACAGGCCTTTTATTACTGGTAGGATTTGTACCGCTGCTGCTGGCTGTAGAACAGATTATGCGCGGTAACTATAGCCATAAAGGGCGCAAAGTTTTCTGGACTGCATTTTTAACCGGTTTTGTGTGGAATACAGCCTCCATTTATTGGGTCTTTAATGCCATGAATGCCTTTTTGCCTACTGCGGTTTCCCTACTTATAGCCTTAATTCCTTTTGGCTTGGCACCTTTGCTTATGGCTACAGTTTTCCGCTTGTATTATCAGATACGGAAAACAAAATCCGTGACAAGCGGCTTTATCGCTTTGGTGTCGCTATGGATTGGATATGAATATCTACACCAATGCTGGAGCTTGGAGTTTCCTTGGATGACCTTAGGCAATGGTTTTGCCAATACGCATCAGCTTGTACAGTGGTATAGTTATACGGGGGTATTTGGTGGTACCTTATGGGTATGGATATGCAATTTACTCGTATTTTTGACTTACTGGCAATATAAAAACAAAATCGAAGCCTTTAGCAACCGTACACTGTTTGTTGCTATTGCCATCGTATTTTTTGTGCCTATAGGGATTTCCTTATTCCAATACAATACCTTCGAGGAACGTTTGAATCCATCAGAGGTTGTGGTGGTACAACCTAATATTGACCCTTACCATAAATTTGGGGATATTACGCCCGAGGAACAGCTGGCGCAGTTAATTGCCTTGTCCGAAAAAGTTGCTAAACCGAATACCGAGTTTTTTATTTGGCCAGAGACGGCAGTATCGGCTAGAGGGGGAATCAACGAAGATGACTTTCGCTCCTACCCCGCTTACGAGCAGATGGTAACCTTCTTAGCGAACTACCATAACGGAAATATTGTTACTGGTATAGAAAGCTATGCTTTGTTTCCGGAGCAGAAAACATTTACAGCACAACCTTATGCTGATAAGTTTATAGAAAGTTACAATGCCGCAGTTTTGGTTGATGGTTCAACAAAACTGCAGTTTTACCATAAATCTAAGCTGGTACCGGGTGTAGAGCTAATGCCGTTTGGAAATGTATTGGCTTTTATGAAACCACTGTTTCAGCATTTCGGGGGTACAACGGGAGGTTACGGCTCGGACCCGGAACCATCGGTATTGTACAGCCAAAGCGGTATCGGTGCTGCACCTGTTATTTGTTACGAATCGATATGGGGAAACTATGTGGCTGATTATGTAAAAAAAGGAGCACAATTTATTACGATTATTACCAACGATGGCTGGTGGAAAAATACGTCAGGAAAAGATCAGCACCTCGCTTATGCCAAACTGAGGGCCATAGAAAATAGAAGATGGGTAGCCCGCTCGGCAAATACCGGAATCTCTGGTTTTATTAACCAACGTGGAGATATTGTTCAAAAGACCTCTTGGTGGACGCCTGCCTCTTTAACGCAGGAGATAAACCTGAATGAAGACCTTACATTCTACACCAAAAATGGAGATGTTATTGTTTTTATAGCACTTTTTGGCTGCCTTTTAGCAGTAGGTATGCTATTGATTTCCACCCAAAAAAAAGATAAAAAATTTATACACAATACGTAAATTTGCCGCATGCAAGTATATTTAGATAACGCAGCAACAACACCCTTAGACGCTGAAGTGATTGAAGTGATGGTAGAAGCCATGAAAAATGACTTTGGAAACCCATCATCGATTCATGCACATGGCCGTCAGGTTAAAACATTAGTTGAAAAGGCAAGAAGAACAATTGCCAACTTATTACATGCTTCCCCCTCGGAAATCTTCTTTACCTCTGGTGGTACTGAAGCTGATAATATGGCGATAACACGCTCTATTGCCGACTTTGGTATTACCCATGCGATTACATCGCCAATAGAGCACCATGCGGTTTTGCACACCTTAGAGGAACAGGAAAGGGTCGGAAATATAAAATTAAGTATCCTGAATCTGGATGAAAAGGGAAATATTGACCTGGCTCATTTAACAGCTTTATTGGCCGAGAACCCGCGCTCGTTGGTGTCTATTATGCATGCCAACAACGAGTTAGGCAACTTGAGTGATATTAAAAAGATTTCAGAGATATGTAATACCTATAATGCGATCTTTCATTCGGATACCGTGCAGACAATGGGGCATTATATACATAATCTTTCGGAATTAAAAATCGATTTTATTACCGGTGCCGGTCACAAATTCCATGGTCCTAAAGGTGTAGGCTTTTTATATATTAATGCTAACAATAAGATAAAACCTTTTATCTATGGCGGTGCGCAGGAAAGAAATATGCGCGGTGGTACCGAAAATGTGTATGGTATTGTGGGTTTAGCGAAAGCCTTAGAAATTGCGTATCGTGATATGGATGCGCATCAGGCTTATATTCAAAACCTAAAAGATTATATGATCAGTGAATTGCAAAAGGCAATACCTGATGTTCGTTTTAATGGAAATATTGAAGCCGATAAATCGTTGTATACGGTATTAAATGTATCGTTACCATGCACGGATATGAGCGATATGCTGTTATTTAACTTGGATATAGCCGGTATTTCAGCATCAGGAGGCAGTGCCTGCAGTTCAGGATCGGATATTGGATCGCATGTCCTAACCGGAATAAAAGCCGATAGCGCTCGACCATCCGTTCGTTTCTCTTTTAGCAAAAACAATACGAAAGAAGAAATTGATGTGGTGGTAGCGAAACTAAAAGAAATATGTCAATAACAAAAAAGATCCTCTTCATGAGGATCTTTTTTGTTATTGACCCTTATTTTACTTTGGGTAACCAATATTTCTGAGCTAAATCGCCTGTAATCTCATTTCCTGACAAATCCAGCTGTACTAAATTTTCATCGCCTACTTTATATTTATAATCAATACCATTTAGCGTCAGTTTATTCTTTTCAATCTCCCAGGACCCTTCTTTTACAAACTCATCTGCAGACTTCCCTTCATAGGTATAACGCAAAACATAGGATTGATCTCTGTTTATTTCTAGAACGGTACTGATGGCATCGCAATCGACACAAGGTAAATTACCTGAATAGATGCCGACAACATTTGCTGCCCGCAATTCTTGATTTTCCATTTTCTCCTTAGCTACGGATGTTTTCTGATTGTTAATACAGCTTAGGATACACGTGAAAAATACAACTATTGATATGTAAAATAAAACCCGCATAGTACTTGTTAAATATCCTTAATCAAAAAGGATACCAAAACTATACTTATGCCGACTTTTTAATAATCATCGTCGTCATCAAAACCTTTTAGCATATTTAATGCCCCCATCAATTCGCCCTTAGCATGCATCTTGCGTTGCTGGCTGGCTATAAGTATTCCTCTATTGTAAATTTCTTCGGCCGCTGACTTATTATTTAATTTTTCTAATAGCTTCCCGAAATGGTAATAGGTACCCACGTAATCTGGAAAATTTTGAACCAGGTTTTCAAAACCCTGTTTGGCTTTTTCAAAGTCTTCGGCTTTTACGTATTCCATGGTTAAGGCATAATGCAAAAAAGGATCATGGGGGCTTTCTTTAATAAACTCGAGCAACTGTATAGTTTTGTCCATTTAAATCGTTATAAATTACAAATAAAGTTAAACCGAAGTTAAAAAACAAAATTATTATGCACGCATAGGATTTATAAAATTTATACTTATATTTGGTAGAAACCTAATTGATAATTAATAGTTTTAAACTAAAAGCCAATAGTATGAGAATATTAGTTTGCATAAGTAATGTCCCAGACACGACAGCAAAAATAACCTTTACCCAAGCGGATACCGAGTTTAATTCGGCCGGTATTCAATACATTATCAATCCTTACGACGAGATTGCCTTATCCAAAGCAGTAGATTTGGCTACAAGTACCTCAGGAAGTGTTACGGTGATTAACGTTGGTGATAGCAGTACAGAGCCAACGATACGCAAGGCTTTAGCCATAGGTGCAGATAATGCGGTACGGGTGGATGCTGCCGCCAGCGACGCTTGGTTTGTTGCCAACCAAATTGCAGCATATGTTAAAGAAAATAGTTTTGACCTTATTTTAACCGGTCGTGAATCGATTGATTACAACGGTGCTCAGGTAACAGCCATGCTGGGCGAGTTACTTCACATCCCTTCGGTATCTATTGCCAAAGGTTTAAAGGTTGAAAATGGACAGGCACAGATTGACCGCGAAATTGAGGGGGGTAAGGAGGTGCTGACCGCATCGTTACCAGTTGTTATTGGAACTGCGGAAGGTGTTGCAGAGGTTAAGATTCCTAATATGCGTGGGATTATGGCTGCACGAACGAAGCCTTTAGAAGTACGCACCGCAATTGCTATAGAGCCATTAACAAAAATTACAAGCTACCGCAGTCCAGCACCGCGGGGCGCCGTTAAATTAGTCGACGAGAGCGATATTAATGGATTGGTGGATTTATTACATAACGAAGCAAAAGTAATCTAACGAAAAAGAAATTATTATGTCAGTACTAGTATATATTGAAAATACCGAAGGCATTTTAAAGAAATCGGCCTTTGAAGCGGCTTCTTATGGTAAAGAAATTGCAGGTTTGTTAAATACGGAAGCTATAGCTATTGCCATTGGGGATGTCAGCGCTTCGGAATTGCAGAAATTAGGGAACTACGGCATAGCTAAGGTATTACATGTAAACAAAGATAACCTCAAGAATTTCGTTAATCAGGCCTACGCTGCCCTTGTTGCGGCTGCAGCGAAGCAAGAAAATGCAGAAATTGTAGTTTTATCAAATACCTTTAGCGGCAAAGGTTTGGCACCGCGTATTGCGGCAAAACTTAATGCCGGACTAGTAGCGGGGGCTACCGCTGTACCCAGCTTCGATGGCCATACGTTGAAGGTAACGAAAACGGCATTTTCGAATAAGGCGATTGCCACCGTATCTTTAGATGCACCGGTGAAGGTGCTTAGCATAAACCCGAATGCCTTTTCGGCTAAAGAGGCGCCGACCACGGCTACAATTGTGGACTTTACGGCTGACTTAACGGAAGCGGATTTTGGCACTTTAGTAAAAGATATTGTTCGCGCTACGGATAAAATAGCACTCCCTGAAGCAGAGATTGTCGTTTCTGCAGGTAGAGGACTTAAAGGACCCGAGAATTGGGCTATGGTGGAAGACTTAGCGGAGGTTCTAGGCGCCGCAACAGCGTGTTCTAAACCTGTGTCGGATGCAGGCTGGCGGCCCCATGCAGAGCACGTAGGGCAAACTGGTATCGTTGTGAGTCCGAATTTATACATTGCAATAGGTATTTCTGGCGCTATACAGCACCTGGCTGGGGTAAGCTCCTCCAAGACTATTGTCGTAATAAATAAGGATCCTGAAGCGCCATTTTTTAAAGTTGCCGACTACGGTATTGTGGGCGATGCTTTTGAAGTGGTTCCAAAATTAATTGAGGCCTTAAAAAATCACAAAGGAATTTAAATAGCTAAATCCTTTAGTAATAGAAGTGGTGAAGGTAAAAAATACTTCCACCGCTTTTTTTTTGCCGTTAATATTCACATATTTGTACCATCGAAGGTGAGAGGATGAATAAAATTAAGTTAGACATAGTAGGTTTATCATATAGCCAGACGCAATCTGGTGCCTATGCTCTTGTATTAGGTGAGGTAGATGGCAACAGGAGACTTCCTATTATCATAGGTGGCTTTGAAGCTCAGGCTATAGCGGTAGAAATTGAAAAAATGACCCCTAGCAGGCCGCTAACACACGATTTATTTAAATCTTTTGCGCAAGCATTTACCATTGATTTAGAAGAAGTATTGATTTATAACCTGGTGGATGGGATATTTTTCGCTAAGATTCTTTTCAAAAATGGTAGTAGTGTAGTGGAGTTGGACGCACGTACTTCGGATGCTGTAGCGTTGGCCGTACGATTTGGATGCCCCATTTATACCTACGACTTTATTATGTCGGCAGCGGGCATCGTGATAGAGAGTAATGATTTTGCCTTTTTGGAAAATATCAGCTCGACAGCAGCTACAGATACACCGAAAGAATCCAGCACCACCACCTCATCTACTCCTTCAACTGAAGAAAACAATTCATCAAAACCGTCTCTACGCCCTGAACCCATTACATCTCCATATGCATCTTTAAGTTCAGAGCAGTTAGACTTAGCCCTACAAAAGGCTATCCAAGAGGAGCAGTATGAGGCTGCTGCTAAAATTAGAGACGAAATCGAAAGAAGAAAATCATAACATAAATATATGTCCATAAAAATAAGACTGACCATAATGAGCTTTTTGCAGTTCTTTGTGTGGGGAGCTTGGTTAATTACTATTGCCAATTATTGGTTTGGCACCAAAAATTGGGATGGAACAGAGTTTGGGGCAATTTTTGCAACTATGGGTATAGCTTCCTTGTTTATGCCGACCTTAGTGGGTATTATTGCAGATCGTTGGGTTAATGCTGAACGCCTGTATATTTTACTGCACTTACTTTATGCCATATGCTTGATTTATTTGGCTAAAGTAGATAATCCAAATTCCTTCTTTACCCTGATGTTACTGGCGATGTGCTGTTATATGCCGACATTGGCCTTATCCAATTCCATTGCTTACAGCTCCTTGACGCAAGGAAACTATGACCTTATCAAGGCCTTCCCTCCGATTCGGGTTTGGGGAACGGTAGGGTTTATCGCTGCCATGTGGATCACGAATTTAACGGGAAATAAAGCGACTGAAATACAATTTTATATTGCTGCTGCGGGGTCTATTTTTCTATCCTTGTATGCTTTACTTGCCATTCCTAAATGCCCGCCACAACATTTAACCAAGGAAAATGCTAAATTATCTGAAATACTGGGTTTAGAAGCTTTTAAACTGTTCGGAAACTATAAAATGGCCTTATTTTTTATATTTTCTATGTTTCTTGGGGCAGCATTACAGTTAACAAATGCTTACGGGGATGTGTTCTTAAGCGAATTTGCAAATTTCCCTAAGTATATGGATTCTTTTGTTGTAGAACGCTCTACAATTATAATGTCGATTTCACAAATATCGGAGACTTTGTTTATTCTGGCCATTCCTTTTTTTCTAAAACGTTTTGGTATCCGAAATGTTATGCTTATTGCGATGTTGGCCTGGGTATTACGCTTTGGATTATTTGCTTATGGCGACCCGTCTTCGGGATTATGGATGATTATTTTATCTTGTATTGTATACGGTATGGCCTTTGACTTCTTTAATATCTCGGGTTCATTATTTGTCGAAACATCTACCGATTCAAAAATCCGTTCTTCGGCACAAGGCTTGTTTATGATGATGACCAATGGTTTTGGTGCCATTTTAGGGTCACGCGTGTCGGGATGGCTTATCGATAAGTATTTCACCCACTCGTATACCAATGCAAGCGATTTGGCTTCGTACCTAGATACACAAGCAGATAACCCGAAGTTTCTCGAAGTGATTGCCCATAAAAAAATACAAATAAACGATGGTGTATTCGATCAGGTTATACAGGTAAAAGAATGGCCACATATTTGGTTAGCCTTTGCGGCTTATACGCTTGTTATCGCAATCGCATTTGCCTTGTTATTCAAGCATAAACACGAGTATAAGAGTCAATAAAAAAGAGACATCAGTTGTAGCTGTATCCTAAAAATATGGACAGCTAATAGCTATTAATACGTACGATAATGAGCCCGAAATTGTATCGGGCTCATTTCTTTTGTATGGCGTTGTAGCTGCTCTTGGCTAGCCTATTGCTTATTCCCTACCGATATTGTTTTTATCTGTTGCTATATACACAGCAGGGGACCTTATAAAAATCAATAAAAGCTTTAATGTATAGGTATGCCTAAAATCCTGAGTTTAGGTATTGCGGGTATTACTTCTTTCTTTGGCGTTGGGTGGGATATATATGCCTTGTTGTATGGCTTTTCAGGGGCGTATTAAAAAATTATCCTCCGCAAAAAAACAGTTACCCCATAGCCATAAAAATGCCCCCAAAAAGTGTTTACCTCTTGGGGGCAGTGTATTTTTAAGCAAAGCTTATTCTTTAATTTAAGTGCTTCTTATCTTGCTTTTGCTTCTGCCAGCATGGTTAAAACGGCGTCTATTGTTGATTTTGCTGCATCCTTCATTTTCTGTGTACCGTCGTAATCGGCATCTAGGGTAACCTCCTTGGATTTTTCTTTATAGGTAAACTTTAAAATATAACGTGCTACATTACGGCCTTCGGTAGAATCCTTACGTACGGTTGTCATGTCATTATCAACATTCCAGAACCCCAATTCCTGGGCTTTACGATGTAAATACAAAAGATCATCGTTCCGAAGTTTTAACGTATCGGTTACCAGCTTATCGTCTTTGGTGAGGTAGGTATAGATTTGTGTTTTTGAGTTATAGCTATTCAGCATTTCTCCTGGAGTACCATAAGTGATTTCAATAGATTCAAAATCGGCGAAGCGGAAAGGTGCATTTTTAATCATTGACGCATAATATACCCAACAATAAACTACAAATGGTACGATAATACATATCGCTAAAAAGATCTTTTTTGATTTTTCACTCATGATAAAACTTATTTGGCCACAAAACTACGTATTACATTTGAGATAGTAGAACCCGTATGTAATAATGTGTTTATAATATGGGGGTACCACAACGTGTAAAGTATTTATAAAACCAGGTTTCTTTGAGATTTGAAATCATTACTCCCTTTTTTGTTGAAACATGTACAAACATATCGTTCTGCAAGTAGATACCTACATGATCAATGGCCTTGCCACCAAAAGAAAAAAATACCAGGTCGCCTTCTTTTAATTGATGGTCGTACTTTCGCTTCACCACCTCCGCCATATCCCGTGATGTACGCGGCAAATCTTTGCCATATACCGTATTGTAGGCCATACCTACAAAGGCCGAGCAATCTATTCCGGATCGCGTAGTTCCGCCGAGCTGATGCGGACTTCCCATCCATTGATCGATAAATACATAAAGCTTGGTATTAAGATCTTTCTCTTTTACCCCAAGGTAGTCGGCATAATAGGATACTACATTTCCTTTATGCTTCTCTTCATTTGCATAAACATTACCGTAGTTTTTGTCGCGAGGATTAGACAGTACCGTTTTTTTCTTAGCCCCACAGGAGGATAAAAAAAGCGTTAAAAGCAGTAAGAAATAGAATATTCTAGCTAAATATAGACTCGTAACACGCATAGTAACAATTATATAGTACAAGCATAGGGAAATAAATTGAGATTTTACGACATTTCTTAGTTAATTTTGCCCCTTATGAAGCGATTTCAAGGAGCATTAGCTGTGTTTTTAGGCGCAGCAAGTTTTGGCGTTCTATCCACCTTTGTTAAAAAGGCCTATGGATTAGGATATAGTTTAGGCGAGGTAACCGGCATTCAGGCACTGATGGGAATGCTATTTTTATGGGTATTGTACCTGGTATACGGCAAACGTTTAAATACGGAAGGAAAATACCTCAAAATTACCCCAAAATGGAAAATTATCTTATCTGGTTTTTCAACCGGTATGGTAAGTATATTGTATTACAAATGTGTAGCACTTGTACCGGCATCTATTGCTATTGTATTGTTAATGCAGTTTATATGGATAAGTGCGGTTATTAATTATATATTCTTTAAACAGAAGCCTAGTCTTAAACAAAGTATCGGTATTATTTGCATCTTAGGAGCTACACTTTTAGCAACAGGATTATTTGAGGCTTCTTTTAGCCGTGTAAGCTTAATCGGTATCGGATATGGTTTACTTGCTGCTTTAGCATATGCTGTATTTATCTTAGTAAATGGTAAAGTAGGAAACGACTACCCACCTGTGCATAAAAGCGCCCTTATGGTAACTGGAGCTTGTATTTTTGTATTTATGGCTTTACAGCCTATCGCTCTTCTTGACGGTAGCCTGGGCACGGATATTTATACCTACGGACTTGTATTATCGTTGTTCGGTACTGTGCTGCCACCCTTATTATACGCCTATGGCATGCCTACTGTAGGTGTATCCTTGGGTAGTATCTTAAGTGCTGTGGAGCTGCCGGTTGCGGTTTCCATGTCGTATTTTGTGCTTCAGGAGGAAGTAAGTTTGTTACGCTGGCTGGGTGTAGCATTAATATTGTTGTTTGTGGCTTGGATTAACATCACGAAGAGCTCCAAAATTTAGCGTACTTTAAGTTCACATGATGAAAGGAATATTATTTTTAACTGCTGCAATAGGCTTACTGGTATCTTGCCAATCCGCAACTACTAACACGCAAGAAACCCAACATACCGCAGCACAGGAAGTAACCCCACCGACTGGTGACACCTTAAGCCGAGAGGATATCGCTTTTGGAGTATTAAGTGACGATAAAAAAGGGGTTATTGTACTGCCGGATGAAGAAAATTCGAGTACTACAACCTTTACCCAGGTATATATACCTGGCGCTGTTGCAATCCGTAAGACGGGGCATCAGCAGGAAAGTGCAACTTTTAATGGCCGGGAGACAGCCGATAATTTTAAGGACCTTGGAGGTGATATTTATGCCATAACATCGGCATCAAATTTCAACTTGGATTATGCCCTACTCGGAACAGCATCCTTTGCGAAAGAACGCAAGGCTCTTGCGGTAAAAGAGGTATTTGCTGATGCCAGCCATCAGCCCGATTTAAAGAAATATGCCAAGAGCTCTAAAACAGAGCTGCTAACGGGCAAACTTATTGCCGTAACAGCACAGAACGATAGTATATTTTTAGCGCAGCTTAAACCTGTAGCAGATAGTGTAACCGTATTATTGCTGTGTAAAGAGAAAACGAGTGGCAAAATCCGAACATACCCTTATACTGAAAAATATAACGATATGAGCACCTGGAGTGTTGACGATGCTGGCGAGTTTCCGATGGATAGTTACCATATTCTCTATGCATTCCAATATAAAGATAAGCTAGAGTTAGTAACGCTTTTTCCTGGTGCGGAGGGTGGTAGTTTCACCTATTTCACTGTAGATAAAAACGATAGGCTAAAGGTACTGAAACAAGCCTATGCCTATTGGTCGCCCTTATAAAAATAAAAAGGCAATACAGATGAGTATTGCCTTTTTTTACGTACAGGGAATAAATCTTCAACTATATTTTATTGGCTAAAGCTTTGGCATCCTCAGCCAACTGAATAAAGGTACTACGATAGCCATCCTTATCTTGCCCTTTAGCTGCTTTAGCACGTAGAATAAGGCTATCATAGGCTGCATCTTGCTTAAATTCTGAATTCCGCAACAGCATGCCAAGCTCCGCTACAGCGGATATAAAACGTAAATCTTCACTCACATGGTTTAAAGGTGTTACCACAGGCAGGACCACAACTTCCTGAAGCTTACTTTTGTTTTCTTTGGGATCTTTGTACCTAAACTTTACGGTAGCCAGTTCCTGTGATTTATTATTTTTCGTTGTAGCCCTGTTATTCTGGTATTTCAGGGGGTCTACCGTGCCTACTACTGTACTGGAAACACCTACAGGAACAATCTCATACAATGCCGTTACCATATGGCCTCCCCCCATATCGCCCCCAATTTTCGTGTCGTTATTAAAATCCTCGTCAGCCATAACTCTATTCTCATAACCTATAAGGCGGTAGTACTGCACATACTTAGGGTTAAATTCAACTTGGATTTTCACATCTTTAGCGACCGTAAAGAAGGTGGCGCCAAACTCGTTTATAATCGCCTTTCTTGCTTCCGCAATTTCATTGATATACGCATAATTCCCACGGCCTTTATTGGCTAATGTCTCCAACATAGCATCCTTATAGTTACCCATACCGTAGCCTAAAACAGAAATGTTAACGCCAGACTCACGCTCCTTTACAATAAGTTTTTCCATATCAGCATCGCTCGATGCGCCCACATTAAAATCACCGTCGGTAGCCATAATAATACGGTTATTGCCATCTTTAATAAAATTCTCACGAGCCAGGCGATAAGCCATCTTCAAACCATCCCCCCCCGCAGTACTGCCGCCAGCCTGCAAAGCATCTATAGCCTCTATAATTTTCATTTTTTTATCGCCAGCAATAGACTCCAGCAACACCTGCGCCTGCCCAGCATAAACAACCAAAGAAACACGATCCTCAGGTCGTAATTGGTTTACCATTAATTTAAACGAAGATTTTACCAGGGGTAGTTTATTGTAACTGGACATGGAACCCGAAACATCAATCAGGAAAACTAAATTCGCTGGCGGCAGTTTATCGCGTGAAATATCCTTGGCTTTTAACGAAACACGTAAAAGCTGATTTTCCTTGCTCCAAGGGCTTTTCGTCAACTCGGTCATAATATTAACAGGTACATTTTTTTGGGGTCCATCGATGTCGTACGGAAAATAATTAATCATCTCTTCAATACGTACCGCATCTACAGGAGGTAAATTCCCCATTTGGAGAAATCTTTTTACGTTGGAATAGGCTGCACCATCCACATCGGCAGCAAAGGTTGACAGTGGATTTTTTAATGGACTATTAAAGGAATTATCTTTAAACTCCTTGTAACTTTCAGTATTGGCTTGATTTGGGGTATACATTACCCCTATCGATGCCCTATTAATCAAACGCTCCGTATGGCTTGTACGGGGACTCGTTTTCACCATGACACCAGCCGTTGTGGCATCCATAGCTTGGTATTGAAGCGGTATAGACGTTGCACCAACTTCTTTTTGCTTATGTTCTATAGGCAGTAAAGCCATATTTAAGACCTTTTGCTTGCTAATTTTTACTTCTTCAGTTAAAAAGCCAACCATTGAAAACCGTAACGTTTGGCCTTCATGGGCTACAATACTATACTTACCCTGCTTGTCGGTATACACCACAGCATTTTTATTTTCGACAACGGTAACGGCAACACCAGTTATGGCTTTACCATCCAAATTATTGGTAACGGTGCCTGTAATATTTTGCTCCTTTTCTTCTGCAAATAGAAGGGTGGAGAATAAAATGAGAATTATTGTAATTGCTTTCATATGTTCATTTTTTTAATTCTTTCAAGGGATGCGACAAAATGAAAATTTCCATAATTAGAAAAAAAAAATTAATTTAACACACTAATATGCAACCTTTAAAAGTGCCGAACAACTCCGATTATGATGATAACCAGCTTCTGGACAGTTATCTAGCGTCGAATGATATGGTTTTTTTGGGTCAGCTGTATGCCCGCCATTCCGAAATGGTGTACTATGTTTGCCTACGTTATTTCAAAGATACCGAAAAAAGTAAGGATGCTGTTATGCAGATATTTGAAGAGCTAACGGTAAAAGTTAAAAGACAAGAAATACATAATTTCCCAAAATGGCTTTATGTGGTTAGCAAGAATTATTGTTTAATGATGCTACGATCGAACAAAAATCATCCAGAGGTTTTTACGGATAGTTTTGTGGAATTTGAGGTTTATATGCATCCGGAAGATAACAATCAAGAAAAGGAGGAACAATTGTTACAATTGGAACATTGCATGGAAAAGCTTCCCGAAAAACAAAGGATAACTGTAGATTTGTTTTTCATAAAAGAAACCTGTTATAAAGATATCGTTGAAGTAACAGGCTTTACCATGAAGGCTGTGAAAAGCTATATTCAAAATGGTAAACGCAATCTAAAGAACTGTATGGATAGAAGCCATGAATAAAGAATTCCATAACATAAGTTATCTTCGCCGTTACGTGAAAGGTGAATTGTCGTCTAGGGAGATGTTCGAAATTGAACGTGCCTCTCATGCGGACGAAATGTTAATGGACATTATCCTGGGTTTGGAGATGGAAGAAAACTTGGCAAAAAAGCGCTTAAACACGCAAAAGAATAAAGTTTTGGGGCTATCAAAAAAATGGCTTGGTATGGCTGCATCGTTGCTGTTAGCCTTTGTTGCCGGTAGTATTTATATGATACGTTTAAATGGCATTTCACAACAATCGACGGAGGTGGAGAACGCAACCAATAACTTAAGCTCGACCGAAAGCGCTAAGAAAGTACCTTATTCTGATGATTTGCAACAGCAGGATTACGATCATTCTGGAGTTAACAGCAAGGAAGATCTGCCCTTAGCACTAGAGAAGCCTGCAGCATTAGCTAGACCAAGGGTAAACCATAAAACACCAAAAAAATTCCCCGCAGCGCCGAACCGTAGAGATGAAACTATTATTGTATATATTCCTGCACAAAAAGGTGTTGGAGGCAATGCTATATGGAACCGCAATAACCGTATTTTTGATAATGAAACCACGGAGGAAGAAACACTTGAAATCAGTAAATCTACAGATGCCGGACAGAGTTTGGTTGCCGCGAATACCAAAAGTATTTTAATAGCCTCTAACGCATCACCAAAAAATAAAACAGTACAGGACGTAACTTCCGCAGCGCAGCTGCGTGCAAAATTGACGAGTATGAACCTCGATCCGCAAACGAGTATGATGTTGGGGCGCGTAATTGATGAGCAGTCCAGGGAACCTTTAGCAGGTGTCAAGGTTAAAGACTTGGACTCCAAACAAATCGTCACGACCGATTCTACTGGAAGATTTGCATATGCCTCTAAAATAAAAAGTAACCTTGAAATAAAGGCCCCCGGGTATAAAACACGTGAAATAGGTACGACCATCGGTGAGCAAACCATATCGCTAAATCCATCAAATGGCGAAGCTTTCGACGAGTTATCGATAAAAGCTAATGAATCTAAAAATTCGGAACCATTACTGGGCTGGAAACGGTACAAAAATTATCTGGACACAGAATTTGCGAAAGTTGCTGCAGCGGATATCAGTTTTATGGTGCAATTTGAGCTCGATAATACCGGTACGCCAACCAAAATAAAATTTACGCGTTCTTCGCATACCACCCTCAATGGGCAGTTTCGTAAGATTATTGAGCAGGGCCCAAAATGGCATCTTGGTATCGATAGAAAGAATATAACTTATCAATATTAGTAAAAGGTATTTTAGGCTTTTACCTCCGTGAAATTGGGTTAAAACCCGCCATACAGTAAACGATACCCCTACGGAATAGCCATTTTACACAACAGCCCGTTTGGCTGTCAGCGTATAGCTGTGCACCTGCTTGCAGCTGCTGCAAGGATTAAATACTAGCCTCCGGTTGCTGTAGTTATCGAGCCCTAAGAAGTAGGATGTTATAGCCTATTAAAGCTTCTACAGATCCCTCTTTACGACAGCAATTGAAATAAATAAATGTGCGTAAGGATGTCAGAATTAAAACATACACATTTTAAAATGGCATAGCAGGGTATGTCAGGTTTAAAAATTACGATCTATTGTTGGTTATTCGTCCTTTTTAAACCTGCATACAGATGTATTACCAGAATACGGCTATACCGGTTGCTGCAATCCCAATGCAGTGCTATTTATTGGATTCTCGATATGATCTTACCATAAATCTTAAATAGTATAATTGCCAAGGATAGTAAACCAATAATTCCCAATACCGCGAGAACTGACTGTTGAAATAAATGTATCATAATGCACTAGGTTTGAACTAAAAATAAAAAATAGATGGCAATTATTTTACTAAAAATGTAAAAACTATAAAATTTTTATTGTGCCACAAAAAAACTATATTTGTAATTGATGAAAAGATTATTTACCCTACTGCTATGCATTTTTTATGCTGCTGTCTCCTTCGGGGGCTCGGTATATTTGCATCAATGTGGTGGAAAAACATCTTTAAGTTTATTCGACAATGCTTCGCATGCCAGCTGTCCGATGTGTCAGACGGCACATGCAAAGACGTCTCTTCCTGCGCAAGAGCAGGAAAATAGTATGTACTGTAAAACGGGTAAGTGTACCGATATTGAAGTAAAAATTGACTCTTTATCGGACAAACATTTTCCGGGTCAAAACACGACATCTTTTACTTTTACACCAGCCATTGTTCCCTTATTATGGATTGGTTTAAAACCTGTTGAAAAGATCGTCAATACGATGCCCCTACAAGCTTATGCAGGTTATGGTTTCTCAAACACCTCGCCACCGGCTTTCTTGTTAAACTGTATTTTCAGAATTTAGCCCTTTCTTTTTTTTGCATTGGAATAATACGACATAGTAACCTGTGTCCTTATGTTTCTATTTTACAAAATATAAAAGAAAAAAAATGAAATTATTAGTTAGACTAACATCCCTCTTGCTATTTATTTTTATAGCAAATTATACGTATGCCCAAACCGATAGTACAACAAATTTTACCGTTGCAGGCAACTGCGGTATGTGTAAAAAAAGAATTGAAACCGCAGCAAAAATTCCAGGTGTCGAATCGGCATTATGGGACTTAAAAACGCATCAGATTACCGTAAAATATAAATCTAAAACCGTTACCTCGACAGCCATTCAAGAGGCTATAGCGAAGGCCGGACATGATACTCCTTTGTTTAATGCTCCCGACGAGGTGTACAACAGCTTGCATGAATGCTGCTTGTATGACCGTTTGGACGATAAATTAAATGCAAAGGCTGCGCACGATCATGACCATGCGGGAGACCACGACCATGATCACGACCATATTGTTACCGGGGTCGTGGTAAATGAGAACAGTAAGGGCAACCTCTCTCCTATTGTTGGTGTTAATGTAAAATGGTTAGAAGCGCCCACTGTCGCTACAACGACCAATGAGAATGGGGTATTTAAAATAAAACACGATAAAGGTTATAAGAGTTTGATATTCTCACATAGCGGACTACAATCGGATACTATTGTGGTAAAAGATTTGCATGAGGTTTTGGTGGTACATGCGCAAGACAATGTATTGTCGGAGGTTATTGTATCACGCAAAAGAAAGTCTTCCTACATCAGCGCCGTGGGTGGAAACCGTGTGGAGGTATTAACGACACGTGAGTTGTTTAAGGCCGCTTGCTGCGACCTTAGTGAAAGCTTTGAAACGAATGCTTCTGTGGATGTGGTGAGCAACGATGCTGTAACAGGAAGTAAACAGATACAAATGCTTGGCTTAAGTGGTATTTATACACAACTAACCGTCGAGAATTTGCCTGGACCACGAGGGTTTGCCACTCCGCTAGGTCTAAATAGCATCGCCGGTTCATGGATAAATTCTATTGAAATCAGCAAAGGTATTGGCTCGGTGGTTAATGGTTACGAAAATATGGCCGGACAAATAAATGTGGAGCTTAAAAAGCCTCACAATTCGGAAAAGTTATTTTTCAATGCTTACGCCAACAATATGGGGCGTACAGACATCAACCTTAATCTGGCGCATAAAATAAATGAAGATTGGTCTGTAGGCTTATTATTGCACGATAATTTCATGTACAATAAAAATCTAAATTTCAGTGACAATGGCTTCCGCGATATTCCGGTAGGTAACTTGTTCTCTGGGATAAACCGTTGGCATTATGAAAACGGCAAGGGTACGATAGCGCAATTTGGGGTTAAATTTTTAAAAGATGACCGTACTGGTGGTCAGGTAGATTTCAACAAATCTCGCGATAGGGGTACGAAAGATAAGTACGGTTTAGGCTTTGATAATCAGCGCCTCGAGGGTTTCGCAAAAATTGGGTATGTTTTTCCTGAAAACAGACTGCGGAGCATTGGTTTACAACTTTCGGCATCCAACTATAAGCAGAACAGCTTCTTCGGACTTACCGATTACTTAAGTAAACAAACCAACGGTTATGCAAACTTAATCTTTCAGGATGTGATTGGTACGGTGGCGCATAAGTATAAAGTGGGGGCTTCCGTAACTTACGACAACTACGAAGAGACGGTTAACAAAAATCAGTTTGACCGCAAAGAGGTTGTTTCTGGTGCCTTTGCTGAGTATACTTTCAGTCCGTCCGAGAAATTTGATGCCGTATTGGGTTTACGTCAAGATTACAACTCCATATATGGCTGGTTTACGACGCCACGTGCCGTGTTACGCTATAGTCCGGCTAGCGGAACTACCTTGCGCCTGAGCTCGGGTAGAGGTCAACGAACCGCCAATATCTTTGCCGAGAATATGAGCATTTTTGCCTCTAGCAGGGCTATCGATTATCAGGCTTTGCAAAATAAGGGTACAGCCTACGGTTTAAAACCTGAGGTGTCCTGGAATACGGGCCTTTCTGTAGACCAAAACTTCCAGGTATTTGGTCGTGAAGCAGGAGTATCTGTCGAATTGTTCCATAATAATTTTCAAAATCAAGTGGTAATAGACTATGAAGATCCCCGCGCGATCTCTTTCTATAACTTGGATGGAAAATCGTTTTCCAATAGTATACAAACAGAGTTGCGCTTTATGCCGGCCAAGCATTTTGAAGCCCGTTTAGCGTATAGATTATTAGATGTAAAAACCGACTATCATGTGGGTAGGCTGCAAAAACCATTAACGGCGAAACACCGTGGTTTTATGAATTTAGCTTATACCTTGCATAGTGGTTGGAGTTTCGATTATACCCTTAATGTGGTCGGTAGCAAAAGACTGCCTTCTACAGTTGATAACCCTGTAGAATATCAATTACCGGCTTATTCCAAAGCTTATACGACTATGAATGCTCAGGTAAGCAAAACCTTAGGGAAGCATAAAAACATCGATATCTATATTGGTGGTGAAAACTTAGGAAACTATTTCCAAAAAGAGCCTATCCTTGCTGCCAATGATCCATTCGGTTCTTACTTTGATACCAACTTATTGTGGGGACCACTAACAGGAAGAATGTTTTATACAGGTATACGATACCATATTAAATAATACAAAGGGGCACGCTATTTTAAAGTGCCCCTTTGTATTTTTTTTAATCCGACTACTGTGTAGTAAAAACTACATTTTTTTTAATGCCTGATACAATGCACTGGTTGGCAGGCCGACAACATTTTCAAAGGACCCTTCTATATAATCAATGCCAATACGACCAATCCATTCCTGAATACCATATGAGCCTGCCTTATCGTAAGGTTTATAGCGATCCAGGTAATACCTTATTTCTAGATCATCTAAAGTAGCAAACTTCACTAGCGTTTTATTGCTGAAACTAATCGTATTACCTTGATAAGCAATGGCAACACCGGTGTATACTACATGTTCTTTTCCTGATAGACCTTTTAATACAGCGAAAGCCTCCTCGAAATCTTTAGGCTTCCCTAATACATTTCCCGCCTGATCAACCACTACGGTATCGGCGGTTATTACAACCCTGTCCTGGTATGAGGTATCGGAAAATGCTGTTAACTTCTTCTTAGCAATTTCCTCTGCTACCGATGCTATGGGCACTTCAGCTGAAATCGTCTCCTCTACATTAGGATGTACGACTTCAAATTTTAAATCTAGCGAAGCCAAAAGTTCTTTTCTTCGGGGCGATTGAGATCCCAAAATAATAGGAATGTTTTGCAGTTCTTCAATTGTCATGTGTTGTGCTGTGTTGTGTTATATACTTTTAATGCTGCTGTCGTTATGCCATAGCCCCTGCAGTTTCATTATCTTTTCTAAAGTTTCGCGAACAACACCTTGTCCACCTTTTTTCGTAGAAACATAATGACTTACTTTACGAATTTCCTCGGCAGCATCTGCCGGACAAATCGCAACCGCAACCTGTTGCATACAGGTAAGATCGGGCATATCGTCACCAATAAAGGCTATATTTGTGGCTTCTATAGCATACTTCGCCATCAGCTCTTCCAACAAGGGCCATTTATGTGTTACGCCAATATGAATCTCCTGTATTCCAAGCCCCTCCATACGTTTAAAAACACCGCGAGATTTTGCTCCCGTAATTACCCATACCTGCAGGCCATTTTTTACTGCATACTGCATGGCATAGCCATCTTTTACATTAAAGGTACGCAGCTGGTCACCGGCTTCGTTAACCAAAATATCGCCATTCGTAAGCACGCCATCTACATCCAAGACGATGCACCTAATATTTTTAAAATCCGTTAATATCATATCCAAACGCAAATGTACACAATATGTATACTTGAAAAACGAGATATTGTTACTCAATGTCGCCAAAACATTATCAAAAACACCCCATTTGTCACAAAACAATTGTTATTACAACTTTTTTTTAAAAAAAAGTTGACAATATTAAAACTAACCGTACCTTTGTGCTCTCAATTCGGAATAAGCACCGAATTGACATTAAAATTGTCTTTTCATAATTTAGGTTTATAATTGGTTAGTAGCAAACCTTGGCGCCCATCGCCAAGGTTTTGTTTTTTATTTATCGCCGTCTGAAGCCTTAGGTTTTGCGATAGAATTACGCATATCCGTATCCGCTTGAATATTCTGCATTTTATAATAATCCATAATACCCAGATTCCCGGAACGGAAGGCATCAGCCATAGCGAGTGGAATTTGTGTTTCAGCCTCAATAACTTTAGCTTTCGCTTCCTGAGCCTTAGATTTCATTTCCTGCTCAGATGCTACCGCCATAGCTCTACGCTCCTCTGCACGTGCATTAGCCACCTTTAAATCGGCTTCAGCCTGATCGGTTTGCAATTTAGCGCCTACATTTTCACCAATATCAATATCTGCAATATCTATGGATAGTATCTCAAAGGCTGTACCCGAGTCCAGGCCTTTTGATAATACAGTTTTTGATATACGATCAGGATTCTCCAGTACCTCCTTATGATTTGCCGAAGACCCTATGGTCGTAACGATACCCTCGCCTACGCGGGCAAGAATTGTTTCTTCGCCGGCACCACCTACAAGCTGGTTAATATTGGCACGTACCGTAACTCTGGCTTTCGTAATAAGTTGAATACCGTCTTTCGCTACTGCAGCAACAGGCGGTGTATTGATCACACGTGGATTTACAGATAGCTGCACCGCATCGAACACATCTCTACCTGCAAGATCTATTGCTGTAGCCAGTTTGAAATCCAAGGGTATATTAGCCTTATCTGCAGAAATCAAGGCTTTTATTACCCGGTTTACATTCCCTCCGGCAAGGTAATGCGTTTCAATATCATTTGTCGTTATACGTAGTCCTGCTTTTGTAGAGGTAATCATTGCATTGGTAACTAAAGCTGGCGACACCTTCCGTAGCCGCATCAATACCAGGTTTAGTAAACTTATACGCACATTAGAAAGTTGTGCTGTAAACCATAAATTAACAGGTAAAAGGTAGAGCAATAAAAATAAAGCAATAACACCCCCAACAATGGTAAGGATTAAAGAAATATCAGGATTCATAAATTAAATATTTGTATGTCGCTTAAAGATATTAATAAATTTCCACCTATACCATAACTAAATGGCACAGTAGCAATTTTGTTCTTCAAACACAACAATTTATACAATACAATTACTACATTTGTGTCATCAGCCGAGACAAATTATACGTGAAAAACATTAGTGCAGGGTATGATATACCCAACTATAATAAAAGTTAACAATTTAAAAATACAAGACATTTTACGGTAGTAAAATGCGGCACACATATGCAAGTAGTTAAAAAACGTAAGTTCATGAATACGAGGAACAAACTGAAACAGCAGATTATTGTAAGTATAGGAATAGCCATTTTCATTATCTTCTCTTCGGCAACTTACCTCTTTTACCAACTCTCTAATTATATGGATCGAAACGATTTGATCCTCCAAAATTCACAAGACCAACTTAATGTTGTATCGACTATTAATAGTGAATTGTATAATTACACCCAATGTCAAATAAAATTTATACGCACAGGCAACCTAAGTTACAAAACCCAAATCCAAAATATCACAGAGAATTTACGTGAAAAGACCTTACAACTGGATCAGTTGAGTGCCGAAAATGAATCCAATGCAAATGATTTTATTCGCCATGTTAAAGAAATCTTAAATCAAGATCATAGCAACAACTTAGGCGATATTAAACCGCCCGTAGAACGTATGGAATTCTGGATTTCAGAACAGGGGAAAAATTTAAATGTATCAAACGATTTCGTAAGCTCTATTGTCAGTTTTAAGGCCAAGGAGATAAGCAAAAATGAGAAACGTATCCAAACCTTAAAGTATGTAACCGTATCCTTAATTGCTATATCTTTAGCGGTAATTGTATACACCATTTATAAGATCTTACAAATACTAAACTATCTGCGCCAATCGGGGTATGAGCTTAAGCGCTTAAACCAAGAATTCCAGGTTGCCAAAGAGAATATTGAAAAGACAAATTGGATATTGGAGAATTCGGCCTCTTTAAGTGACCGAATTACAGGGATAGACAATACCAAAACCATCAGTAGTTTAATACTACAGCATCTCAATGAAATACTGCCCATGTTATCGGCGGCAATTTACGTTCGGGAAGTTGACAGCGAAACCTATGTTATAACAGCAGAATCAGGCACCAATAACGCCCATACTATCCAGCGTTTTGAAAGTGGCGAAGGCTATTTAGGAAAAGTTGCCGAGGAGCAAAAAATCAAAAAACAAACCATTCAGGACTCGCAACAGCTAAATATACAAACTGCGCTGATAAACAACCTTCCGGCCACCGTATTTATCTGTCCATTAGTTCACGAAACCCGAACCGTGGGGATCTTAGAAATTGCCCTGATTGCTGATGATAATATATTAGAGCGATACCATGATTATTTACAACGGGTGTCAAAAAATGTCGCTACACGTATAACATTTGGCCAAAATCATATTTTGGTAGAGAACCTATTGGGCGAAACCCAAAGACAGACCGAAGAATTAGAGGCACAGCAAGAGGAATTACGCATCACCAATGAAGAGCTTATTCACAAAACACATCTACTAGAGTCTTCGGAAGAGGAACTACGTGTACAGCAGGAAGAGCTCACGCAAACAAATATTGAATTAAACCAAAAAGCAGCCGAGTTAGAAAAGAGAAATGAAGAGTTAAACCAGGCACAGTCTATCGTTGAACAAAAAATTGCTGAAGTTGAGTTGGCCAGCAAATATAAATCTGAATTTATGGCCAATATGAGCCATGAGTTACGAACGCCTTTAAATAGTATATTAATTTTAGCGAAGTTATTAAAAGATAATAAAGCACACAACCTAAGCTCCGAACAGGTCAAATATGCACATGTAATCCATGGTGCTGGAAGTGATTTATTAGAGCTGATCAATGAAATTCTAGATCTTGCAAAAATTGAATCTGGAAAAATCGATCTTAATTTAGAGAATATCGACACCCAAGATTTCCTGGAAAATACAACCGACTTCTTTAAGGCTATTGCTAAGGATAAGGAAATAGACTTTATCGCTACCATAGAAGAAAATACACCCTTGCATATACTAACCGACGAGTATAGGTTGCAACAAATCATAAAAAACTTCTTATCGAATGCCTTTAAATTTACACCTAAAGGTGGAACAGTAAGTTTCACCATAAAAAAAGTAAACAGCAACCTCCATTTAGAGGTTATAGACAGTGGAAAAGGTATTTCCAATGAAAAACAGGAATTAATTTTTGAGGCCTTTAGACAAGAAGATGGCTCTACAAGTCGTAAATATGGTGGTACAGGCCTAGGACTAACCATCAGTAAAGAGATTGCCTCGCTTTTAGGAGGCAGAATACAGTTGAAAAGTGAACTTGGCGTTGGTAGCACATTTACGCTGATTATACCGATCCAACTAACGCAGGATGCTGCACGCGATAATCAACATGCTACAGTGATATCACATAGTAGTGTTACGCCTAAGAAGTTAACAGAAACAAATATGCCTGAAATACAGGCACCGCAAACGGAAAAAACCGAAAAAGAAAACCGGAAGATTCTAATTGTTGAAGACGACATCAATTTTGCGGCAATATTAAAGGAATTTGCTGAGGATTATAATTTTGAGGTTGAACTCGCACATGATGGGGAAAAGGCTATTCAGATGGCGCAAACCCTATTGCCCGATGCTATTATTTTGGATGTTATGCTACCGCTTGCCGATGGTTGGGAGGTACTTAGGGTGTTAAAAGAAAACCCTGAAACCAAACATATACCGATACATATGATGTCGGCAGCAAGTTTTAATAAGAAAGAATTTATCGAACGTGGCGCCATTGGTTTTATGCATAAACCCGTTACGGAAAAAACCATTCAAAAAACATTTGATAATATAAACCTGAACTTAAGCCAGTCGGTTAAAAAAATTCTATTGGTGGAGGATCAGGAATTCCAAAGTGACTTTATTAAGAATTCCTTTGCCGATCATAATATAAATGTTATACAGACCTTCTCGTTAAACTCGGCTTGGGATAAGCTGAATACGGAAAAAAATATCGATTGTATTATTCTGGATCTCCATCTTCCGGATGGCAATGGAATGGATCTTATAGAAAAAATAAAGGATACACCGGCATTAATGGAAATCCCGATAATCATCAATACTGCACACGAGCTACCGAAAGATCAGTACGATAAAATTCTATCGGATGCAAGAGCTACTGTATTAAAAACAGATAAGTCTAGCGATAGACTTATTGATGAGGTTAACCTGTTTCTGAACAAAATAAATGATAACAATTATCAACCCCTAAAAAATATCGATACGCTAAATAAAACGAATAATTTGGCTAGTAAAAGGGTATTGATTGCAGACGATGATATGCGTAATGTTTTTGCGCTGACCACAACTTTGCAGGGCTTAGGGATGGAAATTGAAATTGCTAATAATGGTAAAGAAGCGGTTGATATTATAGCATCTCACGGCGATACCATCGATATTGTCCTTATGGATATTATGATGCCTGAAATGGATGGTTACGAAGCTATTCAGCGCATACGCGAAAATATACGGTATAAAAATTTACCTATTTTAGCGGTAACCGCAAAAGCGATGAAAGGTGATCGAGAAAAATCGATACAAATTGGTGCAAATGACTATATTAGCAAACCTATTGATATCGATAAATTAACCTCTTTAATGCAGGTATGGTTAGGTTAGAAAATAATAATTTTATTTCCTTTGAGGAGTTAGACGAAATCGTTTATTTATTAAGAAATATTTCAGACTTCGACCTCTCTGGATATTCCAAATCTTCCCTAAAAAGAAGGGTAGAAAGATTTATGTCCGTAGAAAAAATGGACCTTGTCGATTTAAAAAATGCCATCCTAAATATTGAAGGTTTTGAAAATTTCTTTATACAAGAGTTAACGGTAAATGTTACCGAGATGTTCCGTGACCCTGAATTTTATAAAAAACTAAGGGAATTGGTGTTTCCGTATTTAAAAACCTACCCCCGCCTTCGTGCCTGGAGTGCAGGGTCTTCCACTGGCGAGGAGGCTTATTCGTTGGCGATATTGCTTAAAGAAGATGGTCTTTTGGATCGATCTTTTATTTATGGTACCGATATTAGTGCGCGGGTGTTGGACTTTGCGCGTAAAGGGGTTTACCCAATAAAAAAAATTAAATCTTATACAGATAATTTTAACCGTGCAGGATTGACTTCTGATTTCTCGGAGCATTATACAGCCATGTATGACGCCGCTATAATAAACCATGAATACCGAAATAAAATATTGTTCTCGACACATAACTTAGTCTCGGATCATGTTTTCAATGAATTTCAATTGATTATGTGCCGCAATGTGATGATCTATTTCGATAAGGAATTGCAGGAACGCGCACTTAAACTTTTTTACGAATCCCTTACCCTTTTTGGATTTCTATGTTTAGGGAGTAAAGAGAGTTTATTCGGACATGAGCTGAATAAAAACTTTAAAATAATTGATAAAAATCTAAATATTTATCAAAAGATTAAGTAGTTATGGAGGTCGCAACAGAAATAATACTTATTGGGGGTTCTGCGGGTTCTTACAACCTGATCACCGAAATATTGGATGCCCTTCCCCTACAATTTAATTATGCCTTAATCATAATTATTCATCGCAACCCTTCTTTTTCAACCCGTATTGAAAAAAATTTGGCGCAGAAGCTTAATCGCCCGATAATCTCCGTTAAAGATAAAACCGCAATCCTGTCGAATAGTGTTTACTTTGCGCCGCCAGGATACCACCTTCTGGTGGAGCCCGATGGAAATTTCTCTTTAGATGTTTCCGAACCTATCAATTACTCAAGGCCTTCTATAGATGTGGCCTTTGAAACTGCAGCACAGGTCTATACCCAAAAGTGTACGGGATTTTTACTATCTGGAGCCAATCAAGATGGCGCAAACGGTATTCGCATTATTGAAGAGTATGGTGGTAAAGCTTACATACAAACCCCAGATGAGGCCATAATAGAAACCATGCCCATGTCGGCGGTAAAAGTTTCCCTACAGCAGAATTTATTGAGAAATGCTGAAATTATAAACTTCTTCAGCAGCAAAAATTAATCGTATGAATACAGTCAACTTATTAATTCTTGATGATAGAATAGAGAATGTTATCAGTCTCGAAGCCCTTCTTTCGGATATTGAGAACATCAACATCATATGTTCTACCGATCCGAATGAAGCGTTAAAAATCTGTTGGAAGAATGATATTTCCATTGCTTTAGTTGATGTACAAATGCCTGAAATCAATGGATTTGAATTTGTATCCTTATTAAAATCAAACCCCAAGACTTCACATATAATGGCCATTATGGTCACCGCAATATCCAAGGAAGACAAATACCTGATTCAAGGTTTAAAAAGTGGTGCCGTAGATTACCTGTATAAACCCTTACACCCGGAAATCACGATTGCCAAGGTTACCGCTTTTATCAAGCAGATCCATATTCAGGAAGAGATTATCCAGAAGAATACCGAGTTAGAACTTTCCAAAAAAGCGCTCATAAAGGCGAACCAGGAGGCAGAGCAGGCCAGAAAATCCAAGGAGATTTTTTTAGCAAATATGAGTCATGAAATCCGAACGCCTATAAATGGTATTATGGGTATTGTGCATATGTTAAAAACTGCCAATCTAAATAATGAGCAGTTGGATTGGGTACGTCGTTTGGATGTTGCCTCCAACTCCTTACTCCTGATCATCAACGACATTCTCGATATATCGAAGATTGATTCGGGCATGATGAAAATAGAATTTGAGCACTTTAACATCAAAAATCTACTGCTAGACCTGAACAAAATCTACCAGATTAAAGCGCACGACAAAAAACTTCAGTTTAACTTAAACATTGACGAGAAACTTCCTGCCTATGTAAACTTCGATTCGTTGCGCTTACAACAGATTATTGGAAATTTTATCTCCAATAGCATCAAATTTACCGAGCAGGGTGGAATTTTCTTTGCTATAAAGGTACTCGATCAGGTGGATAATAATTTTAGAATTAAATTTTCCGTCCGCGATACGGGTATAGGTATCAAACATGATGCTGTTGATAAGATATTCCTGGCTTTTGAGCAAGGCGATGATGGTATAACCAAAAAATTTGGCGGTACAGGTTTGGGCCTCGCCATTGTAAAACGGTTGGCAGAATTGCTAAAAGGGGAAGTGTATGCTGAAAGCCAGTATGGCAGTTATTCTGAATTTTCTTTTATCGTAGACATGGAAGAGGTCGAAAATAAAGACACCGTCAAGGAAGAAATCATCAAACAATATAATGAGCTTGAAAAATTTAAAGACTTCCAGGTTTTAGTTGCTGAGGATAATGAATTGAATAGCTTTATGCTTTCGCATATCTTAAAAGGATGGGATTGCAATGTTACCGTAGTAAAAAATGGCCGTTTAGCCTTGGAGGAACTGGAGCATAAAGATTTTGATCTTATTTTAATGGATACGCATATGCCTATTATGAGTGGTTTTGAGGCTATAAAGGAAATACGTAGCCGTCGCGATACGTATAAAAAGCGTACCCCTATTATTACGATATCGGCATCGGTATTAGAGCATGAGCAACAAGCGGCTTTTCAGGTTGGGGCCGATGAAGTAATTGGAAAACCCTTTAACCCAATCGAATTGCACACGAAAATTATTAAGATATGTAAAATGAATAGTACAGTACTTTAGTTTTTAAACTTAAAGCACTGTTTTGCCTATTTTTTAGTAACTTTAAGGTGTCAATTTAAAAAAATTTTATGAAAAAATTGTTTTTAGTACCAGCAATTGCGGCTGTACTTGCTTTTGCTTCTTGTGGTGGTAATAACACTACACAATCTAACGAAAATACGGAAACAACTTCTTCTGCAGAAGAAGACGCTTCATCCGCTGAAACGGTTCCTGGCATTGAAAATGTAACCCTTTCCAATACTTGGACAGTTGAAGGTACCGATCAAATGAAATTCAACACCGAATTAATCCGTGTGAAAGCGGGTGAATCTGTAGAACTTACTTTCAAAAATGTGGGTACTATGCCTAAAGAATCTATGGGGCATAATTTCGTCGTATTAACACCTTCAGTAGATCTTGCTACTTTTGCTGGTGAGGCTGCTGCCGCTGCTGATAATGAATATATTCCTAAATCAGCACTTTCTTCGATTGTGGCGCACTCTAAATTATTAGGTCCAGGTGAATCTGATAAAATTACCTTTACGCTTAAAAAAGGTGTTTACCCTTTTATCTGTAGTTTCCCAGGCCACTATGGTGTTATGCAAGGAAAAATCGTTGCAGAGTAAAATTTGCACTTAATAGCTTAAAAAGACACGATATCGTGTCTTTTTTTATGGCCTAAATGTAGCTTTACCGCAAGATTAATCCTAACTTAGTGGCAAAATTTTAAAATCGTAATTATGCAATACGACGTAATAGTAATTGGAAGTGGACCAGGTGGTTATGTAGCCGCTATCCGATGTGCCCAGTTGGGTTTAAAAACAGCTGTAATAGAGAAATATAGCACCTTCGGTGGAACTTGTCTCAATGTAGGATGTATCCCGTCAAAAGCGCTATTAGATACCTCAGAGCATTACCACAATGCTGCTCATAACTTTGCTACCCATGGCATCAGCTTAAGTGACCTTAAGATTGATGTTAAAAAAATGATCGACAGAAAAAACGATGTTATCGCTCAAAATACAGCCGGCATTACTTTTCTTTTTAAGAAAAACAAAATCGATTCTTTCGAGGGTGTAGGATCTTTTGTAAACAAAAACACGATCAAGATTGCTAAAAAAGATGGTTCATCAGAAGAAATAACGGGTAAGAATGTAATTATTGCTACCGGATCAAAACCTACGGCACTTCCATTTTTACCTATCGATAAAAAACGTATTATTACGTCTACAGAAGCTTTAAATTTAACCGAGGTTCCCAAACACTTAATCGTTATAGGTGGTGGTGTTATTGGTTTAGAGTTGGGTTCTGTTTACGCCCGCCTTGGTGCCAAAGTATCTGTTATAGAATATGCAAAATCTATTATCAGCACGATGGATGGCGGATTAGGGAAAGAGCTACAACGCGTATTGAAAAAATCCTTAGGTATGGAGTTTTTCCTTGGTCATAAAGTTACTGGCGCTACAGCTAAAGGTAAAAATGTAACAGTTACGGCTGAAGATGCAAAGGGTCAATCGGTATCTTTTGAAGGGGATTACTGTATTGTTTCTGTAGGTCGGGTGGCATATACCAAAGATCTTGGTTTAGAAAACATTGGCATCACAGTAGAGGAAAGAGGCAATAAAATTACGGTAAACGAGCATATGGAAACCGCTGTTGAAGGCGTTTATGCTATTGGCGATGTGGTACGTGGAGCCATGCTTGCACACAAAGCCGAAGATGAAGGAACTTATGTTGCTGAACGTATTGCTGGCCAAAAACCGCATATCGACTATAACCTTATTCCTGGTGTCGTGTATACCTGGCCAGAAGTTGCTTCTGTCGGACAAACGGAGGAGCAATTGAAAGATTCAGGAAAAGCATATAAAACAGGATCATTCTCTTTTAAAGCTTCCGGAAGGGCTAAGGCATCCGGCGATACAGATGGTTTCATCAAGGTATTAGCCGATGCACAAACGGATGAAATTTTAGGTGTTCATATGATAGGCCCACGTGCTGCCGATATGATTGCCGAAGCCGTAGTGGCTATGGAATACCGTGCATCTGCAGAAGATATCGGTAGAATTTGCCATGCACACCCTACCTATACCGAAGCCTTTAAAGAGGCTGCTCTTGCTGCAACAGCGAACAGAGCGATACACGCATAAAGAACAAATAAAAGAGGCACTCTAAACTGATTGCCTCTTTTATTTTAATATATACTATACAAAATTCAAAATTTTATACCATGAATTTTCATACTCGTAAATGGGTTAAACCCGAAGATCTTAACCCTAACGGTTCCTTGTTTGGCGGAACATTACTGCGTTGGATTGATGAGGAGGCGGTGATTTATGCGATCGTACAATTGGGGAATCATCATGTGGTAACAAAATACATCTCCGAGATTAATTTTGTAAGCTCCGCAAAACAGGGCGACATTATTGAATTAGGGATTACGGCGACCAACTTTGGCACGACCTCTATCACCATGCGTTGTGAAGTGCGCAACAAAATTACCCGCAAAACAATTCTATCCATCGACAAATTGGTATTTGTAAATCTTGATGCCGAGGGAAACCCTGTACCGCATGGAAAGAAAGAAATAACGTATGCCTATATGAGTATAGAAACATTGCCGAATGGCAACCGTAAAGATTAACAAGGAACGAAGTGGTTGCAAGCAAACACTTCGTTCGAATTGTAACCCTTAAAATAATTTAAAGGCAGCTAGCTTAGGATTTAAATTTAAGCCCCTTGCGCTTTAATTTCCCGTTTTACATCTTTTTCTACCCAAAAGGAAACCACTGGAATTAACGATACCACAAAGTATTTTATAACGCGCGAAATTGTCCATTGGTAGGACTGCCAACATACGATCAAAAGGATAACAAATATAACGACCAAAAAACCATGTATGGAACCTGCAATCCGTACGGCACCGTTTCTAATATCATCGGGAACTTCCATAAAATAGGGTAAAACATATTTTACAGGCATAGCAATAAAAAATAAAATGAGCGTGGAAATGGCCTCCCATAAAGCCACTTGTTGAAATATTCGTAACATATTGGATGTTTTTTTTCTTCAAAAATAAACAATATTAGTCCGGCAAATAATTTTTAAGCAATCTTTACCCACTACTGACAAAGGAAAATTTCAACGCCTATTATTTTCGTATAAATCACGACAATAAGGGGAATCCAAGTTCGGTCTACCAAAAAAAAAATGTATTTTTGGCTATAAATTTTAAAAGAAATAAATTCAAAAACGATATGAACTACGACATTATTGTAATTGGCAGTGGTCCTGGAGGTTATGTTGCGGCTATCCGTGCGGCACAATTGGGTTTTAAAACCGCAGTTGTGGAGCGTGAATCTTTAGGTGGCATTTGCTTAAATTGGGGTTGTATTCCTACTAAAGCTTTATTAAAAAGTGCACAGGTATTTGAATATTTAAACCATGCTGAAGAATATGGTATTAAAGTTCAAGGTGGTGAAGCTGACTTTGGCGCTATCGTAAAAAGAAGTCGTGGTGTTGCAGAAGGTATGAGCAAAGGTATTCAGTTCTTAATGAAAAAGAACAAAATCGATGTGATTATGGGTACTGCAAAAATCAAAAAAGGCGGAAAAGTTGAAGTTAAGGCTGCCGATGGTAGCAGTAAAGAATATACAGCAAAACACACAATTTTAGCTACAGGGGCGCGTTCTAGAGAACTCCCTAATTTACCGCAAGACGGTAAAAAAATCATTGGCTATAGACAAGCTATGAACCTTCCGGAGCAACCTAAAAACTTAGTTGTTGTAGGTTCTGGTGCTATCGGTGTCGAGTTTGCCTATTTTTACAGTACAATTGGCACGAAAGTTACCGTAGTAGAGTTTATGGACCGTATTGTACCGGTTGAAGATGAAGAGGTTTCTAAACAATTGGAAAAATCTTTGAAAAAAGCGGGTATCAATGTTTTAACAAAATCAGAAGTTACTTCGGTTGATACTTCGGGTGCTGTGTCTAAAGTGCATATTAAAACGGCTAAAGGCACAGAAGTTATCGAAGCAGATGTTGTTTTATCGGCTGTAGGTATTACCCCGAATATTGAAAATATCGGTTTGGAAGAAGTAGGTGTAAAAACAGATAAAGGACGTGTTTTAGTAGACGATTTCTACAAAACAAATATCGATGGTGTTTACGCTATAGGTGATATCGTAAAAGGACAGGCTTTAGCACACGTTGCTTCGGCAGAGGCTATTACTTGTGTTGAAAAAATTAAAGGTTTACATGTAGAGCCTATCAACTACAACAATATCCCGGGATGTACGTACTGTTCACCAGAAATTGCTTCTGTAGGCTATACTGAAAAAGCTGCTCGTGAAGCTGGATATGAAGTTAAAGTCGGAAAATTCCCATTCTCAGCTTCAGGAAAGGCCTCGGCTGCTGGTGCTAAAGATGGTTTTGTAAAAGTAATTTTCGACGCAAAATACGGCGAATTTTTAGGTGCACACTTAATTGGAGCTAACGTTACGGAAATGATTGCAGAAGTCGTTGTAGCGCGCAAGTTAGAAACTACAGGGCATGAAATTATTAAATCGGTACACCCACACCCTACGATGAGTGAGGCTATTATGGAAGCTGCTGCCGATGCTTACGGTGAAGTTATTCACTTGTAAGCATACGAGATACTAAAGATGTAAAAATAAAAAAACGAAGCCGTCTAACAGATGGCTTCGTTTTTTTATTCCCTTATTTGAGGATAAGTTTAGACTTTAATACCACCTGCTGGGGCACCCAAGGCTCTTCCTCTGGTTTTTCTAATAGTTTAAATAATATCTCCGCTGCTTTTTCACCCTGCTCGCCCGGATATTGTTCAATACTTCCTAAAGGAGGGCTCTCCATATACTTCCACAAAGGGTAATTCGCAAAACTTATAAAGTGCATTTCCTGCCCGACACCAATGCCCTTCTGTCGTGCATATTTAATGACATCTAAGGTAACAAAATCATTAAAAGACACGACAGCCGAAGGTCTTTCGGCCAACATACAAAGCTGCTCCATGGCTTGAATATTTCCCTGCTCCGATAGGTCGGTATGCACTACATAACGTGCATTAAATACACAGCTGTACTTTGCCAAGGTCGCCTTAAAAAAAGCCGTCCTTTCCGCCGTTGCCAGTAAAGTGTCTGGGCCATTAATCAGGGCAATATTTTTATGCCCCCGAGATACAAAAGCCTCAATCGCCTGCTCCATACCAGTAGATAAATCACAATAAACCTTATCTACCTCCGATGTTTCCGGCACACAGTCAAAAAATACAAGAGGTATACCACTACCCTTCAATGGTTTCAAGAAGTCTAAGTCTGCCGTATTTTTGCCTAAGGATATTAAAATACCATCTACACGGTGTTTTTTAAAGGTATGCACAATTTTAGCCTCCCTTTTAGGGTCATCCTGCGACTGCCCCAAAAGAACCGTATACTTTTTTTCTTCGGCATAACCTTCTATTGCACTAATGGCAGCCGAAAAGAAAGGCTCAGAAAGGTCGGGAAGAATAACACCAATCGTAAAAGTTTTCCGCTGTTTGAAAAATATAGCCGTTTGATTGGGTTCATAATTTAACTCCTCAGCCATTTTTTTTACCCGCATAGTCGTAACGAGTCCAATGCTGGGATGGTCATTTAAAGCTCTTGAAACTGTAGAAGCGGAGATCTTAAGTTTTCGTGCTATTTCTTTTATTGTTGTTGGTCGCTTTGACCTCATAAAAAAATTCCTTTCTCTTAAAAATATGTTTATAAATAGGTTAATACTAAATTACCTACCGTAGTTACCTAAAAATAAACATATTTTCAAAGGAAAAGAAATATAAGCGCTTCTTTTCTATTAAAATTAAAGAAATAAACTAGTATCTACAAGAACAATATCTTTCGTTTCAATCTGATACAATTCGGCTAAATAGGGCAGCACTTCAAGATCCCGGAAGGCAAGCTCTTCTTTAAAAAATAGCTTAATCTCCTTCCTTAAATCCTGGTTAATACCCCAATCTATAAAACGTATTTTATTTAACTGCTCCACAGGATTGCCATCTGCCAAAATTGCAATAGCCTTTCCCTGACTTCTTAACTCGGCAAGCAGCTCCTCCAATTTAGGATATATTAATAAAGGCAATGGCAACGCGGCATTAGCTTGCAGGCGTTCAAAGTTCTCCTTATACTTATCGTCGATTTGATAAAGTGCCTGCAAAGCTGGAAATACAGCATCTTCGCCATGGTGTTCGTACACTTTTTTCATGGTACTAAGCATATCCTTTGCGGTAACAGATTGTTCCGTAAACTCGTAAAAGCTAGCAAACAGGTAATATACCTGAAGGATAAAGTCTTTACGTGGAAATAATACATCATCTAAACCGAAAACATATAGTTTTCCTGTCTTATCCAAAGATTCCATGGGCCTTTAATCTTGAATTGCTGTCAGTAAAAATTCCTCCCCAGAGTCTGAAAACACCCCGAGACCATTAGATATTGAAGGTCCTGCAAGGCCCTGCTCCAATAGATCCTTGCCGTTAGCCATTAAATGCAAAGGTAAGGCTTTGGGTGGGTTGCTGAGGATTGATAAAGACGGCAATATCTCCATATCCGGACATAAGACCTGTATGCCGTACTCTTCAAAAAGTGCCATTGAGCGTCCTAATGCAGCAATTTCTTTTAATCCTAAAGGTAAGATATAAGCTACATGATGGTCGAGGGCTAAAGTTAACATTTCATGTACATAGGAGGCGCTTTGTACAGCTGGGCACGGAATATATTTATCGATGAATACAGAAGGAATGTCCTCTGCTGTTGCCGCCAACACCTCAAAATCCGGCGCCATTAAATTAGCCACACGAATGCCTAGCGGTCGTGTAGCATAGGTTAGCAATAAACGCTTTTTCATTAAAATTTAAACATAGATTTGACCATCCCGCATATGGATGGTTCTATCAGAAATACTTGCTAATTCTTCATTATGGGTCACAATAATAAAGGTTTGATTCATGGTATCCCGCAGATGGATAAAAAGGTTATGCAAAGCAGTAGCATTTTCCGAATCCAGGTTACCGGAAGGTTCGTCAGCTAAAACGATGGCGGGATTATTTATTAAAGCACGCGCCACGGCCACACGTTGCTGCTCGCCACCTGAAAGCTGTGCTGGTTTATGCGCGGCCCTATCAGCTACCCCCAAAAGGGTTAATAATTCCAGTGCGCGCTGCTCGGTCGCTGCCTTTGCTGCACCATGGATAAAAGCGGGTATACATACATTTTCTAAAGCTGTAAATTCAGGTAACAAATGATGAAACTGGAAAATAAAACCTATAGAAAGATTTCTAAACGCACTTAACTTTTGTTCGTTTAAGGCATTAATATCTACATCATTAATCATTAAAGAACCTGAATCGGGCCTATCTAATGTACCTATAATATGTAATAGGGTACTTTTTCCAGCACCTGAGGCGCCAACTATAGTTACCAATTCACCGCGAGCAATATCCAGGTCAATTCCTTTTAGAATAGCCAGGGGACCATAAGATTTTTTAATATTACGTGCTGAAAGAATCATATACGAAGATAGTAAATAAAACATTTACGGTACCATGATTCTGCCTTCGAAGGAGACGAATAGTATACAACTAGGATAAAAAAAGCCACCTTTGGAAAGGTGGCTTTTTTTAAACGGGCCTATAAGACCATGTATTTTAATACGGATCTATTTATCCAAAATTTCTGCGTAAGTAATTACGGCTCTACTCAATCGAGGGTCGTTATAGAACATATTGTCTACACCGCCTTTATTTTGAACTTTTAATTGTGCCGGGTTAACACCAAACTCGTTAACCAATACTTTGAAGATACTTTCTGCACGTTCTTTACTTAAACGTTCGTTAATCTGCGGCGTACCTGTACCCTTATCTGCGTAACCTGTTACGGTATATACCATATCTGGATTGGTTTCCTTAATTAGTTTAGCAAAGAAGCCTAAGTTTACACGTGCCTCATTACTAACCACACTTTTATTAATAGGAAAAGTAACCAAGATAGGTGCCGCCAGCATATTTTTCATAACGTTGATATTCGTAATGGTCGTATCCTTCGCATTCGCCAATAACTTACGTAACTCATCGTTATCGTTAGACAATTGTTTCACACGACTGATAAGTGCTGCAAGGGCAGCCTCATCATACGAATTTGTGATGGTTGTTGTAGACTGTTTATCCCAATTACGTTTTTTGAATTTATATACTAAACCTAAAGAAGCGGAAAGTGGACCTTCACCGAATCTACCACCTAAAACACCATCAAAACGGTCATTCACCAAAGCACCACGCACATCCAACGTTAAATCAAAAGCACTACCTAAACGGAAAGAGTTAAATATACCCGCGTTTAAACTAACTTCCTTTTGTTTTGGTTTATCGTTGGTAACCATGTAACCTACACCCAAATAAGGACTGATATTATAAAAGCGTTTTTCTCTAAAACCACCGAATATATTGGTTAAATTAAACAACACATCGGCATGTACATGGTAATAATCAAACTCTCTTTCATAAAGCTTGTAGTCATCCCAAGGTTGTTTATCTACTTTTTTACCGTTTTTTGATAAGGCTACATCCTGTGTTGCGGTATTAATTTTAAAACCATTCGCACCCGCACGCACCCCGATTCCTGGCGAAAACCATTTACCCAAATATAACTCATAATTTGGTGTAATACGATCCCCAAACTTCATTTGTTTGGCATGATCGCCAAAGAATATCTGCGCACCAGCACCGGCGCCTAAAAACCAATTGTCCCAGAATCTATTGGTAACTACACGGTATTTATCTGTATCTTCTGTGACCACAGTGTCACGTTTTACCTGAATAGATTGTGCATAGGTTGCTAAAGAAAATCCAACTCCAGCAAGAACACAAAGTAATTTTTTATTCATAATAAGTGTAATAATATTTTTTATTAATAATATATTGCAAATTAGGGCAACTAAAATTATCGAAAGATTAATATAATTAGCTGTTTATTAACGTTTAATAAAAGAAACAAACTAATATCGATAAAAGTTTTTCAAAGATAGAGATTGTAATCAACATGTCGATCTAAACGTCTAAATTTATCATTTCTTGTAGAACTTAAACTACAAGTAAAAAAACTATCCTATTAAACACAACAAACTAACAGCCAACGTCTTAATCAAAAGCTAAATAAAAGCTGCATACTGGAAGCTACAGCTTTAACAACTTTTATTTAGCTTATTTAAGGATCGATATCCCTATTTACCCCAAAATTTCTCCCATCTGGATTTCTTCTTCAGTTCATAGCCATAGCCATAACCGTAACCATAGCCACCATAACCGTAACCATAACCGTAGCCATAACCGTAGCCATAACTCGCCTGGTCAAAACGCACACCATTTAAAATAACACCCAAATTCGTTAAAATTCCATCTTGATACACCTTTTCTAATTCTGGCAATTGGCGTTTATCCATTTTGCCAGCACGTACAACAAAAATTGTCAGATCCGTTATACGATTCACAATTGTCGAATCGGCTACAATTCCTAAAGGTACATTATCAACAATGATATAGTCGTAACGTTCTTTCAATTGTTCCAATAACAAGTCTAGGCGTTTACTTAATAAAAGCTCTACCGGATTAGGGGCAATAACACCAATCGGCACAATATCCACCTCAGCATGTAGACGATCTTTGTAAATAATCTGATCCAAGCTAATTGTTGCATCGGAAAGGAAATTGGTCACACCCACCGGCATCGGTATACGGGTTTTACTACTTAAAGTACCCTTTCTCAAATCCAAATCCAATACGACAACCTTCTTTTTCAGAAAAGACAAACTCACGGCTAAGTTAATGGCGGAGAAAGTTTTTCCTGCTCCCACATTAAAGGAGGTAAAAGTAATGACTTTCAATTCCTTCTCGCCAGAAATCATAAACCCTATATTAGTTCGTAATATCCGGAAAGCCTCCGTTACCGAATCCGTTCCTTGCTCATGTACTACCACTTCACTTTCCGACCATTTATGCCCTTTAGAAAAAGGCAACTCCCCAATAAATGGAATGGTAATACCTTCTTCCAAATCCTTCCGGAAACGGATCTTGGTATTTAAGAATAACATAAACAACAATACCACAGTAGGGAGAATAAAACCAATACCTGCCCCTATAGCTACTTTTTTAAATTTACTAGGCGCAATTGGATAAGGATTTAAAGTAGCGCTGTCCAACACTCGAATATTATCATCAGTCATCGCCTGGTTTAGCGCATTTTCTTCGCGCCTATTTAATAAGAAAAGGTATAAATCCTCCTTCACCTTCTGTTGGCGTTCAACGGTTAACATCTGGCGCTGCTGAGACGGCAACCCTTTAGCCTTTTGTATCGCGGCATTCTCTTCCTTTCTAAGGCTACTAATTTTAATATCAAATCCCGCAATTACGTTATCTACAGCACGAGTTATATTTTCACGCATTGCTCCCAATGTTAAATTCAAATCCTGAATTACAGGATTCTCGGAGCTATTTCCCTGCTGCAAGCGATTACGTCTTAACAAAACACCATTATATTCCGCAATTTGTGCTTCAATAAAACTTTCTACAAGACCGGTATTGCTTGGGATAAGCTCATTTACCATAGCAGGATCATTTAAACGTTTACGCATAATCTCTACCATAGCCTTCTGCGTTTCAACATCCTTACTAGAGGAATCATACCGTCTGGAATCCGACCAATATAAATCTCCCGCTGCCTTTACATCCATACCCTGATTGGCCGTCTTCATCTGCTCTAAGCTTCCCTCTACAGACCCCAATTCGTTCTGTATAATATGTAACCTCTCCTGAATAAAATTCGCGGTATTTACAGCGATTTGATTTTTATTTCTGATCGAATTATAATTATAGACCTCAATAAGTTTGGTAATCACATCGGCTGCACGTTCCGGATTAGTGTCCTCCATAGAAATACGTAGAATCTCCACATCTTCCAATTGTTTTATAAACATACCATTGAGAAAATGAGCCGCCATACTATTTAATGCCACATTAGTGACCTTAATTTTCTGTTCTACAGATTTTTCGGCAGATAAGGATTTGTTTTTCGTTACCGTTAAAAGCCCAATCGGCGTTTTAACAAGTTCATCTAAAGTTACTATAAATCGTTTTTTAGGATCTGAATTAGAAAAATCACTCAAAATAACTTTATTCTTACCAATATCTTCAATAGTAAAAGATACGGTAATACCTGGATCAATATTAGTAAACGATACTAAAAATGGAGAACTCTTATACAATTCATAATTACGCAAGCGTTTTAACACCGAATAAGAGACATTTGCCTGGAGCTCCTTGACGGTTTTCTCCATCAATTCCTTGGATCGTAATTGTAGTATTTCTGAATTTACATTTACAGCACTAAACATATTATTCGGGCGTGCAATACGGGAGGTAGAAATCGTATTTGACGCGGTTTTTATCATTACCGTTTGCGAACTGGTATACACAAAAGAGGTTTTACTATATTGGTAGTAAAAAAAACCTACAAACAATACAATGGATAAAAGATACCATTTCCAATGTAATAATAAATATTTTAGCAAATCCAGAATATTTACTGATTTTTGCTCATTATTGCCTGCTAATTTTAGCGATTTATATTCCATAATAAAAAGGTTACCTTTTAATCAATGTTAGTATAGAAATACCTAATGTTATTACACTTGTAAAATAGGTTATATAGCGCCAACTCAAGTCTTCACGTGGGGTGCTCACACCTGAACGAGGTTTTACATAAATGATATCATTTTGTTGTAAATGGTAAACAGGAGAGTCAAATATTTCCACCGATTCTAAATTGTTGACATACATACGACGCTGTCCGGCCTCTTCACGGATCACACAAATCTCCTTCGTTAGACCATTACTTTTAACGCCTCCGGACCTGGTAATTGCCTCTAATAAATTTAATTTCCCCTCGGGCGCATCCAATATCCCGATACGGCCGATTTCGCCCATAACCATCACTTTCATATTTAAAAGTTCCACCTTTACAAAAGGTTCGGTAATCAGTTTCCGGGCCTCAAGACTATTTTTAATTAAGCCCTCCACCTCATTAACCGTTAAACCCGCAACCTTCAAGCTCCCCAAAATAGGAAACTGTATATTTCCATTTTGATCTATTAAGTAGCCCCTTTCTTTAATAGCTCCTGTGCCATCAGCCGTAATATTACCTTGCTCATTTACAGAATACAATCCGCTTTGCTGATTAAAGGGTATAGCCAGTTCAGGAGTTTTAGCAGACACCGTTATTTGAATACGATCACTCTCCTGAAGTTTAGATAAGGGCTCCTCAGCAATCTTATAGATAACATCGGGCGACATATCATTAATATATACCACTTTCTTGGGAACTAAGCAACTATTAAGACCACATAAAGTGATTAAAATTGCCAGACAGAATAAAAACGATCTTTTCATTGGATTAGATTATAATTTATTTATTTCTTGATTACATAACACCGCTGCCGCTGCATTTGGCAAACAACTCAACTCCCCTACAGGCACCAAATTTGCTAAATCGATCACTGAATCAGCCATGGTGGCATATAATTCATCGTTCCAGCGTAAACCAGAGCAACTCGGCAAAATTGCAATAACGGCCTCCAGATTTTTTTTGGGTTCAAACACATTATCAGGGCCCTGCTTTAAACGCACAAGACCTTTTAACGATCTATTTTCAGAACGATAGCAAGGTGTTTTGCCACTCCATGGTGTACCATAAACACGAACCTCATTGGCTAAAATTCGTACGGCAGGATTATCGTCATTCAACAAAGAGAAGCCCTCCAAATGGTTAATCCATAAACGGCTATGCGTACTCTTTCCGGTGCCAGACTTACCCAAAAATGCATAGGCAGCGTCTCCTTTTTCCACAACAGACGCATGTACGAGTACCGTTCTGAACCAAATTGCAGACTGGGCAAATACAACCATTAACATCCAAGCCAAAATATTGGAAGAACCTTTATCGTTGTCTCTAATTTCAATTTTAGCAGATTTAAAATCTAAAGAGGAAAGCATACTAAAACCTTGTTCAGCATCTAAATGGTTAACTAGGGTTAAATATACATTATCTAAGGAATAAAAACTAAAACGATCTCCCCAAATCGCAGAAATATCACTTAGTAAATTTGCTTTTTCCAAATCAAAGGTTAAGCTATCGAAAGTTATTTCTACTGAACTAACGATATCTTTCCCAACTATATCGTTCGTTTTAAAATCGCGAAAAGTAGGCAACAACGCATCTATGTCTGCCTGCTCTGGCACACGAAGCTCTAATAACAACCCTGCAATCTCGTAATAATGATGCTGTATTTCAGTTTTCATAGGTATAAAGGGAAACTAATTATATTTTAAATTAATGTATAACAATTGATTTAGCACATTTGGCGGATACCTTAACATCATGCGTTACCAACACGACAATTTTTCCGAAGCTCTCTTTTAGCAAACCCGCCATCAACCGATCGGTAGTGGCCTCATCCAACGCTGACGTAGCCTCATCTAAAAGCAAAATATCACCCTTTTGCAATAGTGCACGTGCAATCGCAACACGCTGCGCCTGCCCTTCAGAGAGGCCATAACCAGACTCTCCGATGTAGGTATTTAAGCCCTGCGGCAAACCATAAACAAATTCGGCACAGGCAATATCAAGCACGCGATCAATTTCAGCCTCCTGAGCATCCAGCTTGCCCATGATTAAATTATCACGAATGGTACCCGAAAACAAACTATTTCCCTGCGGAACGTAGGAAAAATTTATGGTATGTGCGGCGGAAAGTGGATGCGCTATACCCTCCTTATCGAGGATAGCAATCTGCCCTTTATCTGGCTTTATTAAAGCCAATAGCAAACGAATAAAAGTAGTTTTCCCACGCCCGCTAACGCCTAATATAGCCGTAGGTTCGTGACTATTAATTTCAACATTTAAATTATTTAACACAATATGATCATCGTACTTAAAGCTCACCTCTTCAAAACGCAAACCCTTTGGTTTTTCCATAAACACCTGATCCACATGCGGATCTTGCTCCACGGCGTCAATTTCGCGTACCCTTTCTAAGGAAGTTTTAAACCGTACAAAAGTCGGAAAGAAGGCTATAGCTGCCAGAATTGGAGACTGAATACGCCCGACCAACTGCAGGAAAGCTGTCATTGTTCCAAAGCTAATCTGCTGGCTATGTAGTTTATACACCCCCCAAATAAATGCGACTAAATAACCAGAATTTAATGCCACCTTCATAATTCCTTGTGTAAAGAGATTAAAGCGTAACATTTTATATTTCAAATCCAGCCCTTCATGTTGCGTTGCGGCAAAACGTTCTTCTTGCAAATTTGCCATGCCAAGTGCGCGTACCAACACCCGGGCACGTAGACTTTCCTGCATAATATTATTAAGCTTACTTTCTGCCTGCTTTACCAGCTTATTTAATACGCGCGTTTTCTTAAAATAAATCTTTGAAAATAAAAACAAGGGCGTTATGGCCAATATCATCCATGCCAACATGGGATCCATAAACCATAAAAAGGTTAATGAAGCGATCAATTTGATAAGCGTAAGCATAAATGTCCAAATGCCTGTCCCTGCCATTTGCACTACTTCTTGGCTATCCGCATTAATACGAACCAATAAGTCGCCGGTATGCCATTGTTTAAAGACCTTCCATACCGAACGAATCTGCCCGGCAAACAAAAGTTGCTGCAGCCGAATCATCAGCGATAACTGCGTTTTCTGATTGATCCATGCGGACAATGTCGAGCAACATAAGCCGACAACTATACTCAGAACCACCCAAAGCAACGTTAGATTCAGATTCCCATCCACAGACGACAGGGCAATATCTATGGCATGTTTAGACCAATATACAAAGGCTAGCGAAGCAACTACAGCGACCATCTCCAACAAAAAAAATGCCCATAACCGCCCATGAAAACCATGGGTTAAGCTACGAAGCCATTTCCAGTCATCCATATAGAGCTTTATCATGAACTTTTCCTTCCCTGAATTTGGTCAACGAGTTTAACAATAGGAAAACAGATGGTTTCAAAAGGAGCCAATTGAATGGAGCGACGCCAATGTGGCAATACCCGACTAAAAACTGAATTCCTTTTTACATGTGCTACCGGCTCAACATCTGATTTGTTGAAACCACGATTATCATAGAACCCAAAATTGCCGACTTGAAGAATCTCTTTAAACAGCCAGGTGCTATCCCTGTGGTTAACATAGTCGAAGGGCACTGCATCCCGCCTTAAACCCAGATAATCCACCAAAAAAACATGCACTAAATCCATCCATTTCAGCATGTGCAAATCGGCATAAACTTTCCTTAAGGCTAGGCCATCTATACTTTTGGATAGGCTATTACAAATACGAGCGATATCGCAAAACTGACGCAAGCCTATACCGAAACCCAAAAAATGTTTTAGAATATGTGCGTTAGCTTGAAGATGCGTTAAAAAGGGCGACGGGGTACGTACGTTTACTTGATGCAACGGGTAATACAAATCTTTACTCCGCTCGAGCATTTCTAATTTCTGTAGTTTCCCCTTTTTAAATGGATTCAGGATATCCATCATGCGCGAATGATGTTCTATTTCAACATTCATAAAACTATAAAAGGAGCTCTCTAAAGCACCCTTACCGACCTGAATTCCCTGGGATTGAATTAACTGATTGGCCTTATCATATTCCTTTCTACTGGCGAAATACAAGTCAATATCACCTGAGATGCGATGTTCAGGCTTCAGGTATAAATTTCCAAGCCCCTCTCCTTTCAATAAATAAGGATAAATAGCATGCTCCTGAAATAACATCAACAGCTTTTCAAGCACCCCGGATTTTCGTTTATTTACGCGCTCTATCTGATCAACACGAACCGTCCATTTAAATTGCAATTCCATTGGAGGAAGCAATTCCTTCGGTAGCTTAAGGATGCCATCATACACCAAACCATCTACCGTTTGCATTACTGCCAAATTAAAAACCTTACCCCACTCTGCATCTGATAATGGAAAAACACCATTATGCGCAGGCTGGGAATTCCATAGTCCAGCCCTTAACAATATCATAAATGCATTAATTCCCTTATCTTCCATGCATTAGGTTTTCACTAAAAGATCATTATTTTGAAAGATATTTACAATATGTTGCACATCCGCTTTTACCGCATCCAAGTCGATACCCGAAACATCATACTCCTCCAGTAATAAGGATACCATATCCTCTTCTGTAAAATCAATATCGACCAACTTATCCCACAACCAAGCCGCTGTTTCATTTAAAGAAAAAACATTAGAAAAATCCATCATATTTTTTTCAGGAACAACCACCACATAATTATCCCCAATTTGACGTAACTTAAGCTCCGCTCTTAATCTCATAAATTTATTTTTTACGTTTACCAAATAATTTATGCACAACAATTCTAAATGGGCGCAGCAAAAACCAAAGTAAAGCTGCAGCTTCAATAGAAAACCGTTGAATATTTTTATAGGTACTACCTTCCATTACAGCTATTCCAACAGCCCATACATCTTCTTTATGTACTTTTTCAATTTGCATTAAGTTACCATCACCAGCCATATAAATCCACTCCTTACGCATAGCAACTATACGATGCAAGATAATACCATACTTAGTATTAGCTAAAACAACCTTACCCAGTTTAAAATCGCTCTTTGCGATTGGTTTTATAAGCAGACGGTCTCCATTTCGTAAAAAAGGAACCATGCTTACTCCCTTTACAGGCAAGACAACATCATTACCGTCATGCAAGGCCTCCTTAATATGCGCAAAGAAATCTTGGTTTGGTACACGTAATTTTTTTTTTGTCGTCAAAAAATTAGCTGCATTCATAATGTAAATCTCCGCCAAATTAATAAATTAATCCTGCACAGACAGCGTAGAATAAACCTTAGGCAGGTATTTCATTTTATTTGTAGCCATTCTACTATAAATTCAACATTTTAGTTTAATATCTCATAAATATGTATAGCCTTTCGAATCATAACCGCCGTATTAAAATACGATTTATACCTTTCAAAGGCTCCCGACTGCAGTTTCTTCCTCAGGGCTTCATTCTCCCCAATCCGAGTTATAGCCTTGGCTAGTGCGTTACTATTACGCTGCTCAACAACTAAGCCAGAAATATTATCTTCATTTACCCAACTCACACCAGAACCTGGAATATGCATACACACGACAGGTTTATGGTAAGCCATCGCTTCAATTTGCACAATAGCGAAAGCCTCTGTCTTTAAAATTGAACTCAGGCAAAACATAGTGCAAGCCTGAAAATATGCAGGTACATCTTCATCAGCCACATAGCCTAAAAATTTCACTTTATGCGATACTTTCAACAAATCCACTAAAGCACGCAAATCATTCCCTAGTGGCCCCGTACCACCAATCAAAATAACATAATCATCAGAAAGCTGCGCTGCGGCACGAATTAAATATTCATAACCTTTATATTCTACCAAGCGCCCTAAAGAAAAGACAATTTTTTTACCGGCATATTCCTGTCGAATTTGGTTAACCTTTCCCGCTGGCACCTCAACCGGATCTATGCCAATAGGGATGTAATCAATTTTATGCTTTACATGCTGCAGAAACTCAGATTCCTGCACATAAACTGGTGTAGTACCCACAATCTTGTCGGCTCTATTAATCAACCAACTTTGTAAAGGCTTGTATAATCGTAAAAGGTTTTTCTGTTTTAAAATATCACTATGCCAATGCAGCAGCACCTTACCTTTATACCCGGATAGGAACAACGCCAACGTTGCCATCGGATCAGGATGATGAATATGCACCACATCGTAATTGTTTACTATACGTCGTAATGTAGTAATCATTTTCGGTGCCAACATAGTCGCCGCCAGCTTAATCTGCGTAGGCACAATGATGAGTTTCGCATAGTCATTTATCACCATGGTTCCTGGCGGATGGTTTTCTGTACTCGCACATAGCATATCACAGTATACCTGCTGTTGGGAAAGCCCCACCATTAAATCGTACATTACTTTTTCTACCCCTCCTCTAATGGGGTAAAATTTACCGATTTGTAAAATTTTCATAGGATATTTTAGGTATTTAGATTTTTATTATCCTTCAATAAAAAGGAAAAAACTTCCGCCCAATTTTTGGCATAAGGTTCCTGCTTAACAGACTTCTCTACAGCACAAAATGCCTGCAGATCCTGGTTTATCACCTGCTGCATAAGCTGCGCTAACTCCATCGGATTGTCGACATCAAAAAATGCTACCTTTGAAGCCCCTTCAGCCGTTTCATGAGCATACGGTAAATCTGCCAGCAACATAGGCTTATTATAATTCGCATACTCAGAAATAGGTAGCCCCCAGGTTTCAATCTTAGAAGGAAAAATCAAGCAGCTACTTTTTTCATAATAGTGAAACAACTTCTCCTTACTTAAAAACCCAATGAAATGTAGGTTTTTAAGTGGTTCTCCCCAATTTTTATACAACCATTTAGCATAATTATTTTCATCCCCTTTAACGGTTAGATACACCGAAAAATCAGTTAGCCCCCAGTCTAGCTCCAGAATTTTTACCGCCTTCGCTATCACTTCAAAATTCTTATGGCTATTCGGTGATCCCGCAAATATAAAGGATGCTTGAGCTTGCGCTATTGAAGTTAAAGGCGAAGCCTCAGGCAGCCTGGATTGCGGGGGAGCAACGATAATATTGTCTTTCCTAACCGCAAACATTTTCGACATCGCCTCCCTAAACCAGTATTGCTGAACCACTAAATAGTTATTTCTCTGGATATTAGGCTTATATATATACTTGGTAAACAACGAGAACAGTGCTATTTTGGGCGTAAAAAAGAAATCCATAATTTTCCATTTATAAAAGGAATACGAATTATGGCAATAAACAGCCCTACGCTCAGCAGCAACCGTTGGCGTTGTATCGTGCAAGGAAAACCATAAATAAACCGGCGCGATTTCTTTCGCTATTTTTCCCATTGAAACATACTCATACCAAAGTCTGTTTATCCATCTTTTCTTCGGCCACTGTGTCTCAATGTATTCGATATTAGGGTAGTGCGCCAATTCTTTTTTATAGACAATTGCAACCACACGGTATTCGGGATTTTCTGATACAAAACCAGATAAATACTGTAAACAATCTTTTAAAATGGCTAAGGTCCCTGCTTCCACGAGATTTACGGCCGAGATCACAATGGTCTTCATAATACGGTAAGCTACAGTTTTAATTTTTATATGTTAGATTTCGCGTTTAACGTTAAGGGTTGAGGGTTGAGATTAGGTACGACGTACTTAGGATTGGGGATTTTGAAATAAGCTGATCCATTTTTCCATAACGACAGACTCCTCAAAGCGCTGCGATGCCAGCTTTGAATGTGCCCCCATTTTTTTACGTAAGTCCATATCCTGTAATAAGGAAGTTAGTTTGGCAATATATTCGGCACGATCCCCTTCGGCAATTACAAAACCATTTTTACCACTTTCGATAATGTCTTTAGGCCCACATTTGCACGCATATGCGATTAAAGGCAAACCACATACCTGTGCCTCTAAAAGTACCATAGGTAAACCTTCATACCGGGACGTCATCAGCAGAAGATCACTTTGCAGGTAGACCTCCTGAATACCCGTAGTAGGTTTTTTAAGAAAAACAACATCGGCTAAGTTGTACGATTTAATCTGCTGTTGTAACTTTTCCTCATCCGGGCCATGACCGTATATAGACAGGCGCCAATCGGGAAATTTCGAATATATAGCGCTCCAAATAGCCAATAACTCCTCAAAATTTTTTTGATGGTCCAAGCGACCAATAGCAATGGCATGTTTCCCCTGCAGTGCCGATCTATTTTCGGTATGGAAGCTATTGGCATTGGGGATAACACGCATATTAGGAAGATCTCCCCAGTAACCACTATCCTCCTCCGTTAAAACCACAAACTTTTCATACTTTTTGGCTATTTTAAGGTCGTTATTACTCCGCCATTTATTTATCCATCCCTGAATTCCTTTTTTACCATATTGCATTCTCTTAAACCGGGAAAAGTGAATTTCCATAAGTTTACGACTACCATCCGCAATGCGGTACAAAAACTCGCCGTCATGATCAAACATCGATATAACGATATCCGCCTTCAACGTTAACAATAAGGTCGTAAGACGCTCCTGGTGTACCCTTTGCTTTCTGCGATGTGAAAGTATTTTTTTGAGTATCCCCAAATTATGGTTGTCTGTATAATTGATACCCAAGTCATACTGCTCAACCTTGGCATCCAAAGCGAAGTAAGGAGAGCGCCCCTTTTGGTCTGTCGTAATAATGCTCATTTGATACCCCATCTTACTGAGGTAATTCACCTTATTAGCCAAAACTCTTTCCATTCCCCCAGAATTAAAAGTTCCTAAGATACAGTAGACAATTTTCATCATAAACGATCTGGAGTTTTATAATAATTAGTAAAAATATAGGGAGACCCCATTGCTAAAAAAAGGGAATACATTAAAAAACTATCTGTTGAAACCTTTAACCAGTTTACAAATGTTAACACTAGAAATAACAGAAATAAGCCCCTGAGATAAGGAAAACGCTGTCCTAACCCTATAGTTAAGTAAATAAAATAAACAATAAATAGAAATAAACCGATAAGACCGGCGTAAAATATAAACCGCAAATATCCAACATCTGTTTCCATATAAAAGGAAGAATCCGGGCCATTAAATAACCCATCCCCAATAACCCAAGTTTTCAAGGTTTCTGGAAATACATACATGGTCATTAGTAAATCGGTAGAGTCGGTTTTCCAGGAGCCCGTTTCCACAAACTTAAAAAACCCTTCAAAAGCAAACCGCAGCAAATTATATATTTCAGGAATATTATTATAAAGATAAACGACGGTTGGAATAAACACCATTAACGTTAACAGAATAACCTCCCAAATTTTAAAGTTTTGAAACATTTTGTTTGCCTGCCAAAATCCTGTTATAAAAAATAAGTATCCAAGCCCCATTAGCATCCCAACGGATGTACTTCTGGCGATCATATTGCCTACAACAGAAATAATAAAGAAGGAAAGAAAGAGAAGGTAAATGGAAGACTTTTTTTCTTTTACCCTAGTATCATGAGCCAATAAATAGCCTGCCATAATCAACACCGCAGAAAAACGGCCACCAGCAAAATCTAAGGCTGCCCCAATACCATAAAGCCTCTTACGCTCGTTTAAGAACTCTGTTAAGCCGCCCACAGAAACATACTGGTCAACAATCTGTTTTACATTATCATTAAAGTCAATAACGAGCGCTAGTATACATTGAACAGCACAGACCGCCATTAAATAAAAAACCAATAACCTAAAATCAATATAACCATGTACAATGGATATCAGCGTAATACAGGTATATGCCGCCAATAGCCAGACCCACATGGATACAATATACGTAGCATAGGAATAGTCGTCTGTATTATTATAGTCGGTGGCAAAAAAACAAGCGATAGAAAAAATTATCGCCAAGAAGGAACCCATTAACACCTCTTTCGAAAATAGTAAGCTTTGCATACGTATAAGATGCCATAACATAATGGGGACACCTACTGCTGCCAGCATAATTTTCGTATTTATACCTTTTAGAAATGTAAACTCAAAAGGAAAAAGATAGAAACTTACAATAATACCTGTAAAAAAAATAAGTATCCAATTTTTCATAACTGAAAATTAACGGTAAAGCATACGATATATCACCGTATAGATTAAAAAATTATAACACTGCAACAGGCGAAAATTCTTCTGTAGTGCCCACTTTTGCAGTAATTTTGTTCTTTTTGAAAATAATGGATTTCTATCGATATATGCATTCGATTCGGGGTACCATAACAGCCATCTTTCATAACTCTGTATATCCGTGCTGATTAAGAAAGGAAGCTTAACATTTAATTTAAAAAAATGTAACTCTTGATTAAATTGACCTTTCCAAAATTTTTCTACAAAATTTAATAATGTCTCTACATTATATTTTATCTGCTCCAGATGTTTCTGGCTCACAGTTTTAGTAAATGCCCCTGTATTTAGCTGCACATAATGGTACAACGCTTGTGGTAAATAAGCCGTGCGCTTGGCAAAAGCAAACAATTGAATCATTGTCATGTCTTCTCCCATGCCATAGCCCGCAGGAAACCATATGTTATGATCCGTATACAGTTTTCTACGCACCAATTTGTTCCAAACATTATACTTAAGTTTACCCGATAATATTGCCCTTACCACTTCGGTGGGCTTGGTTAAGTCTACGCCATCCACATACTGCGACATATACCTCTCCTTGGCACGATAGGATAGATACCAATCACAAAATACAATATCAGCATGCTGCTGCTCGGCGCAGGTTACCAAACTTTCTAAAGCATTTTTGTCGAGCCAGTCATCACTATCACAATGAAAAACGAAATCACCACTAGCCTCTTTAAGCCCTGTATTCCGGGCAGCAGGCAAACCCAGATTCTGTCTATGTTGGATAATTTTAAAAGTTTTTTGCCCTTTATAAAGGCTTAATTCTTCCTTTAAAATTAACAAACTATTATCCGGAGAAGCATCATCCACAAACAACAATTCAATGTTATCCAAAGATTGCTGCAACAGTTGCTGCACACATTTTTTTATAAAAGCCTCAACCTTAAAAATCGGAACAATTACAGAAACAACAGGATGCATAGTTTATCGTTTTTCTTTATTATTTTAATACTTTATTACTTACCTACTTTCGTGACAATACCACATTTTTTAACGGATAGCCTTTATATATCCTGCTCCTGCCCCTATGCTGCAATAGCAATTGGGAACCCACGACCTAAGTCTACCTTGTTTTTAGTTTTTTAGCTTGAATATAAAGACGCACCACGGGCCAAACACCATTTGCCGATGCCCATCCTAGAAAACGCAGATGTAAAGGGAGCTTCTTAAAAGACATAATATACGGATTTGCTTCGGCATATAAACGGCGCCAGCTTTTAAAGCTTTCAATATCTAGCGAAAACAATAAGGTCTTTTTAGCGGCTAATTTTAAAAACATAATTTCCTTATCGAAGAACCCAGGTCTATTTTGCGTTAAAAATGAAATAATAAAGTCAGTATTGACAAGCATATCCTTTATTTTCTTTTCTGAAATACCCGTAACCAAGGAATTTGTATTATACTGTATATAGTGATAAAATGCCGCCGGCAAATACCCTATTTTTTTAGCATAGAAAAACAAGCGAACATTTGCATTTAAATCTTCCCATAAATCATAACCATCCAAAAATGAAATACCATGGTGCCTGAACATATCGGACTTATACAATTTATTCCATAACGCCCCATGCATATTTTCCATCAACAAGTTACGTATACAACTATCATTTGATGTATCAAAATCTTGCTTACATACCTGTTCACCAGCGGTAGTATCAAATACAAAATCAGACCATACAATATCCAAATCCTCTTTTATGGCATGAGTATACAGCCGCTCAAAAGCATCTTTTTCGATCCAATCGTCGGCATCACAAAAAGCCGTATACTGCGCATTCACCTGTGCTAAGCCCACATTACGCGCCGTTGCTGCACCCGAATTTTTCTCGGTAGTTAAGTACAATACATCCGCCAAACGTTCAGGATAGGTGGCGACAGTATCGCGGATAATTTTCATGCTATCGTCCCTACCATGGTCGTCCACGAAAATATATTGAATGCTTGCTAAAGACTGCTCTAAAAGTGAACGGACACCGCGTTCAACAAATTTTTCAACCTTATAAACAGGCACAATTACCGCAACTTGATATTCCTTTGGCATAAATTAATCTCTTAGTTGCCCATTTTTAAAATAACGCAATACAATTTTAAGACGTTTCACCAGGGAAAGCCTATCTATATCATTCATCCGACGGGCGTAAAAATCAAGGTAATATTGCTCATCGAAGATAAAACTCTTTCTATAGTACTCCCACCATATATCAAAATTCAAACACCAACCCTTCCAAGGTTTAGGGCCATTATAATGTATCGTTCCTTTTTGTATCACCAAATCCACATCCTCCTGCGAATAATAGCCCATTCCTTTTGCTGCAGCAATCTCGGCCACCGTACCCACCACACCAAACCATGGAGGCAGTATTTTTATGGCATCTTTACAGACCAGGTTCAAGGTATCCTGATCCTGATACTTCCAATTTGATTTTGCTACAGCAATAAATTCCGGAATTTTATTGTCGTCCAAAATTTTCTTTGAATTTAAAATAATGGTACCCGAACAAATGTAATCGCCGATTTCCATTCCAATAGACGTGTTAACATATGCTGTAATATCTGAAAAAGGCGTTGAAACCCCGGCAACATAATAATCATCGAGATTTGTATCCAAGAAAATTGCACTTAAATCCTGTTGAAAAATAATATCTACATCGAAATACATGATTTTATCGTATTCGGGTATCAATTCCGGGATAAGTAATCTATAGTACGCAGCATGTGTAATTCCACGTATTTCATAAGCCCCTTGAAAGGCATTTCCTACAGACCTAAAAGTTATCTTACAGTTGTTATAGAGAATAGGAAATTGATTTAAAGTACCGTGAATAAACTTTGCATCATCAGCATGAAGAATATAAATATCATAAAAAGTATCTTCATGGGCATTTAACAATAAAGAGGTTAAACAAACATGCGCTGGTATGGCCAAGTTATCATCGAAACAAAACGCTATAGGGACAATTTTTTTCATAGTTACATCTATTAGTTAGCGCTAGATTTTATCCAAATCCAGACATCAAATAAAAAATACCACTTCCAAATTGAAAACAATGCTAAAAGTTTATGCCTTTTGCGATATGATTTTTCTTTGAAAATTTGGGTATTCGATTCGGGCATCTGCTGTGCCCAGTTCACCAAATCAATTTTATGAACACTAAACAAAAGTCGTCGTTTAGCGTGTAGTTTAAACCTTCGTATGGCAGCCTCCGAAAGCCCCGTTACACCATGATTCTGTAAAAACAAACAAGCATCCTTTGCATTTGCAATTTCTTCGTAGATACGCTTGGAATTAGTATCGCGCGTATAGGATATCGGGTTCGTCTGTAAATAATGGTACAAAGGTTTATCAACAAAAGAAATCTGCTTTGCAAAATACAATACCTTAATTAACACGTTTTTATCCTCGGCCATATTCATCTTATCGATAAATCGAATGGAATAGTTTTCAAAGATATCCCTTCGTATAACCTTATTCCACAACATACCTTCCACCTCCAGACCAATTAACGCCTTAATAAAATGCAAACTATTGGCCTCAATATTCTGGCGGTCAATTTTTTGCCCATCGCCATAGTCAATAAAGTAACTACACCAAACCAAATCTGCATGTTCTTTAACGGCAGTCTCCATCAGCAAGGCAAACATATCCGGTTCAATCCAATCGTCGCCATCAACCCAGCCAATATAAGTGCCCTTAGCCCGATCTAAACCATAATTACGCGTCTGACTAACGCCAGCATTTTGCTTATGAAATACTTTAATTCGACCATCCTGCAAGGCCAATTTATCACAAACCTGTGCCGAATTGTCTGTAGAGCCATCATTTATTAAAAGCAGCTCAAAATCAATAAATTCTTGTTTTAAAATGCTTAAAACACAGTTCTCCAAGCTGCCCTCCACATTATAAACAGGAACAATAATGGAGAGAAGCGGCTGCGTAGCTGTTGCTATACCATTCATATGGATTTATAATTAACATCGGCTTTTACAAAAAATAAAAACCGGATATAAAGATTCACCGTCATCGCTAGCATTTTTTCAGTAAACAAGCCATTTCGGTGTAACCCCTCCAATACATTTAAAACTTTGATTACGTTCGGATTTTTATACATGGAGAACGCAATCTTCACGAATTCCACATCGCTATAATCCACATAATACAAAACCGTACGCTTCTGTTCCTCCAAACAAACCTTATCCAGGTTATGCGCGAAGTCCTGCACAATAAGCTTCATACTATGCCTCGATTTATCTTTGTTAGCAATGGTAATACCCTCAAAATTTTGATAATATACATAAGTCGCCGCCTTGCATAAAGCCACGGAACGAAGCTTTTTTGCTAAGAAAAAATTCCAATAGGCATCCTCATGAATAATTCCCTCCTTAAAAAAAAGGTCATTCTGAACCATAAAATTGCGGCTAATTAGTTTATTCGTCGCCATAACAGGAAAAGGCCATCGCGCCAACATAGCCTTTTTAATTTCTACGTTATCGTTCCAAAATTCCGGCCCATCAAATGCATCCATGGTATACACATCATTCCATTTTGCAGGCACATATTGGAAATTTCCCTGTACCATTTCAGCCTGATATTTTAGGGCTAAATTTCCTAATAACTCAAATGTTTCGGGAATAATTTCGTCATCACTATCCAAAAAATAAACATAATCACCCTTTGCTTCCCTAACACCCGTATTTCTAGCACCAGAAAGGCCTTTATTTTCAGGGTGCACAATAACACGTGCCTGTGTCCAATTATGTTTTTCAATAAAAGTGTGGATAATTTCAGCACTATTATCTTGCCCTCTGTCATCGACCAATATAATTTCTAACTGTGTATACGTTTGATTAAAAACAGATAACAGGCACCGCTCAACTGTGGCAGCTACATTATAAAATGGAATAATAACTGAAATTAAATGCATTTTAATATTTACTATATCGGTAACAACGTTAATTAAACGTAATTAAACAAGTTTTAAATCATTTGCGACCATCTCTTTCACCATCGTCGGCAAATCGTATTTAGGATACCATCCCAATTGGGTATTCGCTTTATTCGGATTGCCAATTAACAAATCCACCTCTGTAGGTCTATAATATGCAGGGTCTACACGTACCACAACTGCCCCAACAGGCACCTGATAATCCGGATTACTACAGTTTACGACAGTTGCTGTTTCATTTTCGTCCTTCCCAACGAAGGCAAGTTCTATACCCACCTCATGAAAAGCCATTTTTACAAAATCACGAACATAGGTAGTTTTGCCCGTTGCAATAACATAATCTTCAGGCACCTCTTGCTGTAGTATACGCCACATGGCTTCTACATAATCTTTGGCATGCCCCCAATCGCGCTGTGCATTCAGATTGCCCAGGTACAAACATTCCTCTTTCCCCTTAGCGATTTTCGCTACTGCCATGGTTATTTTACGGGTCACGAATGTCTCTCCCCTACGGGGTGATTCGTGGTTAAACAAAATGCCATTACAGGCATACATATTATAAGCCTCACGGTAGTTTTTTGTAATCCAGTAGGCATATATTTTTGCGACAGCATAAGGCGAACGTGGATAAAACGGCGTAGTTTCTGTTTGTGGAACCTCCTGTACTAAACCATACAATTCGGAGGTTGAAGCCTGGTATATTCTGGTTTTTTCTGATAGTCCTAAAATACGTATGGCCTCCAAAATCCTTAAGGTACCGATCCCATCCACATTTGCCACATATTCTGGCGAATCAAAACTCACCTTAACATGCGACATGGCACCGAGGTTATAGATTTCATCGGGCTGAACTTCCTGGATTATACGAATTACATTTGTCGAATCCGTTAAGTCGCCATAATGAAGCTTAAAACGCACATCTTTTTCATGTAGGTCAACATACAAGTGATCTATACGTTGGGTATTGAACAGGGAAGATCGGCGTTTTATGCCATGTACCTCATATCCTTTCTCCAGTAAAAGCTCGGCCAAATAAGAACCATCCTGCCCCGTTATCCCCGTTATTAATGCCTTTTTCATTGTTTATGATATCTTTAATTAGATGTTAACGGCTAAATTTCAATAACCGCAACTCCCAAATTTAGCTACTCAAATCTTGGTCTATAATTGCCTGTAATGTGCTATCAAGCTTAAACACTGATTTATGCTTTAAATATAACTCCTTAAAACAACTATATTCTTTTTCAGGATTATGAAAACTATTTGTTTGATGAAACTGATCTTTCCAGTAGTCTAAACTTCCTGACCTATAATCTTGATTATGGGCGGTTTTAAAAAAGGTAATTCCTGTAATATATAACTCCTTTGGAGCGCAGTCCATAATGGCAAAAATTGCTTTTGCACCCGTAGTTGGTGAGATCGGAAAAAATACGTCTCTCATCATTTTACAAATATCTTCAGGGCAGTCCGAAAATGGGTAATTACCCTTTGTAGATTCTAAAAATTTGTTTCCATACCTACGTCCGTAACCTTCTGATTCCATATTATGTGGAAAAATCAAATGGCCAACATTATGCTTTCTCCATAATTCAGTTTCAATCGGACTTTTTCCACTATCATTTTCTACATAAAAGGAATGAAATAAAAAGTCCGTACGAGTTCCAATACATTCTTTGTATTTATCAATAAGTCGAACACCATTATTCAATCGTACAACGATATCATAGCTTTCAATAAATTCTCCTAAATGTTCTTTATACGCTGAGTCTGCACCACCAATAATGGCTACTCTTTTACCTTTAAACCAATCTTCATTAAAAGCAATTTTCGCCTTCTTTTTATAATTTCTTACTCTAAAGGTCTCTATTTTAGTAATAAGCGAATTATATAATGCATTCAATTTATTTTTTATTCTGACCAAAAACATAAGTATTAATATAATTTAGAATTGCTAATCATTTTTAATAAACAAACCTTAGGCATTTTCAAAAGAATCCATATAATAGGATAAATCCCTTATTTTGGGATTATTATACCCTATAAACGTAATATCATTCGCTTTTGAAGCTTCAAAATCATTAATTGAATCACCAATTAATAGCATATCATTTTTGGAGTATGCGTTTTCAGTAATAATCTGCTCTACAAGTTTAATTTTTGGGGTTGGTGACCCCAAAATACTCTTAAAGTATTTTTTTAAATTTAGTTCTTCGCAGATAATATTAAGCTCCTTCCCATCAGATCCTGAAACAATATGCATTACATAGTTATTGTAATTATTCTTTATGAAATTTACAGAATTTGAGATCAACAATTTTTCATCAATCAATAGGGAAAGCATGATTTTAGAAAAGTCATTCGTCAGCTTCGCTAATAATTCATCGCTAATAGATTCTCCGCGAATATTTTCAAAGAAATATTTTAATTTAACATAGCGAGATAAACCACCGTTTTCCTCATGATAGTCCAATAATTGTTTTACTTGCTCCTCGGGATAATCTTCTAAAACCTTTTTAAAACCTAAACTTCGGATAGGCATAGAATCTAGAATAACTCCATCAAAATCCCACAGAATAACCTTAAAGTTTTTTAATATTTTCATAAATCAATTCTGCTAATCTAAAATCATCATTCCAATCAATATCCAAAGCCTCAATTTTTGTCAATTCATACATAAATGGCTTAAGGCCAATACGATCATCATACTTCAAATAGTTTTCCCTAGGATTAATAAAAATAGCACTATTAACCTCGAACAGAGGTTCTAAATCTTGAGATCGTGGCCATTTCATAGTATTCCTGTCGTGTGAAATAAAAGTATTAACCTGTTTAGACCAAATAAAACTTTGTATCTTATTTACCGACATTAAGCTATCACATTGTTGCTTTTCTTTGTGATCAATAAATGTTTTAATAGCCTTATCCATTACCTCTTCATTTACAAATGGCTCGGTAACATGTACCCAAACTATATTATCTTCCTTGATGACTGTTGGAATATATTTTATTAAATCCAATAAATTTGTGGAAGAAAGGCATAAATAATCCGGTCTCTCTATCACTTTAATTCGATCCGAATGAAAAGAGTGAGCAATTTTGATACTCTCCTCATCATTCGTTGACAATATTATCGGATATTCACCTTTTGTCTTTAGAAGCTGTTCAAGTTTCAAGCGTAACAAGCCTCCGTCAATTCCAGCGAATTGACGTGTATTTTTATCTAAAACACGCTCACTCCCCCTTCTTGTAGGGAGAAAAAATGCAAAACTTTCCATATTTATATCAAAGAATAGATAGAGGTAACTGGTAAAAAATTATATAATGACGTCGTTAATGACGTAAGGTTAATATTTTCATTATCTTTTATAAGTTCAAAAAGATAAGAATTTTCAATATTTAAATCTCTCTCTTTCTGTGTGACAAGCATATCACTATAGCCATCATAGCCCACAACAAACAAATCTTTCGCTTGCATATTTAAGACTACCTGCAAAGCAATAGCAGTATGCGCATCCTTAAAACGATTGGTAAAATCAATATGTTCTAACTCGAACGTATTAGGTTTAATCGATGCAGGCACATAGGTTCCCATAACACGAGGATATGGAGGCAATATACATTGACCATTAAAACCACTTAAATCATTAAAAACTTTTTCCAGTCTATGTCCTTCATTCCCTACAAGACAGAAATATTGTTTATTAGGTAAGTCCTTAAATAAATAAGCATTCTTCGAACTCGCGTGAATAATGACTACCTCTGGTCTATTTTTTAAAAAAGTTTTAATCGCTTCCTGATGCTCCAAGACCGACTCTCCACCACCTACTAATAAAACGGCACTTTCCTCCTTTAGATGGACAGGAGGAAATTGATCGTTATCTTCTCTTTGATTAGATCGATTATCTAATGCACGTATTATACTATTAAAAGAATAAAACCTGGTTGTAACCCAATCCATAACATTCTTTTGAGGTAATGAATTCGCCCCTGAAATCATATAAGGCAAATTTGTTCCCCATTGATGTTTATTTAATAAAGGTTGAAATGCGTCAACTGCTTGACCAAGTGCATTGAAATCAACATTAAATCCTTTTTCTTTATTTAAATACGTTAACAGTAACTCCGTTTTAAGATTTCCTGCACCCCTACCCATTCCCAAAATCGTTGCATCCACCATCTCCACACCATTTTCTAATGCCGTTAATGTATTGATCAGGGCTAATTCCAGATTATTATGACCATGAAATCCTAAAGGCACATTTATTGAATCCTTTAATAGGCCAATAGTTTCTACCACTTCCGTCGGGGTTACACCGCCATAAGAGTCCACCATATAAAAACAATCAGCCAGCCCATTCACGGAATTAAGCTGGGTTAGAAATCCAGACTTTTCTTTCCATTTAGACATATACATTACGTTAAAGGCTACCTCAAAACCATATTTTTTAATTTCTTCGGTAAGTGTAATTGCACGAACCAAATTTTCAGGATCCAGCGCTATACGTACCATAGCTACTAATCCCACAATTGGTTCTAATAAGGCTTTCAGATGCTCTTTACGGATATCCTTTTCATTAATAATGACAACTAACTTTTTATTCGTTATTTTTTTTAAATTTTCAATTTCATAAATAGGGCTATAAAAATACTTTCCCAAATATTCCTGCATTGGAATACTTCTGTACCCAATCTCGATATAATCAACAGGTAATTTATTTAGAGATACAAGATAAGATTGGACGCATTGAGAATCGAAATCCCAATTGGTGTAATACCCACCATCTCGTAAGGTACAGTCTAATATTTTCATAATTCTTTTGTTTATAATTTTCTAGTATTCCTATTAATTACTTTTATATCTTCTCTTTACAAGGAGTCACAACAATTACATTCCCTGTAATTCAGTTAATTTCTTAAAATAATTAGATCTATTTTTTAATTCCTCAAAATCTCCAAATGCGGCAATTTTTCCATTTTCCATCAGATAAATTGTATCGACATGTTGAATCGTGGATAACCTATGTGCAATGGAGATAATAGTAACCTGGCCATGCAAAGAATCGATACTTTTTTTGATTTCCGCTTCCGTTTCCGAATCCAGAGCCGAGGTTGCTTCATCCATAATTAATATTTCGACATCCCTATACAATTCACGCGCAATGGAAATCCTTTGTTTCTGTCCACCGGAAACATTTAACCCATTATTGCCAAGTAATGTCTCTTCGTGGTCGGGTAAATTGGTCAGAAAAGAACGCAAGCTACACATATCAATAACCTTATTAAATTTAGCCAAGGTATGCTCATTTTTTTCATCCCAAAAAGTGACATTCTCAAATATAGAAGCATTAAAAACCGTAGCCTCCTGACTAATATAGCCTATCTTACTTCTAAAATCATTAATGCTAACCTGCCCTATGTCTACGCCATTTACCGTGTAGGCCCCGGTATTAGCAGGAATAAGGGTACAAATAAGATTAACTAAGGATGTTTTTCCTGATCCCGACTCACCGACAAAAGCAATGGATTCATTTTTTGATAACTGCAGATTAATATCTTTTAATACCTGATGGTCGCCATAACTTAGGGTAATATTCTGCAGAGAAATTTGGTTTATGCTATCAAAAGTTTGTGCACCACCCAGATTCTCCTTATGCTGATCTAAATATTCTTGAAAAGAAATTATATTTTCTACCGTTCCGATATTCGATAAGTAATTGTTCCAATTGATCTGCAGATCAATAATTTTCTGCATAGCACGATAAAAGAATAAAAGAATTATCATGACCGCAGACAACGGGGATTTAAAAATTAAAACATGGACAGCGATGGCGCCCGCAATAACAGCAATGGTCATAGGCTCGCGTAAAGCAGACAAGCGAGAAGTAATGACCACAACACTGATATTATTCTTAATCAAACTCGTTAACTCCTTACGCAACCTATTGAAAAAAATAGTATTTCTTCCGGTAGCCTTCATGTATTTAAAATGATTAATCACCTCAATCACAATACCGCCGTAACGATGGTTATTCTTCGTAATATCCCTGGAAAGGTCCTGTGTTTTTTTATAAAACGCCTGATAAATAAAGTTAGAAAGTCCGCCGCCAATAACAACGAGAATTGAAAACTTCCAATCTAAAAAGAAGGCAAAACCGAGGTAACTGATTATAAAAAAACCATTTTTTATAGACTCTAAGTACTGGCTACTGGCATATACTACCTGCCAGGATTCACCGGTTAACGAGTTTTGCATCCGTCCGATGTCTGTAGATACAAATTCTTTATAACTCAAATCACTTAACCCTATAGCCAGCCGTTCCCGAATGGCTTTTGAAAAACGCTGTTGCGTAATGCCAATGAAATTTGTTAAATAATAGAAAAATATACCCTTTAAAATAAACAGCACCACAATTAAGATTAACATATTCATTACGCTAACCTCCATATGCAAAAACTGAAATAAATCCTGAACAACCTTGGCCGTATTATCCGAACCTGCCCCTACTTCAGTGTTATCTGCGACTTGCAACAACGGGATAAACAATGTCATTCCCAGGCTGTCCATCAATACCATAAAAAAACTAAACAGTAATAACAGGACAATTCTATACCCTAAGAATTGATAAAAGAAATAAAGTGTACTAAATTTTTTCTTTAAATATGCTTTCATGCAAATATCCTTAACACCAATTAAACAGCAAATACCCTTTTACTTTACAAACTCCGCCTTGAGCATACGCTCCAAGCCCTCCTCCAAAGCAAAAGGTGGTACAAACCCCGACTGCAAGGCTTTCGATGAATCGTATTTCGTAACGGCACAGAATTTCTTCACCCGAATGGAGCTAATATTAAATTTTTTACGCGTAATAAATGCTAAGGCATCAAAACCGTAGCCCCCTAACATCCCTAACCAGTACGGAATACGGATGGTTGGGATTTTTTTATCCAAAATATTTCCCGTATGATAAACTAAATCATTGGTATTAAAATCGGGTTTATCACCGTAATTAAAAACATGATACCCCTCGGTAACCTGATGGATCAAATACTCCATAAAGGCTACAATATTCCCTACATAAGACAGCGACTTCTGATTCGTTCCAGGGCCTATCATCATAAATTTACCCGATGCAATCTGATTTAACAGATTAAAAACATTCCCGCGGTTTCCTTCGCCAAAAATTACAGTAGGACGAATAATATTGATATTCCAATGGCTATGGTTTTTATACCATTCCTGCAATACCTGCTCCGCCTGCCATTTACTTTTTCCATAATGATTGAAAGGATCTGCCGGAAAACTCTCGTCCGGGTTATCCTTATCCAATCCATAAATAGCTACAGAGCTTGTAAAAATTAAACGCGAAATACCGTTTGCCTGCATAGCATCTAACGTTATCTGCATTCCTTTTACATTCACATCATAATATAAGGACACCGGACTTACATCATCACGGTGTTCTGCAGCGAGCAATATGACCAGCTCACAGCCCTGCAATAATTTGGTTAAAGCATCTTTATCCAAGACATTCGCTATAGCGGTAAGCGCTGGATAGGATGTACTCTGCTCTTTATCGATATTCAGAATTTCTATTGCCGGATTAGTCTTTAACAAGGTAATTAATTTTGTACCTACAAATCCTGACCCTCCGATGAGTCCTATTTTCATAATTCTTTAGGTGTTAATTCTTCAACCGTAGCTACGGCTTTAGTTCTTTTTTTATTTTTTTTGTTCATGATGTAATTAAATACCATCGTAATCACCCCCCACAAGATCACATCCAAGAGCAGCACAATATTATTACTAATAAATTGTACGCCCACAATATTTACAATACAGAAAAATAAAGATAAGCCCAGTATGGATAACATGGCTGTACTATGCGACATTCCTGAGCGCAACAACTTATGATGCAAATGATTTCTATCCGGTTTAAAAACGGAGTATCCTGTTAATAAACGCACCAACATAACACGAGCAACATCAAATACAGGAACGATTAATGGCGCTGCGGCTACCACAATGGCCCCTTCGGAAAAGGGTTTTATATTCGGGTTATTCATGGTAAAACTAATCGCAAGAAAAGCCACAGAAAACCCGAGAGTCATACTCCCCGTATCGCCCATAAATATGCGACGGTGCCGTTTTCTTTTTCCAAATACATTGTAATAAAAAAAAGGAATAAGAACACCTGCAGTGATAAAAGCAAACAAGGCATGAATCCAGGCTGCATAGTATACAAATAAGCCACCCAAAACAAGGCAACAGACGCCAACTAAACCAGAGCACAGCCCATCCAAACCATCAATAAGATTGATTGCGTTAATAATTAACACAACCAAAAATACCGTAAAAGGCATCCCTATCCAGGCCGGTATTTGTGTAATAAAAAAAATGCCGTACAAATCGTTTATCCATAACCCCGATAAGGGCAGTAGTGCCGCAACAAAAATTTGCACGACAAATTTCCATTTGTAGCCTACACCAATTAAATCATCACCAATACCGATTAAAAACAGAATTACAAGACCACATATCAGCATAATAAACATTGGAAAAACCTCCCATGTAGCAATATGTAAATCCGTAAAATTAGTCTTATAGGTAATCATTAAGGTCAGAATCAGTAGGCAGCATTGTACAGGCACAAAGGCCACACCTCCTAACCTTGGTATTATATTTGTATGTAATTTTCTAGCATCAATTGGGTCAAAAAGTCTTTTTTTAAAGGTAATTAAAAAGATAAAGGGTATAATCACCCTACCTAGGATAACAGCCAATAGAAAAGGAATTAAAACAAACAGGAGCTTCATACAAGTAATGAAATTATAACATAGCACACCCAAATATGCGAAGCATACTACATACTAACTTTTAAATAAAAATTTCGACTAATAATTTATAGGCAAAGGTAAAGTATAACCAAAGAATGCAGGCATCCTTATACCAACCTATGTTTGTATATTTACAATATTGTAGCGATTTAGCGACAATAATACTGCTGTTTTATAAATTGTGGTTTATTTTTCAAACAGCGAATTCAAAACCTGCTCCAAGGTAGCGTCTTTCAGGTTTACTTTTTTATGCTTATCGAGCAGGTAAATGGTAGGCGAAGCCTTTAAATCGTACAATTGGCCCATTACTATTTGCTGCTTGGTATCCATACCATTTATCCATTCCGACGGAATCTGGGCTTTATAATCATTCCAGGTCTCCTCTTCCCCATGTGCATAGATTAATACAATACGCAAAGTTCCGGACTCGATGGCATCATGCAGCTGCGGTATTGCCTTCATTTGGGCAATCGTAGTCTGACAAGCATGGCATCCAGGTTCATAAAACATTAAAAAGGTATGTTCTGCTTTTATATTGAACAAGGTATTCGATTTACCATTCGCCTCAATAAAAGAAAAGTCCTTCGCTAAAGTGCCTACCTGATTTTTTTGCACCAAATTTAAAAGTATTTTTAGACGTTCTTTTTCGGTGGCATCCACAGCTTTAGCCTTGACCAAATACTGTAACACCATTTCGTAATACAGGTCATTGTAGGCTGGCGAACTGGGGTTATACAGGTAAAGTTTTAAGCGATCTGAAAAGACAGCCAATGCCTCAGGATTCACCGAAGCTTTTTCCAGCAATGCTTGAATACCATTGTTCACCGAATGGAGTGAAGCTTGCGGAAAAAGACCTATAAAATTAGCCAATGCCTGTTCGCTATAATCAGCATTATCATATACAGTTTTATCTTTAAAATCAAAGGAATCCCAAAAATGCAGTAAAACATAAGCTATGCGATCCTCACCTGTTGTATTTTCCGGCGGTACCGGTATCGGATAAGCATCCATTTTATTTTGCAAAACCGTATCCGTAGCAGGAGCATCTGAATCTACTAATCCTGCTTTTTTGTCGGAAGAGCGCCCGGCACAGCCTACAGCACTTAACAAAGCCCCCATTAGCAAAACACAAACAGACAATCTAGTAATACGCATAGCTCTCTAATAAGGATATTTATAAAAATGGTATAATTTAAAAATGTAGGGGTAACGCAAAATCGTACACCCTAGATAACAGTTAGTACTGTAGGTTAACAAAAAGCCTACCAAAAACCAAAAGAAGCTAGGAAAACCAACCTCGTTTTTTTTTCTTTTTTTCTTGCGCAGTCGCTAATTCCGCAAAATTCTCTTTAAAAGACAAGCTAAAAGGAACATTATTTTTAATAGCCTGGTATATAACGCCCCAATCCGGAAGTCCACCAAAATTACGATCATCAATAAACAAGTCAGCGGTTAATTTACGCGCCGCATTCGTTCTATTCTCCTCAGGAAAATTCGCATTATGGGCAAAAAAATGTAATCCCTGCGCTGCACAATACGCGATAGCCTCCTCCAAAAGTCGCCCCTCCCGTACTGTCCAAAGGATCAAAATATGTCTTTCATTCTGAAGCTGCTTCAGCGTTTCTATAGCAAAAGGGATAGGTTTACCAATAGCAGGATACTTGTGTTCTACAATTGTGCCATCAAAATCTACCGCAATAATCATAAGGGATTAAAAATTTAAATTAAAGCCTAGGAATACAAGATTCCTTAAACAAAAAAACCATGCTGTGAACCATCAAATCTACCTATTTTTTTTGAACATCTCTCGCTTTGTCAGCTTATTAATAGCACCCATATTTACTGCATTTTTAAACTTCCGAACCTTCGTAGTTGTTGCCCACAGCGCGGCCGGGTTTATATCTTTTAGTGCGGCCTGCAACATCAACTCATTGCTATCGCCAAAATCTGCAAATATATAGTCCTGAATACCTGTAATTTGTGCCGGTAGGCCATCCCAATAATCAGACTCGCCATTTTTGTTATACATTTTAAATGAAGTAACCCATAAGGACAACTTATTTTCCACACGCTGCTCGAAAAAACCAACAGGCTTACCATAGGTCCTAAGACCACTAGCTATTAACTTTAAATCGGGATAGTATGGCTTCAGCACATTAATTAGGAGTTCCGACGCTGAAGCGGTTTGTTCGGAGACAATAAAACGTATTTTATTTAATTTAAGGGTATTACTACGCTCAAAATACTCATCACCAAATTGCCCTCCTGGATATTGTTCCTTAGCCGCGAGGTACTTGTTCAACTCGTAACGCATCATCAGCTGTCCGTTACCCGCCTCAGATATGAGTTTATTAGCCAAATACACAGCTGTATTTACATACCCCCCCCCCATTGTAACGCAAGTCTATTATTATATCCTGTACCCCTTTCTCTGCAAATGAAGCAAAAGCATCATCTATTTTTTGTCGGTTTACCCCTCCCTCTGGAATATCCTCAAACGAAGAAAAGGCAAAATAACCAACCCCCTTACCTGCAGATGTAATAACTTTTGTTTTTAAAACCGGATCGATGTCATAGACATAACTATAATTGAGGTGCTTTTCGGCAACAACCCCCTCCTGAGTTTTATATTTAATACGCATCGCAGATGGGGAATTAATAGCAGACCTTAAGAAGGCATTTAGTTGGTCAAAGCGTGATTTGTTTAAGGGTGCACAATTAGTACCCGTACAGGTGACAGGAACGGAAAAATCTTTCTCTTCATTTATTTCCAAAATAATATCAGATCTTTTTAAACCCGCTAATGCTGCCGGCGAGCCCCCTTCAACCATATCTAATATGGGATAAGCAGGCTCGCCATCCACTACACCCCAAGAAAACTGCATCCCGAAACCATAATTGGTATCCATTTTCAGGCTTGCTCTTTCGCTACCGGAACTTTCGATATCATACATATATGAAAATCTGTCGATATGGCCATTATATTTATCCCCAACATATACGGGAGTTAACGACTTTAAGGCCTCCAGTAGGGAATAAGGATCATTAAATTTATCCGTAAACTGGGAAATAGGATCATAACTTGGTATAGACAAATCAGCCCATAAAGAATAACGTTTATAATATAAATAAACACCATCTTTTACTAACTCAGCACTGCTGCGCGGCTCTGAAGGTTGAGGCGTTCGTGGATTAGGATTTACAACTTCCTTTTTACAAGACACTTGCAGGATTGTAAATAACAAAACAATACAAACAATTTTACAGCGATAAGCGGTTGTATTCATAAGATTCAAAAAAGGGCTCTAAAAACAAATATCTATAGAAATTTATTCCTAGCCAAATAAGCAAGCCCTTTATTCTTTTACTTATAAATATTAAACTACAAAAACTGTAATTTTAAGCGAAACCTACATAGCAATCATCGAAAGCACACCTTTTATCTTATATACCGCACGCACCCTAGATTTATCGATACTAAGTTCATCAAAACTATCCAGATTTTTCGGAACAAGACGCCATACCCCAGCTTCCGCACTTCGAATAAAACGCACAACGTTAATGTTTTCAGAAATTACCAGGTAGATATCCCCCAGTACAACGGCATCTTTATCGACCTGCTTCACGAATACAACACTTCCATGATCAATTTCAGGACTCATAGCCTCTCCATGGTTTACAAATGCAAAATCACTCCCTGCTAATAGCGGAATTTCAAGCTCATCCACCACTGGCATATTTCGTAAATTAATATCAAAATTATCTAATCCGATATTGTACAGTGGAATTTTACTTACCCCTTCAGCCGACTTCAACATCCTTCCTTCACCCGTTAATAACCAAGCCTCATGAATATCTGGGAAACGATCTACAATAATTCCGGCTAAATTTTTACTGATATCATAATTCCCCTTCTTAATCTGGTACAATCGTTCTGCTCTATTTAGCCCTATCTCTTTTGCAAAAGAATTTACATTAAGTCCTAAATATTGAATCACCTTATCGAGGCGTTCCCAATGTGACATATATTCTAATTCTATAAAATGTTTAAAAAAATCAACTTCCGCGTTATGCATACAAATACTAGACCAAAGTAAAAAAAAACCTTTTGCATGTCAAAATTAACAAGAATATATTGCATATTACAATTTATCATTGTACTTTAGCATTCGTTTTTATATTACAATCTGAAAACAGGCTTTATATGCATACATAAAACGCTAAACAAACCAAAAATGTGACACCTAAAAAACGCCTATGGATGTGGACAGAAAAAAACAGAAAGAACCTGACAAAGCCGCAAGGGCTAAAGAAATAACAGATAAAGATATTATCAACCTTATAGGATTGAAAAACATTAAACTAAAAGATCCAACCTATGCGGAAAATAATCTAAAAATTGAGAAAATACAAAAATTAACCAAATTTCAGGTTACCATTACGGATATAGATGGCGAACAAATTTCTTTTCAGTTTGAACTAAAAACCTATAAATAATAAAAAAAGAAAAAAGATATTTGTTTTTACAATATTACATTGTACTTTTACAAAAAAAATAATAATTCTAGAATTAAAAAGAAGATTAACCGAATTAATAATTCAAAAGAAAACATGAAAATTAGAAATCTATCCAAAATTGCCTTGGCTATTGCACTTAGCAGTTCTGTAGTCTTGGAAAGCTGTAAGAAGTACGACAGTGACATCTCGCGGCTCGAACAAAAAATCGATCAGAATACATCTGATATTGCTGACTTAAAGAAAAATTTAGCAAACTTGGCTGCAGGAAATGTGGTTCAGTCTGTTGAATCTATCCCTGGTGGCGTTCGTATTACATTTAAGAAGCCGGATAACAGTACGGTTACTTACGAAATTTTAAATGGTGCTAAAGGAGATAAAGGTGACAAAGGCGAAAAAGGTGATAAGGGCGATATTGGTTCAACGCCAATTTTCACCGTTGGTGATAATGGCAACTGGTTTGTAACAGTAGATGGTGGAACACCTAAAGATACTGGCCATAAAGCGAAAGGAGATAAGGGGGATAAAGGGGAAACGGGTGCGCCTGGAACTCCAGGTAAAGATGGTGCTCCAGGTACCCCAGGAACTCCAGGTAAAGATGGCGCTCCAGGTACTCCAGGAACTCCAGGTAAAGATGGCAAGGACGGTACAGTAATTACCATCGTAGATGGCCCTAACAAAACGAAAGTATGGGCTATAGATGGGGTTGCGACGGATGTCTTAGCCTTTGGCGGTGATGTGGGTTTTGTGCAACAGCCAGGTGGTTACGCCGTGAAGATTACAAATCCAAATGGCGACGTGGAAAGTTTATTTTTGCATAGTGAGGCATTAGAGGTAACGAGCTTATCTTTAGTCCCTTCATTAAGCAACAACAATACGCCTGTTGTATTTTTCCCACGTATTGTAGACAATTTAAACAGTAGAAATACATTATTACAAGGATATGCTACAATTAAATACAATATTAACCCATTTGGTGTAAATACTGCAAACTACGATGCAAGTGGCCTACTAACGCAAGAAACGGATAAAGTTGTATTCCGCTCTGGTGGCTCTGATATTGATGCGAACTTTACGACGGAAGGTACCGCTGTAAAGACATTCTCGGATATCACGGTGAAATACCGCCCTGTTAAGGCTAAAAATTCAGGAAACAATGTGTTATTCCCGAAATCATCGGATAATAAAGACTTGTTTGTGGCTTTACAGGTTAAAAACCTAAAAACTAACACAACACAAAAATTTGCTGCCTCTAGTTATAACTTGGCGAAAGAAGAAATTGTGCAAAAAAGTGAAGTGACCATTGAAAAAGCTATTAAAAAATCGGCTCAATCGGCATTCGAACTTTACAATGACTATGCTAGTACCTTTACTGGAAGCACTTTTAATGAAGGACCTAATAACTCTCCTAACACCGCATTAACCTCGGGAGCAGCAGCATCGAAATTAGCAGGTCACTTCTCGTTAAATATTTATGAGAATGCGGAGAAAAAAATTAATGGTGTAAATGTTCCTACCAATAATACGGATTACAAAGGGGCAATAGATCTGGAGAAAGAGCTTCGTGGTTTCTTTGGTCGTGCACAAGTTGGAAATAAAGTTGTTTCCTTAGACGATAATGGTTTATCGGGTTATGATCTTCGCTTTAAACATGCTCAAACAGGAAATCAGCTAAACTGGTTAAACTTAGATGAAAAGACAGGTGTTATAACCGTAAAAGAATCTACACCTGGACGCTACAATACAGGAGCGTTAGGAAACCATGCTGTAGTACAGGTAGACCTTTATGAAAATGCTACGGCTACAACATCTATTGCAACACGTTTTATTAAAATCGACTTCACCCAAAAGAATGTTCCTAATATTAAAGTTGCGGGTGATATCGTTTTTAACCTGACTAATAGCGGCACGAAAGAAGAAACTGTTAAATGGGTCGTTCCAACAACCTTGGATGCAGCCTATAACAGCACAGGATTATCCGCAGCACAATTCCATAATGAATACAGTTGGTCACTAGAGTCTGTTGTGAAAGAAGATGGAACTCCGGTTAACAATACGGCATGGTTTGAACCAAGAAACTTTAATAACGCTAACCAGAACGTTTCTAAAACGGTAATAATTGATCAAACTAAGGTTAACCCAGGCACTTATTTATTAAAAGGTGTTTATAAGCCTAGCATTCAAAACCCGAATTACTCTAATGTTGAAGTGACTATTAAAATAGTTGTTAATCTTCAAGGTAACATTAGTTACAACATTATCCCTGCATATTGGGAAGGTAATAAGGAAACTGGTTTTGCGCGTGTGTTTGGTACAAGTAATGGTACTTCTAGCTGGTATTTAGGAGGTGACTTTAGCGAGTATATCAAGTTACAGAACAACATTACAGGGACAAATGCGCCTATAGTTACTTACGATTTCCATATTGAAAATCAAGATCACCAAGACATTGCATCATTTGGTTGGAACAATAACACCTATACCACGGCAATCAAAAATGTAGCCCATACAAATCAAGGATTAGGGAATGAGCAGTTGCACATTAAAAATGCATCAGCACCGCAACATCATTCTAACCCTAACAAAGATGCATTTAACTACATCTTAGGCTGGAACTATGCAGCTACGAATCATATCCTTAATGTTCAGGTTCGTTATTATTTGAATAATAACCCAACTTCATTCAAAACGGAAAACATTAAAGTAAGATTCAAAAATCCGGTTAAAAATTTAACGCCGAAAAATAATGTTACAGGAAGTGTAACAGATAAACAAAACGGCTTAAGCAACCAGGAGGTAGATCTTCGTCAGTTTATTACCGTTAAGGATTACAACAATGTAACGATTTGGGATTTTAATGGAACTAACTCCAATTCAAATGTAGCAAACCTAGCTTTAATTCAACGTTACGGTATTAATGCGTTGAATACCTCAAATAATGAACCTTGGTTAAGTACATCTGCAGTGCAGTTGGTAAAAGCATACTACAACAGCAACCCTAACCAAGACATTAAATCCAGTTTACCAGCAAATACTGCTGCGACTGTTGCTAATGTTTCAGGAAAAACAGTAGCGCGTTGGACTAATACAGGTGCCAATACCATTACTCAACCTATTACATTGGTTTACAAAATCACTTTAGCTAACCGCTACAATGATGGTAGAAATGGTGACTCTGCAAAAGATATTGAGCAAGAAGTAAAAATCGTTGTTAACCCTAACAACTAATTGCCACAATATTTGCGACTAAATTTTTCTGTGAGAAGGGCGACTTAAGTGCGCCCTTCTTCTTATTCATTAAATTTTGAATATGTAATAACAATCTAATAGCTACCAATTATGGAAACCGAAATTATGGAAACTGTTGTTTGTATTATTGCTGCTAGCCTAGCGCTAGGCTTTTCTATGCTACTGTATAAAAAATTAAAACGAACAAACTTCTAAATGTATTCTAAACCATGAAGGCCTACCTTACCCTGCTATATTGTAGCATTTTAATTTTTGCTTCTTGTAAAAAAGATAATTCCACAGTGTTGCCAACGGAAAATTTCAGAACGGTATTGGTTTATCTTGCCGCCAACAACAACCTGCAACTGGAAGCCTACAAAAATTTGGAACAAATGGAAAATACCATAGGTGATATTGATGGCAACTTACTGGTTTATGCACGTTTACCAAATACTGAACCTGCATTATATGAGATAACGAGAAAAACAGGCGCTACAGGTGGAAGAAGAAAAATCAAATCCTACCTACCGCACAATTCTTCTGATCCGAATGTGATGCGTACCATAATCGATGATGTTTTCTCCTTATATCCCGCAAAATCTACTGGTTTAATACTTTGGTCGCATGCAACTGGTTGGGTGCCTTCCGAAGCTGGACCAGTAAAACTGAAATCCTTTGGCGATGATAATGGCCGTCATATGGATATTACGGATTTAAATCAGGCCTTACCTACCAAATTTGATTTTATAATGTTCGATGCCTGTTCCATGGCGAGCGTAGAAGTTTTATATGAAATAAAAGATAAAGCAGCGGTTTTTATTGCCTCTCCGGGGGAGGTGATTTCCAATGGAATGCCTTATGATAAGATGACCAACGATTTGTTTGATCCGTCGAACGATAGCTACCAGAGAATAGCCCAAAAATATTACCAGCATTACAACGGCTTGTCTGGATTATACCAATCGGCAACAATTTCGGTTATAAACGCTTCAAAACTTGAACAGTTCGCTGTTGACACAAAAAATTTGCTCACCACATTCCCCGTACTGCATCATGATCTTAACCGCAACAAGGTTCAGCGCATGGATTTCGACCGTGAGGGCAACCCACTTATTGCCTTTGACTATTGGGACTTTGTAAATCAGAATTTCGAAAATTCAATTGCCAAAAAAAAGGTACAGGAATCGTTACTTAATGTTGTTGCGTATAGGGCCAACACCCCTTATTTCAATGGCTTTAAAATCGATTCTAATGCTGGATTAACGGTCTATATCCCACACAAGGACAATGCGGGTATACCGCATGATTTTTATAAAACTTTAAAATGGTATACGGCTAGTGGATTTAACCACTTATTTTAATAAAAATACCCTATTGGGGGTATAGGATAACCTTAAATTATGTTTTATTTTTACCTTAATTAATCAAATTTAAATTATGGAAGGATTACAGCAGCAACAGGAGGTGCCAAATCATTATTTGCATAAACTTCTGGTATTAATAAAAGAAACTAAAGCTTTTAAACTTAAGCTGAAAACTGATAATGGCGTAGTTCTGCCCCAGCATCCTAAAGTAAATGAGTTTATGTTGAAACTGCCTAAGGCATCTAGAGATATTGTAAAATTAAAAACCTATAGGTAACCGCCCTGGTTTCTTGTTAACACCTCCATTTATAACCGCTACTACCTGAGGTACACAACAACTTTAAACACTCCCCTTCAGACCATTACAGCAACCCCACATACTACCGTGTACGGGTTTATGCACGTCTTGGTCGCCTTTGACACCTACTACCTGGTATCAGATCACTTCCGTTGTGTTAAATTGTAAAAGAAACTTTTTAAGTTGCCATATCGCATAAAAAATCTTATTTTTACATCAAATTTTTTTATCAATGAACATTCACGAATATCAAGGAAAAGAAATACTTAAAAGTTTTGGTGTAAGAGTCCAAGAAGGATTCGTTGCTGAAACGCCAGAGGCAGCAGTAGAAGCCGCTAAAAAATTGAAAGAAGATTTCAACTCAGACTGGGCAGTAGTAAAAGCGCAAATCCATGCTGGTGGTCGTGGAAAAGGTGGTGGCGTTAAATTGGCTAAAAACCACGATGAAGTTTTCCAACGTGCTACCGATATTATCGGCATGCAATTGGTAACTCCTCAAACAGGTCCTGAAGGTAAAAAAGTAAACAAAGTATTAATCGCTCAGGATGTTTATTATCCGGGTGAAAGTGAAATTCAAGAGTTTTATGTTTCTGTATTATTAAACAGATCTACGGGACGTAATATCATTATGTACTCTACAGAGGGTGGTATGGATATTGAAGAAGTAGCCGAAAAAACACCTCACTTAATTTTTAAAGAAGAAATTGATCCTAAAGTTGGCCTTCAAGGGTTCCAAGCGCGTAAAATTGCGTTTAACTTAGGTCTTTCCGGTGCTGCACACAAAGAAATGGTAAAATTTGTTTCAGCATTATATAAAGCTTACGATTCTATCGATGCTTCTTTATTCGAAATCAACCCTGTATTAAAAACTTCGGATGATAAAATCTTAGCTGTTGATGCTAAAGTAAACTTGGATGAGAATGCTTTATACCGTCATGCTGATTTTCTAGCTTTACGTGATACGGAGCAAGAAGATCCGACAGAAGTTGAAGCAGGCGAGTTTAACCTTAATTACGTTAAATTAGATGGTAACGTTGGTTGTATGGTAAACGGTGCTGGTTTAGCCATGGCGACAATGGATATTATCAAGTTGGCAGGTGGTGAACCCGCAAACTTCTTAGACGTTGGTGGTACAGCTAATGCTGAAACGGTAAAAGCTGGTTTCAATATTATCTTAAAAGACCCTAACGTAAAAGCAATCTTAATCAATATCTTTGGTGGTATCGTTCGTTGTGACCGCGTGGCACAGGGTGTTATCGATGCATACAATGAAATTGGTGATATTCCAGTGCCAATTATCGTTCGTTTACAGGGTACTAATGCTGCTGAAGCTAAGGTATTGATCGATGAATCTGGTTTACAGGTTTATTCTGCAATTTTATTAAAAGAAGCTGCTGATCTTGTAACGAAGGTTTTAACGAAGTAGTTTTTATTATCTACTATAAAAAAAGCGCTTTTGAAAATTCAAAAGCGCTTTTTTTATAGTAGATATACATTGTAAGGAAAGCCTTAGCTTTCAACAGTCATACGTGCCATAGGTGCAATATGCTGCGTTACAAAATCTTCACGTAGGAATTTGTGATACCCCGCAATCGCAATCATAGCAGCATTGTCCGTGCAGTACTCAAATTGCGGTATATGTACATTCCATTTATATTTAGCGCCCATTTCCAAAAGACTATTTCGAAGTCCCGAATTGGCAGATACCCCACCGGCAATAGCAATGTCCTTAACACCAGTTTCTTTGGCTGCCTTTTTAAGTTTGTTCAACAAGATCGAAACAATACGTTTCTGTACGGAGGCACATATATCGGCGAGGTTTTCGTCTAAGAAATTAGGATTATCTTTTAAGTAGCCCTGAACCATATACAATATTGCTGTTTTCAATCCGGAGAAGCTAAAGTTTAATCCTGGAATCTGAGGCTCCGGAAGTTTAAACGCATCGGCATTTCCCTGTTGGGCATATTTATCAATTAATGGACCTCCAGGATAAGGGAGATTTAATATTTTTGCTGTTTTATCAAAAGCCTCCCCTGCAGCATCATCCAAGGTCTGACCAATTAATTCCATATCAAAATAATCCTTTACCAAAACAATCTGGGTATGTCCACCGGATACGGTAAGACATAAAAATGGAAATGAAGGTTTTGGCTTGTCGATAAAATGGGCTAAGATATGTGCTTGCATATGGTTTACCTCTATTAAAGGAATACGGCGCGCTAAAGCAAAAGACTTCGCAAAACTTGTTCCTACTAAAAGAGAACCTAATAAACCTGGACCACGCGTAAAAGCTACCGCATCTACATCATTTTTTGTAATTTTGGCCTGCAAGATTGCTTGATCAACAGTGGGTATAATATTTTGTTGGTGTGCTCGAGATGCTAACTCGGGAACAACACCACCATAATTTGCATGAATCGCTTGACCAGCAATAATATTTGATTTAATTTCACCGTCTATACAGATAGAAGCTGAAGTTTCGTCGCAAGAGGATTCTATTCCAAGAATAATCGCCATTTGAGGGTTGTAATATTAAACATACAAAAGTATCAAAAAAATACTAAAAATAACGTTAATAAGCCTAGCTAGTGTACTTTCTGTACTGCTGCTATTGCTTATTGCATTACAATTTTCGGTTGTACAGACCTTCCTCACGCAGAAAGTTGCCGCTTATCTGTCTAGCGAATTGGATGCTAAAATAACTGTAGAAAAGGTTTATATCAACCCCCTATCCTCCATAGAGCTGCAGCAATTCGAGGTTAAAGACAAGAACGATTCCATTATTGTGCAGGCCCAAACCATACAGGCTTCTTTTGTACTCACACAGTTATGGTATAATAACCTCAGCATAAATAAGGTGAAAATTAAGGATGCACAGGTTCATGTGCATATCTATAAAGATAGCTCCAACCTAAGCTCCTTTATAAATTACTTTGCCACGGCACCAAAAAAAGAAGAAAATACAAAAAGTAAACTGTCGCTTAACCTCTACCGTGTAGAAATCGAAAATAACAACTTTACGCTTGTTAACCATACAGAGAAACATGATAACAGTGGTATAGACTTTTCGGATTTGGATATTCGAAATTTCTCCGCTACTTTTAAAGATATACAGTTGGATTCCGTGGTTGGAGCGGAAATCAGTGGTTTCACCTTACGTGAAAAATCGGGTTTTCAGATCCGTAATATGGTGGCCAAGGCCAGCTACAGCAACCGGAAAATGGAATTTATCGACTTAGATTTAAAGACCAACCGGAGCCATGTACGCGATTATTTAAAATTTGAGTACGACAGTATAGCTGTTTTTTCGGATTTCCTTGAACGTGTTAACATCAGTAGCCGACTAAAAAATAGCTATGTCGACTCGAGGGATATTGAATTTTTTGCGCCATCCTTGAAGTATGTAGTGTTTGAGACGGCAATAAAAAATGCTGTAGTAAAAGGTCCTGTCGCCCATATGTCGGCGAAGGATGTCCATATCACTACCGCCAACCATACGACTTTAATGGGGAACTTCAGTATTAAAGGTCTACCTGATATCGACAGAACGGTATTTGATATACACCTTAGTAAACTCAGTACATCGGCACAAGATATTGAGGTTTTAGTGCCTAAATTCGCCAACCTTAAGTCCTTTGATTTGCCAGAACAGGTTCACCACTTTGGTCATATTAATTTCAGTGGCACATTTCATGGTTTTTATAATAGCTTTGCTGTGGCAGGGTTGTTCCAAACGGCATTGGGCAATATTCAAACAAAAAGCCATTACCAAATTGATCATAACCTGAGCTATAAAGGGCAGTTCACATCGGATCGTTTTGCAGTTAATAAACTAGTTAACACCACTATTTTAGGAACGGCAGGATTGGATATGGAGGTTGATGGTTCGGGGTTAGCCCTCGACGATTTAACCCTAAAATTTAAGGGTTTATTAAAACAAGCTGAAGTCAATAGCTACAGCTACCAACAGGTAAATATCGCTGGAGACCTTAGCGACAGGGTATTGACCTTAACAGGTAATGTAGACGATACTAACCTGAAAGTAGACTATAAGTCGCAGATAGACTGGAAAGGAAAGGACCCTAATTATTTACTCGATGCTCAGCTGGATTATGCTTATTTGTATAAATTAAATCTCACGAAGCGAGATTCTGTTATAATCCAAAAGGCACATATAAATACAAACCTCTTTGGGGGGAGCTTAAATACGGTAACAGGGCATCTATACGCCGATTCTATCGCCTTGCAAACGCCTAAAGGCTTGTTTGAAATACAATCTGTAAATTTTGAGGCGCAAGGTAATGCGCAGCAACGTGCCTTAACTTTAAAATCGGATATTCTGGATATTGATATGTCGGGAAGTATTGACCTCAATACAATTGTCCCTTATTTTAAATCCTTGGCTATGCGTTACGCTCCGGCCATAAATATTGATCAATTACCTTATAATCCGCAGGATTTTGATTTAACATTAAATTTAAAATCCTTTAAACCGCTAGCGGCATTACTCGATCCTTCTTTAAATTTGGACGATGGTGCTTTCATCAATGCTAGCTTCTCCTCCGAAAATTATACCGCACGTTTTGTTGCCTTTAGCCCTACAGTGACCTATCAAGGTATTAAGCTGACAAACCTTTCTGTTGAAGAGAATGCCGGCGAAAAGGCTTTTTCTTTACATGTTCTTGCCGATAGACTTAATTTTTCGGATAGCGCATACATCAAAAATATTTCAATTCATAATATTTTAGCAAACGATAGTTTAGTGTTTAGTGTGGAGCTTTCGGAGGCTAAGTCGGCAAATTATGTAGACTTACAGGGCAATATACACTTTGCGCATAATGCTCCTGCATATATTAAGTTTAAACCTTCCACGATTCTAATTAACAACGAGGAATGGCAACTTAGCTCGGATGCTGTAATGCGGGTATCAAAAGGTAAAATATACATCAATAACTTATTGATGAGCCAAGCGGAGCAAAAGATTAATCTAAATGGTGTTCTTTCTAATGCGGATGATAAATTGGATATTAAGTTTGATAAGTTTAGTCTCAGCTCACTAAATGGTATAACAAATCCTATGGGTATTAGCCTTAGAGGTTTTTTAAGTGGTAACCTGCAACTTAGCTCCATCTTTAAGCAGCCGCTTGCCAATATTAATATTCAGACAACGCCAATTATTTACAATGAAATACCAATTGGTAAGCTCGATTTGTCGGCAGACCTTGAGCCTACCACCGGTATCGCAAATTTGCAGGTTAACCTTGAAGATGAGACCAAAAATGGGGTCCAACTTACGGGGCAATACAATTTTAAAAATGAACACGCGCCCCTCGCTCTGGAGGGAAAATTGAAGGATATGGACCTTATTGTTTTCCAACCTTTTTTAAAAGATCTCGTAGCCAACCTCAAAGGAAAAGGAAATGCGGAGGTTAAAATTTACGGCGCTCTAAAACAACCTAAAATCTCTGGTATAGGCAAACTTACGGATACTGAGTTTACGGTTAATTATCTGAAAACGCATTATAAACTGGATAATCAAGCTACAATACTGGATGAAAATGTTATTCTCCTACAGGATTTAAAATTTACCGATGCTAAGGGCCATATCGCCTATGCTAATGGTGTAGTAAACTTGGATCGGCTAGCGAACCCTTATATTGATGTGGCTGTTAAAGCGCACAATTTTATGATTTTAAATACCGGCATCAAGGATAATAACCTGTACTATGGAACAGCCTTTGCCAGCGGCGATTTTATTTTTCAGGGTCCTACGACTGCTTTAAATATCGACATCAAAGCTAAATCGGAAAATGGAACGGTCATTAATATTCCGTTTAATAGTGCCATGACAATCTCGGATAGCGATTTTATATATTTTATGAGTAAAGATTCTACCGAGAATCAGAAACGTGAAAAACGCTCCTTATTTCAGGGGCTTACCATGAATATGGACCTTAACCTTACGCCCGAGGCGGAGGTTAACTTGCAGACGCATGTCGGTTCCTTAAAGGGTAATGGAACTGGGGAGATAAGCATGAAAATATCAAGCTTGGGCGACTTCGAAATGTTTGGTGATTTTGGCGTTAGCCAAGGTAAATTCCACTTTACCGCACAGGATTTTATAAGTAAATATTTCGATATCAAAGAAGGGGGAACAATACGGTGGTCGGGAAAACCTTCCGAAGCCACCATCAACTTAAATGCGATATATCAACAACGAACGGCCATACAACCGCTCTACAATGCTGCCGGACGTACTGGGGATAATGAACGTGTACTGGCACAGGCTGATATGCTGATCAAAGGGACCTTGGAACAGCCGGATATAACTTTCGACCTTAATTTTCCACAGAACCCTTATATTAAGGATCAGCTGCAAAGTTATTTCAGCGATGTTAATAATGTAAATCAACAGGCTTTAAGTCTTATCGTTCGCCGTAGTTTTACGCCAAGCTCTACATTGGAAATCGGTAAGGAGGTAAACAGTACGTTACTATCTGCCAGTACAGAGCTGGCTTTCAACCAGCTGAACAATATTATATCGCAGTCGCTGAATATCAACTTCTTTGACCTTAATATACGTTCTTTCAATGATGCCTCGGCATCGGTACGCCTGTGGGACGATAGATTAATCCTTACGGGAGGCATTGCCGACCGTACGAACTACCAGGCTACTGACCTTACTTTTTTCCGTGAAGGGGTAATGACGGATGCTGAACTGACGTACAGACTACGTAAAGATGGGAGCTTAATCCTTAGAGCGTATAACCGCCCATACACGCGCAATTTCTTAATCCGTACGAATAATAATGATTATATCAGCGCTGTAGGTTTGGTTTACCGAAAGGAGTTTAATGCTATTCGCCAATTCTGGCAACAGATATGGCGCAAGGAAATGAAGAATTAAGGCTTGCATACTTCCTGGTATCGGCCTAGTTTAAATCCTGCAGTTCTTTGTATGCCCAGAAACGTATTACCTTCCCTGCATTTACCAGTACAACTGCATGAGCTGTGTCCATTCTTGTTCTAGAGATCCTTTAAATTCGGGTTGTTTCGCTTTATTGTACCAATACTTCGCATTCCAAAGATCACCCTCTACACGGTGTAAATATGCATGAATATGTGCTGAAACGGCGTCATTGAGCTGGTCTATTAAATCATGTGCATAGTGCCAATTGTTATTTTTAACATACCATAAGGCTTGTTGTTGTACCGTTAGTCCTTCTGCTGTAGGTGGCAATACGGGTGCTGTAGTAGACATAAAAAAAATCGATAATTTGAAATTATATAAGTTGATATTGTACGCGAAGGTTAAAGCTATTATCAAATTACCATAATTCCAAATTATCGAGGGTTTATAGTTATTTCAATCGATTATTTAAACTTATGTGCTAAAGCGGCCAGCTTCGTTGCCATATCAGTTTCGGCTGTACGACGCTCTTCCTTTTTCTCGGAACGTTTGCGTGCGGCTTTCTCCTCTGTCTTCATGGTTAAACCAATTCGGTTACGTTTTTCATCGACCTCCGTCACGGTTACCATCACTTTCTGCTGCACTTTCACTACTTCATGCGGATCGGAAACAAAATGATTGGCCAGCTGGCTTAGGTGTACTAAACCATCTTGATGCACGCCAATATCGACAAAGGCGCCAAAATTTGTAATGTTGGTTACTATACCGGGCAGTTTCATGCCTACACGCAGGTCGGCAATAGCATTAATACCATCGGTAAAAGAAAAACTTTCAAACTGCTCCCGAGGGTCTAATCCTGGCTTGGCAAGTTCCGCAAGAATATCATTTAATGTGGGTAACCCTACCTCGTCACTGATATAACGCTTAAGATCAATTTTTTTGCGTAGCTCGGCATCTTTCATTAACTCCCCAACGCTAACGCCAAGGTCCTTTGCCATCTGCTCCACCAAGGTGTAGCGCTCCGGATGTACTGCCGACGAGTCTAGTGGGTTAGCGGCATTGCGTATACGTAAAAAACCTGCCGCCTGCTCAAAAGCTTTCTCCCCCAATCGAGGTACCTTTTTCAATTCCCTACGCGAGCTAAAAGGCCCATTTTCTTTCCGGTAATTTACAATTTGTTGCGCCAATGCTGGTCCTAAACCAGAAATATAGGCTAATATCTGTTTCGATGCAGTGTTTAACTCAACGCCAACAGCATTCACACAGGATATAACGGTATCGTCTAATGCCGACTGCAATTTATTTTGATCTACATCGTGCTGGTATTGCCCTACACCAATAGATTTAGGATCAATTTTCACTAATTCCGCTAAAGGATCCATTAGCCTACGGCCGATAGAAACTGCACCCCGAACGGTAACATCGTACTCTGGAAACTCCTCACGTGCTGTATCTGAGGCCGAATAAATGGAGGCTCCACTTTCATTTACCATCACCAATAACACATTACTAAGTTCTAATTTACGCACAAATTCTTCCGTCTCCCGCCCTGCAGTGCCGTTGCCAATGGCGATAGCTTCGATAGCAAACTTGGAAACTAGACTTTTAACTATACGTGCTGCTTCGGCAAGACCACCTGCACCCGTATGTGGGAAAATTGCGGTGTTTTCTAATAGGTTTCCTTGCGCATCCAATACCACGGTTTTACAGCCTGTACGAAAGCCAGGATCGATGGCCAACAGGCGCTTTTGTCCTAGTGGTGCTGCCAACAACAACTGACGTACATTATCGGCAAAAACTTTAATAGCCTCTTCATCGGCACGTTGCCTTGTTAAAACACGCACCTCGGTTTCCATGGAAGGTTTTAATAGGCGTTTATAGCCATCGTGCAGGGCCAGTTCAACCTGCTTTGCTGCTTCGTTGTTGCCTTTAAGGTATTGCTTTTCTAATTTTGGGATTACCAAGCTTTCCTCGACTTCGATATCTAGGTACAATAGCTCTTCCTTCTCACCGCGGCGCATTGCCAGTACACGGTGTGAAGGTGCCGATTGTAGAGGTTCTGCCCATTCGAAATAATCTTTGTATTTTAACGCTGCTTCTTCCTTACCCGGAATAACACGCGATACGAATTTCCCTTGGTTTAAAAATACTTTACGCACCGCTGCACGTACCTCAGCATCCTCGGCAATAGTTTCGGCAATAATATCACGTGCTCCAGCTAGCGCGTCGTCGGATGTCTGTACGCCTCGCTCTTCGTCTATAAATTCTGCTGCTTTATTTTCAATCGCTGCCCCTTGTTGTTGCAACAGGAAGTCGGCCAAGGGCTGAAGACCTTTTTCACGCGCTATGGATGCTCGCGTCTTACGTTTTGGTTTGTAGGGCAGGTAAATGTCTTCCAGATTGGCCATTGTTTCTGCCGACTTTACCAAGATTTCCAATTCTGGCGTCAACTTGCCTTGATCGCCAATAGATTTCAAAACCGCTTCTTTACGCTTATCCAAATCACGGAGTTGTTGCATACGGTCGCGAATAGCGGTAATCTGTACCTCGTCCAAACTTCCGGTCAGTTCTTTACGATAACGGGAGATAAAAGGTACAGTGGCACCTTCATCTAGCAATTCCATGGTGGTGCGTACTTGTCTATCCGTAATGGATAGCTCATTCGAAATTATAATTTCGTGTAACATAAAAAATGAAGTAATCGAATAAGAATAAGAAAGCTGCTGAAGGGTACCCCTTTCAACAGCTTTCTTTATGAGTTAATTAATATTTTAAGCATCTTTTGTTGGCGATGCGCCAGTTTGTGTATCCTTGTTTTCTGCTGTTATGCCTTCGTTTTCAAAGTGGTCGTTATACCCGTATTTATAGTATTCATTAGGATCGGTAGGCTGTGCTCCAGGATCATGCTGAACGGCATGCTCGGGTGTTGTAAATTGTGGAAATTTACGGGCCTCTGGTTTTTCTTCCTGCACTTCTTCGGTATTGTTGTTAACCTCTACAGCAGCCACCTTCTCTTCTTCTTCAGCTGGCGTTTCTACCGAAGGTGCATGGTAGGGTTTTGTCGCTGTCGTAGCATCTGCCGTGACATCCAAATCCTTCTCAAAATTATTTATCTGATCGGAGATTTCTCTTTTAATGCCATCGGATGCATCTTTAAACTCCCGGATGCCGCGCCCTAAACCACGTGCTAACTCGGGTAGCTTCTTGCCACCGAATAACATTAAGGCAATAATTAGAATAAAAAACAACTCTTGGGTACCGATATTTAAAAATGCAAATGTCATAGTAATAACGTTTTTGAAAGGCTAAGGTAAGGGTAATAAGGCTATGCATCAATAGTATTCTGTAATTATTTAGAAACAAAATCCTAACAGACGAATTACAGAAAGCTTAATTATACTTCGTAGCTTTGCCGATTATTGCAATGTTATGTTTAAAAAAAATAAACCCCACAAATCGTATTACCTCAGTACCTTGGCCTTGGCGGGGCCTATTATTATATCGCAACTGGGCCATACGTTAGTACAAACTGCTGACACCATGATCGTAGGACATTTTGTGGGTACCATTTCTTTAGCCGCAGTATCGTTAACACACTCTGTATTTATTGTAGTTTTAGTTATCGGCATTGGTATTGCTTATGGCTTAACACCACTCATCGCTCAAGAAAATGGAAAATCTAATTATGCGGAATGCGCAAAATTATTGTCTAATAGCTTCTGGATAAACCTTATTGCTGGAATTCTTCTCTTTTTTACGGTTTACTATGGTTCTATGTATGCTGTACAGCATGCCGAACAGGATCCCGTTGTCGTAAAAGAGGCGATGCCTTACTTATTTATATTGGGCTTATCGATTATTCCTTTAATGGTTTTTAATACCTTTAAACAGTTTGCCGAAGGACTTGGCTTTACCCGCCAGGCGATGCAAATCACAATTTGGGGGAATGTGCTTAATGTTATTATTGCCATAATATTGGTAAAGGGCTATTTAGGCTTTCCAAAAATGGGAATCCAAGGCGTTGGTATAGCGACACTAATTGATCGGATTGTTATGATGTTGGTAATGATGTTTTATGTTTTACGTTCGAAATATTTTACACGTTTCCTTACTGGTTTTTCACTTTTTTCTACACAGCTACACCGTGTTAAGAAAATATTGAAATTAGGCCTTCCTGTCGCACTTCAATACGTATTTGAGGTTGGTGCTTTTGCTGCTGCATCGCTTATTGCTGGCAAAATCGGCGCTATACAACAGGCTTCACACCAGGTAGCAATTACACTTGCTTCCATGACGTATATGATGGCTTCCGGAATCGCATCTGCGGCGACGATAAAAGTTGGAAACAGTTATGGTACAAAAAATCTATTCCGGTTACAGAAATTTGCTACGGTATCGTACCACCTTGTGCTTATATTCATGGTATGTACAGCCCTAATTTTTGCTGTATTCAACCAGTATTTGCCTTATATTATATCCCAAGATAAGGCCGTTGTCGTCTTCGCGGCACAGCTTTTAATTATTGCGGGTTTGTTCCAGCTGTTTGATGGTACACAGGTTGTAGGCTTGGGGGTATTACGCGGACTTAACGACGTTAATATTCCAACTATAATTACATTTATAGCGTACTGGATTATAGGAATTCCTGCGGCCTATATTATGGGAATAGAATGGAATTGGGGCGTCCAGGGGGTATGGTATGGGTTAACCTTAGGGCTGTTGAGCTCCTCTATATTGTTGTACTTCAGATTTAAATATACTTTGAATAAGAAAATAAAGACGCTTACATACAGTTAATTGCGCCATCGACATGGAGCAACGGACTCAAATATGGTATATCAAGGTTGGCACCCCGTAAGATAAACCAAAGCCCTATGACCAGATACAGGATCGGTAGAAGCTTCGTAAAATGTGCTTTTAAGTTTTGTTTGGAAAACCCCGCCACAAAGGAAAATAGCAGTAACAGGGGCAGTGTTCCTAATCCAAAAAGTAGCATAAATAGAAAACTATTGACCAGCCCCTCTGCATTTAGTGCAGAGGCTAAGGCCATATAAACCATACCACAGGGAAGTATACCATTTAAGATGCCTGCAATAAAGGCACCTCCGGGTTTGTATAACCATCTCCCCATTAAACGTACAAATGGCTGTACCGCTTGTGTTTGTAGCCTTGCCACCTGGGGTATCTTGACCCCCCAGCCGTATAGCAGCGCCATCAGTAGTAATAGTAATCCGGTAGTAATAGACAGCCCCTGCTGCCAACCCTGAAATGAGGCTATCCTACCGACCATACCCAGCACCAGGCCTATAACACCATAGGTAAGAATACGACCTAATTGATACAAAACTTTTGTTGCGCCTAACCTCCAGCTTAGCTGCTGCCGACCTTGCACGGCAAGCAACAATGGGCCACACATGGCAACGCAATGTAGGCTACCAAACAAACCCATAAAAAAAGCGAGGTGAAAGAATGACATATTAAATCCTATTGAATATACAAGGGTTGCGCGTGGAAGTATTTTTTTAAGTTGCTTTCCCAGCTGATGTTAAGGGTCCAATTTCCCTTTTCAAGGGTTGCTATAGGGATACGGACTATTCCGACTTTTGTAGAAAATGGAATTTTCTTGTCGAGATGACCGTCTGAAGGTCGTTTGAAAGATAGCTCACCTTGGTTCTGCTGTGCTACAAATGTTAATACAATGCTATCATTGTCAACGTTTACCTTCGGCTTTGCCGCATCGTCGAGCAGGTTTTGCTTCCCTTCATATACCTGGTCATAGTTTAACCCCTTTTCATAATAATCGTCTTCCAATAAAGAATCCGTATCCTTTGACACCATATAGATACTTGCTGCTACAATAAATAGCATAAAGGCAGCCATTCCGATTACAATTTTCATTCCCCAGTTCATAGGCTTTACGATTTTGCTCCTACCGGAGCGACAAATGTTGTTTTTAGCGTTTCGACAATTTTACCATCCGAAACAATATGTATTTTAGTATTCGTTTTATAGCTTTTAACGCTTTCCTTTTTACCCACCAAAAAAAAGCTTATTTTGGCGGTGCCGTCCTTCTGGAGATGATGTACCGGGTTTACCAGTTGTACTTCCATGTCTGGACTATTGGCCGTAATTTCAAAAGCGATTTCTCTACCGCTTTTATTCAACAGCTCCATGGTATATAAGTTACTCACTGTACCGTCGTCACGCAGCTGATAAATACTGCCGGTTGCGCGTAATACGGAACCCCCAATCGGCGGTCTGCTAAAAAGCATATAATTAAACACAGCTATTAATACCAGTAGGGCGATACCATAGAATACATGCCGGCTTTTGTTTTTCTTAAACTTTTTTTCACCTTCAATCTCTCCTAACGAATAAAAACCCACCAGACGCTTCGGTTTACCGATTTTTGCCATCACAGTATCGCAAGCATCCACACAGGCGGTACAGTTTACACACTCCAGCTGTATGCCATTACGAATATCAATTCCGGTAGGACATACTTGCACACATAGGCCACAATCTATACAATCTCCTTTTGCAGTATGGGTTTCCCCTTTACGCAATTTACCCCGAGGCTCACCACGTTGTTCGTTATAGGCCACTGTTAAACTTTGATCATCTAAGAGTACGCCTTGAAAGCGCCCGTAGGGGCATATCGTTGTACACACAATTTCGCGGACATGGGCAAAAACAGCATAGAAAACCAAGGTGAATAGCAGGATGGCCATAAAACCAGCGCTATGTTGCTCCACAGGCTCGGATATAATTTTTACCAAAGCGTCTATACCGATGATGTAGGAAAGAAAAATATTAGCGATGAAGAACGATAACAGTAAAAAAACACTGTGCTTTGCTAATTTTTTCAGTGCCCGAACATCGGTATTTGGCCCATTATTGAGTTTTTTCTGCTGCGTATAATCGCCTTCAATCCAATATTCTATGCGTCTGAATATCAATTCCATAAAAACCGTTTGCGGACAGGTCCACCCACACCATACGCGGCCAAATATAGCCGTAAAAAGTACAATGCATACCAATATAATAAGGGTGCCGAACACAAAAATATGTAGATCCTGCGGAAAAAATATACGCCCAAAAATGGAAAACTTACGCTCTATAATGTTAAACATTAAAAAGGGATTCCCATTTATTTTTATGAATGGCGCAGAAAATAGAAACAGCAGTAAGCTATAACCTACCCATTGTCTTGCGTTGAAAAATGTACCAGATGGTTTTTTAGCATAAATCCACACTCTCTTCTTCCCATTTCCAGGAAGTACAGGCTCATTACGGCTTACTACGGTTTCCATTACCCTCGATGCTTTATATTCGCTATAATTTTTTATTTAATTTTCTGTAACCTCGGTTCCATCCGCGCTGGCATCTGTTTCCGTGTCGGTATTACTTTCAGCCTCATAGGCCTTAACTTCTATCCCTTCAGCAGCTTTCGCATTTGCGGGTTTTGTATCACGCAGGGTTAAGATATAGTTTGATACCTCCGATATTTGCCCGGGTGTTAAGGTTTGCTCCCAAGGCACCATTCCTTTTTCTGGAACACCGTATTTCACTGTTTTAAAAACATCCTTTATTTCACCACCGTGCAACCAAAACCTGTCGGTAAGATTTGGACCAATCCCGCCTTCGCCATTCGCACCATGACAGGCAACACAGTTGGCCACAAAGATGGCTTTCCCTGCCGGCGCCAATGCAGCATTGAATGTTACTGTATTTTCATCCACTAAATTTGCAGATTGTGCCAGGTATTCCAATTTTGCTTTTTCTGCTTGTGCAACCTCATGCAGGTACTCTTGGTCTTGATTCAGCCCCCACCCGAATACATGGTAAACCAACAGGTAAACTACACCAAATACCACCGTTGTATAAAACAACGCATTAAACCAGATAGGAATTGGATTATCCAACTCTTGAATACCATCGAAAGTATGATCCATCATAATATCTTTCTCTTCTTCAATGGGGCGTACACCCAACATATTATTCCATATGGCCTGCCGTTTAATACGAGTCTGCAATTTCGCTTCCTTCCGTTTTTCTTCCTCCGCTTTCACCGCTTCTGGCATGGTAATACGCAAGATTGACTTCATCCCGTAATGTATGGTTATGGCTGCTACAAGCAGCAATATCATAATAATAAGTAAGGCGATGGTAAAAATCAGATTATAATAATCGGTTCCAACAGCCGCTGAAGAAACCACAGCTGTACCTTCAGCTGCATTTAATAAAAAAACCATAATTAACTTCTCTCTTCAGTTGAACACTCTTTTTCTTTGTCAGCTTCATCTAATGGCAACTCTTTCATATATTGGATATGCTCTTTTTTCATGTAAAACAACATAACCGCTACAAGTACAAAAAAGATGATGAAAATCCATAGGGATGTAATTAAATACATTTCATCCCCATTTAAATTTACTATTTGCTTAAACATAATGCTTAGATTATATATCCTACCTTAGTTTTCTTCTGTTTGCTCGGTTGTTGCTTTTGCCTCGGCCTTAATGTCCGTTCCTAAACGTTGTAGGTAGGCTATGAGCGCTATAATTTCCCGATCTGCCATAACCTCCACTTGATTATCTTTCAGGTTTTGCACAATACCTTCTGCCTGCTTTTGGGCATCTTGAACGGCATTATTCACTTGCTCATTGGTATATGGTGTACCTAGTATTCGTAGCGCATTCATTTTGTCCTGCAGCTTACTATTATCCAGCTCTTGATCTATCAACCATGGATAGGCTGGCATAATACTACCTGGGGAAGTTAGGGTGGGGTCAAACATATGATCATAATGCCATTTGTTAGGGTATTTGCCACCGATGCGGTGTAAATCGGGCCCTGTACGTTTCGACCCCCACAAGAAAGGTCTATCGTAAATAAACTCACCGGCCTTGCTGTACTCGCCATAGCGTGCCGTTTCCGAACGGAAAGGTCTCACGGTTTGGGAATGGCAGTTTACACAGCCTTCACGAATATATAAATCACGCCCCTGAAGCTCTAAAGCCGTATATGGCTGTACACTTTTTATTGTTGGTATGTTACTCTGAATGGTAAATGTCGGTATCATCTCTACCAGTCCTCCAATAAGAATTGCGATTAAGGCGAGCACCATAAATAAGATCGGTTTGCGCTCTAATCTACGATGCGTAGCACGCTCACGCGTATGTACCGGTGTTAATGCCGGAGCTTCAGCGGCTTCATTGGCGACAAGACTTCCTTTTTTAATCGTCTTCACCAGATTATAAGTCATTAAAATGGCACCAGAAAGGTATAAGGTTCCACCTACAGCACGCATCATATGCATCGGTAGGATTTCTAAAGTTGTAGCTAAGAAGTTTGGATATTTCAATACCCCTTCTGGTGTAAACTCCTTCCACATCAAGCCTTGCACTACAGCTGCCCAGTACATGGGGATTGCGTAGAAAAGAATACCTAAAGTCCCGATCCAGAAATGCACGTTTGCCAATTTCTTGGAATATAATTCTGTTTTATAAATGCGTGGTAGCAACCAATATAGAATTGCGAAGGTCATAAAACCATTCCATCCTAAAGCACCTATATGAACATGGGCAACAATCCAGTCTGTAAAATGGGCAATAGCATTAACTTGTTTTAACGATAGTAATGGCCCCTCGAAGGTCGCCATACCATAACAGGTTAGTGCTACGACCATAAATTTTAATACCGGCTCGGCACGTACCTTATCCCAGGCACCGCGTAAGGTTAATAGCCCATTAATCATTCCTCCCCAGGAAGGGGCTATTAACATCACGGAAAATACAACGCCTAAGGATTGCACCCATGATGGTAAGGAGGTGTATAATAAATGGTGTGGACCAGCCCAGATGTAAATGAAAATTAAAGACCAGAAGTGAAGAATACTTAGTTTGTAGGAGTACACCGGTCGGTTCGCCATTTTAGGCAGAAAGTAATACATCATACCTAAAAATGGTGTCGTTAAGAAAAATGCAACCGCATTATGCCCATACCACCACTGCACCAAAGCATCCTGAACACCCGCATAAACATAATAACTTTTCCAAAAACTAACCGGCAACTGTACAGAATTAACGATATGCAGCACCGCTACGGTGACAAACGTGGCAATATAAAACCATACGGCAACGTACATATGTCTTTCTCTACGTTTGATTATGGTGCCAAACATATTCACACCGAAGGCTACCCATACTACGGCAAGACCGATATCTATTGGCCACTCGAGCTCAGCGTATTCATGCGAGGTGGTGATACCTAATGGTAGTGTAATTGCGGCAGCGACAATAACCAGCTGCCAGCCCCAAAAATGTAGCTTACTTAAAAAGTCGCTAAACATACGGGCCTTTAATACGCGTTGTAAGGAATAATAAATCCCCATAAAAATAGCATTCCCTACAAAGGCGAAAATTACCGCATTTGTATGGAGCGGACGAATACGGCCAAATGTGGTGTATTGCGTCATAAAATTCATCTCTGGCCATATCAATTGCAACGCGACAAGTAATCCTACTGTCATGCCTACGATACCCCAGAATAGTGTAGCGATACCAAAGTCGCGTACAATTTTGTTGTCGTAATTAAATTGCTCTAATTGCATTACTCTTCTCTTTTAGTTTCTGGAGTAAAAGTAATTACAATTAAATGACACGGTAATGATAAAGCAACTGATTAAAAGTGACCTTAATCATAATATTCAGGAAGGAAACTTTAACCCCTTTATTACCTTAATCAAATAATAAATTAATTAATAAAAAAAATTTAGAGCATTTTTTTATTTAGATAGATTCTGAATTACATCAGGTATCCAACATACGTCTTGGAACAAAGAAAAAAAAGATAAACAAAAAAACCTCGGTAAAGTCGGAGCTGATTGCCCTACCTAACAACCTACTAACCTTTAACCGAGGTTTACAAAAAATACCTTAATTTTTGAAAATTGGTACGCACTACATCCCGTTGATTTGATGCGTATAAGATATTGTTATAGAACCCATGGCAGCCCGACTAAACGATGCTGCAATACAGTATTAAGCACCTGAATTAGATTCTATACCCATGCTCTGTTGGGTTTTCAATAACTGCCTTCATAGAAACCAACTTATAAACATAAGAACCAGTTTCGGCATTTAAGCGCAATTTAAAGTAATCGTCCTGCTTCTGTCTTCGGATCGAAGCTTTTAACGATCCTCCTCCAACATTATAAGCTGCAGCCACGAGCGTCCAATCGCCAAATTCTTGATATAAGGACTTTAAATAACGCGCTGCGGCGTGTGTAGATTTCACGAAATTCTTCCGCTCGTCGATAGAACCATTTACCTTTAAACCATATAAACGTGCTGTTGCAGGCATAAATTGCCAATATCCGCCAGCACCTTTATGGGATGTAATTTTAGGATCCAGCCCGCTCTCGACCAAAGGAATATACTTGAAGTCTTCGGGAACGCCGTGTGATTTTAAAATAGCAGCAATCTGTGGTAAAAATTTGCTCGCTTTGTGATGCAATTCATGGGTTTGTTGCCGCTGGTAAGACAATCGTGCCATATAGGTATTTAACTTTTGCTTTACTACCGCCCTATTGGTCGGTATATTTTCGCTGGCAAAGGTCAATTCGTTTGCACCCTCATTTTCCGTTTCGTACAAGGCCGTCGCCTTTGTTTTTTGAAGCCGCTCAGCATGTGCTAACATTTGCTGTTTAAAAGGATTCTCGAACGTGTCAAGATTCGGGCTTGAATACAATCTCGATAAAATCATTATCGAAAAAATTGCACTAATACATAATACTTTCTTTCTAATCATTCATTCCCTTAATGCTACCCTATCCACGATGTAAATATCGATCAAAAAATAGCTTGGTCCATTTATGAACCGCCAAAGTTACGAACGATTGTATTAAAAAACAAACACTTACAAAACCTATGATTTTAGGAAATCTAAAAAATCACAGTAGAATAGCATTTAAACGAAGAAAAAACCAAACAAAAAAAAATTAAAATTGTTATTAATTTGTGTAACTTTGTACCTCAATTTTTATTTAAAAATATGCCATTCAAAAATCAACGGAACAGTCGAGAGGACAACTCCAAAAAGCAAAGAAGCAACTCAGAAAACTTCAAGCAAAGACCGGAACAAGGTAGAAAAAACTCCAATTTCAGATCCGATAGTAAAGCAAGACCTGCTTTTGCTAAAGACGGTAATCCGGATGGAAGACCTGCCTTCTCGAAGGATAGAAAAGATAATAGAGGTAGCTTCGGTAAACCTTCTTTCAGTAGAGATAAACGAGATGATAGAAACACTTCCGACAGACCTGCGTTCAACAGAGATAGAAAAGACGATAGAGGAAGTTTTGGTAAATCTTCTTTTAGTAGAGATAAACGAGAAGATAGAAATACTGCCGACAGACCTGCATTCAAAAGCGATAGAAAAGACGATAGAGGAGCTTCAGCTTTCAATAAAAGATCAAAATTCGCAAAAGATGGTTACAGCCGTAACGATAAATCCAACGATAAAGATTTTAAAAGGGATAGAAAACCTACGTCTCCGGAATATACAGAGCAGATTGAAAATAACGATTACAAATTTTCGAAAGGTAGAAAATTTTCTCCCGCACGTAAACCAGCAAATCGTACAGCAAACGATGACGGCTTAATTCGTTTGAATCGATATATTGCTAATGCAGGCGTTTGTTCGAGAAGAAAAGCGGATGAACTAATTACTGCAGGTGTGGTTTCGGTGAATGGCGAAGTTGTAACCGAATTAGGTACACGCGTAGATCCTGCAAAAGATGAAATCCGTTACAATAACGAGCGTTTGAAACGCGAAAAAATGGTATATGTTCTTTTAAATAAACCTAAAGACTATATTACTACGACGGATGATCCACAAGAAAGAAGAACGGTAATGCAGTTAGTAGCGAAGGCTACAAAAGAAAGAATTTATCCGGTAGGCCGCTTAGATAGAAATACAACCGGTCTATTGTTGCTTACAAACGATGGTAACTTAGCCGATAAGCTTTCGCATCCTAAAAATGGCATAACAAAAATCTACCAAGTTGAATTGAACAAAAATTTAACTCAGGGCGATTTCAATAAAATTGAATTTGGATTAGAACTTGAGGATGGTCTTATCAAACCAGATGATTTAAGCTATGTACAAGGTGCTTCTAAACGGGAAGTGGGTATACAAATACATAGTGGTAAAAACCGTATCGTTCGTCGTATCTTCGAATACTTAGGTTATGAAGTAATCAAACTAGACCGGGTGGTATATGCCAACCTTTCTAAAAAAGATCTTCCACGTGGACGCTGGAGATTCCTGGAAGAAAGAGAGCTTATTCAATTGAAACATTTAATCAAATAACAAGCAAACATGCAAGATCCAAAAACATTGACTTCTGTTGCCGAGTTTCACACAACTTTCCAACATCCAATACTAGATAGTCCGCAAATCCCTTCTGAAACGCGTTCAAAATTGCGTGTTTCCCTGATTGCTGAAGAGTTAAAGGAGCTGGAGGAAGCTATACAGGCTAAAGACATCGTTGAGGTCGCGGATGCACTTTGTGATATACAATACGTGCTTGCAGGTGCTATTCTAGAATTTGGACTACAAGACAAATTTAGTACACTATTTGAAGAGGTACAACGTTCCAACATGAGCAAAGCTTGCATAAACGAACAAGAAGCACGCGCCACACAAGCCCATTACCTGGAAAAAGGCGTAGCATCGTATTATAAAGAGGTAGATGGTAAATTTTTAGTATTTCGTGAAGGAGATCACAAAACATTAAAATCTATAAACTATTCCCCTGCAGATCTAAAATCAATATTAGAAGCATAAAAAAAAGCGATCCTCGGATCGCTTTTTTTATGCTTTATAAATGAATGACCAGCTAGCCTAAATATAAACTACCCTGTTTAACACCATTTGCTTCCAAACCTTTATCGATAAAAGTTTGAATTTTAGATTTCGGATACCCCCAGTTTGGTGCTATCAATAACTCCCTGTCGGCAATTCCAAAAACACGTTGAATCACAATATCTGGTCTTAGCAGTGGTATAAATTTGGAAAGAAATTCTGTATACTCTTCAATGGTAAAAAGTTTAAAAGGCTCTCTTTTATATTTTACACCCATAATAGATCCTTCAACAATATGAAGGTGATGTAGTTTTACAAATTTAATTTGTGGATGTTTATTTATTTCCTCAGCATATTGTAACATCATCTCTTCCGTTTCCCAAGGGAAACCAAAGATGGTGTGCACACAAAGTTCTAGCGGTGTGTTTTTCAACATATCCATCACAGCTATAAACTCATCATGCGAGCAGCCACGATTTATACGTTCCAAGGTATCATTAAAGATGGACTCCATACCCATTTCAAGGTCAACATCATAACGGTCACAATAAGACTCCAACAACGCAATTTTTTCAAAGTCCAAACAATCGGGTCTTGTACCCACAGAAAGACCAAGCGTATTCTCAGGATCTATACTCAATGCTTCATCATACATCATCTTGAGGAGATGTGTAGGCGCATACGTATTGGTATTCGGTTGGAAATATATAATAAACTTTTCGGCACCATAACTGTTACGTGCACGTTCTATTCCACTTTCTACCTGCTCACGTATCGAAGGTATCTTGCGCGCCGTATCTGGCGTAAAGGAATCGACATTACAGTATGTACAACCACCATACCCCTTACTACCATCTCGGTTAGGACAAGTAAAGTTACCGTCGACAATAACTTTGAACACCCGTTGCCCATTATACTTTTCCTTTAAATAAGCCCCATAATGGTTATAAGGCTTTACTCCACTATCTAATAATGTACCCATATCAAATACAAAAGTAGAGAATTGAGATGATATTTAGGTTATTAGATGCAAGATACTAAGTCAATATTGCATCATTAATTTCTCCATCTGATTTTATACCATATAATCCCTGCAGCTAGGATTCTAATATATTACATACACCATGTTCAGGCTAATTTAAGCTGGCACAAAGTAAATATCCCATCATACCTGTACTACTTAATTCTGCCGTTTTAAATACCATACACCAGCAGCTCGGCCTTGGTTTTGTAGCAGCCATTTGTATAGGAAAAAAAGATCCCGGAGAAGATCCGGAAGAAGTCATCAGCCAAGCGCTAAAGCAAGCCAGGTTCTATGGCCGTGAAGTGCTAAAGCAAGGCTAAAGGTTAAGTAAGGTTAAGTAAGGCTAAAAGATCAAGACTAGTGCCTCCTATACACCTAGCGCCAATACTTCAAGCCTATAAGCAGCAAAAGCTGTAAAACAAAAAATCCCCTCCAGTTTCCTGAAGGGGATTTGTATAAAAAAAGGCACCGACCTACTCTCCCACCTGTTACGGCAATACCATCGGCTCGGGCG
>NZ_JBMOUC010000010.1:0-82113 GCF_049319645.1 Sphingobacterium sp. Mn56C
TAACAGGTGGGAGAGTAGGTCGGTGCCTTTTTTTATACAAATCCCCTTCAGGAAACTGGAGGGGATTTTTTGTTTTATAGCTTTTGCTGCTAATAGGCTTGGCGTATGGGGGCTAGTCTTGATCTTTTAGCCTTACTTAACCTTTAGCTTTGCTTTAGCACTTCACGGCCATAGTAACTGGTTTGCTTTAGCGCTTGGCTGATGACTTCTCCGGGATCTTTTACCGGATCTTTTTTTCCTATACAAATGGCTGCTACAAAACCATGGTTGTTGGTATGCATTTTTCAGTTTCTGTGCCGAAATAACAAGCGATTTTTTACCTAAAAATTCTGTTTACTTACCTGTTTTTTCTTTTTCAATATACTTCTATCATATTTTTTACAATAAACTAGAACTATTTGCCTTATCTTGTCCACTGCATTTATTAACATCTATGACGGCATATTATGAATAAAAAGAGTGGTTTTTTTTTCGGTTTATTAATACTTGTAGTAGCGATTTTGGTCGGTTATCGGCTTTATCAAAATAGTGAAATCAAGGCTGCTGAAAAATCTGTGTCTGGTGGGAGGAAGGCTGCAGGTGTATACGGTATAGTGGTGAAAGGGGCCCCATTTTCGGATTTTCTATCCTTGACAGGCTCAATTGAACCCAATGAAGTTGTCGTATTGCGGTCCGAGATTCCGGGCATCGTCGAAAACTTAAACTTTGCGGAAGGGGGGGCTGTAACTGCCGGACAGGTTTTAGTTCAAATAAATGACGCCGATTTAAAAGCTCAACTCTTGCAAGCACAAACACGAAGTACCTTAGCGAAGGAAAACGAGCGTAGAGCAAAATTACTATTAGAAAAGGAGGCTATTAGTCAAGAAGAATATGATATTGCTAGTGCTGATTTTAGAACTGCCGATGCGCAGATACAATTAATACAGGCCCAACTCAATAAAACCCGCGTGCGTGCCCCATTCTCGGGTACCATAGGTTTACGCGCCATCTCTAAAGGGAGTTATATTACGCCAACTACGGATATTGCTCAGCTTGTAAATTTAAAGCAGTTGAAGTTGCAATTTTCAATTCCTGAAAAGTATGCCGGAAAGGTGAAAATTAATAATAAAGTGCTATTTACCGTTCAAGAGCTGCAGGGAGACTTTTTCGCTACGATTTACGCCATTGAGCCTATAGTTGAAGCGAGTACACGGACATTACGTGTGCGTGCCATTGCCGACAATGGTAACAGCCGCTTGATTCCTGGTACATTTGCCAATGTTATATTCCCCCTCGAAACTATAAACGACGGGTTGATGGTACCTACAGAAGCACTTATTCCAATTCAAAATGGCAAGAAACTTTTTGTACAAAAGAATGGAAAAGCAGTGGAGCGCATTGTGGAAACCGGTGGACGTACTGATTCTGCTATATTAATTACCAAAGGTATTACTGCCGGCGATACGGTTTTAACGTCGGGGGTTATGTCGCTTCGTGATGGTAGTTCGGTACAGGTAACCCTTAAATAGAAGTTGCTGTTATGAGTCTATCCACCTTAAGTATAAAACGCCCCGTCTTAGCGATAGTAATGAATCTATTGCTTATTTTATTCGGTATTATAGGATACACCTTTTTAGGAGTCCGTGAATTTCCTTCTATAGATCCGGCACAGATATCTGTTCGAACATCATATGCAGGAGCGAATGCCGAGATTATAGAGTCGCAGATTACAGAACCATTGGAGAAATCTATTAATTCTATTGATGGTATCCGGAATATATCTTCCTCGAGTAGTCAAGGTATTAGTAATATTACCATAGAATTTAACCTGACAAAAAATTTAGAAGAGGCGGCAAATGATGTGCGCGACAAGGTATCGCAGGCGCAACGTAGTTTACCACAGGATATTGATGCACCTCCGGTGGTATCCAAGGCCGATGCAGATTCCGAGCCTATCATTACAATGACCGTACAAAGCTCTACAAAAAATGTGCTTGAACTGTCAGATTTTGCGGAGAATGTTATTGCGCAGCGCCTACAGACAATTCCAGGCGTAAGTTCCGTACAAATTTGGGGGCAGCGGAAATACGCTATGCGCTTATGGATAGATCCTGTACGGTTAGCCTCCTATGGGTTAACCGTCATTGACGTTCGTAATGCCCTCAATGCGCAGAATGTAGAACTTCCATCGGGCAAATTAACAGGTGCTAATACCGAGCTAGCCGTTAAGACAATTGGAAATCTAGCCTCGGTGGAGGAGTTCAATAATATGATTATCCGGGCCACACAAGAACAGCTTGTTCGTTTTAGCGATATAGGTAAAGCCGCGCTGGAGGCAGAGAATTTTGAAACAAAAATGTCTGATTCAGGTTATCCTATGGTAAGTTTGGCGGTTATCCCACAGCCGGGAACAAATTACCTGGAGATTGCTAAACATTTTTATACCGAGTATGACCGTTTGGAGCATGAGCTACCCGAAGGTTTTGATTTAAATATTGCCATTGATAACACCCAATTTGTAAAAAACTCCGTTTTAGAAGTTGCCGAAACCTTGCTAATAGCAATTGTGCTGGTGGTAATTATTATATATATCTTTTTCCGCAACTGGTCCATCGCCTTTAGGCCTTTAATTGATATCCCTGTATCCCTTATTGCCACATTTTTTATTATGTACCTATGTGGGTTTTCCATTAATGTACTAACGTTGTTGGCTATCGTATTGGCTACAGGCTTGGTGGTAGACGACGGTATCGTAGTAACGGAAAATATCTTTAAGAAAGTAGAACAAGGCATGTCGCCCATAGAAGCTGCAATAAAGGGATCCAATGAAATTTTCTTCGCTGTAATTTCCATTTCTATTACACTCGCTGCAGTATTTTTACCCGTTGTATTTTTAGAAGGTTTCGTCGGGCGTTTATTTCGGGAGTTTGGCGTAGTAATTGGTGCCGCGGTATTGATATCCGCGTTTGTATCGCTATCCTTAACGCCGATGTTAAATGCCTATCTTATGAAAGGAGGCGAGCAGAAGCACACCAAGTTTTACGAAAAAACAGAGCGTTATTTTGTCGCTATGAATAAAGAATACGAAAGTGCTCTACGCAACTTTTTACGCTTTAAATGGCTTAGTGTGGCGATTATTATGCTATGTTTTGGATTAATATTCCTGTTCTATCAACTGTTGCCCAAGGAAACAGCACCTTACGATGACCGAAGTTATATCTCCTTACGTGCCACAGCACCCGAAGGGGTATCATACGATTATATGGATCGTTTTATGACGGATTTAACGATGCTTATTAACGATTCTGTGCCGGAGAAAAAAGTAAGTTTAGTTATTACCTCACCAGGCTTTGGCTCGGCATCGGCCAACAGTGGTGTCGTGCGTTTAGGTTTAGTACCTTCCGACCAGCGTAAAAGGAGCCAAGGGGAGATTGCCGATGATATGAGCCGTCTGACGCGCGGATATTCGGAAGCTAAGGTGTCGGTATCCCAACAGCCTACAATTGCTGTAAATCGTAGAGGAGGTTTACCAATTCAATATATTATTCAGGCACCAAATTTCAAAAAGCTGGAAGAGAAGATACCCGAATTTATGGAAGAGCTTTCTACAGACCCTACCTTCTCCGTTGTGGACGTAAACCTCAAGTTTAACAAACCCGAGATTTATGTAAACATAGATAGAGAGAAGGCTCAAACCTTGGGTGTTTCGGTATTGGATATAGCACAGACTCTGCAGATGTCCCTATCAGGGCAACGCTTTGGATACTTTATGATGAATGGAAAGCAGTACCAAGTAATGGGACAGTTTGATCGTAAAGATCGTGCAACACCAACGGATTTGACCTCTATCTATGTAAAAAATAAAGAAGGGCAACTTATACAATTGGATAACATTATCGAAGTAGCCGAGCACAGTAGTCCGCCACAACTCTATCATAATAATAGATACATGTCGGCCACGGTATCTGCAGGTCTGGCACCCGGCAGAAATATGGGCGAGGCCATTAAAGCCATGGACGCCATTCGGGATAAGGTGTTGGATGATAGTTTTACAACCGATTTAGGAGGTGAAGCTCGTGATTTTGTGGAAAGTGGCTCGAACACCATGTTTGCCTTCGGCTTGGCAATACTTTTAATATTTTTAATTTTAGCGGCACAGTTTGAGAGTTTTATAGACCCCATTATTATTCTATTCACCGTTCCAATGGCGGTGGCGGGCGCTTTATTTTCCCTCTGGTTATTTGGGCAATCGTGGAATATTTTCAGTCAGATTGGAACCATTATGTTGATCGGCTTAGTGACGAAAAATGGTATTCTTATTGTTGAGTTTGCCAACCATCTCCGTTCAGAAGGGTACAGCAAGTTTGAGGCCGTTGCACACGCTTCGGAGGCACGCTTACGTCCTATTCTGATGACCTCCTTAGCCATTGCATTAGGTGCCTTGCCTATTGCACTATCGCTAGGTGCAGCCTCCGTGAGCCGTATTGGTATGGGCGTAGTAATCGTTGGTGGTACCATGTTTTCTTTAATATTAACACTATTTGTAATTCCGGCCTTTTACCTGATGTTTTCGCGTCAGCGTAAACACCGTCCTGAATTTGATACTATAACCGAATAAGATGAAAAGGATTGTACTTTTAGTAAGTCTAATTATTATTTACAGCCAGCAGGTTTTCAGTCAGGAGTTGTTAACGGTAGATGAAGCCGTAGCCCTAGCATTGGACAATAACTATAGTATCAAGTTGTCTAAAAATGATCTGCTGGTAGCGAAAGAAAATGTAACCTACGGTAATGCCGGCATACTACCTACAGTGACAGCAAATTTAAATCAGAATAATAATATTCAGAATTCTACTCAAAAGCAAGCAACGGGCGAAACCCGTTCGTTGGATAACGCCCGAAACAATAGTCTCACCTATGGCGTAAATGTAGGCTGGACAATTTTTGATGGCCTCGGGATGTTTGCACGCTATGAAACCCTAAAAGAGCTGGAAAAGCAGGGTGATATTTTGTTAAAGAAAACTATTGTAGCGCGTGTTTCGGAAGTTATAAGCACCTACTATACCATTGTGGAGCAGCAAAATCTTTTAAATGCCTTAGACTCGAGTATTCTTATTTCCAAAGAAAGACTGCGCACAGCGGAAAATAGATTTACCATAGGCAAAGCCTCCCGTTTGGAGGTACTAAATGTACAGGTAAACCTAAATGAAGATGAATCCAATAGGCTGAGACAAAGCCAAACCGTAAAAAATCTTAAAATTGCTTTAAACAGTTTGCTTGCGCGCCCACTGATAACAGACTTTCTAGTGGTAGAAACCGTTGAAATTAACGAGCAGCTGAAGCTCGCCGATCTGCTGGAACAAGCCAGCCAGCATAACCCCGATCTGCTAGCAGCAAGCATTGCAAGACGCCTTGCAGAGCTTCAGGAAAAAACGGTAAAGGCCAACCGATACCCTACCGTACGTGTTAATGGAGGCTATAATTTTTCGCGTACCGAATCCAGCTTAGGGTTTGTGGCAAGTTCGAATTCCAAGGGCTTAAACTATGGCATTACCGCCTCGGTTAATATATTTGATGGCCTTAATCAACGGCGCAATGAGCGCGTTGCCAAGTTGAATGTCGATCAAGTAGATCTGCAGATTGCCCAGCAGAAATTGACCGTAGAAACAGCCTTAACCCAAGCCTATCAAAGCTATATAACGAATCTTGAACTGACAGGCTGGGAAGCGAAAAATGAACGTATTGCCAAGCAGAATCTGAGTATTACGCTGGAGAAATATCGCATAGGAACTATCAGCGCTGTGGAATTCAGAGATGCTCAGCAGAACTTTATTCAGGCTGTATCGCGCTATAATGCGGCCCTGTTGGAAGCTAAATTATCCGAAGCCAACTTATTAGAGCTTGTCGGAAAACTTAATATTACGCAATAACAAGGAATAGTTTCATGCAACCGTTTCCGTAAAATTGAACAATCGTTTGCGTATAGATTTTATTTTATAATCTGATAATTTACAATTATTATTGCTGAAGATAACGGTATGTTTATCCGATATCCTTAACCAAAAGACGTTTACTTTTCCAATGGTTAATTGTTGAAAGACTGTTTAGGTTGTTTAAAAGATAGGTGATTTTAGAGGGGACTTGATGTCCCCTCTAATTTTTAAGAAGAAGTTAGTAAACGCTAAAAACCAAAGATATAACCATGAATTCAAACCGTAGGGACTTTCTAAAAAGCGTATCGATGCTGTCTGCAGCTGCTATAACCTTGCCTGCATTGTATGTAGAAGCGAAAGCAGGGCAGGCCGTTAATATGTCCGGCTTTACTGCACCCAAATTAGATAAAGTGCGCATTGCTATTGTAGGATTAGGAAATAGAGGCATTGGTGCCGTAGATCGGTATACCTATATTGAAGGTGCAGAAATTGTAGCCCTATGCGACCGACATAAAGACCGGGCCGAAAAGATGCAGAAACTGGTAACCGAGCGGGGTCTGGCACAACCCACAATATTTTCCGGCGATGCAGGCTGGCAGCACATGTTGAAAGAAGTAAAGTTCGATCTTTTATATATCTGTACCCCCTGGGACCTGCATACCCCAATGTGTATCGCCGGCATGCGTGCAGGTGTGCATGTAGCCTGTGAGGTACCTATCGGATTATCGGTAAAGGATTGCTGGGAGGTGGTTAAGGTATCTGAACAGACGCAAAAGCATTGCATGATGCTGGAAAACTGCTGTTATGATTTCTTTGAGATGCTAACGTTAAAGATGGCTCGAGAAGGTGTATTCGGCGAGATTATACATGCCGAGGGCGCCTATATTCATGATTTATTAGACCTTAACTTCAGCAAAACCTATTACGATGATTTTTGGCGCTTAAAGGAAAATATACGATTCAATGGTAACCTCTATCCTACACATGGTTTAGGCCCCATAGCACAATGTATGCAGGTAAATAGGGGGGATGTTATGGACAGCCTTGTCGCCATGCAGACCGACGATTATCATATGGGGGAAGAAGCAAGAAAGCTTGCCGCCAGCGACGCTACGTATCAGCAGTTTGTAGGCAAAAAATTTAGAGGCAACATGAATACAACATTAATCCGTACGCGGAAAGGGAAAACCATTATGCTACAGCATGATGTAAGCTCGCCACGTCCATATTCACGTATACATCAACTTAGCGGTACCCAAGGTTTCGCCCAAAAGTATCCAACGGAAGGGATTGCACTAAAGCGGCATAAGAATGGTCACGTATACCTAAATGAAGAAATGATGGCGGATCTACGTAAAAAATATACCCCTGAACTGGTTACATTTATTGGTGAGCAGGCCAAAAAAGTAGGTGGACATGGGGGGATGGATTTTATGATGGATTGGAGGCTGATTGATTGTTTACGTAATGGTTTACCGCTAGACCAGGATGTGTACGACGCTGCTGCATGGAGCGCTATTGTACCGCTCAGTGTAGAATCGGTAGCTAAGAATTCAAAATCGGTAAATATCCCAGATTTCACTAAAGGAGCATGGAAGACAAATACGCCTGTAGACCTAACCTTAAACGGTGGTGGAAATACCAAAATTCGTACCCTAATACAGGGCGGTGGAAAGCAGCTCTCGGTTTAAGACTAAACTAAGGTAAGGAAATACTAAAAATAAGCAGGGGCTTTTCAATTTGAAAAGCCCCTTATTTATGCTTATTATTTAATTATTTTACGAGTTGAACAGTTTTATATATGCTGAATATTCAGCCTACTGCGCATTTAAGAACATCGATTTTTTAGATACCAACTCTCTAAAATAAGGATCCTGAAGATCTTTGATAAAACGGATAGCCTCACCTGTAGATTTCATTTCAGGGCCCAACTGCTTGTCAACTTCAGGGAATTTAGAGAATGAGAATACAGGTTCTTTAATCGCCCATCCGGTTAATTTACGTTCGATGGTGAAATCTTTTAACTTATTTACTCCCAACATCACCTTCGTTGCAATATTGATGTAAGGCACATCGTAAGCTTTTGCAATAAAAGGTACCGTACGAGATGCACGCGGGTTCGCTTCGATCACATACACCTGCTCATCTTTGATGGCGAACTGAATATTTAACAAACCACTTACCTGCAGCGCTTTTGCTAATTTAATCGAGTACTCTTCCATTTTGTCCTGTACATTTTTGGACAAGCTAAATGGAGGTAACACTGCCGATGAGTCGCCAGAGTGAATACCTGCAGGCTCAATATGTTCCATCATACCGATGATATGCACATCCTCGCCATCAGAGATAGAATCCGACTCCGCCTCTTCCGCGCGATCCAAGAAATGGTCAATTAAAATATGATTGCCAGGAAGGTTTTTCAATAGATTCACCACGGCTTTTTCCAAGTCCTCGTCGTTGATAACAATACTCATACCCTGTCCACCCAATACATACGAAGGTCGTACCAATACCGGGTATCCAACTTCATTTGCCACGACAATAGCCTCCTCCGCTGAGGTCGCTACACCATACTTAGGGTACGGAATATCCAACTCTTTCAGCAAGTCCGAGAAACGGCCACGGTCTTCTGCCAAGTCCATATTTTCGAACGATGTTCCGATAATCTTAACACCCAATTGCTCCAAGCGTTCCGCCATTTTAAGAGCCGTTTGTCCACCCAACTGAACAATAACACCTTCAGGTTTTTCAAGCTCAATAATTTCACGTACATGCTCCCAGAAAACAGGCTCGAAATAAAGTTTATCCGCCATGTTAAAATCTGTAGACACCGTTTCAGGATTACAGTTCACCATAATGGCTTCAAAACCCGCTTCTTTAGCGGCCAGTAAACCGTGAACACAAGAGTAATCAAATTCTATCCCCTGACCGATACGGTTAGGGCCCGAACCTAAAACAATGATTTTCTTTTTATCCGATACGACAGACTCATTTTCTGTTTCGAAAGTAGAGTAGTAATACGGGGTTTGTGCCGGGAATTCCGCAGCACAGGTATCCACCATTTTATACACACGGTTAATACCTAATTCCTTACGGCGTGCATAAACTTCATCTTCGGTAACATTACCTAACAACCAAGCAATTTGCACATCCGAATATCCTTTTTGTTTCAAGGTCAATAAAAAGTCCTGTGGAATATTCGACAATTGGTAGCGGCGTAACTCCTGTTCTAAATGCACTAATTCCTGAATTTGTACCAAGAACCATTTATCAATAAGTGTAGCCTTGCGAATAGATTCCAATGGAACCCCCAATTCAAAAGCATCTTTGATATGGAATAAACGATCCGCGCTAGGGTGCTCCAAGCTGTGCATAATCTCTTCAAGGTTGCGCAACTGGCGACCGTCAGCACCTAAACCTGCACGTCCAGTTTCCAAAGATTGAGCCGCCTTTTGTAAAGCCTCGATAAAGGTACGGCCAATTGCCATCACCTCACCAACAGCTTTCATCTGCAAGCCCAACTCCTTGTTTGCCCCTTTAAATTTATCAAAGTTGAAACGAGGAACCTTTACGATAACATAATCCAACGTAGGCTCAAAGTATGCAGAAGTAGTTTTTGTAATTTGATTTTGTAACTCATCTAGATTGTAACCTATAGCAAGCTTTGCTGCGATTTTTGCAATAGGGTAACCTGTAGCTTTAGATGCCAATGCAGAAGAGCGCGATACCCGCGGGTTAATTTCGATAGCAATGATTTCCTCATTCTCCGGATTTACCGAAAACTGAACGTTACATCCACCGGCAAAGTTACCAATCGAACGCATCATTTTAATCGCTTTGTTACGCATATCCTGGTAACACTTATCCGAAAGCGTCATACCCGGAGCAACCGTAATCGAGTCGCCGGTATGGATACCCATAGGGTCAAAGTTTTCGATGGTACAGATAATAATTACGTTATCATTTTTATCACGTAACAGCTCCAGCTCAAACTCTTTCCAACCCAAAACGGCCTGTTCAACCAGAACCTCATGCGTAGGTGATGCATGTAAACCTCTGTTTAAAGCAGCATCAAAATCCTCTTTTTTGTGTACGAAACCACCACCAGTACCGGCTAAAGTATAAGAAGGGCGGATAACCAAAGGATAGCCAATTTCCTGCGCAGCTTCTTTACCCTCAAGGAAAGAATTGGCAATTTTTGATTTGGCAACGCCTACACCAATATCCACCATTAATTGACGGAACTCTTCGCGGTTTTCTGTCTTTTCAATGGCTGCCACATCCACACCGATCACTTGAACATTATACTTTTCCCATAAGCCAAGTTCAGACGCTTCGATACACAGGTTTAACGCGGTTTGACCACCCATAGTTGGCAATACGGCATCAATCTGCTGCTCTTGAAGGATCTGTTCAATGCTTTCACAAGTAAGGGGTAATAAATAAACATGGTCCGCAACAATATTATCGGTCATAATTGTTGCTGGGTTAGAATTGATAATGGAAACTTTGATACCTTCCTCTTTTAGAGATAGGGCAGCTTGGGATCCTGAATAATCAAATTCACACGCTTGTCCGATAACAATAGGTCCAGAACCAATAATTAAAACGGAGTTAATGGAGGTGTTTCTAGGCATTATTTATTAAATCAAAAAGTGTTTAAAATACGCGTTGTTGTGTTGATCAAAGCTGGCGAGAATTGCCTTGCTAAAGAAGAGTATTCCGACTGCTTTGTCGGAGTGCAAAGTTACATTATATTTTTTATAATATAAAAAAATGTTTTGCTTAAATCCAATAGGGCGCTTTTGCATCTTCAGAAATTACGAACTGGTACGGTGTTTGTATAGCAACGTAGAATACTAGAAACATATTAGAACAAAATGAAGCGAATATTTTTAGCAACCGTAGCAATGTTAATTTCTGGATTGTCCTATGGGCAGCACTACAAAAACTCTATAGGTATACGACTAGCAGATGGAGGTTATTACAATTCTGCTTCTGTTGCTTTTAAGACTTTTATTACCCAACCTGGCGCATTAGAATTTGATTTAGGTTTTGATTCCAACAAATGGCATGGCGATCGCTATCAGAATGTAGCCCTTTCCGGAACCTATCAACATCACTTCCAGATTGGAACTATTCCAGGTTTTAAATGGTTTGTAGGTGGAGGGTTAATTTTATCAAACACCTTTGTTAAAGATAGTGATTTAGAAGGGGGATTTAATGCAGGGCTATACCCAACAGGGGGAATAGACTATAAATTAAAAAAGGCTCCATTTGCCTTTTCTGCAGATATTCGACCTACAGTTCATATCGTTCGAGGATATGATCGTTACGATGGTTTTTACGCCAATGGAGGTTTAACAGCACGCTATACCTTCTAAGCTGTAATATACATAAACTTAACATGAGAAAATAGGCTGCCTTTAACCAGGGCAGCCTTATTTATGCTATTATCTTCTGTAAAAAGTATCCGCTTAAAGCACTATTTTTTTAAATGCATATCGAAATACTTGGCAATTTTATCATACATATGAATACGATCCTTACCACTTACATTATGTTCATGCGTAGGATATAGAAAATAGTCAACCTGCTTCCCAGCTTTTATACACTGTTCTAAAAATTGCATACTATGTTGTTGAACCACTACCGGATCCTGGGCACCATGAATAATCAGAAGGTTTCCCTTTAAACGGTCGGCTTTATCCAGCAGAGACGTTTTTTTATAGCCCTCCGGGTTTTCTAGTGGGGTATCCATATACCGTTCACCATACATCACCTCATAATATTTCCAATCGATAACAGGGCCACCAGCCACTGCGGTATGAAATATATCGTTGTGTTTAGTCATTAAGGAGGTCGTCATATAGCCACCAAAGCTCCATCCAAATATCCCTAATCGCTGACTATCCACATACGGTAACGACTTTAAGTAGTCTACACCAACCAATTGGTCGGCCATTTCAGCTTCCCCAAGCTGCCTATGCGTAATACGGGTAAAGTCTCTACCACGGGCATCAGAACCTCTATTATCTAAAGTAAACACCAAGTAACCATTTTGAGCCATATACAGATCAAAGTAGCCCACGCCACCTAACCACCTATCAGTAACCAGCTGAGCATGCGAGCCCCCATAAAGGTAAACCATAACAGGGTATTTTTTGTTGGGGTCAAAGTTCTCAGGGTAAGTTATGCGCGCATTCAGAGGCGTTTTACCATCGGCAGATGTAAATTGTTTAAATTCGATTTTAGGTAGGTTAATAACACCTGTAAAAGGATTTTCTGCCGTTAGTAGAACCGTTTCTTTCTTATTTTTACGATTTAGAACCTGTAATTTGTTGGGCGTCGTTAAGCTGGAGTACTGATCTAAAACATAGTTTCCACTGCTACTCACGGAAGCGTTGTGGGTACCTTTATGTTGTGTTAACTGCACCGTTTTTCCAGATTTTAAGTCCACCTCATAGAGATGCCTTTCCAGTCCATTGTTTGTAGCCCCAGTATAATACGCTTTGCTAACCTTGCTATCGAAACCTTTAAAGTCAATAACAATAACCTCCTGGAAGCCTAAGTTTCTCAACAGTTTACCCTGCGTATCATAAAGGTACAGCTGGTTAAAGCCATCCCTATCCGTTTGATACAAAAACTGGTTACGGTTGTTTGGAAGAAACGTCAATGGATTTAGCGGCTCCACCCAAGTATTAGACTGCTCCTCAAAGAGTGTTTTTACAAAGGCACCCGTTTGTGCATCATATTGATTAAGTTTTAAATGATCCTGGCCACGGTTTAAAATACCTACATAAACATACCTGCTGCTAGGATCCCAAGTGACAGTGGTAAGATACTGCTCCTGCGGTGTACCCGTTTGTAGCGTAATATATTCTTTGGTATGTGTATTAAAAATTACGAGGCTAACCTCTTCGCTTTTCATGCCCGCCATGGGGTATCGAATATCCTTTATAGATGCCACACGACTATCCCACTGTGGCAACGGGTACTTGGAGACCATGGTTTCATCTTTGCGGTAGTAGAGCAATTTTTCATTGTCTGGCGACCACCACATTCCTTTTTTAATACCGAATTCCTGGCGGTGTGTATAGTCACTACCGTTTACAATACCATCCACAGTATCTTTTGTAACCTGGATTTTATGGCCATCGAGGGTTAGGATTTCTATATTATTGCCCCTTAAATAAGCCGTTTGTCGATTGTTAGCACTCGCTTCCATTTGTGTAGACTCCAAATCTAGCGCCGATTTTATCGAAGCCAATTTGCTGTCTACATTATACACTACGGAATATATATATTTGTCCACATTAACAGTAAAAGAAAGGTCTTTTTCATTTTCCCAACTGTACGGTATAGGGAAATTTCGTAAGCTTATTTTTTCTGCTGGAAGAATTTTTGTTAAAGCCTGCTGCACATCAGTTACAGAGGCGAGTATTTTGCCTTGCCAATTGTCATGGGCACTGCGAACAACCAAATGCTGGTATGTGCTATCCAGATGTGTAAAGCTATCCGATCCTGTAGTCCATTTGGTGCCATACCATGTTTTTGGCGCAAATTTGCTAGGTCCAAGTACCGTTTCTTCTATCGTAAAGTTACGCTGTCCGTAAGCATACGATGATCCTAACAGGAATAATATCCATAAATTTTTCATCATTATCATCATCAATTTTATACCTGACGAAATTAGGGATTTGTGCGCACATTTTTACGGTAAAGGCATATAAGATGTAAGATGTCTCGGCAACTAAAGCCGACGTATCCATATATTTCTAAACTGCACCAAATCGCCATGGTCTTGAAGTATAATAGGCCCAGCTCCATGTGCAATAATTTTAGGCAATCCGATGTATTCTGTAGTTCCTTCAATTTGCGTGTTATTTTGAACCAAGACACCATTATGTAAAACTGTTACCGATCCCTTTTTAAGCAACACGCCATCCTTATTAAATCGGGGAGCCGAGTAAACAATATCATAACTATGCCAAGCATCATTATTCGCCAGCACACGTACTAATGGCGGTTGCTGTTTATACAGCGAAGCAGCCTCGCCATTTACATATGTTGGATTATCCCGATTGTCTAACACCTGAATTTCATAATAGCCCTGTAAAAATATACCACTATTACCACGCCCTTGTCCCTCTCCTTTACGAACCTCAGGGCTTTTCCATTCAATATGAAGTTGGAAATCCTCGAATGTATCTTTAGTCTGTATGTTACCTTTGCCAGGCGCTACGGTTACAGTGTTGTTATGAACAAGCCATTGTGCTTTATTGCGGTCGTTTGATGCTATCCATTGGTCTAGGTTCGTGCCGTTAAAAAGTACAATAGCATCGCTTGGGGCGCCATTGGCTGTTGTCGTTACCGTGCGTAATTCAGGGCTGTAATATTCGGTATCTTCAGGTTTAAATTTTGTTTGTGCATGCATGCTCATTGCCAGTAAAGACAATAAGGGAAGGAGGAAGGTTATTTTTTTTATTTTCACCATGGTTTATAGTTTTTGGTTAAGCCGTTTAGGATTTAAAATATTAGCTATTAGATTATAGAATCCGTTCTGTAAATATAGTTATTCAGGCATGGAATAAATATGTAATTTTAAATTATGATAACACAAAAAATAGCCTTAAATGAAGTGCGCTTTTTTTCGCCTATAGGATTTTATGACGAGGAGCTGGTCATAGGAAATGAATTTTACCTGAACGTATCTGTTTATTTTCCTTTCGATAGTTCGGATACTGAAAACCTAGCCAACAGCATAAACTATGAGGAGGTATATGCTATTTTAGTGGAGGTAATGACGCCAGAACGCCGGCTATTGGAATCGGCAGTAGCAGATATTTTGCAACTTTTACAAGATAAATATCCCTTTATCACACGAGCCGACATTTCCATACGGAAAACAAACCCTGCTTTTGGTGGTGATCTGGCCAATTCTGAGGTAGCCCTATATTATAAACAGTAAAGGTTCAGGGAAAAGAACTGCAGTTAAGTCGGTGTTTTTGAGTGTATTTACATGAAGAATATGACTTTATGTCTTGTGATTTTAATTTTTAATGACAAAAAGGCATTGTTTTCACTTTGGTACATAAGTTGAAAATAAGGAGATATAGATATTTAAAATAAAAAATTAAACAACAAAAATTAAATTTTGGAGGACATAAAAATGGCTTTAATTAAATTCCCTAACAGAACCGTAAATACAGATGGTGTTAATCCCTTTGTAAATTCAGTATTCGACAATTTATTTAATGATTCTTTTATTTCGGATAGATTGGTAACCCGTGTTCCTGCGGTAAATATCACCGAAAGTGAAGTAGCATTTACGATTGAGTTGGCTGCACCAGGTTTGCAAAAAGAAGATTTTAAAATCAATGTAGACAAGAATATAATCTCCATATCCGCCGAAAAAGTCGAAGATAAGGAAATGGAAGGCAGCGAAAAATTGTACAATAAAAAAGAATTTAACTACAATTCATTTTCTAGGTCTTTTACCTTACCAGAAACTGTAGATTATAGCAATATTGATGCGGCCTATGCGGATGGTATTTTAAAGGTTAAGATTGGTAAAAAAGAAGATGCTATTATTGCAAAACGATCCATCGAAGTACGCTAATACCTAGAACGAAAGGCTATTGGCTGAGGCGATAATTTAGCTGAAGCGAAGCATAAAACAGGCGAATTCTAATCCCAAAGGAGCAGAATTCGCCTGTTTTTCTATCAAGGAAATATGGCGTCGCAAGTTGTGCGAAAATAGTGCAAAGGAAAGCGGAAATGGATCGCTGCAATTACATCAGCCATGTGTTTTCTGATAAATAGAAAAAATATTGGATAATTGAATACAAAGACCTATCTTTGCGGTTCATTAAATAATTATTAAAAAATTAAATAACAATGTACGCAATAGTAAATATAGCAGGGCAACAATTTAAGGTTGCAAAAGACCAACATCTTTTTGTACACCGCTTACAAGGAGAAGAAGGCGCTACTATTGAATTTGACAATGTATTGTTGGCAGAAGACGGTGGTAAATTCACTGTAGGTACTCCAAATGTTGCAGGTGCTAAAGTTTCAGCTACGATTTTGTCTCATTTAAAAGGTGATAAAGTAATCGTTTTCAAGAAAAAACGTCGTAAAGGTTACAAAAAGAAAAACGGTCACCGTCAACAATTCACAAAAATCCAGATCACTGGTATCAGTTTATAATCGAATTTTTTAATCTGACGCAAGTCATAAATTAAAATAAAAAAATGGCACATAAAAAAGGTGCGGGTAGTTCCAAGAACGGCCGTGAGTCACATAGTAAGAGATTAGGTATCAAAATTTTCGGTGGTCAGAAAGCTATTGCTGGAAATATCATCGTACGTCAGCGTGGTACAGTACACAATCCAGATGCTAACGTAGGTATCGGTAAAGACCACACTTTATTTGCTCTAGTTGATGGAACAGTAGTTTTCCGTAAAAAAGCAAATAACAAATCTTTTGTTTCAGTAATTCCTGCTGAAAATAACTAAGGTTTGCCTTAAAATTATACGTAAAAGCCGCTAAGTTTCTTGGCGGCTTTTACTGTTGAATAGAATTTTTCTATTCAAAAGGAGGGAAGGGCTGTTCCTTTGCTCCATAAAAACAAAGTGAATACATGAAGACTTTTAAAGAGTTAAAGGTTAGCGCACCTATATTGGCATCGCTAGAAAGTTTAGGATACGAAAATCCTACACCCATACAAGAGCAGGCTATCCCCGAAATATTAAAAGGACACGATCTTTTGGGTTGTGCGCAGACAGGAACAGGAAAAACAGCAGCATTTGCTATCCCTATTCTACAACTATTAAACACCAGCAAACCCGAAGGGCATAAGCGAGGTACCATACGTGCGTTGATCCTTACGCCAACGCGCGAGCTAGCGATACAGATTGATGAGTCGTTTAAATCGTATGGGGAGAACCTAAAGCTGCGCCATACTGTGATTTTTGGTGGTGTAAACCAGTATAATCAAGTCAATGAGCTACGTAAAGGGGTAGATATCCTTGTGGCCACGCCAGGGCGTTTATTAGACCTGATGAACCAGCGTATCATCAGCATTAGCCAGATAGAGATTTTTGTTTTAGATGAAGCCGACCGTATGCTGGACATGGGTTTTATACACGATGTAAAACGCGTGTTAAAAGTTATTCCCGAGCGTAGACAAACGCTGTTCTTTTCCGCAACCATGCCGAAAGCTATTCAAGCGTTGGCCGACAGCATCTTAAACCGTCCGGTAAAGGTAGAAGTAACACCCGAGTCTACAACGGCAGAGACCATACAGCAGACCTTATATTATATTGAAAAAGCTAATAAAAATAAGGCCCTGCTGCAATTGTTAAAAACCGATGTCGACGATAACGTATTGGTATTTACACGCACAAAACATGGTGCCGATAGGTTGGTAAAATTTTTGCATAAGCAAGATATTTCGGCTGCGGCTATCCATGGAAATAAATCCCAAAATGCCCGACAGAAAGCGTTAGAAGATTTTAAAAATAAAACAATTAAAGTTTTGGTAGCGACAGACATTGCGGCACGCGGTATCGATATCGACCTATTGAAGTATGTTATAAACTATGAAATTCCGAATATGCCGGATGCCTACGTACATCGTATAGGGCGCTCCGGAAGAGCCGGCGCTGCAGGTTTTGCGATTTCATTATGCGATGTTGAAGAGATTCCGTACATCAAGGATATTCAGTATACTATTGGCTTCGAACTTCCGGTAAAAGTAATGGACGATTTAAGCATGTCGCCACAATTTTTAGCTAAATCTACTCTTCAAAGTTCGCAAGGAAAATCCAAAGCAGCTAAGGAGCAGCCCAAAGGAGGCAAGCCCGATTTCCGTCATCATAAAAAGAAAAAAAAGCCCTCCTCGGACACCCGGAGAGACGCCCGTAAGCCTAGATAATATGCAGACTATAGAGAAAGATATTTATATAAAAATTACTGTTCCTAAGGCCGAGGTAGAAGCCACCGAAGGCCCGTATTTTCATATACAAGGTGAGTTGTTGGAAGAGCGTGTTAAGGAAAATGATGTGCCCAATTGTTTAGAAGCTTGGTTTACAGGTTTTGAAGTTATGCCGCAAGTAGAAAATAATTTGCAAGAAGGCGAAGCAGCGACGATTACAGCGAAGTTGTTTTACCATGTCTTGGTGCAAGTAGGTTAAACAACACAAACTTATAGCATAAAGTACAGTACCGTACTAAAGCCAATAACTATACATCAATCGCACAGATTATCAGGTAAGGATTTTAGAATCCTGTACTATAAAAAAAGATACCCTGCAAACAGGGTATCTTTTTTTATAGTACAGCAGCAGTTTAACGGCTATATTAGGAAGGTAAAAGTAAATCAGAAAATGGTAAACCATAAAAAAAAGGCTATCTTTTTTGAGATAGCCTTTAAAAGGTTGTGGAGCATATCGGATTCGAACCGATCACCTCTTCACTGCCAGCGAAGCGCTCTAGCCAAATGAGCTAATGCCCCATTGCGAGCGCTAATATAGGGAATTATTCTTTACCTGCAAGGCTAAGATTATACTTTATGCCATTTGTAGCAAAAATAACCCTCAAATGTCGGCCTAACGCCGCAATAGGGCAGCGGTGTAGCTGTTTTTTTTCCTTTAAAAATATTCAATTACAGAGGAATTAAGCGTTACAGCAAAATTCCGCGTTTCATTGTGTCTTAGCATAAACTATGGTTCCGGGTGACGGCTAAAAACCCCATTAAAAATTATGCGTAGCCCTACATGTCAATAAATGCAAAGCTGTAAATACATCGCATACTGCCTACTCAAGGAAACGGTCGCTACCCATCAACCGCTGCGGCCCTGTACCCTAGTCCTTAGTGTTAAAGCCTACACAGACGCCGCGTCTAAAAACAGAAGGCCGCATATACGTCAAAAATGTGCCAAGAACGGTCTAAGAACATAAACTTCAGACCTATAATACAAGTTAACAAATATTAATATGTAAAGGAATGAAGTATATAACAGTAAAAACGTGAAAAACTAGGTTACACTGTTAAGCAGCTGTTTATCATAAAGCTCTGCATACTCGCCGCCAAGGTCAAGTAAGTGCTGATGATTTCCTTGTTCAATAATACGACCCTCATCCAAAACAATAATATGGTCCGCATTTTTAATTGTCGATATACGGTGTGCAATAAAAATAGACGTTTTATTTTTCATAATACCGCCCAAGTTATGCAATATCTCCTCCTCCGTTTTGGTATCCACTGCCGATAGACAATCGTCAAACAGCAAAATCTCGGGATCCTTAATCAGCGCACGAGCAATAGACACCCGCTGTTTTTGTCCACCCGATAAGGTAATACCCCTTTCGCCAATATGCGTATCAAAGCCCTCATCAAAAGCAATAATATTGGTGTATACTGCAGCATTTTTCGCCGCACGTTCAACAGCCTTCATATCCACCGTATCCATACCAAAGGCAATATTTCGCGCTATCGTATCCGAGAATAAAAAAACCTGCTGCGGCACAAATCCCATCTGCGCGCGAAGCTCCTTTACCTTATACGATTTAATATCCCTATTATCGTAATAAATCGTTCCTTCATCCGGATCATACATCCGTAACAATAAATTCGCTAACGTAGACTTTCCAGATCCTGTTTTACCAATTATAGCTAACGTTTGTCCGGCAGGAATATCGATGCTTACCTTATCAATCGCTTTAATTCCCGTTTCAGGATACGTAAAGGAAAGATTTTCAATACGAATATGCCCCTTCACAGGCTGGCTAAAATTACCGTCGATAATTTCCGATTTCGTATTTAAGAACTCATTAATTCGCTTTTGAGAAGCGGCGGCACGCTGTATCAGCGAGGTTACCCAAGCCAAAGACATGGCAGGGAAGGTAAGCTGGTTCACATACATAATAAACTCAGCGATATTCCCCGCGGTTATAGTTCCTTTGTTGACCTCCATACCACCGATATAAACCGTAACAATGGTACTAAAGCCAATTAAAAAGATGATTAATGGAAAGAAAATAGCCTGCACTCTTACCAAGTCCAGCGATCTGTTGCGGTATATATTACTCTCCTTTGCAAAGGTCTCCATTTTATCCGCCTCTCTAGAGTAAGTTTTTATCACGCGGATTCCAGAGAATGTCTCCTGCACAAAAGACGATAATTTTGAAAGCTGCGCCTGTATTTTCGTACTCCGCTTGTTAATAATACGGTTAACAAAAAGAATAAGCACCGAAATTATCGGTATAGGGAGCAAGGCATAAGTCGCTAAGCGAGGATTTACAGCATACATCGCATAGATAATCATAATAGATAGCGCCACCGTATTAATGGCATACATTATCGCAGGTCCCAAATAATTACGTACCTGGTTAACATCCTCCGTTGCACGGTTCATTAAATCTCCCGTTTTATTACGTCTGAAGAAGGCAAAATCCAATTCCTGGTAATGCTGGTAGATTTCATTTTTTAGGTCATACTCAATATGTCTTGATATTAAGATAATAGATTGGCGCATAAGAAACAGGAAAAGCCCCCGTATCAATGCCAGCACCAACACAACGACACCAAAAAACAATAAGCTACTACCAAACACCTGATAAATTAAGTCCTGACGCTCAAAACCGTCATATAATCTATACAAGTCAATGTTTTCTTTTACCAAATCAAAGGCCTCACGAATAACTTTTGCGGGCAGAATACCGAAGTAATTTGATATAATAACAAAAATAATCCCTGGGATAAGTCGCCAACGATATTTATAGAAGTATTTGTTTAGATAAGCGAGATCTTTCATTAAATTGTGTTTTTTAAGCTATCCTATAGCTTAAAGTGTTGTTTTTCAGTTTGTTGTTTTGTTGCTATTAGTAGTAATGCAAAATGTTTTTGCTAAAAATTATAGATTTATTTACTTATTTTGCATCAATAAAATTTACAAATAATTTACAACAACTAATCTAAATACATGGCTTCAATTTCAGCAACAAGCCTAAGCCTCTCTATAAACTAAAGTACCCCCGGCAAGTGAAGTCAAATATTCCAGCCGAAAGCAAATCCATCTATATCGATACTCCCTGTGTTGCAAAGAAGCGAAGATGTGGGTACAAAGTTACGATTAAAAAAATATTAGTGGATAAATATCTTAGTGCAGAACGCAGTAAATTATACAATCACACCAATTCCATAGGCGTACAATTGGCGTTGGTCGTTGCAAGCCATATAAAAGATCTATTAAGCCTTAAAAAATAATAAGGTTACCACTGCAACCATGCAGGAGTCTAGCTATCATAAGGCCATTATCCTAAGGCTATCGGGTGGATTTTCTATGCGTAATGGTTGCAGATTGCCTAAATCAAAGACAGTACTTAGCGCTAATGTCATAGGAATAACGGAATCTACATATTTTAATAATTTAAGTATAAAATGAATTAATTTATTATTTTTGTAGTGCTTTTTAAGCCACAATTTGAACGGTATATAATATGCAAAACTCATCCATTTTCAGTCTTATGGCTCCTTCGGAGCACCAAAATCTATTCTTTTGTAATGATCCTTCAGTAGGCCTGAAAGCTATCATCGCGATTCACGATACAACCTTAGGGCCAGCAATCGGTGGTGTACGGATGTTGCCATACGTTTCGGAAGAGGATGCTATAGAAGACGCTTTACGTCTATCAAAAGCGATTACCTATAAATCGTCTTTAGCGGGTCTGAATTTGGGTGGAGGATGTGCTGTGATAATTGGAAATAACCGCACCGAGAAAACAGAAGTTTTAATGCGTCGTTTCGGTCAATTTGTGGAAGGCTTAAATGGCAATTTCATCGCTTCGGTAGATGTGGGAACAACCCAAAAGGATTTGGAATATATTCAGGCTGAAACAGACTATGTTGCTGGATTACCTACCTCCATGAATGGTGGTGGCGATACTACAGTTTTCGCTGCTCGAGGCGTATTTTATGGCATCAAGGCGTCGGTGAAGGAGCTTTATGGTGATGATTCCTTGGCAGGGCGTAAAATTGCCGTTCAAGGTGTAGGAGCCGTTGGCGAGCAGTTGGTATCCATGTTACGTGCCGAGAATGCTCGTGTGTACGTTTCGGATATGACTGAGGAGCGTAAAATGAAGGTTGCCGCGAAATATAAAGCCGAACCTATACAATATTCTACCAGTTATGAGCTGGATGTAGATGTCTATGCACCATGTGCACTTGGGGGTACGGTGAATGAGGAGACCGTACCAAAAATGCGCTGTAAAATAATTGCCGGATCTGCGAACAACCAGTTGAAAGAGGAAGAAAAAACAATTCATCTGCTGAAGGAGCATAATATATTGTACACGCCAGATTTCTTAATCAATTCTGGAGCCCTTATCAGTTGCTACTCCGAGCTGGAAGGTTACGGCAATGATCGTACAGAATCTTTAGTGCGCAATATCTATTCTGCAACGCGACATGTATTGCAAAAATCCAAGGAAGAAAATATCACTACGTATGATGCGGCACGTCAGCTTGCCGAAAAGCGTATTTTAGATATGGCTAAAATAAAAAGATAAATACCTATCGAGCCATCAATTTTTATTCGTTCTTATATAATAATCGTTCTTATACACAACTATGTTAAACAGAAGACACCTTCGTATGAAGGTATTACAAACGCTTTACGCGTTTAGCTTATCGGAAGATAAACACATTAAAGAGTTTGAAAAAGCCCTTTTCAACTCTGTAGAAGAAGTAAACCAGATGTACATCTGGACACTGAACCTTTTGGATGAGGTGGCAGAGTATGTAGTCTTGGACGCGGAAAGTCGTGCTGCAAAATTTCTGCCCACAGAAAAAGACAAAATCCTGACAACAAAACTGAATTCGAATACATTTATCGAATCATTACGTCAGAACAGAAACTATTTAGAACTGGTAAAACGTTATAATGTTTCCTGGGGTTTTGACCCTGAAATTGTACGTTCCATATTTGCACAGCTTAAAGATTCAGAGATCTACCTGGACTACCTTCAAATGGAAGACCGTAGTATCCATGCAGAGAAAGATATTATTAAACATATCTTCAAAAAGATTATTATGAAGTCTGTGGATATCGAACAGGTATTCGAAGAAAAATTTATCAACTGGTCTGTAGATAAAGAAGTGTTGCAGGCTATGATTGCAAAAACGTTCAAAAACTTTAGTTCTGAGAACGCCGCTCAGAATAAACTTGCCAACTTGACGCCCAGTTGGGACGAAGATGAGGAGTTTATCGCTGAATTGTTAAAAACAGCAATCCGTTATTCCGAAGAATACCAAGAAATGATTGCTGCGAAAACAAAAAACTGGGAAGCCGACCGGATAGCGTTAATGGATATTCTATTAATGCGTATGGCCATTAGTGAATTGATAAATTTTCCATCTATTCCTGTTAAAGTGACCATAAATGAGTATATTGAGCTCTCAAAAATTTTTAGTACACAAAAAAGTAATACCTTTATTAATGGTATATTAGACAAAATTCTTGCTGATCTTACTAAACAAGGACGTGTACGTAAGGTTGGAAGAGGACTTAAAGAATAATTTATGAAACTAAAAACGTTATTAATGAGCATTGCAGCGGTAGCAATTTTGGCTGCATGTACAAATAATTCTGCCCAAAAAGCGACAGGAGTAGACGAGTCTGCAAATGAAGATACTACGGCTGGCGCTGTACAGGCCCTTGGGGTTATCGAATTTGAAAGTTCAGCATTTGACTTCGGCACGGTGAAAGAAGGTGTGGTTGTAGATCATGCTTTTAAATTTAAAAATACCGGTAAAGCACCTGTTATTTTAGCCCAAGTGTCGGCATCCTGTGGATGTACTACGCCGTCTTACACCAAAGAACCTATCCTTCCAGGAAAAGAGGGTGAAGTAAAGGTAAGTTTTGATAGCCATGGACAGGTTGGGGTGCAGCAGAAGATTATTACCATAAGCTCTAATGCGGAGAATAACGTTACGACGATTCAATTAAAAGGGACAGTCGAGAAATAATTTAAAACTATTAACAACAAGTAAATATGATTTCAACAGTATTTTTACAAGCCGCAGGTGGAGGTGGTATTCTTAGCTTTTTGCCAATGATTTTAATAGTAGTAGTATTCTACTTCTTTATGATCAGACCGCAAATGAAGAAACAAAAAGATCATAAAAAATATATCGAAGAATTAAATGTAAACTCTAGAGTCGTAACTACAGCCGGAATCCATGGCCGTATTGTTGAAGTTAGCGATACTACTTTTTTAGTAGATGTAGGTTCAGGGGTTAAAATTCGTTTCGATAAGACGGCGATTTCATTAGATGCCTCTAAAGCATTAAATGCAGCTGATGCTAAATAAGGCCTACTGTATTTAAAAGATAATAAAAAAGCTACCCGAAAATGGTAGCTTTTTTTCGTTGTTAGTAATTGTTACCTTTGTTGGTATGAAGCAACGAAAAATAAGCAAAATGCAACGCCGGAAGATATCGATCTTTATGCGTTGTCTTATTATTTCTTTTGCCGCATGGACACTTATTGCCGTTTCTAATAAATATAACTTTACCCTAACTGCAGGTATAGAATATGTTAATATTCCAGAGAAGCGTGCTTTCCATCCCTTACAATCGGATACCGTAAATATACAGGTTAAAATGAGTGGTTGGAATGTGCTATTGCACAAACTACGCCCAGATACCGTGGATATACAGGTAGACTTAAGCAGCCTTAATTCCCGCAATTATATTGTTTTTGGCAATCAGATCGGTTTTATAAACCGGCAATTTCCTTCAGACAAACAAGTCATACGGGTAAGTCCGGATACGTTATACTTCGATTTCTCGAAGCAGACCCAGCGTAAGGTACCAGTACGCGTACCCCTAAACATCGCCTTTAAAAAACAATATGGTATTATTGGCGATACCAAAACTACCCCCCAGTATATTACAATAACCGGTCCTTTGGAGGATGTCTCCACCATAGAATACCTGGAAACCGATACCGTGGTGGGGGTACAGACGCATACCGATGTGCGTACTGTAGCGAATATTAATAAGCGGCAGCGGACTAATATTTCGATTTACCCTACCTTTGCTGAGGTTACAATTCCTGTAGGCGAGTTAACGGAGAAAATTATTGAGGTACCATTAAAAATTGAAAATGGGAAGCGCTATAGCTCGGTACGTACCATTCCGAGTAAAGTTACAATTACGACAATAGTATCGCTAAAAGACTACGCGAAATGGACGGCGCGGGATTTTGAAGCGGTTGTAGATATGGATAACTGGGAGGAGCATAAAGTCCCCAATCTCCCGGTGTTAATTACGAAAATGCCCGATTTTGTGCAGATCGTGAAAATAGAACCCCAGAATGTTGATTTCTTCGTCCGTAAATAAATCATTATGTCATTAAAAGTAGGTATTACAGGTGGTATAGGCTCTGGAAAAAGCTTCGTTTCTAAAATATTTAAAACCATGGCCGTTCCATTTTATGATGCCGATTGGGAGGCGAAGCAAATTATGGTAACCAATGCCAGCGTGCGTGAGGCCTTGATAGCGCATTTTGGCCCTGAGGTTTATTTTAACGATGGCTCCCTAAATCGGCGGCTCCTATCGGAGACTGTATTTAACCATGCAGATAAGCTCCGTTTAATCAATAGTATTGTTCACCCAGTAGTGATACAAGAGGCCGTAGCATGGGCCGATAAACAAACTGCAGCCTATAGTCTCAAAGAAGCAGCGCTCCTTTTTGAAACAGGCTCCTATAAAACATTAGATTACACTATTCTGGTAACTGCTCCCGAGGAACTACGTATACAACGCGTTATAGAACGTGATACGGTCAGTAGGGAGGAAGTCATCAACCGGATACAAAAGCAACTGCCCGATGCGGAGAAAATAGCAAAGGCAGACTTTGTTATCGTCAACGATCAGCACAGCCCCCTGTTGCCTCAAATAATTAATATACATCAAAAACTAGTACATATATAATGCCCGAAATCCTTTCCGATTTTCTGACAGAGACAGCATCCGGTTTCTACTGCCCCTATGGTGATTTTTATATAGATCCCAAATACCCCGTAAAGAAAGCTGTTGTATCCCACGCACATGGCGACCATGCCGTACCCGGTCATCAGGCGATATATGCTACCGCAGGAACGATAGCCTTTATGCAATTTAGATTTACTAAACAGCCGGAATCTTCCTACCATAAAATATCCTATGCGCAAGATTTTATATTAAACGGCGTAATGTTAACATTCATACCTGCAGGCCATATTCTGGGCTCTGCACAAATTTTAATGCAATACAAAGGGGTAAAGTACCTGTATACGGGCGATTATAAACTGCAGCCCGATAGCACCTGCGAGCCTATAGGTTATGTGCAAGCGGATGTACTGATTACCGAAACTACCTTTGCCAATCCTGAAGTACAGCATCCCGATCCTATTGCCGAAATTAAAAAACTGGGCGATACCACCCATAATATTATGCTGGGATGTTATGGTCTAGGCAAAGCCCAACGGCTCACGAACCTATTAAACACCCACTGTCCGCAGAAAACAGTATATGTGCACCACAATATTATGCCCTTGCACCGCATTTATGACACCTTGGGATTTGTGAAACTGCAGTATGAGCCTTACCATAGGAAAGCCTTAAGAGAGGGAACGGATAACGTATATTTAGTGCCGCCAATAACCTTTAATAATTATATACGGGCAAAAAATGTCGTTCGCGTATTTGCCTCCGGATGGAAGCGCTTACAGCAGCATAATGATCTATCGCTATATATTTCCGATCATATCGACTGGAACGACCTCCTGCATTTTATCACACAAGTGCAACCGCGTGAGATATGGACGGTACACGGCGATGGGAAGCTGCTGAAGGATTTCTTTAAAGAGCAATTATTTGTGCGCAGCTTGTAATATATGTAGCGTACCGCAGCAGCCAATCGCAAATAGCAGCATGCAGTACTAAAAAGCAGTTCGATTAGACATATCCCACTACCCACAACCTAAGGATATGTCTAATTGTTTTATTAGCACAGGCAGTAAGCCTTAATTTCTACCCTAAAAATATAATTTTCCGACTGCTGCAGGATAGTCTTTTGATAGGCTGTTGGTATACTAACCCTTAAGGCTGCATGCATAAGCCAACCCTTCTGCCTAAATAGTTAGGTGTAGCGTACTTACGTAGCCATTAAAGCAACTGAAAGACTAAAAAAAACGCCGCCATCCCGCTTTAATCTAGAATTGTACACATCATTTAAAATAAGCTATTGTCGCTTTTTCAGGTATCGAAGTACCGATGTTTGAAATCATTAATGGCTTGGTATTTCTTCAATAACTCTTTAGGTGTATCTCCGAAATGGGCTTTAAAAACCTTAATAAAATGTGAAACACTCTGGTAACCCAACAGCAATGCCAACTCATTAACATTATAATTTTCAAACAACAGTTTTCGTGCTTTTTCCATACGCAGCTGAACGATAAAAGCATAAATCGTTTTACCATAGGTGTTTTTAAAATCTTGTTTTAATTTTTTTTCATTCATAAAAAACTTACGCGCTAAAAAAATACTGCTCGGCGGATTATCCAAGTGATGCATTAAGTATGCCCGAATCATTTCTAAATTATTCCCAGGCAGCGATGCCTGATGCGTACCAGCGCCATAGTTTGTTTGTTGATAAATCATAAACATCAACTCCCGAAGTTTGAGCTTTAAGAAATGATAACGTTGATTATTCAGCTGATCACAGGTTCGGATATCCTCCAAAATCTGCAATATCCGAAAATCAATATACAAAGTTTCGTTCGGTCGATTTTCGGGAATACCAGTTAAAACATATTTATGGAAGGAGTCGTTTTTAATCCATCTTTCTGCTGCTAAAAGATGGGTATAAAAATCTACCGACATTTTTAATATAACATAACTAACCTCGTTATTTGCCTCGATATGTACCGTTCCACCGCCACCCACGGTATCCAAAAAATTTCGCTGCAGCATGCCCACGCGATGCTGATAACTTTCACGACCCGCCCCGTTTTCCACACGCGAACAGCCACCCAAATGAAAGAAGTAGCGAATATGAGGACCTTCGGTAATCCATGAAACAGCTAGCTTTTTTTGGGTTTTTAAGGAAGATTCAAATATATGCAAACCATTGGTATGCATTGTCTTGCAGCGAATGCTGACCTCATTATTTTTCTGAAAGTCATTATTTTCTACACAAATATCGGCATCATCCACATACCTATCATCCACATTTAAATCGTAAAAAGAATAATCTAGTTCTTCAATTCTTTGAAATAATCGCATACCACTTTTCGCTATTAATCGTCCCTTTTATCGCTACTACGCTCCCCGCAGCAACAGTATCTTTGCGAAGTTATTCATAATTAATCTAAATAACAATAACGCTAAATTAAAATGAATTTTTACGTCAAGCCAAAAGGAATTAACTATTACGCATTTATATTTTGTATGTTATGCATAAGCATATTTACGATTAATCCAAGCTATAGCCAGCATAGGGCACGAAATATAAAGATCCTTGGGTCCGTTAAAGACAGCAAAGGTAAGCAGTTGATCAAAGCTACGGTATATCTTAAAAATACAAACTACAGTACGCAAACCGATCAAAAAGGAAATTTTGTGTTGGTAGTGGTACCCGGAGAATATGAGCTTACAGCCTCTACAGTAGGATACCTATCGACCACAAAAAAAGTGAGCCTGAAACATACCGACAGCCATCAGCACCTGGTATTGGCCACTGACCCCGGCACAAATATCGAACAAGTTGTTGTACACAGTAAAACAGGAATTCAAGAGGTACGCGAATCACCGTTTAATGTGGTCGCATTAGATGCCAAGTCGCATTATAACTCCACTTTAGACTTGGCACATCTATTAGATAGAGCATCAGGGGTTAAAATTCGGGAGAGTGGTGGCGTTGGGTCCGACATGAGTATCACTCTGAATGGCTTTACCGGCCGTAACATCCGTGTTTTTATCGACGGCGTACCCATGCAAGGTATGGGCAGCGCGTTTCAGCTGAATAATATTCCGGTTAATATGGCCGAGCGTATTGAGGTGTATAAAGGTGTAGTACCTATAGAGTTTGGTGCAGATGCACTGGGTGGCGTTATTAATATTGTCACAAACCGTACAGCCAATACAACATTAGACGCCTCCTATGCGTATGGATCATTTAATACCCATAAGACAAATATCGGATTGAATCACACCTTTAATTCGGGCCTATCCTTACAGGTAAATGCCTTTCAGAACTATGCTGCCAACGATTACAAAGTAAAAACCGTATATCGAATATTTTCCGAAAGAGAGAAAAACCCTTCCGATCCAGATGACGCCTGGCAAAATGGTTCAACATGGTCTGAAGACGCACGTTGGTTTAAACGTTTTCACGATACCTATAGGAATGAGACGGTCATGGCAAAATTAGGGATTGTGGGTAAAAAATGGGCCGATAGAATGCTCTTTGGCCTAACTTTAGGGCAGGTACATCGCGATATACAACATGGTGCCGAGATGCGCTATGTTTATGGGCAACGCACGGCACATAGCAAATCGTTTTTACCCTCTATAACCTATGATAAACGCGATTTATTTGTCGAGGGACTTAGTGTACGATTAAATGCAAACTACAATTATGAAAAGGCAGGTACAGTAGATACCTCATCCTATAAATACAGTTGGACAGGCGAACGCATGTTAATAAAGGATCTACGTGGTGTTGGTACAACCTATGGTGAAGCCAGTTTCGGATTAACAGAACATGCAAACAGCAACCATTCGGCCAATTTAAACATTGGGTACCGTATTAATTCAAGTCATTCTATTGCTGTAAATAATATCTTAACGGGTTTTACACGTCGCCCTGATGTGAAAGAGATAGCGCTAAATCTATTTCCAGATCTTCCAACAGCATCGGATAGTATGAGTAGATCAAGTTTTAAAAACACCTTAGGCGTGGAGTATAGATTTACCCTGAAGCGTAAATGGAATACCAATATCCTGGCCAAGCATTATACAAATCAAGCTTCAGGACCACAGATGGAAAATCAAATGACCTACCGTCGGAAGGAGAACGTAGGTAAAATGGGGTACGGTGTCGCCAGCACCTATTTCTTTAAAGATCTGCAGTTAAAAGCATCGGCAGAAAAAGCCTACCGTTTACCTACAGACCGGGAACTATTTGGAGATGAAATATTAGAACAAGGGAATATTGCATTAAAACCCGAAGAATCCAATAATTATAATATTGGCCTTACACTGAATAAACCATTGAACAACGCTTTCAGCCTTTATGTAGATTGGTCGGGGTACTATCGCGATACCTACAATTTTATTCAAAGAACAATTGGCCGTTTAGGCGATGATTTAAATGGTATATCGCTGTACCGTAACAACAATCATGGCCGTGTTACGCGCTTAGGAACCGACGTTGAAGCACGTGTTTATTATAAAGATAAGGCTACACTCGGTGCCACATTGACCTATATGGATATTCGCGATAAGGCACGGTTTAAGGATACCGACAACAAAATTGAAAACGGTGCTTACGACACACGTATGCCAAATTTGCCGTATTTCTTTTGGAATGTAGATGCATCCTACTATGTGCATAATGCTTTTGCTAAAGGGAACACCTTAAATTTAAACTATGCTTTCAATTTCGTAGAAAAGATCTACCTCCACTCCGAAGTATTTGCTGAAAAGTCGTCCAAGGCCTTTGTCCCAAAGCAGATGTATAGCGATTTTTCGGCTACCTATATCATGAAGGACGGTAAATACAATATCGCCTTTGAAGCACGTAATATTGAAAATGCCTTGCTATATGACAACTTCAGTCTTCAAAAACCAGGAAGAAGTTTTTACATAAAGCTGCGCTACTATTTCGTGAAACGTAAATAACAGATCAGAAACAAAATCAAATACAAGATGAAAAAACAACTTTTTAAAACTACAGCAGCGGTAATTTTAGCTGCCCTGGCAACAGCCAGCTGCAGCAAAAATGAAAGCGCCACACCAGATGAACCTATAGCAGCAGGCAAAGGTAAATTTTTACTGGCGACCTCCGTAAATGCGAGCGGTAGCTCACCAGAAGCTACTTACCTTATTCCTGTGGAGAACTTAGAAGATGAAAATGCTTCCATTAGTATTAAAGGAAATGGATATGAATTTTTAAATACATTCTCCAATTATATTCCCAACGCATACGACGGCTTTGTCGCCTTAAAATATGGGCAAGGAAATGCACACGTTGGACAGCGTTTTACCATAGATGCTACTACAGGAAAAGCGACGACCATAGGTGCACAATTTGAGCTGCAAAATGGTTTTATTACTGCAGGTCTTGTGGGGAATATGGTGTATACGATTATGAGTGGCGGACGTGCCTCAGACCCTACAATCGCTACCGTAAACCGTATCGGTTTAAATGATCCACAACCCCAATTTGTATCGTTTAAAGTCAATGAATTTAAAGGCTATGAAGGTAAAAATGGATGGTTAATTGGGATTGCAGATGCCGGAGATGGGTCATTTTATACTTCGGTAGACCTTAGCAGTGAAGGCATAGATGATGTGGTTGTTGCTAAGATTGATAAAAATGTGAAAACCCAAGCTGTATTTTCAGACCCCCGCTTACCTAGATCCGGTGCGGCATACCGCTCGGCAAGGTATTCACAAATTGGTTTAGCAAGTAATGGAGATGTCTATGTATTTGCCGGCAATCAAGGAGGAACCAAAAAAGCAGGTGCCTTACTAATCAAGAAAGGTGCTGCCGCTTTTGATAAAGACTATTTCTGGGATATTGAAACTGCAGCAGATGGAAACCGTTTCCGTAAGGTCTGGGAACTATCGGGCAACAAATTCTTACTAGAATTCTACAACGATAAAGTTGCACCCCATGAAGCCAATGCTTCAATGGCTACAGCGACACACTACGCTATTGTCGACGCATCTACTAAATCTTTAAAATGGGTAACAGGCTTACCATCAAAAGCCGATATTCCAGATCTTGGCATTAAATGGCCCTATGTCTACAATGGGAAAATTTATATGGGTGTAAAAACTAGCCAGGAAACACCGCGTGTTTACGTAATTGATATTGAAACTGCAGCAGCTAAAAAGGGCGTATCTGTGCAGAATATCGATGCTATAGATGCGATCACATTTGTTAAACCGAACTAAAACCTTTAAAGTATAACGGTTGAATCCATCAACCGTTATATTTTATGCAATCTACTATGAAAAAATATTATTTAATACTTGCTGCACTGTGCTTTGTTATACCTGCTGTTGCGCAAGAAACCATTACGATAAAACATCTGAACGGCGAAACAACAGTCACAAAAAATCCTAAACGCCTTGTTGTTCTGGACATGGGGTCGTTGGAAAACTGTCATGAACTAAACATTCCCGTAATTGGAGGTTTAGGAAATGTTGCGCAGTATATGCCAAAGTATGGCGACGCAAATACGTACACCGCGGTAGGGACAGTTCCAAAAGCCGATGTTGCAGCAGTAGCCCAATTAAAGCCCGACCTTATTATTACATCAACACGGCAGCGCAGTCAAATAGACTCCTTATCGGCAATTGCGCCGACCTTAGTACTGGGAACAACTGTAGCGGATTTCTGGAGTACATTTGAGAATAATGTACAACTAATAGGAAGCATCTTTAACAAGGAGAAAGAGGCAGCGCAAAAGTTAGGTAAGTTACGCCAGAAATTAGCTCAAGTACAAGCAAAAGCCGAGGAAGACCAAAACAAGGCTGTAGTGGTTATGCATATCAATGAAAGGTTGATTCCAAATGGGCCTAATTCCAGATTTGGTTTCGCCCACGATATGCTTCACCTTAAGCCAGCCTATATTTCGGAGGCAAGCGCGGAAAACCAAGGTGAAAGAGGGAAAAGTAACGACACCCCCTCCTTGGAGACTCTAAATCCAGATTATCTATTTGTTTTCGATCGGGCTACAGGTATTCAAGGAACAATGCCCGTTTTGGCAGACCTTCTAACCGACGATGCAAAGAAAACCAAAGCCTATAAAAATGGGAAGGTATTTTTACTGCCCGGATTTATATGGTATTTATCGGGAAGTGGGTTACTGTCGGTCGACAATAAGGTTACCGATATTGGCGAAAAATTGTACGGCATAAAATTCTAAGCCTCCAAGTTACAGCAAACCGCTTTCTAAAACAGCTGTCGAGGCAGCTGTTTTTTTTATACGCAAAACTCCTTAACCCTACTATTTACCCATACAAACGGGTGAATAGTAGCTTAAAAAAAAATGTTTTTTACCTATGGAAGATATTATTATAGACACCCTACGCGAAAGAAGCATCAAGATCAGCAGCAAAAGAGCTTGGATAGTACATGAAATATGTGCTATACAAACTATTCATGACATCGAATTATTTTGGATTAGCCTCCGGCAAAAACAACCTGTATCCTGGGCCACCGTACACAGTACCTTGCGCCTACTTTATAGAAATGGGTTCTTACAAAAAACGCCAATCGGAAGCCGTTCTTTTTCTTATCATTTGATTGCTGCAGCATAAAAAATATAGGTATACAAAAGCAAACCGTTTTCTAAACATGAAGAAGCCGCATTATTTGTCCGCAAAAATTGAGCAACATTAACCAACGAATGTTGCTCAAAATATTATTTCAATGACGGTACCGAAGTAAATTAGGGCTGCATAATTAAACCCTCGATAGCCTCAATCATTAAGTTTACCGAGGTAATACCGCCACCTGAGATAAACCATACATTCGGATCCAGATAAAAAATCTTCTTATTTTTAAAGGCTTTAGTTTGTTGAATTAATGGGTTTTCAATCTCCGTTTTTACAGCCTTCCGATCCATGACGACAGCATTTCGATCGACGATAAACATATAATCCGGATCAGCCTCAGCAATCAATTCATTCGACACCTTTTGGCCGTGTACAGACTCGTCTTTAAGTTCCATTACGGGTTTAATATGCAGAACATCATGGATGAAACCAAACCTGCTACCCGAGCCAAAAGCATTGAACTTACCGCCATTATAAATCAAAAACAGCCCCTTGTTTGGATCCTTATCAAAAAACTGCTGTGCAGTACGGATTTTAGCATCTAAACTATCCAACTTCTGTTGGGCGACATCTTTCTTTCCAACAATATCGGCCAAGAGCAGCGTATTAGACTTAAACGAAGCGATATAATTCTTATTATCGGTGCCTATAAAAACTGTAGGCGCAATATCCGAAAGTTCTTTATAAAAGCGTTCCTGGCGTGCCGATATTAATATTAAATCCGGTTTTTGCGCGTGAATAGCCTCAAAGTCCGGTTCAATGACCGAGCCTACATCAGCAATATCCTCCCGTTTTTTTAAATCGTTTAAATATTCGGGCATAAACTTTTTGGGGATTGCAATAGGGGTAACACCCAATTCATGCAAGGTTTCCAGGGCGCCGATATCGAGAACGACAATACGCGATGGCTGACTAGAAATTGTGGTGACACCTAACTTATGCGGGATAGATAAGACCTCGCCATGTGCGCCATGTTGCGGTTGAGAAGGCGTATTACAAGCCGCCATACTTCCGACAACTGCCAATAAAATAACCACTAAAAATTGATTTAAACGCATATATTAAATATTAAAATAATTACAAATTTTCTTTCCGTTATGCTGTATAATTTCAAAGTTTATTCCAAAAATATCCTCTAGAATAGGGACATTAAACACCTTTTCGGTAACATCATGGTAACAAATTTCTCCATTTTTTAGCGCCATAATATAGTCCGAATACTGGGCAGCAAAATTAATTTCATGAATAACCATAATCACCGTTTTACCCTTCTCATCCACCAGACGGCGCAAAGTTTTCATGACCTGTACCGCATGTTTCATATCTAAATTATTCAAGGGTTCATCCAGCAAAATATAGGCCGTATCCTGCGCAATAATGAGGGCTAAAAAAGCACGTTGACGCTGTCCGCCACTTAGCTCGTCGACAAAGGAATTAGCGAGCTCCGTAAGGCCAGAAAATGCCAAAGCCTCGTCGACTTTTTCCCAGTCCAGGGCAGTCATCCGACCCTGGCTATGCGGAAATCGACCAAAGGCAACTAAATCTTTAACCGTTAATTTCATGTCGGTATTATTCGACTGCCTAAGAATAGCTAAATGTTTCGCCAGATCATTACTCCTATACCTATCCAAGCCTTTACCGTCGAAAAATACATCGCCACGATCTTGTTTCAATAGCCGGCATAAAATCGACAGCAGCGTACTTTTTCCGGCACCATTAGGGCCAATTAACGACGTAATAGCACGATCTGCTATAGCCCCCTGGAGGCCATTAATAACAACCTTCTTGCCGTAATTTTTAACTATATTTTCGAATTTTAATTTGCTCTTTTTCTCGTTTTCCATATCAAATACATAAAATAAACGCCCCCAATAAAATTGATTACAATGCTCACCGTAGTAGAAAAGCGAAGTACATGCTCGACAAGAAATTGTCCTGCGATTATACAAGTACAAGCGATCAGGCTACACAACCACAGCATATGTTCGTGTTTCCTCGTGTGAAACAATTCGTAGGTTAAGTTGGTCACCAATATGCCCAAGAAAGTAATGGGGCCTACCAATGCTGTAGATACCGACACCAAAAGCGCTATGATAAGCAGGTAAATGCGGATTAAGCGGTAATAGTTTAACCCTAAATTAATAGCATGCTCTCTTCCCAGGGCAATAACATTTAAGTAGCGTAAATAACGTAATGCCAGCAGTATAGCCAAAAATAACGCTACGCTGGCGATAAGCAGTAATTTGCTGTTCATTTTTGCAAACGATACAAACATATAGTTTTGAATCACCGCAAAATCATCAGGATCTATTAACACCTGAAGAAATTGACTTGACGTCATAAAAAGCGTTCCCATAACCATACCCATCAGCAGCAGGTAATAGATACTTTTGCCCTTACGGCCAAAAATCAGCAGGTACATAAAAAGCGAAAAAACCATCATAAGCAAAACAGCATACAGGAAATTTAACTCCTGAGGAATAAGCTGAAGCGCGCTATCCCCGTAGCAAAAAACTAGGATAGTCTGAAAAAGTATAAATATAGCTTCGTACCCCATCATAGCGGGAGTTAGTATCCTATTATTCGTAACCGTCTGGAAAATAAGCGAAGCAAAAGCAATGCTAACGCCTACCACCAGCATCGTGGCCAAACGTATGCTACGTCGGCTAAGCACATAGTCTAAATTGCCGGTAAGTTTGTATCCCATAAATAAGGCGATGGCAACCACGAACAACAAGACAAGGCAGACAACCTTTTGTGACTGTTTCATTGGCTCCTCCTTAAAATAAGAACAAAAAAGGTAAGCCCTCCAATAACCCCCACCATCATTCCGATTGGAATTTCATAGGGAAATATGAGCAGTCGTCCCATAATATCACAAACCATTAAAAAAATAGAACCCGCAAAAGCACTCCAGGGTAAAGCACGTTTTAGGTTATCGCCAACAAAAATACGAACCATATTAGGGATAATTAACCCCACAAATGGTATTGTTCCTACCGTAACAACAGAAGCACTCACCACCAACGAAACCGCAAGCAAGCCAAGATTTACTATAGCGGCATAAGAAAGTCCGAGATTCCGGGCGAAGCTTTCGCCCATACCCGCGATGGTAAACCTTTCGGCATAAAAGTAACAAAGCCCCACCACAGGAAGAATAAGGTATATAGACTCATACTGCCCCTGTAATACCGACGAGAAATCGCCCAACATCCACTCTTGTGTATTCTGAACAATGTTATACTTGTAGGCGAAAAATGTGGATATAGAAGCCAAGATACTGGCAAACATTAAACCTACCAAGGGAATAAAAATCGAGCTTCGGTGCCTTATTTTATTCACAAAAAAGATAAAAATAAGGGCCGTTAAGAAGGTGAAGGCCAATGCACTACAAATTTTCACCAAGAGCGAACTCTGGGGCATAAGCACCATGGCAAACAAAATTCCCATTTTTGCACCTTCCAAGGCACCTGATGTAGTTGGTGAAACAAAATTATTTTGGGATAGCTGCTGCATGATAAAGCCCGCAATACTCAGGCCAGCGCCGACCAAAACAAGCGCCAATGTACGCGGAATACGACTAATAAAGAACACCTGCATTTTGTCGGGATACTGCCATAAGTCGGCCCAATGTATATTTTTTGCGCCAGTGAATAAGGAAATCCAAACCAATAGAAATGTAATAAGAACAGTTACGCTATAAAAAATAATTTTTTCTCTCTTTCTCTTCAAAATAAACTATAGTTACTAATTATATTTTTCTCTTAATTTGAGAATCCCAAAGCAACAAAATCAAGGTTACTTTGGGATTAATATATCGCTGGAAATTCTGCATTACCACATTAAAAATAAGTGGCAAAGCTACTGCCGTTGACTACTTTATTTTCGTTACTGTATCCCCATTGCTGTCTACCTGAGGCGTTTCGCCAGGTTGCGGTCTTCCACCCTTTGTTTTATTAATAACATACGCCACCCCCTTCGCATCAACTTTAACATTATTAGGGGCAGAACCCGTTTCCACATCGGCAAGGACCTCATAAGTTTTAGCATCAATCACCGTTGTAGTCCCTGTTCCTCTATTTGCCGAGTACAAACGATTTTTTACGGGATCATATGCAATACCAATTGCCCCAGCTCCAGTGCTTATACTTTTAAGTAAAGTACCATTTAAATCCAATACCGTTAAGGTACCCGATTTTTGGTTCGTCACAAACAAGCGTTTTCCATCACTAACAATATTTACCGGAGCTTCGCCACCCGAAGAGAATGTTTTTTCTACAGTTTTTGTTTTGGTATTAACTACAGCAATAGCGTTATCCGACATAACAGTAGCGTAAATTTTATCCCTACCATTTCCAAAAGCAATTCCTGTTACCGTTTTCCCTAAGCCTGTAATCGAATGCAAATACCTGTTTGTTTTACCATCGATAACCCAAATAGTGCTGGGGTCTCCAACATCAGAGATATAAATTAAATTTGCAGCCTCATCCACTAAAACCTCACGTGTATGCGAATTCTCGGCGCCGTTTGTTATCGTAGCTAATATTTTACCTGTTTTTAAATCCACGGCACTCACACTATTTGTACGTGTATTTGTTGTATACGCTACCTGTGTTTTATTGTTAATAGCCAAACCAAACGGAGGATTATCCTTTAAAGAAATGCTGTCTACTAAACTAAGGTCTGCTGGATTTATTTTAAAAAGAGCACCCGCAGGATTCGTTCTACTACCTGCTCCCGTTACATAAATAAGGCCATCTTTACTATTAATTGCCGCTTCGTATATGCCCGTACCTGCTTTAGCAGATTTCTCTGCTTGTTGTGCAGCTACCTCTACTGTAGTCATAGACAGGAGCCCGGCAAGAAGAAACAAACTATTTTTTCTAGAAAAAGTGTTACGTAAAATCATAATAATTATATTTAATAGTTAAACATTACATTTTAAAAAAATAAGCTAAAAGCATTTACGGCAAGTCAACTTTAAGGCAGTTCGCTACGGCGCTGTAGGAAGTACAATTCAGCGATTTACATAACGCTGCCAACTTTCGAAAAAGCGTGGAAATACCTTTTGCCAATACAAAGCACCATGTTTACCCCGATCATCGATATCCACAATGAGTTCCGATGTGGTCTTTTCTCGGTGTGCGGCAGTAAATTCCAGCATATCCGTTAACATACGCGGTCTATCGCCCGTTTCACTAGCACGCTTTTCCATGCCGCCAGCATAATAAAAATAACCTTGTTCACCAATCCCATGCGAAGCAAGCGCAACAGCTTCGTTGAGCAAACCAAACACAGCAGGTTTAGCGGTCCATATCGAAGGAGAGAAAACCCCCAAATAACCGAAAACATCCGGGTACAATAAACCCGCCTCAAGAGCCAGCAGACCCGCCAAAGAACTTCCAGCCATCGCTGTAAAAGGCTTTTCGCTTAAAGTACGATAGTGCAGGTCAACATAAGGTTTTAAAGTTTCCACAATATCCTGGAGGTAATCCCGCCCTAGCGGTTCAGGAACCATCGCTGTAGGGAAAATCATATATTCCTTTTCGCGTTCCGAAAAGGGTAGGGCATGTTCAATTGCTACCACAATGGCATCGCCATTCAACCTATTAATTGATTTATCAACCTGCCATTCCACCGGGCCCATGCGGCCAAGCGATGTGGACTCATCGAATACATGCTGTCCATCATGCATATACAAGACCGGATATTTTTTTAGTGTATCTTCATAACCAATAGGGAGATAAATCCAAATCCTTTTATAGGAATCCAAGCGTTTGAAATAAAAACTATCGGCCAGCAAACTTACTCGGCTCGAAGCTGTAGATTTAGGAAATGTATCACGCCAGGCATCGATGTAAATATCCAAAGATGCATCTGTATCGCTCTCCATTACATAAGGCGGCAACAGAAAACCATCTTTACTCGCTGTTAACGTATGCCAACTGCCCCTATTGATTTTAAACTCCAGCTGCGTAGAATCGATATGCTCAAGATCAACACGCAAGCTTTCCCCTTTAGGCGGTAAAATACCTACGTATAAGCCATCAACTTTCCAGTCGACCATATTTCCAGTTAAATAGATCGGTTCTCCAATAAAATCAGTGCCGTTATTATGAAGATTAATTGTTATCGTTCTTTTAGCTTGAGGCATAATTTCTACCATGGCACGAAGCCATTCCATCATTAAATTGTTTACTATTTCGATCTGCTAATTTAGAGTCTTTCTAAATAGTTTCCAAATTATTTATATTTAATCTAATTAAAATTTATATTTGCGGTTCGTTTCACCAAATTTTTAAAGGGGATGCATAATCGTTATAGCTTTATTTTTTGTCTTATATTTTATTGTTTTTCATTGGCTGCGCAGCCAACAGATCGAATTATAGGGCTCCTTATAAATTCCGAAGGCAGCGGTATCGGGCAAGCCAACATACGTATTGCCAATCAAAACCTTAGGTCGCAGCACAACGGTTCTTTCGAAGTAGAAAACATTGCTGCCGGAAAGCATCGACTCCACATAACAGCTGTGGGGTATTCAGATTATACAGCAACCATAACGAAAGAAAAAGGTGAAAATTTAAACCTGCAAATCACGCTACAGCAACAAAATAATCTGATAGAGCAGGTTGCGGTGCAAGGGAAAACAGCGTTTCAAAAATTAAAGGAGCAGCCCATACGAGCCATAATGATAGATACCAAAGCCGTTTCCGAGCAGCCAACCACCCTAGCAGAAGTCATGAACCGAGCATCCGGTATACGTATACGGCAAAGTGGAGGCCTTGGCAACCAAGTCGATGTTTCTATCAACGGATTTCAGGGCAATGCGGTACAATACTTTCGCGATGGCATACCCTTAACATATCTTGGCGGCGGATATGGCATCAACAATGTGCCCATCAATCAATTGCGGCAAGTAGAGATTTACAAGGGAGTTGTTCCGATTAGTTTAGGTGGTGATGCATTAGGAGGAGCCGTAAACCTTGTTAGCGATCAAAGCGCTGCGAACTCTTTGCAAGCCTCCTACGAAGCAGCCTCCTTTAAAACACATATAGGAAATATATCGTGGCGGCAACAATTTCAGAAAAAATGGTTTGCCGGCGTGGATGCCTTTATAAACACATCGGCCAACAACTATAAAGTCGATGTTGAAATTGTAAATGAAAATGCCAACCTAGAGCCGGCACGTGTTCGGCTATTTCACAATGCCTACCGACATTATTTCACCGAAGCCTACTTAGGGGTAAAAGATAAAAAATGGGCAGATGAGCTGCGTCTGTCCCTAGCTTTATATAGTATAGACCGCGCTTCCCAACATCCCGCCTTAATGACCAACCCATATGGCGCTATTCAATTAACAAATAAGGGCTTTGTACCCTCAATCCGGTATAAAAAAACGCTATGGAATAGCCGGATTAACATTGATCAGTTTGTTTCATACAGTGAAACCCACAGAACACGCACCGATACCATCAAAGGAACCTATGATTGGTATGGTAATTTTACGGCAGGCACATCCGTTGGAGAGAGTCCGAACCCATCCTTAGCCCATATAGATTATACCCATATCATCAGCCGTACTGCTGCATCCTTTTCAATCGATAAAAATAATACCATTTATACCAGCTTTACCCTCGATCATAATATGCGTAAGGGAAGCGACCCATTAGGCTTCCGTTTTACAGGCACTGATGTGGATATATTAAGTAAAAAAGCAACCTATAGAAAGTCTATTCTAGGCATATCCTGGGAATCAAACTGGTGGAATAAAAAACTAACAAACCAATTGTTTGTTAAACATTTCGGCTTCTCTGCCAAAGGGATAAACGGCTTTTTAAGTAATGACACCGATTTAAGTAAATACCAGTCCATGTCGGATTTTAACTTCGGATATGGCAACGCTACAAAATACCAGATCGATGCAAACAGCTTCGTCCGGGCTTCAGTGGAACTCACCAACCGCTTACCCTTGCAAGAAGAACTTTTCGGGAATAATGATACCCGCGCACCAAATTTTAACCTTAAACCCGAGCGGAGTTTTAATGTGAACTTAGGGTACCGCTACGCTACCGCCAGGTACAGTGCAGAAATAGGTACCTTTTACCGAAAAACCAAAGGCATGATTCTGCTGGTGCCCATACAACCACCTTTCTCGCAGTATAAAAATTTAGATAGCATACAAGGTTATGGTTTTGATATAGACTTGTCGTATAGGTTATTAAAAAATGTAGAAATAAGCGGAAATGCGACCTGGCAAGATATCCGAATGGTCGATGTGGGCGAACCCCTGTATAAATGGATTGAAGGCACCCGACTAACCAACACGCCGTATTTTTTCAGCAATATCGGTGTTAAAGGAAATTTTGAGCATGTATTTTCAAAAAACGATGGCCTAAAGCCTTATATACATTACAATTTTATCCGCGAGTTTTACCTGGTTAATGTACCGAAAGATAAAGAAGCGAATGGCTTTTTAGGCCTTACCGGCAGTGCGAAGATTAGCACGAAAGATCTGGTGCCTAATCAAAGCCTAATTAATGCAGGCTTTACCTATAACTTCCCCTTTGCCAACTGGACCTTCGGTGCTGAAGTCAAAAATATTATGGATGCTAAACTGTATGATTATTATAAAATACAGCGTCCTGGTCGAAGTATACATTTTAAAATCAACTACTTTATAAAATCAACTAAAAGTTAATGTTATGAAAAAAACTAGCTTTAATTTTGTTTTAAGCATAGTATGCAGCAGTATCTTATGGGGTGCATGTACAAGCGATAAAACGCCGGAGCCTGATATCGAGCAAGGCCAGTCTAAATATGTCTTAATGACGGTAACCGATCGTACCCAACAAAATGGCGGGGGCTATATATCCGCTTACAACGAATTTCCTTCCGGATCATTTTCAAATGTTGTGGGCGGTAAATCCTTACAAGGTGTACGCGGAATGGCTGGATGGAGACCTTATGGAAACTGGATTTTCAAGATGTTCCGCAGTGCTGATGCGTCCCAGGGGATAGAAAAAATTGAAGTCGATAGGGATGGTAAAGTTACCTCAGGGCAGTTTATATCGTCTAAAAACCCTACCGAAGCGGCTAAATATTTAGGGACAGGCAACTTTGTGATACAGCATGAAACCGCAGGTTTCTATTGGGATGCTGCCGAGCCATTAAAAATTCAGAAATTCAACCCTTTAGAAATGAAGAATACCGGTACGCTGGATTTAACAGCTGCTGTGAATCAAAATATCAAGGACACGGATACAGGGATAAAATTTAAAGCTATAGGTCAAAAATTCTTGGCGATAAAAGGCGGAAAGCTATATGCCAATATCACCTATGGTACGCTATCCTCTACGCAAGCGGGATTTTTCGATGATTACTTCCCCGATGTTTATATTGCAGTTATTGATTTAGCTACCGGGCAGTATGAAAAAACTATAAAAATCGCGGATGCCGGTAGTATAGCCTATATCAATGATAATGCGATGTATGATTTTGATACCAATGGCGATTTATACATCGTAACGCAGGGAAAACATTTGCAAGGCTTGGGGGGGAAATCCAAGATCGTTCGTATCCAAGCCAACCAAACGGATATTGATAAAGATTGGGTATTGAAGTTTTCGGATTTCCGTGCCGAAGATAACGGTAAGTTTGTTGGCGTCTTTGTTAAAAATGGACAGATGATCGTGACTTTAAATACCGAATCGTTATCTGGTGGTCAGGGAGGAAATATCAATTCAAAAGATATCTGGAAATATTACAGCATAGATGTAAATAAAAAGCCATTCGTCTTTAATGCCATCCAAGGTATTCCGACAGGTATAAACCCAGGTGCTGCAGTAGCAGTAGTGGAGGTCGATGGCAAGATATTGTTGCGCGGCGCTACTGCCACAGGAACAAACGCCTATTTTGAGTTTAATGCAGCCACAAATACAGCGACTAAATCTTTTGAAGTAAACCAGGGCGGTACCGTTACCGGTTTTGTGAAAATTAAAGTGAAATAAATTTACTACACGCCAGTGTTAGCCTGTAAGCGGTAGTGTATGCGTATACTAATAAGAGTGTATGCGCATACACTACCGTAAATTATGCTTAAGGTGCCAAGCTTTTATTGGCGCCGAATCTGTAGCTTTACGCCTAAAGCAAGGCCTAAATAATCATCAAACTTCAAATATTTATTCTGTACGCGACTTATCAAATACAGGTCGCTGGTATGCAGATCGTAATAGAATTTAACCCCTTCAAAGAAGGAAGACTTGGAGTTGAAGGTATACGTGAAATTCTGACCTACAAAAATGTTAAATCTTATCTTGGTAGAGAAGCTGTAATAATTGCCGGGATATTTATCGGGTGCACTAAGCCAAAACTGTCTGCCAAAAGTAGTGTTTACATACATCCCTGTTCGTAGGGGTTGATACGTCAATCCATCCTGTAGCGCCAAGCTAAAAGGGCTGTACGTCTGTCGGAGTGTAAACGTTATTTTTATTCTTTCGGTATCATACTTCGGAACATAACCCATTAATACATCGGTAGCCCATTTGTTATTTCTTCCATAATCCCAGCCTGCACCCAAGGATATTATCCCGATAGAGCCGGCATATTGTGCAATATAACTCGAAGGAAATAAAGCTAAAGAAGCCTTTTTTAAATCCTTTTCGGCCGGGGTATTGGCCTGCATGGTATCGGTAGGTAAATGCGCATTAATTTGTGCGGTAGCAATTTGAGTAAAGAAAATAAGGGTAAAAAGTACGGTGCTGTATGTTATTTTAAAATGATACAAGTTCATGGGAGTAACCTTCTTTTGTGATCGTAAAAATTAGATATTGACGTTTCCCGATATTGGGTGTGCCATAGTATATAATACCATCCTGAAATATATCATCCTCTTGGTAGTTATGGTCGTGGCCATTATTGCAGTACAGCAGGTCAGGGAAGCGTTTTATGCTATACTGGAACACATTGGCAACATTGTTATTAAATTGTTCAGAGCTGGGACGGGCATGCATAAGAACCACCGTTTTCTCAAACCTATGGCTATCTTTTTCGCGCTCGGATTCAATAAATGCAAAGTTGGGAATAGGGTTTGAGTAGTCCGATTCAAGGGCATTGGTATTGAGACATAAAAACTTCGTTTTACCGGCAATAAAACTAAAATTCGGATTGCCGAAAAGTTTCGAAAAGACCTCCTCACCATTGGCTAGGCAGTCGTGGTTACCTATTAATGCTACGTACGGTTGTTTCAATTTTTCCAAGATATCGCGTTGCCACAGAAATTCCCTGGTAAGGCCGAAATCTGAAATGTCGCCACCATGAATAATAAAATCGATGTCATCCCGTTTATTGGCGCTGTTTACAAAATCTTTAAGCTCATCGTACCAACGCTGCGAATCGCTGATAAAGGCATAACGGATGGTGTCTTTATCGGCGTACCGTTCTTCGATTAATTTGATATTGCTGTTGTTGATGTCTTTTGTTCCTTTAATATTACCATCGTATGGGTGTACTTCAAATAAATTACATCCGTACAGTAACAAGGAAAAAAAAGCTATAGCAACCGCTAAAGTGGGGTTTTTCATAAAAATACTATATTGACTTTTTGACTAAAAATATCCAAAAGTAAGTCTTTGAGCCGTTAATTTTGCTTTGGTGTGATCATTTTTACCTAAAAATGATGCAGGCCACAAAGAGGCATCGAGAAATAATATAAGCAAAACAGGCCGCTTGTAAGGGCATTGCATTGGGGAGCACTGTGGCCCAGCGTATAGCAGGTTTAAGGGGTTTTTAGATAAAATAACTTAAGATATTTAAAAATTGAAAAACAATAATACCTTTGTTTAATCTAACTATGACATTTAATTATTTCTCGGTTAACCTGCTATTTGATGTATACTACGTCTTTTATTTCCTTAAAAAATATACTGCATAAACTGGTTAATACCGGGATTTATCCGGATATGCCCTACGTGGAGTCTAGATATACGAAGCTGTTGAACGTATTAAACTTAATCGGGATAGTACTGGCGCTTAGCTACGCGTGTTTTAATTCCTACCAGGAGCGTCCTGTTCTTATGTTTTTAAACTTATGGCTTGTAATAGATGCAACAGTGGTTTTGCTTTTACATAAGTATCGTAAGTACTTAAGTGCCCGTTTAGTCATGATAACTTCCCGGTTTTGCTTATACACCTTCTCCGGTTTATTTTTTCATAATGGATCACAGTATTTTTTATGGACATTAATCATTACTACCCTCTTGCTGATCGACCTAAAATGGCTGCGTTATCTGCTGTGTAGCCTAATTTTGTTGAGTAGTGTAAGTGTAGCCATGTTTCCGCAGCAACCCATTTTCGGAGCTGTGGTAATGCAGCGGCAGGTTATGGTGAATATGATAATTGCCAGTTTGATTATGCTGGTATCGGTCACCTTTTTTAAAAACATACAATTGGGGTATCAACGTGAAGTTGAAAAGCAGCGACAAGCCTTAATACAATTGAATAAGGATAAGGAAAAGGTATTTTCCATATTGGCGCACGATATTCGCAGCCCTATAGCAACGCTAGAAAACCTATTGCAGGCCTTTCATGCCGACCTTTTAACAGGTAGGGAACGTATACAGACCTTAGGGACCTTACATGAACAGGTGTCTTGTCTAAGTACCACAATTGATAATTTGTTGCGCTGGAGTTCGCGGAGCATGGTTGGTATGCAACCGATAAAGACCTCCTTTTATTTACAGCCTTTGGTATTAGAGGTTCTATACTTCTTCGATTTACTTTTTACACAAAAACACCTGGTATTGGATGTAAGTGTACCTGGCGATATGACAATCTATGCCGATAGAGACCAGACTGCGGTTATTCTGCGTAATTTGCTAAGTAATGCCATTAAATTCAGTAAGCTTGGTGGTACCATACGCATTCGTGCGGTAGATGCAGGAGAAATGATTGATATTGTTGTGATGGATGAAGGAATAGGTATGGACGAATGCAAAGTTAAAATGCTGTTTTCAGTAGCCCAACAGCCTACCTATGGCACATCTGGCGAGCATGGTTATGGTATTGGTTTAAGCCTATGTGCCGAGTTTACGCGTTTAAATCGGGGCGCAATACAGGTAAACAGCAGACCCGATGCTGGCTCAATATTTACAGTTTCTTTACCTAAAGGGGAAATTTAAACTATCTTTACCGCAAATTTATAAGATACATATGAAGACCTTAAAGGAGCTTATACATACGACAGATTCAGGATGGAAAATGGTTCAAGGCTGGATGAAGACTGCTGTAAACGCCTATGAGATATTACCGCGCAATCCGAAACGTGCTGATGAAGAGCTGTTAAGGGCGCAAATTTCTACGAAATCTGCTATGGGATCTATTATCTATGAAACCGGCGGTATCTTGGTCGATCAGGGCTGGATCCGTATCTTGGGCTCTGGATCGGGAAAATTGAACCGCGGGATGATGGAATGGAATAAGGGGAAGAGTTTTGATAAAGAAGGCGTAAAGGGTGGTTTTCTCCTAATTGCCGACGATGTTTTAGGTGGATATTTTGCAATCAATGCCGGTGATTTAGGGGATGAAATAGGCAATATTTACTACTTCGCACCAGATACTTTGGAATGGGAAAGTTTGGGCTGTAAGTATGCTGATTTTATCTATTGGACCTTGAACGGTAAGATTCATGAGTTTTACCAAACTTTCAAGTGGAAGAACTGGGAGGCAGATGTTAAGGCATTAGACGGAAATCAGGTGTTTTCCTTTTACCCCTTTTTATGGAGTAATGAGGCACGCGATTTTCGTAAGGTAGACCGCAAGGTTGTAGCTATAGATGAAAATTATCATTTTACCCGCGAAATGGCTGCCACAAAAAAATAGCCATTCCAGAACGCATATATCTTCCGGATATTAAACCAATAAAGCGGGGTATTATCCGGAAATTACTCAACCTAAAAACCGCAATTTATATTCTCGCGGTGTAGCCCCCTTTACTGCCTTAAAAATCTTATTAAAATGCGAGAGGTTGTTAAAGCCACAATGGTAAGCAATAGACGTGATTTGAAGCGTATCCTCTCCCAGCAATTTACAGGCTTCGCTGATACGCACCTCGTTTACAAACTGAATAAATGTTTTTTGCGTACGCGATTTAAAGTATCTGCAGAAGGCATGTTTAGACATATTCGATAGTGCAGCAACAGAATCTAATACCATATCCTTGCTGTAGTTGTCGAAAACATACTTAAAAATCCGATCTATTTTATCGTTATCCTGGGGTCTATAATTGTTGGTATAGCCAGCGCTCGATAGAAAAATATATTCTTCCGTATGTATCAAGATATCTATAATTTCAAACAGCATGGTTGTTTTTTTCAGCCCATAGGGAACCGCTACGATTTCCTGCAATTTTTGTTTCAGCTGTTTTTTTGTGTCGCCGAAAAAAAGTAAGCCTCTTTTGGAGAGATGCAGAAAAGTTTCAATTTTATGCGGATTAAAAAATTTCTTTATGCTGTCTAAGAATAAGGAAGGCTCCAGGTATAAGGCTATAGAACGCGCTTCTTCATGGGGCTGCTGGGGTTTAAGGTCATTGTGCCATACGTGAGGCAAATTGGACCCTATAAAAGTTAGCTCGTCGGTACTAAACCGGTCTACACTATCGCCAATTATACGTTTTCCACTGCTTTGGATTATGTAGGTGATCTGGCATGCCGAATGAAAATGAAATTCGGTAGAGAAATTGGGTCTGCAGATCTCCTTTGTAGCAAAAGTTTCGATTTCAGAACCTTCTAATATTTTAGCATAAACGGGTTTCATCCTGTAGAGTAGAGCTATATAAAACGGAACAATATAGCTTTTTTTTACATTTTTAAGATCCTGATCTTGATATTTTGTTAATATAGCATGTAATCTTGTTAATCTAGTCGATATAGATATGCCCAGATACTAGTAGATTTGTTGGATAAACCTGGAAGTATAACCAGCAGCATAGGGGAGGATTACCGTTAGAAACATCCTTTAAGCGTAAGTTCCGTATACTTCTATATGATGTTATTCGTATGGCTTTAAAAAAATCTCGATTTTTATGTATATGCTCCATTGTTATGGCCGTAATATTTTCAGGATGTTCCAATACGTCGCAGTCCGATGCTCAGGAGCAACCACTACAGCGCTATGCCTCAGTGACCGGTTTAAAACCCGAGAAGCTGGAGTATTATAAACAGCTACATGCGGCAGCATGGCCGGCGGTGCTAAAAAAAATCAAAGCATGTAATATTGAAAACTATTCGATTTACCTTAAAGAAATTAAAGGTGAATACTTCCTGTTCAGTTATTTTGAATATCGGGGTAACAATTTTAAATCCGATATGGCAAAAATGGCTGCAGACCCCGAAACGCAGCGCTGGTGGAAAGAAACAGACCCTTGTCAGTTACCCTTAGATGATGCTAAGGCGGAGGGCAAAATATGGTCAGATATGGAGGAAGTCTTTCATACCGACTAAGATTAATTATACAATGAAGTTCCGTAAATATATAGTAAGTGTATGGCTAGGTCTGCTGTTTGGAACAGTGGCATTAGCGCAGCAGCAAGTCCCTGCTACCAAACCCAATAAAGCGCAGCAGCTCATGATAAAACGCGGGTATGGTATGTTTATTCATTTCGGTGTGAACACCTTTACCGATATCGAATGGTCGGATGGCAGTATTCCGGTAGAGAAATATAACCCTACAAACCTGGACCCCGATCAGTGGGTGCGTGTAGCACGTGATGCGGGCTTTAGGTATGTGTTGTTGATTACTAAGCACCACGATGGTTTCTGCCTGTGGGATAGTAAATATACCGATTATGATGTCGCATCATCGCCCGTAAAAATGGATGTTGTAAAAGCCGTGTCCGATGCCTGTAAAAAATATGGGTTGGAGTTTGCCGTGTATTACTCGTTGTGGGATAGAAAAGAGCCTTCCTACCAGGACAAAGATCCTCAGAAGTATATTGATTACATGAAAAATCAATTGACAGAATTATTTACCAATTACGGTGATATTTGTGAATTGTGGTTAGATGGAGGCTGGGATCGTAAACCCGAAGATTGGGGTATGGATCAGATTTACAAATTGGTTAAAGGTTTTAACCCTAATTGTGCGATTAGCGTAAACCATACCATTGTAAACGAAGCTGGGAAACGCGATTTCACGCACCCATCTGTCATGACGGAGGATAATACGTATTTCTTTCAGTATTTTCCATCCGATTTCAGACTGTGGGATCCGATGTTAATTACACGGTATGATAAGAAACAGTACCTGCATGAGGGGCAATCGTATTACCTGCCCTTTGAGCATACCATCTGCATCAGCAGTCGTTGGAACTGGTTTCAGAAGTCTATGGATCTTCCTGTTAGAAGTCAGGACGAACTGGAAGAGCTGTTTTATTGGTCTACCTATAACGACAACTGTCTGGTGGTAAATATTCCGCCCGATCAAACCGGTAGGATACGTGAGTATGAAGCAAATGCGGTTATTTCTCTGGCCAAGCGTATCGGTATAACCAAAAATAAACCGCTACCTACAAATGGCACTTTTATTTCGGCGTTACAGGATGTTACAGCCAGCTCGACCTTGGTAGAAGACGGCGTAAGCTATGCTGCTACGGCAGTGACAGATGGGAATTTAGAAAGCCGCTGGTCGGCAGCGGATACCACCGGTTTTTTAGATATTACCTTAGACCCCAAAAAACGCTTTAATAAGATCACGATTTTTGAGTATCAGGATACCAAGCAATTGGACGATGGCTTCTCGAACATCCGTAGCAACAGGATACAGGAGTATATCGTGCAGATATGGAATAACGGCAATTGGGAAACGATTTATATCGGTGCCGAGCCTATGGGCGATTGTAAGGTAATCCGCTTCCCAAAATACTATCAAACGGCTAAATTGCGGTTTAGCATTTTAAAAGCTACGGGCTTACCCGCTATAAAAGAGATTAATATTATAGATATGCCCGAGGCGCAGAATAAAAAAGGATAAGCTATTTAACGATCAACATAAACTCAAGTTTTACACAAACGATGATAACAAAATTTAATATTCAGGATAAAAGATTTCCTTTGGCTACAGGTGCAGGTAGCGATGCCGTACATAAAGACCCGGTGTATTCTTATGCCGTAACCCAGCTTGTTGATGATCGCGGTAATGTAGGTACCGGTTTAGCATTTACCATAGGCGAGGGGAATGACCTGGTATGTAAGGCAGCGGCATTTTATGCGCAGCAGCTAAAAGGTAAGGATATTGAGGTATTAATGGCTGATTTTGGCCAAACTTTTAGAACCCTAAGCAACGAACAGCAGTTTCGCTGGTTAGGGCCACATAAGGGGGTAGTGCATTTGGCATTAGCCTCGGTTACAAATGCCTGTTACGACTTATGGGCAAAAAGAAGAGGGGTGCCGTTGTGGAAGTTGTTAATAGACTTATCTGCCGAAGAGTTGGTAAATACACTGGATCTTTCGTACTTAGAGGATGAGCTTACGCAGGCGGAGGCTATCGCTTTATTGGCCGATAATAGGAAAGACCGGGATAGCCGTATGGGTATTTTGGAGCAGGGGTATAAGGGGTACGATACCTCTGTAGGCTGGTTTAATTATTCCGATGACCAAGTGCGGGAAAACTGCTTGAAGGCTATCGATAAGGGCTTTACAGCCATGAAGCTTAAGGTGGGTAGTACGGATCCGTTGCGCGATATCCGCCGTGCGCATATCGTTCGCGAAACTGCGGGCGATAAAGCTACCGTAATGCTGGATGCCAACCAACAATGGACTTACCCACAGGCGCTGTCTATCTGTCAGGAACTGAAAGAGATGAATCCCTTTTGGATTGAAGAGCCTACGCATCCCGATGATATTATGGCGCATAAGAAATTGGCTATGGCGCTTAACCCAACAAAAATTGCAATGGGCGAGCATGTACCCAACCGTGTAGTATTTAAAAATTACCTGCAGATGGAGGCAACCGGCTTTGTGCAGGTGGATGCGGTGCGTGTAGGTGGGGTTAGCGAGTTTCTTTCTGTGAGTCTGCTAGCACGTAAATACAATATCCCGGTGGTGCCACATGTAGGCGATATGGGGCAGCTGCATCAACATTTGGTGTTGTTTAACCATATCAACATGGGGCATGAGGCGTTATTCTTGGAGCATATACCGCACTTAAAATCTCATTTTGTGCATCCTGTACATATTGAGGGTGGCGTGTATAAAACGCCTATGGAAGCAGGCAGTAGTTGCGATTTAATATAAAAACATAGGGATTATGTTAGGGAACATTGACTTAGGTATATCCATTTTTTACATTTTACTGATTCTTATCGTAGGGGTATGGGTCGGTACACGTAAGCAAGGTGAAAGCGCAGCAGCGACAGCCGATGGCTATTTTTTGGCGGGTAAAAGTTTGAAGTGGCCGGCGATAGGGTTGGCTCTTTTTGCTACGAATATTTCTACGGTACACTTAGTGAGTTTAGCACAGAGTGGTTTCGATTCTGGACTGCTTAATGGCAATTTCGAATGGATGGCGGCCTTTACCTTGATATTATTGGCCCTATTCTTTGTTCCCTTTTACCTGAAATCTGGCGTTACTACCTTGCCCGACTTTTTGGAAAGACGTTATGATCGGGCCAGCAGGGACTGGTTAACGTTAATTTCTATAGTTTCGGCAATCGTTATCCATATTGCTTTTTCTATGCTTGCCGGGGGGATTGTATTAAAAACTTTATTTGGTTTTAATATGTACTGGAGTATTACGTTAATTTGTATTATAACAGGGATCTATACGATTCTCGGTGGCTTACGTGCCGTGGTGGTTACGGAATCTATTCAAACCGTTGTGTTGCTGTCTGGAGCCTTGATCATCAGCTATGCTGCCTTTCATAAGATGGGGGGCTGGCAGCCGATGCGTGATGTATTAGACCAGGAGGGGGAGCTTATACGGTTGTCGATGTTGCGCGCGAGCGATGACCCGAGTGGTATGCCCTGGTATGCGGCAATATTGGGCTACCCGATTCTAGGAATCTGGTATTGGTGTGCCGATCAAACTATTGTGCAGCGTGTGCTTGGTGCTAAGGATGAAAACCATGGCCGTGTGGGGGCTCTGTTTTGTGGATTTCTAAAAATACTTCCGGTTTTTATTTTTGTGCTCCCAGGCTTGTTTGCTTATACCTTATTTAAAACCGGGCAACTGGATTTAAGTAGCCTTGGTGTAGATGCTGCCGGACAGGTTAACTCTAAGGGCATATATACCCTTATGATTACCCAGTTGTTGCCATCCGGGCTAATTGGCGTATTGGTGGCGGCCCTATTGTCGGGCTTAATGAGTCAGATATCTGGCGCCTTAAATTCTATATCGACCATGGTAAGTTACGATATTTATAAACAGAAGAAACCTCAAGCAACCGATAAGCAGTTGATCTGGATCGGTAAAATATCGGCGGTATTGGCAATGGCATTTTCTTTAGCCTTATTGCCCTTGTTAAACAATTATGAAAGTATCTTTAACGGGATAAACGATGTTATAGCGCATATTGCTCCACCTATTACCTGTGTTTTTTTATTGGGGGTATTTTGGAAAAAAGCTTCTGCGGTATCGGCAAAATATACGCTGTGGATAGGCTCTGGTATTGGTGTGTTGGTCTTTGTATTGAACAAGCTGATGCCCGCTTCGGTCATCGGACAAATTCCATTTATGATGATGGCGTTTTATCTGTTTTTGCTTTGCGTAGTTGTGCAGGTTAGTTTTTCGTATATCTATCCGGTTCAGCACACGGCAATAAGTAAAACTTTGTATTGGAAGAATCCCTTGGATCCTTTACGTGGAAAGGCATGGAATGGTATCGGCAACTATCGCTTTCTATCGGCTGCCCTGCTCGCTATTGTCGTATTTTTATATATAGTATTCAACTAGGAAACTGGGAGAATAGATTTTTTTATTAGTTTTTTAAATTTATTATGCGTGCTTTACAAGAAAAAGTAATACTCATTACAGGGGGAACGGCAGGAATTGGATTGTCTTGTGTTAAAGCTTATGTTGATGCTGGAGCAAAGGTTGCTTTTATAGGCTTGGAACAGGAATTGGTAAACGATACGCAGCAGCTTATAGGAGCACCCCATCTGGGGATCTGTGCGGATGTTACCAACGCTGCCGAGGTGGAAGAAGCAATTGCCCTTGTTGTACAAACTTTTGGCCGGCTAGATGCGATTCATAATAATGCCGGACTAGCGAGCCCTTCGAAACCCTTGCATCTGACGACGGATGAGGAATGGGAAAATTTAATGCAGGTAAATTTGAAGAGTATTTTGTTTACCATGCGCTATGGATATCCACACCTAAAAAACACGAAAGGCTGTGTTTTACATACCAGTAGTTTGGTGGGCGAAATAGGACAGGAGAATCATGCCGCTTACTCGGCAACAAAGGGGGCCGTGAATGCTTTAACCAAGTCTATGGCTATAGATTATGCTGCCGATGGGATACGCGTGAATGCTGTATTGCCTGCAGCAGTGATGACCCCCATGTTGAAAAATTGGGTGCAAGAACAGGCTGTACCTGAGCGAACTTTAAACTTCTTAAACGATATACACCTGCTGGGGTATTGCCCGGAAGGAGATGTTATAGCCGACGCTTGTGTGTTTCTATTATCCGATAACGCACGGTTTATTACAGGAGTAAGCTTACCTGTAAGTGGTGGTGCGGAATTAGGATACCGTAGAAATACCTAAGGACAAGGTGTTTATTACAAAATAAACGACTTGTCTTTAGGTGTTTAGTTAAATGGGATAAGCGGTCACATTTTTTGTTTCCGACAATACAAAATAAGTCTGAACGGTATTTACCTGAGGTAATACGGCGAGCTTATGTCGTAAAAAAAGGTGGTAAGCTTCCATGTCGCGCGTAGCAATGCGCAACATAAAATCGTATGAGCCAGCCATTTGATAACATTCCATTACCTCGGGGAATTTGGCAACCTCCTGTTCAAATTCATTGAGCACTTCAAAGGTATGTGCTTTAAGGAAAACCTGTGAAAAGGAAATAAGACCAATCCCTATACGGTGGCGATCTAAGATGGCAACCGTTTTCTTGATATAACCATTTGCTTTTAGCTTTTTTACCCGCTCGTGTATGGCAGCAATAGACTTGTGTAGCTTTATCGATAGTTCTTTATTACTTATACTGGCATCCTCCTGCAGGTAGCTCAATAATTTAATGTCTGTTTGATCTAAGTTCATGCTGTATATATTTTGGCTGTATATCAAAAATAAGATCTATTTGTGTTTATTTTATTGTAAAAACTATTAAATACTGTAAAATTTATTGAATTTTCATTAAAGTATTGAATATAATATGGAATAAGATGAATTTTGTGTTGTTTATTTTTGTTTAATAGTTTTATTTTTTATAAAAAACTGATTACCATGGTTGCAGATACAATATTTAGTGCATGTTTATCCCCCGAGTTGGATCGTCGTTTTCAACACCTATGGTGCCTGGTCGGCAACACGCCCATGTTAGCGTTGCACTATACCTACAAAGGTAAAGCGGGCAAGATTTATGTAAAATGTGAAAATTATAATCTTACCGGAAGCATCAAGGATCGAATGGCCCTGTATATTTTGTATAAAGCCTATATGAATTGTGAGATAAACCCTAACGATACCATTATTGAGGCCACAAGTGGTAATACCGGAATTGCATTTGCAGCCATTGGTAAGGCGCTTGGGCATCAGGTGAAAATTATAATGCCTAATTGGTTAAGCAAAGAACGAATAGATATTATAAAAAGTATGGGCGCTGATATTCAGTTGCTGAGCAAAGAGGAGGGTGGTTTCTTGGGTAGCATAGCGCTTAGTGAGGAGCAGGCCTTACAGGGAGGCGTGTTTTTACCACGGCAGTTTGAAAATATTTTCAATGCCGAAGCGCATGAGTTTACAACCGGGAAAGAGATCGTGATGCAACTGGAAAGCCAAGGCCTTACGGCCGATGCCTTTGTCGCAGGTGTTGGAACAGGGGGCACAGTAATGGGCGTAGGAAAGCAGCTAAGAAATAGCAACCCCTTTGTTAAAATCCATCCCCTAGAGCCGCAGGAAAGCCCCACTTTAACAACAGGATATAAGGTCGGTTCGCACCGTATACAAGGAATATCAGATGAGTTTATTCCTGCTATTGTAAAGTTAGATGAATTAGATACTGTTATCTGTGCTTCAGATGGTGATGCTATTCTTATGGCGCAGAAATTAGCCAGGCAGCTGGGCTTAGCCGTAGGTATCTCCTCGGGTGCCAATGTTATCGGCGCCATTAAAGTGAAGGAAGAAATGGGCTTAGATGCCGTTGTGGTAACACTACTGGCAGACGACAATAAAAAATACCTAAGTACAGATTTAGTTAAAGATGAGCCTATAAAAGCTGGGTATATCTCTACCGAGGTAACATTTACAGGCTTTAACCCCATTGCCAGGTTAGATAAACCCCTGTTTGGAGCCCACTAATCGCGGCTCCAGACTTCATAAATAGGGTCGCCTTTTGAACTAAAGCCGCTATGGTGCCATTTGTCGTTCTTTATTTCGCCATTGAAACCTAGCGTTGCACCAATACGGCTGTTATCGCGGGAGAAGAATAGAACCTTTTCGGTGTATTTACCATTTTGTAAGGTATACGTTCCACCACCGGTACCATAAAATCCCTTGCTGGCAGGATTTATGGCGATCCATTGGAAAAATCCGTCGACCAGGATTTTTACAGTCCTGCGGTCGCCCCGCGGGATTTCATCGATTTTGTTTTCCGTCGTCATTCTACCCGTTATACGCCAAAGTCCATCTAAGTCTTGCGACTTTGCTTTCTGTTTGATAAACACCTTTCCATTGACCCAAAGCTCCCCATCTTTAACCTGTAGAATTTCGGTCTTCTGTAAGCCTACACTGTCAGGTACGGCATCAAAATATTCAATATTATACCGGAGCTGGTTTCCAGATAAGCTAAACGGCCCCCCCTGTGTGCTGATGTAGCTATGCGGATTGTATTGTATTTGACTTAGGTACTGGTCCTGAATTAGCCATAAAGTATTATACGCAGACCCCGTATGTAAGTACACCCCCGTAAGATTGTGTGGCTGTTGTGCATAGCTAAAATAGCTGCAAATAAATAGCACTGCAGTGCATACTATTTTCATATTCATATACCAATAGTTTTAAGTTTAATTTTATGAACGAGTTTCTAAAAAAATGTACTTAGATTAGGATTAATTAGTAGTTATAACTATCTTAATATAAGCAAAATAATTTGGTTACAAAAAAATCTTATGCAATCGATTGTATCACATTGATTTTTCATTATTTTTGCTATCCTATTAACAGAATATATAATTAGACTTATTTCGTATGTGTGGAATCGTTGGCTACGTAGGTAGCAAAGATGCTTATTCAATTGTAATTGATGGTTTAAAAAAGTTAGAATACCGTGGGTATGATAGTGCAGGGGTAGCTATTTTAAAGGATAATAAAATAAAGTTGTTCAAAAAAGAAGGTAGAGTAGCTAACTTGGAGGCTATGGTTGCCGAAGAAGATATTACCGGAACGGTAGGTATGGGACATACACGTTGGGCTACGCATGGAGAGCCTTGTGATAAAAATGCCCATCCACATTACTCCAACTCCAAACAAATAGCCCTTATTCATAATGGTATTATTGAAAACTATGCACAGTTAAAGAAAGAGCTAGTTGCTAAAGGGTATGAATTTCATAGTGATACCGATTCAGAGGTATTAGTAAACTTTATCGACGATATCCGCATCAATAATGGATGCACTTTGGAAGAGGCCGTACGCATTGCTTTGAAAAGAGTAACCGGTGCGTATGTTATTTTGCTATTGGATGAGAGTGTTCCAAATACCATTATTGCCGCAAGAAAAGGATCACCTTTGGTTATTGGTATTGGTCAAAATGAACATTTCTTAGGTTCAGACGCATCCCCGATGTTAGCCTATACAAAAGAGGTGGTTTATATCAACGATTATGAGTTAGCAATTGTTAAGCCCGATGAATTAATCTTGAAAAACTTGGGCAACGAAACGGTAACGCCATTCGTTCAGAAATTGGACATGAACCTTTCTCAAATTGAAAAAGGTGGCTTCGATCACTTTATGCTGAAAGAGATCTTCGAGCAGCCATCTACAATTTTTGACTCCTTCCGTGGTAGAATGGATGTAGAGAAAAACACCATTACCTTGAGCGGTATGGATGCGGTATTGGATAAGTTAGATGCTGCACAGCGTATTATTATCGTAGGCTGTGGAACCAGTTGGCATGCGGGTTTATTGGCCGAGTATATTATTGAAGAGTTGTGTCGTATAAACGTTGAGGTAGAGTATGCTTCCGAATTTAGATACCGTAACCCGATTATTACCGATAAAGACTTTATTATTGCGGTATCGCAATCTGGAGAAACAGCAGATACGCTTGTAGCCTTAGAGAATGCTAAAGAACAAGGGGCCACTTTATTTGGTATTGTAAACGTAGTAGGTTCTTCAATTGCACGTTTAACACATGCAGGAATGTACACCCATGCAGGACCGGAGATCGGTGTGGCAAGTACAAAAGCATTTACGGCACAAGTTGTTGCTTTAATTTTGTTTGCTTTGAAATTAGCAAAACATAGAGGTACAATTTCGGACGAAAGATTTGCGGAACTGGTGAACGAATTAAATGTCGTACCAGAGAAAGTAGAATGGATCGTTCAAAATCAAGTGGAGAATATCAAAGCTATCGCTACTAAATACCAAGAGGCTAATGACTTCTTGTACCTGGGTAGAGGATACAACTTCCCGATTGCTTTGGAAGGCGCCTTAAAGTTAAAGGAAATTTCGTACATCCATGCTGAAGGATACCCTGCAGCAGAAATGAAACACGGACCTATCGCATTGGTAGATGAAACGTTGCCTGTAGTATTTGTGGCGACAAAAGATCGTTACCACGAGAAAATTGTTAGCAATATGCAAGAAATTAAAGCCCGTAAAGGGATGTTAATTGCAGTAGCTAGTGAAGGAGATACCCATACACCAGAAATTGCAGACGACGTGATGTTTGTGCCCGATGCAGATGAAATTGTCGGTCCAATTTTATCTACTGTGGCTTTACAGTTGTTGTCTTACTATATTGGTGTTGAAAAAGATTTAGACGTAGATAAACCAAGAAACTTAGCCAAATCTGTAACAGTAGAGTAATAAAACTGCAAGATATGGCAAAAAGAACACTACAATCGCTAGGGCACAATTTTATTGGAGAACAATTTTTTAAGCCCGGTGAGGATGAATATACGAAAAGAAACAGCCAGAATACAAATCTTCGCAATTATCGGCAGCTTACAGCTGCCGAAATCGCGAGTTTGGTTGCAAACTTAAATTATTCGCCCAATTGGGCGGATGTTTGGGTTACCGACAGCTTTATCCCAGGTCAAGTTTATAACTCTAAATTTTATGGTTTTGTGCGTATTGGCGAAATGTCGGCCAGTACCATAGAGTATAGAGATTTAAACCTTCCAACGGGTATCTATAATAGTTTTATTATAAGCTGTGACCTTGGTGATGATGTAGCGATACATAATGTGCGTTATATTTCCCATTTTATTGTGGGTAATGAAGTTATCCTATCGTCTATCAACGAGATGGAAACCTCGTCGGCAGCAAAATTCGGAAACGGCATTGTGAAAGATGGTGAGGATGAGGACCACCGTATTGTTTTGGAGCTGTGCAATGAAAATGGAGGGCGTGCTGTTATTCCTTTCGACGGTATGCAGGCTAGTGATGCCTACCTTTGGACGCGTTTCCGCAACGATCAGCTGCTGCAGGATAAATTTAAGGAACTTACCGAAAGACAGTTTTCTACCGAACGTGGGTTTTACAGCAGTATTGGCGATTATACCGTTATCAAAAACTCTAATATTGTTAAGGATGTAAAAATTGGTAGCCATGCGTATATCAAAGGGATTAATAAGCTTAAAAATGTTACGGTAAATTCGCGTAAGGAAGCGTATACCCAAATTGGTGAGGGCTGCGAAATTGTAAACGGTATTATCGGTTTCGGATGCCGGGTGTTTTACGGAGTTAAGGCCGTACGCTTTGTATTATCGTCGTTCTCGCAGCTGAAATACGGGGCCCGCTTAATCAACTCGTTTTTGGGCGATAACTCCACAATCTCTTGTTGTGAGGTCTTGAATTCTTTAATATTTCCGGCACACGAGCAACACCATAACAATTCCTTTTTATGTGCATCGTTGGTAAAAGGGCAGAGTAATATGGCCGCAGGTGCTACCGTAGGATCTAACCATAATTCCAGGGCTGCCGATGGTGAGATTGTCGCTGGGCGTGGTTTCTGGCCGGGGTTATGTGTGAGCTTAAAGCATAATTCTAAGTTCGCTTCATATTCGCTGATCGTTAAGGGCGATTTCCTCCATGAGTTGGATATTAGAACACCCTTTTCTTTGGTAAGCCATGATGCGGTAAACAATAGGCTGGCCGTAGTTCCGGGGTATTGGTTTCTGTACAATATGTACGCGTTAATGCGTAACAATAGTAAGTTTACCAGTCGCGATAAAAGACAGCTGAAAAATCAATATTTTGAGTACGATGTACTGGCACCAGATACCGTAAACGAAATGTTCAACGGTATGGAAGAATTGATTGTCTCTGTTGGTAAATCATTAAACGGCACCACCGATAAGGAGTTAGATTTTTACTATAAACTAGGCGTTAATGCATTAGAAGATCCGACCTACGTAATCCGTGAGGAGGTACAATATTTTAATGCAGAAGCATCCAAGCGTGTCGTTCTGTTTGCCAAGCCAAAAGAAGGCTATCAGGTCTATAAGCGCATGATTGTCTATTACGCTGGCGTGCAGATGTTGCAGTATATCCGAGAAAATTCGATGGAAGCATTGTTGGATTACCTGCAGGCACAGCCAAACTTACAACGTGAGGAGTTTGAAAACCTCGGTAGCCAGTTAATTGCGAAAAGCGACTTTATCAATTTAATTGCAGATATTAAAGCAGACCTTTTCAATGATTGGGACGGTATTCACCAAGCTTACCATGCCCTGAGTGATCGTTATCCGGAAAGTAAGCTGCAACATGCTATAGCGAGCCTTGCCGAGCTTAGAAAAGAAAACTACCTCGACTGGGATAAAAGCTATATCGATACGTTGCTGCAAGAGGTTTTAGAGACACAGCGGTGGATTTGTAAAGAGATCTATCGTTCGCGATCTAAAGACTACCAAAGCTCCTTTAAATTGATGGTATACGATTCTATGGAAGAAATGGATGCCGTTGTGGGTAAATTAGAAGATAACCCCTTTATCAATAAACAAAATGAAGAACTTGCCTTACTCGAGCAAGAACTCCATAAAATATAAAAAATAAGGTGTCCACAACTGCGGGCACCTTATTTTTTACCCCCTCCCATATTCCCTGCTAAATTTTACTGAGCCAAACCTCCAGCCTTTGTCATCAAAACACACCTACAAAATGTAATTTCAGGGTTTATAACCCCTCGGTTACACCCCTGAATGTTGTTTAATCTCTGCCAGATTATACTATCTTTGTGTAGATTATAAAACTGAAACCCAAAATCATCGAATCTTATGATAAGAAAAAGAACACTTTACCCCACTTTAATGGCCGTATTGCTTGGCGGGCTGGTATCCTGTAATCCTACGGCTACAGAAGGCGATAAAAAAGCTAAAGAAGATAAAGAAGCACATAACCCAGCTACGCAGGTAATACCCGATGAGGCGAAAGACCTGTTAGGACGCTGGGATTTAGAAGTAACCCAAGAAGGCAGCGTAGCGCCCTCCTGGTTAGAGATTAAGCTATCCGGGTATAACACCCTTGTCGGCGCTTTTGTTGCCCAGAGTGGTAGCAGCAGACCCGTATCGCACATTCTACTCCAAGATGGTAAATTCTCATTTGCCATTCCACCACAGTGGGAAGAAGGCACTGGCGATATCGTAATTGAAGGTAAATTGGAGGGCCGAAACCTTATTGGAACAATCAAGGGAATCGATGGTGCCATATCTAATTTTAAAGGCAGTAAAGCCCCTTATTTAAAGCGTACAAGCCCTGTAACCTGGGGCGAACCCATAGCGCTGTTTAATGGCAAAGACCTATCCGGTTGGAAGGCATCCAATGAACAGAATAATTGGGAAGTTAAAGACGGCATACTCAGCAATGCCAAAGCTGGAGCAAACCTCATAACCGAGCAGAAATTTGACGATTTTAAGCTACAGGTAGAATTTAAGTATCCAGCAGGAAGCAATTCAGGCATATACCTACGAGGGCGATATGAGCTACAGATTGAAGACTCGCCGAAGGACCAGCACCCGGGACCACTATACTTTGGTGCCATCTATGGATTCCTATCGCCCAATGAAATGGCAGCATTAGGACCCAATGAGTGGCAGACCTATGATGTTACGCTGGTAGGGCGCTTAGTAACGGTAGTTGCAAACGGAAAAACAATTATTAGCAACCAAGAGATTCCAGGAATAACAGGAGGAGCATTAGACAGTAAAGAAGGGGAGCCAGGGCCACTATATATCCAAGGCGACCATGGACCAATAGAATTTAGAAAAATAAGCATTACACCCGCTAAATAATCCAAATGCTAGCCATAACGGTCTATACGTATCCCTACCAAGAAACCTATAGACCGATATGTACAACAACAATATCATCGTTGTGATACGCAGGGTGGAAGTTAGCAATAGCGTTACTATTTTTATAAGCCCTTAACTCCGCGTAAACAGCCTCCCGCAAGGTACCCTTACCCTTACCGTGAATATATCGGATTTCATTATAATCCCAATAAATTGCAGCGTCCAACGTTTCACGTAGGCGATCGATCGACTCCATTAACAATTCGGCGGCATCATAATCCTCCCAATCCATCAGAAAAGAGTCAGCATGTAAGTCCACCGTTTTAGGCGGTTTGGGCAATTCTCGTGGCATAACAAAATTTTCCGCTAAAATAGCATTTTCTTATCAGGGTTCTGCTGTATAAAATGCAGTTTAGACTGAAAAATAGCCGCCATTTTCTGTCCTCGCCATTTCGCTTCGTCGGCACGGTCGCCAGCAAATAAGTCATCAACAGTTGTGTTAAACAAAGCAAGCCATATGGTAAAGTGCTCCTCGCCGATAGGCAGCTTAGCATGCGGCGGAAACGGTCTGCCATCGTAAGTATTGTCGCCAAGCAGTAAAGTCTGCCAAAAGCGATACATCTTTTCCAAGTGTTCCGGCCATCTCCCCTCGATATGGCGATCGAAAATAGGTCCCAATATTTCCTGTTTCCGAATGCGATCATAAAAAGTATTGACCAACATTTTGATGTCCTCCATACTGCCGATATCCTGTTTTTCCATAGCCATAGCCAATTTAGTATCATACAAAGGTCTGCTTTTTTAAAGAAAATCTTGTCAGCGATGCGTTATTTTGACATTTTTAGCCACGTCGCTTCTGTTTTTATTGTAAATATCAGCACAATTTCTTGTTTGTTATAGCCGTTTTACTAGGCCAAAAGGGTTTTAAACTGGTATTTTCGACCTTAAAAAGTATCTTCAAAAAAATAATTAAAAATTATCTTTCATAATATCAACAGGTTGCAGTTAATTTGTTGTTAAGGTTTTGATAATTCAAAAGTCGTTCCTATATTTGCATCACATCAAAGGTGATACCTAATCGGGGTGTAGCGTAGCCCGGTATCGCGCCACATTTGGGATGTGGAGGTCGTAGGTTCGAATCCTGCCACCCCGACAAAAAAAGAGTTCTAACGAAAGTTAGGACTCTTTTTTTTGTTTAGGGGTTGGCTGATGAGAACCGGGGTTCGATCCGTGGAGGCTCAGGGCGCGTGTTGGTGGCCGGCGGGGCTGAGCCAATCCTGCCACCCCGACTAAAACGACAAATGGTGCCATTGGAAGACAAATGGTGCCATTTTTCATTTTAATCTCTTTTTTATTACTATAGCAAGGCTTTTACGTAAAAATCCCCTCTAATTAAATAATCATCAGAGCTGTATATTTGACTAATTTTGAATTAGAAGATGAAAATTTGGAAATATGTTAACAGGTTTCGAACTGCTTCAATCCAATTCCATTTTCGTAGAAATGCAAATTTCCGTCAGTTTTTTTAGGAAAGATAAAATTTTGATAGCTTTTTGAATCGATATTTTACTTCCTTTATCCAGTTCAATTTTAATAATGTTTGTGATTAATTCTTGTTGTTCTTTGCTAAAATTACACGTTGTTGCTTCTTCAAAATTCTCTTCACTAATTAGATATTGGAATCCGTTGACTATCTTGACCTCGTCTTTGAGGTAATTTGCAATGTTAGTATCATTATAGATTAAATTCTCATTTAGAAAAAGAGAAGCCACTTTTAGTATGATAGAATTGTCAGTATCTTTAAAGAGACACGCAGGTTTTAAAAAGTATGACGCGAGCTTTTTAAAACTTCGCTCCTGTTGTACGTCAAGTCTATAAGCGTCATTGAGTTGTGAACCTAGAATATCAATTCTATTTTCGCAGTCTGATAATGAATTTGATATAACATATGAAAATAACTCTACTCTCTCTTGAATCAATACTGTATCAAGTAGAATATGAAATTTTGATAATCTAACAATATCTCTCAAAGGCAAACGTTTAATGATGTTATTACAGAAGCAAATTTGGGCAGACAACGTTTTGCAGAATGCGAAGTTGGGTTATGTAAATCCGTTGCTCTCATCAACCGAGCAAACCGTTTTACAGGTGCAAACTGGAAAGCCGAAACGCAGAAGTTTGAAAAGGACAGTTTGGGTAAAGTTCCCGAAAATGCACAAGCGACAATCTTTATTAACTCCGTGGATAGTGCAAGAGCAAGATTTGGTATTGTTGAAATATTGAAAGCATTGGACAACGGAAAGTATTACCATCATAAACCAAAATATTGGCTGGATTATTGCAACAGCCAATATACAGGACAGGTATTATTATCAACCATTGGAGAGATAAAACAACCTAATTCCGACAGATACGAAACGGTATCTAATCTTCCAATGGTCACAGATGAATTTGGCGATTTGCTGAAGCGGTCCGAACAGCAGGACGATACACCAAGTTGCAGTTTGGCTGAAGCATTGGAAAAACAGGATTTATATATCAATTCGTCACTCGCACAAATGGGAAGTTCTTTGTTATGGGGGTATTTCGTAATGGATTGACCGAATACAGAGGCTTTTTTATCAATCTGAAAGATTTCCGTTTACAACCTATTCCAGTCGCTCTATAGCTAAAATCGGGCGGCAAAAAGACACTCCCTCCCGAAGGTCGGGCAGTCTTTTTGCATTTAAGCGGTGCAACCCCTTTGCCAAAATGTATGGCTATGCACCGTCCTCACTTCACATTTTATCAAATAGGTTGAAACCTGTTTTGCAGGAATATTCGGTATCCCTTTTTTTGTTTTAGCAAACTTCTTTTCACACAGCGACCAAAGAAAAGAAGCAAAAGAACGTCGCTTGATTATCTTGGTTTTTTACATTGACGATTGTTTCATAAATTTTTTAATTCTGTAAATTTGCTAGTGAAAGTAATGTTCAAAAACTTGACTATACAAAATACGTATGCGTGTGTTCTCACGCATTACACAACAAGACAATCAACATTTACCAGAGAGCAATTGGAGGAAATGCGAAGACCAAACCTGCTCCTTGGACGCTTTGCCAAAAAATAGTTTTGTTGGTTAATTTTTCAGTTATTATTACTCCAAATTCATTTATCATACGTTACTTTTTTGTAAATTAGCATAATGCCATATCATCGAAAAATTGGCAAAAATTTATTAATCTATGTAGAAATAAAATTATGGAAGAATTGATAATGGCCGAATTTGAAAAGACAAATTCTAAGCCAACCCACATTCTGATGATGAGAAGTCTGAACTTCGGTCTATTCAAAAACCTTAATCCCAAACAAAGACAGGAGGCAGACATTGCAATCCAATCACTAATTGAAAAACAATATGTAACTTATGAAAATGGTAGTGGATCTGATTGTCTTCGACTTACTGATCTTGGTTTCGCTCAATTATATAAAAACAGTAAGAATACTGAGCAGATTGGAAAATTGGTAATGAATGCTTTCGAAAAGCAACATTCTAAATCGGGACATATTGTAATGATGAGGAACATTAACCATAACATCCTACAAAAGTTGAATCCAGTGGAAGGAAATTTGTTTGCAGATGCTATAAATAGCTTGATCGAGCAAGGGCTTATCACGTATGAGCAAGAACCGGTTGAATGTTTGCGACTTACTTACAAAGGATACGAGCAGTTATATTAACTTTGCAAACCTATACATGTTGAGCTATTTTCTAAACTATGGAAAACAGATAAGTGTTTGCCAAAATTTTAAACTTTTAAATGACCGATCAGGTAATAAATCTAAATAATCTGTCAGGCATTCCCAATGTTTACTTGCACAGGTTGAAAAAAGCTAGAAATAATTTTTTAGAAACTGTGACTTCCTAGATGATCTATTGAAAGATCGAGAGATTTCTTTACTGGTTGAAGAGGTAAATGAATTTTGCCTTAATGCCAGTATCAAAGGATTTCATTACACAAGAGCGATTCCCGAGCAGATTCTTAAATTGGGTCTTACATGCAGGACAGGTGAAGAAATAAGATTTAATTTCATTAAAGACTACGGGCATCTGTTTTCAAAAACCGAACTTCAGATCATACGAGATAAATGGGCTAGTCAATTTGATCAGAGGCAACAGCAGTCAAGGGATAATTATATATTTTTCAACTTTACCACTTCGGCTCTGTACAATGTTGGAGCTGAGCCTTTATTGCTAAATTTCGGAGGGGAACAGATTTATATGCCTTTTTATGAATGCGATAATATTTCAAGTATACTAAAGGATCTGGGAAGTCCTATGATACTTAAATGTAACCTTGATCCCGGTTTTCTAAATACCTTTTCTGAATATCCATGGGGAAAGATTGCTGTATCCTCTTACCATACGATGTGCAATCCTGAAGCTTGTCGAGTTGATCAGGACGGTTACAAATCGGTTGATGTACATTCTAATCAAATAGAGATTCTTCTTTACGATAGCATTAAGGATTTTAGCAGAATTTAGAACTCGTGAATATTTGGTTTTTAGCTTAATTAATTTTAACCATTAATTTCAAATTAGCTCAAGAAGGCTAATACAAAGCTGAGTTTAATAAAGCAGGAAGATGGTTTTATATAGATTTAACAATCTATAATAGAGGGTATATCTATGGTTATTTTCCTCCAGGATATATGATATGGTTTCTGTCAAACCAAACTAGGTAAAATATTCCTTTGTAAAGGAAACCACAAGCCCTTGCTTTCTGATGATAATGCAGATCAAACTGATAGAGCGTAGGTAATTCATCATCTGGAATTTCATCAGGTTTAAAAGACAAAGCCTTTTTGAAATCCTTTCGTTTGATGGAAATATTATCTTCGTCAAAATTGATGGGATGAAACCTGTAATATTTGTTTACTCGAAGATCATTATAAGTAAACTGGGAATTTGTCTTGAGTGCGGTCAGCAATCCCAGATAGTCTTCTAGCGTAAGTGTACTACAGTCGTAGCAAAGATCAGAGGAATTAAGGGACAAATAATCAAAAGCAAAAACGGGTTTCATCTCCCTGATATCATAGAAAGAAACTCCTTTTTCACCAATTTTATACTTGTCGATTTTGACTTTGTCCAATTGCTCCTGAGGATTAGCAATTTTGAATTTCCCCTTCCCGCCTTTTGCCATTGCGAACTAAAGTTGAGAATAGAATTCTAACATAGTTTCTTTAGATATCACGGTAGTACATCGCTCATGTGGAGCACAATTTCCCCTTGCATCAATCCAAGGTTTTTCGCTATGGGAAAGCAATTCGAGTTCGAACGAACTTAAAGAACCATAATTATCAAGAACAGAGTATATAAATTCAACTTTATTCTCATCCAGTCCATTCTTTTGTATAATGGACTCGATTTCCTTATCAACTGTTTCTTCCTCTTCATTAATGACCTTTAAGTCATTAAATCCAAAATCTTTAAGTTTTTGGTAAAGTTCAGGGATAACCGGTCCATGTACCCAAGCCTGAAATTCTTCTTCGAGAATTGGTTTGCCAAAATTCACCAAATGCCAAGCTTCCACATAGTATAAAAGTTTTTGCAGCTTTTTATGTGAAACAGTATCGCCTTTTTGATTGACGTAATTAGTGATAATATGACCTAAATCCCAAGAGTTCATAATACAAAGTTAATCAAAATTGCTGACAGTAGCACTATGTGTATTCTGATACTGAATTTATTTTAAATAAGCTATACGTTTATTAAGTTCATTCAAACCAATTATTTTAAGGTCTTTTCAATGGCTTTTTTTAAGTCCTGTACATCACTAGGGAAGAACCTGAAAGTGACCCCTCTGTTTCGAGCCAAACTGGCCACCAATTTGATTACCGGATGATGCGCATCTAGTTCCTTTCCCTCTGAACAAATATACACTTCGGATCCAAATCCATTTTCCTAAAGACTTTTCGGTTTAATCCGTCTTCCTGCCCGATTTACCTTCAATTTAGAACTTTCAAAAGATTAAAACCCATTCCGGAGGCACTGTAACGCTTAAAAACGCTGTAATCCCTTCAAAATATTGTAGATATGCTCCCAGGAACGATTATTTTATGCAGAAACTAAAAGATTATTCCCAAAAGCAAGTCGTGAAAAAAGCTGATCGAAAGATCAGAACGGCCTCTTTGCCCCGGAACGGGCTGCTATTTTTGCCGAAATGACCATCTATTAGAGGCCGCTGTTCTAACCCAATGATATGGGTAGTTGTACCAAGCAGTTTGGTCAGCATAGAAAACTCATCTTCTTCTGAAAGACCATTAACAGCACTCATAATGCTGTCTTCACCTCCTTCTTGGATGTATAATTTTTTGGTTTCTTCAAACTGCGCATGCGTAGCTACAGCTTTTATTGATTTTAAAGCCTTGGCTAACTCTATTCTCGTAACGTCTGCACTCATAGATATAATTTTTTTGTTCTATATATATTAGGAAAGTTCACCAGTAGTTTTATTTATCGTAGTAGTTTTTTTGCACATTTATATCTGTGGCTTCCTTCTCTTTTTTCTCCCGCGAATTTTTAATTGTTTGAATCTGTATAGGTGATTAGAATTAAAATATGAATTATGAGAGTAAGTAAGAGAGTGAAGATTATATTTATATTATTTCTTACCATTTTAACAAATGGATTATTACTTTTTATCAGGCCTGACATTCTCAATTGGGTTACAGATTCACCTAATCGCGTTAGTTGTAATAACTGAAATTTTTATCCATCCTCTTTTATGGGGGGATCATTGAAACTGCACTTTTGATAGATGTGTTTTTTTATGAACGAATTAATTGGACGAAATCGACCCCATTTAATTAATGAACAGTATATTTTTGTCTTCTTTTGAGGACTTATTTTTGATCGCTGTCATTAGCTTTTTCCATTCGGGACGGTTAAAGGTTTTGACTGAGAAATCTTCGCGATAGATACCCTTGACTTTAATATTGTTATACTCACAGTATTTCAATAACCTATCCTCCTGTTCTGGCAGAGAGTATCTTCTTCTCTTTTGTTCGTCCGTGCTTACATGGATGTATAAATAAGCTGTTTTCATATATGGATTTGTTCACTTTCAAATTGGATTTAGAGTTGGTGAAAATATCTCATTATATGATGCGTTTTATATTGAAAAGATTATCTTTATTACTCAAATTTTGAAGCAAATGAATCGCATCAAAGAAGTATTGGAAGAAAAAGGCATCAAACAAACCTGGCTGGCGGATAAACTTGGAAAGAGCTATAATATGGTCAATTCATACGTACAGAATCGAAGACAACCAAGCTTGAATACATTGAATAAAATTGCACAAATATTGGATATTAATGTAAGAACACTGATAACATCAAATCGCGGAAGTTAGACCAATTAAGATGGGGACGATAATAGCGGTATCAATTTATATTAGAGACGAACCATATTCAGAGGTTGACAGGGATTGAAGAGATTAAAATAAGAACGATAATAAATGCCAAACAATTTAGTAGCATATTCACGAGCGGGTGATGTATTTCATTACAGATGGGCGGCCAGACGTTGCTTAAGATTAATATACCCTAACTCTTGCACAACAGAAATATATATTGAAGGGTCGTCCGAAACAGGAAAAGCCGGAGAATATGTCATTGACGTTTCGGAATACAGTACTGAAGATACGGGAAAGAAAAAAATAGACTATTATCAGTTAAAGCACACGACGGTCCAAGTAAATGAGCCATTTACAATAAGCGACTTAAAAGACACTTTTATCGGCTTTGCTGCAAGATATGTCCAGCATAAGCACGAGGATGAAGCAGGTGTCTCCGACATTTCCTTTACCATAATTACAAACAGAAAATTTTCGGATTCATTCAAGGCAAATTTATCAGCCATCACAAACAAGGAAAAGATCGACCCTGTTTTCAAAAGAACAATCGAGAGCTACACTAATCTCGCTGAAGATGACCTAGTATCTTTCTGTAGTAACCTATATTTAGAAGATGGGGAAGGCAATTACAACATTCAAAAAGATGAATTAAGAATAGAATTAGCTCAATTGATTGCAGGTTCTGTTGAAAATGCACAAATTGAAAATCTTGTTGCTTTAGTACAAGAGAAGGTGCTGCCTGATACTGATGGCAGTATAAATCGGGAAGATGTTTTAAAGCGTTTTGGTATAACCTCTGAAAAAGAACTATATCCCGCTCCCGCTAAATGGGATGAGATTACTAACATAATCGAACGCAGGCAACATACAATTCTTCAGAACAGTATTGCCGGTTCATCCTATCCGGTAATTGTACATGCAGCGGGGGGCGTAGGAAAATCCGTTTTCTGTCGACAGTTAATCCATTCTTTACCCGAAGGATCTCTAGGCATTGCTTATGATTGTTTTGGTGCAGGAAGCTACAGAAATCGAAGTGAATCCAGGCATAAACATAGGGACGCTTTAGTACAAATTGTAAATGAACTTGCTTCCAAAGGATTGTGTGATCCGTTGATCGTACAGAATACAACTCTGGATGAGAACATCATGCGAAAATTCCTTCAGCGAATTGAAGCCTCTGTGCAGTCCCTAAAAAAAGTAACTGATGTAGCCCAGCTATTTATTTTAATTGATGCTGCCGACAATGCGGAGATGGCTGCCATCGAATACACGCAATCCTGTTTTGCTCATGAGCTGATTCGTGAGAATATGCCGGATGGATGTAAATTGATACTGTTATGCAGAACGGAACGGATCCATTTATTGCAGCCGCAAAGCTTTATTACCCAATTCGAGCTGGAACCATTTTCAGAGGAGGAAACATTGGCAAACCTAAAAAAATGGTTTCCAGAAGCAAATGAAAAAGATGGAGCTGAATTTCACCGTTTAACATCGGGTAATCCACGGGTCCAGGCAAATGCTTTGGATGGAAAATATGACTCAATCCATAAATTGTTAGCCTCATTAGGACCATCAGGAACCTCTGTCGAAAAGCAAATAGAGTTTCAGTTAAATGCAGCCATATCTAAAATAAAAGACCTGATTCCTCAGGAGCATCATCATCAAATTAATTCGATATGCCTGGGTCTATCCAGCTTACCCCCTCATATTCCCATTGATGTTTTGTCAAAAGTGGCAAATGTCACTATAGATCATGTGAAAAGTTTTGTTTCTGACATTGGTCGTTCCCTATGGATGTATGATACTTCTATACAGTTCAGAGACGAGCCAACAGAAACCTGGTTTAGAAACACCTTCCTCGCTACTAAGAAAAACTACGAAGAATATATAACAGCTTTAGAGCCGCTCGCTCATCAGTTACCATATGTGGCAGAAGTCTTGCCGCAGCTATACCTGCAAGCCGGGCAATACGATAAATTAATCGCCATCGCACTTTCAGACGACTATTTGCCTGAAAACAACCCTATAGATGCCCGTAATATCCGGGTATATCGTTTGCAATTTGCATTTAAAGCAGCGCTTAAACTCAAAAATTTTAAAGATGCCATTAAGCTGGCGATGAGAGCCGGCGAAGAAGTAGCAGGAAATCAACGGCAAATAGCGCTTTTCGGTTCGAATATTGACCTAATTACTACTCTTCAAAGCAAAGAAAAAGTTCAGGAGGTTGCTTTCAAAAGATTACTAAGCAACGGTTGGGACGGATCTGAGAATATTTATTCTGCTTCATTGCTGTCGGGAATATCAGATTATAGAGGAGAAGGAAGAGGTTACTTGCGGGCTGCTATGAATTGGCTTCATATTCAATTTGAGCAGCAGAGAAAAAATGATGACCGTTATAATCAAAACGGTGTTGATGATGATGATGTGCTGGAACTTGCCTATGCTCATTTAAACATTTATGGAGTAGACGGTTGTACTGATTTCTTATATGGTTTAAAGCCAAAAGAAGCTTTATTCAGGACGGTGCAGAATTTAGCAGAAAGACTTATTGATCTGGGGCGATTTGAGGAGATAAGTAACTTTACAGAGAGGTTTATTCGGGAACCCTATTATATGGTTGGCATAGTAAGCAGGCTTGTAGAAATTGGAAAATTCCCTAAAGTAAGTGCAATAGAAACATGCTTGGATTTGCTCTGTTCCCGGAAAAGCAGAATTAAAAGATCGAAAGATTTTTTCAATGACAGGATAACGCCAGCTATTCTTTCTTTTCTCGAAGCATGCTTATATAATGGTTTATCTCCACAAAAGATATTACGAGCTTTAAATCATTATGTGCCGCTAAAGGCCAACCGAATGGTTTATAGCACTCATTCGTCAGGTGAAAGGACTATTTATCTTAAAGCGCTTGCTATACGTTCGGTGCTGTCAGGTAAATCAGAAGTAGATATAGAAGCTATCTCTCCAAGCGAATTTACCAGCAAGAAGAAAAGCCATGAATCAGATAATGACTTTAAAGAGTTTAAAGAAGTCATCTATGGCCTGTTTCCCTGGTATTTGTTAAGGGCTCAGATTTTATTTGACAAACAAATAAAACTTCTTGAAATTGTTGGTTCTGTCAATGAGACTTCAATAAAGGCTCGAACCAATAGATACAAGAGCTATGATATGCTTCCCCACGAGATTGCCCAAATCTGTGCTGAAATATCAATATTCTATCGACAAGGAAGCAAAGAAGATCCAGCTGAGTTTTACAAACGATTTCTACATAATAACAAAGCCTTTAGGTTACAGGATAAATCCCGCCTGCTCCGTTCAGCTTGTAGGGCTACTCATTTATTAGATATAAGACAGCCTCTAGAAAATGCTACTTATGAGTTAACAAAAACCAACCATGACGATGGCCCTGATGAGATTGCTAATAGATACATTGCGCTCGCACGTGCAGTTTTGGTCATTTCACCTGATGATGCAAGCGTATATTTTGACAAGGCGATAGAAGTCGCTTCTAAATTTGGAGATGAACTTGTTTCACGATGGGAAGCAGTTGTTGCATTGGCTCAGAGAGCTTGTGCCAGTTCAAAAGTTACTGATGAATTGGGGTATCGCTTCATCAGGTGTGCCGAGTTAGTTGGAGAAAATGTTGCGAGGGAAAAGCATTGGAGCAGAAGCGAAGCAATGAGTGTTTGCGCTAAGATGTCGCCAAGCGCAGCTATATCAGCCTTAAGCCGGTGGCAGGATAGGGATATAGGTCGCTTTGAATATCAACTTGAAGCAATGTTGATAGAATTAGTCAGTTCCAAAACAATCTCCGCCAGTACAGGCTGGGCATTAAACCGTTTTTTTTCTAACCATCAATTGAATGAGCTACTTGCAATCTGTTTGGAAAATGAGCCATCTCATAGTATCCGGCAGAACTTAGTTAATGATGCCATTTATTTACTCCAGATAGAAGGTAGCAATAATACGCATTGGGATAAGCTGAAAGAAATTGTAGGTAGGTATGACATTAGTAATGAAGTATTAAAGTCTATTACGGACTTCTACGCACAACAAAAGACAGATGTTAAAAGCCCTGAAGATTTATCCGACAATAAGCAAAAGCAGGAATCTAAAAAAAATTGGGACGACATTTTTAAAGACCTAAACATTGCTACGCCGGAAGGTTTTGCCGCATTAATAGAGCGATTTAAATCAAAGCAGGGAAAAGATGATTTTAGATGGAGTTTGAGAGACTTATTAAAGGCGGCTATAATCAGGCTGGAAGAAAAATCACTTTGGCCCTTTATTGATATTGTCTTCCTTTCTGAAGATATTGACCATTATGATGTTCAAGATCTTCTTTCTTCCATGCCTGAGACATGGAAAGGTAAGGTGAGTTATCAAGCGAAGTTGTTAGGTATCGTTTATAAGTTCGGAGAACGTTATGCGCACGAATTGACAAACGAATACTCTTTTAACTCTTTCAAAAAAGAACTAAATCTTGATGAAACATTAACCAAAAAATTGATTGCCGGAATCGTATCAGGCTTAGCGAATGGTAATGAGATCACCGATGCACGGCAGTTTTTTGGTTTTGTATTCGTAGCATCATCCTATATCAGCGAAAAAGAGGCATCTGAATTAACCGATTATTCATTGTCGCGTTTTGAATTGCACATCGGAGAAGATTTTGGCGATGGTGTATGGAGTGACAAATTGTATACTACAAATGATGTCAGCATAAACGTTGCAGGATTTATATGGTCAGCTCTAGGGTCGCCAAGGTCATCGGTAAGATGGAATGCAGCACATTGTGTCAGAAAGCTAGCAGACTTTAATTGTATCGATATCATCGATGCTTTAGTCTTTTGGTTGAAACAAGACGTAGTAGGCGCATTCGGACACCATAAGTTTCCTTTTTATAACCTTCATGCCCGATTATATTTATTAATTGCTTTAGCAAGGGTTTCTCTTGACAAACCAGAATTGTTAGGCCAACATAAAGACATATTTGTTCAATATGCTTTTGGCGAGCCACACATTCTTATACAAAAATTTTCATCAGAGATAGCAGTTAATCTCTCCACTTCTTTAGAGGATATCTATGTTGAGGAAACACTAAATAAGCTAAAGGTTGTTGGCAAAAGTAATATGCCGATAATGGAAATGAACTACAATGATAAAGTAGACAGTTATTGGGATATAAACGGAATAGTTAATACTGAATATGATTTTCATTTCGGATGGGATTTTGACAGATACTGGTTTGAACCATTGGGCGATGTATTTGGCATACCAGGGAAACAAGCAGAAGATATAGCGGCTAGTGTCATCATTGAAGAATGGGGTATAAAGGAGAAAAATGGCTATTACAATGATCCGAGAATATCGATATGGAATAGCCATTCTAATGAAAGAGAAACGTGGCATAGTCACGGAAGTTACCCAAGGACTGATAATCTTGATTTTTATTTATCTTACCATTCCCTGATGGCAGCAGCAGCAAAGCTTATTGAGAACATGCCTGTGGTTTCAAAACGAGATTGGTATGATAATGAGTGGAACGAGTGGATTTCAGGTCATTTATTGACGTGTGCCGATGGAAAATGGTTAATAGATTATCGGGATCCTGTACCATTAAGAAGACCTGAATGGATTTCAGAAAACAAGCATGAAAACTGGAGAGCGGATATCTCAGAAAACATTTTTTTTGAAACATTATTAACAGCAGATAACAACGAAGAATTATGGCTTAACGTGCAAGGAGGATGGGAAGAAAAAGATAGCGAAAGAACCGAAAGTTTTTCAATAGCCTCTGCCTTGGTTTCTAAAGACACTTCCAACTCGCTAATGAGGGCATTAGAAACTTGTAGTGACCCTCATGACTATAAACTTCCATATTATGAAGAGGGAAACATGGAGATAGAATCAGGTTCTTTCGAACTTAAGGGGTGGATTAAGGATGAATCTGGTTCCAAAAGACTAGATGAATATGATCCCTATGCTGATAATTTAGACTATCCTCCTTATGTTATAGGAGATAGTATTGTGGACAGATTGAGTTTGTCTCTAGATGATAATGGAAAAATTTGGTGTTTACCCCAATCATCATATCCTGCCTTGAAATGCGAAATATGGAGTAGTCAACGATCCGACAGAGATGAAAATCCAAATCAGGCCGGAAAACGATTAAAAGCGTCATTACAATTTTTAAAATATATGTGTTCAACGCTTAAATGTGACCTGATATTGGAAGTCGGCATAAAAAGGGAAATTAATTATAAATACCGGAGTCGAGAAGACAAATACGACTATTCGAAACCTATACACAAACTATTTATACTATCATCAGATGGAGAACTTAGAACTACAGGAAAAAGTCAAAAACTTGGGTAAGCTCTTCGTAAAGGAGCTTAAATTAGAGCCAGGTGTGGATACCTTCTCACGCTGGATGGCTCATTATATAGCAGAAAGGATGACAGCGGCCGAACAAGCTCTGTCTGAGGATAAGAAAGAAGCAGAAAAAGAGTGCTTCGAAACAATTCTGGCATTGTGGAAGCACAGATGGTTACTGCCTTCCCGTAAACGACCATTGGAAGAGTTTGAACCTATTCTAAAAACATTGGAACGACTCAATCCAGAGGAACAGGAACCTTTCTTTTACCATTCGTTAGATCACGAATTATCTGAACTGGAGAAAGGTAACCCAGCTCTAAAAGAGATAACAGGCTATACCAATATGGCTTTGCAAATTGACAAAGCTGCCAGGATCTGGATAGAGTTCGTTTTGAATCAGGCTGCCTTGAAAGCTAAAAATGAAAAAACAGCATCCTTTCTCGACAATTCAATAAACATACAGGATAATGACGATACAAAAATCGTAAGAGTAATCTTAGACAGTGACCCTACTATTGGTTTCGAAAATTACAATAATGATACGGTTCAAAAGAAATACTTAATCGAAAAATTAAAGAAAAGAATTGAAGAGTTAGAAAGGTTTTCAAAGTTGAATAAAATTCTGTTAGAAAAATATACAAAAGACTTAGCAGCTATAGAAACTGATAGATAGTGGATCTTTATCCTCTCTAGTTTTCCGTTTAATTTTAAAAAATATAAAAATTCGAGCCATTTACATTGTTTTATTTCCAACAAACTTATGATTTATTAAACATTTGATTATAGGTCATTTTCTAAAGTTAGTAACTTCAAATCATCTAAAAAATGGTTCGAAAATTGTACTGGGAGGACGACAAAAAAAGAGTTCTAACGAAAGTTAGGACTCTTTTTTTTGTTTAGGGGTTGGCTGATGAGAACCGGGGTTCGATCCGTGGAGGCTCAGGGCGCGCGTTGGTGGCCGGCGGGGCTGAGCCAATCCTGCCACCCCGACAAAAAAGCCAAATGGCGCCACTTAAAGACAAGTGGTGCCATTTTTTGTTTAAGTGCCTTTTTATTACCATAGGGAGGGTTTCTGTTGAGATTTTCTTCAGTTGCAAAAGTATGTTTTAACTATTTTTGAATTAAAAATTGAGAATATTGAAATATGTTGACAGGATTCGAACCACGTTCACGCTTTTAAATATTTTCTTTTTTTCAACCGATCTTGATTTTGATAGAAATACAAATTTCTGCAAGTTTTAACAGGAAGGATAAAACCTTGGTGGCATTTTGAGTTGATATTTTATTCCCTTTGATTAGTTCAATTTCTATAATATTCGAGATTATCTCTTGTTGTTCTTTGCTAATGTTTTTAATGACCTCTGCTTCTTCAAAATTCTCTTTTGTATTAGAGTACTGAGATACATAAACGATCCGAACCTCATCTTTCAAGTGACTTGTAAAGTCGGCATCGCTATATACAAAATCTTTATTCAAGAACAACGAAGCAACTTTTAATTCTATGGAATTGTCTGTGCCACGAAAAATAAGAGCGGGTTTTAGGAAACATTTCGTAAGCTTTTTTAAACTCTGCTTCTGCTTTACATCAAGTTTATAAGCATCATTGAGTTGTGTGCCTAAGATGCCAATTCTATTTTCGCAGTCTGATTTTATTGAATGGTAATCTTCTTCGTCAATTGTACCTTTTACTAAAAGTTCCCTTGCATTAGCAACTCGTTCTATCATTTTATGTAATGATCTATTGATATTGGTTTTATCAATAGATTTTTGTTCATACAATTTGCCGTAAATCTTTCTGATAAAATCTTCGAAAATTGGAGTATATTCCACATTTGGTTTTAGCAAACGAATCCCTGATAATAAGTTTTCATTTACTTGATCTGCCCTTACTCGATAACCACAAGAAGAAGAACAATGATAATAAAAGTACTTTTTAGACCTTCCCTTTGAACCACTTCCAGATATTTTTTTTGCACAAAGAGGACAACTGAGTATTCCTCTAAACATAAGCTCACTATTCGCACTTTGTTTAATGTATTTTTTGTTGCGTCGTTTAATTCTTGATTGTACTTCATCAAAAAGTTCTATCGAAATTAAAGGTTTATGGATTCCTTTAACCTCTACTATAGTTTTTCCATTTAAAGATGGAACTCTTATTTTACCACAGTAGACTGGATTTTGAAGTATATTGAAGAATGCATTTAAACTACATTTTAACCCACTTTTAAGAACGGTTTTTGTGGTAATAACGAACTGATATATTTTCATCGAAGTCTAGAAACGCCTTTTTGATAAATGTTGCCTCTGGCTCACGGGGAATGATTGTTTTTGTTCCGTCTGGTAACGATATATTGAGATATCCTATAGGTGCTCGCCCCATATATCGTCCTTCATTCTTGGCTTTGTGTATACCTTGCTTAATATTTAAAGATCTTCGGTCATTCTCTACTTCTGCTGTGACGATGTATATCGCCAATAATACCTTATTTTCAGGTATTGACATATCCAAAGGTTGATCTGTAGCTTGGGGTTCAATTCCAATCTTTTGAAGTTGGGTTATTGTGTAATATGCATTTGCTGTATTCCTACTAAATCTATCCGAGCGAGTAAATAGGATAAGTTGTGGCCTTGCAGCTTTATTCATGTTCAATTGTTTCATCATGGTAGTCCATGCCGGCCGTTCGAAGTTTTTTGCTGAATGGTCTTCAAATACGGTCTGGACAATTTCAATATGATTGTCTTTACAATATTTATTTAATTTTTCTTCCTGGCTACGCTGTGAGTATCCTTTCAGTGCTTGTTCGTCTGTGCTGACTCTGATGTAGATGATTGCTTATGTCATGTTTTTCTCATGATAACGTTAAAGTCCTCAAAGAGAATCAGCCCAGTGTTAGATAAGACCCTCTTAATTTACAACTCGAATACGGTTTTCCGTAATCGAGAGAGCTTTTATTTGGTTATATTTGTGTGAATTACAATTTGTTACTTAGTAAATTGTAATTCAATCACCTTTAATAATAACCTTGAGAATGAATTTGATGTAACATATGAAAATAACTTTACCCTCTCTAGAGTCAACTCTCTATCAAAAAACTGGAAGCAAAAATATTATAAGACAACTATTAGCCTCAAAGCAATTAATATCGCTAAATACATCAGAGGAAAATCGCTTTTATTTGATGATAGGAGAATGTACGTCATCAAACTAATTTGGACACTTAGGTCTATCTCCTTAAGGAGAGATTGTTGTTATAAATTTAGTAATTTTTGTTGATTATACAATTGCCTTCTCAGGTTAATTGAATTGATTTTCACTTGTTCTCTTTTTCTTAGAATTTGATCTGTTCTACCGAAATAGACATCAGCTGGAGTTAAGTTTTTGAGTGATTCATGATAACGTTTTTCATTATAATTGTCTACAAATTCTGTTAAAGCTTCGATGAGCTGCTCGGGATGATAAAAATTATTGAGTTTGACCACGTTTTTCATCGTCCGATGATATCGTTCAATTTTCCCTTGAGTTTGTGGATGCATTAGTCTTCCGTGCACTTGTTTCAACTTCAAATCGCTTTTAAGATAAGTTTTCAGTTCGTTTGACACGTAGCAAGCGCCATTGTCCGATAGTAATTTCGGTTTCGCTTTCGACTTCAATTTTGCTTTAGCAATTGCTGTATCTACTGTCCTTTTTACATCGTCAGCTTTCATCGAGTCGCATAACTCCCAATGAATAATATAGCGGCTAAAATCGTCCAAAACAGTACTCAAATAGTACCATCCCCAACTGGTAATCTTGAAATAAGTGAAGTCCGTCTGCCACATTTGATGCACAAATGCTGTTTTATCTTTGAACTCATTAGCTGCTGAAATAAGAAAATGATTGGGTGCAGGAATCAAATCTCTTTGTTTTAATATCCTATAAACACTTGATTCAGAAATAAAAACACTTTGTTCATCTGTTATTTTGTAAGCTAATTCTCTTGAAGACAACTCGGTATGTTCCAACGCAATTTCTACAACCAGATCCTTTTGCTCTTGGGGGCTACTATTCCACTGCCTACGACAACTTCTTTTACTTGTTTCCAAGCCATCAAAGCCACTTTTGAGATAATTCTGGTACCATTTATAAAAAGTACTTCGGGCAATCCCAAAACTATCTATAGTACGTTTTACACCGATTTCACTCTGTGTGACTGTTTGTATAATCTCGTATTTTTCAGCTGCTGATAATCGCATATATTTCCTGTATTTATGGATTAATCCAGCATGTCTAAACTTTTTTTTACAATATCGTAGCGAAGAACTAGATCGGCTACAATTTCTTTCAGACGAGCATTTTCTTTCTTTAAATCTGAAACCTCATCACTTGTTGCTTCTCTGGTAATATCACCTGAAAGACGTTTTTTACCCGCTTCAATAAATTCTTTGTTCCAGGAATAAAACTGAGATTGGGCAATGTTGTGTTTACGGCAGAGTTCGACGACTGAAATCTCTGCTCGAAGGCCTTCCATTACGATTAGAATCTTTTGCTCTGAACTGAAAATCCTACGGGTGTACTTACGAATGTCTTTGACAAATTTTTCAGTGCTCTTTTTCTTTGGAGTTTCCATAATTAAATTTAATGTTTTTAATGAAAACCCTCCTTAAGATTATAACTTTAACTGTCCACTTTTTGCTGACGATTTACAGTCTTGAGAATAAAGGATATCGCTAAATTTAAGAGAAGTTATATCATTACTGTCTGCAATTAATTCTAAATAATTATATTCAACATATCTGCTATCTATTAATTTAAATTGTTGTGTTTTAGTTGAAATATCTACTTCTTTTGTTTTTCTGTTTTTGTTACAAGAGAAAAAAACTATACACATTATTAGCATATAAAATAAGTATTTAATCTTTTTTAAATCAATTCCTATAGCCCTATTTCTTTTCCTTTTGAATATATTTTTTATTCCAAAAATATTTGGTTTTGTGTCCATCCAATTCGCAATTTCTTGAGCCTCTAGAAAGTGTTTAAAACTATCAGCATCCTTTTTTAAAGGTTTAAAATAGGGCTCATTAAATATTGGATCAATTTCTTTTGCATCTACTTTAAAAGTCTTAAATACTGTTTCTGGATATTTGGGTGTGGACCCCAACATTTAGCTCCAGGAAAAGAACTTAAATCCATGTCAGAAAAATAAAGAGCAACGCTCATTCTTATGGCACATTGATTAATAAAAAGGTTTTCATTACAAGGTTTATCCGATATATCAGGGTAATTTTGCCATAAAGTATTAAATAAAATCATAATCGATAGCGTTAATAATTAATAAAATCACAAAAATATTTCGTGAAATTAACTTAAGGGATGTTTAGATAGTTCTACAGATCAATTATATAACCTTTACTTAAACTATATGGATTATTTATTTTTTTGTGCTCCATAATTTGGGGAATGTTGTTCTGCAATGACTAGCAATTCACTCCTTGCTGGTACCAAATTAAACTAATCTCCCAACGAAGTTTTTAGTCTTAAACCGCTGTCGGTAGTACACCGTATTACTGTTTTAAATGCAGTAGAAAAATGAATCATGCTCTTTGCGAGGAATGCATCAAGCCGAGCGAGTACATGCTCCTTTTCACTTTCGTTGAGCTTTTCAATAGGATGAAACCTTTTCACTTCTCTACAGTCAATGCTATATTGATGCCTAAGCAGCTCTTCTCCACTTTTACAATTTTCAAGTGTCATGAGACCTGAAATATAGCGTATTACAAGACATATACACAGCTAATACAGCAACCTACAGAGGAGTGGGGTACAGCACTATATCTTCCTGATTTTATAATGCCAGGGCATATCGAACACAAGGGCCAGCATGGAAGCCACCTCCACCGAACCCCCACTTTCATGCTCAAATCCGTAACATACCTATGCAGTAGCTCCGCAAACCCTTGTTGGCAGCTTACAGCTTTTTCCCATAACGCCTGTGTTCAGCAGATATTAAATGCTGGGCAATAAAAAAAGGCCTGTTCTTCTGGGAAGAACAGGCCTTTTTGGTGGTGCCAGCTGGATTCGAACCAGCGACACAAGGATTTTCAGTCCTTTGCTCTACCAACTGAGCTATGGCACCTTTTAAGTTTTT
>NZ_JBMOUC010000011.1:0-5408 GCF_049319645.1 Sphingobacterium sp. Mn56C
CCTACAACAAGTATTTCGGAAAAATCTAATGCCATAATTTTTAATTTGTGATGTTGGTTGGGTGCAATGACGCATAATGGGCCGCGTATTGACGATAGTGGCGGATTAAAAAGTCTAAACTTTCAATGCTTCCCTTAAACCGCCATTTCGCCAATACGGTGTTATGCCTAATTATTTATTCTTTTCTTTAATTCGTTTATCCATTTCATATCTCTACAATCTTTAAAAAATTCTAGTTTAAAAAGTTCAATATATTTTTTTGCAAAACGGATTTTATTATAACCTTCATTGTCGTCAAAAAAATCTTTAATTATCTTTCTTTCACTTTCTCTTAAGTCGATAAATTGATAAGAATTATTTGCATCTAGATTTAGTTCTGATTTTATTAGAATTGATTTTAAATTTTGATTCTCTTCGGAAAACTCCATAAGAGTTTGATAAAATAAAATAGGATTTAAGCATTCTTCTATTTCGGTTGCTGGTGAAGTTTGATTACTATTAACATCTACTAAGATTGTTCCGTCTTGGTTATTTATTAGTCTGTCAAAATACAAAGATTTAGATTTCTGAAAATCCACTTCAACTCTTTCGTTATCTGTATCAATTAAACATATTATTTTTCCTTTTACGTTATAATCTGGATCTTTTATTGGTGATTGAAGATAGTAATATACTTTTCTTACTTCTTTAAAACTCCCTAAAGGAAGTATTCTTAAATTTTTCTTTTCTAGTTCTTCTTTAAATATTTCTTCGAAATAAATTTTTTCTGATACCCCCTCACAAATTATCCAATTATATGGATTGTCTTGAATAACAGAAAAAACTATAGATTGCACCAAATCATTATAACTTTTAATATTATAGTCAACTGGCAATATTCCTTTAATATGTTTTCTAGATTGAGTTATTGTTTCACGGTAATTGAACAGATTAAAATAATCTATAGTAATTTCATTTTTTACGTTCTTTTTTATAGAGGTTGCACTTCCATTCGTAACGATTGGTAGATATCCATACCAATGTGTAGATATTATCACTTGATGATTATATTTACCTAAATCAATTAATTTTTCAAATTGACTATAACAAGATGAAATATGCAAAGATACTTCGGGTTCGTCAATTGCAAGAATGATATTTGACTCTCGATCAGAATTATTTAGTAGAAAAGAATATGCAATATCAATTAGTGCTTTACGTTTTTCTCCAGAACTAAGTTCACTAACTGGTATTCTTTTTCCATCAACTTTTCGATTTAATATTTTTATAGAAAAATAAGCTTCAATAATTTTGGAAACTAAATCAGGCATCGTTAAACTATTTTTAAAATGCCCTTTATATTCATAAATTTCTAAAATTGATTCTATCTCTTTTACGAAATTATCTAAATCTTTATTTATCTGCTTTAAAGTTCCTGGCTTAATGGCGTTTTCAATTTCAATTTGAATATTCTTGTCCATTAGCTTTTGCATATCCTGAGTCTCTAGTTTTGTATAAGTATGAACATCAGTTTCTACAGGTATGTATATATAGGAATAATGAGAAATAATGTACTCATAAAAACCTTTAAAATATTTTTGAATTTCTTCTTCTGTCGGTTTAATTGCCGGATTATCAGTTACGAAATCAATATAATTATGGTAGGAACCAAAAAATATCCCTGTTTCGTTATATTTTTTACCTATTATTAATAGTAAATATTCTTCTTCAGAAAAATTTTGCTTTAGTTCATCTCTATGTTTGTAAAAGTCATCTAATGCGGCGGCTGATTTAGTTTTTATCTTAGTGTCCCATAAAAAATTCGATAGTTTTAAAGCCTTTTCGTAATTTTCTACTTCTTCTTTTTTTGACTTTTTTAATGAGTCTTTCTTTAACACTAAAATTGGTGCAATAAATGGTATGTTTGTTCCACTCAAACCTCCGTCATATTTAGCTTCATTATTAACAGGCCAATCAGAATTATTTTTTCTATTTATAGCATAATCAAGCGCTTCTAAAATAGAACTTTTTCCAGCACCATTTTCTCCAATTAAACTTGAAAAGCCACAACCTTCTGAAAGTGGAATAAAATTTATTCCTTTGTATATTTTGAAATGTCTTAAGAATATAGATGATATCATTTAATGTGCTCTTTGTAATAATTAGGGATAAAGGTTAGGGGCTTGGTGATGTGGCTGATTTTTAACACTAAAGTTCAACAGAATTACTGCTGTTGAACCTTGCACAATTATTTGATAGAAGCACTTCAGCCGCCATATTGTTAAACCGATGTTACCTGATGCCGTTCTTGTAGAATTGTTATTCGTGTTGTACATAAAACCTTTCTACAAAGTCTAATATTAAATCAGATGGTTGTTCGCCTCTTTCCTTCATTACCAGCATTTCTTTTAAATGTTCTTTTGTCAAGAATAGAATTACTTTTTGGTCTTGAGTAAAAACTGTATTTCTTTGTCTGTGTGCTGAATCAACAGGTTCTTTACTACAAATCATGATAGCAAGTCTGCCCATTGGTACAGTCATGTAATTCCTTGTCTGGTTAACTTCTTCGTGTCCTATATCAGTATTGTCATAATTTTTATATTCAAAAAGTATCATTCTTGCATTTAATTCGAGAAATAAATGATGCCAATTTTTTGCGTTAGGATCATTTGTCGCAGTCATATTTCTATTTGGGAAAATAGCATCTCGTCTGTTTACACCTGAATAAGTTCTTGCTTGTCTTTGAGTTTGACTTAATGGTGGCACAAACAAAAAATCAATAATCTCTGTACATAAATCTTCAAATTGGCTCCAACCTGGCCTTCCTAATGGACAGGCATCCAATCTCTGAATGAAATCGTTTACCTGGCTCATTTGATAAAATATTTATTTAAAATTCTGCTTCGTTTTGCAATAAATTTTTTTAAAAGAAGTCCGTCAATTACATCAATATCAACAAAATTACCTCGCCTTAAATCTTCTAGATACTCTTCAACAACAGATGTAAGTTGGCTGTTGGTTATTAATAAAACTTTTACGTCTTCTTTATTTATGTATTTGTATAAGTCAACAATTTGTTTTACTGCTTTAATATCGAAACGAGCCTCAGAATAGAATTTGGTTTCAATCATCCAAATTTCTTTTTTCTTTTGACCAAAGGGGTTTTTGGCTAAATATTCAGCTATAAAGTCAACACCTTTATCATTAAATCTTTGTTCTCTTTGAATATTTATAAATCCATAGGCTTTCAAAAAATCAAAAACTAATTCTTCAAACTGTGCCGGACTAAAATTTTCAAACGATATTTCAGGTATGGCAACGATTCTTTTTAGAAGTTTTTCAAACCCTTTTTCAAAGTCATTAGTTAAATTAAAAAGTTCATACTCTAAAAAATCACTTGGGATGTCGCATTTTTCTATTAAAACAGGTATGATTGTTACTTTTCTTTGTCTAGTGTGATAGAAAAAATCCTTTGAATACTCAAACTTAAAATACGAAGATTCAAAAAGAGATTTGGACAATAATATAAGAACAAAGTCGCTGGATTGTAGAGAGTATCTTATTTCATCAAACATATATTTGTCAGATGAAATATTTCTATAATCAGAAATTACATCAAATCCTGTATTATGCAAGTGACTTGCAATAAATTCTGCCTTCGCTTTGTCTTGGAAAGAGTAGGACAGATAAATTCGCTTTCTCCTAGTATCACTCATTACTTTGTATTGTTTGTTTGGTCGTCATAAGGTTTCAGGTAAAGTTCCGGATATTGGCGAAGGGCGATTATCTAGCACAAGCACTGTAAAAAGCAGAAGTATTGTAGATTGCGACAACTTTGAATATCGTACAATCTTCACCTTTCGTTAATATCATGTTATCAGATACTGTTATATAGTAATTATTTTAAATAAATTATCATGATTTATTTAAAAACCAAATCCTACAGGTTATCTAAACAAATATTAGTAATAGATATAACCTATCATCAATCTTATTTCAGCTTAAATAACCAAAATATCGACTTTGAAACTGCCATATAGTCTATAAATTATTCTAGTCCGAAAAAGACTGATATAAATACAATCTAATTATTTTTCAAAAATCTATTTAAATGCTAATATCTCATGAAAAAATGAAAGTTTGTTACGGGAATCCGTAAATATTTAAATAAAAAGTATTTCTAATAACGTTTTGAGCGAATTAGAAAGCCTAAACTTTCAATCTTGTGTAGCCTTACCCCTACTTGATCTGACAGTTGGTTGTTTTTAAAGATTGTCAGATTGCCTATTCGAATATAGTAATGTTTCTGCAAAATCTATAGATTCAACTTGTTGCTTATTTTCTTGTGTTGTCATAACTCTAATCTATTTTTCAGTTGTTAATTTATTGCACCTGTCAGATTAAGTCTTGACTATTTCAGTTAAAGTCATGCTTTGGATTATAATTTGAGGATTTTTGCGTGAAAATATGCAGAAACCTTCAACTTAGCCGTTACCTCGCCATTTTGCCCATGCGTTGTTAGGCGTAGTTTTTCTTAAAATTTTCGATTATCATTCTTTTAACTTCGTGATTATTGTTGTATTTCAATTTTTCAGAACCGCAAATTCCACAATTCCAAACTAAAGATTTAAAAGGCTTTTTGAGTTGATATTTTTTTTTAGTGATTGGAATATTTAGATTTTTACATTTTTCACAATAGCATTTTCTTCGGTCTTCAAATGGAACATTCAAAGTTTCCATTTCGATGAAAATTTTAAATTCTTCAAGAATAAATTCTTTTGAGTTTTCAAGATTTAATTCCGTATTAAAAATAACTGAATTATCATATCGTAAATAATCTAAATCTTCATCTATTTCATAAAATGCAATATATCTTTGGTCATAATCACTTGCAGAAACTATTTTCAACATTTGCTTAAATGCAAAATCTACTTCAATTTCTTTTTTAGTTACTTTTTTTGCAATTGTTAATGCGTAGTTTTCTATTAATTTTTCTTCATCTTTTTCAACTTCTATTTTCAAATCTTTTAGAGATTCCCAAAAATATTTTTCTCGTTCTTCAGTTGAATCAAAATCAAGTCCAGCTAACACAAATAAATTTTCATTCTCGTATCCTAATTCTAAAACTTTTACAGCCCAATCAACAAGTTTTTTACTGTCAAATTGAGTTAAGGTTCTTTCGGCTAAAATATTTAGAGTTATTTCTTGAAGTGACATTGGTTTAAAATTGAGCATAACGTTTCGGGACTTGGTGCCAGTGGCGGAAATTGAAGCGAAAAGTTTCAATTTAACGACACAGTAAGCAAAAGCCAATTAATTGAATAAATTTAAGAAAAAAGTCAATATAATTGGCTTTTGCAGAATAGAAAGCCAAAACTTCAAATTTTAGCCTTAACCCACCATAGCGCCAAACCCTTGTTATGCGTTCG
>NZ_JBMOUC010000012.1:0-3124 GCF_049319645.1 Sphingobacterium sp. Mn56C
TAGTTTGCTCTTACCCATGCATTCGCTTTTTCAGAACTTTTGAAAATAGCTTTCATTTCTTCGTGACTTCCGGTCAATACCATTGGAATAAATTTAACAGCATCTTTCCGAAGTGCTTTTTTCCCCTTATACCCCTCTTTGATTCGTTCATTGATTGCATCTGGTAATTTCATCTTTGAATAATGATTATCGATTAAATCTTTATTCAAATGCTCCCTTTCAGGATCTGCTGATTTGAAAGTTTGCTTTTGGCTTTTATCTCGGTCAATGTGTGCGCCAAGTTTACCACCTCCGCCACTTCCTTTTGATGCGTGAAAAACTGCGTATCCCATAATTCAAGTTTTTAAAATTGTTTGGTTATTTCTCGGATATGTTTTCGAGAGATAAACAAACAAATGTCCTTTCTTTTTGCCTTTCAAGTTTGAAAAGGCAAACCTCAAAAATGCATTAAATCGCTTGCGGTTTAGTAGCGTTTTTGGCAAAGTCCGAATAGGACTTTGAAGCCCTCTGCAAGAGCCCACTTTACAGAGCTTTGCGAATGTAAAGTCTAGTGGGCGAAACCTTATAAAAACAAAGGTCCGAACAAGCGACAAAAAAACAACCGATAAAGGTTGTTGATTTGGAGTAAAGTTAGTACCTTTGAATCAAACAAACAAATGCCCTCTTCGAAGCTATCTTGATAGCGGAGATCAGGGCATTTTTTGTGAAGATGTTTTTTATAAAAGGTTTTTATTTATTGTGTATATCTTTAAGTTTACCATCCTTAGAATAGACAAATTGTTTCTCTTCTTGTATATATCCACCAAAAGAATTTGTTGCTCTATAAGTTAAATTAACAACGATTGAACTGTCTTTAGAATAGCCTGATTCAACATTGATTTTTTCATAACTTTTAGGGTCTTTAAGAGTTTTTTTGAGAAGTTCTTCAGAATGAATTTCTGCTTTTATGAGTTTCATTCGTACGGCTCTATTTTGTTCTTCTGCATAGTCTAAACTATCTTTTTTTGCTTTTTCAGAAGCTCGTTCAATTTCTTGCTGTGCTTTTTCTTCATCACTCATTAAAGCTTGCTGGATAAATCCTATAACAGCTCCAACAATCATAATTCCGATGAAAATTTTTAGACATCCTAGTGCTTTACTTTTCTTTTTAGGGGCGTTAATTGATTGGTTCATTTCAAATTTTACGTTTTATTGTTAATTAATCTTTCTATTTTTTCTCTTGTTCTTCTGTTGTAAACCATTGCATGAGTCCAATTTATATTTTTTGACTTAGCCCATTCAATAGCTTTATTTGTATCATGTACAAATTCTAGAAATAGCCTTTTTTCCTCTCCGTCATAAAAGGTCATACTAAAATCGTTTTTATGTCCTCGCATCTAATTATAATAAAGTCATTTGGTTAGGGTCTGATGGTTTATGAGCTTTTTGCTTTTTTATATATGTTTTTGCAAAAGTTATTCTATTACCATTAAAAGCAATCATTGGATTTATATAATATTTATAATCTGTTTTACCTCTAGCTATTATTTCATTCGATAAAAGAGATGCTAATCCAATGAAAACACTTTTATCACTTTTATAGCCTGTATAGTTCATACACTCTTCTCTTTCAAAATAAAATGTGTCTTGATTTGGAACTAATTGAGTTAATATATATCCAAAAACTTTTATAGCTTGAGGTTTTAAATCAAAAAAAGCCGAAAAATTAGATAAGTAAAACTTAGCAAATTGTTCTTCATCTACTTCGATTTGACGAATAAATTGGGTATGTCCTAATACCTCTCCAGTACTTTCGTCATAGGCTTTTAAAATAGCTTTTTCACCTGTGTTTGTAGCCGTTTTATATTTCTTAACTATATTTTTTTGAACTTGTTCAATTGCTTGTTTTATGAAAGGATTTTCAGAGTTTTTTTGAAATTTTGAGAGAGTTAGATTTTCCATACTTACATTTTAATTGTAATTTAAACTAAGCAAATATACAATATTATTTCACTTAAAATAAAATAATATTGTAATATTTAAGCTAAAATATTACAATTAAATACGCTTAGGATTACAATCTCACACGCTTAGGATTACAATTTGAATACATCTAAAGTACTAAAAACCAAATACTTATTTTTTTTTGCTTCTTAGCTTCTTATTATTCCTCTTTTTTTCTCTCTAAACAGCAGACAACCGTAGGGCGTCAGAAGCCTGCTCGAAGAGAGGTAAGCCGAAGATGTGCGAGGGGTTAATATCGCCCTGGTGAGTAACCTCTATTTTGATTTAAGTTTACTTTGTTTTCTCGTTCTTGGTTCTGTTCTGCTCTGACTTCAAAAGCTTGAGTAAGATTTTTGTGAAAATCATTTTTACTCATCGCTTTGTCGTAAATCTCTTGGTTAACCCCTTTTTGTTTTTTAGATACTTCAAAAATCATTTTCGATGCAAACTGCTTCCTTTCCTCTGGAGTATATTGGTGTAGGTTAAAGCGACCTTGTAAGAGACGATTTACTTCATAGTTGATATCTTTCTGCAGTCTATCAATGATTGTGTCTTGTTGAGCTTTGTAAGTGCTTTCTGAACGAAGAATTTTATCATAGTTCTTCTTCAGCTGTGAATAATTCTCTCGAAGCTCTAATAATTTAGCTTCTTCCCTCTTTGCCTTTTGGTCACTATCAAATTTGTGATTTTGAGCCAATTTTAAGCCCTCTGTTAAAACTTCTATCTTTTTCAAAGGATTTAATCGCTCTAAAAAGTTCAATCTGTCTAATGGGTTTAAAATAGCTTTTTCAGCCTCTTTTTGTTTCGCTATGTACCAACCCTCTGATGTATGCTTTGCTTTTGAGCCTACAACTCCCCTTTTTAAGCCAAATTGCTCCATTCCATCAGCGTAACGAGTTTGTCTGTCTGAAAGATCGTTGCGATTTCCGAAACGTTCTTTTGCAGATAAACGGCCGTCAGATGTCAAAGGCACAACAACAGCGTGTATATGGGGCGTTTTCTCATCCAAGTGAAGTGTAAAGCGAACAATGTTTTCTTTTCCAAATTCCTTGCAAACAAAGTCATAGTTTGCTCTTACCCATGCATTCGCTTTTTCAGAACTTTTGAAAATAGCTTTCATTTCTTCGTGACTTCCGGTCAA
>NZ_JBMOUC010000013.1:0-2077 GCF_049319645.1 Sphingobacterium sp. Mn56C
ATAGGTATTGCGATAAAGCAGAAGCGCGATGCGGATGCGACAAAAGTTCTTTAAGAAATCTGATCATAGTAGCGTAACGAGTAATCGAGAGATGAAAGTTTCGCAGACGAATAAGTTAGCAAAACAAGAAATTCCGATAGTATCGTTTTTGTATAGATATTAACATACAGAACAATTCTATTTATTATAAATAGTCTTGATCTAACACTTCATTTTACAATGGAGAGTTTGATCCTGGCTCAGGATGAACGCTAGCGGCAGGCCTAATACATGCAAGTCGGACGGGATCCAGAGTAAGCTTGCTTACTTTGGTGAGAGTGGCGCACGGGTGCGTAACGCGTGAGCAACCTACCCATATCAGGGGGATAGCCCGAAGAAATTCGGATTAATACCGCATAACATTGTTGATCTGCATGGATTGACAATTAAATATTTATAGGATATGGATGGGCTCGCGTGACATTAGCTAGTTGGTAAGGTAACGGCTTACCAAGGCGACGATGTCTAGGGGCTCTGAGAGGAGAATCCCCCACACTGGTACTGAGACACGGACCAGACTCCTACGGGAGGCAGCAGTAAGGAATATTGGTCAATGGACGGAAGTCTGAACCAGCCATGCCGCGTGCAGGATGACTGCCCTATGGGTTGTAAACTGCTTTAGTCGGGGAATAAACCTACCTTTGTAAAGGTAGCTGAACGTACCCGAAGAATAAGGATCGGCTAACTCCGTGCCAGCAGCCGCGGTAATACGGAGGATCCGAGCGTTATCCGGATTTATTGGGTTTAAAGGGTGCGTAGGCGGCATTTTAAGTCAGAGGTGAAAGACGGCAGCTCAACTGTCGCAGTGCCTTTGATACTGAATTGCTTGAATATCGTTGAAGATGGCGGAATGAGACAAGTAGCGGTGAAATGCATAGATATGTCTCAGAACTCCGATTGCGAAGGCAGCTATCTAAGCGATTATTGACGCTGATGCACGAAAGCGTGGGGATCAAACAGGATTAGATACCCTGGTAGTCCACGCCCTAAACGATGATAACTCGATGTTGGCGATATACAGTCAGCGTCTTAGCGAAAGCGTTAAGTTATCCACCTGGGGAGTACGCCCGCAAGGGTGAAACTCAAAGGAATTGACGGGGGCCCGCACAAGCGGAGGAGCATGTGGTTTAATTCGATGATACGCGAGGAACCTTACCCGGGCTTGAAAGTTAGTGAATTATCCAGAGACGGATAAGTCCTTCGGGACACGAAACTAGGTGCTGCATGGCTGTCGTCAGCTCGTGCCGTGAGGTGTTGGGTTAAGTCCCGCAACGAGCGCAACCCCTATGTTTAGTTGCCAGCACGTTAAGGTGGGGACTCTAAACAGACTGCCTGCGTAAGCAGAGAGGAAGGTGGGGACGACGTCAAGTCATCATGGCCCTTACGTCCGGGGCTACACACGTGCTACAATGGATGGTACAGCGGGCAGCTACACAGCAATGTGATGCCAATCTCGAAAAGCCATTCACAGTTCGGATCGGGGTCTGCAACTCGACCCCGTGAAGTTGGATTCGCTAGTAATCGCGTATCAGCAATGACGCGGTGAATACGTTCCCGGGCCTTGTACACACCGCCCGTCAAGCCATGAAAGTTGGGGGTACCTAAAGCATGTAACCGCAAGGAGCGTGTTAGGGTAAAACCGATAATTGGGGCTAAGTCGTAACAAGGTAGCCGTACCGGAAGGTGCGGCTGGAATACCTCCTTTCTAGAGATCAAAAACGGATCTCGTTATGCTGCGAACGATCAAGATAAAGACATAAGAGACACAGAAGAAAGTGCCCACCCCAACTATTATTAGTTAGGATCCGGGTAGTTTATCGAGAGATTGAATAATAAAGCTAGTCCCGTAGCTCAGTTGGTTAGAGCACTACACTGATAATGTAGGGGTCAGCAGTTCAAATCTGCTCGGGACTACTAAAAAAACGATCGGGGAATTAGCTCAGCTGGCTAGAGCACCTGCCTTGCACGCAGGGGGTCAACGGTTCGAATCCGTTATTCTCCACGATTCCTTTTTGTATATTGTTATTATTGTAATAAT
>NZ_JBMOUC010000014.1:0-1374 GCF_049319645.1 Sphingobacterium sp. Mn56C
GTATATAAAAATAAGGAAAAAGAGTTCTTTGACATATTGAAAGAAAAAAAACACAAGAGAAGACAACAGAGACGTATATCTTTATTGTATAGTTGTAGTATTTATTAGTAGATATTACAGTTAATAAAGAGAAAGTCAAAGCAACACTGCAGTAGCAAAAGGGCTGCAGATGTGAAGAAAGTAAATAAGGGCACACGGGGGATGCCTAGGCTCTCAGAGGCGATGAAGGACGTGATAAGCTGCGATAAGCTACGGGTATTGGCAAATACGAATTAATCCGTAGATTTCCGAATGGGGCAACCTGGCATACTGAAGGTATGTCGTATAATACGCGAACGCGCTGAACTGAAACATCTAAGTAGGCGTAGGAGGAGAAAATAATAATGATTTCCCAAGTAGTGGCGAGCGAACGGGAAAGAGCCCAAACCACTAATGTTACGGCATTAGTGGGGTTGTAGGACCACGCTATTGTATTGATTCAATGAACTGGAAGCATTTGGGAAGATGCGCGATAAGGGTGATAGCCCCGTACAGGTAAGGCGAATCAGCATAGTGGTATCCTGAGTACCGCGGGACCGGAGAAATCCTGTGGGAATCTGCCAGCACCATCTGGTAAGGCTAAATACTCCTGAGAGACCGATAGTGAACTAGTACCGTGAGGGAAAGGTGAAAAGAACCCCGAACAGGGGAGTGAAAAGAACCTGAAACCGTGTGCTTACAAGCGGTCGGAGCCGGCGAGTCCGGTGACGGCGTGCCTTTTGCATAATGAGCCTACGAGTTACTCTTTACTGGCAAGGTTAAGTGGTTCAGCCACGCAGCCGCAGCGAAAGCGAGTCTGAATAGGGCGTATAGTCAGTAGAGGTAGACGCGAAACCTTGTGATCTACCCTTGGGCAGGTTGAAGGTTGGGTAACACCAACTGGAGGACCGAACCGATAAACGTTGAAAAGTTTCCGGATGACCTGAGGGTAGGGGTGAAAGGCCAATCAAACTGGGAAATAGCTCGTACTCCCCGAAATGTTTTTAGGAACAGCGTCGAAATAGAGTCTGATAGAGGTAGAGCTACCGATTGGGTGCGGGGGAGTCAAATCCTACCAAATCCAGACGAACTCCGAATGCTATCAGATATGTTCGGCAGTGAGGCTTTGGGTGCTAAGGTCCAAGGCCGAGAGGGAAAGAACCCAGACCATCAGCTAAGGTCCCCAAATGTAGTCTAAGTTGAACTAACGAGGTCCGGTTGCCCAGACAGCTAGGATGTTGGCTTGGAAGCAGCCATTCATTTAAAGAGTGCGTAACAGCTCACTAGTCGAGCGACCGGGCGTGGATAATAAACGGGCATCAAGATTACTACCGAAGCTATGGATTTGTATTTAAT
>NZ_JBMOUC010000015.1:0-1286 GCF_049319645.1 Sphingobacterium sp. Mn56C
CATACCACTATCGGTAAATATGAAAGGGATGAAATGACACCTTCTATCGAAGCTGCCAAAAAACTCGCTAAGATTTTAGATACGACGGTGGGCTGCCTATTGGGAGAGAACGAACAGTCCGACCTTTTTAAAGACCCTGCTATGCTCAAACGGTTTCAGGATATCGCAACACTCCCCGAAAAGAAAAAGGAATGCCTGCTAACTACCGTTGACCATTTTATCAAAGCAAGCAAGATTTCTTTAATGTAAAACAAAAACGCCAAGCTGTAAGCCTGGCGTTTGATACTACTTGATAAGTTCTTTATATTCCTGTGGCAACCACTCCCATATTTCTTCCTGATCTTCCTTCGGTTGCCTAAAATGTTCTTGAAAAATGTGAGCTAATTCAGGTTTAAAACCGATTATATCCAATGGACGTTTATAGTCATTTGCAGAATATTTACCCCAATTTCCATTCTCACCAAATACAAAAAACTCATTTAAAGACATCTCTAAGAGCACCGCCGAGATATAGTTGCCACTTGTTAGTTCATCCCAGGTTATATTTACTGGAAATTTCATCCTGAACATTGGCTCGTCATTTGTATATTCTTGTGTATTTTGAACAACTGCGAAATACATTTCTCCGATACTCAGCATAGCTTTTTGAAGTTGCTTAAAATCTTCTTCTACAAACAAACATCCTCCATTTGCAACTATCATCTCAAATCCTGAATGATAAATTAAGTCTGGTAGGGTCTTGCCATGAACGAAAATTTTATCTTGTATCCGCTTCCAAAAGCTTAAATACTCTTGCTCTGGCAGCCAATATTTTTGCAAATATTCTTCCGCAAGTTTACTATCTCCCCAATTATCCTCTGGAACAACTTTTGAAAAATGTTGATGCCAGTATAATCTATAAAACTCTATATGGCTTTCAAATTCTGTCATGGTGTAATTCTTATTTTGTAAATCTGAGAAGGAGTATTTATGAATATAGTTGGAGCGCCAGTCGAAGTAGCATTATACATCCTAATAATATTCCCATTTGACATTTGCATTGCACCAGAGGGTAGTGCGGTTCCTCCATTGGTTATCGATTTAAAAATAGCGTCAGCATTACCTTTAACAAAACCTTGCAACTCACCATGCTTTAGTGCTTTTCCAAAGGTGGACTGTGCCCCTTGAATGAGGCTTTCTGCACTATTAAACTGGTTCAACAACTTCGTTCCCCCCTTAGCGGCATTATCTCCATACAAGATCTGCTTACCACCAATTAGGTTACGATTATTATCAACAATCCCCCT
>NZ_JBMOUC010000016.1:0-983 GCF_049319645.1 Sphingobacterium sp. Mn56C
GCCGAGTTAGAAACCGAATACAGAAAGGGCGGTATTTCAAGGGTGATTCCACGATTCCTGGCGAAACCGCTTCATTATCTCCCGCCTATCCTACACATACTGTACCCAATTTCAATGTTAAGCTATAGTGAAGGTTCATGGGGTCTTTCCGTCCCGTTGCGGGTAATCGGCGTCTTCACCGATACCACAATTTCACCGAGCTCATGGCTGAGACAGCGCCCAGATCGTTACACCATTCGTGCAGGTCGGAACTTACCCGACAAGGAATTTCGCTACCTTAGGACCGTTATAGTTACGGCCGCCGTTTACTGGGGCTTCGATTCAATGCTTCGCCTTGCGACTGACATCCCCTCTTAACCTTCCAGCACCGGGCAGGTGTCAGGCCTTATACCTCATCTTTCGATTTTGCAAAGCCATATGTTTTTGCTAAACAGTCGCCTGGGCCTTTTCACTGCGGCTTCTCCATCGCTGGAGGAAGCGCCCCTTCTCCCGAAGTTACAGGGCCATTTTGCCGAGTTCCTTAGCCATGATTCACTCGAGCACCTTAGGATTCTCTCCTCGACCACCTGTGTCGGTTTGCGGTACGGGTTTTCTTAACCTGAAGCTTAGCGGGTTTTCTTGGAAGTCTGATTACCTGCACTATCAGCGCTGCCGAAGCTTTGCTGTACTATCGGAGTTCAGCACAACATGCGGATTTGCCTACATATCGTATACCTACATCCTTCAACGAACTATTCCGTCAGTTCGCGGCAGTGTCACTACTCCGTCACCACATCGCAGTTAAGAAAAGTACTGGAATATTAACCAGTTGTCCATCGGCTTACTCCTTTCGGATGCGCCTTAGGCCCCGACTAACCCTGATCCGATTAGCGTTGATCAGGAAACCTGGGTCTTTCGGTGGGCGGGTTTCTCACCCGCCTTATCGTTACTTATGCCTACATTTGCTTTTCTATAAAGTCCACAGTACATCACCATACTGCTTC
>NZ_JBMOUC010000017.1:0-961 GCF_049319645.1 Sphingobacterium sp. Mn56C
CTTTTGCAGAATAGAAAGCCAAAACTTCAAATTTTAGCCTTAACCCACCATAGCGCCAAACCCTTGTTATGCGTTCGTTGCTTTATTTTTTTCTTCTTCGTTTTCTGGAATTTCGATGTTTAGAGTTTCATCGTTTTTTAATATAGGTGATTCTTTTGAAATTCTAATATCATACTGCTTCATTGGTGAATCTGATTTATACAAAACCTTTCCACATGGTACAACTTTACTTGAGCCGTCTAAATGTATTTCTTGGTCATCAAAAAAAATGTGTGCTCCAAATGCTTTAAGAACTTTATCTTTTGATAATCCACCCATAAAATATGCCTCATCAACATACACACCCCAATGACGCAAGGTCTTAATTACTCGCATATGACTTGGAGCATTTCTAGCTGTTACAATTGCAATTCTCAGTGGAGTTAATTCAATTGTCATTGGTAACTTTTCTTGAATTTTTGATAGTTTTTTCAATAATTCAGCGAAAGGTCCGCCATTTAGTGGAACATCTTCATTTTCCTTTTCATGTTTATGAAATGCTTCTAAATCTTGAGTTTTGTAAATTAATTCTGATTCTTCTGAAAACACAACAGCATCTGCATCAAATGCAAATTTCACTCTCTCAGTTTCGGGAACATAATCTGCTGGGGGGTCGTAAATTACAGCGGTAGCACAATTTGAATTATCAATTACTTTTTGAACTTCTTTTTCATCTTTCGAAAGAAATAAATCTATATCAAATGCATCTAAGAATGGAGACAATGGTTCGCCTCCAGAGAATGCCCATCTTGTTAGTGGAAGTTGATAATGTTCTATAGCTTTTAAAACTCTAACTCCAGTTTCAGGACTATTCCTTGACATTACAACTACTTCTACAATAGGTTTTTTAGGATCTACGTAATCGTTAAGTTTTAATAATGCCTGAATTAAGGGAAATGCAGTTCCTTTTTCTAATAACTCA
>NZ_JBMOUC010000018.1:0-911 GCF_049319645.1 Sphingobacterium sp. Mn56C
TCGAGGACATTGTTTGGTGGGTAGTTTGACTGGGGTGGTCGCCTCCAAAAAGGTAACGGAGGCTTTCAAAGGTAAGCTCAGTACGCTTGGTAACCGTACGAGGAGTGCAATGGCATAAGCTTGCTTGACTGTGAGGCCAACAAGCCGATCAGGGTCGAAAGACGGACATAGTGATCCGGTGGTTCTGTATGGAAGGGCCATCGCTCAAAGGATAAAAGGTACTCTGGGGATAACAGGCTGATCTCCCCCAAGAGCTCATATCGACGGGGAGGTTTGGCACCTCGATGTCGGCTCGTCACATCCTGGGGCTGGAGAAGGTCCCAAGGGTTGGGCTGTTCGCCCATTAAAGTGGCACGCGAGCTGGGTTCAGAACGTCGCGAGACAGTTCGGTCCCTATCTGTTGTGGGCGTTGGAAGTTTGAGTGGATCTGACCTTAGTACGAGAGGACCGGGTTGGACATACCGCTGGTGAACCTGTTATGCCGCCAGGTGTACGGCAGGGTAGCTACGTATGGAATAGATAAGCGCTGAAAGCATCTAAGTGCGAAACTAGCCACGAGATGAGACTTCCTTATAGGGTCGTAGAAGATGACTACGTTGATAGGTCATAGGTGTAAAGGTTGAGAGACCAAAGCCGAGTGATACTAATAGCCCGAAGCTTTCCAAGCGGATAGTTCTGTTGTCTTCTACTTCTTGTTATTTTTTCTTTCAATATACGTCAATGATATGTTTCACGATACATTTTATGTTGTACGTTGTGATACTATCAAATGATATTCAGGTGCCTATATCGGCGGTGTTCACCTCTTCCCATTCCGAACAGAGAAGTTAAGCCCGCCCGAGCCGATGGTATTGCCGTAACAGGTGGGAGAGTAGGTCGGTGCCTTTTTTTATACAAATCCCCTTCAGGAA
>NZ_JBMOUC010000019.1:0-903 GCF_049319645.1 Sphingobacterium sp. Mn56C
ATTACTTCCAAGCCTTTGCTGCGTATATTTTTTAATATAAGCTTAACCTGCTAAAAATGAGACGGAATAAAATGAAACGCCGGTTTTCTGGCAGAGTCAAAAACAGGAAAAATAGAATATTATAGCTTCCCAGGCTGTTTCTACTTTTGGGTTTACACCGAGATATTACAGCTATCTGTGGCTGATATTTTCACTAAAAAATAATGCTTTTTTACTTCTGCCAGCCTTCTGCTGACTAATAAATGGTTGTCTACACTTAAAATTTGAAGAACTAATCCCGTAAAATATACAGCTGCTATGTTGAAATTGTAATTTCTGTACCTCGGCTAAGCAACAAAAATGCGTATATATATTTCCTTATGCGACAAAAAAAAGTTCTGTTTCAGTATAAAAATTTGGGGGGGTAACGGTATAAGCTGCTGTCTACACTTAAAATTTGAAGAACAAATCCCGTAAAATATACAGCTGCTATGTTGAAATTGTATTCAACTATTCGAATTACTTACTGCAGGAAAAGTGAAACGATGATTTTTTAGGCTTTCCCAAAAGAATTCAACTTAATCACCGTAAAACGTATAGCTGAGGCATAGAATAGGCTAACGCCATACACCAGCAACTCGGCCTTGGTTATGTACCCCCGCCCATTCGTATAGGAAAAAAAGATTCGGGAGAAGATCCCAGAGAAGTCATCAGCCAAGCGCTCAAGCAAGCCAGGTTCTATGGCCGTGAAGTGCTAAAGTAAGCCTAAAGGTTAAGTAAGGTTAAGTAAGGCTAAAAGATCAAGACTAGTGCCCTAGAGACCTAGCGCCCATACTTCAAGCCCATTAGCAGCAAAAGCTGTAAAACAAAAAATCCCCTCCAGTTTCCTGAAGGGGATTTGTATAAAAAAAGGCACCGACCTAC
>NZ_JBMOUC010000020.1:0-875 GCF_049319645.1 Sphingobacterium sp. Mn56C
ATCTTTTAGCCTTACTTAACCTTACTTAACCTTTAGGCTTACTTTAGCACTTCACGGCCATAGAACCTGGCTTGCTTTAGTACCTGGCTGATGACTTCTCCGGGATCTTCTCCCGGATCTTTTTTTCCTATACGAATGGGCGGGGTACATAACCAAGGCCGAGCTGCTGGTGTATGGTATGTAAAACGGCAGAAGTAAGTAGTACAGGTATGATGGGTTATTTACTTTGTGCCAGCTTAAATTAGCCTGAGGTTTGTATAAAGACAACTCCTATAATAGTTGGTAGAATATTATGTACTAATTAAAGGTTAATATTGTTTAACATCAGCTCATTGCGCTCTTATATAAAGACTATGACGTAATTATATTCATAAAAGAAATCATACCTATTTTTCCTGAGGAGAAAATTGAATTCTTTCTTCCTGTTTATTTCTTTATTTGTTTGGTGCATGAAAAGTTATAATACATTTTATAAAAAGTATGTTGTTATAAACCACCATTCTGGGAATAGTAAAATGTATTTACCTATATTTATTGAGTTGTATACAAATCCTGGTGTATGGTTGTAGCCTATGCTATGCCTAATTTATAAGCTTTATTGCATATTTAATAAAAAAAATCCAGCAGTTGCATACAATTTCAACATAGCAGCTGTATATTTTACGGGATTTGTTCTTCAAATTTTAAGTGTAGACAACCATTTATTAGACAGCAGAAGGCTGGCAGAAGTAAAAAAGCATTATTTTTTAGTGAAAATATCAGCCACAGATAGCTGTAATACCTCGGTGTAAAACCAAGAGTAGAAACAGCCTGGGAAGCTATAATATTCTATTTTTCCTGTTTTTGACTCTGCCAGAAAACCGGCGTTTCATTTT
>NZ_JBMOUC010000021.1:0-549 GCF_049319645.1 Sphingobacterium sp. Mn56C
TTGGGAAAGCCTAAAAAATCATCGTTTCACTTTTCCTGCAGTAAGTAATTCGAATAGTTGAATACAATTTCAACATACCAGCTGTATATTTTACGGGATTTGTTCTTCAAATTTTAAGTGTAGACAGCAGCTTATACCGTTACCCCCCCCAAATTTTTATACTGAAACCGAACTTTTTTTTGTCGCATAAGGAAATATATATACGCGTTTTTGTTGCTTAGCCGAGGTGCAGAAATTACAATTTCAACATACCAGCTGTATATTTTACGGGATTAGTTCTTCAAATTTTAAGTGTAGACAACCATTTATTAGACAGCAGAAGGCTAGCAGAAGTAAAAAAGCATTATTTTTTAGTGAAAATATCAGCCACAGATAGCTGTAATACCTCGGTGTTAAACCAAAAGTAGAAACAGCCTGGGAAGCTATAATATTCTATTTTTCCTGTTTTTGACCCTGCCAGAAAACCGGCGTCTCATTTTATTCCGTCTCATTTTTAGCAGGTTAAGCTTATATTAAAAAATATACGCAGCAAAGGCTTGGAAGTAATAT
>NZ_JBMOUC010000022.1:0-418 GCF_049319645.1 Sphingobacterium sp. Mn56C
TGCCGTAACAGGTGGGAGAGTAGGTCGGTGCCTTTTTTTATACAAATCCCCTTCAGGAAACTGGAGGGGATTTTTTGGTTTACAGCCTTTGCTGCTAATGGCCTTGGCGTATGGGGGCTAGGTGTATAGGGCACTGGCGAATGGAAAACGGATACGTCTAACTGGCCTTGATCTTTTAGCCTTACTGAACCTTTACTTTAGCACTTCACGGCCATAGAACCTGGCTTGCTTTAGTACTTGGCTGATAACTTCTCCGGGATCTTTTTTTTCTATACGAATGGGCGGGTACATAACCAAGGCCGAGCTGCTGGTGTATGGCGTTAGCCTATTCTATGCCTCATCTATACGTTTTACGGTGATTAAGTTGAATTCTTTTGGGAAAGCCTAAAAAATCATCGTTTCACTTTTCCTGCAGTAA
>NZ_JBMOUC010000023.1:0-333 GCF_049319645.1 Sphingobacterium sp. Mn56C
TACGCTACTATGATCAGATTTCTTAAAGAACTTTTGTCGCATCCGCATCGCGCTTCTGCTTTATCGCAATACCTATTTGACTAGGCATGTTTTAATCTTTTTTATTTTTCCCTTGCCCTTGCGGCAAGAGGCCCGTTTTAGTAGGGACTGCAAAGGTAAGCATGTTTTTCGAATTTGCAAGAAAAAGTTTTCTTTTTTTTTCGAAGTGCCTTTTTCTTGTTTCGTGCTACAACGTAGGCTGAAACACCTCTAAGGTCACATCCTTTGCTTATTTCAATAATCTTTCGACCGTCCCTCCCTTGCGGAGTGGTGCAAAGATAGCGACATTTTTAT
>NZ_JBMOUC010000024.1:0-230 GCF_049319645.1 Sphingobacterium sp. Mn56C
AGGTGCCATAGCTCAGTTGGTAGAGCAAAGGACTGAAAATCCTTGTGTCGCTGGTTCGAATCCAGCTGGCACCACCACAAAAGCCTGTTCTCCAAAGAATAGGCTTTTTTATACGCTGAAAGGCAAAAAAACTGAAGGTAACAGTTTATAAATAAAAACTTAAAAGGTGCCATAGCTCAGTTGGTAGAGCAAAGGACTGAAAATCCTTGTGTCGCTGGTTCGAATCCAGC
>NZ_JBMOUC010000025.1:0-223 GCF_049319645.1 Sphingobacterium sp. Mn56C
GTAGGTCGGTGCCTTTTTTTATACAAATCCCCTTCAGGAAACTGGAGGGGATTTTTTGTTTTATAGCTTTTGCTGCTTATAGGCTTGAAGTATAGGCGCTAGGTGTATAGGAGGCACTAGTCTTGATCTTTTAGCCTTACTTAACCTTTAGCCTTACTTAACCTTACTTAACCTTTAGGCTTACTTTAGCACTTCACGGCCATAGAACCTGGCTTGCTTTAGT
>NZ_JBMOUC010000026.1:0-209 GCF_049319645.1 Sphingobacterium sp. Mn56C
CCTCCTATCGGAATCGAACCAATGACCTACTGATTACAAGTCAGTTGCTCTACCAGCTGAGCTAAGGAGGCTTTTCACTATTTTAAATTTCTTGGTACCATACACTGGAATAATCTCCTGGCATATGTACAAGAGCCTCCTATCGGAATCGAACCAATGACCTACTGATTACAAGTCAGTTGCTCTACCAGCTGAGCTAAGGAGGCTTT
>NZ_JBMOUC010000027.1:0-209 GCF_049319645.1 Sphingobacterium sp. Mn56C
AGCGGTCTGGACGGGACTCGAACCCGCGACCCCATGCGTGACAGGCATGTATTCTAACCAGCTGAACTACCAGACCTAAAAAATATCTTTACTTTTAAAGAACGTTGGGACTTTTAATTTTCCCTTTGTTGAAGCGGTCTGGACGGGACTCGAACCCGCGACCCCATGCGTGACAGGCATGTATTCTAACCAGCTGAACTACCAGACCT
>NZ_JBMOUC010000028.1:0-203 GCF_049319645.1 Sphingobacterium sp. Mn56C
CGCGAAGCAAGTTGCTTCCACCCTGTAGCATACCACCTGCAACAGCACCCATCAACCCCACTTTACCAAGATGTTCAAGAAAAAGACGCACACCACCTAACCAACGTTTACTTACTTTATATAAATAAGTATAATTTCTTGGATGTTATACTTCAAAAAACAGGTTTATTAACACATAATCGGGTGTAGATATGGACAGTTTC